>CAYNMP010000015.1:0-79868 GCA_964398475.1 uncultured Chitinophagaceae bacterium | reverse complement strand
ATATATTGGAGAGCAAGTTGGAAAGAAATAATGGCAAGAAAACGTTATACTCTATTTACTTGAATTTAAATCGTTGAACAATTGCACATATTTATCTTGCCATGCTAAAACAGAGAACTTTTGAACAACAGTAGCTCTGCCGGCCTTGCCAAGCTTAAGTCTTAGTTGCTCGTCTTCAATAAGCAAAGAAAGTTTTTCTACCCACTCCTCTTGGGTTTCGGCTAAATAGCCATTTTCACCTTGCTGTATAATTTCGGAGTTTACGCCTACTGGCGACATTATTGTAGGCACTTCAAGCGCCATATATTGCAGGCCTTTCAGGCCACATTTACCACTTGCCCATTCGTCATTAGGGAGTGGCATGAAACCAATATCGAAAGACGAAATTTCTTTCACTTCATCTTCTTTTTTCCATGGTAAACCAACAATGCCCAGTTTTTCATTTCTGTAGTTGCCGTCACCGATAACTTTAAAGGAAACCTTGTTTCCGTATTTCTCTTTTATGGCATCCAAAATAGGTAAGGCAAATTCGAAGTGTTGGATGGTGGTTACGCTTCCGCTCCAACCAATGACTACAGTTGCGTTTTGCTGTTTCACCGGTTTGTATTCTTCCGTATCAATGGTTGTTGGAACAATTGCCACATTTGAATTGAATTGTGATGCGTAGTTTTTTAAATAGGCATTGCCGGCAAATACTAAACGGGAAAGCGCTATAATTTCAGATGTTTTAGCCGGATTTTTCAGAAAAGCTAAGTTCTTGTTCGCTTCAGAAACATTTTGCAGCCAAATCGAATCGTCAAAATCCAAAACAAGTTTGCCTTTTCGGCTAAATAGCCGTTCAAAAAACGAGGTGCCTAACATAAAGCATTCGCGTTGAACAAAAACAATGCTTCCTTTTTCAATGGAGAAATACAATTGTAATAAACGCAAAACACTTTTCAATAGAATAAGCAGTTTTGAGAATTTACTTTTTCCGTAGAAGGCTTTATCGTCTTCCTGATTTAAAAGGAAAAAGTGAAGCGGCTTAAACCCGTTTTGCGCTAAGTAGTTTATATATTGCTCGAACCGAAAACGTTGACTAGGCGAACGATCGGGACGGTGAAGCGTGAGAAAGTAAATCGATTTCACAAACAGTAATTAATCTTCTAACCAAAAGCTTGGCAACTTTTCAGTGATTTCAATATTCTCGAAAGTAGAGCTTTTTTTGATGCCGGTTGCTTTTGCCCAATCTTTCATTTTTCGCAAACCATCGATCAGCGTTGTGTTTGCAGAATCACCAAAAACACGATGTGCTTTAGAGTGGTCGGAATAAGCGTGTGTTACCTCGTTTCTTGCCGGAAGGTGACGCAATTCGCCTTTAATATCCATAGCGTCCATTACAGTGTATGCTAGTTCTTTAACGGTATAGTCTTTGTCGGCACCAATATTGAATACTTGATTGTAAGCTTCCGGAATGTTTACAGCGTTGGCAATATGCGGAGCAATATCTCCAACATAGCTAAATGCTCGGGTTTGAAGCCCATCGCCAAACACCGATAACTCTTTACCTTGCATGAGTTGGTTCATGAAAATACCTACTACGTTTCTGTATCTGTCGCCTAAGTTTTGGTATTCACCATATACGTTATGTGGTCTGAAAATCACATAGTTTAAGCCAAACATTTCGTGAGACACGCGCAACTCCATTTCTACGGCCAATTTTGCGATACCATATGGATCTTCAGGAACGGGAATCATGTCTTCTCTTAACGGAGGTTTACCCGCACCATAAACAGCAATAGAAGACGTGAACACAAGGCATTTCACTTTATTCTTAATGCACTCGTTGATAATGTTTACAGAGCCAATTAGGTTGTTGTTGTAATTGAATCGTTTAATGAAGTGGCTAAGCCCTTCAGCAGCGTAAGCAGCCAAATGGTATACATAATCAAATTGATGTTTTTCGAACAAGTCGGCTAAAAGCGCATGATCCATGATAGACCCCTTTACGAATGTAGCTTTTGGGTCGATGTTCTCTTCAAAACCGCCACTCAAATCGTCAAGAACAATAACTTCGTGACCTAATTTTACCAATTCTGCAGTTACGTGTGCTCCAACAAAACCCGCACCGCCTGTTACTAATGATTTCATTTACTTTTGTTTTAAACGACAATAGATGATTGCGCGCAAATTTATTCTTTTATGTGTAATAATCTGTAAAAAACACGATACAAGAGCCTCTGGTGGGCAGGTAGAAAAAGAGCAATTCCAAGGTGGCTAAAAGCAGAAGCTTAACCCAAAATAGCTTTGTAAAAGTGAGTGGCGATGCTGAAATTTCGATATTCTGCTGCAATTGCCCTGTTTTTTTTAACAATTATGTCTTTTGAGTCCGAGGAGAATATTTTTTGAATATGCTCAAAGCCTTTGTTTAGGTCAGAAAAGTCAGGTTTGAATATATACCCTGAAAATTCGTTCGCTTTTACAATATCAGAGTCGTCACCAATCTCTTCAGTCATAAAGATTGGTAAGCCAACGGACCAATATTCACCATTTTTTATTGGAGATAGGTACTTTTTACTTTTGGTAGGCTTAGCTAGCGAAAAGGCAAAATCTGATGCAGAAAGAAAATTCGGTATCTCTTGGTGAGGAACACAGTCAATAAAAACGCGAGTAATTGGCACTCCCTTTTTTTCCAGTGCATCAAAAATTTCCTGTTTGTTTTGAGGTGAAAGTATAATCATGAAAAAGGAGTCGCCAAAAAAGTCGAATGCCGCTTTAATAATTGAAAAGGCTTCTTCCTCATAATAAATACCTCCGAATTTTCCGACATAAATAGCCGTTTTCATGTAATCGGTTATGCCTAGTCGTAACCGTGTTTCTGTTCTAGCAAAAGAGGAATAATTGAAGTGATCCATATCTACGCAACAGGGTATGGTGAATATCTTGTCGGGCGCTACGCCTTCTTTTAATAGCTGGTGCTTGTAATTGTGTGCAACTGTAATTAATGCCGCTGCTTTTTCTTTTTGTTTTTTCTCCCAATGTCTTTCAAACAGATATTTTGGGTTGGTTGACGACCAAACCCCTGATTCTAACATATAATCAGAATGTGGCTCAAACGATTCCACCACAAAAGGGATTTGTGTTTTTTCGAAGACCTTCCAAGCCAATGCACCGGCAGGAGCACAGCGTGCCAATATCTTATCAATTTTCTGCTGACGACAAATATCGGCCAACGTATTCGGCAAATCAATAAAATCAAGAACCTTATTGAGTATTGCTGGTTTTATGTTTTTGCTATAAAGCGGATGAAAATGAATTTTATCGCTTTTTGGACCAGTATAATCTACTTTTTTTCCTTCGCGCTCAACGGTGCAAAAGGTAATAGAGGCAATGTTCTCAAAGTTATTCAGTATTTTCAGGTGAGGGAAAATCGTTGAATGTGTGAGTCCATCATTTATACCCCAATAGCTTAAATAGAGCAGATTCATGACGCTAAGTTTTTTATTGCACTTCGAATGGCGTTTAGTAATTCCCCTTTTTTCAAATAACTTAAGAACATGATTTTAAGTATTTTTAATTTTAATGCGAACAAACCAAGGAAACTCATTTTTCCCAATTGGCTTATTCTTTGATATAATTGCTTATAGCCATTGTCTAGTCCAAGCAAATTAGACATAGCCGATCCGCTGGTTTGTCTACAAATGTATGTGTTTGTTGTAATGTAGTCGTAAAGCCCTTTAGTTTGGTTCGCAATGGTAATGTAAAACCATAAATCTTCACCATGCTTAATGGTTTCGTCAAACTGATAAACCACACCGTTTTCTTTTCTAACAAAAGCTGTAATACCCATGAAGCAGGAGCTTTTTATCTGAATCAACTCATGAAACGGCTGCCCTTTAAAAGAAGGTTTAAACACCCTGATGGTCTTTGACAAATCATAATTCATAACAGGAACAAATCCTCCGAGTATAGATACTTCAGGGTGTTCTAACATAAAACGAACTTGTTCATCGATACAATTTGGCGGAAGTAGGTCATCGGCATCTACAAAACAAAAGAACTCTCCTTTCATTACGTTTAGAGCAGCATTTCTTGCTTTACTAACACCACCGTTCTTTTGGTTCAACAACACAATTCTTGAGTCGATAAAAGATTGGGCAACATTGAACGTTAGGTCGGTGCTGCCATCATCTACAATGATTAACTCCCAGTTCTTATAGGTTTGTTTTAATACCGAAAGAATAGCCTCGGCAATGAAAGGTTCTGCATTATAGGCCGGTAAAATAATGGATACTAAGGCAAGAGGATCTTTCATATACGAATGCGAAGAATTTGGGAAATTAAGTCTGAAGTAATTAAAAAAATAGGATTATTAGAAATTTGTTGCTGAAGAAGGGAAAATTAAGTTGAGTACAATCGCTATAGGGCAATGGTTGGGATGCATAGTACATTCCTTTTAGTATACAATAAGACATTAGGGCTATGGGGCTATAAACGCTGAATCAATTTTTTGCTCTTCTGTTTTCCAACAATTTTCATTTGCCACTACACTCGCTTATTTTTTTCAGTTTTCAATTTCTAATCACACTTTTGTAATTAGCAATCAAAGTTTTTGAATATTTACTCATCTGGGCACCTGAGCTTTTTTTCGATTAAATGGGCTCTGTTGTAAGTAAGTACTACTGTTGAAAACATCTGATTCTATTTACTTATAAAGGAGAATTATTTAAATAATTCATTATAAATATATAAAAGTTTTACTTCTTCGGAGCGCCAATTGAAGTTTTCCTTTGCTGCGCCAATTCCACTTTTAAGCGTTTCATAATTTTGGAGCATTATTTTCACTGCAGAATCAAGGGACTGTTCGTTGTCTTCTGTGTAGAAAACGGAGCAAGGATACGTTTCGTTTATTGTTTTCGTAAAATCTTGAGGTGTAGCAATAACAGGTAATTCGGCTAATGCATATTCTACAAAACGATTGGAAAAGCCAATTTTGTGGGCCTCCCATGTATCGCGTATGTGCATTAAGCCAATATCGGCACAACTGAGCAGATTTACCATTTCGTTTTGGTTCGATAAATAAGGATGGAAAAAAATGCGATGTTGCAATTGGCTATCAGCATTAACAATGTACCTTACCTCTTCAAATCGAGGTCTATTGCCCACAAAAACGAGTGTGATTTTTTCGTTGTTCTTAATTACATTAAAAAGAAATTGCAATTGTTTATCGGTGTGATAAATGCTACCGGAATGCACCAAAATCATTTGTTTGCTGCTTAATCCATATAAATCCCGAAAATAGTTTTTATTGCTTTTTACCTCGAAATGATTTGGATAATTACTTACAATAAAGGGTGTATGCACAAGGCTATTGTTCTGTTTTAGTTTATCGGCTATAGAGGTAGTAATGGTAATAACCGCATCACACATCCGAATCGCTTTTTTTTCGTTTGCAATGAGTTTAAGCCAAACCACATATCCTTTAATTTTGTTTAACAGCCCATTGTTAGATAAGTAAAATGGCCAACCTACTAGATATTCGTGAGCATCGTAGAGCAGCTTAACATTCGGCTTCATCTGTTTTACTTTCATACCAATGTACAGCATATAAAAGTCATGGCAATGTAGTACTTGAAAGTCTTCTTTGGCTATGGTGTTGGAAACGGAAGAGATATAATCATTAAATCCTTTTTTAAGCGGACTATTAAATAGCCAAGAAAAAACGCGCCTAATGGTGTAACCATCGCGAAGCTCTTCATTGGGCAAAGCAGCGTCTTCAACCGCAAAAACAGTAACCGCATAACCCGCCTCAACTAAGCTTATGGCTTCTTTTTCCACTCTCGCATCTGATTTGAGAGGGTTGTCCAATAACATTAACACTTTAATCGCCATCAATCGAATAATTATAAATAGTTATTAATTTTTTGCCTATTGCGTTTTGAGAATAAAGTTTTTTTGCGTTTTCAGCAATAAGGGAGGTGTTAAAGCTTTTATGGTTTTCTATTAAAAAGAAAAGCGCTTTCGCAAACACTGATATATCTTTGGGTTCAACTAAAAGACCATTACTCTCGTCAATCATTTCAGGAATTCCGCCTACTCGATTTGAAAGCACCGGAAGGCCAGAGCACAATGCTTCTGCAATGATAGTGGGTAGGTTTTCTGAATCAGAAGGATGGACTAAAAAATCGGCTCGTTCAAAAATGTTTGCGATTTCCTGTTTTGTTTGTACTCCATAAAACCGAAAGTTGATTTTTTCTAACCCGCTGGTAGCTGCATTTTTTACTTCAACTAATTGAGGTCCGCTTCCAATCCAATGAACATTGATTTTTTTTTCTAGAGTAGGATGTAGCTGTTTAAGGGCTTCAACAAACAGCATGGGGTTTTTAGGGTATGTCCACATAGCCGCCAATACTATGTTGACATCTTCATTGTTGTTTTGCTTATTTACATCGTCAAAACAAGCAGCGGCAACATTACCCACTTTCGTGATGCAGTTTTTTTGAACACCATAGCGCTCTTGCATAATTTTTCCAAGCATTTCAGAAACAGGTAGAATGGCTTTAATAGAAACATTCGTGTACCATAATTTTACTTCTTCGATGGTTCTTTTTTGTTCTTCAACAGGAAGAGTCAAAATGCCTGTTTGATAGAACGACCAATGTTCAGAAACAACAATTGGAATGTGACGCGTGGCATCAACCGCTGTGACTAGTTTTGTTATATGTGTGCGCACGTGAATGTGCATCAGATCGATGTTGTTGTTTTTGTTAATGCGCGTTATTGCTTTTTCGTAAGCCCTTTTTACTAAATAATCGTGAAGCCCAAACCTTCTAAAAGGAGTTTCTATGATTACATCATAACGCGCATAATTCTCTTCTGCATATTCAGTAGTTATGATTTTTGGTAAGAGCCGATTCGTTTTTTCAACTCGAAGTGTAACAACAGATGCATTACAAAATGTAGCAACCGACTTCACATGCTCTTTCACAAAGATGCCTAGCGTAGGATTCTTTTCATCCGGAAACCAACCGGCAACCATGAGTATATGTTTTAGTTTATTTTGAGGCATATACTTTTATTGTTGATGCAGCAATTGCTTTCCACGACAGTTTGCTTGATGTAAGGGCAAAAGCATTTTGTGTAAGACTGGTTATTGCAGTTGTGTTTTCCAAGCTCCATTTCATTTTTTCGTACAACGAATGAGCATCTTTAGGCGGCACAAGAATGCCTGAAACATTATTTTCTACTACTTCCGGTAATGCCCCTACCGCTGAAGCAATGACCAAAACGTTATAGCTATAAGCAATTGGAATTACACCACTTTGTGTTGCGTCTGTATAGGGCAAAACAGTGCAAAATGCTTTTTGAAATAATTCGTCAATTTCTTCTTCCGATATCCTTTTGTTGCGAATTTCAAATTGTTCAGGGCGTAGAATGCATGAAGTGTATTTTTCTATATCTTCCCCCTTTCCTGCAATTACAAAGCGAGCATCCTTGTTTTCTTCGGAAAGTAAGTTGGCCGCTTCAATAAAATAATTCAACCCTTTGTATGGCCAAATTCTTCCGAAAAACAAAAAAAGCTGTTGTTCTTTCGGGTAGGTTTCGTTGCGCCATGCTTTATATAAACCTAAGTGGCCATGAGGTATAACAGTTACACAACGTTCGCTAAAACCAAAATTGTGAACGGTTTCTTTCTTTAGAATTTCACCATGAACAATTACCTTATCGGTACATCTATTTATCATTGAATTGTTCCATGGATTGGGAGTGCTCACCACATCACCACTATGTGTAGAAGGGTCGTGAATAGTGTTAACGAGTATTTTCCCTCTAGTGAAAGGCAATAGCCACCAAAAGTTCTTAAGTCCATGCGATTGGAGGTGGATTACATCCGGATTGTGTTTTCGAATAATTTTAGCAATGCTATAAAACATTTTAAAATTATCGCGTATGCTCTTATAATCGACTAACTGGAAAGGCTCAAACAGCACTTTTTCGCTAATTAGACTTCTGTGTTTTTCTGTAATTCTGTTTACGGGAAGCGATAATACAACCGTACCCAAACTCGACATTTCGTTGGCCAGCTCAATAGTATATTCAAAAAAATTGGCAGAAAACAGATAAATCTTCATGAAAAAAAATGTAACATACTTTATGCTTATTAAAGCATAACAATAGCGCTTTTATTCAGAGAATAATCGTTGTTTAAAAAAATAATTTCATTTGGTGTTTTAAAAACGTACTCATAATTGTTGCTATTCATGAATGAAAGTAACGAAACGGATGTGGTTACATCTTTTATCGTTCTATGGTCTTCAATCATCACAACAATGGGTCTGTATTTTGTCCAATCGTTCGACTTAAGAATTGTTTCTTCAAATCCCTCCACATCTATGCTCATGAAATCGATTACTTGGTTGGGTTTAAGCCATTTATCGAAAATGTTTTTTATAGGATAAACCTTAATTGGAATTTGTTTAACGGTTGAAGGGTCTATTCCAAATTCTTCAAAATGTGCTTTTTGAAAATCGGGGTTGAATCCATTCATTTGATGGTGTCCTTCGCCAATTTTGTAATAGGTGAGTTCGCTTTCTTCTGGCCCAATGCCGATTTCTAAATTAATGTCTTCTGGCCGTATCGCTTTAAAAGCATTCATACTTCCAGGAAAAGGGTCAATGTTGATACCTCTCCATCCTTGTTTATAAAAGGAATAGGTGTTTGAAGAAGTGATGGGGTGAAAGGCTCCAATGTCAACAAAAAAACCGGTTCTTCTCTTTTTCAATAAATAAGCTAAAATTCGATCTTCACCGCAATGTGACGTTGATGGATAGGCAAATTCACTCCCGTTCACTGAGCGCTTTAATATTACCTTCACTATGTCTTTAATATAAATGGGGAATAGTTTTTTAATCATTTTTTCTAATTAATTGCAGTAAAAAAAACTTGATAAAATTTAGTTTGTCTTTAACCGTTCGCGAATGTGAAAATGCCCTAAAAACAGCCAAAATACAATTTGAATATTTATTTGCTTTTAAATATAACAGTCCAATTTTTCTATATAAATAGAAAAGACGTTCGTTAATTTCTGAATTATATTTTTTCTTGTAATCGGCAATACTGTTTATAGCTTCATAAATTTCGATAAGCTGCTTTGTTTGGCGCTCTTCGGTTTGTTTACTGAATACACCAGAATCATGTATACGATATGCAGCCATTGTATCTGGAAGAGTCCCCCATTTACCAAAGTTTGTTATCCAAAACGCAAACACTCTATCATATGGAAATTGCCTTAGTGAAATGGGCATATCATTAATACAAGAGCGCTTAAACATCCACGTGCTAGTTTGGCTTAAGTTTTCTGATAAAAAAAGAGATCTTTGAGTTATAACTTTTGGCATTTGAGTAGCCCAAAGTGTTTTTTGAATAACGTTTCCATTTTCATCAATTCTTGTTACATCGTGTTGGCAGGCTGAGAAATCTGAATTTTTTTCAAGAAAGTCTACTTGTTTTTGAAGTTTTAGAGGGTCTGTCCAATAGTCATCGCCCTCTAGATAGGCAATGTATTTTCCCGTAGCCGCGTCTAATAAGCGTAAGAAGTTTTGTGCAATGCCATATTTTATACTGTGGTCTAAAACATAGAATTTATCCATATACTTTTCTGCATATTCATTAATGATTTTTCCAGTATTGTCTGTTGAAAAATCATCAGCTACAATAATCTTGTAAGAAAAATTCGTTTTTTGAGACAGAATGCTTTCTAGCGCCTGATGAATATATTTTTCATGGTTGTAAGTAATAATACAAACAGAAAGTAGCTGGTCAGCGGTTTTCATTTTCCTTTCTCACACATTAAAAAAATGCTTGAACAAAGATCGGGGTATTGTTGCCCCAACTCGTAGCAACCGTCCAAATATTCTTTAGAAATGATATCGGTTTGAAGCAATCTATCCCACTGAAAATTGGCTAACGCTTTGAAGAAAACCCCTGATCTGTAGATAACATTCAAGCCTGCCGCTTTAGCATCTCGTTCCAGTGTGTCTAGAGTATATGTAATGTTGTGACCATGCTCTTTTTCGGCAGGTGTTACCGCTGCGTTGTGTGTGATAAGTCCCATTTTCACGGCAATTTGTCGAGATGGTGCATTGGCATTTGGACAAACCAAAAAGAAGCGACCATTCTCCGACAACCACTCATCATTTATTCTTTTCAATACTTTAATTGGATCGTCAATATGTTCCAACACGTGTGTTAAAACGATATTGTCGTATTTTCGAGGTAAATTAACGGTTTCGAACAAACTGTTCACAAAATTCACCTTGTCGCCAAATTTTTCTTTGGCAATGGCAATTGCTTCTGTAGAGGCTTCAACACAAGTAACATCGTCAAAATGTTCAAGGAATCTTCTTGTGAAATCACCTTTAAAACTTCCCAGCTCTAAGAAACTTCCTTTATTAAAGAAAGGCACAAAAGATCGGAGCATATACGGGTGCATCACATCAAAGTCAAAACCATATGCGTATTTATGGTCTGATGTGTCTTTCAGTTCTTTGTTGTAGTCTCTGTTGTTTGTCATCATATCTGTTTTGTCATTATAAAATAATCTTGTTTTGAACCACTAATGCTAAAGCCATATTTTTTATAAAGCGTTTGCGCTTTAATGTTAGTGGAGGCTACTTCCAAAGAAACACTTTTTAATTGCTTTTCGATAGCAAATTTAATGCATTTATCCAATAATATGGAAGCGATACCTTTTCCTTGATGTCCGACAATAACACTCACATTAGTGATATAGGCTGTTTCGGTGGATACATTAAAATAGGCATTCACTAATCCAATCAGTTGGTTTTCTTCCCAAGCCTCAAAGTTGACAGCTTTTTCAATAAGCTTTGGAATGTAATCATCCAAATTTATGCGATTTGTTAAGGCGGCAATAAAATCCGCTTCGCAGTGTGCAAAGTGATTCTGATATTGAATTAAGCTACCAACGTTTTGAGTGTATTGGATTAACATTCAGTATCGTTTTTTTCTAATTGTGCAATTCCGAACCCGTATTTACCAAATTCGTTTCCATTGTAAAGCAGATAAACATTTCCGTGCCATTCAAAGATATGCGGATAACACATCATGTCGGCATCCCACGTAGTTGTTGGGCCTAAACCAATACCGGAGTGTGCATCATCGCGTGTCCACTGCATTAAGTCGTCAGAATAAGCGTAGCCTAACCGATATCCGTTTTTGGGGTTAGTGCGGAAATCTTTTGCCTCGCGAAAGCAAAAATACATGTGATAGCGATTTCCTATTTTCAATACCGTTGGTAATGCCTGGCACTCATCGGCATTCAATTCATCTGCAATAATTTGCTTACCGTCTCTTTTCCAATGCACATTGTCGACAGAGGTGGCGTGCGCAATTTTATATACTCTTGCAGGTGGCTCTATACCATCACTCTCAATCCACTTTGTGCCATAGATATACCACATGTGAAAAAGACCATCATAATACTTTACAAAAGAATCACCCACCAACAGCGGCTCGTAAAGGCTGGAGCTGAATACGGGACCATGACCTACTTTCTGGAAAGTTTTTCCTTCGTCTGTGCTCAACGCCAACCCTGTTGACGTTTCCACCGAAACCGATTTTCTTCTGCTCCATCCACAAGTATAGGCAAGAAGTTGGTCGTCTTTTTTCAAAATATTGATGGGGAAGATGCCGTGTTCATCGAACGTTCCTAGCTCGCCTAATGGAATTACTTCGTGGGTTGAAATTGCGATAACATTGAAAGCTTTGTCCATATCTACATAGGCAATATGACTGAAAAACTTGTTGTTTATGGGGTCGCACTTACGGGTCGAAAAATAAATCCGAACGAAATCGTGAAACACCAGCGTTTGCGGTGACTGTGCAAAGCTGAGCGGTTCACCGCTTACCATGTGTGCTTCCGGACGGAAAATGTTTCCCAGTTTATTCCATTTCATTCTTTCTGATTTAGAGTTCTCCTTCAAGTTCAGCTATACCAAAGCCTTGGCGACCAACTTGGTTGCCTAAGTAAAGCATATAAATTTTATTATTCAATTCAAAAACATGCGGGTAACTAATCATTTCTGAATCCCATCCTTCTTCCGAAACATCAATGCCCACTTTGCTATCGTCTCTTGTCCAGTTTACTAAATCGCTGGAATAGGCATAACCAATGCGGTAGCCGTTTTTGTGGCTTCTGTATTCAGTGCTAAATCGATAACAGAAAAACATGTGGTACTTGCCGTTTTTAAAGAAAACATCGGGACTTGCCTGTGCTTCATTTTCTTCAACACGACTAGGAATTAAATCCATGTTAGCTTTTATCCAATTTATCCCATCGTCTGAAGTGGCCATTCTGATTTTGTATACAGGCTCAGGTTTTTCATTATCTATTACCCATTTCCTTCCGGCAATGTAGAACAGATGCCATTTGTCGTTAAACCTTCTGATTTTAGGGCCGCTTAGAATAAAAGGCTCATCTGAACTGTACGACAAAATAGGGCCATCGCCAAGACGTTCGAACGTTTTCCCTTCATTCTTACTCACCGCCATACCTATGGCCACATTAAACGGAACCGATTCACAGCGCGTCCAGCCGGCATAATAGGCTCGGTATTCATTATTGTGTTTCACCACCGAAACGGGGTAGGTTCCAAACTCATCGAAGGTGCCCAGTTTGCCTAACGATAATATCGGACTGTCGGCCAATCGTTGGTGTTCAAACAAATTGTTTTTGTCTAAATCCACATAGCTGCTGTAGCTTACATATTGTCTGTTCGCATCGGCTTTTGGTCTACACGAGAAGTAAACGCGGATAAAATTATCGAACGGAAGTACACAAGGCGCTTGTGCAAACTCTTGTAGCCATTCTCGTTGTTCTGCTTTTTGAGGGGAAAACAATAATCCCAATTTTTTCCATTTAAACATAGCGCTGCGTTTATATTAAATCATAGGAATGATCTAAGTAATTTTTTATGGTGTCTTTGTCGTTATGCATCATCACGTCTAAAATCGATAACCAAGGTGTAAATCCAGGAACAGATTGTGCATATTCGAAAGGTTTAGACTGTAAAAAATGAAGCTGGATGTGCTGTTCTGAAAAAGCCTCTTTCGAATAAAGCGATACCCCTCCAATGGGATTTATATAAGATGTTGCGGAGGTCGCTTTACAAAGAGCTAGAACTTTGTCTTGCGATTTTAGCGAATGGTCAATGTTCAATGTTGATGAAACAACGATTTTGGTATCAATACCTAAGTAGCCAGTAGTCAACAAAAGCGACTGGTGTAAGAAGTTGAAAAGGTTTGTTTCTTTAGACGAAAAAATTTGTTCCGCAAGAGGAAACACTTCTGCAAAGAAAGGCGCCTTTTTGTATGAAAGCGCAATTTTTCGTAGTGTTTTTCCTCCTTCATCGGTAAAAGATGGAGCGATCTCGCGTTGAACAATATCTAGTTGATCGGAATCGCTTTTAAGCGGTATTGAAAAGTATTCGTCTTTTCCGTTCAATAGCAAACGATTTCTGCTTATCCAACCTTTTTTTGTGTACTTAATGTTGTCGTAAATAACAAAAATATCGGCAATATTGATGAGTTGAAAATACCCGATGTAAGGCAATATATAAGGTTGCATTATTGCTACTTTCATAGGTTGCAAACGAGATTAAATAATAGATTTAATAAGATTGCAAATAGTAACAAGTTGTTCGGTGGTGATTTCTGCGGATAATGGAAGACTCAAGACTCTTTTGCTAATATCTTCGCTCACCGGACATTGATTCGGGTTATTGAAGAAAGGCAATTGATTTAATGACGGGTAAAAATAACGTCTTGTAAAAATGTCATTCTTCGCCAATAAAGCTCTAACACTAAGCAACGTTGCCTCATCATTGAACACCACCGGATAATAGGCATAATTATAGTCTGTTTCTGGAAGCGCAATCGGTCGATAAATTGCACGGCCGGCTAATTCTTTGTCGTAAGTAGCAGAAGCCGTTTTGCGCGCTTCAATAATGGCGTTCAGGTGGGGCAAGTTGCAAATGCCCATGGCTGCGTGAAACTCTGAATTTTTTCCATTAATTCCAACGGAATAATAGTCGTCTCCGATATGCCCAAATTGTCGGTATAATACCAATGTTTGCGAGAGCGCATCATCATTAGTAATAATACAGCCCCCTTCAACAGTATGAAATACTTTTGTGGCATGAAAACTACACGTGGAAATGTCTCCGTAGCTTAATATTTGTTTTCCTTTATACGATGCACCAAAGGCATGCGCAGCATCATAAATCACCTTAATATTGTGGCGTTTTGCAATGGCTTCAATTTTTTCGATGTCGCATGGATTGCCATATACATGTGTAGCTAAAATCGCAATCGTATTTTCCGTTATAGCGGCCTCAATTTTATCGGCATCGATACAAAAATCTTTGTCGTTAATATCAACAAATATGGGTGTGAATCCTTCCCAAAGAACAGCATTTGTTGTTGCCACATAGCTAAAAGGTGTAGTGATAACCTCTCCGGTTTTATGCCCCAATGCTTTTAGTGCCATTTGTAGAACAATGGTGCCGTTACCGGTAAACCAAAGGTGTTTAACAGCAAGATATTGCTTTAGTTTACTTTCCAACTCTTGCACCAACTCGCCATTATTCGTTAAGTGAGCTTTATCCCAAGCCTTCTTAATGGTTTGCACATAGGTGTTGAAATCGGGCAGATATGTTTTCGTTACATTAATCATTTTTTTTAGCTATTGACCATTCAGAATTGGGCAAAAACAGTATTCCTTCTTTAGCTCCCATCCAACCCAATTGGTCTTTATTTATAGTTGGTAAAATTTCTACTGAAACCACATCATGGATTTCATGAATTACTTCTCCCCGATTAGCAACAGCCAATAGTCTGGAAATGGTATAAGTGCCTTGATTTAGAATGTTTTTAGGTATCTTGCTCTTAAAGCTATAGCGACCTTTCGAAAGTGCCTTTGTTTGAGAAAACCCCGATGAGCCTACATATATTAGGATATTTCGCTCATCGATTAAATGATATGTTATGTCAATAGATGTATTAGGGAATTCTTCAAGTTCAACAATAAATTCAAATACGATATCATCGTCTCTATATAACGTTGCAAGTTCGTTTTTTCCGTTTTTCATCGATGCATGCAACCATCTAATTTTTTCGTTGCCAGGTGAGTTGTGGCTATTCCAAGAAACGATATTGTTTGTTGTCCCTAGTTTTTTTAGGTAAGCAAGAATTGTGTTAGAAGCGGTATCTCGGGTAAAAACAGTTCCTTCGTTTAGTAAGATACCCTTATTACAAAAAGACTGAACAGCTTCCATATTATGGCTCACAAACAATACTGTTCTTCCTTCCCCTTTGCTCACATCCCCCATCTTTCCCAAACATTTTTTCTGAAACTCGGCATCACCAACAGCAAGCACCTCGTCAACAATCAAAATTTCGCTTTCCAAATGAGCGGCTACCGCAAAGGCTAATCGAACATACATGCCAGATGAATATCGCTTTACCGGTGTGTCTATATAGCGTTCAACCCCAGAAAAATCGACTATTTCGTCAAACTTTCTTTTAATCTCGTCTCGCTTCATGCCGAGTATGGCACCGTTTAAAAAGATGTTTTCCCTGCCTGTTAATTCAGGATGAAAACCTGTTCCAACTTCCAATAAAGAGGCGATTCTTCCTTTTACTTTGATATTGCCAGTAGTTGGGCCGGTCACTTTTGATAAAATCTTTAGTAATGTAGATTTGCCGGCTCCATTTCTACCAATAATACCAACCGCATCTCCTTTGTTTATTTCAAAATTAATATCCTGAAGCGACCAAACATAATCGGAGTTTCCTTTAGCTGTTCGGTCATTAACATCACCGATTTTTAAATTAGGATCTTCTTTCCCTTGTAGTTTAGCCCACCACCGATTCAAATCATGCGAAATTGTACCTGTCCCCACTTGCCCTAGACGGTATTGTTTCGATACATTTTCTACTTTTATTACAACTTCGCTCATAGTATTATTAAACTGTGTCCATGAAGGTTTTCTCAACTTGATTGAAAACTACAATACCTAGAACTGCAACTAACAAAGAAAAGCAAACGGAATAAATAATTCCACCAAATTGAAACGCACCTTGATCAAACACACTGTATTTAAAGTTTTCAATAATGGCTGTCATCGGGTTGAGCAACAATAATGTTCTTAACTTTCCGCTAGTGCTACTTAATGGATAAATAACAGGTGTGGCATACATCATAAGTTGGATTCCAAACACAAGTAAATAGCTTAAATCTCTGTATTTGGTTGTGAGCGATGAAAACAAAACGCCTAGCCCAAAACCAAGCACAGCCATAGTAAAAACATAAAGGGGCAATAGGAATATTGAAAGATTAACATTAAACGATTGTTTACCTAAAATTATGAAAGCAATATAAACCAATACAAATAGGGAAAGCTGAATGGCTAGTTTAATAAGACTTGAGAGAACAATCGAAATAGGCGTTACAAGCCTAGGGAAGTAAACTTTGCCAAAAATTCCTGCATTGGACACAAAGGTATTGGATGTTTTAGTAAGACAATCTGCAAAGTAGTTCCAAAGCGTAATTCCCGACATGTAAAACAAGGTGGCATTAATCCCACTAGTAGACAGTTTGGCTATTTTGTTAAACACAAATAAAAAAGTAATGGTAGTGAAAACAGGCTGAATGAAAATCCAAATTGGTCCAAGGATAGTCTGCTTATATTGCGAAACAAAATCTCTTCTAACAAATAACATAATCAAATCTCGGTAATGCCAAATTTCTTTGAGATTAACATCAAAAAGAGAACGCTTGGGTTCTATTACCTCTGTCCACTGTTCTATGTTCGCCTTGTTGCTCAATTGTTTCTTTTGTTGTTTGTTGAAAGCAACAGGTCAATCTCAGTCAAGGGCCAACTGAAAACCTGTTACAAGGAGGCAAATATACATTTTTTAGTGAAAGCGCTTAGTTCTGTGCAATTGCTTATTACATAACAATAATTTCATATCTGTCGCTGTTTAAAAATGCCGGATACCAACCCGCAGAAACGGAAATGCGGAATTGATGTTTCCCTTTTTGCAGGTTAGGAACAACAACATTTATGGTTTTGGTTTTCCCGTCAAAAAAAGGCGCATTTATAAATTCGTTAGTAACCGACTCGCCTATTTGTTTCTTTGCATCGAAGAATTGGAAACTGATTTTGGGTAAATTAGTACTGTCAATGGAAAGGTTGGGCATTTCATCAAACCCCAAAACAGGCAAAACGGATATACTAAGCGTGTCCATTGATTTTGATAGGTAGCTTTTTTTTTCGGGAATAAATCGAATAGGCGAATAGGTAAGGAATGGATCTTGAACGAGTGTGGTCCAGGTTCTATTGGCTGTTACCACAGAGTCTTTATAAGCATCTCTCCAGTTTAACACCAGCAAAACGCTTTTCCCAAAGAGCTTTTGATCGGATTTCCATACATCGTATTGATTGTGTCGCCCAACGAGGTTCGTTAAACACACGGCTTCTTTACCTGTGTAATAGGTGTACTTGGCGGCTTTTTGATACGAGTCCATAAAGGCAATAGGTAACCCATTCGCTTTAGTCTCCATTTGCTGTGCCCATGTTTTCCATCGGTGAAAATCGGTCTCAAATTGGAGCGATTTCGGTAAGAAATCGTAGACTAAGAAAATCCTTGCCAGCATTACAAGTGGGAAAGAAATACAGAAAATAATATGAATCGCTTTTTTCCATTTTTCCCGATCTTCAGTATAGCTATAGCCGAAGTAAACCAATGGAATGAAGCCTACGTTTGTCCAATTTGATTCTACGCGTCCCTTAAAACTCATCAAAAAGAAAAACAAAAACAATCCCACACCAAAGGTTTTTAATGAAAACTCAAACGCTGTTTTTGATTGATGTCGAAACAAGGCAAAGAGCAAAACAAGGCCAATCAACGGCCCGGTAAAAAGCAATTGCGTTACGATGTAGTCCAACGTGTTTTCAATCTTAAAGTTTTCGCCTACAGAACGCTCTACTAAGTGATAGTGAAAACTTACCCAATCGTGTTGTTGTTGCCATAACAAATGTGGGAGTCCGAGAAGCGTCACCAAGCCAACAAACCAATAGAACGATTTTCTTTTCAGTAGCCGGGGTTGAACCATAAGCGAAAACACCAACACCAGCACCGCGTGGTATTTCGAATAAATCATACCGGCTGAAACAATTGCCAATAGCGATGCCAGTAAAATAGAATCATTCTCCAAGTATTGCTTTAACACAAAAAAGAAGAGCATAGCAAAAAACATTAAGGGCAAATCAGGCACCGCAATAATGCCTCCGATTTGTAACACAAAAACCGACAGAATAATCTTCCAAAAAAGCAGTAGGTTTTTTGGGGCAACTAGCTTTTCTAATAGATAAATAAAAACAAGATTCATCAAAACAACCACCAAGCGAACAAAAATCTCTTGATCTCCGAAAAGAGTTCCAATGCGAATAATCCAAGCAATCATGGGTGGATGATCGAAGTAACCCCATGCCAAATGCTTCGACCAAAGCCAATAATAGGCTTCGTCATGAAAAATATCGGTGAAAGCGGCTTGAAGTATGGCAACAATAAACCAAAGAAGAAACCGGTACTTTAAAAGCTGTTGAATCATGTTGTAAAATAAAAAAAGTCCGAACATCTGTCCGGACTTTTACTGCTTATCTTTTCTATAGATTATGGTAATGAATTCTTGAACGCTACATATTCTGTGGTTTCAACATTGTTTGTAGGTATACTGTTGCAGCCTAATTCTGTTGATTTTGTATTGATGTTTTGAACACGATTATCAGGGTTAGGGTGCGTACTTAAAAATGCAGGCGGTTGGCTGGCTCCGCTCGCAACGATTTTTTGAAAGAAATCCTGTGCTCCGTTTGCTCTGTATATTGTTGGACAAAGATACGTTACCGATTGCGCATCAGCATCTTTTTCATCTTCGCGAGAGAACGTAAGGTTCACTAAGCTAGAAGCAATTTGAGTCAATTGGTTTTGGTTGTTGCCTAACACAACATCCAATAAAGTTTGAATGCCGTATTGTTTTGTCATTTGTGTAGTGGAGTGTCGGTGGTCGGCATGTCCCATTTCATGGCCTAATACTCCTGCAAGGGATGAAGCGTTGTCAAGATATTTTATTAGACCAGTATATACAAAAATGTATCCCCCTGGTGTGCAAAATGCGTTTTGTGTGTTTGGGTCATTAATAATATAGAGCTTCCATTCAAAGTCGTCTTTGTGTTGCACCTTTCCACTGTTCAATATTTTATCACGCATAGCGTTCATATAAGTATAAGCAGAAGCGTATTGGCTTTCACTTAAAATAGGATAAGTTGCTGGGTCGGATAAAATCTGTTGCACAGTTTGTTGGCCAAGCGCTTTGTCGTCTTCAAGCGTAAATAAATTGATGTCACCTTTTTTACAACCTGTAAAAAGTGTGAGCACAACACAACAGGAAAGAATTGCTTTTTTCATTAAATATCGTTTGTAGTTGAGTAAACAAATTAAATGCCAAGCCTTAAGCGACTTGTGTTTTTTTGCTTTGAATGTGTAGTTTTTGTTGAATCATTGATACTAAAACATCAATAGCGATGTGGTTTTCGCCACCTTGAGGAATAATTAAATCGGCAAAGCGTTTAGTAGGCTCGATAAATTGTTCGTGCATGGCTTTTACAATCTGATAGCGATTAATCACGTCTTGAGCCGATCTTCCGCGTTCCAACATATCGCGCTCAATAATGCGAATCAAACGATCATCTGAGTCGGCATCTACGTATACTTTAATGTTGCAAAGATGGCGAATTTGTGCATCTGTAAACAAAAGTATTCCTTCTACAATAACAATGTGTCGCGGTTCAATTTTAGTTGTTTTTTGTTGGCGGGAAGAAGTCACATAATCGTATGTTGGTTCTTCTATAGTTTGTCCTTTTTTGAGGGCTTCTATATGTTTCACCAATAGTTCAAACTCAATTGAATTAGGGTGGTCGAAGTTTATCTTTCTTCTTTCTTCTAATGTAAGATGGCTGTTGTCTTTATAGTATGCATCTTGTGAAATTACTGCAACTTCATTTCCCGGAAAGAAATCGAGAATTTTCTTTACCACAGTGGTTTTTCCGGATCCGGATCCTCCGGTAATGCCGATTACAATTGTTTTCATAAGTGTTAGAGATTGGTGCAATTTACAATTATCGACCGATATCAAAAAGCGGCTTCCTTATTTTGTTTGTTTTGGTGTCACCGCACGGTTGATAATACGTTGTAAATCGCCACGGATATTCATTCGAACCAATTTAGGGTTTTCGGCATTCGGATAAACTCTGTTCGAAAGGAATACAAAGGTGAGCTGACTTGTGGGGTCGCTCCAAACACAGGTGCCGGTGAATCCGGTATGTCCAAACACACTCAGATGCGCACCTTCCCACATATTAGGCTTTTTGTTTGGATCCGATTCCGGTTTATCGAAGCCTAAACCCCTGCGTGAAACGGCTGAGTGTTGTTTGGTAAACAGTGCAATAGTGTTGGCGCTCAAAAATCGTTTTCCGTTATACGTTCCTCCGTTGAGCAACATTTGCATAATTTGCGCTAAGTCCACAGCATTCGAAAATAAACCTGCATGCCCTGCAACGCCTCCATACATGGCTGCTCCGGGGTCGTGTACATATCCGCGAACGGTTTGCTTTCGGAAAATTTTATCGTCTTCCGTTGGTGCAATTTGTCGTTTTTCGTACCAATTAAGCGGTGTGTAACCTGTGCGCATCAACCCCATAGGCTTATAAAAGTGCTCTGTCACATAACGATCTAGCGGCTGTTGTGTAATATGTTCTACCACTTTTTGCAGGATGTAAAAGTCTATATCGCTATATACATAACCCTGATCTGGCTTCACTTCGGAGGTATACATTTTTCGCCACATGGAATCGGCATAGTCGTTTCGGATGTAGAGGTTCTCGGCTACCGGAGTTGAGAATTTGTCTTCCGGAGCAGAGCGATAATACTTCGAAAAATTAGTGTCGATAGTGGAACGGAAAAACTCGAAGAACGGCTTTAATCCGGCTTGATGAGTGAGAATATCGGAAATCACCAAACCTTTAATAGTGGCACTGTCGTCAAGCGTTAAATACTCTCCAACAGTGGCGTTGAGGTCTATTTTTTGCTCGTCATACAATTTCATTACGGCCAATGTTGTGGCTGCTACTTTGGTTATAGAAGCCAAGTCGTACAAATCGGCAGTAGCTACTTTCGCACCTTCGTTGAATTTATTGCCATACGTTCTGTTCCAAATCAGTTGGTTGTTTTTCACAACAGCCACTTGACATCCCGGGTAGGCATGGGCTATTAATCCGTTCAATACCACTTCGTTAATTTCGTTGAAATCGATGGTTCTACTACCTATATCTTCCGGTGTCGCGATTTTCATTCGGATGATGGTATCAGACTTCACCCCAACTCCCGCTTTAAACCGAGCACAGGCGGTTACCGGCAATTTACCTGTGCTCCGAATTCCACCTAACAACGCATTAGCAGCTGCGAGTTGTGTGGCATCGTTGTCTTCGTAAGCCACAAGTACGTTCTTTTCGTTTTCAAAATATTTCAACGCGTAAGGCGACCCAAACAGCACAATGATAATATTGGTTTTTTCACCCAACTGATGAATGAAGTTTTGTGTAGCATCGCTGAGGCCATAGTGCTTACTGGCTAGACGACTCATGCCATGTACGCCAATGATTACCAAATCGTGATTGGCAATTTCTTCAGCTTTGGCTTGATATTGCACATCGTTTTCTTCGCTGAAAAAATATTTATCGCCCACCAAGAATTGCTCAAGGTGATTCTGGAAATCAGAAACGCCTTTATTATCGATAGCAAGAGTGGCAATTTTTTTAAAACTGTTTTGCAATGGCAGCATGCCCTTTTCAGTGGCGGCAATAGTGATGGCGTTGTTGTAGAGTTCTTGCCGGAGCACCTTTTCTGTCGGACTGTTCAGGCTATCCACCAAATCTGGTAAGTCTATAGTTTGTCGTTCATGCAAACCTAAAATGTATTTGTAAGCCAATATTTTTTTTACTTTTTCTTCTAGGGTATGCATGGAAATTACACCATCTGTGATTCCTCTTTTAATTTTTGTTATGCCCATTTCAGCATTTTCGGAAAATTCTAATACATCATTGCCGGCCACAAAGGCCATAGAGTCAAGCGTTCCGGGTGCAAATGAATTCGCAGCGCCTTTCATGTTTAATGCATCAGTAAATACTAATCCTTTAAAATCCAAATGTTCTTTCAATAATCCTGTCGTTACTTTTTGCGAAATCGAACCCGGTAAACGAGAGGTGTCGAGTTGTGGCAAAGAAAGGTGTGCGCTCATTACGCTTCCAACGCCACAGCTAAACAAGAGCTTGAACGGAAACAGCTCTAGTGTGTCGAACTGTTCAAGTGATTTATTGATCGTTGGCAATCCGTAGTGAGAATCTTTATCCGTATCGCCATGTCCGGGGAAATGTTTCGCGCAGGCCAACACTCCTGTGCTTTGCAGTCCATCGGCATATTCCACACCTTTAATCGCCACATTCATTTTATCTTCCCCGAAAGAACGATCGTTGATGACAGGATTGTTGGGGTTGTTGTTTACATCCACCACCGGAGCAAAGTTTACATTCACGCCAATGCGTTTACAATCTTTTCCGATTTGAACACCCATTTTACGAATCAAACCATTGTCTTGTATAGCTCCCAACGTTAGTTCGTGCGGGAAAGCCACAGTGCTGTCTACTCGCATGGCAATGCCCCACTCCCCATCAATAGCCACCATTAAAGGAATTCGCGTTGAATCTTGCAATCGGTTTGTCCAATAGGCTTGGGCAGTTGGTGCTCCCTTGAAAAATAGAATTCCTCCGCATTTACGCTCGTTCACCATGCGTTGAACGTAGGGCATATTTATCTTATCGGCAGAGGTGTAGGCGGCCAGCATAAAACATTGTCCAATTTTTTCTTCGAGCGATAAGGAGTCGTACTGTTCATTCACCCATTTTACACAGGCTT
This sequence comes from uncultured Chitinophagaceae bacterium, assembly GCA_964398475.1. Classification (GTDB taxonomy): domain Bacteria; phylum Bacteroidota; class Bacteroidia; order Chitinophagales; family LD1; genus CALAYL01. The sequence goes on along the minus strand of CAYNMP010000015.1, from coordinate 56,780 downwards.
TATTGTCTTCCCAGTTCATGAAACGATCGTCTGTTTCCAAAGTGTTTTTGATAAAAGGAACGATGTTGTATGACGTTTTGTGTTCCGGAATATATGTTTCAACAGCCGTAGGCGATGAGTGTGCGAAAAGCGAAGAGATTTGTGCTTTTTCAACACACTCAATCATTAAAAACACAAAAAGGAGCAGAAATCGGTTCATGGTTTCAAAACAACGAAATAAGTGCCAAAAAAATTGTGCAATGGCTTTTCGTAGTAAACGGAAAGGGTGTGAATGAATAGAAAGGTGGGCAGGATTAGAATTTTAATTACCTTCGCAGGCTTAAAATTCAACAGCACTTATACTTTTTCATGTCGAACCGCATTCATCTTTTACCGGACACTATTGCCAATCAAATTGCGGCAGGCGAGGTTATTCAACGACCGGCTTCGGTGGTGAAAGAGTTGTTGGAAAACAGTATCGACTCCGGTGCAACACACATCAAAGTGATTGTGAAAAATGCCGGCAAAACCTTAGTGCAAATCATTGACGATGGTTGCGGCATGAGCGGTACCGATGCACGTATGTGTTTCGAAAAGCATGCTACATCTAAGATTCGTACGGTTGATGATTTGTTCAATATCCGTACCATGGGTTTCCGAGGTGAGGCCTTAGCTTCTGTGGCGGCTATTGCCCAAGTAGAGATGAAAACACGTCTTCACAACGAACCTATTGGAACGTGTATCGAGATTGAGGGCATGAAGGTGTTGAAACAAGAGCCTTGTCAAACAGCTGAAGGCACCAGCATTTCCGTAAAGAATCTTTTTTTTAATGTACCTGCAAGAAGAAACTTCTTGAAATCTGATAACGTTGAATTGCGCAATATTTTTGAAGAATTTCAACGGGTAGCGTTGTCGCATCCGAAAGTTTCCATGCAATTGTTCAGCAACGAGCACGAGGTGTTTCATTATAAAAGCGGCAACCTTAAACAGCGTATCTGTGCGGTTTTTGATGCAAAACATGAAGCGCAAATTGTGCCTGTAGAGGAAAGAACGAGTGGATTGGAGATTTATGGTTTTGTTGGTAAACCCGATTTCGCCAAAAAAACACGCGGAGAGCAGTATATCTTTGTGAATAAACGTTTCGTTAAGTCGCCATACATCAATCATGCAATAAATGTGGCTTACGAGCAAATGATAGCGAAAGATTCCTTTCCTTTCTATGTGTTGTTTATTGATGTAGATCCGCAACGTATCGATATTAATGTGCATCCACAGAAATATGAAGTGAAGTTTGAAGACGAAAAACTGATTTACACCTTTGTGAATTTAGCTACGAAACATGCATTGGGTAGCTATTCTGTAATGCCAACGTTAGATTTCACACAAGAGGATTCACTGAACAAAAACAAAACCTTCGACCAGGTTTCATCGTGGTTAGTACATCAAGAACAACCTTCATTAAAAGTGGATAGAAAATTTGCGCACGATTTTCATTCGAAGGCGTTTGATAATGACAGCAAAGTACAAAGCAATTGGGAGCAATTGTATGAAACTAAATTATCGCGCGCCAACGATACCGAGGAAGTGGTGGAGAAGAAGGTAGACGAACTGTTCCACGACCGTTCTAAGGAGGAAGCTGTGCCGTATCAGATTCAGAAACGATACATCGTGTCGAACATTCGTTCCGGATTTATTTTGATTGATCAGCAATCGGCACACGAAAGAATTTTATTTGAGCACTATATCCGATTGATGGCGCACAACAGTAAAACCAGCCAGCAGCAATTGTTTCCGGTTACCTTGGAGTTCAATGCCGTGGATGCACAAATTATGGTTGAAATATTACCAAGCATTCAAGCTCTGGGTTTTGATGTACAAGAGTTTGGCTCGAATTCTTTTGTAATTCACGCTTTTCCGGCAGAGTTACAGGTACACAACGAACGCCAAGTGTTTGAAGAATTAATAGAGCAGTACAAAAATAATTTGTCGGTAAGTAAACTGTCGAAGCGCGAAAACTTGGCGAAATCATTGGCTTACAGCACGAGTATTAAACGCGGACAACAGCTTTCAGTAGCCGAAATGCGCAATTTAATTGATGAATTGTTTGCTTGCGAAAATGCCTATCTATCGCCCAACGGCAGACATACATTTATCACCATGTCGTTTGATGATTTAGAGAAGATGTTCTGTGGGAAGTAATTAATGCAAGCGATCAGGGGTCACTAAAACTCCATCCTCATCTGCATAAACAAAGTTGCCCGGCACAAAAGCTACACCTGCAAAACGCACGGTAATGTTTTCTTGTCCCTCGTTTCTTTTCTCTGTTTTTAGTGGATGTGTGTTCAATGCTTTTATGCCTAAGTCTAGTTGTGAAAGCGCTTTACTGTCGCGTACACAGCCGAACACCAACACTCCATTCCATTTGTTTTTCACGGCCAGTTCGCCCAATTGGTCGCCTAATAAGGCACAACGCAAAGAGCCTCCACCATCAACAACCAATACTTTGCCCTCTCCGTTTTGCTCCAACACTTTTCGAACAAAAGAGTTGTCTTCAAAAATCTTTAGCGTAACAATTTCGCCATGAAACATTTTTCGGCCTCCGAAATCGCGGAATAACGATTCGGCTGCTTGCACTTTTTTTGGATGTAAATCGCTAAGGTCGGTCGTCTTTAAGCTCATTTTGTTTTTGGTGGTAATTTAGGAAATTCTAGTTTCAACGACTTCAACGTATCGTAAATTTTTTTGCTGATGATATATTCTTTGTACCAGTTTTGATCGGTCGGAACAATAGTCCATTCTGCTGCCTTCGAACAATATTTGAACACATCGTCATAGGCTTTCATGTAGTCGTTCCAAAATTCTCTTTCTGTGATGTCGCCCTCGTTGTATTTCCAGTTTTTAGTAGGGTCGGAGATTCGTTCTTTCAAGCGTGTTAACTGCTCATCCTTCGAAACATGCAACATAAACTTTAGCACTACGGTTCCGTTTTGAATGAGCGTTTTCTCAAAATTATTGATTTGTTCAAAGCGTTCGAAAACGGTTTTTTCGTCAATCCATTTGTGCACGCGTTGAATCAATACATCTTCGTAATGCGAACGATTGAAAATGTGAATCATGCCTTTGGGCGGTGCGTTTTGGTGAATTCGCCAAAGGAAATCGTGTTTCATTTCCAAATCGGTAGGTTTCTTATAAGAAATAACGTGACACCCGGCCGGGTTCACTGCATCAAATACATTCTTCACTGCTCCGTCTTTTCCGGAGGCATCCATACCTTGTATTACCACTAGTATGGCGTGTTTACCCTCCGCAAAAAGAATATTTTGCAGTTCTCCAATTTTAACCTTAAGCCTTTCCAGCTCCTTTTTGGTTTTTTCTTTGTTTACGGATTTGGGTGCTCTTGCAGAAAGTCTAGCTAAACTCATGGTCAATGTTTTATGTGATGATTTATTCGCCTTCTATATTATGGTCCCATTCAACATTTCGTTGTGAGGGAGGAATATGGGCCCTGAATTTTTTAAACAAATAATAGCCGTCAAAATAGCCAATGGCTTTGTCTATAGGGTTTCCTTTGGGATCGAAAAACAACAAGGTCGGCAACAGCGACACGCGAAACGTATTGTTTACCTCCAATCCGTCAAAGCTTTCTATATCTACCCAATACGCCAAATAATTTTCGTTTACGATTTGCGCAATTTTTGGGTGAGTGAAAATTTCGTTTTTGATACGATGGCAAGGCGCACACCACGATGCACTGAACATAACGATGTAAGGCTTGTTTTCAAACTTTGCTTGCTCTGTAAATTTCTTGAACGAAAGGTCAGAGAAAATAACGGTATCCAATACAACAGCACTTGTATCCTGCGCCATTCCACGCAATGAAACAAAACTTGCAAAAAGTAAACAGAACACCCCCTTTCGACCCATATTAATGTTTTTCAAAACAAGATATATCCACAATCATACCAAAAAAAGGGAAGATTGCTCTCGTTTGCACTTGTTTATGATTAGCGAATCGCAATAACGCTTATCTCTACATTTACATCTTTCGGCAATTTGCTCACTTGAACGGTTTCTCTTGCCGGGAAATCAGACGTAAAATAGGAAGCATAGACCACATTCACTGCAGCGAAATCGTCCATGTTTTTAAGGAAGATACTTGTTTTTACGATGTTGGAAAAACCAATGCCGGCCTTATCCAAAATAGCTTTTACATTATTCAAAACCACTTTGGTTTCTGTTTCAATATTACCTTGAATTAATTCCCCGGAAGCCGGATCGAGCGCAATTTGCCCCGAAACGAACAAGGTGTCTCCCGCCCAAACCGCTTGGCTGTAGGGTCCTATAGGTTTAGGCGCTTCTGTTGAATAAACTACTTCCTTTTCCATACATTTGATTTTTGGTAAAAGTAATTGAAAACAAATGAAAGTTTTACTTGTAGGGGAAACAGATCGTACAGATGCTTTCCGACTTCGCTTGGCCAACCAACCGCAGGTGGAAATTGAAGTGTCGGATGGTGATAGTGATGAGGACTTTGATGAGTATGATGTGATTTTTGATTTGAATTTCGATGATGATAATTCGAACCTCCCGATTTACGCTACATTGAAGGAAAAGCATGTGTTTGTTTCCGCCACTAAACAATCGTTAGCCGAGGCGGTGTACGAGCATCAAGTAAAGGTGAAATGTTGCTTATTTGGTATAAACGCTATTCCTGCATTTGCAAACGATACGAAATGGGAAGTGGTGTTGTATAGAAAGTTTGAAACAGCTGAGTTAGAGAAAACACTTACCGCGCTTGGTACTGCTTTTGTTGCTGTTGAAGACCGTGTGGGTTTAGTGAAGCCAAGAGTGATCTTCCAAATTATTAATGAAGCGTGCTTTACGCTACAAGAAGGAGTAGCTTCCATAGAAGATATTGATTTGTCGATGAAGTTGGGCACGAACTACCCGTTTGGACCCTTTGAGTGGTGCGATAAAATTGGTATTACCATTGTGTTTGAAACGTTGAATGCTATTTATGACGACACGAAAGACGAACGGTATAAAATTTGTCCGTTGTTGAAGCATAAATATTTGCGCAACGAAACGTTTTATAAGACAAAAGCGAAAAAGGAAAAGGAAGAAAAAGGGAAATTTGATTTTTGATGCTACTCATATATGTTACACATATTACCCCACGGACGCAGTATGTTTTTGATTTGTTTTTCAACAACATATTTCAGTTGCAGTATACTGTAACGGCAGAAAAGGCGCAATTTTTGGAGTATACAGGACCAAGAATTTCATACACAGATAATGCACTTGGTGATGAACTTTTCTTCAAAAGTACACCGTTGTTATTCGAAACAGGAACCCGCTATTTTGAATTGTCGGGTATTGATGCGCGGGAAGGGGAAATTCATTTGAAGGGATTTTTTGCCACAGCCAATTCCACATTGCCATTTGATGCCTTTGCTTCTGCATTTTATTTGGTGAGCCGGTACGAAGAGTATTTAGGAAAAGATGTAGATCATCACGGCCGTTTTCATGCCCATAACAGTGTGGCATATCAGCAGTTTTTCTTACTCGAACCCATGGTGGATTTATATGCACAAGTAGTGGTGAAACGAATTCAAGAAAAATTTCCTGAATTAGCAGTAAGTCCATCTTCCTATGAAGTGTTGAATACCGTTGATGTGGATATGGCCTGGAAGTACTGCCATAAAGGGTTTGCAAGAAATATAGGAGGTTTTTTTGCCGATCTTTTTAGAGGAGACATAGCGCAATGCGTGGAGCGAATGCAAGTGTTGTTTGGCAGCAAAGCCGACCCTTTTCAAAGTTTCGATTTTTTGGAGAATACGGCTAAGGAATCAAACATACCTATTCATTTTTTCTGGCTTTTAGGTGATCATGGCGAATACGACAAAAACACTTCGGTGAAGAATAATCCATTTCGTCAACTTATTAACCGATTCAAAACCAAAAGTGGAATCCATTTTTCATATGGCAGTCATACTTTAGAAAATGGATTTAACGAGGAGCAAAATCGCTATCGATCCATTACAGGCACCAACGCTATTTCTAGTCGTTTTCATTTTTTAAAGTATAATGTCGATAAAGATTTTTCAAAATTAATTGAATCCGGAATTCGACAGGAGTATTCAATGGGATATGCTATGCATGAGGGTTTCAGAGCCTCTATAGCTCGACCTTTTTTGTGGTTCGACTTAAAGACAAACCAAACAACAGCGCTAACCATTGTTCCGTTTATGTTTATGGACGCATCATTCCGTTATCATGATGATTTGAAAGATGAGGAGATAAAAGAAAAAATTGTACATGTGATGAAGCGAACAAAAGCCGTTAACGGAAAATTGGTAACGCTTTGGCACAACGATACGTTTGAAGAGAAACGCAATGATTGGAAAAGTATTTATTTGTGGTTTAATCAAGCAGCGAAATGATTAATTATCGCAAACGAAATGAAATTAATGAAATGCGTTGGAATGCTTTAGTTGAGCAACATCCAACAGGTTTACCTTATGCTTATACTTGGTATTTAGACATTGTTTGTCCGGATTGGAGCGCCTTTGTGTATGGCGACTATGAAGCTGTGATGCCTTTGCCAATTGCACAAAAGTTTGTAGTTAACTATGTCTATCAGCCCAACTATTGCCAGCAACTAGGCGTGTTTGCGCTAAGCGATGATGTGCAAGTGTTTGACGCTTTTTATACCGCACTCAGGAAAAAGTTTTGGTTTTTTCACGTGCAGCAAAATCCTATTTTCCCTTCCAACAAAGATCTTTCCGGTTTTAAAGAAAAAACAAACTTAACGCTATCGCTACAGCCGTCATATGCTGAAATACAACAGCAATATTCAGAAAGCACCAAACGGAATGTGAATCGAGGGAAAAAGTTAAGCTTGATATATAGTGTAGATGAAATGAGCACCAGACGATTTGTTGAGGTGTACAGTGCGAACACACTTGGCGTTCCTAAAACAAAAATCACAGAACTCATCAAAACCTTATCGGCACAAGGAATGCTCAGCATGCTATCAGTGAAAAGCGAGTTTTTGGAAGTGTTAGCCGCTGATGTAGTGATTAAAACACCAAAACGATTGGTACATCTGATTCCTGTCACTACTCCAAACGGACGCACACAAGGTGCTATGCATTTCTTGATAGATCAACTGATTCAACAACATGCCGGAACAGATATGCTACTTGATTTTGAAGGGTCCTCGGTAGAGAATATTGCCCGTTTTTATAAATCATTCGGGGCTACAGAAGAAAATTTTTTCGATATCAGGAAGCGGATTTAGCCTCTGCCAATAGCTGACGATAGAGTTTAGCCATGTCATCGGCCAATCGCAAGTGGCTGTAGTTCTTCAACACAAAGTCTACTCCATTCCCTGCTAATTCGTGACGCAAGAAATCGCTATCCACTAAACGCATTAAGTTTGCACTAAACGCATCAACATCGTTCGATGGTGAGAGGAATCCCGTTTTTCCCTCTTGCACTACATTGGCAATGCCGCCCACATTGGTCGATACAATTGGTTTTCCGCTAGCTTGTGCTTCTATTAAACTCACCGGAGTGCCTTCGTTAAAAGACGTGAGGGCTATGATGTCCATACCGGCATTCGACACATCAATTTGTTTAATCCACGAAGTAAACGTTAGGGGTTGTTTAACTCCTTTTTCTGCTGTGAACGGGATGCCTAATTCTGTTGCTAAAGCTTCTAGTTTTGCTCGTTCCTCGCCATCGCCAATAATGAAAGCGCGCACTTTTTTGTTGGAGGTTTCTAATACATGTTTTAACGAACGAAGAAAAAGTGCGTGGTTTTTTACCGGTACTAAGCGACCTACGATGCCAATGGCTATTTCATCATCGGCAATGTTCCATTCTTCACGGAATTGCTTGCGTTTTGCGTCTTTGTTGGTAATGAATTTATGTAAGTCGAAGCCTAACGGAATAATGTGAAACTTATCGGGAGCGGCAATTTTAAAGACTTCTGTAAGTTCTTGATGTTGAATTTCACTCAGGGTCACAATGCCTGATGAGCGCTTGCCTAAGTAGCGTTCAATCTCAATAAACACTCTTGTTTTCAGCGGACTGAAATACGAGTGAAATACATGTCCGTGGAAAGTGTGTACTACCACCGGCACCTTAGCATGCAATGCCGCCAATCGCCCTACAGCACCTGCTTTTGCGGCATGTGTGTGTACAATATCGGGTTTAAACTCATCTATAATCTGACGAATTTTCTTGTACGATTTAATGTCTTTTATAGGATGTAATTCGCGATACATTTCATCGATGTAAACGGGTTCAACTCCTAATTCATCGGTAATGAAAGCAGAACTGGCTTCCGTTTCATCGTGATTGCCCGACAGCAGAAGCGTTTCGAACTCCGGAGCCATATACTTGGTAAGGTTAGCAACGTTGTACGTTGGGCCTCCTAAATTTAATCTGTTAATGATACGTAGAACTCTCGGCATCCACTATTGTTTAATTAAAGCTAAAAAACGGGGTGAGATTTCAAAAGGTGCTAGGTGTCAAATATTATACTCCATCCATCCCGAAGTACCGCATACTTGGTCGTAGTAGCGTTCATATCGAGGAAGTATAATGTCGAGGTCGAAGCGCTTGGCTTGTGCTAATGCATTTTGTTTGAATTGCAATAAGCGTTCGGCATCTTCTAAAATATACAGCGCGTTTTTGGCCATATCTTCGTAGTCGCCTACGTTGCTCATAAATCCGGTTTCGCCTTGAACATTTACCTCTGCAATTCCACCCGCATTTGATGAAATCACTGGCACCTCGCAGGCCATGGCTTCCAGTGCAGCTAAACCAAAACTTTCGCTTTCCGAAGGCAACACAAATAAATCGGCAATCGCCAACAAATCTTCAACGGCTTCTTGTTTACCTAAGAAACGCACATGTTCACAATTACCTAAATTCCGACATAACATTTCAATGCTCATTCGCTCTGGTCCATCGCCTACCAGTAAAAGCTTTGCAGGGATTTTTTTAATCAGCAAATCGAACATTTGTACCACATCTTCCACGCGTTTTACTTTTCGGAAGTTGGATACGTGAATCAAAATTTTCTCGCCTTGCGGGGCAATGGCTTTTTTGAAATGGTCTTTATCTGTTTTCTTGAACCGGCTGAAATCAATGAAGTTCGGGATAACTTCAATATGTTTTTTCACTTCGAAGAAAAGGAGCGTATCGCGTTTTAACGATTCTGAAACTGCCGTAATTCCATCGGAATGATTCATGGAATACTCTACCACAGGCTGGAAACTGGCATCACGCCCAACAAGTGTAATATCGGTACCGTGCAATGTAGTGATAAACGGAATGAAAATGCCTTGCTCTTTCAAAATGTTTTGTGCCATCAATGCTGCAGAAGCGTGCGGAATGGCATAGTGAACATGCAATAAATCTAATCGCTCGAACTTCACCACATCTACAATCTTACTGGCTAGAGCCGATTCGTAGGGCGGGTTTTGGAACAACGGATAATCTAGGCCGGATACTTCGTGATAGAAAATGTTTTCGTGGAAGCCATCGAGCCGCACCGGTTCTTTGTAGGTAATGAAGTGAACTTTATGCCCTTTCTTAGCCAAAGCTTTACCCAATTCGGTGGCTACAACACCACTTCCTCCGTAGGTAGGGTAACAAACTATGCCTATTTTCATGTGTTTGGTTTTGTGCTATATGCTAGAGAAACAAAAGCCTCGCAGGTTTGTTGCGAGGCTTTATATATTATTTTGTTTGTAGTTATTATTTTCTGTTTGGCTCTGTAGAGAAGAACATGAATACTAAACCTACAGTAAGCATCAATCCGAACAATAGTGTAGGAACTCCATATCCTGTTTCGAAATAAGATAGATGTTTAGCAGGGTCGTTATAGCTTAAATAAGCAGAACTGTTCATATATAAAAAGCAAAGACCCATGCAGCACAACGTTCCAATCACAGTGAAAATACCTCCAATAATTTTTGACATAGTCGTTAAATTTTGGGCTAAATTAAATCTAAAATCGAGTTTTAATAAAAATTAGTCTTAAAAAATTTAGGGGAAGCTTCTAGCCATTAGCCGCTAGCGAATAGAAGGTGACTGTTCATGCGGAATACACGACCTTCCTAAATCCCTCCAACGGAGGGACTTGAAGAACGTTTAGTGCACAAACTATGTAACAATATAAGCGTTTATCCTTTGTCTAAAGGCTAGTGGCTAGAAGCTAATAGCTAAAGTATTAGACATACCAAGTCAAAAAATTATCTTTGCACCCTTTTAAAAGAATTTTGCTCAAGAAATTATGATTGCTGTTTCAAATATATCGCTTCATTTTGGCGGACGAACCATGTTCGATGAAGTTTCTTTTCTGATCAACGAAACAGATAAAATCGGTTTAGTCGGTAGAAATGGTGCCGGTAAATCGACATTGCTTAAAGTACTTACCGGTTTACAACCGCTCGATGGTGGAAATATTATGCTGCCAAAGGGCACTGTAATTGGCTATTTGCCGCAGGAGTTGGGTTACCAGTCGCAATTAACGGTGATTGATGAGGCAAAAAAAGCCTTTGAGGAAGCATTGGATATTCAAGCAAAACGCGACCAAATTTTAATTGATTTGGAAACGCGAACCGACTACGAGACTGATAGTTACATGGATCTCATCAACGAGTTGCAAGAAGCAGAGCACTTGTTGGAAATGCACGACACTACCAACGTGCAAGAGCAAACCGAGCGAATTTTGAAAGGCTTGGGTTTCGATACGCTCGATTTTACCAAAGCCATGAAGGACTTGAGTGGGGGCTGGCAAATGCGTGTGGAATTGGCGAAGATTCTATTACAAAAGCCGCAGTTGATTTTGTTGGATGAGCCTACGAACCACTTGGATATTGACTCGATTTTGTGGCTGGAGAAATTCTTGAAAGATTATAACGGTGCCATTGTAATGGTTTCGCACGATAGATCGTTCTTAGATAATATCACCAACCGCACCATTGAGGTGGTCTCGGGAAATGTGGAAGATTATAATGTAGCTTATTCCGATTATAAAATTTTGCGCGAAGAGCGAAGAGAAAGTACGATTAACGCGGCTAAAAATCAGCAGCGCGAAATTGCACAAATCGAGCGTAACATCGATCGTTTCCGCGCTAAAGCATCTAAGGCTACTTTTGCGCAATCGTTGATTAAGAAGCTCGATAAAATGGAGCGCATTGAGGTAGAAGAAGATAAAGTGTTTGCGATGAATTTGCGTTTCCCGGTGGCGCAACCTTCAGGAAAATTGGTAATTACAGCCGATAAATTATCTAAATCGTTTGGTCCGAAAAAAGTAATTCAAGAGCAATCGGTAGAAATTTACCGAGGCGAGAAAGTAGCCTTTATCGGGAAAAACGGAATGGGAAAAACCACCTATTCGCGAATGATGATTAACGATATCCCGTTCGATCAAGGGGAAGTTACATTAGGTCACAATGTAACGGTGGGTTACTATGCTCAGCACGCTGCCGATACCATTGACGGCAACGATACCGTGTTGGATGTGGTGGATAAAGTAGCTGTAGGCGATATTCGTACGAAGCTCCGCGACTTGTTGGGTTGCTTCTTGTTTACCGGAGATGATGTTTATAAGAAAGTGAAGGTGCTATCAGGCGGAGAAAAATCGCGATTAGCGTTATGCCGTTTGATTTTGGAGCCACGTAACTTCCTGGTACTGGATGAGCCTACGAACCACTTGGATTTGATTTCGAAAGAGATTTTGAAAAATGCAGTGAAGAACTTTGAAGGCACAGTGTTAGTGGTATCACACGATAGAGATTTCCTTTCGGGATTAACTACTAAATTGTTTGAGTTTACACCGGAAGGCATCAAAGAGCACTTAGATGGTATTGATGAGTTCTTGGAGAAAAAGAACATCGAGAACATGCGTGCCTTCGAGAAGGTGGAGAAACCTGTGGCGCAGAAGCAAGAAGCGAAAGTGGAAGATGCTTCGGCCGATAAAGATAAAGAAGCTCAACGTGTTAAAAAGCAAATCGGGCAATTGGAGCAGAAGATTGAGAAGTTAGAAAAGAGTATTGCCGAATACGATGAACAACTCCAAAACCCTCAACAATACGCTATTCTAACAGCCGATAACCAATTCTTTACGAAGTATGAAAACTTGAAAAAGGAATTGGAGTCCACTATGGCGGAATGGGAGCGTTTGGCGGATTTGCTTTAACAGCATCACACTTTATCTCAAGTACTCAACCCAAGTTTACGTAATCGGAATGGCGTTTATTTAGTCAGTCTAATGTATGTAGATGCCTTTTTAATTTGATAGCTTGTTGTGGTAGCATTTGGATAAGCAGTTGTAGTGCTTGTGTTTTCAAAACTCAACTCTAACACATTTTCGCTAATCGATTTTACGGTAAAGGCATCAAACGGTTGGCTGAAGGCGGTTCCTAAATTCACATCTTTTAGTTTCAACAGGGAATTGCTTTTTTGGGCAGCGCCCCATTCCCATACTCCTTTACCGCTGATTACTGAAGGTTGAGTTGTAAGCGGCAACGTGCTCACCAATGTTCCATCTTGATAATACATTTGTTGCGTTTGTTGATTGGAATAGTTATAGCTAAACGTGCCGTCTTTGTTGATAGTGAGTTGACCATTAAATTTGATCTCGTACACATATCTTGAATCGGAATTAAAAGATGTTGATTTGTATAGTGAAGCATCAGAAGAACTTCCTGTGTTACCCGAAACGGAAATGCCGTTGGTAGTGCTTTGAATGGTTACCGTTGACGGTATTGAAGAACTGTTGGTTGAAATTGAAGAATCAGAAATAACAACAGACATGCTGTTTACGGCCCATGTACCGGGTAGATAATCGTTAGCCGTTTTCTTTTTACAGCCCAGCGAAGACAAGAGCAGAATTGCAACAAAGAAGGTTAGTGTTTTTTTCATAACAATAGGTTTTGATGGTGGAGGTTTATTTTGCTAATAAGTAGATTTTATTGATGCCGTTGAAATCACTCTTTTCAGTGTATAGACCATTCGTATTATCAACCGTTTTGAAGGTGTTCAAAAATTCTAAATCGAGTTCGCTGTCGTTTATCTTGTTGACAATAAAAGGAACCTGATAGGTAGGAAAATAACTTGAAGCCAAATTGTCTTCACCTACAATGAACTTAAAGAAATCGGGATGGTGAAAATAGAGTACGGCTTTGTCGGAGGAGTTGCCGCTCCACTCCCAAGTACCATCCAATGTTTCAATGTTTGGCGGATTTGTAAATGTGTGCGAGAGATTTATTATTTGATTTCCGTTGGAAATATAAACTATAGAATCTCCGGTGAGCTGACGGCTGAGATCGATATGAAACGTACCATTTTCTAAAAACTTAACCGCGAGATTGTTTTTGTAATATTTTACTTTTAAACCAACCTTGCCATTGGTTGGATCAATGGAGTCGAAATCTAAGTTTTCTAGGAATTCCACCACATTTCCCTTGTCGTACACGAAATGTAGAATATCATATCCGTAACTTGTTGGATTGCCAGGCGAGTACGATGTTCTAGAAACAGTATCTTTTAGAGCCATTGTGCTCATTTGCCAGCCGTTTGCGCGCATCAAAATATCGGTAGGTTTTGTTTTTTTTGAACAACTGCTTATCCAAAACAAAATGGAGAGTAAAAATATTGTTTGTTTCATGTTCAGGGATTCTAGAATCTAATATAGAGTATTTTATATATACAAACAATTGAGCGTAATGAAATTGCGGTTTGTCTATCCTTTAACACAACCGGCCTGCTGTGCGTTGCGTGAAGGATAGTAGCGGAAAGCCCACAGTGGCGCTGTATAGCGACACGAGGACTTGCAGCGAATAGCCTGTGCCAGCTACATAGCGGGCCACGCCCTGCAACACCAGCATTTGTCAATCTTCTGTAATAATTCTTAACTAGATTTTGAACACTGCTCAATTACGCTATTTTTATGCTCCTTAAAAAGAGAGGGTTGTGCCTGCGTAAAATTGTGCACAAGAACAAAACACGGATGAAAGCAATTTATCTAAAAGAGTTACAGCAGTTTTTTAGTTCCCTGATTGGGTATATTACCATTGTTGTGTTTTTGGTGGTGACCGGATTGTTTTTGTGGGTATTCCCCGATACAAACATCTTGGATTTCGGTTACGCCTCGATGGATTATTTTTTTTATATCGCTCCATTTATATTGTTGTTTTTGATTCCTGCCATAACTATGCGCTCGTTTGCGGAGGAAATGAATACGGGCACTATAGAATTGCTTTCAACTAAACCGGTGTCGGATTGGGATATTTTGCTGGGCAAATATTTTGCTGCACTTACCTTGGTGTTGGTGGCTTTGGCGCCCACCTTGGTGTATTGGTACACCGTATATAACTTGGCTTTGCCGATTGGCAATGTAGATATGGGAGGAACTGCAGGTTCCTATTTTGGACTTATCTTTTTAGCCGCTGTATTTTGCGCCATTGGTGTGTTTTGTTCATCGATTACATCGAATCAAATTGTTTCGTTTGTAGCAGGAGTGTTTCTTTCGTTTTTCTTGTATTTGGCCTTTGAGAACCTTTCTAAGCTTGGAATTCTTTTTGCCAAGAACGATTATTTGGTAGAAAGCTTAGGTTTGAATGCACATTACTCCTCGATGAGTCGTGGTGTTGTGGATTCGCGCGATGTGGTGTATTTTTTGAGTGTGATTTCGTTGTTTTTATTGTTCACTAGAACCAGTTTGGCAAGCAAAAAATGGTAAAACTGTTTAAACGATCGTTGGCGAAAAAAAGCGATGCCCTACTGATTCTTATTTTCAGTGTGGTGGTGATTGTGATGGCGAATATGTTGAGTCAGTTTCTGCACTTTAGACTAGACTTAACAGCTGAAAAAAAGTATTCCCTGTTGCCTCCAACCAAGCAGTTGATAAAGGGTTTGAAAGATCAGGTGCTGATTAAAATTTATTTGGAGGGCGATATGTCGGCCGACTTTAAACGCTTGCGCCAATCGGTGTTAGATGTGGTGCAAGAAATGCGTGCCGTAGGCGGAAAAAATATTCAATACGAATTAATAGATCCGGTAAACGGTAAGAGCAACGATGAGCGCAAAGCTTTGTTGCAGGAGCTTCTGGAAAAGGGGCTCTCTCCGGTAAATGAACAAACAGGAAAGGTAAATGAGAGTAAAGTAACTATGGTGGTGCCTTGTGCCATTGCGGTATATGCAGGGCAGGAATTTCCGATTCAGTTGATTGAAAACCAAATAGGCTTCGATAAAAAGCAAACCATTAATAATTCCATCATTGCCTTAGAATATAAGTTCGCCAATGCAATTCAAAAACTTACACAATACCGTGCGCCTAGAATTGCGTTCACAACCGGACATGGGGAGTTGAGTGCCCCTGAGCGTGCTGATTTCACGCAGCAATTACAAAATTTGAAATACGAAATTCAAACGTTTGATTTAACCCAAAATTACCGGGTGCCCGATCGTTATGATATGTTGATTGTGGCGAAACCGCAAACGGCTTTTGACGAAAAAGACAAATACAAACTTGATCAGTTTGTGATGCGCGGAGGTAAATTGCTATGGTTGGTTGATGCTACTAATGCTTCCATGGATAGTTTAAAAGTGAACCCAACCGGTCAGTTTGTAGTCGATCACAATATCAATTTAGATGATTTGTTTTTCAAATACGGAGTACGCATCAACAGCGATTTAATTCAAGACATTAACTTGTGTAACCAAATCCCGTTAGTGGTGGGAAGAATGGGTAATGCTCCACAAACACAACTGTTTCCGTGGTATTATTTCCCATTATTGGTGTCGGATAACAATCATGCCATTAACCGCAACTTGGATCCTGTGGCAACAACATTTGCTTCGACCATTGATACAATCCAAAACAAAGAAGTGCAAAAAACGATTTTATTACACACTTCCGATAATAGCAAAGCGGTGTTAAC
The DNA here is from genome assembly GCA_964398475.1 of uncultured Chitinophagaceae bacterium. Taxonomy (GTDB): domain Bacteria; phylum Bacteroidota; class Bacteroidia; order Chitinophagales; family LD1; genus CALAYL01. The sequence goes on along the minus strand of CAYNMP010000015.1, from coordinate 40,833 downwards.
TCCGGCACGTGTGCATTTCGGTATTTTACAACAACGTCCGAATCCGCAGTATTACACACAAGCAAAATTGCCTGTAGCGGTATTGTTGGAGGGGCGATTCCAGTCGTTGTACAAAAACAGATTATCGCCCGATTATTTGGCGGCAAGCGATACTGTTGAGCAGTTGAAGTTTTTGGATCAAAGTCCGGCCGATAATAAAATGATTGTGATTTCGGATGGGGATATTGCTCGAAACGAGATGCGAAGCGATGGAACAGCTTATCCTTTGGGCTTTTCGCCATATACCAATCAATCGTTTGCGAACAAAGATTTTATGTTGAATTGTGTGCAATATTTGGTAGATAAACAAGGTATATTAGAAACGCGAAACAAAGAAGTAAAACTACGTTTGTTGAACACGGTTCGCGTTGGCAACGAAAAATTAAAATGGCAGCTCATCAACATTGTGTTGCCCATACTATTAATTTTAGGCTTAGGGTTTGGTTATGGTTATTACCGCAAGAAACGCTACGTTTTGTCCTGATTTCCCTTTTCTTCATTACGAATAAATACAAACTATGCATCAAGCATTAAACAAAAACAAACTTTTTGTAAAAGAACACACTGGTGTTTTCAAGGCCGCTAACAGCTACGACATTTTTGATTTGGAAACGAAGGAAATGTTGATGGAGTGTCGCGAACCGGGCTTAGGGTTTTTCACGAAACTGTTTCGCTTTACAAAGTATAAAGCGATGACCCCTTTTGATATTATTATTTCTGCCAATGGCGCTCCAATTGTAAATGTAAAGCGAGGTGTTACGTTTATTCGTTCGGTAGTAAGTGTGTTTGGTGAAACCGGTGAACAAGTAGGAACGTTGCGAAAGATATTTAAATTGTTTAAGCCGAGTTTTGAAATTCTATCGCTTTCCGGAGAAAAATTGGGGGTATTAGAAGGTAATTTTGTAGGTTGGGATTTCACTATCAAAAGTAACGATGGCGAAGTGTTGGCTACTATTTCTAAAAAGTGGGCTGGGGCAGGCAAAGAGTTGTTTACATCAGCAGATAATTATGCCATAATTATTGCTGATACCGTAAAAGAAAACGATCCGATTCGCGTGTTGATTTTTGGTGCAATTATGAGCATCGATATGGTATTGAAAGAACATTAATTGCTAACATGAAAAAACTGTGGCCATATTTGATAGTTGTACTTGTGCTTGGCGGAGCATTGGGTTACTTTTTGTATACCAACGCACCATCTACTATAGAAAACAAAGAATCTGATTTTGCGATTAAGGATTTAAAGACGGTTACAAGGGTATTATTAACGAATGAGAAAGGGAATCGCATAGAGCTAAAAAAGAACGACAAAGAAGTGTGGATGGTAAATGGTGGCTATGAAGCCGGTGACGAACCATTATCTTTGTTGTTTTCTGCCATTCAAAAGATGACAGTAAGAGGCCCGGTGCCCTTGAATGGCATTGATAATGTATTTCGTGAGCTGTTGAAAAAGCATTCTCGTGTTGAAATTTTTACTTCAGACGATAAACCCGAAAAGGTCTATTATGTTGGCGGACCAACCTTGGACGACAAAGGGACATACATGATTATGGAAGTGGATGGTAAAATGGCTAAGCAGCCCTATATTACATACATTCAAGGTCTGAATGCTTATTTAACTTCTCGTTTTAATGCCGATTCAATGTATTGGAGAACACGATGGGTGTATAGAAATACCTCCTCCAATATACGATCGGTTGCAGTGGAGTATAAGGACGATTCAACGCAATCTTTTTATATCAATAAAATAGTGGATGGACAATTTGCTATAGAAAACTATAAGCATGAAATAGAGCCCCAACCCAAACAAAGCTATATTGAACAATATCTTGATTTCTTTGGGCAGGTATCGGTAGAAGCGTTCAAGAATAACTATGCAGGGAAAGACAGTATTCTTCAAACTCAACCGTTTTGTGTGATAACTTTAGTGGATAACGAAGGCGTGTTGCACCGTTCCGTGCTTTACCACGCTCCAATTACTGACGCCTCGCGTGTGCTGGCCGATGAGCAAGGCCGACCGTTAAATTTCGACATCGAGCATTTCTATGCACAGTACAATAATGGTCGCGATTTTGCGATTGTGCAGTATTATGTTTGGAATAAGGTGCTTCGTCAATATCAAGACTTTTTCCGCAAGCCTGTAAAACGACCATAACGGTATCTGAACAGTAAAGCCGTTTTTGCTTCGAGGGGTCTACTATTTATACAGAAAAAAGTGTACGTTTGGAGGTCAAAAACGGGAGTACTTGGTTTTTGCCAAATACGCGGATCGTATTGAATATTAAATTTGAAAATATAAACTGAAAGACGCATGAATTTTATTGTTTCAACAACTTCGTTATTGAAAAGCTTGCAAACCATAAGTGGGGTAATTAATTCCAGTTCTGTTTTGCCCATTTTGGAAGACTTTTTATTTGAAATCAAGAACGGCAAGATGACCGTTTTTGCTACCGATTTGGAAACGTCAATGAGCACTGAACTGAATGTAGAATCGAAAGACAACGTGCGTATAGCCATTCCGGCAAAAATTATTTTGGACACGTTGAAAACGCTTTCAGAGCAGCCGTTAACGTTCAAAGTAGATACGAAAACCTTTGCCGTAGAAATTGTATCGGAAACAGGAAAGTACAAATTGAGCGGAGAGAATCCGGATGATTTTCCGAAAGTACCACAACCGGAAGGAACGTCAGATGTGGCTTTAGCAGCAGGCGTTTTATCGAGTGCAGTAGCGTCCACATTGTTTGCTGTTTCTAACGATGATTTACGTCCGGCTATGACAGGCGTTTTAGTACAAGTGAGCCCAGAAGGAACCACTTTTGTTGCCACCGATGCCCATAAATTGGTGAAAATGAAACGCGAGGACGTGAAGAGCCCAAAGGCGAATCAATTCATTTTGCCCCGCAAGGCGTTAAACTTGTTGAAGTCCACATTGCCGCATTCTGAAACATCGGTTCAGGTGGCGTACAATAAATCAAATGCATTTTTCACTTTTGAAAACACACGATTGACTTGTCGTTTGATTGACGCACAATATCCTGACTATAATGCTGTAATACCGGTAAACAACCCAAACAAATTAACCTTAGATCGTTTGGAGTTTCAGAACGCATTGAGAAGAATTTCTATTTACTCCAATAAAACGACTTACCAAGTAATTTTGTCTATCTCCGGAAGCGAGTTAAAAATCTCTGCGCAAGATTTAGATTTTTCAAATGAAGCAACGGAAAAATTGGCTTGTAGTTACGAAGGTAACGATATGGATATCGCTTTTAACGCACGTTTCTTGATAGAAATGTTAGGCGTGTTAAGTACAAAAGAGATTGAAATTGAACTGTCAACGCCAACAAGAGCAGGCGTTATTCGTCCGGCCGATAAAGAAGAAAATGAAGACTTATTGATGTTGATTATGCCGGTGATGATTAACGTGGGTTAATTTTAACAAATATGACAGTGTCATAGAAACGTCAAATTTATCTCGTTGAGTAACAAGTTTGCTCTGTTTTTCAAACTTGTGATTATATTCGTTCTACATAAAAAAGAGAATACATGAAAAAAATCTTTACACTAGTGTTTGTGTTAACTTCAGCATTAGCAATGAATGCACAAAATCACTTTTGCGGTACCGATGAGAACTTTCACCGTTTAGCGGCCAAGTATCCTGAAATTCTTCAGTCGCATGAGGAGTTGGAAGCATTAACCAAATGGATTACTCAAAACAAAAGTTCATTATCTGTAAACAGATCCGGAGCATACATTATACCATGTGTATTTCACATATTACATGATGGGGGGAAAGAATATCTATCTAATGCAATGATAGATTCACAAGTGTTGTATTTAAATCAATATTGGAACAAGTATAATCCCGAACTACCATTGGTAACGGCAGTATATCAACCCATTGTAGCAAACATGGGGGTTGAGTTCAGACTAGCACGTTTGGACCCACAAGGCGTTTGTACCGATGGTATAGACAGAGTTATGACATTTGCCACGAACGTTGGGAACAACAATACAAAATTGAACCCTTGGCCACCAGATAAATATGTGAATTTTTGGGTGAATAAAGCTATTGAACGCGATTCATCAAATTTTGGAACAATTGCCTTCTCTATGTACCCGGTTAACGTACAAACCTGGACAAACAACGATATTATTGACGGAATTATTACAAAAATAGCCGGGGTAAATGGTGGTCCGATTGGCCGTTCTACATTGGCTCACGAAGTAGGTCACTGGTTAAACTTAAAACACGTTTGGGGAGATACCAATAGTCCTGGTGTTTCATGTGGTGATGACGATGTGGATGATACACCTACTACTAAAGGTCAATCTTCAGGTTGCAATACGTCCGTTATTGAATGTGGAAACACAGTGCCAAGTAACGTACAAAATATCATGAATTATTCTTCTTGTGAATATATGTTTACAGAGGGTCAAAAAACAAGAGCTTTAATTGCATTGCAGTCTTCCATTTCAAATCGAAATAATTTATTCTCGGATGTAAATCTTGCAGCAACAGGAGTAGAACCTTTGGTTACTTGTTTACCTGCCCCAAAAGCTGAATACGGAACAAGCAGAAGGTTTGCTTGTGTGGGTGAGAATATAAGCTTTAAAGATTTTACGTATAACACACCACAATGGGATAGAAATTGGTCGTTTCCTGCAGATGCAGTAGGTGCAAGTACAACAGATTCTGCACAAACAATTTCGTTTTCAACACCGGGCTGGAAAGAAGTTACTTTGGTCAGCTCAAATCCCAGTGGTACTTCCACAAAAACGAAGTCAAACATTTATATAGCTGATGTAGCAGGAGATTTGCCTTATCCGCATTTTGAATCATTTGACAATTCCAATGTAACTCAATCTTGGATAGGTATTAACTACGACAATAACCAAACCGCATTTACTCATAGAGCAACTCTAGGGCACAATAGTAATGGTTGTTTCGGTTTGAACAATTATGATGTTCGCTATGAAGGCGACAGAGATGAATTAATTTCTCCTTCATTTGATTTGACCGGCATTGCAGCGGCAGATTATCGTTTGTCGTTCGACTATTCTATGGCAACTCGGTTAGAGCAAGATGTTAATGATTCATCGGTATCTTTAGAAGTATTTGCTTCTACTAATTGCGGTACTTCATGGAAAAAAGTTTCTTCGATAACTGCAAGTAAGTTGTTGAATGGAGGGTTTACGGTAAACCCTTACTATCCTGCAGCTGGCGATCAATATTGGAGAAGAGCGGTGGTTGATTTAACAGCACAGGGAGCACAGTTTAAAACTGCGGGTGTTCGATTCAAATTTGCTGTAACAGCAAACAAATTGGGGAACAACTTTTATTTCGATAATTTCAATTTAGGAAATTCAACGTTGGGTATTGATGGGTCGGCTTTAAATATGGATATCGATCTTTATCCAAACCCTACAAAAGAAAATGCATTGTTGGATATCAATACAGAAAAGCCGGAGAAAATTACTGTGGTGTTGAACGACTTGTTAGGCAATAAAGTTATCGACTTGTTTAATGGCGAAATTGACGTAAACAAGAAAATAACAATTCCTACAAGTACATTATCTTCAGGTATGTACATTGTACAAATCCAATCGAATGGTAAAATAATCCAAAAGAAACTCACAAAGATGTAATCCGTCAGTAAAGTTGACGACTATTCAATAGATTTACCGCTTCAAACTAAAACGTATGAAGCGGTATTTTTTTTTCCTGTTTTTGGTTCCGGTAGCAGGCTTTTCACAATCCGAAATTGTTAAACGGTGTATCCCACTAATCGCAGCACAGAAGTTTAGTGAAGTAGACAAAGTCATAGATTCTATTTTGCTTTCAAACCCTAAAGAGCCCGATGCTTGGATGATGAAAGGGAATTCAATTTTAAACAGGCATTTACTGAGCTTAAATAGCATCCCAATTATTACACAAGCTGATGAAGATATCTTATCCATAGAGGCAAGTGGCTTAAACAGTCCACCCCAAATTCCTGAGAAAAAGGTAATAGACAGTGTGGAACAATATTGGAAGAAAACCCTTGCTGCCGACAGCACCCGCGAAGATGTGTATATGGGTCTTTGTACGGTTTATGGGATGAGTATGCAAACGGATAAGATACTCTCCTGTTTGCCGTTACTCAAAAAACATTCGCGAAAAGGTACACAACTCGCCTATCTTATGGAAGACTATGCTAGACTTTTACGCGAGCGAGGTAAAGTGATTGACGCACAGAAGGTGTTTGGGGTCATTACCACTATGTATCCAAAAGAATCCGGCATTTGGAGCGATTGGGCCGGTGAATGTTTGTTGAATGCCGATCTAAAAGGAGCTGTGGAGAAGGCCGACAAGGCAATGCAATGTAAGACGATGGATGAGTCGACCCGTGAAAATTTGATTGCTATCTATTTGTATGCACAACAGCCGGAAAAGGCAGTGAAAGCAATTGAACTTTACCAAAAAAGCGATACAAGTTACACTTATGCGCCTCTTTACCGTGCACTATATGGTTTTGCCATAGACGATACCCTTTGGAAAAGTGGAATCACTAAGTTAATAGCCGACAGTAAGTATCAAGCCGATACAAATGAAGTTGTTCAGGTGTGTAAGTTTCTTTCGTCTTCGGTATATAGCGGAAAGAACTACGACATAACAATGGCTATGCTTTCAGCGCCATTAAACAATTTTTGTTCTTGGTCTGTGATTCATCGGGCGAAAAAAGAGTTTCCCGATTCTGCCAATGTGCAGCTTATTGCCGCAGAGTTTTATCTAAACGGAAAAAACTATGCGTATGCTAATTCTATTTTCAAAAAAACTCAAACATTAAAAATGGATAGCATAAACCGTTCCGACATGAATATGGTTTATGCTTATTCTTCGTATCGGGCAGACGATACACCCACTGCCACAGCATTGTTTAATAGTATTTCAACAGATGATAATCTCTTTAAACGGCAAGCCGCTTTATATTTTTTAGGGAAAATGAGTTTGCCGAATACTTTTTTGCTTAAAAAGTTGGTGGAGGAGAAACAAAAAACGAAGTATTTTTATTTAGGCCAATTATTGTTGGGTAGATAAAATAAAAAAGCGCAGATAAACTGCGCCTTCTATAACTAAACCCTAACCGAGTTTTCTCAGTGCAAAGCTACAAGCTGCACCGGAGCATATGTTTTGGTAACACCGTCTTTTGCAATAGTTTTAACTCTATAGTATACATCAGCAGTTGCCGGTAATGGGAATCTGTCTGAATTTCTTAAATAGTCGCCATCAACAATTTTTTGAGAAGCCACATCAATCGTTTTGCATGCTGTGAAGTTTTGCATGTTATCGCCACTTCTTTCAATGATAATTTGCTCCATATCCGCCAAGTATTGCGATTGAATATGAACAATCACTTCGCCCTTAACTCGCTCTAAGTCTAAGTTAATATCATAGCTACTGTTTTTGAACATATGTTTCTCTGGAGCCGGTCCACCAGCAAAAATGTTAAGAGAGAATAATAATCCTAGTCCGAGTGTGATAGTAAACTTTTTCATGGTGCTATATTTTAGAGACTAAATAATGTTTATGCTAGTATTTACGCCCCCGATTAAAGAATGTTTCACTTTCGGCAAAAAAAAATTAATCTTTTTTTAGCTTCGGGCAAATAAAGGTGGCGATATGATAAAAGCAACGATAAATGGTGGGCGTCAGCTTACCATCGACAGCAATACAATAGATGGGCTGGAACGCGCAATAGAATTGGTTCAGGTGGGAGAAAACAACTATAGTTTGCTGTTGGATAACGTGTCGTATAATGCGCAAATGGTAAGCTACAACAAAGAGGAAAAAAAGTTGGTTTTATTGGTAAACGGAAATGAATATGAGGTATCCATTAAAGATAAAACGGATATTCTGTTGCAGGAGATGGGCATTAATGTAACCTCTGTGGCAAAACATAACTTGTTTAAAGCCCCTATGCCGGGTTTAATAAGAACTATTGTAGCTACAGAAGGACAAGCCGTTAAAAAAGGGGATGTTATCCTCATTTTAGAGGCCATGAAAATGGAAAATGCGCTAAAATCACCTGCAGATTTAGTGGTGAAGAACATAAAAGTACAACAAGGACAGGCGGTAGAAAAAAATCAACTCTTAATAGAGTTTGAATAGTTTTTAGTTGAAATGCGTAGCGTTTTGAATCGCTTCGTTTAATAGTCGCTCTTCTTCGGCTCTTTTATCGGAACTCCATTCCAATTGCTTTCCCATAAATGAAAGAATGTTCTCTTTTTCTTTTTGAAGTTCCAACATGTCAAAAAACAACATGCCCGATCTTCGTATAGCAAAGTCGGTGGCCGACTGTACCATCTCTTTACGGATACAATAGCTGATTTCAGCATTCAAAAGCCCGTTGGGAGTAGTTTTGGAAGATTCTATATAGCCTTTGATAATTTCAGGAGTGTTTGATCCGTAGCGGAACACCCATTTTTTAATGGTTTTTAAATCCAGCCCTGATTCATTTTGCAACGTTTCAACGTAAGTCGCAATTTCTTGTTCAGACGAAAAATTTCCTCCGCTCAATTTATAGTTAGCGGTACTGCATTTCGCAGGCGATGCCGGATTTATTTGTTTTTGAATCAAGTTCACGATTTTATCGGCCATTAACCGATATCCTGTAAGTTTACCTCCGGCAATAGAGATAAGTCCTGATTTCGAAATGATGATTTCGTCTTTTCTCGATAATTCGGAAGGCGATTTACCGTCTTCGTGAATGAGCGGACGTAAGCCGGCCCAACTGGAAACGAGGTCTGCCTCCTTTAATGCTAAACTTGGAAATAGATTGTTCACGGCTCGAATCAGATAGTCAACATCCTCTTTCGAGGCCAGTGGATTATCAATGTCTTGGTTGTAGACTGTATCGGTTGTGCCCACATATGTAATCCCATCGCGCGGAATGGCAAAAATCATTCTGCCATCTTCTACATCAAAATAAACAGCTTGTTGCAGGGGTAGTTTTTCATAAGGGAAAACAATATGCACTCCTTTTGTTAACTGAAGGCGTTTGCCGAACAACGATTGATCAGCTTTTCGAATAAGATCAACCCCCGGACCGCAAGCATTAACAACAGTTTTGGCGCTCACATTATATGTGTTTCCGGTAATTGCGTCTACGATAGTTGTGCCTGTAATTACACCATCGCTATTGTAAACAAAGGATTCAGCTTTTGCATAATTCAAACACGTTGCTCCTTCATGAATTGCACTTTTGGCCAATTCAATAACAAGTCGGGCATCATCGGTGCGGTATTCGTAATACAATCCTCCTCCAGTAAGTTTTGATGCATTGAGGAGTTTTTCGTGCTGCAGGGTCTCTTCTTTAGACAGCATTTTTCTGCGCTCCTTTTTTTTCACACCGGCTAGAATATCATAAACAAGCAAACCTAAAGAAGAAGAGTTTTTGCCAAGTGAACCGTTTTTGATTATAGGCAAAAGCATTTTTTCGGGACGTACGATGTGTAGTGCATTGTTGTATACAATTGCCCTTTCACTACCCACATCTTTTACCAGCTTTAGCTCCAGTTGTTTGAGGTAACGAAGGCCACCATGTATGAGCTTTGTGGACCGACTGCTGGTGCCTGAAGCGAAATCGTTTTTTTCAACAAGCAATGTTTTAATTCCACGAAGTGCAGCGTCTAGAGCAATACCGCAACCGGTTATGCCTCCACCAATAATGAGCAGGTCGAATTCCTGGTTAGCAATCGTTTCAAAGGTATTAGTGCGTGACTTCTTATTTGATGGCATTGTTATCGTTCAGTATGTGCCGAGTGGGCAGTTTAGCCAACAAAAGTAACGCTTTAAATCAATCTATGAAGAAAGAATTCAACGCGTTTTGTATTTTTTCGAAAAGTGAAAAATTGATGGAATAAAATCGTTCTTTTTTATCTTTTCGAACCACAACTAAATGCGTGTCTTTAAGAATTTTCAGTTGTTGCGAAGTAACAGATTGCGGTATATCCAATACATGATAGATGCTTTGTACATTTGTTTCCACCTTCTTATTGATGAAGTTCAAAATCTCTATTCGTAATGGATGTGCAACGGCTCGCAATACGCTATGCGATTGCTCTAACTTTTTTTCATCGAACCGTTTTTTTGTAGTATTACCCATCTTTCTCCAACAAAAGAAAGAAAAAACTGAGAATAGCGATAAAAATTATTGCGCTAATTGTTCAACCAATTTAGCAATCTCTTGCATTCTTGTATGGTTGATAGAATAGTAAATGAATTTGCCGTCTCTTTCGGTGTTCAATACATCTGCTTTTCTAAGGATGGCAAGATGTTGTGATGCCACAGATTGTTCTATACGCAAACGAATGTAAATTTCGGTAACTGTCATTTTCCCTTTCCCTTCAATTAACGACATGATTTCTTTGCGCAATGGGTGGTTAACAGCTCTTAATGTAAGTACAGCGCGCTTTAGTGTTGAATAGTTAAGTAAGATTTTGTTATCTGCTTCAGTGTTGGTTAGTTCAAGTACATGAGCCTCATTTTTAGTACGCATAGCTTTCTTTTTTTATTCATTAATGGTTAGGTGTTTATCAATCGAGGTTTAGAAATTCTTACCAAAACCGGTCATATAGAATGGTTCGAATAATAAATTGTCTTCAAATCTGTTTTTTTCAAATTTTGAAAAAGCCAATTCGCATCCATTTGATGAAACATATTCAAAATAAACAATAATTATGCCAAATGAGCGGAATGTGGCTGTGGTAGAATCGGTTAAATTGAAAAAACCGGCCGTTGGTTGATTGTTTGTTTTCTTGATCTCTTCAGCTACCTCAGTCAATTCGCCAACGCTTTCTGCTACCAATGCTTCCAGGTGTTGATTATACATCGCGTAGTACACTGCGTCTTTTCTGGCTTGGATTAGCGGAACAAATGTGGTATCAATGTTTGCGTCAGTTTCGCTTCGCATCCGCCAAGCTAGCGATTGGAGTGATGACACAGCGATTAGTGGCTTATCGGCAGTAAAGCAGAGTCCTTTAGCAACCGCAGTGCCTATTCTGAGGCCGGTGTAGGACCCCGGACCTTTACTAATGGCAATGGCGTCTATTTGTTGCAGGGTATAGCCCGTTTCTGCTAATAATTCTCGAATCAAAACGGTAAGTACAGCAGCATGTTTATTGGGTAAAACTTCTTTGCGTTCTCTAATCAAAATACCATTTGAGGAAATACAAACCGAACAACTTGGCCCACCGGTTTCAATATTCAGAATCAGTGCCACAGATTACTTTTTTGACGTTAGCAGTTCGTTGTATTCTTTAGGGTTTGCCAACAGTTGTAAGGCTTTTTTAACCCATGGGTCAGATTGCAGAGACTTCTCGATTTTTCCATGAATGTAGAAGTAGCGATTGCAAATTTCATTTTCCAATAAAGTGCATATTTCCGCTTTGTTGGCGATAACATCTTTTTGTTTCGCTTTACTCAGACTCGCTAATGATTCTTCATAAGCGGGTTTGATGGCATCGTAATATTTTTCCTCACTTGTTGTTTCTTTCAGTTTTGCAAAGAGCTTATCGGTTGCTGACGTGTAGGTAAAGTTTTTTGATTGTACAAAGGCCACGAATTCTTCAAAATCTTTGTCGGATAATTTGAATATATCGGGATTGTCGATGGATTCGTGTTTAGAGCGATATAGTGAAGCAAAATCGAATAATAAATGCTGTTTTGCGAGTGCATCAACAACGGGGCTGTGCTCCGGTTTTTCAATTAGCACATCCGGATCAATTCCTCCTCCATCAAACACTTTTCTATTGCCGGCTGTACGGAATTCGTGTTTCAACGAATCGGGAATTTTTTTCACACTGCCATCTGCATTTCTTTCCGCATAGTTAATGGCTTGAATACACCTGCCTGAAGGAATGTAATACTTAGCTGTAGTCACTTTCAGCATGGTGCCGTAAGAGAGGTTTTTAGTTACTTGAACTAATCCTTTTCCATAGGTTTTTTGTCCTAATATCACACCCCTATCATAGTCTTGAATGCAACCCGAAACAATCTCTGATGCAGATGCCGATTTATTATCAGTAATTACTACTATAGGGATTTTAGTGTCTATAGGATCGTTTAGTGTTTTAAATGTAGAATTCCACTCGGCTACTTTCCCCTTCGTGGTAACAACGAGTTTGTTTTTCTCAACAAACAGGTTTACAATGTTTACGGCCTCGTTGAGCAATCCACCCGGATTTCCGCGCAAATCTATGATCAAACTTTTCATGCCCGGGTTCTCTTTTTTCAACGATTGAAAAGCGTCTTTCACATCTTTACCTGCATCCGGATTGAAAATTTTCAAATTAATCAACCCCGTTTCTTTGTTCAACATGCCGAAAAAAGGAACGTTGGTTTCGTGGAATTCTTGGCGTTTAACGGCTACTTCTTCCGTTTTGCCATTTACTCGTTGCAGTGTAAGGGCTATGGTTGTTCCCGCTTCTCCTTTTAGGGCTTTACTTACATCGTCAAAACTTTTTCCGGCAGTTGATTTTCCATCTATGGCGATCATCTTATCGCCAGAAACAATGCCAGCTTTATCGGCCGGCAAGTCTTTAATAAGGTCGGTAATTACAGGGGTCTTATCGAACAAGTCAAAATAAATACCAATGCCGGTGAGCTTTTCAGAGTTTTGAATTCTTGAATTTTCAATTTGCGATTCAGAATAATAATTAGTGTAAGGGTCTAACTGTTTCAACATACCGTCAAGGCATGCACGCATTAATTTTGACGGTTCTGTTTCGTCTACATACACGTTATTTATTTCCTTGAACAACGCACCGAAAATGTCGAGCTGTTTCGATAATTCGAAAAAGGAATTTCCGGCACTGGTTAGCACTACAATGAGCGTTAGTCCTGCTATAATGGATGCGATCTTTTTCATGAATATGCGTTTCGTGCGTTTGATGTTATTTTTTTACCTGCAAAAGCTCCTGTAACTTGGCTTTGTCTTTCAATAGTTCGATCGATTTGAGCACTTCCGGATCTGTTTTTACAGTAGCTTCAATTCTACCGGTATTCAAGTAATAATGCGATGCAATTTCTTGTTCCAACATTTCTTTCAACACCTTTTTTTCTTTCATTAAATCTTGCTTCTTGTCGTGTTCGAGTTTTTGTTTCATTTGCTCGTAGTCGCTTTTGAAGGCGTCAAAAGTTTTTTCTTTTTCGGCAGTGGCCTTCAACTCTTCCAATAGTTTTTCGCTCGAAGTAGAATATTTAAAGTCTTTTTTCTCAGACACATATTTCACAAAATCTAAATATTCGGCATCGGTGAGTGAAAAGTTTTTGGCGGAAGGAATAGCTTCATGTGCAGTGCGATACTTTTGCGCATAGTCGAAGAATACGCTTTGCACATAAAGCGCGATAGCAATTTGAGATATTTTTTCTTCATCGGTTTTCACATCCGGGTCTATACCTACACCATCGTATACAATTCTTCCACCTTTGGTTTTGAAAGCAACTTTAAGCGAATCGGCTTTTTTCTGAACCGAACCATCTTCTTTCTTTTCAGCATAATTGATGGCTTGTATACATCTTCCCGATGGGATATAATATTTGGCGGTGGTGATTTTCAATTTTGCATTGTAGGGTAAAGAATGGGTGGATTGTACAAGTCCTTTTCCAAAGGTGCGTTGACCCACAACAACGGCACGGTCTAAGTCTTGCATCGATCCGGTAACAATTTCTGCAGCCGAAGCAGAACCCCCATCGGCTAAAATCACCATTGGAATTTTAGTGTCTACAGGGTCGTTAAGTGTTATGTATTCTTTGTTCTGGTCTATAATTTTCCCTTTGGTGCTAACAATGGGAGTTCCTTTATCAATGAAACAGCTGGCTACATTGATAGCTTCATTTAGCAATCCGCCCGGGTTTCCTCTTAAATCGAACACAATTCCTTTGGCTTTATTTTTCGAAATCAAAGCAATCATTGCATTTCGAACTTCGGTACCTGCCCTTTCGGTAAAGCCGTTCAAGCGGATATAGCCAATGTTTTCATCGAGCATACCGGAGTAGGGAACGTTTTTAATTTTGATTTCTTCTCGTACTAATGTTATAGGCATTTCTTTTTCAGTGCCATCACTTTGCAATCGCGCTATTTTTAGCATTAGGGAAGTGCCGGCTTTTCCTCGCAAATGTTTACTTACATCATCGGAGTTGGATTTGCGCATAGATTTACCGTCTATCTCCAAAATTTTATCTCCCGGACGAAGACCGGATTTTGCTGCAGGAAAGCCCTCATAAGGATCGGTGATAATAACAAAATCGTTTCTTGTACCTATCAACGAGCCAATACCGCCATACCGTCCTGTAGTTTGTTGACGGTATTCTTGAATATTATCTTCAGGAATATAGTCAGTATAGGGGTCTAAGGAGCTACACATCTCGTAGATGCCCGATTGTATGAGCTTTTCCGGGTTTAATGTGTCAACGTAATAGGTGTTGAGTTCACGGTAAAGTGTAGTGAAAATATCGAGCTGCTTGGTGACCTCAAAAAAAGAATTAACAGGTGTTGCGGCAATTAAAACAAACAGCCCTACACCAATACTTGCTCCGGTAAACCAATGCTTGAAACGCAAACCCTTCATGCGGTATATATATTTAAGAATAAACATAAAAATAAAAAACGAGAGCAGACTTTCTGTTAAGAAGAATTTGTAAATAAAAAAGACTGCCTGTTGAACAGACAGTCTTTTTTCGTTGTGTGGCGGAACTAAATACTTGCCGCATTAAAAAGTGTTGATTTATTTTGCTTCTAACTTGAACTCTTCGTTTCCTCTAAACAATTCCAACGATGATTTGCTGTGCGAAACAATTTTGTATTCACGAACTCCGGAAGAGCCTGCATCTCTTAATTGTAGATACTTGTTGCTGTTGGTTAACACCCATTCTCCGGAAACTAGATTCGATTTTTGATTTAGATTAAACAGGTTGTTGGTGTCGATGTCATCTAACACCTTGTTGCCTAGTGTATCTGTTACAAAGGTTGAATCGTAGGTTGTGTAGAAGGTGGTGTCGAAATAATTATAGGATTCTGAAAATGTTTTGTCGGCATTGAAAATCCAACGAAACTGTGGTTTTTGTTTGTTGAAGTCGGCCGTTTTGTCTTTTGTTTCAAACAAATACTGTTTAACACCCCAAGTGCCTTCTACATCGCCTAATAATTTTTTTTCATTACATCCTACTAAAATCACAAGAAGGGCTGCTAAGGATAAAAAGATGGTTTTTTTCATGGTTAAATGTTGTTTTAATATATACTGAGCCTTAAATGAAAATGTTTTATTGTTTGCGTAAATAACGGTTCTGTCCACCTCTTCTCAACTCCACATGATTACCTTCTAAATTGAAGATGGTAAATGAGCGTTTTTTATAAATAGTGTCGGTGAGCGTAAGGGTTTCGTTGTTGTTTTCAAACACCCAATTGCCCGGAATTTGAGTGGTATCGGTTACTACAGGAGGGTAATACGTTTCAGTAAATGTTCCTCCGGCAGTGAATTCAATAGTATAATTGTCGTTGATAGAATCGGAATAAGGCGCAATATTTGTTTTGTCAATATTGTCCTTGATAAGTTTATAGACATTCCATTTGCCGGCCAAGTTATCGGTTAACGATTTTTTTTGGTTGCATGAGGCCACTAAAATAAGTACCGCAACAATAAGTGTAATTTTCTTCATGGATGTTCAGGTGTTTTGATTCTCGAATATAGATAAAAATGCAAATGTTCAAAAGGTAATCTTAAGATAGTTCTTCAAAAGTGCCGTTGCTTTTGTTTTTGCGCACATTATTCCATTTGAAATAGCGTCCGTTCATGGCCACATATACCCCGGCAGGTAAAGACTGAGCAAAGGCCAAGGCCGTTCCTAAATTGAATAGCCCATCGGAACTTCCAAACTTATAAGGTATCATGGCTCCGGTGAGCACAATGGTTTTGTCGAGTTTTGCTTCGCCCAAAAGTTTAGCTGTAATTTCCATGGTATCAGTGCCGTGTGTAATTACAATTTGGCTTTCTTCACTTTTCTCGCAGGTGTTCAAAATCAATGCTCTGTCGGAGTCGTTCATTTCCAAACTATCAATCATCATTAACGTGCGGACATTCACTTGCAGGTTACATCGCCCAAGTTTAAGTAATTCGGTAAGGTGCGAATCTTTGAAGAACAGTTTTCCGTTCAATTCGTCATATTCTTTGTCGAATGTGCCACCGGTAACGAGTATTTTAACAGAAGGATTAGACATGTGCAATTGTATGGCTTATGGTTGAATGCAAATTAACGTAAACGGTCGTAGCTTTTCAATAGGTTTTCGTCTTTCACTATGCCTCTGATGGCTAATAGATTCAACACAATAACAATCCATGGCGTGATGTTGCCGTAATAGAAGATAGTGTCGTCTTTATAGTCGCCCACACTCCAAAAATGATACGCATAAGC
This sequence comes from uncultured Chitinophagaceae bacterium, assembly GCA_964398475.1. Classification (GTDB taxonomy): domain Bacteria; phylum Bacteroidota; class Bacteroidia; order Chitinophagales; family LD1; genus CALAYL01. Next base: position 24,341 of record CAYNMP010000015.1, on the reverse strand, counting down.
GAAACAGAACAGCATGTTTAAGATGCTCAACAGGCCAAATAGTTTTTGAACAGTGGGAAATTTATACAGAAAAATACTTAACAGGTTTACGCCAATCGAAATACCGGCAGCAATAGCCGCAACAAAAATCCAATAGCCTTGTACAAAATATTTCAGTTCATACGCACGATAGTAGCCGTAAAGCTCTGAAGGGCCTACAAAAACAACTACAGGGCTATACAAATATAATCCGCCTAAGATCGCTGCAATCAATAAAAATACTGTTTGAATACGCTGAATCATGTTTGATTTATTTTCCCCAAACCTAAATAATTTTTTGTGTTTGTGTTGATTCTGCTGCGGCACTAAAGCGTTAGCTTTCGAAAAATTTAACGGCTCGATGAAAACAATGTTTAAATTCGAGGCTTAAATAAAAGGCATGGAAGCGTTTATAGTAGATGCAGTAAGAACTCCAATAGGTAAGCTAGGGGGCTCGTTGAGCGGTATTCGTCCGGATGATTTGGCCGCTTTGGCCATAAAGGCGCTATTGGCGAGAAATCCGAATGTGACGCCTGAAGATATTGAAGAAGTGATTTTAGGTGCCGCCAATCAAAGCGGAGAAGATAACCGCAATGTGGCGAGAATGGCTGGTTTGTTGGCCGGTTTGCCCATATCGGTAGCCGGTGTAACCGTAAATCGTTTGTGTGCATCAGGTTTACAAGCTATTGTGGATGCTACTCGCGCCATCCGAAATGGAGATGGCGATGTGTATATTGCCGGTGGAGTGGAAAGCATGAGCCGTGCACCATTGGTGATGAGCAAAGCACTTTCTGCCTTTGACCGTTCGCAACAATTGTTTGATACTACATTAGGTTGGCGATTTACGAATCCGTCCTTTTCATCCGATTACACTTTTTCGATGGGGCAAACGGCAGAGAACGTAGCTAACGAATGGAAAATCACCCGAGAAGAACAAGACGCATTTGCGGTAGCTTCGCAAACCAAATACCAGAAGGCATATGAGGCAGGCAAATTTAACGATGAGTTGGTGACTGTGGACATCCTGAAAGGCAAAGAAAAAGTGTTGTTTGGAAAAGATGAGTTTCCGCGATTATCATCGATGGAAGATTTAGCAAAACTAAAACCGGCCTTTCATAAGGAAGGCACTGTTACAGCAGGTAATGCATCGGGTTTGAACGATGGTGCTGCGGCCACATTGGTAGTAAGTGAGCGCTATTTGAAAGCACACAATTTAACGCCACTGGCACGTGTGGTTTCTGTTGGAGCAGCGGGTGTGCATCCGGCAACAATGGGCATTGGTCCTGTGCCGGCCTCTCTCAAAGCCTTACAGCGAGCAGGTTTAACAGTGAACGATTTAAGTTTGGTAGAATTGAATGAGGCTTTTGCTTCGCAAAGTTTGGCCTGTATACGCGACTTAGGTTTGGATCAAAATATTGTGAACGTAAATGGCGGTGCAATTGCGATTGGACATCCCCTTGGCTGCTCCGGTGCAAGAATTACAGCTACATTATTACATGAAATGAAACGCACAGCCGGTGCACGATATGGCTTAGCTACGATGTGTATTGGTGTTGGACAGGGTTTGGCAGTGGTGTACGAAAAGTGTTGATGTTATTTAAAAACAATTACTTTTCAACGCATGACAGACGAATTGATAACAGAAGAAATATTAGAAGATGAAGTAGTGTTCACCAAGCAACGCTATTTTATTCATTTGGCCTACGATGGCGGAGGTTTCTGTGGTTGGCAGATACAGAAAAATGGGGACACGGTGCAAGCGGCTTTGAATTTTGCCTTGTCGAAAATACTCAATGAACATGTAGCTTCTATGGGTTGCGGCAGAACCGATACCGGTGTACACGCCACATCGTTTTATGCACACTTTACTACAGGAAAAGAGTTGCCAAGTCGCTTTGCCGATCGGTTGAATTCTATTTTGCCGCAAACGATTTCTATTTTCGAAGTGATACCCGTACACCCCAAGGCACACACGCGGTTTGATGCGTATAGTCGTACGTATGAGTACTACATCAATTTCTATAAGTCGCCATTTTTGCGCAGTTACAGCATGCATTGTTATGTGAACGATTTGAATTGGGATGCTATTCATCAAGCTTCGGCTATGCTCACCACGTTTAAAGATTTTACTTCGCTGTGCCGACCGAGCGATGATTTCAAAACCAATATTTGCGATGTGACCGAAGCGCGTTGGGATGCAGTAAAAAAAATGCCTGTGGCTGGACCTGGTGAAGATGAGTTCATGCGTTTTACAATAACCTCGAATCGTTTCTTGCGCGGTATGGTACGCAAAACAGTGGGTACATTGTTGATGGTGGGAGGCGGCAAAATTTCGGTAGAGCAGTTTCAGGATACAGTAGCAAATCAAAAAGAGTTTTACAAAACTGCATTAGCCCCACCCAATGGTTTATATCTTACTGATGTGAAATATCCGTATCCGTTAGACGGAAATTTACATTGGGTTAGACCACAGCAGCAATAACTATTTCAGTTTTAAACCAAAATCGACAGGCACTTTTTTGCGTTGGATTTGATCTTCAAAGTTGCAGAAAAAGCCTTGCGTTGGAGGTGGAATAATTAACAACAATTGGTTGCAGGGAGCTGGAATAGGTTTTTCTTTTACGAACAAAACACTTTGTTTGTGAGAGGTAGAAGTATCGCTACCGCTGTGTTGTAAGAGGAATACTAAAAGTAGGTTCAATGCCGTCATACCCAATGGTTGTGGCTAAGGTAAATATTTAATACGCAACGAGGGTTATCTCTTTTTTTATATTTTCATGTTTCAAAACCCTATGTTATGAAAAGAGCAATCATATGTTTTATACTACTTACCGGAAGCCTAACGTTGTTTGCGCAGGTTGATACTTTGCGAAAATCCCCCCCGAAGGTTTTTATGCTTGTTGAACAAATGCCTGAGTTTCCGGGTGGTGACGCTGCACTTTTGAAATTTTTACAAAACAATATACAGTATCCAAGTTTAGAACGCGATAATGATATTCAAGGAAGAGTTATAGTTGGTTTTACTGTGTTTGAAGACGGTACAGTGGGCGATGTTAATGTAAAACGAGGGGTTTCAAAAGGGCTGGACGAAGAAGCTGTACGTGTGGTGAAAAAGCTACCCAATTTTAAGCCTGGTAAACAACAAGGTAAGCCTGTAAATGTCTATTACTCTTTGCCTATTGTATATAAATTAACATCAGATGTTGACCCCATAGTAACAAAAATTAATCCGCAAGTTCCGTTCTCATCACCACTTTCGGGCGCAGCTATAGCAGGGGTGGAGAAGGGTTTTTCCGATTGCTTTAAGTCGTCAACAGTTAAGGAACGTAGGCGTTCCATTACAATGGTAGTTGATTTCTCGCTTAATAGTAAAGGGGGATTGGCTGCCTTTAAAGTTAGAAGTGGCGGAGGTGTTTATGATGAAAAGAAAATGAAGCAATGCTTATCGGCAACCCTAGAAAATCTTCAGTCGATGTTTCCTGAAGAGTTGCTTAAGGCTAAATATTGGATGTCGATAGTGGTGAATTAGGCATGGTTTGAAAATCAATACGCTAATAATTCTTTGATTCATAAGTGTTTTTAATAAACACACTTTATTAGATTCGCAACGTGCAAGCATCTCCATCCACTTCAGAACAAACCACATTTCGGAAAATACTTTCGTTAACCGATGGTCACAAACCTGCCTTTTATTCGGCTATGGGTTTATCACTTTTATTGGCAATCATTGGCCCAATTCGTCCAAAATTGGTGGAATATGCCGTAGACAAGAACATTGCAGGAAAAGACTTTACGGCTTTGAAATGGACGGTAATGGGCATTTTTGCTTTGTTGGTATTGGAAACTATAGTGCGTTATGCCTTTTCATTTTTGGCTTCATGGCTGGGGTCGAGCATCATTAAGGATTTGCGTGTGCGAGTTTATTCACACATTATTAAAGCCAAGTTATCTTATTTCGACACTACACCTATTGGCACTTCAACAACGCGAACTATTACCGATGTAGAAGCCATTAACGATACCTTTTCGGAAGGGTTGATTACCATCTTAGCCGATATTTTAGTGATTTTACTCGTGTTGTTTTTCATGTTTGCCGGAACGTTTTCCATGCATCCAACACCCTATGGTTTTTCGGTTCCAATATGCGATTTTAGCACATGGAAAGTGGCTTTAGTATCGTTAACTACATTGCCCGTTTTGCTTGTTGTAACGCGTTGGTTCCAGCAAGGCGTGAAAGTATCTTTTCAAGAAGAACGGGCACAAATTGCCAAACTCAATGCCTTTCTGCAAGAACATATCAGCGGTATGCGCATTGTACAAATATTCAACGTGCAAAAAAGAGAGTTTCAAAAATTCGATAGCATAAACACCTCCTTGCGCGATGCAAACGTTAAGGGCATTTGGTATTACTCGTTGTTCTTCCCGGCAGTAGAAATTTGTATGGCAGCAGCCATAGGTATTACAGTGGCTGTAGCAGCTAAATATATTCTCAACAAAGAGCTCGAGATTGGGATTATAATGTCGTTCATTTTGTATATCAACATGCTGTTTCGTCCGTTACGGTTCATTGCCGATAAGGTGAATACCATTCAACGCGGGATGATTGCTGCAGGTCGTGTGTTTCAACTGTTAGATACCCCATTAGCCATAAACGATAAGGGTACTATTGAAAGCAATATGGATGGCAACATTGCTTTTGCTAACGTTTACTTTGCGTATAATGACGATGATTATGTGTTGAAAGATCTTTCTTTTTCCATAGAACAAGGACAAACACTAGCGATTGTGGGTTCTACGGGCTCCGGTAAAACCTCTACTATCAGTGTGTTGAACCGTATGTACGAAATCAACAAAGGTGCAATTACTATTGATGGAATAAATATTCAAGATTATACATTAGCCTCGTTACGTTCGCAAATGAGCATCGTTTTGCAAGATGTGTTTTTGTTTTCAGGAACCGTGTTTGAAAATATTACGATGCGTAACCCTGCCATTTCCAAAGCAGAAGTAGAAGTGGCTGCAAAAGCCATTGGAGCACACGAGTTTATTATGCAATTGCCCGGAGGTTACGACTATAAAGTGATGGAACGTGGACTAGCATTATCGTTGGGACAACGACAGTTGATTTCGTTTGTGCGGGCTTTAGTGTTCAATCCTAAGATTTTAATTTTGGATGAAGCAACATCTTCCATCGATTCATACACAGAAGCTATTGTTCAGAAGGCCATTGAGAAAATGATAAAAGGGAGAACATCGGTGGTGATTGCACATCGTTTGTCTACGATTCGCAATGCCACAAAAATTTTGGTGATGGAACAGGGTGAACGCAAAGAGTTTGGGAGTCACGAAGAACTGCTTGCGCTGAACGGTCGATATGCTAAATTGTATTACAATCAATTTCAACAAGGCGCAGCAACAATAAACTAATTATGGAATGGCTGATAACAGGTGTTGTTTTTCTTGCGCTCCACTATTGGATATGGAAATCGTCATTTTTTAAAGCAAAGCATTTTCCGGTTTGGTTTAGTAATGCGCTATTCACGGCAAAGGCATTAGGGGGTATTGCTCTTTTTTTTATTTACACGCTCTATTATACCAATCGCGAACAAGCTGATATTTTTAAGTTTTATGATGATGGAATTACATTACGCCACATTATAAATGAAAACCCAAACATAGGCAACAAATTGTTTTGGGGCGATGGTGATGAAACTACTTTAGTGGAAGAGGCAAAACTTTGTAATTGGCGAAGACCATTCAGCAAAACCATGTTGAACGAAAATCGAATGTTGATACGCTTTCATACAGTATTATCGTTTATCACCTTTGGTATGTACCAGTTACACAATTTGTTGTTTTGTTGGTTGGCTTTTTTAGGCATTTGGCTCATTACGAAAACGATTTCACCTTTCTTTTCCCAGCGCAGCGCAACGCTTTGGGCAGTTTTGCTCTTTTTCCCATCGGTAGTGCTTTGGGCGGATGGCTTGTTGAAAGAGTCGGTATTGCTATTCGCTCTTGGTGTTGTAGTATGGATGGCTAGTCGTGCTGGCTTTTCGTTTTTGCGATTTGTGGTTATTCTCATTGCCCTGTTGGTGATGGCCTATACACGAACCATCCTTGCGGTAATTGTTGTTGTTGCTATAGGTGGATTTTTAGCGTCAACAAAAGTAAATACAAATCGTTCGATGTTGGGTTTACATTCAATGCTTTACGTTTTATTGATTTTAATTGCCCTGGTACTGCCGAAGATAGACCCTCTCTACGATTATTTTAGAGTAATAGCGAAAAAGCAATACTACACATATGAGGAAGCAAAAGCAATTGGGGCGAAGAGTTTGGTAGAACTACCTCGGATAGACAAGCGCCCGATTTCTGTTATAACCACAGTGCCCCTCGGTTTCTTTTATGCCTTGCTACAACCTACGCCATTACAGGCACACGGCAAAGCAATAGTGTTTATTAATGGTGTAGAAAATTTGCTTTTCGTACTACTTTTTGTTTACCTTTTATTGAAGATACAAAGGCAGAAAGGAGATCGAGCTCGATTGTTTTGGTTTCTCTTTTTTATTGCTGCCGTGTATCTGTCTTTTATTGGCTTATTGGTTCCGGTACTAGGAAATATGGTGCGTTACAAGGCAGTTGTTATTCCTCTTTTAATGGCGTCATTATTGCTTTTGCAGAAAGAGCAATCCACACAAAAAAACTAGGCCTTCGTTTTTTCAAACTCCTTCATGGCCTGAATCAATGATTCGACTCCACTTAGCGACATAGCATTATATATCGAAGCTCTAAAACCGCCTACGCTTCGATGTCCCTCCAATCCAATCAAGTCGTTTTCTTTAGCATATTGTGCGAAGAGAGGTTCTAGTTTTTTATCTTCCATGATAAAGCAAACATTCATTTTTGAGCGATCTTCTTTTGCCACCGTGCCTTTAAAAAGGGAAGAATTATCAATGGCTTCATAGAGCATTGCAGCCTTGGTGTTGTTTTGCTGTTCAATGTTATTGAGCCCTTTTTCTTTGATCCATTGCAAAGTAAGATAGGAAACATAAACAGGTAATACTCCCGGAGTGTTTTTCATAGAACCATTCGCAATCTGCACTTGATAATCGACCATGCTTGGAATCTTTCGATTTACTTTTCCTAATAATGATTTTTTTACCGCCACCATTGTTGCTCCTGAGGTGCCCATATTCTTTTGCGCTCCTGCATAAATCAAATCAAAGTCGGTAAACGGAAGAACTCTTGAAAAAATATCAGACGACATATCTGCAATTAATGGATACTCAACGCAAAAGTATTCTTTAGGCGATTTTTCGAAATGATATTGTGTGCCGTAAATGGTGTTGTTTGTGGTGATGTGTAGAAACGAAGCTTGGGTGGGCATGTCCCATTGTTTAGGAATAAAGGAATAATTGCTGTCCTTAGATGAAGCTGCAACATGTACATTGCCGAATAGTTTAGCTTGCTCTAAAGCACCATGTGCCCAAGTGCCGGTATCTAAATACACTCCGGTTTTTGTTTCATCGAGTAGGTTGTATGGAATCGAGTAAAACTGTGTGCTTGCACCACCTTGCAAAAAGAGCACTTCATATTCATCATTCAGGCCCATCAACTCTTTCGTAAGGGATCTTGCGCCTTCCATCACGGCCACAAATTCTTTTGAACGGTGCGATATTTCAAGAATAGAAAAGCCGGTGTTTTCAAATTCGGTAATCGCATCTTTTGTTTTTTCAAGTACTTCTTGCGGTAAGATGGCCGGACCGCTGTAGAAATTTATTTTCGCCATAATTATTTTGAGTGCTATTGGGTTGCAAAATAATGTTTAAAAGCGGTGATTTTGGATTTACACCAAAACAAAATAAAAACGCCCCATTGGTTTGAGCAATGGAGCGTTAATTAAAAACGGAAATCAGATTATTTTTTCAAAGAATCTCTAATTTCTGCAAGTAGTGCTTCTGTAGCAGTAGGACCTGCAGGAGCCGGAGCCGGTTCTGCTTTTTTCATTGCGTTCATTCCTTTTACTACCATAAACATGATGAAAGCAATGATTAAGAAGTTGATTAATGCGCCTATGAAATTACCATACATAAATTCATTAGCCGCTGTAACCAATTTACCATCAGCACCAAATTCTGCTGCTTTTAGTGTAACCTTCATGCTGCTCATATCACCAACATTGAAAATAAGTCCAACAAGAGGCATAAACATTCCATCAATAAATGTAGACGACACTTTGCCAAAAGCAACCCCCATTACGAAGGCAACAGCTGTGTCGATCAAATTGCCTTTCATGGCAAACTTCTTAAATTCTTGTAACATTCCCATAATTAAATAGTTTTTTGGTTCGTTAATGTGACCAAGTTACACTGTTTTTTCAAAAAACGAATACGAAAAAAGCGGTATATGTTGCAGGTTTATATCGTTGTTGCTTCATCGCGAAGCATCCAACCCACACGTCCATCGGCTATTTTGACTTTCCAGTAGTTTTCAACTTTATCTAGAATTTCCACTTTAGTGCCTTCATGTAATTGAAACAAATCGGTAGAGGAATCATCCGGAGCGCTTTTTACATAGCTTTGCGTTTGCGTGATAATCGCAGAACTGCATTTGTTTTCAAACGAGAATTGTTTTTTGGAAGCGAAAAAAGTAATGCATGATATAGCAGCACAGCAACAGCCTCCAAATAATAATAGACCCCTGTGGTTATTTTGAAACAGAAAAAATAATGCAAAGCCAAACGTTAACCACAGTAAAGCAATTGAAATCCAGCACCAAGAGGTTGACGATAAAACAGAAAGTGTGTTTTTGAGAACAGCCTGTGCGCCAAAACTTTTCGTTGGGTCAACTTTGTCGATTGTCTTTAGACGAGCAAAGGTGATGTTATGTTGAATGTCCTCATCGTTAGGCGCTAATCGTTCTGCTCGCTCATAGTTGAGCATTGCCTTGCCTATGTTTCCATTTTTGAAATAGGCATTACCTAAATTAAAATATATAGTTGCCGTTTTGCAGCCTTTATCAATCAGCGATTCATTCAGCACAATAGCTTTTTCAAAATCATTGCCTTTGTAGGCTGCAACGGCATTGTTGAACAAATCACTGTTCGATTCTGCGTTTACCAATGTAGCGCTGAAAAGCAAAAAGATAAGATAGAAAACCGACTTAAGCATTTTTTAATTCATCTTCTAGTTCAGAAATAGTAGAAACGGCATTTGTGTATTGTTGCTGCATGTTTTCGTTGCCTGTAATATTCGTATAAAGCGCAAATTCACAAGTTTCGAGCAGTTGCTTGAGCGAACTTATTTTTTCTTCATTCACATTTTTGCTGCGCAGTTTTTCTTCGATGTTGTCTTTCGAAAGGTCGGCCACGTCAATATGAAGTTTATCGCTCATATAGCCGAGCAGTGCCCGCGACACCTCATCGTAAAACAATTTTCCGTTGTTTTCTTTTAAGTACTTTTCAGCAACAGCTAATCGCTTCTTTGCCATTTTGTTGGCTTTGCGCAATTTTGAGCCTAGTACATCGGCCGATTGTTTATCTGCATTACGCTTGTAAACAAATGCGCCAAGGAACAATAAAAACGGAGCAGCCATTAATCCGTATTCTGTTGGTGAGCCAATGAAATTTGTTGTAGGTTCTAAATCTGCTTTTGTTTTGATGAAACGAATATCACTTCCCAAGGATTTAATTTCTTTTTTGGTGGAGCTGTTGAGCACACCCTCTCCGTTTGAAACTGTTGTTTTTGAAGGCTCTCCGGTTATTTTTAAAGCATATTCAGGAGCTTGAATGTTGATATATTTTCCTTGACTTGGATCGAAAAACGAAAACGCCAAAGGTTCGATTTTAAAATCGCCTGGCTGTCGTGGGATAATCAAATAGTCGGCTTGTTTATTACCTGAAGTGCCGGCTACAATATCTTCTTTAGTTTTTGGATCGTACACTTCGAATCCATCCGGTACATTCGGTTTTGGTAATTCGAATGTTTTCATATTGCCGGCTCCACTTACTTTTACAGTATAGGTTACACCTTCATCCGTTTTTGACTCCTTCTGCGAAATGCTCGTTTGAAAGGTGAATTTACCCACAGCACCCGAAAAATTTTCCGGCTTTCCGGCTTCAGGCAAAGCCTTTACATTAATGGTAACCCCGTTGCTTACCGGTTTGTATGGAACATTTTGCAGTTGTGCTCCCCCAAAAATATCCCATACACTTCTGCGTTTACTTTGTACCTGCGCCTGAACAATCATATTCAATTCGGTTGGCGAAATTTGCAATGCGCCTGAACGTTGAGGGAACAGCGTATATTTTTGAATTTCTAATACATAAAATTGTTGTCCGTTGATGGTTTCTACCGTTGGTTTTTGATTGGGATTTTGTTCCCCTTCCTGACTCCAAAAACCATCAAACTTTGGTGCTTTGGACATTTGTACGTTGCCAAAGTTCAAGCGGTAATACAATTTTAAAGTTGCATTAATTGGCTCGCCTTCGTACACAGCGTTTTTATTGGTGACCATGCGCACAAATACATTTTCACGAATTTGTTTGTCGATATCGCTCAATGCTTGTTTGGATGGCTGAACGTCCTCTTCTTGTTGTTGTGCCATGGCTTCAAACGGATCGCCAAATGGATCTTCGAAAGGGTCAAATCCAAACGGACTATTATTTTGCCGTTGTTGTGCTTTTTGTTGTGCAGGGCCGGTAACGGTAATCGATAATTCGTTGGATTCAAGATTTGCTCCACCTACATTAACAATGGCTTTACCAATTTTGAAAGTTCCTTCTTTTTTGGGTTGAAGAATATAGGAATAGGTAGAAGTTTGCGAAACATTGCCATTGATCCACTGCACGCTTTGTGAAGTGTTGGGACCACTGAGTACATTAAAGTCGTTGAGGTTCGGCAATTTTAATGTTCTTCCTTCCCCATTTTCAACCGTATAGCTAAGTTGGAAATTTTGGTTTACAGGAACAGATTTTGTGTTCAGCGAAGCATAAAATTTCACTTGTCCGTATCCGAACAAACCAACCAAAAGAAACGCTAGAAAAGAAAACACCTTTTTCATACCACTGCAAAAATGCTTCAATCCTCTCGAAAACACAAGCAGCGAAAGGTTTTGTTAGATTTTTTTAGGAAATTAAAACTGAAGTTGGAAGCCTAAACGCACCCCAAAATTTCCGTATCGGAAACTAAAGGGCGAGCCTCTTTTGTCTTGATGGGTTACGCGCCAAAACACATCTACTCGAAATACTTTAAAAATGTTTTCGATACCGGTTCCAATTTCTATGAAGGGAACTTTATTTGGTGTTTTGAATTTTACCATGGTGGCAACGCTACTGTTATCCAATGCATTATAAAAATTAGCCGATCTGTTCGCTGCTGTCATATCACCCCAAAGCATACGCAGTTGGAAGCTTTCGCGCCACTTCAATTTTCGAATGCCGGGAATGCGATTAAAGAGCAATCCCGAGAAGTGATGATTAATCAAAATGTTGATGTAACGGTCCATCACAAACTCATACTGTCGAGAAGTGTTGAAGCCGCTCCAATTGTAAATGTAATTTTCAGAAACATCTGGGGTATAGAGCAAAAGGAAAGGAACCCGACCAAAGGTTTTCCCTACTTCAATGCGCCAATACAACCTTCCGAGCGGACCGCAAGGTTGCACATCATCCATCGCGAACGAAAGTTTGTGGTAATTGAAATCGCCTTTTGCCCAACGTTTTAATCCAAGTGTATAGCGCAACACTAAAACAGGATATTTACTGCCTAGTGAAGTACGGTTAAACTCCCCGCTGATGAACTTTTCTTGCCAAGCAAAACGGTTGGTGAAACTAAATTCGGTGGTAGTGAATGATTGAAGAGTTTGGTTTTTTCTTAAATCATTTCCATTCGTAGCATAGTTGAATTCGAACTTACCTAAAGGTTTGTAGAATCGATTCGCAAATCCCGCTGTAATGGAGTACCCAAAATTTGTTTCTTTAAAATAGTTCAGTTTCAATTCCCGAACACCCACAATTTTGTAGGGGATTACACCATTATGCTCTACCCTTCGAATGCCGGGAATCGAATTCAAAATATTCGAAGACGAGTAAAAACGATCAAAATCGGTGGTGTAGGTTACATCATCTTTGTAGCTGCCGGAAAGCGATTCGCGCACTTTTTTTCGGATGATCCAAAGAAACTCGCCTCCATATTTCACTTTTCGATCTTTGATGCCGTATGCTACGTATGCGTTGAGCATAATGTGTTTACTGAATTTATTGCTGGTGCCCATACCGTACTTGAATCGCCATCCTTCAACAGGATTTACATCTAGAAAAGTCCAAAAATTGCCAATGCTCAGTGGCCCAATATCGTAGTAGCCTAGGTAAATGGTTTGAAAAGCAGTAAGCCAACTTTTTACTACAGGTAGCGTTTTCAGGGTGTCAATCATGCCGTAAATTCGGTTCTCGTTTTTCGAAAGCGAATCGTGACGGAACTTTTGCCAATCGGCATTAGAATATTCACTGGCATTGTCTTTTATAGTTATATCTGCTTTCTGCTTTTTAAATAGACTGTCAATTGTTTTTTGATCTTCCTCCAAGTTGAACTTACTATACGAAGTGGTTTTCCGACCAATCAATCCCGGTGCGTTTTTGGCGTGAATAAAGTTGATAACAACCTTATCCTTTTTCAATAACCAAATAGAATCGCTCAAACTTTCAAACTCGTTATAGATGCTGATTTTCTTCACAAAATTCACATCGGCATCTTTCGAAATTTTCATGCTTAACTGTTTCACGGCAAAGGCCGAATCGGCAATCCACATGTCGCCTTCAAACGTAAGTTCACCTTTTCTGCGCGGCATAAATTGGATTTTTTTACACCACTTGTTGCCGATAAAAGCGCTATCCACAATATAGTAGCGGTACGATGATAACCCTACATTAGAAATGGGCGAAACAAAACTTTGATTGAGCAATAAAATCCAATCTTCAAAAATATCGAACTGCACGTACATCGACCCCAGAAACTGCGTTACACTAGCATTGTTTACGCCCGAAACCTTAGAGGCTTTAATGATTTCGCGATTGTCGAGCGGGTTCTTTCGGTGGTGAAAATCCGACATGGTTTCTGTCATGAAAAACGGCAAAAAAGGTTTTTCTTCCGACACACTATCCATGTTGTTAAACACGAATTTGAAGGGTTTGAAAACTTTTCTGTTTTTGAATTTGTCATTTATCTCTTCAAGGTCGATTTCCATTTTGTTATACACCTCGTAGCCGTATGAGTTCAGTTTGTTTTTGTTGTACTTGCCCTTGTTGGCAATTACTTTTCGCATTAAAATATTGGCAGGATTTTCCCCCGGTTTAATCACCACCTCCATCAACGAATAGTCGGAACGATCAAGCGGCAAAACAATCATCTGCTTACTGTTGTTTTTTTGCAAAGGTTTGAACACTGTGATATAACCAATCGAGGAAGCGCCAATCGAATCTTCGGGCTGATCGATGGTAAGGGTATAATTGCCTTCATAATCAGTAGTGATGCCTGTTGTTGGCTTGCCTTTGATGTATACATTGGCAAATGGAAGCGCTTCCTCTGTTTGTTTATCCACCACTTTTCCGGTAATGGTAATGGATTGCCCGGAAGCAGAAAGACCAAAGCCAAATCCTATTACACAAACCAATACAAAACGAAATGCATTTCGGTGCGCTTTGTATATGGAGGTGAAGAATAAAAATTGGCTGAACACTTCTTTTTTTTAGTTTCGTGAAGCGTTCAAAATAATTCTTTTATAATAACTTTTAACTGTTTTTTAATGAGTGAACTTAATGTCCTAACATACAACGTTAATGGTGTTCGAGCGGCCATAAAAAATGGTTTTTTACAATGGTTATCCGACAAAGATTTTGATGTGATTTGCTTACAAGAAATCAAAGTAGCATTGGAGGATTTCGACCCAAAACCCTTTGAAGCATTGGGGTATACCTGTTATTTGTTTCCTGCGCAAAAAAAGGGGTATAGTGGTGTAGCTATCTTTTCTAAAATCAAACCCGATAATGTAGTGCGCGGCATGGGTGTTGCGGAGTATGATGCCGAAGGAAGAAATATTCGAATTGATATTGGCGACTTATCTATTCTTTCAGCTTATTTCCCTAGTGGCACAACTGGGGATGAGCGTCAGAGTGTGAAGATGAGTTATTTAGATGCGATGTACGACTACCTACACGAGTTGAAAAAAACACGACCAAACTATTTAGTGTGTGGTGATTTTAATATTTGTCATACTGAAATCGATATTCATAATCCGTTACAGAATAAAGATACATCCGGCTTCAAACCCGAAGAGCGCGCATGGATGACGAAGTTTTTTGATTCCGGATTTATCGATACGTTTCGCACATTGAATCCTCAACCGAACCAATATTCGTGGTGGAGTTACAGAGCCAATGCTCGTCAGAATAACAAAGGTTGGCGTATTGATTATATCGCTGCAAGTAAGTCGTTGGAAGGGAAGGTGAAATCTTCACTCATGTACCCTGATGCGGTGCACTCGGATCATTGTCCAGTGTTTTGTAAGGTCGAGATTTAGCATAAGCACAAAAAAAGAAACCCGCCATTGGCGGGTTTCGATATAAAATTGAATGCGCGTAAAATTAAGCTAGCTTAACATTTACTGCGTTTAATCCTTTTTTACCATCCTGAAGATCGAACATTACGTTGTCGCCTTCTTTGATTCGGGTTGTTAAACCAGAGCTATGCACGAAATACTCCTTAGAAGAGTTTGCATCTTTGATAAATCCAAATCCTTTCTCGTCATTAAAAAATTTCACTGTACCGTTTTCCATAAAAATTGTTTTTTGCGTTGTTACTAATTAAACGCATGCTCACCAACAACAAACGTGACCATACCATGCAAAGGTATCATTATTTTTGTCATCGACAGGTTTATATTCCTTTTGCACTATGGCTTTCTTTCATTCCACAAAAAAAATACGTAGAATAGCACTAGTGAAAAACAAAACAAACAACGCGTTTAGCTGCACAAAGTCGATACTCTTTTTATCGGCTATTACACTTTTATTTTACTCTTGCAATAATAGTCAAGAGACCATAAAATTCAACCATCCTGTGCCTAAAGGCGATGTAAAATATGGAGGTGTGTTTCGACAAAACGAAACCGAATATTTCCGCTCGCTTTATCCTCAAAATATTACCGAGGTGGTGGGCCATCGGATTATTACACAAATTTATGAAGGTTTGGTTGCTTTTAATCCTGCCGACTTAAGTTTAGAGCCCTGTATTGCCAAAAGTTGGGAAATCAGGGATTCGGCCACCTTCTTTGTTTTTCACTTGCGCAACGATGTGTATTTTCATGACGACCCCTGTTTTCCGAACGGAGGTAAAGGCCGTAAAGTAACCGCTCACGATTTTGCGTTTTGCTTTCAACAGCTTTGTCGCCCCAACGCTAGCAACCAAGGATTTTGGATATTTCAAGATATTGTAAAAGGTTCTAGCGAGTGCTATAATGATTCTTCTGCCAATGGCAAAAATCATGTGTTGGAAGGGGTGAACGTGATTGACGATACTACCCTTACTATTCAACTTAACAAGCCTTTTGCCGGTTTCCTTTTCCGATTGGCATTGCCATTTACTGCAGTTTTCCCCAAAGAAGCCTTCGATTATTATGGCAAAGACATGCGCGAACATGCTGTAGGCACCGGCCCTTTTCGCATCAAAAAAGTAATTCCGGATGTAGGTGTGTTTTTGGTGCGTAATCAGCGCTACTGGGGTAAAGATTCATTAGGAAATCAATTGCCGTATTTAGATGGTATTCGTTTCGCATTCATTAAAGAGGAAAAGGTGGAAATGCTCGAATTTCAAAAAGGAAACATCGACTTGAAGTATCGTTTACCGGTGGATATGGTAACAGAAATCATCGATTCTGCCGATCAATTGCAAGAAGGCTACAAAAAATTTCAATTACAGAATGTACGCGAACTTTCGTCACAGTATTATGGGTTTTTAACCACTGATCCGGTGTATAAGAATGTGCATGTGCGAAGAGCCTTTAATTATGCTATCGACCGAGATAAAATAGTGAACTACACCGTAAAGGGTGAAGGTACCGCAAACACTTACGGCATTACCCCTATTGGTGTTCCGGGTTTTGACCAAAGTAAATTGAAAGGCTATTCGTTCAATCCGCAATTAGCCCAAAAAGAAATGGAGTTAGCCGGATACCCTAAAGGCAAAGGCTTTCCAAAACTCACATTGCATATTAATAGCGGTGGCGGACGAAACGAAAAAGTAGCAGAAGCCATCACCACCATGTTGCACGATAATTTAGGCATAGAAGTAGATATCGCACAATCACTTTGGGCTCAACACACCGAAAATTTAGAGTCGGGTAAGTTTCAGTTTTGGCGTTTGGGTTGGGTGGCCGATTACCCTGATGCAGAAAATTTTCTCAACTTGTTTTATGGAAAACATGTGCCGAAAAACCCTACTGATAAGGCTTACATCAATTCGTTTCGCTATCAAAACCCGGCTTACGACAAATTGTTTGAAGACGCTTTAGCCACAGCAGATGTTGCCAAACGCAACGAAAAATACGTTGCACTCGACCAAATGATTATAGATGATGCTCCGGTCCTTTTTATCTATTTCAATATGAATCGAAGATTGCTTCAGCCATATGTTCGCAACATGCCGGCTAATAGCATGGAATATAGATCGTATCGGGAAGTGTGGCTGAATAAGTAACAATTGTTATTAACCAATTTTAAATACCACAATCTCTGAGTTTCGATTATTTTTGACGAAATGCAAAACAACAACGCATATACATCCCTGATTACTAAACTCGATCAGTTCATTCGTAAGTTTTATACGAATGAGGTTATTCGTGGCGTGTTGTTCTCTGCTATATATGTATTGGTTTTGTTTCAAGCCATTAACCTGATGGAGTACTATCTCTATCTGCCCACATATCTGCGCAAGATTTTGTTTTTCGGCTTCATTTTTTCTTCAATTGCTTTTGTGGTGAGATTTGTGGCCATTCCATTGCTCAAGTATTATCGGTTAGGAAAAACGATTTCACATGAAACCGCATCACAAATTATTGGCAATCACTTTCAAGAAGTAAAAGATAAGTTGCTCAATATTCTGCAGTTAAAAAAACTTGAAACGCTCGATGAATACTCGTTGGTGAATGCCTCTATCAGCCAAAAAATTGATGAGCTCAAACCGATTTCTTTTACACAAGCCATTGACTTAAAGCAAAATAAAAAGTATGTCTATTACTTGTTGCCTCCCCTAGTTTTGTTTTTAGGTATTTTGGTGGCTGCACCCAATATCATCAAGCAGGGCACAAAGCGACTTTATCATAACGATACCGCTTTTGAACCGGAAGCGCCATTTCAATTTGTGTTGAAAAACAGCAATCTTAAAACCTTACAGTACGAATCGATTGAAATCAGCGCTACAACAAAGGGAGATGTTCTTCCCGCTGAAATGTTTTTAGAAGTAGCCGGCAATAGCTACAAGATGAAACAAACAGAGAAGAATAATTTTGTGTATGAGCTATCGAATGTGCAGAAAACAAGTGTATTTCGCTTCATGGCCAATGGTTTTTACTCGAAGGAATATAAGTTGGAAGTGGTGGCAAAACCTGTGATTAAGCAGTTTGAAATTCAAGCCGATTATCCGGAATATGTTGGAAAGCCCGATGAAACCATTGAGAACGTTGGCGATTTAACGGTACCGGCCGGTACCAAATTGACGTGGAAGGTGCGTACCCAAAGTGCTTCGGCTGTTCGTTTTGTTTTCGACAATACTGCCGTTGATGCCCTGTCGAAATCCGATGAACATTTCGTGTACAGTAAAACAATGCTGAACGCAGCGCCTTATACCATCAAGTTATTAAGTGCCGAAATTGGCGATGCAGATTCCATGACATACTCCATTGCAGTCGTGCCGGATATGTATCCACAAGTCAATGTCACAGAAAAACGCGATTCGCTCAACGACCGCTACTTCTACTATTTGGGCGATTGTTCCGATGATTACGGTATTAAGAAACTAACGTTTAATTATCAGATTAGTCGCGCTGATATAGACTCCCCAGCCCTTGCAAAATCTGTAACTGTAAATATCGCATCAGGCACTGCCTCCGCTTTTCAATATTTCTGGAACATGGCGGAAATTGGTATGCAGCCGGGCGATAAAATGGCGTACTATTTTGAAGTATGGGACAACGATGGCGTTCACGGAAGCAAGTCCACCAAATCGGCATTGATGAATTTTGCGATGCCAACCGAAAATCAGTTGCAGAAAGAGTTTGATAAGGAGAACAAAGAAATCAAAGATGATTTAAAGCAAAGCATTAAAGATGCCAAAGACCTGAAAAACAAAATGCAGGAAATGCAGAATAAGCTCATGGAGAAAAAGAACTTGAGCTGGGAGGACAAGAAGAATATTCAGGATTTGCTCGACAAACAGAAAGAACTGGAGAAACAGATGCAGGAAATGAAAGAGAAGTTTGCCGATAATATTCAAAAGCAGGAAGACTTCAAACAGCAAGATGAATCTATCCGCGAAAAGCAACAACAATTGCAAGAATTGTTCGATAAGGTGATGAACGATGAGATGAAAAAAATGTATGAGAAGCTCGAAAAAATGCTCGATGAGTTGCAGAAGAAGGAGGCTATTCAAAAAATGGACGATATGAAAGCCAACAACGAAAAAGCCGAGAAAGAACTCGACAGGATGTTGGATTTGTTCAAGAAACTTGAGTTGCAGCAAAAGACACAGGAGACCATCGATAAGTTAGAAAAAATGGCTGAAAAGCAAGATCAGTTAGCTAAACAAGCTGAGCAAAAAAATGCCGATTCAAAAGCATTGGAAGACAAGCAGAAAAAGCTCAATGAAGAGATGAAGCAGGCGCAGAAAGATGTGCAAGATATTGAGAAGATGACCAAGGAAACGAAGCAGGAAGATGCCGATACCAAAGAGACTAAAGAAGACATGGAAAAGGCGGAGCAAGATATGAACGATGCGGAACAAGATTTAAATCAAAAACAAAATCAAAAAGCTTCACAAAACCAGAAGAGCGCTTCGAAGAACATGAAAAGTGCCGCTAAAAAATTAGGCAAAATGAAAGCGGCTATGGAGCAACAAGAACAGGCAGAGGATATGCAAGCCATTCGGCAATTGCTCAAAAATATTTTGTCTCTTTCTTTCGATCAAGAAAAATTAATGCAGCAGCTCAAATTGGTAAACGTTAGCAATCCTAAGTATGTGGAGTTGATGAAAGAGCAACAACGCATCAAAGATAATTCTACAATGGTAGAAGACAGTTTGTATGCATTGGCAAAACGCGTTTTTCAAATCAAATCGTTTGTCACTAAACAGATGACAGATGCTAACCGAAACTTAAATACAGCTATTGCCGACATGGAAGAACGGAACACCTACAAAGCTGCCGGCCATCAGCAATATGTTATGACCGCTTATAATAATCTGGCTTTGATGCTGAGTGAAACACAACAAGAAATGCAGCAGCAAAGCGCTGACAGTGATCCCAAAGATGGTCCACCGAAAATGTGCAAGAGTTGTAAAAAGCCGGGTAACGGAAAGCCTAACATGTCGCAAATGCAAAAACAGTTAAGCGATAAAATTTCTCAATTAGCCGAAAAAATGGAAAAAGAGGGTAAGGAAGGAAAAGATGGGAAAGGCGGAAAAACCGGACAAGCAGGACAAAATGGTAAAGAAAATAGCCGTGAGTTTGCGGAACTTGCTGCTCAACAGGCCCAGCTTCGTAAGATGTTAGAGAAATTAAACGCTGAACAAAATAAGGATGGGAAGAATTCGCTAGGGAATTTGGGCAAAACTATTCAACAAATGGAACAAACTGAAACCGAATTGGTAAATAAGCGTATAAGTAACGAAATGTTAAGGAGACAGCAAGAGATCATGGTTCGTTTGCTTGAATCAGAAAAAGCGCAAAAGGAAAGAGGAGAAAAGCAGGAACGCGAATCAAATTCGGGCAAAGAACTAGAAAAGAAAGTACCTCCTTCGTTGGAAAATTATTTGAAGCAACAACAGTCTATGGTCGATTTATATAAGAAAGTGCCACCAACCCTTAAACCCTTCTATAAGCAGTTGTCGGAAAAATATTTCAAAACAATTGCTGGCCAGCAGTAGGCGCAATGTGTTCATTATCAACGCAATAAAATTGTGACATTTTTCATATTCTCGAAATAGATTTTAAAATATACATTTAAAAATTAATTAGTAACGTGAGTAGCGCAATCAAAATAGCATCTGAACCACAAAACATCGCCCAAGTGGAGTCGTTTATCGATGATGTTTGTAAGCAATACAATGTTGCGGAGGAGTCGTATGGAAATATCTTAATTTCTTTGACTGAGGCAGCTAACAATGCCATTATTCACGGCAACAAATCGAATCGGAATAAAGAGATAGAGATAATTGCTGATTTTGATAGTGAAAGAAGAAAGCTTATTTTTTTCATAAAAGACAGCGGCAACGGATTTGATTATAAAAGTCTCCCTGATCCTACAGCACCTGAAAATTTAGATCGTCCTTGCGGTCGTGGTGTGTTTTTAATGATGCAATTAGCCGATTTGGTTGTTTTTTCCGATAATGGTTCCACCGTTGAAATGCAGTTCAGAGTCTAATGGCCGTTCGTTTTCATAAAGCAGATGTTTCTTTTCGCGTTCCTCAATCCAAAGCCATTAAATCCTTTTTACAGCAACAGTTTTCTTCTGCGACTGGCAAAACGCTTGACTTGGATTGCATTTTTTGCTCCGATGAATATCTCCTGAATGTAAATCGAACGTTTTTGCAACACGATTACTTCACCGATATCATTACGTTTCCATTAGACGAAACCAATAAAAAAACGATTGCTGAAATATATATCAGTATTGATCGAGTGAAAGAAAATGCAACTACCGAAAAGGTGACATTTGAAAACGAATTACAACGTGTTATTTTCCATGGTGTATTGCACTTGTGTGGTTTCAAAGATAAAACCAAAGTGCAATCTCAAATGATGCGCCAAATGGAAAATCAATGGTTGGCTGAGTTCACAAAATTTGTGGCTTAGTCTTTCAGGACACTTTTTGCAAAACGGAAAATCGAAAACGATTGTTCTTCCATGGCAGAGGCCACGGCATTTTTAAGATGATGTTTATCGAAGCCTTTCATTTTTTCTTCTTGCAGAATGCGGTATACTTTATCAGTAATTAACTGCAAACGAAGCGGACTCTTAGCTTTATTGGCAATCGTTGTTTGAAGTGTTGAGAGTAATTCTTCAATCCCGGTCGATTGAACCGCAACTGTTTTTACAATAGGCGTATCAGGACGATTGTTGATATGCAGTTGCTGAGAAAGATTGTTGTAAAAAAGTTCTGCATCAGGTCGGTCGGATTTGTTGATCACAAACACATCGGCAATCTCCATAATTCCTGCCTTCATGGCTTGTACACTGTCTCCGGCTTCCGGCACTAGTACTACAACTGTAGCATCGGCCAGTCCTGCTATTTCTACTTCACTTTGACCCACACCAACCGTTTCTACAAAGATGTAATCGAAAGCATAGCTCTTCATCACTTCTGTGACCTCAATAATTTTAGACGATAATCCTCCAAGTGATCCTCTAGAGGCTAATGAGCGAATAAACAAATTCGGATTATTAAAATGATGCGACATGCGTAAACGATCGCCCAATAATGCACCAAAGTTAAAAGGCGATGAAGGGTCAATCAATACCAATCCTACTTTTTTGCCTTGAGATAATAAAAGCTGCAAAAGTGCGTTGAGTATCGTGCTTTTGCCTGCACCCGGTGGTCCTGTAATGCCGATAATGGGAATAGCCATCGGTTCCAAATGTTGTAAGATTTCTTGTCCTTGCACAGTATCATTCTCCACTAAAGAAATAGATCGTGCAAGTGTTTTGAAATCGTTGATATGGTTAATCTTTGGCAACAGAAAATGTTTAGATTGCATAAAAATAAAAAAGCTGCATTGACTTCTGCACAAAAATTATTAGGCGTTGAAAATCTGTCGTTATCGGAGCGACTTGTTTTGTTTTTTTGCAGTCTTATTTTTATTGGCTTTGTATCTTCAAGAGTATTGATTTCCGTTGGAGTAGTGGGTCTATTACTCAGTGGAATATATAGCAGATTGGCATCAAAAGACACCAACTGGCACTGGATTCTCCTTACACCGATTTTATTTTTCGCAATCCTCCTTCTTTCGTGGTTTAATTCCGATAACAAAGAGATGTGGGCCATGTGGCTTACACTCAAGTTGCCGTTTTTAATTCTGCCGATTGCATTTATTCTGATGGAAGACTTTTCAGCAGGCTACATTTGCCATGCGTTAAAGATTTTTGTTTGGGTGATGATAGGGAGTATGATTATTGTGTTTATTCGTTATGGGCTACATTACGAGCAAATCAATATATCGTTAAGTGCCGGAGGCAGAATGCCGGTGCCTTATTCGCATATTCGTTATAGCTTGTTGCTTACGGTTGCTAACTTTGTAAGTATTTGGTTGTATTGGACAAGGAAGCATATGTTTTATCTTTTTGCTGCACTTTTTTTCTTTGGCTCATTGCATTTCATTTCAGTGCGCAGTGGGTTGTTGGCTTTGTATGTAGGACTAACATTTATACTGATTTATTTTGCTGTTGTCAAAAAACATTGGAAATACGGACTTATAGGCATTGTGGCATCCGTTTTGATTTCAATTACTGCCTACCAAACAATTCCTTCTCTACAAAACCGAATAGCTTTTATGCGTTACGATTTCGGGCAATGGAAACAAGGTAATATTGACGGAAATTCTGACGCTATGCGCCTTGCATCCATTGTAACGGGCTATCAACTATGGCAAAAGAATGTTTGGCTAGGTGTAGGATCAGGCGATATTTTGGATGCCTCAAAACAACTAGAGCAATCGCTATTTCCTAATATTCATGATGAAACAAGTTTGAAGATGCCACACAATGAAATCTTATGGACGGCTTGTGTTTTGGGCGTTTTGGGTGTAGTGCTGTTCTTCGTAGCTTGGTTATTGCCATTGTTTGTTTTTGCACACCAACTCCATTGGCTGTATGTAGCCATTCAACTTGTTTTTTTTGTTTCCTTTATGGTAGAATATACAATTGAAGAGCAAATCGGAGGCACCTTCTTTGTGCTGTTTCAATTGTTGTTTTATAAATGGTTTAGTTTAGAAAAATGGAACCCGTCGCGGTTGTAATAATCACCTTCAACGAGGCCGAAAATATCGGCCGATGTATTGATGCCGCAGCAAAGGTTGCGGCCGAAGTGGTTGTGTTGGACTCCCACTCTACTGATGCAACAGAAATCATTGCTAGGCAAAAAGGCGCTCATTTTTTTCAGCATAAATTCGAGGGCCATATTCAGCAAAAAAACATAGCTCTCTCCTTTGCAAAATACGAATGGGTGTTATCGTTAGATGCCGATGAAGTCCTTTCAGAAGAGGCTATACAGAAAATACAACAACTAAAGGATTGGAACAAATACGATGCGTTTTCTTTTAATCGGTTGAATAATTATTGCGGACAATGGATTAAACACGGAGGTTGGTATCCGGATAAAAAAATACGATTATTTAAAAAATCAGCCGGACAATGGGGCGGTACAAACCCACACGACAAATTTGAATTAAATAATCCGTTAAGTGTTAAGCATATTGATGCGGATATTTTGCATTACTCCTATCGAACGCAAGCTGAACATATCACACAATCTCAAAAATTTTCCGCTATAGCAGCAAATGCTTTATTTACTTTGGGAAAGCAAAGTGCATTATTGAAAATAGTCATTGGTCCACCGGTGAAGTTTATACGCGATTATATTTTTCGTCTTGGTTTTTTAGACGGCACGAATGGATTTAATATTGCTTACATTTCAGCAAAGGCGGTGTATTGGAAATACAGTATGCTTCAACAACTTAATCGCACAAAAGTATGAAAGTGTTTGTTGACATGGAGAAACTGAAAGCGCCTAACAGTGGGCTTGGCGTGTTTTGCAAAGAATTGGGTGCAGCGTTTATGCGACAAGCAAAAACAGTTTCCTTTTCCTTTTTTGTGCCAAAAGAAATGTTCGGTTATTTTGGAGCAACGGCAAACTACATCGTTCAATCCATTCATCATAAAATCTTTGCACCTCACGAAGAATTTGATGTGTGGCATTGTACCCACCAGGATTCGGCTTATTTTCCGGGCAATAGAAACACCAAAGTTTTGTTGACTGTACATGATTTAAATTATTTGCACAAATA
>CAYNMP010000014.1:33353-84433 GCA_964398475.1 uncultured Chitinophagaceae bacterium | reverse complement strand
CTAAGTACCACCAATGTATACAGAAAATCAATATATACAAATACAAAAGACAAGGCTGGTTTACTATTTACAAAATTGTGTTGATGATACATATAGATAACGCTATTCATTAGTAAAATCATTACAACTATAGCTTTTGCCAAACCTCCACATTCCCCACCACAATACCAACCGTATTTCTACGCAATTTTTGCGTATTTCTACGGAAATTTATTTTGCGTAGAAATACGCATTTTGGGGTTCAAGGGGTTGTGGGTGTTGGGTTGGAGGTGTTGAGTTGGTGTTTGGGGTAAAATGGGTTGGGAATGGTGGGGAGAGATTGCTTTGCAAGCTGGGAAGCTTGCGCGCAATGACGGATTATTCTGCGGTCGTCATTGCGATGCGAGTCCCCGAGCGAGAAATCTCATCTCTGATTCATGAGACTTCTCAAATCATAGGAATGATTTATCGAAGTGACGGTCTCCTACTGGTCGAAGTTTTCGTCTTCGCAACTTCGACCAACTGTTGAATGCTGTTTAAAACATAATTTTTAAATGTAGCACAATGCCGCGTGCCGGATTGCAGTGGACATCCTCCGCCAATTCTTATTGGCGGAGATGGGAACGGAAAGCCGGATATCACGCCCTAAAAAAATGTAAAAGCAGACCTTATTCTATCGCAATTTTTTTTGTACCTACCACTTTGTTGCCTTCGTAGATGTGGATGAAATACAGTCCGCTGGGTTGGTGGCTGATATCGATTGGCGTTTGGCTGTTGCTAAGGGTTTGCGTGTACACGGTTTGCCCTATGGTGTTGCACAGCGCCATGTGTTTGCCTTGGTACGCTGTGGTTTCGAGCACAAAGCGACCGGCTGTTGGATTAGGATAAACGGTAAATTGGATGTCCTCTACCGATTCGATACCCGATACCGGTGTGCAGTTGGTTATAGTTTCGCCAATGCGATACAAGGCATAAATGCCGCCCGATGTGCTATTGCCTTCGAAATAAGCGGCATTACCGAATTTGACGATGTCGCCATAAGGTGAAACGTTGGATGCTGCGATAGTGCTTATTTGTTGATTGCTATCGCACAACAAAAATTTATTGGTGGCCGAGAAGCCAAAGCAAAGGAGTTTCCCGCTCACATCGAAGCGCGGACTGAAGCCTGTTGCGCCTACAACAGCAAGGGTTCCGGCTGTGGTGCCATCGCTCACCCACAAATCGCCCAAGCTTTCGAAATAGAGTTTGCCGCCAAACAAGGCGAGGCGCGAGGCGCTACTTAATCCGCTTTTTACGAGGACAGTGCCGGCTGTTGTGCCATCGGTGCTCCACAGTTCTGAGCCGTTGTTGACGAAATACAATTTGCCGTTGTAGGGCGTATATTCGGTAATCAAACTATTGCCGCCTGCGGTTAGGTCTTTGAGCAAAGCGGTGGTGCCTGTGGCGCTATCGGTAGTCCACAGTTCGTGGCCGTTGGCTGCAGTAGTTGCCGCAAAATAGAGTTTGCCTTTGTAGGCATAGAGTGCATCGGGGGCGCTACCGGCAATGCCCGTGTTGATGTCGCTCACCATTACGGTGCCTGCGGTGCTGCCATCGGACATCCACAATTCGAGACCGTGAATGCTATCGCTAGCGCTGAAGTACAGCTTTTGATTGAAGGCTGTGAAATATGAAGGTCCGGCATAACCGGATTGAAAGCGATTGCCGGGATAGATGTCTTTGGTGAGTTTGGAGCCAGCGGGGGTACCATCGGTTACCCACAATTCGTAGCTATATTTTAAATTTTGTGCACTGAAGAAAACTTTGTTGCCTACGGTAATAAAATCGGTTGGAGAAGAGAACACGGGGCTTCCGTTGCCGAAATGGGCGGTATCGACATCGATAAGTAATTGTGTGCCCGGGCCGGTGGCATCGCTGATGAAGACTTCTTCGCCATGAATACTATCCTTGGCATTGAAAATAAATTTGTTGTTGAGCACGGCAAACTGAGTGTTGGAATAGGCCGGGCCGGAGCTGAAGCAATTCACCAACACAGTATTGTAATTGGCTGAAGGATTTTTGAGTACAGTGGTACCGGCAGCGGTGCCATCGGTGGTCCAGAGTTTATTACCGTTCACGGGATCGGTGGCGGTGAAGAGTAATTTATTGTTGATGGTGGTGAAGAATATAGGACTCAAACTAAAGACTGGGGCGGTTCTGAAGAAACCAAAGGGACAATCGTTAGTTTGACGATAAACCCAAGGTTCAGTGCCAATGTTACCATTCAGTCCAAAGCCGGCATCGAAGAATAGAGCATTGTTGTATTCGCGAAAGGTGGGCGAGCAATGCATGCTTGAAATATTGATATCGACTAAG
The DNA here is from genome assembly GCA_964398475.1 of uncultured Chitinophagaceae bacterium. Taxonomy (GTDB): domain Bacteria; phylum Bacteroidota; class Bacteroidia; order Chitinophagales; family LD1; genus CALAYL01. Next base: position 82,099 of record CAYNMP010000014.1, on the reverse strand, counting down.
CGTTGGATAGTTACTTGTGCTTGTGTGGCTTGGAAAACTGCAAACGCACAAAGGAGAGTCAATGTTTTTTTCATGGGTAAGTGTTTAGTTGTGATGCTAACGTTGGGCGTTTTGTTTTCACACTCCCATCTTCCATTATTTGTAAAAAGCGGGATATCAAGAAGATGAAAACTATATCGCTTGTTACGAACTTACAATTTTTTGTTTTAGTAGGGAACTTTTGGAAGGGAAAAACAGATGAGATGGGGATTGCTTCTTCGTTAGAGGTGGCAACACCTTGGTCGAAGTTTTCGTAATATGGCACAAGTTAGACCGCCATACTACACACAAAAAACTTGCGCCAGTATAGTAATCGTCATTTCGATGCGAGTCCCCGAGCGAGAAATCTCATCTCTGATTCATGAGACTTCTCAAATCATAGGAATGATTTATCGAAGTGACGGTCTCCTACTGGTCGAAGTTTTCGTCTTCGCAACTTCGACCAACTGTTTATAAGACTTTTCTTAATGTGGCACAAGTTAGATCGCCATACTACACACAAAAAACTTGCGCCAGTATAGTAATCGTCATTTCGATGCGAGTCCCCGAGCGAGAAATCTCATCTCTGATTCATGAGACTTCTCAAATCATAGGAATGATTTATCGAAGTGACGGTCTCCTACTGGTCGAAGTTTTCGTCTTCGCAACTTCGACCAACTGTTTATAAGACTTTTCTTAATGTGGCACAAGTTAGATCGCCATACTACACACAAAAAACTTGCGCCAGTATAGTAATCGTCATTTCGATGCGAGTCCCCGAGCGAGAAATCTCATCTCTGATTCATGAGACTTCTCAAATCATAGGAATGATTTATCGAAGTGACGGTCTCCTACTGGTCGAAGTTTTCGTCTTCGCAACTTCGACCAACTGTTTATAAGACTTTTCTTAATGTGGCACAAGTTAGATCGCCATACTACACACAAAAAACTTGCGCCAGTATAGTAATCGTCATTTCGATGCGAGTCCCCGAGCGAGAAATCTCATCTCTGATTCATGAGACTTCTCAAATCATAGGAATGATTTATCGAAGTGACGGTCCCCTACTGATCGAAGTTTTCGTCTTCGCAACTTCGACCAACTGTTGAATGACGTTTAAAACATAATTTTTTAATGTAGCACAATGCCGCGTGCCGGATTGCAGTGGACATCCTCCGCCCATTCTTATTGGCGGAGATGGGAACGGAAAGCCGGGTATCACGCCCGAATAACAGTAAACATGAATGGGACAAGGCTTCTTAAATTTTGATAAAGAATGTTGTATACCGGCACAATGCGAGGGCTTTGTTTATTTTGTGGATGTGAAAAAATGGATGCCTACTTTTTTATTGCTTGCGGCTGTTGTGCTCTTTGGATGGGGGCAGCAATCGGGTCATGGAACTGTTGCGGTTGCAGAAAAAGCGACTGCACATAGTAATGAAGATCAGCAGCGTGTTGCATCGGTAACGTTTTTTTGTCACCCCTTACATACCGAGAGTATTGCCGCCAATCAGGCGCATACGCCTTCGCCAACGTTGAAGAAAACGGTTCAAGCCTTCGACCTGCAAGGCTATGGATATACACATGTATTAATCAGTCATTTCAATGCTTATGTGCATTTCGCGCAAAGGCTGTTGTACTGCATTCCGCTCACCGATTTTATTTTTCCTTTCCATCATTTTTGGTAAACATGACTGCTAACGTTTGCTGCGGCAAGCGTTTTTGAATGTTATGTGCTGCTGAAGTATAGACTTTTCAGCACAACAGTTTTTGTAATTCGCTCACCTTAAAAATGAAAAAATGGAATTTGGAACAATTGGCATTGGACTTATTGTAATACTTCTTTGTGCATGGCCTGTGGCTATGTTAATGCGCAGCCGTACGAAGCGCAAAAATGAAATTTTGAAAACATTGAAAACATTGGCGGATAGCCATGCATTGCACATTGCGCAACAAGATGTGTGGAGCAATACCGCAATTGGAATGGATACTCAAAAAAAGCATTTGCTGTTTGTGCGTATGCAGAACGACTCTGCTTCGACCACCGTTGTGGACTTGAACAACATCGCCTTGTGTAATGTTAATAAAAGAAGTAGCAGTTTTGGCGAAGGGAACGAGCGCTATTCGGTGATGGAGCAATTGGAAATTGTACTTCAACCGATGGATAAAAGCAAAGGGCTGATGGTGTTACCTTGTTATGATGCGAATGAAGACAGTGCTTCGTTGACCGGGCAATTGCAATTGGTTGACAAATGGCAAGCTATAATACAGCAACAATTGACAAAATAGCTTTGCTTAACCATAGGCATTGTAGCTGTGCAGTGCCTATTTTTTAAATTTAATAAAACAGATATTATGCGACCTTTTATTAAACAACTGATTTTACGAACGATACTTGTTCCGCAACAGCCGGCCGAGAGGTATTCGAACTACCGCATGGCCAAAGGGTACCGACAATTGCGGGTGGTGGCAAAGCGTACGTTGAAGGACGTAATATTAATTAGTGCCGGTATTTTTTCGGCTGCGTTTGGCTTTAAGGGCTTTTTATTATCGAACCACTTTATTGATGGTGGAGCAACTGGAATGGCCTTGTTACTTTCGGTGATTACAAAGATTCCGTTGTATTATCTGATTCTGCTGGTGAATATTCCGTTTGTGCTCCTCGCCTACTCTACCATTGGCAAACAGTTTGCGGTGAAAACGGCCATTGCTATTTCGGGATTGGCGTTGTGTTTGGCTACGGTCACCTTCCCGAATATTACGAACGATAATTTGTTGGTAGCTGTATTTGGCGGTTTCTTTTTGGGTGCAGGCATTGGGCTGGCAGTGCGCGGTGGCGCGGTGATTGACGGTACCGAGGTGTTGGCGATTTATTTGAGTAAGAAGCTGGGGACAACCATTGGCGATATTATTATTTTGATTAACGTGCTGATATTTTCTACGGCTGCATATTTCTTATCGATTGAGGTGGCGATGTATTCGATGATTACCTATTTATCGGCTTCGAAAACGCTCGACTTTTTGGTGGAAGGTTTGGAAGAGTATATTGGAGTGACGATTATATCGCGGCAGTGTGAGGAGATTCGACAAATGATTATAAATACGATGGGCCGTGGTGTAACGGTGTATAGCGGTAAACGGGGCTACGGAAAGCAGGGGGAAATGAGTGAAACGGATATTATCTACACGGTGATTACCCGATTGGAATTAAACAAGTTGAATACGGAAATTGAAAAAATTGCCCCTGATGCTTTTGTGGTGATGAGCAGCGTGAAAGACACTAAGGGTGGGATGATTAAGAAAAGGCCGTTGGCGCATTAAGCGTATACCTGTTGTTTGCATTGGGTGTATTTTCTTTCGTGGACGCTGCATGGTGAAACCGTTGAATTGTTTATTTTGCAGCAATGTTACGTTACCGCTAACGAATTAATGTTACAGTGCCTTTTATTTTATCGCTAACGTTATTTAAGTTGACCACATTCAACATATAGGAATACACACCGGGGCTACAAGCTTTGTTTTTGAATTGTCCGTCCCAATACTGCTGCTCGTTATAAGATTCAAAAACTTTTTCGCCCCATCGGTTAAATATCTTCATCTCGAAATACTTCACTCCTTGAAAGTAGTATTGAAATAAATCGTTTTTACCATCTTGGTTAGGAGTGAATGCATTAGGGATATAAAAAGTATAGTTCTCGCATGGTTTGAACGAAACCGATATGGAATCGGATTGTTCACATCCATTAGCATCAGTAACCGTTACTGTATAAACACCAGCTGTGGTAGGATTTATGGTTTGTGCAGCTGTTCCATTTGTCCATTGATAATTGGTAAAACCGGAGGCTGCTGAGATACTTACAATTGAATCTTCACAAGAGAGTATATTGGGTCCCAATTCAAAAGCGGGAACCGAATAGGCAGTTACTATTGCAGTTGCGCTTCCTGTACAACCTGCATCGGTAGCTGTTACCGAATAGGTACCGGCTGCAACGATAACCGTATCTGTTGTTTTCCCGTTACTCCACAAATAGCCGGTTCCGCCTGAAGCTGTTAATGTAGTATTTGTTCCCGGGCAATAGGCCGTAACGCCACTTATTGTTGTATTGAGTGAAGTGGATTCGGTAACATTCGCTGAAGCGGTTGCAGAACAATTGTCGGCACTAATTACTTCTACAGTATATGCTCCTTGAGTAACAGAAACAGCAGCATTATTGCTTATAACAGCTCCTCCTCCATCGGTCCAAATATAATTTACTCCACCACCGGCTGTTAAGGTAGTATTGCTACCAACACAATAGGTTAAAGCGCCACTAATTGAAGCTGTTGGTGTTGGAAATTGCGCACTATTGCTAAAAGTAGCGCTTACTCCCGACAAACATGTTCCATCGCTAGCTTCAACGGTATAATTAGTGCCTATACTCATGCCCGTAATTGCTCCCCCTGCACCCACAGTAGGACCGGATGGTGTAAACACGTAGGAAAGTGTTGCATTATAATTACTCACCGTACTACTCCCATCGGCACTGCATGTTGGCAGAAGAGTTGAAACGATTGGCACGGCAGGCGGTGGAACAATTGCACTATTACTGAATGAACTACTGGGGCTGGAGCTACAATTGGCATTATTAGCTACGATCGTATAGGATGTTCCCGTAAGCATACCTGTTATTGCTCCACCTGCACCAACACTTGGTCCTAAAGGAGAAAAAACATAGGTAAGCGATGGATCGTAGTTAGAAACTGTACTACTTCCTTCTGCACTACACGTTGCAGGTGTTGAAGTAATTGTAGGAATAGCCGGAACGGCAAGCGCTTGAGTATTACTAAAGGATGAACTTACATTCGAGGTACAACTTCCATCGTTTGCTTCAACAGTATAACTTGTACCTATAACCATACCGGCAATTAAACCACCGGCTCCAACAGAGGGCCCAGCAGGCACAAAGGAATAGGTATATGCTGCGTTATAGTTACTGATTGTGCTGATTGCATCAGCAGAACAAGTAGGCGGTGACGTAACTACAGTAGGTATTGCCGGGGGTGCAGTTGGCGGAGCATTACTAAATGAAGAGGAAGCCGATGAAGAGCATGTTCCGAGTTGCGCAACAACAGTATAACTGGTGCTTGTAACCATTCCCGTTATGGCACCTCCTGCTCCAACGGCAGGCCCCACCGGAGAGAATATATAGGTTACACTTGGATCATAGTTCGAAATAGCACTGCTACCGGCAAGAGTACATGTAGCCGGTGTAGACGTTAATGTTGGAATTGCGGGCACTGGGAGTGCCGGGCTATTGCTAAAGGATGCGCTGGTATTGGAGGTACAACTTCCATCGTTTGCTTCTACAGTATAACTTGTACCTGTAACCATACCTGCAATTAATCCACCTGCTCCTACTGTTGGACCAGTGGGAACAAATGAGTAGGTATATGAAGCATTATAATTACTAATAGTGCTACCGGAAGCTGCTGCGCATGTTGAAGGAGTTGCAACAATAGTTGGTATTGCCGGGGGTGCTGTTTGCGGAGCATTACTAAAAGCCGGTGAAGCCGAAGAAGTGCAACCGCCAATTTGCGCTGCAACAGTATAACTTGTGCCGGTAACCATGCCTGTTATTGCGCCTCCGGCACCAACAGTGGGACCAACAGGGATAAACACATAGGTAGCGCTTGCATCGTAGTTCGAGATGGAGCTGCTCCCTGCGGCAGAACATGTTGGGGCTACAGATGATGTGGTGGGTGCTACAGGTAATGGCGTTGTTGTTGTATAGGTGATAAAGATTACACCGGCAGCGCCTCTTCCACCCGGACTATCGCCCCCTCCAGCACCTGCGCCACCATATTGATTTCCGCTTGCAGCAGTGCTTGCTCCTCCTGCCCCACCACTTGGACCACCGCCTGAACCTCCTGCGCCTCCATTGGCACCACTTCCGGAACTTCCGGCTGTTCCTGATGTATTTGTTGAACCTCCACTTGCGGTTCCACCTGCACCACCTGATCCGTTACTTCCACCTGTACCTGAACCACCGGTACCTCTTGCTCCACCATTTGCCACAAGATTAACCGGAACACCACCGGCAGCAGTACCTGTGAACGATGTATTTCCGCCAGCACTCCCGTTACCTCCACCGGAACCATCGCCACCATTACTTCCGCCACAACCACCTGAACCAATACTGTAAGAAAAAGTTGAGCCCGGCACTACATTAATAGTAATTGTAGTGTACGCTCCTCCGCCTCCTCCGCCTCCTCCGCGCGTATTGAAAAGACCGCCATTACTTCCACCACCGCCCCCACCTGCACCACCGCCTCCACCATACACTTGAATGGTTAAAGCACTTACGTTACAAGGCACAGTAAATGTTCCGGAAACGGCTGCAGCTCCGCACGGTGAAGCACCGGAATACGTTACATCTTGTGCATGCACATTAATGAATAGAAGCAACAAAAAACAAATGGTAGTGAGGAGCTTACGCATATATATAATCCTTAGTTGGTGAAATTTATTTCTTAAAACTATGCAATAAATATAACCCTAAAGTTAAGATATACAATACTTAAGATTCAAATTTACAAACATCGAAAAAATAAAAATTCGAGTGTTGATTACCGTTGATTGAAAAAAGATATGGCATAATTATATCTTATAGAAAGATTAACTTTTCGCTAATACAATAAACATAGATAATCTTTGAAAATGCGTTTAGCAACCCACCAACTCATCATAAAAGGCAAAAATGGCATACATCAAGATAATAAGGACAGTTCCTTCCCAAGGCCAAAGCACATGATATTGTGCACCGGTGAAGGCATGTATTTGCCAGAATTGTTCGGGTTGTGGAAGTTGGTTAAATATAAACACCGTATTGGACTGGGCTTCTGCAGTTGTGGAAGCCAATGCCCCGGATAGCCATCCTGCAAACATACAGAGGCAAAGGAATGCAAGCAGTAGTAATTCGGGTCTATACCAATAGGCTTTTATGCGCTTTCGTAATTGAAGTCCTGCTATATTCAACAACAGCAACAACATTCCCGAACCAATTATATCCATTACGATATCGCTCCATTCGAAATATTTATTGTAGCCGGGATAGAGCACTAAATATTGATTCAATTCGTCTCCTATCATTATGGGTAATGCAAAGATGAGCGTAGCGCCAATGCTTCGGGTAAAGGGAAAAAGGAGAAAAGACAAAATGATGTATTCCATAACGTGGATGATTTCAATATTCATTTCGAACAAAACTGATATGTGAATAGAGAGATAGATAAAACATCCGAATAGCAACAAAAGCTTCTGCTTCCAAAATGTTGTATTCCTTTTTAGACTGTAGAGAGTATATCCTAACAAGAATAAGCCTATACCAATTATACCGACCATCACCAATCCATTGTAAACGGGCAAAGACACCCTATTCATGGCCTTTATGGAGAGTTGCACAAAGAAATCATGACCGTGTAGAATAACTAAAACATAGAATACAATCAATATACTATTAAGTAATCTGTTTCGCTCCAGAAAAACAACACAACGTTCCGCTATGGTTGGGCTTGCATTCATTGTTAGAGACTAAGCGTTTTGATGGCTTTTACTAAAACATCTAACTCGGATAAAGAAGTGTAAACATGCGGTGAAATACGAATTCCATTTAACTGTTCTACTTTAACTACCGAGGTATGAATATTAAAATCACTCATGAATCGGGTATCGATAGTTGATGCATCAAAACCTAGAATAGTAAAGGTTGCCATACCACAACTGAATTCGTTCTTCATAGATGTATAGAAACGTACTTTGGGCAAATGTTTCACTTGATCGCACCAATAATTTTTCAAAAAGCGTAACCGTTCTTCCTTTTGCTGTATGCCTATTTTTTCGTGAAAATCAATGGCGTTGTTGATGGCCATTTCTGCTGCAAAGGAGCGGGTTCCAATACTTTCGAACTTACGAATGTTATTAGTTAAATATTCGGGGGTGGCAAATGCAGGCCAAACCTTACTGATATTCTCTTTCCGTATATACAACATTCCGGTGCCAAATGGAGCACACAGCCATTTATGCAGAGACGTGGCGGCATAGTCCACTGCAAAATCGCTTAATTTAAAATCGAACTGTGCAAAAGAGTGTGCTGCGTCTAGCATCACTGCAGCTCCATTGGCACGGGCAAGATCAGCAATTTGCTTAACAGGCATAATTTGTCCGGTCCAATTAATTACATGTGTAATATGAACGACTTTCGTGGCGGGGCTTAGGGCCTCTTTATACTTTGCTGTAATTTCTTCTGCATTTTCTTCAGGTAGTTTTAGTTCAACCCATTTCAGTACAATACCATCGCGCTGTGCACGTTGTTTCCATGCATTTAGCATATTGGGATAATCATATTTACTCAGTATTACTTCATCCCCTTTTTGCAAAGGTAAACCGGCAATAATGGTATTGAGGCCCTCTGTTGTATTTCGATTGATGGCTAACTCTTCGGCATCGCAACCGAAAAGTGTTGCCAGTCGTTTTCGTAGCGGTTCGCGCTGTTGATCAAGTTTACGCCACATGAAAAAAGAGGGTCCTGTATTCGCTAATTGGAGATTGGCTGCATGGGCCTGTTGCACAGGGATTGGCTGAGGGCTAACCGCTCCATTATTGAGATTGATCACTTCGTTAGCAATAACAAACTGCTTGCGAATAGTTATCCATATATCATCTTGTTCGTCAACTTTGTTCTCAGTGCATCGAACAATAGCCGGTGCTACCGTCAAAGGCACGATACTCATAGCAGAGCGATAAATGAAATCTTTTCGCGAAAGCATAACAACTATTCTTTACTAAATATAGCGAAAATGAATGAACAAAAGGAAGCCTAGTATATTAGCCTGAACGCATATCTACCCCAAAAAAAAGCGCTTGCAAATGCAAACGCTTTATACAATTGAAGTGGACTAAAGTGTTATTGACGGCTAATACGCTTAGTAAATTTCTCCTCGCCTACGTTCATCTCTAAAAGATAATTCCCGGATGGTAGATTGGCCATATTTAATTCGCTGATGCGCAGACCGGCTTCCGCAACGAAAGCATTGGAAGAGACTACCTTTCCGCTCACATCCAATAATTTCATGCTCACCTTTTCGGATTGTTGTAAGAAATATTGTACGTACAAATGGTTGCTTGCCGGATTCGGATATACACTTAATACCACCAGGTTTTGCGGTTCTTCAATGGCATTAGGCAAAGGTTCACGGAAAGTAATGATATATAACACGGAATCACATACCGGTGGCGACACACTGTTATCGCAGGCAATAACAAGAATACTGTCTTTGCCTACATAATTTAAGAATGGGGCAAATCTAAAACATGTATCACTCAACCAAGTTACATTTCCATTTTTAGGAACAATAGCCTTTGATGGTGTGGTATGTGGCCCAAACAAGTCGTCAAAGCCAAAGCAATCACCAACAATTTTGTTTTTAACGGTATCAATATATACCGTTTGTAATTGAGTGGGGTGGTTAATTTTAAAAACATAAACAATCGTGTCGCAAACTGCAGTTGCTGTTTCGCAACCAATTATAGTCACTACGTCAAAACCTCTGAAATTACTATCGGCAGTATACGACAAACAAGTATCGTTCGTGAATGTGATTGAACCGTGTAAAGGATTGCTGTGCGTAATCGTATTAATCGTATTGATGTCGTCTAACGTAAAGCAATCAGCTTTCGTTTGTTTGGAATCGATATTGACAATTACGGTATCTGTTTTTACAATGGAACGAACTGTAATATAGATGGTAACAGTATCACAGGAAAAAGGGGCTGAAGTTTGGCAAACCACGGCCACTATTGTATCATTTCCGCTATAGTTACGTGCAGATTGGTAAGTAACTTGTCCGGGTTGTAATGTACTGTTGATACCATGATTGGCGTTATCGATGATGGTTAAACCTAGCGCAGGGCAAGCCGAAAGGTTAGGTATAACTGGAATATTGCGTTGTTCTTCTTCATCCACATTTACATAAATCTGATTTTGAATTTTAGTAATAGCGATACTAGGATCCGGTAATAATGGAGGATTAGCTGCTGTAATCACAGGAGCATTAATTTTAATTCCCTGACGAAGAAAACGCTCGTTGTTGTTAACAAAATACGAAGGACCATCGGTATCAGCAGCATGGAGTTGATCGACAGTATTAAACTTATAATCAACTTGTACTTTCCCCTTTTTCACATCTACCAGATAGTAACCATGATCATCGAGGTTCACATATTTCTCGTGCTTATTCGAAGCTTTAATAATATTTTGCCCAACCGGAATAGGGAAATTTAATGAGGTAACACTTGGGCCAACAAATTCAACGCATACTGAACCTGCTCCGGTTTGGTCGTTATAGTTTGGACCGGGTACATCATTACACCAAGAGGTATGGATATCGCCAGTGAGGATGACCATATTCTTGTAATTATTTGTAAGTATTTGATTAATTATCAAGTTTCGTTCATACTCATAGCCATCCCATTGGTCTTTGTTGAGCGTTTGCCCAAACAATTTCAAAGGGGCAAACATAACTTGATTACCTATAATTTTCCACCGTGTTGTAGTATCGGCCAATTGTTGATAATACCACGTACGTTGAACGGGGCCCATCATGTGATGATTCGGATCATTTGACAATGCATTATCTTGCACATCTCGATCATACAAACGGGTATCCAGCATGATTAAGTCCATGAGTTTACCATAACGAAGTTTTCTGAAAATACGAATTGTATCCAACGGGTCTGGTTTACGCAATGGCATCCACTTAAAATAAGTTGAAGTTGAATTTTTCTTGCGAACATTGTATGGTCCCTCAGTAGCCGATTGATGATTTTCCCCTCCATCTCTATAGGCATCATTACAGGTTTCGTGATCGTCCCAAACGGTGATAAACGGAAACAATTGATGTAATCTCCGTAATTGATCATCGAGTTTATATTGCGAATGCCGAAAGTGATAACTCACTGAATCGAAAGCCTCACCGGTAGGATCATAGGTTCTTCCGGCAATGTTGCCGGTAAAGTCGCCAGTGGCATACTCATAAATGTAATCGCCTAGATGCAAAACGGCATCTACATCGTTTCGTGCTGAAATATTTTCATAAGCATTAAAATAACCATGTTCCCAGCTAGCACAAGAAACAACTGCAAATCGGGCACTATCGTTATCGGTATTGGCGCCTGGCGCTGTTTTTGTTCTGGCAATAATGGAATTTTTGCCGTTCGCATTAAACATGAAATAATAAAAAGTTGAAGGTTGTAATCCGCACACATCAATTTTCACACAATAATCATTGGCTTCTAATGCCTCTGTTTTCCCGTAGTTCACTACATTATTGAAGTTAACATCAGTAGCTATTTGCCAATACACTTTAATTGGGCCACTTGTACCTGTATCGGGCGTTACACGCGTCCAAAGCATTACGCCATCAGGTAATGGATCTCCGGACGCTACACCATGATAGAATGGTTTAAAATTAGGATTGAGTGTTATAGCATGTGGTATTACTGGCTGATTTCCGGCAAAAACAAAAGAAGTTAATGCCATAAAAGACAACAGAATCGTTATTTTTTTCATTTTTTATTGCGCTTAAAGCGGTGCAAAATTAAACATTATTAAGAAGAAGTGCCGAATTTAACTATTTCACTACACTTTTCCCAAACAAAGTGGCAACAGCCTTTTTAAAAGCCGTTATATCATCACGGTTGGGTAAAAAAACAGAAAGAGGAAGTTGGTTTTCGCGACAAAACATAATGTATACCCCTCCGGCACAAAACATGAAAGACATACTGGCGGCAGCGGCAGCTCCGGTAAAATAGCGCATCGGAATCCATGAATAACAACCTAGTAGAGAAAAAATAAAACCTACTACATTCATCAAAATTAATCCTGTGTATTTGCCTTTGGCCAAATAGTAGCTTTGTAAAATTAAGTACACATTATAGGCTATTACTCCCGGAACAAACCATTTTAAGCTCCAATTTACACCCACATATGCCTCGCCAAACACAAAAAGATAAAAGGTGTTGGGCAAAACTAACAACACAGCTGCAATGATACATGAAATGAAGACAGAAAACTTTACATAGCGTATCACTTCCATTGCAATCGCAAAGGAGAAGGCAAAAGATACGAATCGTGAATAGGCAACAGTTTGTACACTTCGGGCAAAAATCCAACAACTTTCGAAAAGGGATACACCAACAGAGAAGTAACCTAGATCGGCATTTCCTTGCAAATGATGGAGCATGAAGAAATAAAAACGCAAATTGAGGAGCTGCAACAAATCCAGCAATTGATAGCTTAAACCGTATCGAAACAAGGTTTCTATTTCTTCAAAGGTTTGGGATAGCTTGGTTATCGTAAACTCATCACGAATAAACCAAAGGCCCAAAAGAATTGTAAATACATAGGATATGACCATTGCAAAGAGATAAACATTTAGTGTTTTTTGGTGAAAAACGAAAAACAATAGAGCCGTAATCAACAAGGTGAAGAGCACAGGAAACGATTGTAAAACATTAAACAATGTCCATCGTTGTTTAGCAAGAAACAAGGTGGTTAAAACATTATTCAACGCCATCAACAGGGCAATACCGGCAATAAAAAGCGCACCATATATATCGGTTAGATTGAGAAATGAAAGCAGCACAAATGCAGAAATACTAATCAGCAACGACCAAAGTGCTGCAGGAACAACAAGTGCTTCGAATTTTAGCTTTGGAATTAGAAAGATGTAGGATTGCCCACCGATTATACTGCTAAAAAACACCACAAACGAAACTGTAGTAAGCATTATTGAAGCAATTCCCTTTGCATTAGGACCTAAATATCGCGCTACAATGAACACCAACAGGAAGTTAGCAACAGTTGAGGCAAGCCGAACCAGCGAAGTATGAAAAATATTTTTTTGCAATGGAAATGTTTAGCTTCGGGATTCAAGATATAAAATACGATAAACAATCAAAGTGGAGAATTTTATCCCAATCTTTTTTTGTAGTGTGCTGTTCGTTTCCGCTATTGGGTGGTTACCATTGTTTAAACAATCCGGGTTACGCAAGGCAGAAATTTTCTTTTTCTTTGGGCTTAAACTATTGTTTGGTTTTATACTCCTTGGTGTGTATACCAAATTTTATCCGCAACGAAATTTAGCCGATGTATTTAAATATTTTGATGATGCCTGTATTTTGCACAACAATGCCAGTATACTCCACCTCTCCATTTTTGACACTTTCAGCGCACTAATCACACATTCAAATGCAGCGCTGATAACCAACACGCATCATTTCGACAAACAAGGCAGTGGATTTTTTGAGGCCAACCACCATCTAATTATTTACGTGCATCTTATGTTGCGCTATATATCGAATGGGAACATCTATCTGCACTCTGCCTGGTTTTCATTTTTATCGCTTATAGGTTCAGTTGCAATATACACTTCATTGAAGACACACTTCCTGGGTATAGAAAATTGGCTAAAGGGCATAGTGTTTTGTATTCCATCCGTTTTATTTTGGTCGAGTGGAATGTTGAAAGAAACCATGATTTTGTTCAGTTTGGGACTCCTTGGTTATGCCTATACCAATCGAAAACGAATGGCCGATTGGAAATCGGTTTCGCTGTTGCTGCTATCGCTGATGTTATTCCTTTTTATCAAACCTTATGTGCTTTTCGGTATTGTACTTTCGGCTTTTACTTATTGGTTATTTAAACAAGACAATAGCAAACAACTTTCTTTAGCCATTGCAGTTATAAGCGCAGCCATTCTCTTTTTTTGGGGAAATGATTGGGCGAATCAACTCATTCTCAAAAGAAATGAGTTCATCACCTTATCCGAGCATACCAACACTCAAAGTTTGCTTCACAGCGATATCATTGCGGAAAAAGGTTTAGTTGAATTGCTCAAAATAACGCCAAGTGCAGTTTACGCTGTTTTACTTGAGCCATCTATCATTCACTTAAAAACCATCAAGGACCTTCCTTTTTGTTTGGAAAACATTTTCTTTCTATTAGGACTTGCATTCATAGTCATTCGCTATTTTGAATATAATTGTGCAAAACTCGCCATTAGTGCTGCATTACTGATGTTCGCTGCAAGTCAGTTTATGATTATAGGTTGGACAGTGCCGGTGAGTGGTGCCATAATACGCTATAAAGTATCAGCCTTACCTTTTTTAGTTATTGGAATTTTACTGCATATCAATTTAATAAAATTTAAATATGATATAAAATCAATTTTGGGATTAAAAAAAGAAGAATTACAGACCAAAAACTGAAATTCAGCTTCTCCTGCTCCTAATTTCCGACAAATTTGTCAACAATTCCTCCACTTTTTATTAAAAACAGATTTTTTTTGACCAATAAATTTACTTTTGCATCACAAAAAAAATCTCACCATGTCAAATTCACGAAAAAGAGCTATTGAAACGGTTATTAACCGTGAACCAGTTGTGCCAAAGTTAGCCGGACCAAAAGTATCCGCTTACTACGCATCTAATGTTTTCAACGACACGTCTATGCGCGAATTCTTATCAGAAGACGCATACAAGGCTGTGAAAGAAGCCATGAAATCGGGCAAAAAAATCAGCCGTGAAGTTGCAGATGCTGTAGCTGCGGGTATGAAATCATGGGCCATGTCGAAAGGCGTTAACTCTTACACCCACTGGTTCCAGCCTCTTACCGGTTTAACAGCAGAAAAACACGATATGTTCTTCACGCCAAAAGGTGATGGAGCGATTGAAGTATTCGGAGGCGATGCACTAACACAGCAGGAACCGGATGCATCTTCTTTCCCATCAGGCGGTATTCGTGCCACTTTCGAAGCGAGAGGGTACACGGCATGGGATCCAAGTTCTCCGGCATTTATTATGGAGATTGGTGAAGGAAAAACACTTTGCATTCCTACTATATTTATTTCGTACACAGGTGAAACGTTGGATTACAAAACGCCATTGATGAAATCGACAGCGTTCTTGGAGCAAGCGGCTTTACCAGTTGTACATATGTTCGACAAAGAAGTATCGCGCGTTACGGCCACTTTAGGTTGGGAGCAAGAATACTTCGTAATTGATGAGGCGTTGTATTATTCTCGTCCGGATTTGATGTTCACAGGTCGTACATTGATTGGTGATTCTCCTGCAAAAGGACAACAATTAGAAGACCACTATTTTGGTTCAATACCTGAGCGTGTGTATGCATTCATGTTGGATTTGGAAACCGAATGCCATAAATTGGGAATACCTGTTAGAACACGTCATAATGAAGTTGCACCTTCGCAATTCGAGTGTGCGCCAATGTTTGAAGAAGTTGTAGTAGCGGTAGATCACAACCAATTGTTGATGGACTTGATGGAGCGTGTGGGCCGCAGACATAAATTACGTGTGTTATTGCACGAAAAACCATTTGCAGGTATCAACGGTTCTGGTAAACACAATAACTGGAGTTTAGGAACGGATACCGGAAAGAACTTACTTTCTCCGGGCAAAACCCCAAAAACGAATTTGTTGTTCTTGACATTCTTCGTGAACGTATTAAAAGCAGTGAACGAGTATGCTGATTTATTGCGTGCCTCTATCGCTTCTGCGAATAACGATCACCGTTTAGGTGCGAACGAAGCGCCACCGGCTATTATCTCGGCATTCATTGGTTCTTACATGAGCAGTGTATTGGGCGAAATCGAAAAACGCGTACCAAATGGTAAATACGATGAATTAAGCAACGCGAATTTGAAATTGGATATCCATAATAAAATTCCGGATGTGATGTTGGATAACACCGACAGAAACAGAACTTCACCGTTTGCATTCACCGGTAACAAATTCGAATTTAGAGCAGTAGGTTCTTCTGCCAACTGTGCACAGCCAATGACAGTAATGAATACCATTATGGGTCAGCAGTTGTTAGACTTCAAAAAGGATGTAGATAAATTGATTAAAGACGGTGAGTCGAAAGAAGGTGCGATTATGCGTGTACTTCGTCAGTATATCACCGACTCGAAACGTATTGTTTTCGAAGGAGACGGCTATTCTGAAGCATGGGAAAAAGAAGCGAAAAAACGCGGCTTAAGCAATGTAAAAACTACACCGTATGCTTTGGATTTCTTCGTTTCGAAAAAAGCAAAAGATGTGTTTGTGAAAAACGGCATCTACTCTGAGCGTGAGTTAGAGGCGAGATACGAAATCATGAACCACGGATACATTTTGAAAATCGATATCGAGGCTAAAATGATGGTGGAATTGGCTACCAACAACGTATTACCGGTAGCTATCGACTATATGAACAAATTGGTGACTAACGTACAAGGATTGAAATCGGTTGGTCTTCCGGCTGCTTCGTTTAAAACACAAAAAGATGTGATTGCACAGTTAGCAACCCATGTAAACAAATTGAGCGATGCTGTAGATAAATTAACTGTTGCGAACGATAACGCCCACAAAGCGAAAACTACTTCATTACAAGCGAAAGCCTACTGCGATAAAGTGAAACCATTGTTCGAAGAAGTGCGCTCTCACTGCGATGCTTTAGAGAAATTGGTGGATGATTCGTTGTGGACATTACCGAAATACAGAGAGATGTTGTTTATTCGATAATTACATCTTGCAGATAATAAAAACGCCTCCAATGTTGGGGGCGTTTTTTGTTTATGAAGTCATTATATTTGAACATACAATTTAGATTCAAATGATGACTAAACCTAACTACAGCGAAGCTCCAACCTATTACAAACATTTTTTCGATTTAGTGCAATCGGAAGATTTAATGGCAGAATTGAAAAGCAGCATGGACATGACCAAGGCTTTCATACAATCGATTCCTACAGATAAAGCGGATTACAAATATGCAGAAGGGAAATGGATGGTGAAGCAAGTGTTGCGCCATATCATTGATACCGAACGTATTTTTGTGTACCGCGCGTTTCGATTTTCCAGATTCGATACTACTCCTTTGGCGGGTTTTGATGAAGATGCCTATATCGATGCCATTCAAACTATAGACTATTCATTAAATGATTTATTGGAAGAGTTTGTGAGTGTGCGTCAAACGACTATCCAAGTCTACAAAACCATGACGCCTGCAATGCTCGATTTTAAAGGGACAGCCAATAATGTGTCGATTACTCCGCGATGTATAGGGTATATGGCAGTGGGGCATAATTTGCATCACTGCAATGTAATTCGGGAGCGATATTTGTAATCAAACGACTCCCCCTTAACCCATGTATTCCCAAGCACTTTTATAGCCATCAATAGATTGTGCGTAGGTGACAAACTTTTCGTAGAATTTGAATTGAGCAAGTGTAGCACTGTCGCCTATAACGATTAACTTCATTTTAGCGCGCGTCATGGCCACATTCATTCTACGGATATCAGAGAGGAAGCCAATCTCCCCTTCGCTATTGCTTCGTGTCATACTGATGTAGATGATATCGCGTTCTTGTCCTTGAAAACTATCGACTGTGTTTACAGTGATACGATGTACATAAGGTGCAAGTTCCGGCACATGTTCCAATTGTTCTTTAATCACAAGAATCTGTTGCTTGTATGGCGCAATAATACCAATAGAAGGAAAACAATCGATTGGATAATGCGCATTTAATTCCGTCACCAATTGCAGCAAGTGTTTGATCAAAAATGACGCTTCCTCGGGGTTAGTAGAACTTGTCCCTTCTAGCTTTTCATCAAAACCACAACCGGCAGTATCGATGAATTGCAAAGGCATATCGTTGGCGAACAATAATCGTGAAGCTACAGTAGCATTCGCTTTCAGTTTACCGGAATAAAAGATAGAAGAAGAAAACTGCATAATATGTTCATGCATTCGGTATTGTTCTTCCAATAATGAAACCGCTGCCGGATGCTTTTCAACACCTTTCTCTAAAAGCGTTTTAATCAAACCACCCTTCGCTGCTTCTTGTGATTTAATGGTTGGGGGTAACTGACAATGATCTCCGGCTAACACCACTTTCTTTGCTTTCAAAATAGGAATCCAACACGATGGCTCGAGTGCTTGTCCGGCTTCATCAATTATCGCAATATCATATTGTTGGTTCCGAACCGAATAATGATTTGCACCCACTAAAGTAGCCGTAATCACTTGGGCTCGGGCAATCACATCATCCATCACGTACTGCTCGGAGCGTTCCACTTCCTTCATAATTTTATATGCCTCATCAAACAAGAGTTTACGTTGTTGTTGTTCAGCTCGTCCGAAGTTGCGCTTATACTTATGCGCCATGCTCTTGAATTCCTGTGCCTGTTTTTTCAAACGTTTTACATCCTTTATGGAATCGTGCTCCGCCATTTGATTATCCATGGTATGCGCCAACAAACGTTCTGTAACACGAGCCGGATTACCAATACGCAAAACAGAAATCTTTTGCTCAGCCATTTTTTCAGTCAGCAAATCCACAGCCGTATTGCTTGGCGCGGTAACGAGAATTTTCTTCACCCCTTGTTGTATCAACGCTTTCACAGCTTGAACGATAGTTGTGGTTTTACCCGTTCCGGGAGGGCCATGCACAATAGCTAATTCATTGGCTGCAATTATTTGTTGAACAGCCCTTGCTTGCGATTCATTTAAACCGACAACCGGAGCGAGGAGGACTTCGTTATGAAAGGTTGGCACCTTCTCCCCTACCAATACCTGCAATAACGTTTCATTGCTATTTTCAACACGTTTATCGGCTGCTTTAAGCGCGGAACGCATTTCGTTGTAGCTATTATCGTCAAACAACACATCAACGCCTAATTTCCCATCACTGGCCCAATCAGGCAATTCATCAATTCTGAAATTGATTTTGAGTTTATTGCCGCTTTGATGTGAGATGATACCTTCTATGCGCGATTCTTTCGGATCATGATTACTAAATAAGGCTGCAGGCATTCCAAAACGCAAGATATGCGAGACATCTTGATGTGTGGTGCGCTCCACCTCTACTTGCACATAATCGCCTTTCGTTAACTCAGTGCCACGAATGGCCACCGGATACCAACTCAAGCCATTGGCTCTTCGTTCTTGTACACCCGATTTCTCAGTTAGCTTTTGATATTGAAGTCGGTCTTCCGCCTGTTCGATATCTAACAACGCGAGAAGGTCTTGAAAATATTGCATGCGCGAACATAACAGTTGTAGCGGAGAAAGTGAATCAAAAGAAAAAAGCGCGAGTACAATTAAGTAAACGCACTTTAAGGGGGGAAAAACGGAAATTTATTGAACAACGATTTTTTGTGATTGCCGACCTACTTTCATCAAATACACTCCTGAAGAAATACCATTCAGTTGAATTTGATTCTCACCTGCATTCAAATCGCCTATTTGGATTAATTTACCGGTTAAATCTAGTAAGCTATACGCTGCTTTCTCTACAGAATTAATTGTAACAACATTTGAATTAACAGGATTCGGATACATTGAAAATGTGCTTTTAGTCACATCGTCAATTCCAACATTTATCATTGTACACAGATATTCGCCATAGGTGCGAACCGCATAGTAACTGCCGGCTACATTCCATGAATTATAATATTCCCAATTGATTAACTGTCCATCGGTATTATATCCATTTGTATTTCCGTTTACATTTACCCAAACAGTTCCATTCCATGTTTGTTGAAGAAAGGTGAGTATATCGTTATTCAAATTATAGGTACGCAATAACTTCATATCATTTTTAAAACTAGCTGATGCGACATCCCATGTTTGCTCCCAATCAATAGTTTCATTGTTATTCGCATCATACGAGTAGGTATGCTTATAATTGTTCCGCATGGCCATAAGGGTATTGTCGTATTGTTCAGTTAAAGTAGTTGATACCTTCAATGCAGCATTATAAGTATTGGTAATACGACTTTGCAGATTCCATACAGAGCTACTCCAAGCATACGTTGAAGTCGCTGTCGGTAAATCTGAAGCATTATAAGCATAAGTATACTTATTCACATTTTGCCAAGTACTAGACATGGAAATCCAAGTAGACGTTACACGTTCCAATTCTTTATGGGTTGCGCTAAATAGGCTACTGCGTTTGTTTGTATTCGACCAAGAACCCGTATTCCAAATTTGATCGATGACTTGATAAAGATCATTATTCGCATCGTAATTATTAATCGTTTTCGTTTGTTGTGTCCATATACTGCTGCCACTATTCCACGAATAAGAAATATAATCAGCCAATAAATTATTGGCATTATATGTATAGATGTACTTTTGGGTTCCTACCCAATTATTTGTACCCGTATTCCAGGTATAACTTTCACGATTCGACAATCTATTGCCTAACACATATGCGTAGGTATCGCGCGTTGTATTCACCCACGAAGCGGTTACTGTACTCCATATACGACCGATTCGCCCGATTTGATTTCCGGAAGCATCATAACTTTTTGTTTCATAAGAACTATTCGTCCACGTACTTGAACTTGCGTTCCAATTCTGATAAAGAGAACTCGTGTTAAACCCTGAAGCATTAGTCGTAAAAATTTGCCGCCCTGTTAACTCCTTTATAGCTGTTGCAGGGAGATACTGATAACTCATTACCGTATCAAAACGACACGTAGCATTTGCAGTGAAGGAAAACGTAAACAGAATAGCCACAAGCAGTGACCTTACGTACTTACGAATATCAATAGAATTATAGCGAATCATTTTCATTCTTTAGGTTTTATTGAATTGTATATTGATTGCGCAAACATGGGCATTCAGAAGAAGCCACTAAAGAGCAAAGCACGAAATACATAACGATAGATGGTTGTTGCATATAGTGTATTTTTAGTTTACTGAACAATTAATTTTTGTGTTTGATGACCCACTTTTACAATGTAAACACCAGCTGAAATGGATGGGATTTGAATTTGATTCTCCCCGGAAATCAAATCGCCTGATTGCAATAGCTTTCCGGTTAAATCACCTATTGAATAGGTTGTTTGCTCCTCAGAAGTAATCGTGATAACCCGATGCTGTGTTGGATTAGGATATAATCCGAAAGCCATATCATCATTATCGGCTATACCATTGAAAGCAACATCGTTTAGCTTCCACAATTCAGCACCAATGCCATCATAGTTAGCCGCATAAAAAAGTGAACTTTTAAAAGGGGTTAGATTTCCGAAATAAGAACTGCCGCCTAATGGGTTTATGTTTGGCGCTACTGCGGGTTGTACCATTTTTGTACCCGACACTGTTCCATCGGTAACAAACAATTGATTATCGTGTGCGGCAGTGGTAGAAACATCTCCAATAAAAGCCAATTTATCATTCCATAAAGTTAAACTCCATGGAGAAGAACCATAAGGTGTTACACCACTCACAAAAGTGTTTATGTCTTTAAATAATTGTGTGCCTGCATTAGTGCCATCCGATACACACAGCTCCACTCCTGCCGAAGTATAAGCCGAGAAGAATAATTTATTTTGATAAACCGTAATGAATCTTGGATCTGAACCTATAGTACCTGCGAAAAAGTCAGCCACCATTGTTGTTCCGCTGTTAGTTCCATCGGTTTGCCAAAGTTCGATACCGGTTGCAGCATCTTGTGCAGCGAAATAAAGTTTGTTGTTATAGAGTGTTATTCCGTAGGTATAAGCCCTTGCACCATTGGTCCCGACATAAATATCTTTAAGCATTTGAGTGCCGGCTGTTGTTCCATCGGTAACCCACAATTCTGCTCCGTTAGTTCCGTTATCAGCCGTAAAATATAGCTTGCCATTGAAAATCGTTAAATCTCTTGGAAAACTGCCCGTTGGTCCGGCATAAATATCTTTCAGCAACGATGTTCCGGTAGGTGTTCCATCACAAACAAAAAGTTCTCTACCTGATGTTCCGTTATCGCCTTCGAAATATAACTTCCCGTTATACACAATCATGGAATAGTAAACCCCGGGATCATTCCCTGTTGTATTAATATCTTTAAACAAATGCGTACCTGTATCGGTACCATCAGAAACCCACAATTCAGCGCCACTACCACCATACTGTCCACCGTAAAATATTTTCCCGTCAAATACTATTGATGCAAAAGGATTCTTAGCTGCTGAAGGGCTTACTGCTTTGGTACCACTTAGCGTTCCATCTGTTACATATAAATCACTATTAAATCCACCTCTGAAATAGAGTTTGTTATTATAATTCAGGAATTTATCGGCATATACCGGTGCAGTAAGTTTTGTTCCTGCAATACTGCCATCGGTTTCCCATAACGAAAATCCATTCACACCATCGTTGGCATTGAAATACATTTTACCGTTTAAAAAACCTTGTGGATTTAAACTCAGCGGACTTGCATCGCCCGTAGGATTAATATCTTTAAAAGTGAGTGAATATTGAGCATGCGACCAATACATGCAGCAAACAAATACAATACTAAAGAGTGTTTTTTTCATTGTCTATATTTTAACTACTGAATAATTAATTTTCTTACGCCCTCTCCAATTCGGATAAAATATACCCCTGGAGAATAATATTGATGTTGAATTTGGTTTTCGCCTAACTCCAACGCTCCGGATTGTATCAGCTTGCCTGTACAATCGATTATATTATAGTTTGCTATTTCGGTGGCATTAATAGTAAAAGAGCCGCCTGTTACCGGATTTGGGTGAATAGAAAACGTATAACTCTCGATATCGTTTACACCGGTATTTATTTGACGACATTGATATTCGGATCTTCTATGGCTTGTATAAGTGGCAACTGCAGGTACATAGGCAGAATAAAAATCAGAAGCCACTAAATCATCGTTATTGTATTCATATGTATTTCGATACGAACTAATCCATGGACTATTAGGGTAGTTCCCTTGTCGGACAAATTTTTCAACTACCTTATTCCCCGAATTGTAAACATATTGTGTCCAATTTTCTTCAGCACCAGACCAACTTGTTGAGCCTCCGCTAGTTTTATAGGTCTTTTCTTCTAGTAAATTTCCATTACTATCAAAGTTATACTCCTTCTTAGTATAGTATAGCCAAACACTAGAGGAGGAAGCATATTCTTGGTTTTCTTCATCTAAAATATCGCTATATTGATTTACAGTATAAATTGTTCGTTGAAAATCTTCCCAAACACTTGTTGTTGTATTAAATTCGCGGGTTAACTTGCTCGCTAACTTCTGTTGCGCATCATAAGTATATGTAGTAATTTGGAGATTATTCCAAACATTGGTTGTTGTATTCCACTTTTTAATAGAATCGATTGTTCGTAATCCGTTTGAATTATACAAGGAGGTTGTAAAGGCAATATTTGTCCATGTAGAAGAAGTTCCATTCCAAGTTTGTAAAACGTATTCTACTTGCTGATTATTTCCGTTATAAAAACAAGTCTTCCGATTACTATTCAGCCAACTATTTCCGGGGAGAGTACTGTTTTGCAATATCTCACTGATAACTTTATTGTCATTATTATAATCGGTGATTGTTCTAGCTATTTTTCTCCAATCATTAATTGTTGAGGACCATTGATAGCTTGAATAATCAACTATCTTCCCGAACGGGTTATAAGTATAATTTACTTTGCTGGAATGCACTCGGGTGCTTGTTGCTGTGCTCCAAAGATCAGTTACACGCTCTATCAGACTATCACTTGCATCATACTTGTTAAGTATCCAATAATTAGGAGTCCATACACTGGTTACATCATTGTAATCTTCCGTAAATTGAGTCAATACATTGTTTCGTGTATCGAACGTATAAATTGTTCTTCCCGTTAAATGTTTAATAGTAGATAAATATTCATACGTATAGTTTAAAACAGTATCAGCCCGGCAAAAGGCATTTCCCTTGTTTACAAAAACGACAAACATTAACGCTCCTAGAATTATTTTTTTCATCTCCTTAGATTATTTTATTGAACAATTAATTTTTGAACGCTTTGCCCTATTCGAACAAAATAAATTCCGGTAGCTATAGCATCAAACTGAATTTGATTTTCAC
The DNA here is from genome assembly GCA_964398475.1 of uncultured Chitinophagaceae bacterium. Taxonomy (GTDB): domain Bacteria; phylum Bacteroidota; class Bacteroidia; order Chitinophagales; family LD1; genus CALAYL01. The sequence continues at coordinate 58,133 of CAYNMP010000014.1, read as the reverse complement.
CTTGTTGTACATCTCCTGATTGTATAATTTTTCCGGAAACATCGGCAATAGAGTATGTATCTCGTTCCATTACCTTAATGATGAAATGATTGGAGGTAACCGGATTCGGATACAATTCAAAAGTGGTTTCACTGTTCTCAATTATACCTACGTTATATTGCGCGCATAAGTATTCAATTCGATTATGACCGGAATAATAGCTACCGTTCCAACCCGAATACTCATCATTTGCATAGTAGATTGAACCTATTAAGCGCTCATATGTTTCCTTTGAACTATTGTCCCAACTGCTTGTTGAGCTATTCCATACAAAATATACACGTTCTGTTTCTTCATTGGCTATATTATAGGCAAATGTAGCCCTTGAAGCGTTTTGCCAAGTAAACGTTGTGTTGTTCCAAGTTAAGTTAGTATAATCTTTGAGCGAATTATTGCTATTGTAATTAAACAAATATTTACCCGAGTTTATCCAACTCGACAATACTGTATTCCAACTTTGTCGCAACTCTTCTGCTTTATTATTGTTGGCATCATATACATAAGCATAACGCATAGAATTCACCCAATTTGATGTTGTTGAATTCCATTGCTTAGTCATGTATTCCGTCCTATTTCCATTCAAATCATATGTAGAAATCTCCTGCGTTATATTCGTCCAAAGGTTTGTGGCTGTATTCCAATTTTGCTGAGTCAAACTTGTTTGTTTGTTGGCCACATTATAGGTATAAGAATATATAGTGCTATTTCGCCAAGTACTACTTGCCGTTACCCAACTCTGACTTAGCTGTTCAATCAAATTGAAGTTAGCATCATAAGTACTTTTGTTATTAGAATTGTTTTCCCATGAAGAACTTGTTGCATTCCATGACTGTCTCAAATAATCCGTCACTTTATTGGCGGTGTTATAGATGAAGCTATTTCTTGAAAGATTCTGCCAACTAACTGTAGAAGTATTCCACGTTTGTAAGATTTCTAAATTTCTGTTACCGGATGCATCGTAGGCATAAGTGTTTTTATAATTGCCATCCCAATTATTAGCAGTTGTGTTCCAGTTATAACTAATGTCTTCTGTTTTTTGGTTTTGTGAATCATAACTATATAAATTCTTATATATATTTTTCCAAGTATTATTCGCTACATCCCAATTCTGAGTAATTACACTCATCTCATTACCATTTGCATCATGTGTGTAAATAAAACGAGAATTATACTCCTTAATAGAAGTGCCTGTTATAAATGTATAGGCATAAATAGTATCTATTGTACAAGCTGCTTTTGAAGAAACGGCAAAGAGTATTAAACAGAAAATAAAAATTACTTTTTTCATCTTGACATATTTTAAGATAGGGCATTAGTTTTTTGATGCTCAGACTTATTTAAAAATTAACCCAACCATATCCTCCCACCGGATTTGATTCTACATTTGTATAAAATGAAATAGCCGATCGATTATATCTGAAGTCTTTCGCCACTGCAGCTATACTGAAACTTGAACTACCATTCCCAGTAGTTGGAGTTACAAATTCACCGTATAATAAAGTGCTTTTATAAGGATCGCTCTCCAAAATATTTACACGATAACTGTAATTCAATGAAGTATTGTAAACCGTATCGTTGGGAATGCCTGTAATTGTTTGTGGCATGAGTAGCTTAGGTAACGTCAGTTGTGAAAGTAATACCCCGCCACTATCAGCCGCTACACAATTAACGGTATATTTCGTATTGGGTTTCAAATTGAGTGATCCCAAGGTATAATCTTCGGTGTGTCGGAGCGTAAATGTTTGTCCACCGCCTTGTATAGTTAGAGTAAGCGTTGGAGCAACTGCATCTAATGTAACAGGTCCGTCTTTCTTGCAGCCGTCTAACAATAAGATTACACAGGCAAAAACGGAGATTAATTTAATTGTATTTTTCATTGTATAAATTTTAATAGTGAATAATTATTGATAGCGAAGTTTACCTTCAGTGATAACTACAGAATCAGTACCAAATGAATCATATAAAACACCCGAAAAATCCGCTTCTATGTTTTTGATGTATGAAATTGCGCTTGAGGATTGGGAAAGTAAGGTTACACTTCCATGTGATTTAACTTTAGATGAGGAAGCCGTATAAGGCAATACAGAGCCGCCTTTTAACACCAATGCATTCATATTTCCACTTGGAATAGTATATATACCATTGCCGGTAACATTATCTCTACTTACGCTCACTAACTCATCACCAGTTTGTCCGGTAATATTAATTCCATTCGTACTTGTGTTATATAATCCTGCCACATTCTTAGCGGCTACCCAGCGTACTCCATTAATTTTCATTTCCAGGGTTAATACCTTCTCTACATTATCCTTTTTACATCCGTTCAGTAATATTGCACCGAGCACCATTATTGCTATCATTCCTTTTTTCATGTCTCCTATTGTTTAATGCTGAGACAAACATATCTTCCACGCCTTTGTATATCAATTCAAATTTTGTAATATTATTAATTGAGAATAGGCAACATACGGACACATTAAATTGATTATCAAACAATTACTTCAAATGGGATTAACCGAAAACATATTACAAAACCTCAACAAAGACGAACTAAAATTTGTCGAAAAAACGGCCTTCAGAGGAAAGGATTCGCAAGCGAAAACGCTTTACGATTTAGTACTTAAGTTTGGAGAAGATGAAGAAAAAGTATTGCCTCGATTTAAGAAGGCTGCCCCAAACGGCAATATCAATGTGGTCAGAAACCAGCTCAATCAGATGGTTTTAGACGCCATCTACCAACAACATGCGCATGAATATCCGGCAGCTGAGTTGAGTGAACTCATTCTACAAATCAATTTATTTTCTGAAAAATCGGCATTTGAAGTAGTAAAGAAACTCTTAAGTAAAGCATTGCAAATTGCAGAAGAGTATGAGCTATTCACACAGCATGTCGATGTATTGGAAATAAGTTTATTGCTCTACCAAACCCGTGTGATTACAGACAGTTCCGACAAATCTAAGCTTAGCAGTACCATTCAGCATATTTGGAAAAAGAAGCAGAACCACATTCAATATCAACTTCTGCTTTTTGAGCAAATGGAATTGTTGAATCAGAATTTTTCGGTGCGAACTCCTGAAGGAAAAGAAAAGTTCGATACGATCATGCAAAACGAATTGATGCTTTCTGAAGAAAAAGCAATGAGCATTAAAGCGAAAGGGAGTTTCTGGATTATAAAGGGACAGTATTTTTCAATCGCTAATCAATTTGATAAAGCGGCTGATGCATTTGAACACGTCATTGCATTATTTGATCAATATCCTGTTATCAAGAAACAAAGAAACTTAGCATATTTGTCAATCTGCGCTCAATTAGCCACTTACGGCTACATTTTGCAGCAACCGGAGTTAATGCAAAAGGCCATACAACGTATCCAAAACACAGAGAAATACAGTACCATAGAACACATCGCTGCAGGCACTTTCATTGTGAATTCCAACCTTGCTTACTTCGATTTAAAGAAAGATAAAATTGGTTTAAAAAAAACAATCCATGAAGCACATACGCTACTTCAAAAACATGCGAAAGAGATTAAACCGGATGTCCGCCTAACCTTGCTATTGGCCTGTGTGAGTGGATACGCAGAATACGGAGAGTATGACAAATTGCTGGAAATGATTCGTGAATTTGACGAGTTTATTCATGCCAATATTCGTGTAGATATTCGCGTTATGCTATATTTCTATGAATTGATTGCCCAAATCGAAACCGGCAACGAGCAAATGGTGAACGATACCATTCAAAACTTTAATCGCTTTTTGCTACGCAATGAATTCAAGAGCGAATTCGAAAATATTATGATTAAGTTTTTGAAAGTTATATCGTCTTTTAGTACAGATTTGAAAAACGAACTTATACAGTTAAAAACGCAACTCAACGATCTTCCGCAAAAATCTTTGCTCAATCAAAACCGCGTTTTATATCAAATTTTGATGAACATGATGGATAGTCGAATTGCAGGGAAACGGTTTCATGAGTACTTAAGTGAAGAGAAGCGTTAATTTTCATTTGTCTTCCATTCTTTAATTTCTACCTGTTTAATCACAATATCAATACTTTGGTTAATGATATTTTCAATAATGGTATCGAGTTCTTTATCGTCTTCAATAAGGGTAAATAACTCCGATGAAATATTCGTAAGTTCTTCGGTTAAGGGTTGATTATTGTCTTGCAAATCTTGAAATAATCCGTCAATCACACTAAACACAATATCGCGGATGGCCTGATCCAACAAGCCGGTAACCTGCGAACCAACCACCGGAATCTTGCCTAACATTTTCACTTGCTTGTTTTTCGTAACAGCATCGTTCAAGCGTTCATCTACATAACGTTTTATATCATCTTTTCGATTAGCATACATTTTAGCCGTTACCATTTGAATACGATGGGACATCCATTTCATCAATTGCTGACTTTGCGGCTTCACTACCTCACGAATAATCTCATCCGTAACAGGATTGCCTTTCGCTACCTCATCTTTCAATCCTTCCAAACCTTTTACAATTACCCGATCGGAAATTTCTTCAATAAAAATATTGGAGTACCGCACGAAATAGCTATAAAAACCGGTCTTTCGCCAATTTACCAATCCTAATTTCTGCATGCGAATGAGCAACGAAAAAATCCGAATTAAACGCAACCATCGAAACCCAGCTACAGGCACACATCCTAATGCATCATACCAAAAGAAAAATGGAAAGAAATACCATTTATCGTAGGTTTTACGATAGGCAGCTCTGGCCCAACGCGCTATAAATTCGATTAAAAATATCGCTACAAAACACAAATCAATCACCGCAAAATGCTGATGAATATTGGTATTGTAAAGTTCATAAAACCAGGGAATGTAGTTATGAAAAAATCCTGAAATAACATGTATACTGAAAAAACTATCGAATACAATGAGGTTGATGTTCACCAAAATCAACACTATCATTGTTACGTCCATTGCCACAGCCAACCATAACTTGTTATTCTTATTCATAGTTGAAAATTTAAAGTTCGTTTATCGAATTTCCCTCTTGGTGTTTCCAATATTCCGATTTGGATTCTCCAATACGTTGTTCCCCATATATACTGTTATGCCCTGAAACCAAATAGGCCACCACGCAGGCAATAGCGATATACACACCGCTTTCAACACCAAACAATTCCATCCCCATCAACATACAGGCCAAAGGTGTATTTGTTGCTCCGGCAAACACAGCCACAAAACCCATACCGGCTAAAAGCGCAGTTGGCAAAGGAATACAGCAACTCAAAGCGCTTCCCAACGTTGCTCCAATAAAAAACAAAGGTGTTACTTCCCCACCTTTAAAACCTGCGGATAGGGTTAGAACAGTGAGTGCAATTTTCAACCCAAATACATAAAAAGGTTGTGCGTTAATGAATGAATCAACAATTGTAGGTATACCTAGTCCAATGTACTTTGTTGTTCCAAGTGCATAAACTGCAAGCGCAACTATAATCCCTCCAACAAACGGACGCAGAGGTGGATAACTAATTTTTGACTTAAAAAATGCAGTTAACCCATGCATGGATTTTGAAAAAAGCAAAGCACACAAACCAAAGACGATGCCTGTCAATAAACTGTAAAGTAGATTCAATGCATTTATAGCCGGAACATAGGCAATACTATAATGCGTATGCTGGGCAGGCCAAAGCACTGTTACATAATTGGCAATAATAGCCGCCAGAAATGCCGGAAAAATAGCATTGTAACGCATCTTACCGGTGAGAAAAAACTCCATGCTGAAAACCGCACCGGCTAAAGGTGTTCCAAACACAGCACCAAAACCTGCGGCAACTGAAGCAATCAACAATACCCTACGATCTTCATCTTCCAACTTCAGCCATCGACCAATAGGGTCCATCAACCCTCCTGCCATTTGCAAAGCTGTTCCTTCTCTCCCGGCCGAACCGCCAAATAAATGCGTTACCATTGTTCCTAAATAAACAAAGGGGGCCATACGAAAGGGAATATTATGAGCGGGATGATGAATGGAATCAATCAACAAATTATTACCGGATTCAACGCCATTCCCGTAATAATGGTAAAGCAATCCAATGCCTAAACCGGCCAAAGGTAACAGTGCAATTAGCCACATATTAGCTTCTCTATATTGAGTTATCCATTCCAAGGAAATCAAGAAACCGGCTGAAGCAGAGCCCACTACTATTCCTATTATGGAGCAGAGTAAAATCCATTTACATAAATAGACAATACTCGGCCATTGTTGAGCTAAACTGTTTTGTTTTGGATCTAAAGTTGACATACTACCTGATTGAATGCGTTTAACATTGAATAACCAGGCGCCATCAGCTTTTTAGGGCGGTTTATATCAGGAAGACACCATTTCCTCTTCCCCAAAAGTATAGTTTTCTATCAAAAACTGAAGAATTGGCATATTTTAAGAAGAAGCCATTCCCGATTATTTTATCTTTAGTTTGTGATTAAACACCATCCAACATGTATAACGTTGTTGCTGTTCCTCTTATTGGGATGTATAGCTCCATCTGCTATTGCGCAATCCATAACCCTTTCAGGGAAAGTATTAGATGGGTACACCAAACGACCAGTTAGCGGTGTAAGTGTTATTGTAGCAGAACAAAATGTGTCGTACATGACGGATGCGCAAGGGCGATTTTCATTGGCTTGCGACAAACATGACACTTTGTACCTTTTTTTTCCTGGATATAAAACAATACGTTTTTCGGTTGCCGACAGTACTTCGGAAAGTAGCAGCTATTTTGTCAATCTAACTTTCAACCCGCTGTCTACTTCGCTTTCACAACCGGTCATTGTTCGCCCGAAAAAAGACTTGGACGATATCGAGAAAGAACGAAAAAATCTTGGCTCTATGCCTCGCGAATTGATGAAACCGGAGATAGAATTCATGTCGCCAATATCTGCAATTTACGATCTGGTGAGTGCCCGTGCCAAAGAACGCAACAAATTGCGTAAACAGTATTTAGATGACGAGCGCAGAAGAATATACCGTGAACTTTTCGACTATTTCAGAGAAAAACAACTATTTGATTTACCGGAAGAATACTACGACCAGTTTATCGATTACATGAATCTGCCGGTAGAATTCCTTCGAGAAAGTTCTGATTATACCATTACCAAAACCTTACTGGATAACTACAAAAAATTTGGTATTGATAGAGGATTTGTGAAGTAGATGTTACTTCCACTTTTCATAAAAAAACACATTCAGCAAGATTAACGCGAAGCCATAAAAAGCGTCCTCAATGGGAATAGTTAAAAGTCTGATTGCTAAATTTTCGTGATTATTATACCAAACAATTGGAGCCTCAAGTCCCGTACCTGTAAGTATTCCATTCACAATAAAAAAAGGTAAAAGTAAAAACAAATAGATGTTCATCAGTCTGCCTAACCACGAAGTTCTTCTCATAAATGAAAAGTAAACCAACAGCAATGCTAAACTTATGAATGTAACAGATGTGTATAATCTATCATAGTAAACAATTCCAACGAACAGCAATAAACTGGAAAGAATAGCCACCACTCGTTGCTCAGTTTTCTGCTCCATATTGAAGTCGTAAAACAAATTCAAACAGTGATAACTGTATACGCATGAAAATGGAACACAAACAAAAAAAAGAACTTCTTCAATGGGTAAGTTGAATAGGTAGATCCCAATTAAATAATCCGAATTAAACCCCCACACGCCAATCGAAGTGAAGTATACATCCCAAAGCACAAACAACGTTCCAACGGTAAAACAAGAAAGGAAAAAAGCCTTGAAATGTTTGTAAAATTGAAGCTTTGGATGAAAAGAAAACAGAAACGGAACAATCACCGTACAAAAGTCTATAAGTAAATACAGCCCTTTCATATCAACGCTCTTTTTTGAAATAAACAACAGGTACCCAAAGCATGCCAAAGCATTCTCCATCTTCTTTTTGGGTGTATTTATGATGTGTTTTATGCGCCTTTCTTATTGCTCGAAAATAAACATTATCGGTATAGCGCAACCATCGAAATCGTTGATGGATAAAGATATCATGTATAAAAAAATAAGCGAAGCCATAAATCGTAATGCCTAAGCCAATCCAAAATAGAAAATTATAATGCGCTTGCATTCCAAAATATAATCCTAAAATGCCCGGAATTGCGAAAATAACAAAGAAGTAATCGTTACGTTCAAAAAAAGATGTCGGATTTTTTTGATGATGATCTTCATGCAAAAACCACAAAAATCCATGCATTACATACTTATGGGTAAACCAAGCCACCAACTCCATACTGCAAAATGCAAGTAAAACATACAATATATTCCAATACATCATTGTCTATACAAATAGTTTTTCCAATACTTGTTTTCGATAAGCAAAAATAGAGGCTATCTTTTTTCGTACAATCAAACTGTGTACCCAATCGCCCAAAACACCGAAGGGCAATTCATACCGTACAATGTCTTTCATTAGTACACCACCATCTTTCTCAACAAAGGTATGGGTATGATGCCACAATTTATATGGACCTTTTAATTGTGTATCGGCAAATACTTCCAGCGGCTTAACATTGATAATCTTGGTTTGCCAATGCATTGGAACACCAAGCAGTGGTTTAACAGTATAATCTATAAGCATTCCATCATAAATTTCTTTATCATCGAGCGCTGTCAGAATTTTAAAATCCATTTCAGGAGGAGTAATCACCGAAAGGTTTTTGGGCGATGAAAAAAAATCCCAAGCCTTACGAATGCTTATGGGGAGGAACTGTTCTGCGGTATATTGATAAATGGCCATTAGCGAATTTTAAACGAGTTTAAGTTTGTATTGAAATAAGCTGTTCAACATTAAAGTAAATTTGCGCAGGTTATTGATTCGAATACGCTCGAGTAATACACGCTCTGCCGGAATACGTTTTATTTTATTGAACAATGCATAATAATAGACATAAGCCAAGTATACACCACCTTTAGAAGATGCCGGTAACAATTTAATACCTGTTAATGCTTCTTTGAAATCGAGTTCTATCTCCACTTCAATTTGCTTCTTTGTTTGTGCATTGAAACGTGTCATATCCACATTCGGGAAGTATGTCCGGCCTAATCCTTCATAATCAGCTTGCAAATCGCGCAAGAAATTAATCTTCTGGAAAGCTGCCCCTAACTTCATTGCAAAAGGCTGTAAAATTTGATACTTGATTTTATCCCCTTCTGTAAATACCTGCAAACACATCAAGCCTACTACTTCGGCTGAGCCCAAAATGTATTGCTCATATTTCTCCTTTGAATAATCCATTTTCTGCAAATCCATTTCCATACTGTGAAAGAAAATATCAATCAAGCTATGGTCGATATTATATTGATGAACTGTGTTCTGAAACGCATTTAAAATGGGATTCAAAGAAATTTTATCGTTCAATGCGTCATAAGTAGCCGCTTTAAATTGAGAAAATAATCGCGCTTGATTATAACCTTCAAAACTATCTACAATCTCATCGGCAAAACGCAGAAAACCGTAAATAGCATAGATATGATTACGCATACGTTTACTCAAGAAATAAATACCGAGCGAGAAGCTGGTGCTGTAACGCTTTGTTGTGAGTTTACTGCATTCAACAGAAACTTCGTCAAATAGCGATTTCATGGGCAATAGCGTTAAGATGTTTAGATAATTGTTCGGCTGCAATTTTGCCGGAAATTATAGATGGTGGCACTCCGGGACCGGGAACTGTCAACTGACCGGCATAATATAAATTGCTTACTGCATTGTTTCTAATCTTCGGTTTTAGAATGGCCGTTTGCATTAATGTGTTGGCTAAGCCATAGGCATTCCCTTTATAAGAATTATAATCGGTGATAAAATCGTCCACACAATAACTATGCTTATAATCCATGTAGTCTCGAATAGTTTCCCCTGTTTGCTTTTCCAGTCGATCCATCATAATATGAAAATACTTCTCTCGCATCGCTTCCGAATCTTCTAATCCGGGAGCAATAGGCATCAATAGGAATATGTTTTCATGTCCGGCCGGAGCAACCGTATCATCTGATTTAGAAGGACAACACACATAAAACAAAGGTTTTACTGGCCATTGTGGTTGTTTATAGATTTCAACAGCATGTTCATCTAACGATTCATCAAAAAACAGCGTATGATGTTGTAATGCATCAATCTTCTTTTTTACACCGATATAATAAATCAAACTTGAAGGGGCAAATGTTTTTTTGTCCCAATACTTCTCATCATAATTACGCAAAGCAACAGTCAGCAATTTGCTTTCTACATGATGGTAATCGGCTGCCGCAATAATACCATCAAAATATTCCGATTTCCCATTAACGAGTAAAGACCTTGCTTCTCCGTCTTCTACTTCAATGCGTTGCACATTGGCATTCAAATGAAAAACAGCGCCATGCTTGGAAGCCACAGCCGCCATACCTTCTACCACTTTACCAAAGCCACCTTCCGGGTACCAAGTACCTAATTTCAATCCGGCATAATTCATTAAACTATACAAAGCCGGAGTATCTTGAGGCATTGCCCCTAAGAACAATACCGGAAACTCCATCAATGCAATCAATTTGGGATGCTTAAAGAAACTGCGTACATGTTTACTAAATGAAGAAAATACTTGTAATCGAAATACGCCACGAATCAACGCCATATCAGCAAACTCAGTGAGCGATAAACCCGGCTTATACACCAAATTATCTATTCCGGTCTTGTACTTGTATTCCGCTTCCTGCATGAACAACTTCAACTTTTCTGCACTCCCTGTTTCTATTGATTCAAACAAAGCGCACAATTGCTCGAAATTTTCCGGCACATGCATAGTGTCTTTCTCACCAAAAACCACATCAAATGACGGATCCAACAATTTCAATGCATAAAAATCAGAAACCTTGCACCCAAAATCTTGAAAGAATTTTTCAAATACTCCGGGCATCCAATACCAACTCGGACCCATATCGAACATATAACCGTTATCGGTTTTGAGCTGACGAGCACGTCCTCCAATAGCGCTATTTTTCTCATACACATGCACTTCATGCCCCGCAGCAGCCAAGTATGCAGCCGCACTAATTCCCGAAAATCCTGAACCAATAACCCCAATACGCGCCATGAATGTTTGTGCTTTGGGATAATAACAAGAACTTCAATGAATTGTTTTCAGAAATTTGGAATAAGCATTAATATTGAATAACCGTTGAGTCGTAAACTGTACATCTCAATTCATAAATCAAAAAATCATAAATCAAAATATGGCTCTCCCCTATTTCGAAAACGAAGACTATCAAAAAATCGACTACACACAATCTCCACTTCCTAAAGGGAAATACGAGAACTGCAGCTTTGTGAATTGTAACTTCCTGAATGCAGATCTCAGCAGTGTTCATTTTACAGAATGCGAATTTATCGGCTGCAACCTAAGCATGGCAAAGCTTTCGCAAACCAGCTTTTGCACCGTTCAGTTTAAAGATTGCAAAATGCTGGGTTTGCATTTCGATCATTGCAACGAATTTCTTTTTGCCGTTGCATTCGATAATTGTCAGCTCAATTTGTCCTCTTTCTATGGCTTGAAACTCAAAAAGACGTTGTTCAAAAACACAACTTTGCAGGAAGTCGATTTTTCAGATACCGATTTAACGCAAGCCACATTCGAGCAATGTGATTTGTTGAATGCTATTTTCGATAACACGCTTTTGGAAAAGGCTGATTTCAGAACGGCCTATAACTTCATCATTCATCCCGAAAAAAACCGACTCAAAAAAGCAAAATTCGCTGTATCCGGCCTGCCCGGCTTATTGCAACATTTCGATATTATAATCGAATAAATTCCTTGCTGCTAAATAGTTATTAATGTGTATGTTTAGCGATATGGATAAACATCCGGTTGTTATTTTATCGCAAAAAGTGGCTTCGCATTACGAAAAAGAAATCGCCAAGCATTGGAAAAGCAGCACCAAAAAGAGAGCACACAAGTTGTATCAACTCATTGTTGAAGCCAAAAATATTCACCAACTCGAGAAAGAATTATTGTTTAAAAAACTCTTTACAAAATCACTCACCGATAAGAACGATTATTTGTGGCGCAACGAACTTCGTGTGTTGAAAGAGGAACTCCAATCTTTCTTAGTTGAAATGGAACACCATCACAACAACAAAAACAATCCGGCCTATACCGATTGGTTGCTCATTAAAGCATTCGACCGATTGCGTTTCCAGGAAGGAATACAAGAGCAACAAGAAACAATGCGCAAACATAGCCATGAAGCGGCTTCGTATCCTTTTACCCTAGATGCCGATGTAATTGCTTTGCTGAATTTCATGTATACCCAAAACGATATGAAGAAAATGCTGGAAGGGTTTCCGGCATACTTAGCATATGCTGTAGAAAGCCTAGACCAATTGAATGCGCAGTATCTGAGCCGATTGAACTCATACATAGCCCAATATAACCTCGTTAGCGATCATCACCAAAACAGCAGCAAAATCGAACTTTTCCAAGATTCATACACCTCAGCACTTCCTGAAAGTGGCATAAGTAATTTCTTTAACCACTATGCATTTTCGTTTTCAAATACGTTCGAAGAAAAAATAGACCATTTAGAAAAAGCGCTCATTGCTATTGCGCCAATTGCTGCATACAACAAGACATACCAAACCAACGAAACCATTATCAAAATTTCGCTCGGAAGAGAATTATCGGCAAATGGTTTTTTCGAAAAGGCACACACCATGCTCTTCGAAACAAAAGCACTCATCGATGAAAAATATCCGCAATATAGAACCGCATTCTATTCCAATTACATCACGAATCTGACAAAAAGTAAGCGCTATGAAGAGGCGCTATATGTTATGGATAATGAGTTTGAAACCGATAATGCCTACTACCAAAGTATGCTACTCCAAAATCGACTCCTCTGCTATCTTTATTTACGCGATACTAAAAATTTGAAAAAGTATATATCGTACGATTTAGACAGTGCGCCATTTCCAATCAATTATACGCTTAAACTCATTAAGTCGTATTACTTTTACCAGATGAAGGAATATGATGTGGCGCTCCAAATTGTTTCCAACCTTCTTCAAACAAAAGATGCTACCGATAGAATGGTGTATTACCAACCCATTGCTCAACTCTACAAGAAATTCTATCAAACAGCTCAGAAAAATATCACTTTGAAAAAGTGGTTAAAAACCGATATCGCTGCTTTATTAAATGACATTGAACGCATCGAAGAAACGAGTTTAAATGAAGTAAAATTAGTATCCGTTTTCCTTTGGATAAAAGTGGAAATCAACGCAATTTCAGCAAAATAAACGAATTGCGTTTGTAGACTAAATATATTGATTATCAATAGATTAAAAACACAAACACAACATAACCTCTCACAAATCAACATTATTGCCTCTGCGTGTCAATGCTTGTCACACTATGTTTGAATAAAACAAAAGCGATGAAAAAAATAATAGGATGTTTAATGCTACTTGTAGCTTCACCAACACTATTTGCGCAACTAACGTTTACAAAGCTTGTCTGCAATGCCGTAGGCGCTTCTAAGCCGGAGCAAATGACAGCAGTAAATGGCAAAACTGTTTTCTTTGCCTTCGATCAAGCGCATGGTAAAGAACTATGGGTAACCGATGGTACACAAGCTGGAACGCAATTACTTAAAGACATCAATCCTGGAACAACAGGTTCTGCCGGCATTTATTTTGTGCCTTTCAACAATAAATTATATTTCAATGCAAACGATGGCACACACGGGCCGGAATTGTGGGTAACTGACGGAACAACAGCCGGAACTCAATTAGTGAAAGACATTAACGCAGGAGCACTATCTTCCTATCCCTATTTCTTCACTGAATTCAATGGCAAACTTTACTTCAACGCATCTGATGGGACCAACGGAGCCGAACTATGGGTAACAGATGGAACAAACGCTGGAACCCAGTTAGTGAAGGACATATACAATGGTAGTGCGTCATCATATCCGTTTTCGTTTTCGGTAGTGAATAACAAATTGTTGTTCTACGCAAATAATGCTGCAAACGGAAAGGAGCTATGGACATCAGACGGTACAGGCGCTGGAACCGTTTTAGTAAAAGATATTAATGCCGGTATTGCGGATTCATACATGTCGTCCGGTAAAGGAGTGTATAACGACAAACTTTACTTTGCAGCCTCGAACGGAGTTTGGGGAAACGAATTATGGGTAACCGATGGAACTGCAATTGGAACCACCTTTTTAGCTGATATTAATACCGGAAGCACAGGCTCAGATCCCGATAATTTCTGCGTATTCAACAGCAAGCTATATTTTACTGCATCTGACGCTACAAACGGTAACGAACTTTTTGTAACCGATGGCACTAATGCAGGTACTACTTTAGTAAAAGATATCAATGCTGGTAATGCAGATTCTTATCCGGCCTATCTCACTGTGCTGAACAACAAATTGTATTTCTCGTCCACCGAATCGTCCACCGGGCGAGAACTTTGGGTATCTGATGGTACTTCAACTGGTACACTAATCGTTAAGGATATATTCCCCGGAAACACAGGTTCTGAGGCACAAACATTTTCTGCATTGGGTTCAAAAATTTATTTCCGTGCTAAAGCAACTGCAACAAATTATCAGCTCTTTGAAACCAATGGAACAAGCGCAGGAACTCAAATTGTTTCACCTGCAGGAAGCAATCATTCCGATCCACTAGGCACACTTTCGTATTTCAACAGTAATTTTATAGCGAATAATGCACTCTATCTTTCGGCTTGGTACGATGCCGATAGCGCTCAATTGTGGAGACTTGGTAACCCGGTTACAGCTATTGAAAATAATGCTATTCCTTCTTCGTTTTCTGTTTTTCCAAATCCTACAACACACTATCTAAACATATCGCTTGAACAAGCCGAGAAAGGAATAATCTCCATGGCAGATATCACCGGAAAAATAGTTTACACCGTGTCGATTGATGAAGGAGAAACCACTAAAACAATAACAGTAGAAAATCTAAATGCAGGAATGTACTTTATCCATTATCGCAATAATAACAATACGGTCACACGAAAATTTCTAAAAGAATAAACGCTCATCGTTCTTTCCCCTGAAGCCATTCAACTATTTTGAGTGGCTTTTTTTATGAAACTATACAGTCGTTTAAGCATCGCTCCAAGCGAAGTAAGGCTTCTTTAAAATCATGGTTATTCAAATACCCAAAGCCCAATCGGAACGAACGATCCGATTCATCGAACCAATGTCCGGCTCCAACAAATGTGGCATACTCCGATAAAAGTCGATGATAAAATTTTTCAGTATCCAATTTTATTGTTGCTTTTACTCTTGGGAAACATACCACTCCCCCACTCGGTTCTACCCATTCAAGTATAGAATGATTCATCATAAACGTTTGCAACGTTTCAAAATTAGCATTCACTTGCTCCATGGTAGCCATTAAAAACGCATTTTTGTTCTTATAAAACTGAAAAGCAATTTCTTCATCCACCACTGAATTCGCAATAATGATTTGCTCCTTTGCCGCCAACAATTGATGATACAACACTGCATCTTTCGTGATTAACCAACCCAATCGAATCCCGGGTAAACCAAAGGCTTTAGAAAACGAACAAACACTTATTACTTGCTTACTTCTTGAAACATAATCCGGAATTGTATTCTCGGAAAGTTGTAAAAACTTATACGTTTCATCTATGAGCAAATAACATCCACGCTCCTCTGCTAATGTAATTAATGCATTTATCATTTCTTCCGGAACAATTGTCCCTGTTGGATTGTGTGGCGATGTAATACTGATTAAACGCGTAGTCGGTTTAATTTTCTGTTTTACGTCCTCCACATCAATGCAGTAACCCTCTTCAAATTTTAAGTCTACATAATCAACAGCACAGCCAATGGCTTTAGGCGTTTCAATGTTAGTGCCATAATTTGGTTTTACCACAATCAAATGCGAATCGGCATTCAATAATGTGGTGTGAATCATAAACAATGCCGTTGCAGCACTTGGAGTTAGCAAAACCTCCGCTGCATCTATGTTTTCATGTTCTGCTGCCAATAAGGCGCGTAACTCGGGCTTACCAAAATGATCGGTATAAGCAATCACCAAATCGTCCAAATTCAAGCCTAAATCTTTGAACTTTAAATCCGTAACCGAACTCTCCGCTAAATTGTAAGGGATATTGGAATAACCTATCATTTCAGGCGATTCAACCTCAATGGGCATTCGCTTATAATCCATGAAATAATTTTAAAAATTAGCGTTCCATAACCAATACCGCTCCATCTACCTTCAAACCAAACAACTGCGACCCACGTGAATTGTTTTGCGCAATCTCTAACAAACCCTGACTATTGAAAAAAGCAACAGCAATACCGGGTTCATTTACGTTATAGTGTTTTGAAATTCGATCTAAACTTGCTCCTCCTGCTGAAATGGTATACTCAGCGGTAATGTACCGATTGAAAAATTCTTCCGTGATATTGGTAATCGCATTCCCAAAGTGATCGATATATAGAATACTCCCTTTTATGGTTCCGTCATTGCCGAAAGGATTCAATCTGCGCAACACTTTATATTGCTGTACCGCTTCGCCCAAGTCTTGCCGCTCAATAACCATTCGCAAGCCTTTCAAAATCGTTTGAATAAACAAACTTCCCGATTCTGGCTCTGTCCCCACTTCATAATAGCGAACCGGCTCATGTTCAAAAATCAACGGCCCGGTGCCATTATCAAACACCAAGAAAAAATGATTGTCTTTTTCGGCAATCAGCATTCTGCCTTTACCATCTGCGCTATTTACATGAACAATATGAATAGCGCCATCAGGAAAATAACTATACGCTTTTTGAATGGTGAATGCGGCTGCTTTATAATCGAGCGGACCAATATGATTCGATACATCAACTAATTGCACCTCCGGGAAAGCCTTTAAAATAGAGCCCTTTATGGCCGCCAGATAATACCCGCTTCCGGCCAAATCAGATGTGAATGTGACGATGGGCATATTAAAAAGTGGAAAAGGTGTTGATTAAAAACCGTCCACAATGTAGAAGAATGGGCCTTCAATTCTTAATTTGCAATAACTTAAATTATACACGTTTGAAAGAATTGACTATTGAAATAGACGGTATCGACCCGCTACATTTTTTTGGTATAAATAACTCCAAGTTTAATTATCTCAAAAAGTTATTCCCCGCGCTCCGAATGGTTTCTCGAGGGAACATTATTAAGGCAGAAGGTGTTGAAGAAGAACTCAACAACTTTAATGCAAAAACAAAGCAAATCATCACCCACATCGAACGTTATGGCAAACTAACAGAAGATGATTTGGATAAATTGATTTTGCAAGATGCCGGTGCTGCTGCACAAAGCGAAAAGCAGCTCAACAATGTGTTGGTGTTTGGTAACAACGGACATATTGTTCGTGCCCGCACCGCCAACCAGCAATTGATGGTAACCGAGTCCGACAAAAACGATATTCTGTTTGCTACCGGCCCGGCTGGTACAGGAAAAACATACACGGCTGTAGCCCTTGCCGTTCGGGCGCTGAAAGAAAAGTTAGTGAAGAAAATCATTCTTACTCGTCCTGCGGTGGAAGCCGGTGAAAACTTGGGTTTCCTTCCGGGCGACTTAAAAGAAAAAGTAGATCCGTATTTACGTCCGCTCTACGATGCCCTCGATGATATGATTCCGCCTGAAAAGCTGTTGTATTACATGCAAAACCGCATCATTGAAGTGGCGCCTTTGGCCTTCATGCGCGGACGAACGCTCGATTACTCTTTCATTCTATTGGACGAAGCACAAAACGCCACCAACCCACAAATGAAAATGTTTCTCACGCGTATCGGACCAAGTTCAAAATGCATTATCACTGGTGATACATCGCAAATCGATTTACCGCGAACACAAGAATCGGGTTTAAAAACGGCCATCAATATCTTAAAAGATGTAGAAGGTATTTCTATGATTCAACTCACTGAAATGGATGTGGTTCGCCACCGCTTGGTAAAAGAAATTATTAAAGCATACGACAAACTAAAACAGGATCAACGTTAAGGTTATTCCTGTTCAAAAATCACTCATTTGGGCGTATGCCGCTAAGAAGCGCACCGGGTTTTCCGCTGCAAGTCCTCGTTTCACTGCGGGCTTTCCGCTGCAACCCCTTACGCGAAATAGTGCTTCAAAGATAATTGTCCGTCTTTTCAAACGAGTTCACTTGCAGTCAGGTATTTCCACCTGACTGTGTACTTGAAAAGAATTCCGAAAAATGCAGTCGGGTGTTTCCACCCGACTGCAGTACAAAAGCCCTCGCCCTCGCTCGCTTCTAGCGAGTGAGTCTCCAAAATGCCTCCGGCATCTTAGAATACTTGTCAGAGTCAAAATCGCCATTACTTGCAAGATGCGAGCAATGGCGTGCATTTTAAGTATAAGAATGGTCGGTGATAACATCGACCATAGGGTTAAAAAGAAATTCCCAATACACCGGACTGCGCGTGAGGGGTGGCAGCGGAAATCTTTTTTGCAGCGGGCTTTGGCGCTACAAAAAAATTGAAGCGAACGACCCGACCCTGCTTCTTAGCGGGGGCACGCACACCTTGTCCATTATGTAATGAACACTATGCATGCAAACTACTCCTCTATCATCAACAAAAAAAGGATCAACCCTGAGGTTAATCCTTTTTCAAAAATGAATATGCTATAAATTATTGCTTCACAATTTGTTTCGAGAAGGTAGTTTTACCATCGGTTTTCAAGGTTACTACATAATTCGCTGCAGGCAAAGAAGCTAATGAACAATTCGTTTCATAAAGTCCGGCTGTCTTCTGTTCTTCTTTTGTCGCATACACTATCTTACCGGTTAAATCATACACTTCAATGTCTACTACTCCCGGTTTGAAAATATAATACTGTAAATCTAATCTATCGGCAGTAGGATTTGGATAACACGAAATCAATACCGTTTTTTGCTCTGCAATAGGCGATATAGCTGTTGTTATATCTGGCGCGAAAGGAACAGGATTTATTTTTGGTGTCGATACGGCTGCTGCCTCTTTTAAGAAAGGTTGATCTTTATCGGTGTACCAAGAACCGCCTATGGTTGTAGAAAACGAACGACTGGTTACTGTACTCACATACACCCAATCGCCTTGCACTTTTTGCTTATTAATATCCAAAAGTAGATAGCCTTTCTTTTCTAAATCTACATACTTCATATACGGATTTGTATTCTTCACAATGGGAATAGTTGAATTTCCAATACCCGGCAGCCCTGGCGAGGTTACACTTGTACATACATATTCTACAGCAATAGAACCGGCACCTGTATTTTTGTTGTAAGCGGTTAAATCGGCCGGTAAATCGTTGCCCCAAGAGGTGTGAATATCGCCAGTAAGAAATACAACATTTTTAATATTATTACCGGTAATGTGATTATACATTTTCTTTCGTTCTTCAGGATATCCATCCCATTGATCTAAATTAAGTGCGTTAGCACCAACCTTCAAAGGCGAAACCATCACTTGATTGCCGATAATTTTCCATGTAGAAGTGGCGCCTGCAAGCGTAGACTTAAACCAAGCGAACTGCACCGGTCCCATTAATGTACGGTTTGTATCGTTCAAGAGTGGGCTGGTGGCGGTAACTTGTTGCTCTCTTCCTTCTAAGCGTGTATCCACCATAATGAGATCGGCTAAGTTTCCAAAAGTAATTTCGCGGTGAATCACATCGCCCGGATTATTTTCACGAATAGGCATCCATTCGAAATAAGCTTTCTCACCGGCAAATCGTCTATCAGTCCATAAACCTTCTGTACCCGCAGTATGATTTTCTGCACCATCTTTATAGGCATCGTTGGCTGTTTCGTGATCATCCCATACAGTAATAAATGGGTACTGCTGGTGGCAAGATCTTAAGTCCGGATCGAGTTTATATTGCGAGTGACGCATTCTATAATCGGCTAGGGATAAAATTTCATTAGCCGGTTCATGTCTACGCATAGTATCTCCAGTATAACCATAACCACCGCTTTGATATTCATAAATGTAATCCCCCAAATGTAGCACTGCCGCAATATCGTTTCGCACCGAAATATCTTTATAGGCATTGAAATATCCAGCCTGATAATTCGAACAAGAAACAACAGCGAAACGCAACGAGTCATTATTTCCCGCATCGGCTGTTCTTGTTCTTCCAATCAGTGAATTTTTACCCAACGCATTAAAACGATAATAATACCATGCACCGGCTTGTAAACCGGTAACATCTACTTTCACGGTGTAATCTTTGGATGAATCGGTAGACAAAGAACCAGATTTAAAAATAGAGGTGAAGTTTTTATCGGTTGCCAATTCCCAACTTACATTTACGGGTGCAAAATTGGGAGGCGTTACTCTTGTCCAAATTATAACGCGATCGATTAATGGGTCGCCTGAAGCTACACCGTGATAAAAAGGAGCATAAGTAGGATCAAGAATTGAACGATCGCTTCGTGTATGCCCCGTTTGAGCATGAACAAAAGTGAAAGCCCAAAGCAGAGATAAAAGCGTCAATGTTTTTTTCATACGTTTTTGTTTTGTATAAAGCTAAACTTTCTTATCTGATTTAGAAAAGAAAAGAAAAAAGAAGTAAAAGCATTGCGTTTAAATACTGCTTAATAATTCAAAATATCTTATCTTTAGCTATCTTTCAGTTTAGTAATAAAATAGAACTATGCGTAAATTTCTGGCGATTGTATTTTTGCTTGTATCGTCTACAACATTTGCTCAAGTGGGCATCAATATCTTAATTCCCGATTCGAGTGCGGTATTGCAATTGGAATCGAATAAAAAGGGGCTTGGACTATCAAGACTAACGTTAGGACAACGCGATTCTATTGTTAAGCCACTGCGGGGCTTAACGATTTTCAATACTACTGATAGTTTTGTTGAATATTGGACCGGTGAATGTTGGCTTAGAGCCTATGAACGCAATTGTAATGAGTGCGATTTTTCGATGTCGATAGACGATCCAACAGATACCCTTGATCGACTGGTAGACGATTCCGTTTTTTCAACAATTACCCTTAAAAAATTCAAGAGTACACATCCCATTAATGTGATTTACTTGGCAGTGCCACCTCCGGGAGTGAACATTTATTTTAACGGCAACACAACGATTGATACTGCCGGAACATTACAAATTGGTGTTAAGGCTGACATCTTTGCTGGAGATGGGTTAGTACAAATTATTGTTGAAGCCTTTTGCGGAGATCAAGTACATTTCCTCTCGTATAATGTGTATATTGAACCATGTGTAAGAGTTACTATTCCTGTAGATACAAAAACATACGATCTTCAAGCGCAGAATGCGACACAACTTCCTGCCGGTGCTAAGAAATGTGTAGTGCTTACGGTCAACAACTCGGTTGAAGTTACGGCCGATACAAGTACAGTGCCTGCCTATACAACCGGCAATTTAAATCCCCTATCAAAAGTTGGTATAGTAAATAATGGGGCCTTTTTAGGAAGAGGGGGCGATGGTGCCGGTTTTGTATACTCGGGTAACCTTATCACTGTGGGCGGAAATAAAGGAAGTGATGGTGGAAACGCCATCAACCTGACTACCAAAACAATCATCATCAATAACGGTGTTATTTATGGCGGTGGCGGTGGTGGTGGCTCTGTTGGATTCTTATTGCAAACACCAAGTTTGCCATTGGTGGGCTCTATTGCTATTGGCGTTGGCTACGGTGGTGGAGGGGGATCTGAACTAGGACAAGGAGGTGCCGTTCCCAATGGATCTATCAACTTTGGATCGTTTAACAGTGGAGGTGACGCTACAGCGCATGTAGCCTCTGTTCCCGGTTTAGGTGCCACGGGCAACACAACTATTCCAATCTCTATTAGTATTGTAACCGTAAATCTTTCGCCTAGCGCTTATGGAGGCGATGGAGGTGGATTTGGTGAGCCTGGCAAACAAGGTTATGTTGACTTAGCGATTACGGTTTGTATTGATATTCCGTTGGTCGGACAAGTTTGTATCCCTATTCCAATTCCGGGTGGACTATTGCCGTACTATGGACCGGGTGGAGGATTCCCGGGCTTAGCCATAAAGCGTAATTCGAATCCGCTTACCGGAATTCCTGATGGTACATACCTTAATAATCAAGTGAAAGGAGTAGTTGGATTCTAATCACAAATAATCCCAATTTTTTTTCTGATTAGCCTGATTATACAATATTTGGCATTCGCTTTTCGTTAAGTACCATATGAACAAATACATTTTTTTGCTTTTCATTTTTGGCAGTGTTATTCAAGGATACGGACAGAAAAGTAAGTCTGCTCCACCAATCGCATCTTTGCTTGAAACACCTACCCTATCAAAACAGGCATTGGCGAAACTCACCAAAACAGAAGACTCGCTGCACCTGCTAGCTAACATTTGGATGTTCGATACCCTAAGTTTAGAGAACCGAAAAAAAGCATGCTATCAATTCATTCCGAAATTGTTGAGCGCACTGAAAACCGAAAATTCGTTTTACTATCCGTTTGATTCATTAAAACCGGTAGCTAAAATTTATGCCCCCGATAGTAGCTTCCGTATTTTTACATGGCAACTCCATTATCCGAAAGGAAGTTTCCGTTATTATGGTTTTATCCAAATGCGTTCTTCATCGCTAAAACTATTTCCCTTAAAGGATTTGCGCGACACATTACCTTTTCATACCCAACAAATCCTTACTCCTGAAAACTGGTATGGTTGTGTATATTACAATATCATCAAACACACCATCAACCGCCAGAACTACTACACGCTCTTTGGTTTCGAGGCGGCCGACTTTGCTTCGCGCAGAAAAATTGTTGAAATGCTACATTTTGACGAGCAACAAAAACCTGTATTTGGTGCCCCTATTTTCTATTTCACCGATTCATCAAAAAACAAAATCAACGATACTTTATCGCGCTTCTTTATTGAATACAAATGGAATGCATGTCCAACACTGAATTACGATAAAGAGCTAGAGCTAATTGTTTTCGATCATTTGGCACCTTTAGATCCAAAAGGGCAAGGCGCTTATTTCACCTATGTACCTGACGGAACGTATGAAGGCTTTAAATGGTTTAAAGACCACTGGAAATGGCTGCATACAGTATTTACTTTTGCCATCAACGAAGACGACAATCCCCCAATTCCTGTACCCTTATTTGGCACACCAAAAAAACAACCTGAACTGCCTAATCAGCTCGACAAGTAACATAATTCCGCTTTGATTTTATTTGTTTTTAGTTCCTATCTTTCTAACTTCGGAAAGATTATCAAACCAAAATCAAACCAAAATGAAACGAATTTTTACCATGGCTCTCCTACTTGGAGGAGCTATACATACGTTGCAAGCACAATACGGATATTTTAGAGTAAGTAGTGGATATTCTTGGAATGCTTTTCAAAAAACAGGACAAGTAATGACCTTTAAACCCGGACAAGGAGCTGCAGGACTTGACCCATCGAACAGTATGATTGTGCCCATGATTAATCAAAACACTTCCGATACTACAAAATGGGCCATTTCGAATGTGAATAGCGGCTATGCAAAAGGAGCAACCATTAATATGTTTGGCGGCTATATGATTAATCCTTATTTCGGAGTGGAATTAGGCTTAACGTATTTATTTGGGAGTACCATCAGTTCTACTGTAATTGAGAATGATCCAACATTAGGCATTGGAGCCACTTCAACAACCAACACGCGCACCAATGGATTGAGCTTGATGCCTGGCTTTTATGTAAGAGCAGCAAAGCCTGAAGCAAAGTTAGCGCCCTACATGCGCTTGGGCCTATCGGTACCTGTTTTCGGGGCTACATATCACGAATTAGCCATTGATGCGCCTAGGGCAGAACTCATCCCGGGATTAGGCTCTTACAATGCCATTAAAACGCAAATTAACGTGAAAACCGAATCGGATTTTTCAATAGGTGCCAACGGAGGCGTAGGTATCAGCTACAGACCCATTCCATTAGTGACTATTGGAATAGAAATGAACGGACAAATGCTCTTTGTAAAATCGAAAAAATCTACACTTACAAAGTACGATTTAAGTATCGATGGAGATAAAGAAGATCGATTGCAAAAATTATCGACATTCAGCACAGTTACTGAATTTGTAGATAAAATAGATGCGAATAGTAACACTACAACATTTGGAAAAATTCATCAATCCAAAGATAAACCGCAAATTCCGGGCAAATCCTATGTAGATGAAGATAAACCACGACAAGTATTGAGAACTTCAGCTAACTTTAATGCTATCGGCTTTAGCGTTGGCATTACCATAAACATGAGTAAAGATTTATTTAAAAATCCTACAGGCAAGTTATAATCCATATTACATAGAGATGGAAAGCGATTGTCGGTTAACGGCAATCGCTTTTTTCGTTAAAAAGCATGACAAAAGTCAGATTTCCGAAAATTACTTTGTTTTAGTATTGCGTTTTTAATAGAACATTATACTTTTGTCCTTATTTATATTAAATCTAAATAAGAAGTGCGAAAATTCATTTTTCTCCTTATATATATAGCCACCTCCGCTCCACTTAGCGCTGAACCGGGCAAAATTACTGCCAACCAAGCCGGTTACATTGTGCACATGCTAAACTATCTGAGCAACGACTATATCAACGCTGTTGAAAACGGTAAGGTAAAAAGTGAGGATGAACTAAAAGAAATGATAGGCTTTGCCGGAAATATCGACAAAGAGATTAAG
>CAYNMP010000014.1:0-33253 GCA_964398475.1 uncultured Chitinophagaceae bacterium | reverse complement strand
GCTTATCGCCATTTGCCGTGTTTAACACTGTACGATATGGCATCGAAGGTACTGGATGAACTAAAAGAAATGATAGGCTTTGCCGGAAATATCGACAAAGAGATTAAGGCCTTGGAAATCAATACCGTTCAAAAAGATACCCTTTTAAGTTACAGCGGCAAAATGGTGGAATTGGTGAATATGCACGAAGACCAATCAAAAATTAAAGCAGTGAGCGCAGCCGCTAAGCGCTTTTTATTGCTGAATACCGGATTAAAAACATTTCCGTCAAACTACCCCTCGATTTCAAAAGGGAAAACGATCTACACCGAAAACTGCTCAAAATGCCATGGAGATAATGGGAACGGTGGAGGTAAAGATGGTGCACTACTCGACCCTAAACCACGCAATTTTTTAGACAACGATAAGATGAAAGGCTTATCGCCATTTGCCGTGTTTAACACTGTACGATATGGCATCGAAGGTACTGGCATGAAAGCCCATAACAACTTGTCCGACAATGAAGTATGGGATGTATCCTTTTTTGTTTTGAACCTTAGGCATGGTCAGCGCAGTACAATTGCGCCTACACTATCGCTAGAAGAAGTGGCAACTAAATCGGATGATGAACTAAAAGTATTGGTGGATTCAAGTATGCTTTCTACGATCCGAACTTACGAGCCGGATTCGAATGCAGAAAAAGCTATCGACAAAGCGAAAGCGCTACTAGCAAAAGCACGTGAATTATGCCTCTCGTCTGATTTACCAGGGGCCGATAAATTAGTAACCCTTGCCTATTTAGAGGGAATAGAGCCCTACGAATTTGAACTCAAAAAAACCAATCCGGAGCTCATTCCAATCATCGAGAAGCAAATTGCCAAAATTCACGAAACAATTCAAAATAAAGAATCAGCACAAACTATTGCTGAACTCAAAAAGTTGGATGAATTACTTGCAAAAGTGGAAACATCGGTAGGAGGCAAAGATTACAAACCTCTGTTCTCGGCTTTTATGACCTTGTCAATACTAATGCGAGAGGGACTTGAGGCGCTGTTAGTGATCATTATTTTCATGAATATCTTATCGGTAACCAACCTCGAGCAATGGAAAAAGTATGTTCACCTAGGTTGGATTTCAGCTTTAGGAGTAGGTGCATTACTGTGGATTCTATTAGGTGAGATTATCAAAAGCAGTAAATTGAAAATGGAATTGTTAGAGGGAAGCTTAACGATAACCGCAGTATTTTTATTAGTTTACGTAGGGTTTTGGCTTCACAAAAAGTCATCCATCGAACAATGGAAGGTATTCATTCAACAAAAAATAAAATCGGAAACCGGCAAAGCGAGCTTTTGGGGCATTTTCAGTTTATCGTTTTTGGTGGTGTTCCGCGAAATTTTTGAATCGATACTCTTTATATCAACCGTAGATATTCAAAGTCGTGGTGAACATCGTGCATACATACTTCTCGGTTGTTTAATTGCCTTTGCGCTTATCGTTGCCTTATATTTTATATTCACGAAAGTATCCAAAAACATTCCGTTTAAAAAGATCATCAACCTCTCTATTGCCGTTCTGAGTATTTTAGCGGTTACACTTGTGGGTAAAGGGATACACTCTTTTCAAGAAGCCGGTGTAATCAACCAAACATTTCTGAATTTTGAAGCCATTGACTTACTGGGTATTTTCCCAACATGGCAAACCCTTTCTGCACAAGTATTCATGATTGGATTCTTGTGGTTCTTATATAAAAGCCTACAAACGAAGTAGTTATTTTTTTAATTCTGCTTCAACTGCCTTAATTAAGTCTTCGTTGTCAACAGTAGTTGGCGGACTGAAAGAAGTAACCACTTTTCCATCTTTTCCAATTAAGAACTTTTGGAAATTCCATTTTACACCCGAATCTAAAACACCATTTTCCTTTTTCTGGGTTAGATACTGATATAATGGTGCTATATCTTTCCCTTTTACCGATACTTTTGAAAACATCGGGAACGTTACATTATAGGTGCGGGAACAAAATTGCTTAATATCGGCATTCGCTCCCGGCTCCTGACTCATAAAATTATTGGCAGGAAAGCCCAAAATAACCAACCCCTTTGATTTGTATTTCTTATAAAAAGCTTCCAAACTTTCGTACTGTGGAGTAAACCCACACTTCGAAGCTACATTTACAATAAGTAACACTTTTCCATCGTATTGACTTAAGTTTACACTTTTTCCGTCAATATCAGTAACCGTAAAGCTATGAACATTTTTCTGAGCAAAAACAGATAAACTGCTAATTATCAATATTATAAACAGTGTAAAACGAATAGATTTGTGGGTTTGAAATGTTTTTTTCATTTTTTTTTAGATTTAGTGTTGACAAATGATGCTTTAGGTACTATATTGCGTTAAATAATGAAATACTATATGACAAATTTGAAAAGTTTTTTCGGTATTATCGCAGTAGTCGGCTCTTCATTAACATCTTTTGCCGGAGATTGTTCATCACTTTCAGGTGAGTACAAAATCGCTAAAGAAAACGGAGACTTCGCCACTATTACTGAGGCAGTTAGCAATTTGAAATGCGGTGGCGTTTCAGGTTCAGTTCGCTTCTTGATTGAATCAGGAAAATACACAGACAAAATTGACTTGACAAATATCAGTGGAGTTTCTGCACAAAACACGATTACGTTCGAATCGCTTTCAGGCGCTGAATCGGATGTAATTTTAGCATCAAGCTCTCAAGATCAATCATTTACAGTTGGAATTACAAACACTTCTTACGTTAATTTTTCAAACTTAACATTACAAAACAACTCTGGTTTAACCGGAAACGTGGTAAGAATTGACGGAAACGTAAGTGCTCTAAAATTCAAAAACGTAATTTTTGACGGTTCAGAGAAACAAGTAACCGGTGCTAACAATGCTGTTATCTACTCTACTTCAAACGGAACAAAAAGAGGTTTATCGTTAGAAGATTGCACAGTGAACAACGGAAGCGTTGGTGTATACAAAGGAGGTTTAGAAGTAGCTGACGAAGCAACGAGCATCTCCGGAACAACATTCTTCAATCAATACGAAGGAGGATTAGTAATTAATGGCGAAAAATCTCCGGTATTAAGCTATAACGTTTTGAGTTCAGTTTCTAACTATAAAGGTTTTAAAGCTATCACGTTAAACAGCGTAAACGAAAACTTAATCGTAAGTAACAATATCGTTAACACCATCAACGGTGGATACGGTTTAGCCATGAACAACTGCGAAGGTTTGATTTCAGGATACGGAAACATAACTAACAACTCGTTTTACTTAGGCGGACAAGGTACTTTGTACGGTTTGTATTTGAGCGGTAAAACAGACAATCAAGTATTGAACTTCAACCGTGTTAAGTTAACACCAACAACGGTTAACTCTGCTAACCAAGCGTTCTACATGAACATTGGTTCTGGTCAGAATATCAACTTAACCAACAACATTTTCTTTGATTTGGGAACTGGTGGATACACTATCTTGGGTAACACTTACAAAGATTATTTCAATCAATTGCCTCCACAAAGCAACCAAGCGTTGAGCGTATCAGCGAACGGAATTATGATTGAAAAAGTAATGCCTGCAAACTAATACAACTCATTTCATTATAAAAAAAAGCCATCCGATTTCGGGTGGCTTTTTTGTTATACCACAGTTTTGAATTCTTCCTACAGAAGTTTACATTTAGCTAACCATCAACACAAACCATGTCGCATTTACAAACACCAGACCTATTGGTCTTCTTATTTTATTTCATTGTTGTAGCCGGATACGGATATTGGATTTATAACAAAAAGAAGAAAGACAATGAAAATTCAACTGATTACTTTTTAGCCGAAGGAACACTAACCTGGTTTGCAATTGGTGCTTCGCTCATTGCCTCGAACATAAGCGCGGAACAGTTTATCGGTATGAGTGGTGCAGGCTTTAAAATGGGGCTTGCGATTGCGAGTTACGAATGGATGGCTGCAGCAACATTGATTATTATTGCCGTATTTTTTATGCCGGTATATCTCAAGAATAAGATTTATACCATGCCGCAGTTCTTGGAGAAAAGATATAACAGTACTGTAGCCCTAATCATGGCCATCTTTTGGTTGTTTCTCTATGTAACCATAAATCTCACCGCTATTCTTTACCTAGGCGCATTGGCCATCAATAGTATCTCCGGTATTTCTATCACGCTTTGTATGATAGGATTGGCTGTATTTGCCATTTTTATTACCCTTGGGGGCATGAAAGTAATTGGTTACACCGATGTGATTCAAGTTTTCTTCTTAGTGTTAGGCGGATTGGTAACAACCTATTTAGCTTTAAATCTTGTAGCTGATAAATTTGGGGTTAGTGGAGTACTAAACGGTTTTCAAAGTATGATGAAAGCGGCACCGGAGCATTTCCATATGATCTTACAAAGAGATAATGCGCATTTTATGGACCTCCCCGGATTAACCGTGTTGGCCGGTGGAATGTGGATTGCTAACTTCAGTTATTGGGGTTGTAATCAATACATAACACAGCGGGCATTGGGAGCCGATTTACCTACTGCTCGAAAGGGAATACTTTTCGCAGCTTTCCTTAAATTAATGATGCCTATTATTGTTGTACTACCCGGTATTGCCGCTTATGTTTTGTTTCAAGAAGGTGGTTTCGCTAACGAAATGAATGTGAACGGCACTGTGGTGGCAGATAAAGCCTATCCGGTGTTACTTAATTTATTGCCCACCGGTTTAAAAGGCTTGGCATTTGCCGCACTCACAGCAGCTGTAGTGGCCTCTTTAGCCGGAAAAGCGAATTCGATTTCTACCATCTTCTCATTGGATATTTATAAAAAGTATTTAAATAAAAATGCCAGCGAAGAACAATTGGTTAAAGTGGGAAAACTCACCATCATAATCGCATTAGTATTGGCTATTTTTATCGCTCCATTTTTAGGAATAGATAAGCAAGGTGGATTCCAATTGATTCAAGAGTACACAGGATTTATTAGTCCGGGTATTTTTGCCTTATTCCTATTAGGGATGTTCTGGAAACGAACAACCGCATCTGCTGCAGCCTTTGGGGCATTAGGCAGTTTAGGATTTTCCGTTCTTTTAAAATTCTTACCCGGCTTAGTAGATTTATCTTCGTTAGCCAATGTAGGATTAGCAGCAATGGGCGGCAATGGCGTTTATGAAATTCCGTTCCTCGATAGAATGGGTATAGTGTTCGCACTATGTGTTGGCGGAATGATTATCATTAGCTTACTGGAAAACAAAAAAACAGCAATAACCGGAGAAGAAATTCAACTCGATACAACGCTCTTCAAAGTGGATACCGGCTTCTTGATTGGTGCAGCAATAGTAATGGCATCGCTCGTTGGTTTGTATGCCTATTTCTGGTAAAGTTTAACGAATAGAGAAGGTTATAGGCTTTGTATTCGATACATCTGATGAGTTGGTCACCCAAGCTTTATAATCGCCTTTGGCTACTTTCCAACTTTGGGTTTTCTCATCGTAATAGGCCAATTCTTTTACTGGAAGTTTAAAGAAGGCAAACATGCTTTCTTTCGAACGAAACTCTAGTTTCATAAAAGAACGTAATACTTTAATAGGATGATCTACTTGCGTATCCTCGCATCCGATATATAATTGCACTACTTCAGTACCAGATATGTCACTCGTGTTGGTCACTTTACATTCAATATGAATCGTATCGTCCTCATGCAGTTGGAATCGATTAGTAACCTTTCCTTCTCCTATTTCGATATCAGCATAATTCAACCCAAAACCAAACGGGAATGCAGGCTTAATTTGTTTTTTATCGAGCAATGTATAACCATGATAATAACCATAAGTGATACTATCGGCCTTGAGTGGAAAATCAGGTAAATCTTTTTCGCTTACCGGAATAGTAAACGGCAATTTCCCGGATGGGTTGATTTCGCCAAACAACAGTTGCGGAATGGTTTTAGCGCCTTCACAACCATAGTACCAATTCATCATGATAGCCGGCACTTTGTTTTTCCATTCTTCCATGGTAATGGCGCTTCCTCCAATCAGATTCACAACAACACTTTTCGTTACACAAGTTACATTGTTCAGCAAATCTAAATCTCTTTGTTTAAGTGATAGTGAAGGTCGGTCCCCTCCTACTCCAATGGTGCCGAATACGCCATAAGGACGTTTATATGGATCTTTTCTGGGTTTACCGGTTCGCGATACATACTCGCCCTCTTCATCAAATCGATAACCGGCAATAACCACTACAACATCTGCCCTTTTACAAATAGATTGCAATTGCTTTACATTTCGTCCATCGTCATGCAACAATGTAATGTGATTTGCATTCGCATATGCTGTAAATGCGGTAAGTAATGAGGTATAATGCTTGTTGCGTACATAGCTGCTGCCATGATCGCCTTCGTTTTGTGATTCGAGCAAAGATCCTACGATGGCAATGGTTTTCACCTTATCGTGTTGCAAAGGGAGAAAATGATTTTCATTTTTCAACAATACAGCGCTCTCTGCTGCTGCTTGATAGGCTAGCTGTCGATGATCGCTGGCATCTTTAATTCGAATATGGCGTTGTTGATAATCAAACAAAAACTTAGTGAACAGTGTAGGGTAAATCAACGAATCAATTTGTGCTAAAGTCAAATCTCCAGATTGAATAGCTTTATTCACCACGCTGTACTTATAGAATTTAGGAATCATCATTTCTACATTCATTCCGGCTCTAATAGATGGAGCTGTTGAATACACCCCTTTCTCCCAATCGGAATGCACAAAGCCGCGAAAACCCCATTGTTTGCGTAATACATCGCTAAGTAAGTGATTATTTTCACCACAATATTGTCCATTTACTTTGTTGTAAGCACTCATCACCGATGCCACCCCATTATCGATACATAATTTAAAATGCGGTAAATAGACTTCCTGCAAGGTTCGTTCATCAATTTTCACATTAACGGTATAACGTGAATTTTCCAAACTATTTAAAGCGAAATGTTTTGCTGTAGCCATCACACCTCTGCTCTGAATTCCCTGCATTAAGTGTAAGCCCATTTGCCCCACCAAATGCGGATCTTCTCCAAAACCCTCTTGTGCTCGGCCGTTGGCGGGGTGACGCAACAAATTCATACATGGTGTACCGATTAACCCTGCCCCTTCTGCTCTTACTTCATCGGCAATGGCCATTCCAATTTTCTGCTCTAACGCCACATTCCAAGTGGCGGCACGTGCCATGGGCACTGGGAATCCGGTTTTATCCTTACCCACAATTACTCCACGGGGACCATCGGTAAAGTATACGGATGGAATACCTCTCTTGCTATTGCCTCCGATAGGTGTAATCGCCATGCCTTTACCGGCAAAAAGTGTTTTCATATTTAATGCCACGAAATTCTTTGGCCCAGCCATTTCCTTGCATTTTTCTTCTAATGTCAATTCCTTTAACTTTGCTCGCGTCATGCTATCAGCATAATGTACAGCAAAAACATCTGTAAAAGGATTGGTAGGGAATAAAGATTGTGCTGACAAGTTTCCGCAGACAACAATAAATACCAGTATAACTATACGCATCATCAGAGTTAAGCTTTAAACATAAAGCAATAATGCAGCACAACAAAATATCGATATATTTGAATGACGCTCATAATTTGAATAAACCTATGGAACTATCCGACTTCTTACTTCGCTACACAAAAGGTTTTGGTATTGATGTACTCCGCTATATCCTTTTTGCAGGTGGTGCATTCCTGATTTTTTATGTGTTATTCAAGAACACGTTTTCCCGTTTCAAAATTCAACAGAAGTTCCCGGAAATACTGCATTACAAGCGAGAAATAGGTTATTCATTTTTATCAATGCTCATTTTTTCGTTTGTAGGAACATGTGTGTTCTTTCTCCACAAAGCAGGTTACACAAAAATTTACACGGAAATTAATGCGCATTCTACTACCTATTTCATCTTTTCCGTGATTGCTTTTATAGTTGCCCACGATACTTATTTTTATTGGTCGCACCGACTCATACACCATAAATCAATTTACCCATACGTACATCTCATTCATCACAAAAGTTACAATCCCTCGCCTTGGGCCACGTTTGCTTTCCATCCTTTGGAAGCCATCGTACAAGTAGCTATTTTACCGTTGATGGTCTTTTTGTTGCCGCTTCATCCATTAGCGATTTTTATTTGGAGTATGTATCAACTCACATTAAATGTTGGCGGACATTTAGGTTTTGAATTTTTCAGAAGCGGTTTCACGCAACGTATACACAGTCGATGGAGCAATACATCTACACATCATAACATGCATCATAAATTTGTGAATTGTAATTATGGATTGTACTTCAATATCTGGGACACAGTGATGGGCACCAATCACCCGAAATACCACGAAGAATTTGAAAATGGTGTAAAACGCAGACAAGCGTTGAAAAACGGTCACTCTACTGAGGCAATATGAAAAGAGTAATATTCATTCTTTTCGCTTTTAGCCAAGTGACCATCAGTGCTCAAGAAGTAGCCGATTTCGTAAATCCATTGATTGGCACCAAAGGATTATTTTTATATGGTAGAACAACTCCCTTTGTTACTCCACCTTTTGGCATGACGCAATGGACAGCCTGCACCCGCAATAGCAAAATCAGAATTCCGAATTACCATTACTTTGATACCCGTTTACGCGGGTTTCGCGGTTCACATAAACCGGCTATGTGGATGGGCGATTATGGCTATGTAACGCTAAAGCCCTTTATTGGCGATATTTCTAAAAAAGGTATGAACCAAACCTATTTCTATTCGCATTGTGCAGAACATGCAAAGCCTTACGCTTATTCGAATACAGCTATATCCGCTCAACTTTCAGCCATCAAAACCGCACTTACAGCAACAGAACGATGTGCGGTGCTGCAGTTTGAATTCCCGAAACACAAGCAACCTGGGGTGTTGATAGAAGCCAGTCAGGCGCCCGATTTTGACGGATGGATAAACATCATTCCGGAGAAAAATGAAATTGTTGGATGGAACAGCGATCGGCATTCGTGGAAATTAGGTCCGCCACTGCCAAATTTTAAAGGCTATTTCGTGATTCGATTTGATGAACCTTTTGTGAATTATGGAACATGGGTAAACGATTCGTTTATTCCCCACAACACCGAACAAAAAGCCAATGCTTGTGGGGCTTGGGTATATTTTAATACTAACAGTAGAAAGGCTACCGCAAAAATTGGCACTTCCTTTATCAGCATCGAACAAGCACGCGAAAATTTAGACAAAGAAATTGGGACGCAATCGTTTGCAACAGTTCAACAAAACACAAAACAAATTTGGAATCAGTTTCTTGGCAGAATAGAACTTGAAGGAGCCTCAAAACGAGAAAAACATATTTTCTATTCAGCCCTATACCACAGTTTGTTATTTCCTCGTCAGTTCGATGAATACGGACAGTATTACAGTGCATTCGATGATACCATACACAAGGGTTTCAGCTACAATGACTACTCGTTGTGGGACACATATCGTGCTGAACATCCATTGTTGATTTTAGTAGCCCCTGAGCATGCCGGAAAGATGGTACAATCGCTTATTCAAATGTATCTAGAAGGTGGTTATATGCCGAAATGGCCCAATCCGACCTACACGGGTATTATGATTGGTACTCATGCCGATGCGGTGGTAGCCGATGCTGTGGCGAAGGGAATAAAGGGCTTTGATATTGAACAAGCTTTCCAAGCCTGCAGGAAAGATGCTATGGTGCCTTCGATAGGCGATAGTATTAATCGCTGGGCCGATCGGGCACCATTTAATGGCATTGAAGCCAGAGCCGGTTTAAGTTGGTATATGAAACTAGGGTATGTGCCTGTCGACAAAACCAACGAATCGGTGTCGAACACTTTAGAAGGCGCTTACGATGATTTCTGTGTAGCGCAAGTGGCGAAGGCTGCAGGACATACAGACGATTACAATCATCTAATTCAGCGCAGCAAGAACTACCGCAACGTGTATAATCCGGCTACAGGCATGATGGCTCCGCGCAATGCAGATGGGAGTTGGAGCAAAAACACCCGCGATGGTTTTACAGAAGGCAGTCCGTGGACCTACTTGTTTGGTGTGCAACACGATATTCCGGGCCTAATTGATTTGATGGGCGGAAAAGAAAAGTTTATCAAAAAACTAGATGCGAATTTTCGGGGTTGGCATTACATTCATATGAATGAGCCGGGGCATCACTATACTTACTTATACGACTATGTTGGTCAGGCTTGGAAGACACAGCGTTTGGTGGCATTATGCAGAACCGTTTTTTATCGTAACAATCCGGATGGAATGGATGGCGATGACGATTGCGGACAAATGAGCGCTTGGTATGTTTTCAGTGCTTTGGGCTTTTATCCTGTGACACCAGGAACGGATGTTTATGCCATAGGTACACCGCAATTCCCAAAAGCAACGTTGTACCCTAATCCAAACGACAGAACAAAGAAATTCGAGATTATTGCACATCATGTATCCGGTATCAACAAGTATATCAAATCGGTGAAACTCAACGGTATTAAACTTACTGAGCCTTTTATACATCATGCCGATATTATTAATGGAGGGGTGCTGGAATTTGAAATGAGTGCCAAGCCGAATAAAAAAGGATGGTGAAATAGATCACTCTTTAAATTAAAATTTTTACTTTAGATAAAACACGAAGAGTATGAGATGTATTTTTGTTCTACTTTTTTCTATTGTTGAATTTACAATTTGTGCACAAACACTGAGCCGTGATCAGTTACGTTTGCACTTTCTTCAAGCCAGCGAACGCAAAACTGCTTTGGATTCTTTTTTAAGTAAACTGGAAAATATCGATAAAAAAACGCCAGCAGAGGAATGTTACTTTGGTATTTGCAATGGCATTTGTTGTCAGTATGACGAAAGCAACTGGAGCAAATTCAAACATGTAGTAAAAGCAAAAAATGCGCTAAATAGTGCTGTAGAAAAAGACAGTAAAGACCCTGAATTGCGATTTATGCGATTTATGTTAGAGCATTTTCTGCCTTCCTTTTTAGGTTTCAACAAACACATTGATGAGGATATTAAAGTTATATTCTCTAACCCCAATTTTATTGACGATAACTTGGCCTTGAAAAAGAAAGTGATTGAGTTTATGATTTGGACGAAGCGATGCACTCCAGAACAAACAAAGCTATTAGATGCTAAAATGAAAGAAATAACAAGAAAATTAGAGGCTTCGGGAAAGAAAAGCTAAGCTCACTCTGAAATCTCAAACTTCACTTTTTTATTTTTGATTTTCTCTTGTCGGATTAATCGAAGTAGCCCCTCAATCTTGTTACTTTTTACGGCAGCATAAGCCGAATTGTCGAGTACTTCAATCTTTCCTAACTCATCTTTATTCAATCCCCCTTTTTGCAAAAGCATGCCTACAATATCCATTTTATTGACTTTGTCTTTCTTGCCGGCTGCAATGTAAAGTGTTCTCCATTCTACAGGAGGGGGAGCAATAAAGGCATCCGGCAAAATTTCTTCTTCCGGCTCTTCGGTAAGATACTTTGGTAAGTAATCTTGTTTATCCAAAAGCAGATATGCTGTGCCTTCAGCATGCATACGAGCGGTTCGTCCGTTGCGGTGAATCATGCTATCTTCAGTTGAGGGCAGTTGATAATGAATAACCGCTTCAATCTCAGGAATATCAAGTCCCCTAGCACCAAGATCGGTGGTAATAAGCAAATTAGTACTTCCGTTTCTGAACTTTATTAAGGCCTTCTCTCTATCTATCTGCTCCATTCCGCCATGATAAACACCGTGTGCAACGCGCAGTGTTTTTAAACTCTCATGGACACGATTCACAGCATCTCTGTGATTGCAAAAAACAATTTTCGACTGCGCACCCAACTTTCCAATAAGAATCAGCAAAGATTCTAACTTATCATCACCTGCTACTCGAACCGTTTTCAACTTTAAAGTAGTTTTCAATTCTTCATCATGAGCCGAAAAATCAAGCACTTCTGCTTGTCGAATCCCAACAAAACCGGGAATTTCTTTTAGCGTAGTAGCAGATGTAAGTACGCGTTTTTTTAGTCCTTTCAGCTTTCCAATGATGTACGCCATATCTTCCTGAAATCCAAATTCCAGTGACTTATCAAACTCATCTAAAACCAATGTTTGAACACTTTGTGTACTAATATTTTCATTGCGAATGTGGTAGGCTATTCGTCCGGGTGTGCCAATAAGCAGAGCCGGTGCAGGTTGTAAGCTATTCTTTTCGATACGAACATTATGTCCGCCATAACAACAATTCACCTTAAAATTGGTTTTCAATTGTTTGAACACCTGCTCTATTTGAATCGCCAATTCGCGAGATGGCACAACAATCATGGCTTGTACACCTTGCCTTTCCGCATTTAGCAAGTCTGTAATCGGCAACAAAAAGGCCAATGTTTTTCCGGAACCTGTAGGGGAAATCAATTGAACATCGCTCGTTCTATTTATCGCATCAATAGACGCTTGCTGCATTTCGTTCAGTTGCGAAATGTTTAAATGCGATAACAATTGTTTGTATTTCATAGCGTTGAGTTGCACTGCAATATATCGAATCCATTGTTGAGAGACGAAGGAATATTGACGTATGGAATTATAGAAGCTATTTACCGCCTTGGGATGGATTTGCCAATGGAATATTGGCTTGCTGAAAACGTTGAAGAATAGCCAAATTCACCTCATTTTGCTTTTGATGAACATTATTCCCTTTCTGAATAAAGTAGATAACAGATACATCAATAGAAGCCCCCGAAAATTTCTCAACATAAGTATCTGCATCATCATGAAAAACACCTGCTACCTTTTTAATCACATCATTTACAAGAGCGATGGCCTCTTTCACCGTATCGGAGAGTGTTTCAGGCGATAGTGCAATTACAGTTGCAACTCTTCGTGTGGGTTCAACCGTAATGTTTTCAATTCCACTATCTGAAAACTGGGCATTAGGAATCGTTATAATTCTACCTGCAGCGTTGCGAATACGTGTACTTCGCATACCAATGTAGATTACCGTTCCCTGAAATTCTTTTACTTGAATCACATCGCCCATGTGAAAAGGCTTATCGAAAAAGATAATTAAGCCACCAATCAAATTCTTGACAGTGTCTTGTGCAGCTAAGGCAAACGCTAAACCTCCTATCCCTAATCCTGCTATCAAGGCACTTACATCTACACCTGCATTGTTTAAGCCCACAACGGCCCCCATCGACCAAAGTAGAATAAGACTTGCGCGTTTGATAAACAATAGCATTTGTTCATCCACTTTAATGTTTTCTTCTTCAGCATATTTTTTATACTGATTTTCGATAATGGCGCGAACTATTCGAGTCACTAACCAAGTCACCGTAAGCGCACTCATCATCACAAAACCACGATGTACATAACGCTCAATGACTAAAGGGAATTCCAGAAATTTCAATGCAGAGCGAATACCAATCAACACAATACCCATAGCAATAGGCGTATCGATGCGCTGAATAATTAAATCGTCAATTTTTGTGTTGGTATTGCGTGAGAGCCACGATAACGATTTACTGACCATCCAATAGAATATACGGGCAAACAAAAGGGAGAACACTATTATACCCAATGCTATACCCCAGTCGTTTACCGGATTGTGATAAAATTGAAAATTCAATAAACTCAGTAAAAATTTCATGTTGCAATATTACAAAGCAATACAAGAGCAAAGCGATAAAAAATGTAAAATTACGTGTAATAAGTCAATCAGCCTTTTATCAGTTCTTTGGCGTGTTTCAGTGCAGCATCGGAATATTGCTCCCCTCCTATCATCTTGGCGATTTCAGTCTCCCGTTCCGCCTTTCCAAGCAATTTAATGTTGGTATTTGTACGCGCACCTGAATTCTCTTTGTACACAAAGTAATGCGCATCGCCACAACGTGCTATTTGCGGCAAATGTGTTATACAAATCAATTGGTGCTTTTGAGCCAAATCGCCCATAATATCGCCCACCCGAAGCGCCACTTCTCCTGAAATACCGGTGTCGATTTCATCAAAAATCATGGTAGGCGTATGATCAGCATTGGCTAAAAGTGTTTTGATACACAACATCAATCGCGACAACTCACCTCCCGAAGCCATGTCTTTTAAGGGTTTTGCTACAAAACCTTTATTGGCGGAAAACAAGAACGAAATATCCGTTACCCCATTTTCGTTCATATTACTTTCGTTGAGAGGACTCAATGCAATGGAAAATGTAGCCGATGGCATACCCACTTGTTGTAGTAGTTGTTGAACAATTGCAGAAGCCTGTTCGATTCGTTGCCCTCGGGCTGTGTGAATTGCTTTTGCTTTTTTTATTAGATCTTGGAAATGCTTGCCGGTGCTACGCTCTAGCGCTTCAATGGCCCCATTGCTATCCGACACCAAATTTAATTTCTGTTCAAAAGAATCTTGTAATGTTAACAGCTCATCAATAGTAGTAACGCCATGCCGTTTCTGTAATTTGAAGATAACATGTAAACGTTGATTAATTTCCTCTAATCGCTCAGGATTACTTTCAGCATTATCGCTCAAATGCTCAATTTCTTTTTTGATATCCCGTATTTCTTCAGCGCTAGTTATCAATCGTTCATATTGCGATTGCACATCGGTATGAAACCCGGCAATAGGCTTTAATGCAGCAAGCACTTCACTCATTAAGGACAACATACTCACTTCACCTGCATCAATAATGTGAATTGCTTTATCGAGCCCAACTTTAATATCTTCTACATTGGCCAGCGACTGCTGTTCCTGTTCTAGCACATCCTGCTCACCGGAAACTAGGTTCGCTTTCGTGAATTCATTTAACTGAAACCGGAGATAGTCTTCTTCTTGTGCATTCCGATGAGCATTGGCACGTAACTCCTCAAGGGCTTTAACTTCCTTTTTATATGCAAAGAAATCGTCCCGAAACGATTTCACCTCCTCTTTCAAACCAGCATAAGTATCGAGTACATTCATTTGAAAACCGCGTTCAATCAGATCCAATGTTTCGTGCTGCGAGTGCATGTTCACTAATAATTCACCAACATGTTTTAATTGCTGTAATGTTGCAGGTGTATCGTTGATGAAAGATCTCGACTTACCTGTAACGGCAATTTCTCTACGTAAAATTATGGATGTATCGATATCAAATTCTTCACCGTTGATTTCAGGAAGCAAAGCATTATCCACTGTAAACTGGGCTTCTATCACACATTTTTTTTGTTGATCGAGCAACACTTTTGAATCGGCTCGCTCGCCCAAAACTAAGGAGAGTGCGCCTAACAAGATCGATTTACCGGCTCCTGTTTCTCCTGTTATTACATTCATTCCGGAAGCAAACTCAACATCAAGTGCTTCGATAATAGCGTAATTGGATATAGATAAATGCTTTAACACAATGCGAAAATAATAAGTTAGCTGTAAACAAATCGTAAGATAATAAAGAAGAATAAATTTATATTTAGGAATGAACATTTCGCTCAAAAAAGTAAATAACGAACACGATATCCAACTTGTTTCCAAGCTATCGGATATCATCTGGCATCAGCATTATCCAAGCATCATTACAGTTGAGCAGATTGATTATATGCTGGCCAAATTTCATTCAACACAGGTATTGACACAGCAAATAGAGAGCGGACAAGCTTATTTCCTTATTCAAGTAAACGAAGAAAGCATTGGCTATTGTTCATTTACTGAAAAATCAAAAGAGGTATATTTCCTCAATAAATTTTACATCGATCAAACGCAACAGGGCAAAGGTATAGGCAAAAAGGTTTTTGAATTATTACGCGAAGTAATGATTGCGCCTAAACAAATTGCGTTACAGGTAAATCGCAGAAACATTAACGCTATAAACTTTTACTTTAAAGTTGGATTTACTATAGCGGAAGCCAAAGATTTCCCGATTGGCAATAGCTATTCCATGGACGATTTCATTATGGAATGGAAAAAGAAAAACTAGCCTTTTAGAATCTTATCGTACTTAGGCGCATTGGCAGGATCAATCCGCTTTAACAAAGTAACAGCCTTAATTTTTTCGCTTTGTTCTGCACCTATAAAAATACTGATTAGCTCTTCTCCCTTTGTTTGCATTAATAAGGTGATTAACACATTATTCGGATTATCTCTGAATGTGTTATCTAACTTCTCTAACGATTGTAAAATTGCTTGACGAGCTTGAATCGGTTTATCGTAAAACACATCCAAGCCTTGTAAGTGAAATTGTGAATAGAAATTTTTAAAGGCATCAAAACGGGGATTCTGCAAACTTGTGATGATATTATATCTCGTTTTATTGCCACTGATAGGATTCTTGTCGAACGCACTCCAACCTTTTGCCTCAACCCCTGAATTTGGCACCTGATTTAAGATAGTTTCTAAATTAGTAAAATACTTAGCCCCTCCTCCTTTACCCATTGACTCGTAATCTAAAGCAATGAAGAGGTAAGCATAATAAGCAAAAACAGAAGACAAATTAGACGTGTATTGATTCAAATTGAATTCCATTGGTGTATTTTCGG
Source organism: uncultured Chitinophagaceae bacterium (assembly GCA_964398475.1). GTDB lineage: Bacteria > Bacteroidota > Bacteroidia > Chitinophagales > LD1 > CALAYL01. The sequence continues at coordinate 16,718 of CAYNMP010000014.1, read as the reverse complement.
TATACGTAAAATTCAAATCCAAATCTCTAAAATTGATAATTGGAGAACTATATGTACTATTAAAAACCGGACGAGAAGATTGCGCAACAATAGTACCGGAAAAGAAATCTTGTGAGGGATTAGATTCTAAAATGATTAAGAGTGAGCATTCGATTTTTTCGTCAGGCGCATATACATCTTGCGTCCAGGCCCGATTGTTCATGTATTCATAAACTGTTTGTTGCAATTTTTGAAATACACGTTGGTCAACACCGCTGATTTTCTGGGCATTTACGGTTACATTACATTTTAGTTCTTGTGCGTTGGCCGACAATAGCATTAGCATTAGCACACTAGTAAGCAATAATCTCATATCTCTTATTTCAAAATTCAATTTATAATTTTCACACCAAAGCCTTTTCGACATAATCCAAAATATCTTTTGCAGTTTCAACTTTAGACTTCGTATCAAACTTAACTACATTTCCCTGTTTATCCAAAATGGTAATTTTGTTAGTATCTAGCTGAAACCCGGCACCCGGATCCCGTAACGAATTCAGTACAATCATATCCAAATTCTTTTTATTGAGCTTAGACAAAGCATGTGCTTCTTCATTATTTGTCTCTAACGCAAAACCAACAGAAAATTGTGTTACCGATTTCTTTTTCCCCATTTCGAAGGCTATATCTTTGGTTTTCACCAATTCAAGCGAGAACTCGCTGTCATTCTTCTTGATTTTATTTTCAGCGATATACTTTGGTGTATAATCGGCCACAGCTGCAGCATAGATAATGATATCGTAGCCTTCTATATTGGCATTTACCGCATTATACATTTCTGCTGCCGTTTGAATTTCGATGACATGTACAGCAGCATTTTTAAAAGGAGTAGAAGTTGGTCCTTTCACCATCAACACCTCGGCACCACGCTGAACGGCTTCTTCGGCAAGTGCAAAACCCATTTTGCCGCTGGAATAATTACTAATAAAACGAACTGGATCGATGGGCTCACGGGTAGGGCCGGTTGTGAGCAATATCTTCTTATTACTGAGTTTTGACATGTAATAGGGATTCGTTTTAGTTGAAGAAATCTTCCAACAGTGCTACAATTTCTTCCGGTTCGGCCATTCTGCCTTCTCCGTTTAATCCACTGGCTAATTCGCCTTGTCCAACCGGAATCAATAAATTACCATAAGTATGTAATTGTTCCAAATTGCGTTTCGTAGCAGGATGTTTCCACATATCCAAATCCATTGCCGGAGCGTAAAACACGGGGCATTTAGCCGACAAATAAGTTGCCATCAACAAATTATCGCATAAGCCATTGGCCATTTTGGCCATAGTGTTTGCAGAGGCAGGTGCAATGACCATAGCATCAGCCCACAAACCCAATTCCACATGATTATTCCAATGTCCGTTACCGGTCACAAAATCGGTATAGACTTCGTTTTTCGATAATGTTGACATGGTTAATGGAGTTATGAAATGGGTGGCATCTTTGGTCATGATGACTCTAACCGTTGCTCCGTTGGTAACTAAAAGTCTAACCAAACTTGCCGATTTGTAAGCAGCAATGCTTCCGGTTACACCTAAAAGAATTTTTTTCCCTTTCATTGTTACGAAGATATTAGAATCTGCAATATCAAACATAAAAAAAGCCAAATCTCGGTAGAGACTTGGCTAATATTTTAACAGTATTCAAAATTAGTCGTTGTAGCGCGCTTCTAAACCAGACTCTAAAAACTCGTTGGTAGAGATAATGGTTGGATGGGGTAAGCGCTCATAAAATCTTGAGATTTCGATTTGCTCACGGTTTTCATGGATTTCTTCCAATGAATCGCTATGCGAAGCAAAGTCTTCCAATTTAGCGTGCAATTCTTGTTTCAAATCAGCGTGAATTTGATTAGCACGCTTAGAAATAATAGCCAAAGACTCATAAACGTTTCCGGTACGAGCACCAATGTCTTTCATATTTTGCGTTTCAATTGTGTTCAACAATTGGCTTAATTTAATTCGTCTGCTTTTGTCCATTTTCTTTTAATTTTTTCAATTTATCAGATGCTTGTAAAAAGTTCTTTTCCGCAGCTTTAACGTAACTGCTCCCTTTATACTTGTCGACAAAAGTATAATAATTCTTGATACTTTGCTCGTATAAATTAATCTTCTGCTCCGGTTTAGCCTCTTCCGCTAACAATACATCATTCTTCATCCATTGCAAATAGGTCTTTTCGAGAATTTGTTGCGCCTTCTTCTTTTGCTTTTCGTTGGCAATTAAAGGGATTTGTGTTTCGATTTCACGAATCGCTTTTGGATATTCGCGAGGTTTTTCATCCAAGCGAACCGTATTCATTAGTTCCGAAGCTCCCATTACGGTATTGAAATGCGAATCTTCAGCAATCTTCTTTCCTTGTGCGATATACTTGCTTTTAGGGAAACGATACACAAACTCATCGTAAGATTTAGCTACATCGCGGTATCGTTCAGCCTTTTTGTAGGCCACAGAGTTCCCCGCATACTTATCGTAAGACTTAACTATCATATAATAAACATAGTCGGGATTGTCTACATCCGGATAATCGACCAATAAGTTTTTAAAAGAAGTAGCTGCGGCCTTGTAATTTTCGGTTTTATAATACAACTCGGCATTTTTTACTGCTTTAAATTCAAGCTTCTTTTTTAACTTTTGGAACTCAATATTCGCACTATCTACCCGATTACTTTCAGGATACAAGTTCACAAAGGTTTGGTAAGTTTCAATAGCCTTATAGGTATTCGTTTGGTCGAGTTGGTACTTAGGCGATAACTTTTGATGACTTCGCGCTGCCATGTATGAACATTCTTCCGCTTTGGGGCTATTGGGATAAAGTTTCCCAAAGTTATTGAAATGGTAGGCAGCAATTAGGTAATCGCCTTGTCTGTAATTCGACATACAGTACATATAATAGATATCTTCAGTTGATTTAGTTCCTTTCAATAAGCCCATTAACTCTTCGAACACAGGAATACATTTTACGTATTGCTTTTTATTGTACCAAGCGGTGGCGGTTTTGATTTTGTAATCTAAATCGTTGCTTTTCAACACTTTTTCAGGCGTTTCGCACGACTGAAGAAGTATGAAAAACAATGCAATTAGGCTGTATTTCCCGATATGTTTGCTGAAAGAAGTCAAATCCTATTTTTTTTCAAATATCATTAAATAAACAGTAAGGGCAAGTGCTGTTAATCTTTTTTGAGAATTTTGTCGAACTCTGTTTTGATTTTCGCTTGCAATCCGGCTGAAATACCCACCAACGGCAAACGCATATGTGCCTCACAAATGCCCGCTAACCTTAATACTTCCTTGATACCTCCGGGATTCCCTTCGGCAAAAAGCATATCGGTAACATCCACTAACGCATAATGCAAAGCTTTGGCATTTCCAAAATCACCTTTCAACGATAGGTTCACCATTTCGGAAAACTGTTTTGGGAAACCTTGTCCGGATACCGAAATTACCCCATCAAAACCTAAGGCAATCAATGGTAGCGTAATATTATCGTCACCAGAAATTTTCAAAAACTCTTTTCGTGTGTACTTTACAATTTGCATACACTGCCCGAAATTCCCACTTGCTTCTTTAACACCTATAATATTGTCGACTTCTGAGAGCGCAATTGTAGTTTCAGCAGCCATATTAGACCCGGTTCTACCAGGCACATTGTAGAGAATCACCGGTTTAGGAGCCGCTTTCGCCACTTCTTTGTAATGCGCTATGATACCCTGTTGCGTTGGTTTATTGTAATACGGACTCACACTTAAAATAGCATCTATACCGTTGAAATGAAATGCGCTAATTTCTTTGATTAACTGATGGGTACTGTTTCCGCCAAAACCAGCAACAATAGGCACTCTTCCCATAGTATGTTCTATCGTAAAATCCAATACGGCTACTTTTTCTTCCTTGCTTAAGTTTACCGATTCACCTGTTGTTCCCAGTGAAACAAGGTATTGAATTCCTCCATCGATACAATAGTCGATAAGTTTACCCAAGCCTTTAAAATCAATTTCTCCTTTTGCATTGAAAGGGGTAACAAGGGCTACTCCTGAGCCGCGAAATGCCTGATAACTCATAATTTTATTTGATTTAGTAACTGAATCATTTGTTCTAACACTTTAGGAATGGTGGTTTGCTCGGGCACATTCACCATTAATTCGAAGTCGTTGTTGCCTTCGCGAAAAACACCTACACGGCATAGCGCCTTTGAGAAATGACCGATATATTCTAATGGCCGATTGGGCGTTGGAATAGCACACAGTATAACATCCATCTTACGGTCACAGAATTGCAACACCTTATCCGATTTTGGTACACCATACCAGTTTACATCATTAGCATTAAAAATCACTACATCATCTTTTTGTTCAATCTTTTTATCGTTCAAAAAAGCGAAAACAGCCACTTCTTTCCCTTTATTGCGTAGGCTCTCCGCAATTTTCGTAACGGCAATATCGGACCCCGAAATAGTAGAATCGTAGATAATGCCAAAGGTTTTGGCTGACTCGAAATTCATTAACTTACGAACAGGCTTAAACCCTTCCGAGCGATGTACAATAACCGAATAAAAAAAACGATTCTTAATATTTTCGAGTAACTCCACGCTTATACATTTACTGTTTCAAACTGCCCGATAGCACTATATTTTTTAATTCGATTTTCGATACGGGTTTGGGGATCGATTTTGGTCAACTCAGCTAAATGTTTAATGATTGTCTTTTTCAAGGTTTTCGCCATTTCTTCGGGTTGAAGATGCGCACCACCAATAGGTTCTTTAACGATTTCATCGATAATGCCATATTTCAATAATTCTTGTGGCGTGGGTTGTAAAGCAACAGCAGCTTTCTCTTTGAAATCCCAACTGCGCCATAGAATTGAGGCGCACGACTCAGGAGAAATAACAGAAAACCAAGTATTTTCCAACATTAATAGTTTATCGCCAATTCCAATACCCAATGCACCGCCTGAAGCACCCTCTCCTATCACAATGCACAATACAGGTACTTTCAACGATACCATCTCAATGAGGTTACGCGCAATGGCTTCCCCTTGGCCGCGTTGCTCAGCATCCTCTCCCGGATAAGCGCCCGGAGTGTCGATAAGGGTTACAATAGGCTTATTGAATTTTTCCGCCAACTTCATCAAACGCAAAGCCTTTCTATAACCCTCCGGATAAGGCATACCGAAATTACGGTATTGGCGCATTTTTGTATTGTGTCCTTTCTGATGCCCAATAAACATAACGGTTTGGCCGCTGAGATCGCCAAAACCGCCAATGATGGCTTTATCGTCACGATACGTTCTATCGCCATACAACTCCACGAAATCGTTACATAAGTAATTGCTGTAGAACTGGGTGTAGGGGCGTTCAGGGTGACGAGACACTTGAATTCGTTGCCATGTAGTTAGCTTGCTGTATAGCTCTTCTCGGGTATCTTTAATTTTATGTTCTAAACGCTCGATTTTATCGGCCATGGTCATGCCCGTTTTCTGCTCCATTTGCTTCAGCTCTTCGATCTGTGCATAGAGGTCCTCTATAGGCTTTTCAAATTCAAGAAAAATCATGACGTACTAATTGAAACGCAAATTTAGAAAAATAATGCAACCCTTCTGTTTACAAACTGCTAGTTCTTCCGCCATCTACAGGCAAGTTAATTCCATTGATGTAGGACGCAGAAGGCGAAGCCAAGAAGGCCACAGCAAAGGCCACTTCCTCAGGTTTAGCGAAACGATGCAAGGGCACTTCATTCATCATTTCTTTCGCCACTGTTTCCAAATCTTTATTAACCTTTTTGCTTTTATTGGCAATAATAGCCTTCAAACGCTCAGTTTCTGTAGCACCAGGCAAAACATTATTGACCGTAATACCAAACTGACCCAACTCGTTTGCCAATGTTTTTGACCAACTGGCCACTGCACCGCGTATGGTATTCGAAACCCCTAAATTGGGCAATGGTTGCTTCACGGAAGTGGAGATGATATTGATGATTCGACCGTAGTTGCTTTGTTTCATTCCTTCCACAAAGGCTTTCACCAATACATGATTAGAAACTAAATGCGTGTTAAAGGCCGCCAAAAAATCATCTTCATTCGCATCAATAGCCAAGCCTTGCGGTGGTCCACCGGCATTATTGACCAAAATATGAAAAGGCTTATTGTGTTTTCGCAAATGGCGATTTATAGCTGTGTTCAACTTATCCGGATCGCTATAATCGGCTACAATATAATCGTGTTGCTGAAAAGGCGAACTAATCATGTTCAAATTCACTATCGCATCTATCAAAGCAGTCTCCGTGCGAGCAGCAATAGTAACATTAGCGCCTAACTTGGTCAATTCAATTGCCACAGCATTTCCAATTCCTTGACTACCACCTGATACGAAAGCATTTTTTCCTGTTAAATCAATGTTCATGAATTATTCTATTTTTATCTATTCAAACTAAAATTTCTATGTTATGCAACAGCCTTTCAATTTCAAAAAATGGATAGACGAGCATCGTCATTTACTTAAACCACCGGTAATGAATCAAGTTGTTTATAAGGGCAATCAAGATTTCATGGTGATGGTGGTTGGAGGCCCAAATAAACGAAAAGATTTTCATTACAATGAAACCGAAGAGTTTTTCTATCAACTGGAAGGCAACATAACCGTAAAAATTGTGCAGGACGGTAAAATTAAAGATATCCATATTAACGAAGGCGACATCTATCTACTACCTGCAAGAACGCCACATTCACCTCGCAGACCGGCTAATACAGTAGGTTTGGTGATGGAAGTATATCGACCTGAGAACGTACAAGACGGTTTCCAATGGTATTGCGAAAACTGCGAGCACCAATTACACGAAGTAAAAATGCAAGTAAAAGATATTGTAAAAGATTTACCTATAGTAATGGAAGAATTTTATAAAAACGAAGATCTTAGAACATGCAAAAATTGTGGAACGGTGATGGTTCCACCGCAATAGGCTGCATTAAAAATGGAATATTTAATCCTACATAGTGTAGCCGTGCAGTGGCGAAATATAAATCATTTCTAGACCTTGGCTACTTGTTAAACCAATGGAAATTAACTCCATGACCGAGCTAGAACAATATATTCAATCCTACTTTGGAGTAAACAGAGAAAGTTTAGCTCATATCTCATCGCTTTTTCAAGAGGAAGAAATCAAAAAGGGCGATTACTTTTTACATACCGGAAAGTATTGCAACAAATTGAGCTTTATCAAAAATGGGATGTTGCGTATTTATGTTACCACTGCTGAAAAAGAAGTAACACAATGGATTTCAACAAAAGGATTTTTCGTAACCGACTTATCAAGCTTAGTATTTGAACAGCCCGCACGATGGACCATTCAGGCATTAGCAAACACAGAACTATACACCATTCAAAAATCGGATTATCAAAAAATCGGACAACTTATTTCTCAATGGCATGCGTTGGAAAAATTGTTTATTGCGAAATGTTTTACCATGTTGGAAGATCGAATTTTCAGTCATTTATCTATGAGTGCTGAAGAACGGTATCAGTTTTTCTTTGCACAACAACCCGAATTGTTCAATCAAGTTCCACTGCAATATTTAGCGTCTATGTTAGGGATGACACCTGAGACGTTCAGTAGAATTAGAAACAAGAACCGACTTTAATTTCTTGATTTATATCAAGCCTTGCTATTCCATTACGTTTCATCTTTGCAATGTTTAATAACGAACAATAAAACATAGTGCATGGCAAAAGAAATTAAAACCGAAATTTTGATTCAAGCCTCCCCTGAAAAAGTGTGGCAGGTATTAACCGATTTCGATCATTACTTACAGTGGAATCCATTTATCAAATCAATAGAGGGTAATGTTGCTGTTGGCAATACCATTAAGGCTCGCATTGAGCCGCCCGGGGCTACTGGGATGACCTTCAAACCAGTAGTATTAGTGTATACTGAAGCAAAAGAATTTCGTTGGTTAGGTCATTTGCTTATTAAAGGATTGTTCGATGGAGAACATTGCTTTAGGCTTATTGACAATGAAGACGGATCCACCACTTTTATTCAGAGTGAAAAATTCACAGGGGTACTTGTGCCGCTATTCAGCAAAATGCTTGATACAAATACAATAGAAGGCTTTCGGCAAATGAACGAAAAACTAAAACAAGAGGCTGAAAAAGACAATGTTAATTAAAACACTTCTTTTGCAATAGCAATGGTAGAGGCGCTTTTACTCATCGTATAATAGTGTAAGCAAGGCGTACCGGCTTTTTTCAACTCTAAGGATTGTTGAATGGCCCATTTAATACCTACCTCTTTAACGTCCTTATCAGTTTTACACTTCTCTACTTCATCAACTAAATCATCCGGCAAATCGATATAGAACATTTTCGGCAATAGCTCTAATTGGCGCTTGCTATCGAGCGGCTTAATACCAGGAATAATTGGCACATTGATTCCCGCTTTTCTACATTTATCTACAAACTCAAAAAACTTTTGATTATCGAAAAACATTTGGGTCACAATATAATCCGCTCCTAAATCGACTTTATTTTTGAGCCATTTCAAATCGGTTTTCAAATTGGGAGCAGTGAAATGCTTTTCAGGATAACCGGCTACCCCTATACAGAAATTGGTTTTCAATTCATTCTCTGTTTCTTCATGCAAAAAGTGGCCCTTGTTCATTTTGGCTACTTGGTTCACTAAGTCGGAAGCATATTTATAACTTGATTTTGGAGCATCCGAAGTTTTAGGATTCTTATCGGCATCACCTTGCAACAACAACAAATTATTAATACCTAAGTAGTGCAATGTAAACAAGGCATCTTCTGTTTCTTCAGGGGTAAATCCTCCACATACTAAGTGAGGAACTGTGTCTACATTAAATCTCCCTTTCAAAGCAGCACATATCCCAACAGTTCCAGGTCGTTTTCGCAACGGAACCTCTTCCATTAAACCATCGCCACGCTTTTTATACATAATTTCTTCGCGGTGATAGGTAACATCAATAAATGGCGGTTTGAACTCCATTAAAGGTTCGATGGCACTGAACAAATCGTCAATGGTTTTCCCTTTTTGAGGTGGCAAAATTTCAATAGAGAACAACGTTTTCCCCTTAGCGTTTGCGATATGCTCTGTAACCTTCATGTTTGTTTTACTTTAATCGTCAATATTATTTGGAAATAAATTCAATTTCCTTGTTGTCGGTTGTGTAGATAATCAATTTCTTTCCATCAACAACAAAATGATCAGCCTTGTTTAACAAGGGAATAAATTCTCGTTCTACATCGGCTTCAATGCCAATACACATCTTACGTGTTGAGCCAATGTTATCAAGTTTAATTTTATCTTTTCGGATGGTATATTTTCCACCACGTAAGGTATTACAGCCCCCAAAACCTACTACTTGCCCATCGGTAAAATGAATATTAGGTATAACGGTGCCGATGGTATTAATTTGTTCTGTTGTAAAATTGGGTAGTTTGGTTAATGTCCAATTCCTAAAAATATCCCCTTTGGCTTTACCTCCACTACATTTTCCTGTAGCCGGTTGCTGAAAAACAAACAACAGCGTTAAAAACAATGCCGTTAATATTTTACAATTCATACTAAAAGTTTATTTATTCGCAATAATAGTTATTTTTGCGCGGTTCTTTAAATTATTGATTATCCAGAAAGACGGAGGGACAGGCCCAATGAAGTCTTGACAACCTTTTCATAAATGAAAGTGGTGCCAATTCCTGAGAGATAACTTTACCTCCCTCTCTTTTTCGGATATTCATTTAAATAGTACTGTAAATATGAATATCAAAGAAACATTAAACGACTTAGCTTCGAAGCAAATACTTATTTTGGATGGTGCCATGGGCACTATGATTCAGCGCTATGGTCTGAAAGAAGTAGATTTCAGAGGAGATTTTTATCCGAACCATCCTTCAGATTTGAAAGGGAATAACGACTTATTATCGATTACCCGCCCCGATATTATTCATGCCATTCATACAGAATATTTAGAAGCAGGAGCTGATATTATTGAAACCAATACGTTCAGTGGCACATGGATTGCCCAGGCTGATTATCATTTAGAGAAGGAAGTCTATAAAATCAACTATGAAGGGGCCAAAGTAGCCAAACAAGCTTGTTTGGATTTTATGCAAAAACACCCCGAGCGTAAATGCTTTGTTGCGGGGGCATTCGGACCAACCAACAGAACTGCATCACTTTCTCCGGATGTTAACAATCCGGGGTATAGAGCCATTACCTTCGATCAATTGGTGGATGCTTATTCCGAACAAGCCACAGCGTTGATTGATGGCGGTGCAGATATACTGTTGATTGAAACCGTTTTTGATACGTTGAACTGTAAAGCCGCCCTGTTTGCTGTGGAAAAAATTCAACGTGAAAAGGGCACGGAATTACCGGTAATGGTAAGTGGAACAATCACAGATGCAAGCGGTAGAACCTTGAGCGGACAAACGCCTGAAGCGTTCTATATTTCAGTAGCCCATGCGAATTTATTTTCGGTGGGATTGAACTGTGCCTTAGGAGCCAAAGATATGCGACCACACATAGAATCCATTTCTAAAACTGCGCAATGTTGGGTGAGTGCTTATCCGAATGCCGGACTACCAAACGCTTTCGGAGGCTACGATGAAACGCCTGAGATGATGGCAGAGGCTTTAGAAGAGTTTATCAAAAGTGGGTTCGTCAATATTATTGGTGGTTGTTGTGGTACTACACCGGAACATATTCGGGCCTTTAAAAAGGTAGCCGAAAAACATGCGCCACGCAAGAAAGCAAAGCCTATCCAATTCATGCGATTGAGTGGTTTAGAGCCGGTGATAATTACTCCCGAATCGAACTTTATGAACATCGGTGAGCGAACTAACGTAACGGGTTCAGCCAAATTCTTGAAACTAATCAAAGATGAAAAATTTGATGAAGCACTGAGTGTAGCACGTGAACAAGTGGAAGGTGGAGCACAAGTGATCGACATCAACATGGACGAGGGTATGATTGACGGAAAAGAGTCGATGGTTACCTTCTTAAACCTGATTGCTGCAGAACCTGACATTTCTAGAGTACCTATTATGATTGACTCTTCGAAGTGGGATATCATTGAAGCCGGATTGAAATGTATTCAAGGGAAGGGAATCGTAAATTCTATTTCATTAAAGGCAGGGGAGGCAGCATTTATTCGAGAAGCCAGTTTGGTGAAGCAATACGGTGCTTCGGTAATTGTTATGGCTTTTGACGAAAAAGGACAAGCCGATTCGTATGAAAGAAGAATAGAAATTTGTCAAAGAGCCTATACTATTCTAACCCAGCAAGTAGGCTTTCCGGCTGAAGACATCATCTTCGACCCGAATATTTTCCCGGTGGGGACGGGGATGGAAGAGCATCGCAAAAACGCATTGGACTTCTTCAACGCAACAAAATGGATTAAAGAAAACCTACCTTATGCAAAAGTAAGTGGAGGCGTTTCGAATGTGTCGTTTTCCTTCCGCGGGAATAATACAGTGCGCGAAGCCATTCACTCTGCATTTTTATATCACGCCATTAAACACGGTATGGATATGGGCATTGTGAATCCTTCAATGTTGGAGGTGTATGACGATATCCCTAAAGATTTATTAGAACATGTAGAAGATGTATTGTTGGACAGAAGAGATGATGCCACAGAGCGTTTATTGGCTTTTGCAGAAACCATTAAGCAGAAAGGTAAAGTAGTTGTTGTAGATGAAGCGTGGCGAAAAACGTCAGTGGAAGATAGATTGGCTCACGCGTTGATGAAAGGCATTACTACTTTTATTGATGAAGATACCGAGGAAGCGCGCCTAAAATACGGCCGTCCATTGCATGTGATTGAAGGCCCGTTGATGGCAGGTATGAATATTGTAGGCGATTTATTTGGCTCGGGAAAAATGTTTCTACCACAGGTGGTGAAGAGTGCCCGTGTAATGAAAAAAGCAGTGGCGTACCTACAACCTTTCTTGGAAGAAGAAAAGAAAAATGCTGTAGTGCAAGACACGCGTGGTGTTGGGAAAATTTTGTTAGCCACAGTGAAAGGTGATGTACACGACATCGGTAAAAACATAGTGGGTGTAGTGTTAGCGTGTAACAACTACGAGATAGTCGATTTAGGTGTAATGGTTTCTGCCGATAAAATTTTGGAAGAAGCACAAAAACAAAAAGTAGATATTATTGGGTTAAGTGGATTGATTACACCATCGTTGGATGAAATGGTGCATGTAGCATCGGAAATGGAACGACTAGGATTGAAAATTCCGTTGTTGATTGGAGGTGCTACCACGTCAAAAATACACACAGCCGTTAAAATTGCACAAGCCTACAGTGCTCCAATAGTCCACGTTTTAGATGCTTCGAAGAGTGTAACGGTAGCGAGCAGTTTGTTAAGCGATGATAACAAAGCCACTTTTATTGAGGAATTGAACGCAGAATATGCGCAACTTCGCGATGATTTTGCAAATCGAAAATCAAATGTTGATTATATCAGTATTGAAGAAGCGCGCAAGAACAAATTGAAAATTGATTGGGTTACAGAAAATATTCCTACCCCAAAATTCATTGGAACAAAAGTGCTGAACAACTTTCCTTTAGCTGAAATAGCAGAGTATATCGATTGGTCGCCATTCTTTGCTACATGGGAAATGAGCGGCACTTTCCCTCGTATTTTTGAGAACGAGCGCTATGGGGCTGAAGCCAAGAAACTATATGAAGACGCACAAGCTATGTTGAAAGCCATTATTGCCGAAAACCGCTTAACCGCTAATGCCACCTTTGGTATTTTCGAAGCGAAATCGGTGAATGAGCAAGTGCAAATGGCGAATGGCAAAGCTTTTAATTTCCTTCGCCAGCAAACGAAAAAGCAAGGAACACAAACGAATACTTGTTTAGCGGATTTCATTTCTCCAAACAAAGATTATGTGGGTGCATTTGCTGTAACCACAGGTATTGGCATCGAAAAATGGATTGCAAAATATGAAGCGGATCACGATGATTATTCAGCTATTTTAATAAAAGCATTAGCTGATCGTTTGGCAGAAGCTTTTACCGAATTATTACATAAAAAAGTGAGAACAGAATATTGGGGTTATGCCGAAAACGAACAGTTGAGTATTGAGGACATGATTCAAGAAAAATATGAGGGTATTCGTCCGGCTCCGGGTTATGCAGCCTGCCCCGATCACTTTGAAAAGAAAACGATTTGGGAGTTGTTGGATGTAGAAAACAAAACAGGAATAAAACTTACTGAAAGTCACGCCATGTATCCAACCGCAGCGGTGAGTGGGTTTTACTTCGCCAGTCCGCACATAAAATATTTCGGAGTAGGAAAAGTACAGAAAGATCAAATAGAGCAATTAGCCTCGGCTCGCGGCTTAAATATTCAAGAAGTAGAGAAATGGCTAAGACCTAATCTCGCTTACTAAAACAAAAAAGGTCGGATAAAGTATCCGACCTTTTTCAAATTTAAAGCATTATGGCTTACCGATACGCATGATCGCTTCCCGTTTTTTCGTAATCTTTCTCAATTTTCTTTTTGATGATTCCAACTAAAAACTTCTTAAACGGAGGAACATCTTTCATCTTCGGGTTCTTTCCATGTTTACGATAACGATCGAAGAAATATTTGGTGGCTAAAACCGCAAAAGCAGCGCAGGTATTATGGTCTAGTTTCGGACTTAAGTTATTCAACTTGATGTCTTTCTTCCCTAAAGCTGTCATGTTGTTGTACACAACCTCAGAGTTTTTATAGTTTACTTCACGGTCGCCATTACAGAAACATAATTGCACCGGGGCTTCCGGTTTCCAATTGGTTAAATTATTTTCTTTCAATCGTAAAAGAAAATTGAATTGTGGGTTATTCACAAATTGCTCTACTAATTCATCTTTCACAATATCTTTTGGAATTGGTGGCATAATTCTATCTAAGTCGCCATAGGATTTAGCTCGAACTTCACCAAAAAATCCAGGTAATAAAGTATCGAAAGGCGATTTAAAAATCGAATAGATATTATCAGTATTAATTACTTTGTAAGCCTCTTGGTAAGAGATCAACAAGTAAGGTAAGTAAAACGGACGAGGGTATTTCTGAAACATGTACTTAGCCTGTTCTCCTGTCATATCATACGCTCCCGACATAGGGGAAGAAGCTGTTACTTTAAATCGCGGATCTTTCACTTCTTCAAAATATTTATGGGCTGCAAAAGAGGCATGTCCGCCTTGCGAATAACCCGTCAAAAACAATTGATCATTAGTTTCAACACCTGCTTGTGCTTTCATTTCTTCTACTGCTTTTCGCATATAGATGAAGGCCATTCCTTCGCTCCAAGCGTGCTGGTACAAGTGATTACCATCACCTTTACCTATACCATAATAATCAGGATATAGCGCAAAATAGCCATCAGCAGCAAATCCTAGGCAAATCCCTTGTTGTGAATCATCGTCAGAAATACTTCTTCCTTTTCGAATTTCTGTACCATGTCCGAACATAAAAGTAGAAGCCTTCTTCCCTTTCTTCAACTTTGGAACATACACAATTCCGGAACAATTAATCCACGTTGTACTATCGATCCATGGAGCTTTATAAATAATTTCATAAACATCTACATCGTTTTTTACAGGTAAAATCGCTTTGGGGATATGGTTCTTTTTCCAAATGGCACTTATGGTTGCCTTTGTATGATGCTTGATTAATGTAGAGCTCACCAAAAAGTGATCCGGTGGATTTTTTTGTCCGTATACGGTGAACATACAAAGCAGCATTACAAATAACGCCAAGGTTTGTCTTCTCATAATTTTGTTTTGATTTTGTTTTATCGATGAATATATCTGATTCCAATTGCCTCTCCCAAAAAATCATATATACATCAACATTTATCCTATGAAAGGAAAATCACATATAAGCTATTGAAAATAAAGGAAGAGATTAAACTATTAGAACGGAAATGTGTAGTATCGATAAACCGGTTATAACAATGAAAAAATATCTATCGCGTATTATACTTATGTGGTTGTTTCTGTTTTGCTTGGTTCATTCGGCCAATTCGCAAATACTGATAATGTGTGCGAACGAAAAAGCAAACGACAGAATGCATACAAATCAGCAGTTACTTCCGTCCGCTCCTTCACAAAGCGACTTAGATTGGGCATTAGGATTACAACAAAGTGTTCAAGAGGGGTATAGAACAACGGTTGAAGAAATTGAACGTTATACCGCTATTTATAAACAATATCAGCAACAACAACAAGAGAACAACAATGGGCGTAGCGATAAAAGTAAAGCAGAATCAGATGAAGAGATGATGTGGGCACTCCAATTATTGGATAGTTTTCAACATGGCAAAATTCCGACAGATGAAGAAATTGAGAAATATGCGCAGATTATCGAAAGATGGAATCAGCACAAAAGCAAAGAACAGAGCACTCCACATCTTCAACAACAAAATACGGATACAACTGTAAAAACGCAAAGCAATAATCCATCGGACAAAGAATTGGAATGGGCTAAACAATTGGAAATGATGGTAGGTCAAGGCTATACACCAAATGCACAAGAAAATGCACAGTACGAAGATATTTTCAAAAGATTAATCGCGCAACAGTCCAATGAAAATACTAAAGCAAATTCCATAGTTTCCGACAAAATTGCATTACCCGTTTCGCAACAAGAAATAGAATGGGCCGTAAATTTTGAAGCAAAAGTAAAACAAGGCTACCAAGCCAATACACAAGATACGGCAAAATACCAAGATATCATCAGAAGATATGCCGCACAATATGACAATAGAAAAAATAACAAAGGTTACATAGCATCCGATACGGTTGCGTCAACCATTTCTCAATATGAAATACAATGGGCCTTACAATTGGAAGAGAAGGTAAAAGGAGGTTACGTCCCTAATGCAGAAGAATTTGCACAATACAAAAATATTGCTTCTAGGTTAAGTGCACAACAATCGAATGAAATTACTATACCAAATTCCATAGCACCCAACAAAGTGACTACATACATTTCTAATCTCTTTCCAATTTGGCCAAAGCCATATCCATCCGTCAATGCGCAAGATGATGACAAGCGTTTTCCTGCACAACAAGCCAATGCAGAAGAACGTTCAACTCAACCATTGCATCAACCCGCTGCCTCATCGCAAAAAAACGATAGTGTAGCGTTAAGTATATTAGCAAAGAAAAACCAAGACAAAATCAATTGGGCGCTTATGATAGAGCAAAAAGCTGATAGCAGCAGCTACCAGCCTACTTCAGAAGAGACTGCTTTATATCAAAGTATAGCAACAAAATTAAGTAAAATCGAAAACGCAGCAGATACATCAGCAAGTTACAGTGTTTCCAATGTAGAATTAGATTGGGCATTACAAGTACAAGAACGGAGTAATAAGAAACAAAAACTATTTCCTGAAGAACTAAAACTTTACGAGAACATCTACAGACGTTGGAGTACAAAAAAGTTAAAGCCTTTACGCAATAAGTAACTATGGGTATAGCCTACGCCCGCAACATTTAATTAGTCTTGAAATAAAAAACACCTTACATAAGTAAGGCGTTTAAGTTGTGGGAGCTACAGTCCCGATAGCTATCGGGAGAACCTGTGACCACTCTTCAATGATTATATTTTAAATAAAAAACGCCTTACATAAGTAAGGCGTTTAAGTTGTGGGAGCTACAGTCCCGATAGCTATCGG
>CAYNMP010000013.1:0-88740 GCA_964398475.1 uncultured Chitinophagaceae bacterium | reverse complement strand
GTACAACAAAGCGTTGGCGTTCCGCGATGCAAATATCCGCAAAGCTGATACGTGGGAGCAGTTCTTGAAAATGATTGAAGAACCGGGTTTTATTTATGCGCATTGGGATGGAACTGGCGAAACAGAAGATAAAATCAAGGAATTGACGAAAGCTACTATTCGCTGTATACCGTTGGATAACCCGCAAGAAGATGGCGTTTGTATATTTTCCGGAAAGCCATCGAAAGAGCGCGTTATATTCGCTAGAGCCTATTAATTCATTACAAAACATCGACCATGAAAGCGATATTCTTGACCAAAACCGGAGCTGCTAAGAACGCCTTCGAACAGCGTGAAACGTCAATGCCCGAGCCGAAAGCCGGTGAAGTACTGGTAAAAGTGCAAGGCTTCGGATTGAACTTCGCAGATGTAATGGCGAGAAAAGGACAATATCAAGATGCTCCTCCGCTCCCATCGGTATTGGGTTACGATGTGTGTGGTTTTATCGAAAGTGTGGGTGCCGATGTAAAACATTTAAGTAAAGGCGATAGAGTGGCCGGTATGACCCGCTTTGGCGGTTATGCTGAGTATGCTGTGCTCGATGCCAGAGCTTGTGTAAAGATCAACGACAGCATGAACAGCGCTGAGGCAACGGCTTTGGCTACTCAATACTGCACCGCTTACTACAGCGCTGCTGAAGTAGTCAACTTACACAAAGGCGATAAAGTACTCATTCACGCGGCAGCGGGTGGAGTGGGCACGGCATTAGTACAATACTGTAAACACAAGGGTTGCGAGATTTTCGGCACAGCAGGTTCCGAAGCAAAATTGAAGTTATTGAAAGAAAACGGAGTGCATCACCCCATCAATTATACCACCGAGCAGTTTGATGAGCAAATCTTGAAACTCACGGATGGCAAGGGCGTTGACGTTATCTTCGATTCCATTGGCGCAAGTTATTTCAAAAAAGGCATTAAAGTGTTGGCGGCAGGCGGACGAATTGTTGGTTTTGGCGCAGCCGATATGAGCGATGCCGGCAATATTTTTGTGACTTTGAAAAGAGGTTTAGGCTTTGGCATTTATCACCCGGCCGAATTCCTCATGAGCTCGAAAGCCTTAATTGGCGTGAATATGCTGCGCATTGCCGATAACAAACCGGAAGTATTGCAACGCTGTTTTGAAAATGTAATACGTTTGTACAACGAAAAAGTATTTCAACCCGTTACCGGAAAAATTTTCAAAGTGAGTGAGATTGCCGATGCACACGAATATTTAGAAATGCGCAAATCCATTGGAAAGATTGCCGTTGAATGGTAAATGAATTTTAAATTTATAATCAAAAAACAGAACAGGTTATGCCGAAAATAGATACTGCTTTATCGCAAATGTTGGGAATAGATTATCCGATTATTATGGCGCCCATGTTTTTGGTGTCGAATGCCAAAATGGTAATTGAAGCCTGTAACGCAGGTATTGCAGGCTCTGTACCTGCCTTGAACTACAGAACCGATGCCGATTTCAGAAAAGCCTTGGATGAAATTAAAGCGGGTACCGATAAACCCTTCGGCATCAACATCATCACCAACAAGTCGAACATTCGCATGCGCGAGCAGTTAGATACTTGCAAAGAATATAAAGTGGGTTTCATCATCACTTCGTTGGGTTCACCTGAAACGGTGATTAACGAGTGTAAGCCTTTAGGCATAAAGGTTTTTGCCGATGTGGTGGATTTGGCCTACGCACAAAAAGTGGAAGCATTGGGTGCCGATGCCGTGATTGCCGTGAACAACGAAGCAGGCGGACATGCAGGCGATCTTTCACCCGAGCAAATTATTCCTATACTTACGAAAAACCTAAAGATACCGGTGATTTCAGCGGGTGGCGTAGGCGATAGAAAATCGATGCAGCGCATGTTCGATTTAGGCGCTTGTGGCGTATCGGTAGGCAGTCCGTTTATTGCCACCACCGAAGCCCCGGTGTCGCACGAATACAAACAAGCTATTGTCGATTACACCGACAAAGACATTGTGCGCACCACCAAATTATCGGGCACGCCATGCACCGTGATCAACACACCTTACGTGAAAGAAGTTGGCTTGGAACAAAACTGGTTCGAGAAATTGTTATCGGGCAACAAAACCATAAAGAAATACGTGAAAATGCTCACCTTCTACAAAGGCATGAAAATGCTGGAGAAGGCCGCCTTCTCTGCCACCTACCAAACCATGTGGTGTGCAGGGCAGAGTATTTCGTATGTCCACAGCATTAAGCCGGTAAAAGAAATTGTAGCCGACTTAGTGAGAGAATAATTACCGATTCAAATAGTTACCGCTCACATTACCTATACATTTTAGTTAGTCTTTAGGGCGTATGCCGCTAAGAAGCGCACCGGGTTTTCCGCTGCAAGTCCTCGTTCCGCTATGCAGCGTCACTGTGGGCTTTCCGCTGCAACCCCTTACGCGAAATGGTGCTTCAAAGATAATTTTCCGTCATTTCTAACGCAGAGAGAAATCTAAAAAACATTTGCTTTTCATTTGCAGTCAGGTGTTTCCACCTGACTGTGTCCTTGAAAGGAATTCATGGAAATTCAGTCGGGTGTAAACACTCGACTCCAGAACAATAGAAATAGAATTGAATATCCACCCTTTATTACTAATTTTGAAATAATGTCTATTGGCAACATCATAATTGAATTTGAACAGTGAATGAATAAAGTTTTCCAACTTTTGGGAAAAGGACTTTTTGCCATTTTAATGGCTCTCCTAATTATTTTAGCTATTACTATAAAGCCAATTGATAACACCCCTTATCAACAAACTGATTTTTACAGAAACGAATTGGATGAATTAAACAATTTGCAACTCTGGAATAGCATTGAATTCTTTTTAACAAAGGTTTTTGTTCCTATAATACAATGTTATCAATCGGCTCATGGTACCGTTCAAATAAACAGAACTGAAATAAGCGATAAACTAGAAGTAGGATGGAGTAAATCAAATATTTTACCTGCTTTTACTACACCTATAGCGATTGATGCAGATAGAAATGGAAAACATTGGAATGCAGTACATGATTCTATTTTTGTACGTGCATTTGTGTTTAAGAAAAACAATATTAAAGTAGCATATGTATCTGCAGATTTATTGATTATTCCGCCATTAGTGGTACGTGAAATTGATTCCCTTTTAGTTAAAAAAGGATTTAGCAGCAATAATATTTACTATACTGCAACACACACGCACAGCAGTATTGGTGCGTGGCATCCTAGTATAATTGGTGAGCTTTTTGCTGGAAAATTTGATGCCCGAGTAGTTTCACATTTAGCGAACTGTTTTGCTCAAGCAATAACAGATGCAGAAAAGAATTCGAGTAACGCAAAAGTAGGCTACATCGAAATTCCTACTCAAAATTTGGTTGTGAACCGCTTGGTTGATAAAGCAGGAAAAGTAGATGATAAACTAAGGGTAATAAAAATAGCAAAAGCAACCGGGGAACGTGCGGCCATCGTTACCTTTGCTGCCCACGCTACATGTTTGCACAAGGGCACCATGGAAATTTCGGGAGACTGGCCAAGTGCATTTATGCGGAATTTAGAAGCAAGCAATAAGATTGAATTTGCATGCCATTCAGCAGGTGCAGTAGGCAGCCAAGGACCATTTGAAGCCAAAAAGAATAAATGGGAAGAGGTAAACTACATGGCAGATTCTTTAGCTGCATTGGTTTTGAGGAAAATAGACTCCGTTAGTGTAACAGATACTTTGCTCTTGAATTTTGAACATCTCCCCTTATATTTACGTGCACCCAACCTACGTATATCTGAATCTTGGGTACTTCGCCCATGGGTATTTAATCTTTTGTTTGGAACACAAAAAGTGTACATCAATTTGTTTGAAATAGGCTCAATAAAATTAATAGGTATGCCTTGTGATTTTTCGGGAGAGTTGTCAGTGGATATTCACAAAAAAACGCAATCAAAAAACAACTCTTTATTGATTACTAGTTTTAATGGTGGGTTCATAGGTTACATTACTGATGATAAATGGTACAATAAAAAGAGTTATGAAACATGGACAATGAACTGGTTTGGTCCGGAAAATGGAGCTTATCTTTCAGAAATCATTTGCAAACTATTATCGATTCATTAATGTTCTTTTTCCTGTGATCGGTTTTATCACTGCACTACATATAAGACAGATGCTTCCTATCGTCATCATCTTATAAAATCTGTAACACAAAGTTCGCAAAAAATCACAAAGTTACACAGAGCGAGTTAGTCATGGGAATCCTCGTTTCTCTCGATATAATTACGATTGAAAACACTATTTATCTCTTGATATTATTATTTTCATGAAGCATAAGAAGAAAACCAAATCAAAAAATATTCGATGAAGATGAAGCGTTTACTGCTTTTTTCGGTGATGGGTATAATCCTTGGAATAGGTGTTGCAGGATATAGACTCTTGAATATTGAAAACAGTCCCGCTTTCTTTCACAACGGGAATTGGATAGGAACAACACATCTGCCACTAGGCACCGATGCCTTAATTACCGCACAAGTTACCTTGTTTGCCATGTATGCTTTACCATCCAACGAAGCCGTATACTTAATGAGCCGAAGAGATAGTGACGGTAATCGTTTTCATGGTTCAAAACAATATATTATTTCTGGAAACCTGGCTGACATAAAAGCAAGATATTGGAGTATTACTGTTTATGGAAAAGACCTCTACTTAATTCCGAATAGAGCCGAGCGGTACTCGTTTAACAATACCAATTTAGTAGCCGATAGTGCCGGGAACTTCAGCATTATTCTTTCTTCTGATGAACAAAAAGGCAACTGGTTACCAACGCCCGATAACGCTGAGTTTAATTTACTATTAAGAATCTACAATGGCGACAGCGCATTTTTGAAACAACTTTCTGTTACTCCTCTCCCTCAAGTAAAACGGAATAAGCCATGAGAAAAGTAACCAAATTAGTTCCTTATTGTATTGCGTTGATTGTGATTGCATTTTTTGTTCAGCTGTTCATCATTCGCTATTTACCCTATGGTTTGTATAGGGTAGCGAAAGTGCTTTCGGGCAAGCCCTATAACACCTTTATCCATCCTCCTAAAACAAATGCTACGTTACGAAAGGTCGTTTTACCGAATCCCGATTTCATATACTCTGCCTTGTTTTATGATGTAAGCAATGGTGATGTTGTGGTAAGTGGTGAGTGGCCGGACACTTCGCAATATGCATGTATTGGATTTTATGGCAACAATTTACAGCCCTATTATGTAGTAAACAATCGTCATAATTTGGATGGCAAATTCAGGTTTCGATTAACGTCATCCTCGGAAAGCCATACCGACATGTCGGTTGTTAAAGCGCAAAGCGAAAAAGGGAGTATTTTGATAAGAATGCTTGTTACAGATTCTTTACAGATTGTTAGCGCGCATCACATTCAACAAGGTCTGAAATTGTGATTGCATTTTTTGTTCAGCTGTTCATCATTCGCTATTTACCCTATGGTTTGTATAGGGTAGCGAAAGTGCTTTCGGGCAAGCCCTATAACACCTTTATCCATCCTCCTAAAACAAATGCTACGTTACGAAAGGTCGTTTTACCGAATCCCGATTTCATATACTCTGCCTTGTTTTATGATGTAAGCAATGGTGATGTTGTGGTAAGTGGTGAGTGGCCGGACACTTCGCAATATGCATGTATTGGATTTTATGGCAACAATTTACAGCCCTATTATGTAGTAAACAATCGTCATAATTTGGATGGCAAATTCAGGTTTCGATTAACGTCATCCTCGGAAAGCCATACCGACATGTCGGTTGTTAAAGCGCAAAGCGAAAAAGGGAGTATTTTGATAAGAATGCTTGTTACAGATTCTTTACAGATTGTTAGCGCGCATCACATTCAACAAGGTCTGAAAATAGAGTTACAGTAATACTCACTTGAAAGGAATTCAGGGAAAATCAGTCGGGTGGAAACACCCGACTGCAAAACAATTGGGAATAAAGGTGGTATTTTGTCAAAACTTGTTGGACACTAAACGCCAACCAATGCGTAAAAAGCTAATAATTTGAATATTTACATATAATAGGTATTTTAAAGTATTAAAACTTAAAATATGAAATCAAAAATTTTCATCTCGCTTTGTTCGCTGTTGTTTGTCTTAGGAGCTTGCAGCGATAAAGAACTCAAAAACAATAACAATAATAATGGCGCCAACAACTCTTACCAATATGTAGAGATAACGATAGATGGTACAACCTATAAGTATGAAAAGATTGACGGTAATTTCACTAAAAATGCGAATGGAGAGGAAACTTTTCCTTTAGTAGTGTGGACAGACTCTGCATTTAAAGTTTCCGGTGGATGTAATTCTAACGGTTTCGATTTTGTATATCCTATCACAGTAAGTGGGACGGGAAGCTTCTCGTTACCGGCAGTAAATTTATTTACATCGGCCAAGCATTTTGAAGCTGTTTTCTTTAAAGATAATTTAGCCACTGTATATAACCACGATTACATTACCAGAAAACTCAACACAGGAATTTGTAATTTTGTAACGCGCTCTACTACTCCTCAAACATTGTCTATTACAACATGGGGACCATTAGGATTTGCCAATACTGTTGAAAATTGCGAAGGAAGCTTTTCAGGCACCCTATACGAAAACGATCAAAGCGATAAGAATTGCGCTAATTCTTCGGCCCATCCTTACTCCGGTACTTTTAAATATTATACCAAGTAAGCGTTTAGGTACTTCACAGCCCTCGCTCGCTTCTAGCGAGTGAGTCTTCAAAATGCCTCCGGCATCTTTGAGTGCTTGCCAGAGGCAAAAGTTGAGATGGCTCGCAAGATGCGAGCAATGGCGCAAAGAATTTTCAATGCACCGCTATGCGCGTGAGGGATTGAAGCGAAAACCCTTTTTGCGTGGCTAGTGGTGGGGCAAAAAGGTTGTAGCGGAAAGCCCGACCCGGCTTCTTAGCGGGGGCACGCCCAAAGTCATTTTGGAATGGTACGGTGATAACACCGACCATAGGCAAATGGTGTGGTTATAACATCGTCCATGGGCAAAAATTTCTAAACTCCAAATCTCAAACTCCACCTCCCAACTCCCAACCCTCAACTCCCAACCAATAACCTCCAACCCTCAACTCGCAACTCCCAACAAAACAATATACACCACTTTACCCACAGGAATATGGAGTTTTCCACCTGTTATCCACATACATTCACACATTTTTCTTGTGTACAAGTTGAGAATTGGCGCCCTCTTTTGAGCGCCATTGGAATACATTTGTGCCAAAGAAAAAGGTATGCAGTTTACGTATTATGGCCATGCTTGCTTTTCGGTGGTGGTGAATGGTAAAACCTTATTGTTTGACCCGTTTATTACGTATAACGAATTGGCTAAAAGCATCAATGTGGATGAGATTCCGGCCGATTACATTTTGCTTTCGCACGGGCACGAAGACCATGTGGCGGATGTGCAACGTATTGCGGAACGCACCAAGGCGAAGATCGTAAGCAATTTTGAAATTGTGAGTTGGTTTCAAAAGCAGGGGTTGGAGAACGGCCACCCAATGAACACGGGCGGTAAATGGACCTTCGACTTCGGCACCGTGAAATGTGTGGTAGCACAACATTCATCGGCATTACCCGATGGTACGTATGGCGGCAACCCGATGGGCTTTATTATTGACGGTGGCGAGGGCAAGGCCTTCTATTATGCCGGAGATACGGCTTTAACGATGGACATGAAATTGATACCGCATTTTTGTCCGCATTTAACCACTGCCCTTTTGCCCATTGGCGATAACTTTACTATGGGAATGGATGATGCAGCTTTGGCTGCGGAGTTCTGTGGGGCGCGCAAAGTAGTGGGTTTGCATTACGACACGTTTGGCTACATAAAAATCGATCACGAAAAAGCGAAGGTGACCTTTGGCGAAAAAGAAATTGAATTACTACTTCCAAGTATTGGAGAAACGATAGAATTATAACATGGGAAAAATTATCACATTAGCCAATCAGAAAGGTGGCGTTGGAAAAACAACTTCTGCGATTAACATTGCAGCCAGTTTGGGAGTTTTGGAATACAAGACCTTATTGATTGATGCCGACCCGCAGGCGAATGCCACATCGGGCGTGGGTTTCGACTTGCGCAACGTGAAAGTAAGCTTGTACGAATGCTTAATTAACGAGGTGAAACCAAAGGATATTATTTTGGAAACCAATACCCCGAACCTTTACCTTTTGCCTTCGCATTTGGATTTGGTGGGTGCCGAAATTGAGTTGATTAATCACCCGAACCGCGAGAAGATTATGAAAGAAATGTTGGCGGAAATCAAAGACGATTACGACTACATTTTGATCGACTGCTCGCCATCGTTAGGTTTGATTACGGTGAATGCGCTTACGGCATCGGATTCGGTGTTGATTCCGGTGCAGTGCGAGTATTTTGCATTGGAGGGATTGGGTAAGTTATTGAACACAATTAAAATCGTACAAACGCGTTTAAATCCCGATTTGGAAATTGAGGGTATTTTGCTGACCATGTACGATCAACGTTTGCGTTTGTCGAACCAAGTAGTAGAAGAGATTAAAAAGCACTTCGAGAATATTGTGTATGACACGTTGATACAACGTAACACGAAGTTGGGTGAAGCGCCAAGTTTTGGTAAACCGGCTATTATGTACGATGCTGACAGTAAAGGAGCGCAGAATTATATGTCGTTAGTACGCGAAATTCTACAACGCAACAATGCAACAAACATTCCGGAAGATCAAAAAGTATTTAATATAGACGAAGATGGAGAATAAGAAAAAAAACAACGTACTGGGCAGAGGGCTTAGTGCATTATTAACGGAAGATAAAAGCGACTCGAAATCAGTAGGCGCTTCGTCTATAGCCAATCAGGCCGGTGTGGTGATATACATTCCGCTTACACAAATTGAGGTGAATCCGTTTCAACCACGAACTACATTTGAGTCGGAGAGTTTACAGGATTTGTCGGATTCGATTCGTATTCACGGAGTGATTCAGCCGATTACCGTTCGTAAAATTGAGAATAACAAATATCAATTAATTGCAGGGGAAAGAAGATTACGCGCTACTAAGTTAGCGGGTAAAACAGAAATTCCTGCTTATGTGCGTGCCGCTTCCGATCAAGAATCGATTGAGATTGCGCTGATTGAAAACATTCAGCGTGAAGATTTGAACTCGTTGGAAATTGCGATTAACTACAAACGTTTGATGGATGAATGCGACTTAACACAGGAGCAGCTTTCAGAGCGTTTAGGCAAAAACAGAAGTACGGTAACCAACTTCTTGCGCTTGTTGAAATTACCACCGGATATTCAAGCCGCTTTGCGCGATAACCGTATTTCGATGGGGCATGCAAAGGCTTTGTTAGGAGTTGAACATTTACCTACCTTGTTAAGCTTGTTTAAAGAAACGGTGGAAAAGAATCTATCGGTTCGTCAGACGGAAGATTTAGTGAAAGGCGTGAGCACGAAGCCAAAGAAATTGGTAGCTGCGGCTAAGAATTCATCTTCGGATGTGTTCTTGCGAAAACTACAAGATGAAATTGGTTCATCGTTGGCGACTAAAGTTAATATTATCCGCACTCGTGAAGGAAAAGGCGAAATCAACATCAAATTTTTCAGCGATGGCGATTTAGATAGACTTTGCGATATATTAAAGAACATAAAATGATTGTTCGGTATTTATCTTGCATTTTAAAGATGCGGGAGAAAATATTTTTTGTTTGCAGTGTGTTGTGCATGGCACTGCCGCATTCTATTTCAGCACAAATGGATGAGGCAAAACGCATTCAGGATTCTATTGCGATTGCACGCTCTGAACAACGATTGAGTGGCGATACAACAGGATTAAATACGCTACCGGCTTCGTTTTCTGCCTTTGATTCTACATCGACCTTTTCGAAGTTAGATACACCAAAGAGCAGCATCAAAAAACACAGTGCGAAAAAAGCAGTATTCTTTTCTGCTGTATTACCCGGCTTAGGACAAGCTTACAATAAAAAGTACTGGAAGATACCTATTGTTTATGCCGGTTTTGCTGGAATAAGCTATGCAGTGTATTATACGGCTACTAACTACAAGAATGCGCGCGATGCTTATCGTTTACAAGCCGATGGAGATCCCAATACTATCGGTTCGTTTCAAGGCACTACCAATGAAGCAACATTGAAAGAATATAGAGATTATCATAAACGCAACCTCACCATTAGCGGTTTTTGTTTAGGCTTGTGGTATTGCTTAAACTTAATTGATGCCGCAGTTGATGCACATTTGTTCGATTTCAACATGAGCGATAAACTCACCATGCATGTACAACCATCGTTTGGTCCTGCATACGGAAACTATGCTTATTCAGGATTTAGTTACGGAGGACAAATCAATCTTACTTTTTAATACTATCGGTATCGAGCACAAGGAGTAAACGATCGTATCCGTATTTCCTGCATTCCTTATAGCCTTTAATATCTGCCCCGTTTATGGTATTGAAATCGGTATAATAGAAACGACATTTATGTGGCGCTTCTTCAGGTTTATTCGTATTGACATAAGTGAGCCAATCTAAATGATCGGTTTGCTTATAAAACGAAAAAGAAGGATTGTAAATCCACATTGTATTTAGCTCTATATCGGTATGTTCTTTTTCATGCACTTCTTGAAGAACGGAAAGTACATCCAATGTGTTTGCATCGTACCACCACTCGCGTACATACTTAAAACTAATCCACGAGAAAAAATGGAAACACATAAAAATGGAAATGGAAAGACCTATTCCAAAGGATAATTTAGGCAAAGTATATTGTGTTCTAGCCAATAATGAAACGAGAGAGAATCCGTACAATGGAACATAAAGCAAAGCAGTTCGCGTGCTTAAAAAAGGTGTCCCTAGTAAAGTATGCTGAGCAAGATTAACAACGATGGTCAGTACTAAAAGTATAATTGGTATATCCAACTCCATTTTTCGCCCTTTGATCAAATCGCGAACAGCTAGAATAAGTGCAACAATAAGTGGAATGTAAAGCAATACAATCCATGCATCTGTTGACAATAATGAGAAAGGTTGCCCGTATTTATAATCGTTCCAAAGCGATACTACAGTATCTTTATAGAAGCCATCACTACTCCAAAATACAAATTGATGTGTTTCGTTCATTCGCATTACAGGAGTATAGAACACTGCAGCACAAAGCAAGAGGATAAGTAGTGCAAAAATAAAATGCACATACTTTCTATTCAAAAGAATAATAAAGCCTACAAATGCTACTACTGAAGTGAATACAATCAACCAAGAAAAATTGGATAAAACCATGAGGAAAAGACAAAGCCCCAATGCCAACAAATCGGTTAACCGAAAACTTCGCAGATACATTAGCAAGAAATAAAAAGCGCCTAATTCGAATCCAATAGCCAATCCATAACCACGTGCTAATCCAAAAAAATCAAAAAGGAATGGATCTAACAGAAAAATGCATAGACTAAACAATGGAAACGCAAATGAAGTTGGAGAAAGCGCTCTTGCTATTTTGAAAGCAAATAAAAACGACAATAAACTGAATATAATATTGGGAAGTCTGCCCGAAATTTGTGAGATGCCCAATACCGCTGTACATAATTTAATCAACAAGGAATTGAAAATATGATTGGTTGGCCACGGGTTAGTAAACAAGAAAATATCCTTTATCGGAAACTGGGCATAGTAAGTGATTTGACCGGATTCATCATGAGTAATAGGGATGAGATAAGCCCGTAAGCAGATCATGACAAATAGAATGACAGCAAGTAGCCAATAGAGGGTGTTCCCAATTTTTCTCATGGGCAAATTGAAACTTATTGATTGGATATTAGGGAAAACAAAACGAACAATATTACGTTTTATTCCAGATAAAATCAGGCATTACAGCAAACAGCTGTTTCATTAACCACCACCGTCTGGTAATATAAGCCACTTTACTTTTACGTGCAATGGCATCGGCAATTTGGCGTGCAGCTTTTTCAGCGGATTGAACCCAAAACATACCCTTTTGCCCTTTGGTCATATCGGTTTCAATAAAACCAGGTCGAATATCTGTAATAGCAATTGGTAGTTTTTCGGCTGTTGCTTTGTGGCGAAGGCCTTCCATATAGTTCCACATAAATGCTTTTGTAGCAGCATAACCCACTGCCATACGCATTCCACGCACACCTGCAATACTCGACACACCTACAATATGACCTTCTTTTTTCTCCTTCTTGAAATAATGATAAGCATGACGCGACAAAGCAGCAAAACCTATCATATTGATGTTGAACATCTGATTTTCTTTCACGAATAAACCTGAAGAATCGCCAATTCCTGCATTGTAAATCAGGATATCAATACCACCCATGCGTTCAATGAGCTTTTGTAATATCTCGATAGATTCTTCATGTTTTTCGACATCCATGAATTCTATATAGGTTTTATTGACACATAAATTCGATAACTCGTCCAATAAGTTCAGTCTGCGTGCAGTTAAGCCAAGCTCATAGCCTCTCTTTGAAAGTTCTATGGCTAACTCCTTCCCTATTCCGGAAGATGCACCAATGATAATTGCTTTTTTCATACCTTAAATTTAACAAAGGGGTGCAGAGATACCTATTTTTTTCAATAAATACCACGAAAGTATATCTAAGCGACCTTAATCTTCGAATCAACGGCATATGGACTAAGAATATTTCAAATTTGTTTGATTTACAGGCAGAATTAGTAGTTTCAATGCACTAAAACAAGCTGAAGATGGACAGAAAAGAATGGCTGAAAATTACTGCCGCTCTGGGAGCAGGAGCACTAATTCCAAAAGAGATTTTAGCCGCAATTATTGCAGATGGAGAATTAAAACGAAGCGATTTCGGAAAAGACTTTGTGTGGGGCACGGCTACAGCTGCCTACCAGATTGAAGGAGGATGGAACGAAGATGGAAAAGGCGAATCGATTTGGGATCATTTCACGCACAAAAAAGGCAAAGTAAAAACAGGTGAAAACGGAGATGTGGCGTGTGATTTTTATCACCGCTACGAAAGCGATATAGAGTTGATGCACAAAATGAATATTCCTGCATCGCGCTTTTCGATAGGATGGTCCAGAGTTTTACCACAAGGCACCGGAGCTGTGAATCAGAAAGGAATAGACTATTATCATCGGGTGATTGATAAATGTTTGAAAGAACAGGTAGAGCCTTGGGTAACATGCTATCATTGGGACTTACCACAAGCCTTGGAAAATAAAGGAGGCTGGGCGAATCGCGACTCCATCAAATGGTTCGAAGATTATGTTGATTTGATTTCGAAAACCTATGGCGATAAAGTAAAAAACTGGATGGTATTTAACGAGCCGATGGCATTCGTTCCGCTGGGGTATTTGGTGGGGATGCATGCCCCGGGACATGTGAATTTCAGTAAGTTTTACAAAGCCGTGCATCATGTAACAATGAGCCATGGTGCAGGCGGTAGAATCATTAGAGCGAATGTGCCCGGTGCAAAAATTGGCACTACATTTTCGTGCAGCCATATCGACCCGAAGAACGATAAACCGGCTAATGTGAAAGCAGCAAAACGTGCAGATGCCTTTATTAATCGCTTGTTCATCGATCCGGTGATGGGGTTAGGCTATCCGAAAGCTGATTTGCCGGCTTGTAAACATATCGAAAAACATATGTTACCGGGTGATGCTGAAAAGATGAAATTCGATTTTGATTTTATTGGCTTACAGAATTACTCGCGAATGGTAGTGTATAATTTGGGGTTAATTCCTATTATTCGCTTTGCCAATGTATCTGCTAAAAAATTGGGACACGATACCACTGATATGGGCTGGGAGGTTTATCCGGAGGGCATTTACAATGTGATTAAAAAATTCGGCAGCTATAAAGATGTACCGCAAATTATGATTACTGAAAATGGAGCGGCATTCCCAGATGTGAATGTGAATGGCGAGATTAATGATCCGAAACGCATTCAGTTCTTGAAAGATTATTTAGCGCAGGTTTTAAAAGCAAAGAATGAAGGTGTAAATGTAGGCGGTTATTTCATCTGGTCGTTCATGGATAATTTTGAATGGGCAGAGGGTAACCGTCCGCGCTTTGGTTTGGTGGGAGTTGATTTCAAAACACAGCAACGCACTGTTAAAGCTTCAGGAAAGTGGTTTAGCGATTTCTTGGCTGGTAAATAAATCAATTCACTTTTACCATATCAGCCATTGCCTTTGCTTTAATGCGTAAAGCGTCCATATCTGCACCAACAGGTTCGTTTACCAAGGCAACCGCCATGCGTCTGTATTTTCGCGTAGTGGGTTTTCCAAAAATTCGAATATCCACATTTTCGTTCGCTAAAGCATTTTCTACACCCGTGTATGATGGGGTTGAATTTTGTTCTGCATCAGCCAATATCACAGCACTCACTCCTGCTCGAAGCAATTCAATTTTAGGAATAGGCAATCCTAATATGGTTCGAGCATGCAATTCAAACTCCGATAAATTCTGCGTTCCGGCTAATGTAACCATACCAGTATCATGCGGACGAGGCGACAATTCAGAAAAATAAACACCCTTATCCGTTAAGAAGAATTCAACGCCCCATAACCCAGCACCCGATAGCGCTTTCGTTACTTTTTCAGCCATTTCTTGTGCATCTGCCAAATCTTTATCGGAGAGCGCACATGGTTGCCAACTTTCTTGATAATCACCGCGCTCTTGTCGGTGTCCAATAGGCGGACAAAACAATGTTGGTCCGTTTTTTTGAGTGACGGTAAGCAAAGTAATTTCCGTATGAAAACGAATAAACTCTTCTACTATAACTTCTTTCACATCCCCCCTACTGCCTTCAATAGCATAATGCCAAGCCTTATCTATATCGGATTCCGTTTTAACGACAGATTGCCCTTTGCCTGAAGAAGACATTAACGGCTTTACCACACAAGGAATACCTATTGCTTTCACAGCAGCATCAAACTCTTCTTTGGTTAAAGCATAGGCATATTTTGCGGTACGTAATTGCAGGGTTTTCGAAGCCAAATCACGAATCAATTTTCGATTCATGGTAAAATTAGCCGCCTGTGCACTCGGAACTACCTGTATTCCTTGCTTTTCATAAGCATAGAATCTTTCCGTTCGAATGGCCTCAATTTCAGGCACTATTAAAGTAGGTTGATGTTTAGTTACAATAGCATCCAATTGTTCGCCATCCAACATATTAATTACTTCAAACGCCTGTGCTACTTGCATGGCAGGCGCTCCCGAATAATTATCTACTGCAATAACATATTGACCTAATCGTTGTAGGGCTATCACTAACTCTTTCCCTAACTCGCCTGACCCCAATAGCATTATTCTATTCATAGCTTTTACATATAATTTATATTCGAAGGAAATTTAATGAACTCATTTTCAACACTATTTTAGAATCCATATTTCTTGTAACAAATTTATACTAATATTATACCGAAACAAGTATGAAGTCTCAACGTAGAAGACTGTAAGAATGATGGTAAGCGAGAAAAATAAGGAAAGTATAAATCAGGTCTTTGGAACACTGTTCGAAGATTACAATCAACTGTCGGAGCTTGGTTTGGCAGATGCTGACCTCAAGAAGTACTTTAATGAGTGGAGTAACACCCCAGCATGCATTGTGAGTGAAAAGGGAATTTTACTATTCATCAATTCACACTTTGTTCATTTGTGCGGATTAACAAAAGAAGAATTACTGAATCAACCATCAACCAAAGTCTCTGATGAATCGATTGACTCTGATGAAATTAAAAAGAGATTAGCGGAAAGACGCAAAGGGCATTCCAGTAAGTATAACATGACTATTAAAGAGAAGTCGGGTAAAAAAATCTTGGTTTCTGTTTATGCATCGCCTGTAATCAACGCATCAAAAAAATTTATTGGCTCTCTCCTATGCATTAAAGATATAGACCGCCAAAAACAAGAAGATGAAGGATTGAAGAAGAGCATGGAGAGTTTGGAATCGGAAGTAGAAAAGCGGACAAGAGCGCTTACCATTGCGAATTATCACATGGTGTCCGAAATTAAAGAGAGAAAGCTTACAGAAGAAGCACTCAAAAACAGCGAGAAACGATTCAAAGACCTTTTTTACAGTTCTCCTGAAGCTATTTTCGTAGAAGACTTTGAAGGAAATGTGATTGATGTAAATGATTCAGCTGCCATATTACATGGTGTTTCAAGGGAGGAACTTATTGGTACGAACGTAATGAAGTTTTCAAAAGTTGAAAATCCTGAGGAGTTTATTGAACGGCAGAAAAGATTAGTTTCTGGGGAGTTAACCTATTTTGAAACGGAAATAACGCATTCATCCAAAAAACGAATTCCTATTGCTGTAAAATCAGCTATCATAGATTTTAACGGACAATTTGCCATTCTTCTGCATGCGCGCGATATTTCAGAACGTATCGAATACCAGCGCAATTTGGAAAAGAAAAATTTAGAATTGGATGAAAAGGTAAAAGAGCGTACCTCCGAATTAGAAGATACCAACAAAAAACTACAGAAAGAAATTCAGTTCGGTATTTATGCGCAAAACGCCATCAACAGACAAAAAGATTTCTTGCAGATGTTGATTGACGTGAATCCTAATCAGATTTTCTTAAAAAATAAGAAAGGAGAATACATCATGGTGAACGAGTCGTTTGCTCGTTTTTACGGTAAAGAAAAAGATAAGATTTTTGGACTGAAGTATGATGAAATTAATCCAAGAACCAACAATATTCAAGACTTCATTGAACAAGACCGATTGGTACTTGAAAACCCGGATTCTCAATTTGAGTTTACAGCCGATATCTTTGTTGGTGATGGTTTAAAACCACATCATATTAAGATATATAAACTTGCGATTAAAGATCCGGAGAGTGATGAGTATAACATTCTAGGGATTTGTGTCGATATCACTGAAATGAGAAACAATGAAATTCGATTGCAGAACTCTCAGAATCTTTATCGCCAAATTGCAAGTAATGTACCGAATTCAGCCATCTTCGTTTTCGATAAACAATTGCGCTATGTGTTAGCGGAAGGTTCTCTTGTAGGCAAAATCAGTTTACCAAAAGATCAAATTGAAGGAAAGCATGTAATGGATACTGGAGAGCCTGAGGATGTTTTAAACGAACGCTTCGAACGCTACACAAAAATATTAAATGGCTATTCTGAAATTATACAAACAACAGAGAACGAAAGTTCATTCTTAGTGAACGCCAATCCAATTCGTGATGAAAATGGAGAGGTCATTTACGGATTGGTGGTAATTCTAGATATTACAGAGTTGAAGAAAACGCAAATCGAATTGGAAGAAAACAACATTAAGTTGGCTCAATCCAATGAAGAGTTGGAACGCTTTGCCTACGTTGCGTCACACGACTTACAAAGTCCACTGAAAACCATTATTAGCTTCTTGCAATTGCTCGATCAGCGCTATGGTTCGCAAGTAAATGCCGATGGTAAAGAATTTATTGACTACTGTATTTCTGCTAGTTCAAGAATGCGTCAACTCATCTCCGATTTGTTGAATTACTCTAGATTGAACACAGAACCTCGACCGTTCGAATGGGTGGAAATGAGCGACATTATGTTTATCGTTACTAAGAACTTAGAGTCAAACATTGATTCAAAAAATGCAATCATAGAGTTCAGTAATTTACCTAGGGTATTTGCAGAGCCTTATAAATTGTCACAAATCTTGCAAAACTTGGTTGATAATGCTATGAAGTTTGTGAAAGATAAAGACCCGAAAATTTTGGTGTATGGCTCGGAAACACCAACGCATTGGCAGATTAGTGTACAAGACAATGGGATAGGCATCAAAGATGAATTCAAAGAAAAAATCTTCCTCATCTTCCAACGTTTACATAACGACACTGAATATTCGGGTACAGGAATAGGTTTAGCGATTTGTAAAAAAGTAGTGGATATTCACCATGGCCAAATTTGGGTAGATTCTAAAATTGGTGAGGGAACTACATTCCACTTCACCATTTCAAAATCGTTACACAATAAACCTTCTTCATTGAATTAAATCATTGAATCAATCTCTGCTATCAAGTTCGCAATGAACTGATCTACATCCAAAGCTCCTTGATCGCCATGACCTTGTTTGCGCACTGAAACAGTTTTTGTTTCCGCTTCTTTTTCGCCAACAATCAACATGTAGGGAGTTCTGCGTAATTCTGTATCGCGAATTTTCTTGCCAATCTTTTCAGCACGATCGTCTAAGAAAACACCAATGTTTTTAGCCATCAATTTCGCTTGTACTTCTTCTGCAAAAGCATGGAATTTATCGCTGATAGGTAAAATCGCTACCGGCTCAGGACTCAACCACAACGGGAATTTTCCGGCACAGTGTTCAATCAATACCGCAATAAAGCGCTCCAATGAACCAAATGGTGCACGGTGAATCATCACCGGACGATGTTTTTGATTATCGGCACCGGTATATTCCAATTCAAAACGTTCAGGCAAATTGTAATCCACCTGAATGGTTCCCAACTGCCATTTTCGGCCAATCGCATCTTTTACCATGAAGTCGAGTTTCGGACCATAGAAAGCGGCTTCGCCTAGCTCTACAACAGTTGTTAAACCCTTTTCAGCAGCCGATTCTATAATGGCTTTTTCAGCACGATCCCAATTTTCATCGCTTCCAATGTATTTCGTTTTATTCTCCGGATCGCGTAACGATACTTGTGCGGTGAAATCTTGAAAATCCAATGCACGGAACACATACAACACTAAATCAATTACTTTACAAAACTCTTCTTTCAATTGATCGGGACGGCAGAACAAGTGCGCATCATCTTGCGTAAAGCCACGTACACGCGTTAAACCGTGCAATTCTCCGTGTTGCTCGTAACGATACACTGTTCCGAATTCTGCTAAACGCAACGGCAAATCTTTATACGAACGCGGTTTCGTTTTATAGATTTCGCAGTGGTGCGGACAGTTCATCGGTTTCAAGAAAAACTGCTCTCCTTCTTGCGGTGTCTCAATGGGTTGAAAAGAATCTTTTCCGTATTTTTCGTAGTGGCCGGAAGTCACGTACAATTTCTTATTGCCGATATGTGGCGTAACTACCGGTAAGTAACCCGCTTTCGTTTGTGCACGTTTCAAGAAATCTACCAATTTATCGCGCAACATAGCACCTTTCGGCAACCATAATGGCAAGCCCATGCCCACGTTTTCAGAGAAAGCAAACAACTCTAATTCCTTCCCGATTTTTCGGTGATCGCGTTTTTTTGCTTCTTCCAACAAACGCATATGTTCGTCTAAAAGCGCTTGTTTAGGGAAAGTTACACCGTAGATACGCGTAAGTTGCTGACGACTTTCATCGCCCCGCCAATAAGCACCTGCAATACTCAAAATCTTAACTGCTTTGATTAAACCGGTACTTGGGATATGCGGTCCACGACACAAATCCGTGAACTCGCCTTGTTGATAGAAGGTAATTTCGCCATCGTTCAAACCATCTATCAATTCTAATTTATACTCATCATTTTTCTCTGTGAAATACTTTACTGCATCAGCTTTCGATACTTCAGTACGGATGTATTTATTGTCTTTTGCAGCCAACTCTAACATTTTCTTTTCGAGGGAAATCATCTCTTCGTCAGAGAACTTTCTTCCGCCCAAATCCACATCGTAGTAGTAACCTGCTTCAATTGGGGGGCCAATACCAAACTTCACACCCGGATATAAAGATTCTAAGGCTTCGGCCATTAAGTGGGCTGAAGAATGCCAAAAAGTTTTCTTGCCATTATCATCTTCGAATTTCAATAGTTTGAAGGCAACGTCTTTCGTGATAGGGCGTGTGAGGTCCCAAACTTGTCCATCAATTTCAGCAGCTACAACTGCCTTGGCCAATCCGGCCGAAATACTTTGTGCAATTTCCAACGAAGTTACGCCCTCGTTGTATTCGCGTTGTGCACCATCCGGTAATGTAATCTTTATCATAATCTATTTGCTTTTGAGCGGGGCCAATAAGCACCTGCAATACTCAAAATCTTAACTGCTTTGATTAAACCGGTACTTGGGATATGCGGTCCACGACACAAATCCGTGAACTCGCCTTGTTGATAGAAGGTAATTTCGCCATCGTTCAAACCATCTATCAATTCTAATTTATACTCATCATTTTTCTCTGTGAAATACTTTACTGCATCAGCTTTCGATACTTCAGTACGGATGTATTTATTGTCTTTTGCAGCCAACTCTAACATTTTCTTTTCGAGGGAAATCATCTCTTCGTCAGAGAACTTTCTTCCGCCCAAATCCACATCGTAGTAGTAACCTGCTTCAATTGGGGGGCCAATACCAAACTTCACACCCGGATATAAAGATTCTAAGGCTTCGGCCATTAAGTGGGCTGAAGAATGCCAAAAAGTTTTCTTGCCATTATCATCTTCGAATTTCAATAGTTTGAAGGCAACGTCTTTCGTGATAGGGCGTGTGAGGTCCCAAACTTGTCCATCAATTTCAGCAGCTACAACTGCCTTGGCCAATCCGGCCGAAATACTTTGTGCAATTTCCAACGAAGTTACGCCCTCGTTGTATTCGCGTTGTGCACCATCCGGTAATGTAATCTTTATCATAATCTATTTGCTTTTGAGCGGGCACGAAGATAAAAAAAGGAGGCAAACCGCGACCCCGTTGGATGAAATAATTCTTATCATCATCGAAATTTTTGAAATACATGCTTTACGTAGCCGATTTTTACTAAATTCGCATAAATTTTATAACAAAAATCAATTAATGTCTAAAACCGTTTTCAAAAAAAAGGAACTCGAAAATCGTATCAATGAACTTATTCGAGTACCGGAAGTAAGATTAGTAGGGGAAAACATCACCCCGGGTGTCTATTCCACAAGAGAAGCCTTATCGATAGCCAACAATCTAGAGCTTGATTTGGTTGAAATATCCCCGAATGCCGTTCCACCGGTGTGCAAAATCGTAGATTACAACAAATTTTTATACGAGAAAAAGAAGCGGGATAAAGAAGTTAAATCCAACGCTAAGAAAGTAGAGGTGAAAGAACTTCGTTTCACGGCTAATACCGATGAACACGACATTGAGTTCAAGGCCAAACACGCTGAAAAATTCTTGGAAGAAGGGAATAAAATCAAAACTGTTTTGATGTTCAGAGGTAGAAATATCATCTTCAAAGAGCGTGGAGAGTTGCTATTGTTGCAATTTGCCAAGCGTTTGGAGGAATTTGGCGTGGTAGAACAGTTACCGTTACTGGAAGGGAAGCGGATGATGATGACCATGGGACCGAAGAAAAAGAAGTAGGATTTGCCTTTTCTGATAAAAACAGTATATTCGCACCCTAAAATTTAATTAAAATGCCAAAAGTAAAAACGAACTCCGGTGCCAAAAAACGCTTCCGCGTTACCGGATCGGGAAAGATCAAACGATCTAAGGCGTACCATCGCCACCTATTGGGTAGAAAATCCCATGGAAGAAAGAAAGAATTATCTCAAAGTGGTGTGGTGCACGTGTCAGACGAACACCGAATCAAGAGATTATTAAATTTAGCTTAATCTATTAAAATCGGAAAGTCATGCCACGTTCAGTAAATAGTGTTGCCAGTCGCCAACGCAGAAAAAAAATACTTAAAAAAGCAAAAGGATACTTCCTTAGCCGTCACAACGTTTATACCGTAGCTAAAAATGCTGTTGAGAAAGCAGGTTTGTATGCTTACAAAGGTCGTAAACTTAAAAAACGTCAATATCGTTCATTATGGATTGTGCGTATCAACGCAGTAGTTCGTGAAGAAGGATTAACTTACTCTACATTCATCAACAAATTACATAAAGCAGGAATCGAAATCAACCGTAAGGTTCTTGCTGACCTAGCATTAAACAACCTTGACGCTTTCAAAGCAATTGTTGCGAAAGTGAAGTAATTCAACTTGGTTTTCATAGGTTAGAAATTGGTCGTCAGTAATGGCGACCTCTTTCTTTTTTAGGGAGAAGCTATTAGCTTCTAGCCGCTAGCTACTAGAAGCTAGATATTTCTCGCATTTACTCTCTAAAAGCTAGTGGCTAACAGCTAGCAGCTTCCTTACTCATACATTGTTGCGCCTTTCAAAATATCGGCAAAAGTTTGCCAACTGGCTTTATCTGCATCTACTTTATGTTTGGCATTGTCGTAAACGCCTTGTATATCTTCCGAAAAATTAGCCATCGCATTTAAGAAATCGTTTAAATTCCGATTCTCCCAACTGCCCGGATTACAGGCCAAATCAAGTCGTAGCAATTCGATAAATTCGGAAAAAGATTCGCGGTTGGTTACTTTTAATTGGGCAAGTTCTTCTGTCATGTTTTTGTTTTAACCATTAGCTGCTAGCGTTTAGCAACTAGAAGCCGAAAGATGTTATTGAATTTATTCTTGTAACTAGCTTCTAATGGCTAGCAGCTTCCTAGATGCTTCTTGCAATCCAACTCTCCCCTACCGGTAAAAGCCATTTGGTTTTGAGCTCAGCCACAGTGCCCACTAGGTTATTGAAGATACTAATCTCGGAAGCATTTACAGTTCCTGATTTAATTTGCTCCACTAAAGTTTGAAAATGGACTACATGTACCTGTCCTTGCTGCAGATAAGCAACATTCAAACGATTGAAAAAATCAATGCCTAGTTCAGCTCCAACTTCTTTCACGAAATGTACAGAAGAATCGATTGAACAACCACTCACACTGGCTTGGTTTTCATCAACAATAAGAAGCAATAGCAAATTACTCACCACCGCTGCATCGGCTTGCAGGGCCATTTTATGGGCTGTCCACCCCGAAGCGAAGGCTTTTGCTTTAGTAGAAAGCAACTGATTTTCGTCAGGTGTTAAGGCCCGAGAAGCTTGATAAATCCACACTTTAGCGGTATCGGGAAAAGTGCTTGGCAAAAATGACAAATCCATGACAAAAGATATTTATGAATGGGTTTAATTGCGTCAAAATTAGAAAATTATACACCATGATACGATTTGTTTTACTCTGTACTTCACTCCTTTTTCTTTCTCGTTCATCTTATGCAGTAACCGACAGTGTTTCCTTAGGCGTTAATAAAGATAAAGTAGTTTACTACAGTTTGAAAAACGGTGTAGTTAGCAGCATTCCAAACGATGATTGGCATTTGGCGTTTTCTATGGTTAGATTCAGACTTCCAGATAGACTTTTAGCGGCAACAACCATACGCATAAATGAATACTATGGCGTTAAGTTATTTAAAGTTCCAAATAAAGGAATTGCTGACTTTTCAAGTGTAGATACTACAGGTTGGAGGAATTGGAAACAACTACATGATAGTGACACATCTATGTGGATGGGCGCTTTCAATCGAAATATTAAGTTAAGTGATGCATTTAATTTTGGATGGGGGGAATATAGCTCTGCAGGTTCTCACCCAATTTTAGGTGACTCATTATATTTAATACAATTACCTACGGGTCAAATTTTCAAACTTGCTATTCAAAAACTTGATTATGATACAACGTATTTCGTTCAATATGCAAGCATTGACAATTCATTTAGCAACCTTGTGAAGGTTAATAAAAAACCTTACCCAACAAAAAACTTTGTTTACCTAGATTTACAAACAGGCTTAGTGAAAGATAGAGAACCAGCCTCATTAACATGGGATGTTCAGTATTGCACATACAATGATCCTAATGGCAACCCAAAAATAGGTCCTTTAATCAATAATACTTGTTCTGCTGAAAACAACTGGGTTATCCCATGTTATCAAAACCAAAAGTACGATGTGCGTTACAACTCCATGGGCGAGTTCGGGATGGGGAACGATACCCTTGCCGAGATCATCACCGACCAAAACATTCATATTCAAACGCCAAATGGTAATTACAATATGAGTTTCGGTCCGAATAATCCGAGCACCAATACGTTTGTATTTACCACTGTTGCCTGTGCAAATGCCACAGGAATTGAAGCAAACAGTACACTAAATGCAACGTTGTTTCCGAATCCAACCTCAGGCCTTATTCAATTGGAAGTGGAAGCGTTTTCAGGAAAGTCAATCGCCATAAGCGATATAGCAGGGAAA
Source organism: uncultured Chitinophagaceae bacterium (assembly GCA_964398475.1). Classification (GTDB taxonomy): domain Bacteria; phylum Bacteroidota; class Bacteroidia; order Chitinophagales; family LD1; genus CALAYL01. Next base: position 64,643 of record CAYNMP010000013.1, on the reverse strand, counting down.
ACACTTTTTCAGCAAGCGCTTAACAACAACACTACAACAATCGATTGTAATACTTTTGCCGAAGGAATCTATCTACTTCGAATTGCAGGAGAAGGAAGAAGTGAAGTGAAACGGTTTGTGGTGAGTCGTTAATATTAACGCAACAAACTAAAACTCTGCATCTTATACACCACTTTATCTGGCGCTAAAACGCTTGTGTAGCCTACTTTACAAACATAACTTTCAGTTGGTTGATTTACTCCTTTCCATTTGCCATCCCAACCGGAATTGTTATCGGACTGGAAAATTAATTCTCCCCAACGGTTATACACTTTAATTTCTACAACCGATGTTTTAGGTGCTTCAATGGCCCTGAATACATCATTGTTCCCATCGCCATTGGGTGTAAAGGCAGTTGGAATGCGTATTTCAGGAATAATCATATCAATCGTCTTACATACCGACCCACTACAATTAACAGCATCAGTTATAGTAACACAATAGGTTGTAGTGCGTTCCGGCTTGGCCAATGGATTATAAATACTGGCCGAATTGAGCGTTGTTGCAGGTGACCATTGATAAGTATAACCCGGAGTGTTTGTTGTAAGTTGTACGGTTTGGCCTTCAATTATAGCAGAATCAGGAACTGCCGTAATAATAGGCTGAACTACATTTACAGTAATGATAATCATTGCTGTTATCTTGCAATTATTCGAATCGGTTATGGTTACCGTATAATTTTTTGTATTGAGCGCTGTGATGTTATTTTGTTTGCCTGTAACACCATTATCCCAAGAAAATTGTAGTGGATAGGATGAAGTTGCATCTGTTTCCAATAGCACTTGCTCGCCTACACATACATTTTTATCGGGTGTTAGTGCTGTTAGTTGGAGGGGTGCAAACGGGGTTGAAGCGGTATATATCGAAAAACCGGTAACGGATCCTCCATCTTGTCCGGCTTCAGCGCCATTTACTGAACCTAGCGGACAAACCGGTGGATTAATACCAAACACTTGGGCTCCACTGAGTCCACCGGTAGCAACGAAATTGATATTGCCCAACAGCGTGGGATTATTTACCAATAAAGCGCCTCCGGCTCCTCCACCGCCTGGTCCAAAACAAAAGGTCATACTGCCGCCATTATCTAAATTACCGCCTTTGCCTCCTTTGGCTTCAATATTTAATGCACCATTAATCAATGTAGCATTAATCAAAATAGATCCACCTGCGCCACCTGCACCTGCGCCATCCGATTGTGCTTTTATAGGCACTGAAGAACCATTAGCACAAATTCGTTTGCCGTTGGCAATAAGTTGCTTAACATTCAAGATAATAATTCCTGCACCATCTTTTCCGGCTGTTCCTTCGTTATTATTTTGATCTCCAGCTCCTCCTCCACCGCCCATGAACAAACGGTTTGTAACACCTGAATAAGAAAATGGAATACCCCCTTCACCCGGTGCAGGACCAGGACAAGAGCTATTCGAAACATTTAATCGTTGTCCACCTTTCCCACCTTTTCCAAAGTTTCCACCACCACCACCACCGGTATTATGATCGTTACCACCGCCACCACCATTGGCATTGGCACCACGACCTAAAGCAAAAGGTAAATTTGTAGCGCCTTCGCCCTTTGTAGCTCCGCAATTACCGCCTGTAGGGCAGCGATAGGTTAATGCTCCGCCTAAGCCACTGTTAAAACAAGATGTTTCATTATACAATAATCCACCGCGAAAACCCATATCGGAAACAGTTATGGAATCATTCATCACAAGTGTATCTGCGTCTAAGATTAATACTCCTCCTGTGCTTCCATCCCATTTTTTACATGTTAGCGGAGTAGTTATCGTTGCTGTTGTATATTGAGGTATCGAAATCAATTGAACCGCTCCGGTGGCATCGTAAAATCGTTCGATGTTGTAATCAAATGTGATGATGTTTCCCGATTTGCTCCTAATTTTTTGCACTTCATAATTACCAGCACCATTGAAGCGAGCCATAGTTCCATATAAGGGGTCATCGTTTGAAAAAATGAGACCTCCCTGCATTTGAATCATCAATACGTTATCGCCAACATTAAATGCACTGCCATCAGCAACTGTTGCAGTATTTGAGCAGTAATTGATGGCTTGCACCTTAGTATATGCGTTCACTACACCACCAATATTTTGGGCGGTAGAAGAGAATGAAAACAGGATAAATCCTGTTATCGCAAACAACTTATTCATACTATTTAATTATTCGTTAGCAACAATTTGTTTTCGTATAGTTCCATTATTGGTAGTCACCTTTAAGGTGTAAAAACCTGAGCTTAATGGACGTTCAGTGCTAAGCATATATTTCTTCACATTAAGTTTTTCCCTCGACTCTATTACTCTTCCGGTAGCATCTATCAATTCAACATTTTGAATGCTATTGCCGTCTGCTTCTATATTTATAAACTTAGAAAATGGTATTGGATAGATTGCAATATTCTGAACGGCTTCATCGGCTATACTTGAAACTTTTCCGTAGCAAGGTGTTCCGGGCTCAATTACACGTATCTTAACCGGAAACACAGCACTAAAATTACCCTTTTGGAAAGTATCTTTTCCGATAACATTAAACCAAATGGTTCCCCAAACGCCAACGTCATACGTTCCGGTATCACCTACCGCTTTTCCATACACGCCAAAGCATCCATAACCGGGTGCATAAATCTTTTTAGAAGCCGGTGTCATGTTCCATCCAATGCTGTCGGGCAAATTAGTAATACTGTCGATTTTAACCGAATCAACACGTACTAAAATATGCGGATAAGAAGGTAAAAATTCATCGGCATATACGTTACGGGGTAATTTCACTTGAACAGTAGTATCGTATATAGCCCCTTTTACTGCACAAGGAAGCGTATCCGGGAATGAATACTTTGTTCCGCTAAAATGGGTAGTATCTACTACGCACTGTGCATTTGCCTTAAACGAAACAATCATCATAGTTATAAAAAGAATAGATATCAATCGCATATTAAAAATTTAATGTGTTTAATGAATAACTAAAAATAGTAAAGAAACAGATACGAAACAGAGGAACTTTTACTTAGGCTTAAATCATATTTTCAAAATAGCTTAAAGCGTCACGAATCTGAGCGACAGAATCAATCTCAAAATATTCTTGTTGCATTTCACTTTTGGTAAAATCGTGATTGACTACATCATAAATCGAAAATGGTTTTACAAGAACTTCTGCCGAATAGATTGCTTTACTTTCACCAAATGAAGAGATGATGCCGGCACCATAAATTTTTCGTTGCTCCTTTTCTTTTATTAACCCAAACTCAATGGTAAACCAATAAAATCGTTCCATTATTTGCACAAAAGTTTTGTCGTACTTGCGCGTTTTACTCAACTTCCCGATATGATGCATTACATCAGAATATTCTTCATTAATTAACAAGGGTACATGTCCGAATATATCATGAAACATATCCGGCTCTTCTAGATAATCGAGTTGCGCACGGCTTCGAAGCCAAGTGGAGGAAGGGAATCGCTTATTCGAAAGCAATTCAAAAAAATCATCTACCGGAATCAACCCCTTAACCACTTCAATACTCCAACCTGTTTTGGCTAACAAGAAATCGTCTAATCGTCTGAAATCAGGAATTTGCTTTGCATTCAACACCGTACTCATGGTGTTCAAACTGTTCATATACATTGAGGATGCCTTATCTTGCAAATTGTCTACCTGTCGGTCAAACAATATTTTCCATACTGCATGATCTTCTTGTTTGTATTTATCGTATTGCTGTATCATTGTTTTCCGTTTTGTATTGAGAATAAAAAAACCGCCACATGGGCGGTTTTCCAATAGTTTGTAACGTTGTTATTTCGCTACGTTTACCGCCCGTTTTTCACGAATTACTGTAACTTTCACTTGGCCCGGATAGGTCATTTCTTTTTCGATTTTCTGTGCAATGCTGAACGACAATTCTTCCGATTTTGCATCATCAATTTTATCGGCTTCGACAATTACACGCAACTCTCTGCCGGCCTGAATAGCATACGCTTTCTCTACACCATCGTAGCCTTGAGCAATAGCTTCCAAATCTTTCAAACGTTGTAAGTAGCCTTCCATCATTTCTCTACGGGCACCCGGACGAGCACCTGAAATGGCATCACAAGCTTGAATGATTGGCGAGATAACATATTTCATCTCCATCTCATCGTGGTGAGCACCAACGGCATTCACAACGGCAGGATGTTCGCCATACTTTTCGCACAATTTAGCACCAAGTAATGCGTGCGATAATTCTGATTCTTCATCAGGCACTTTGCCGATATCGTGTAATAGCCCTGCACGTTTTGCTAACTTCGGATTTAAGCCTAACTCAGCCGCCATAGTAGCACAAAGGTTGGCTACTTCACGCGAGTGCATCAAAAGGTTTTGTCCGTATGAAGAACGGAAACGCATTCTACCAACATAACGAATCAACTCCGGATGTAGCCCTTGAATACCCATATCAATTACCGTACGTTCTCCAATTTCGCGGATATGTTCTTCCAATTGCTTTTTGATTTTCACCACCACTTCCTCGATACGAGCCGGGTGAATTCTACCGTCTGTTACTAAACGTTGCAACGACAAACGCGCTACTTCTCTTCTAATTGGATCGTAACCTGAAATAATGATAGCTTCCGGTGTATCATCTACTAGGAATTCGCAACCTGTAGCGGCCTCTAAAGCACGAATATTTCTTCCCTCACGACCAATAATCTGACCTTTCAACTCATCACTTTCCAAGTTGAATACTGAAACTGTATTCTCGATGGCATTCTCAGCAGCGGTTCGCTGAATAGTTTGAATGATAATTTTCTTAGCTTCTTTATTCGCATTGGCTTTCGCCTCATCCATAATCAATTTCACATGCGCCAAAGCATCGCTTTCTGCTTCCTTTTTCATGGTATCGATCAAATCACGCTTAGCATCATCTTTCGATAAACCGCTGATTTGCTCTAACTTTTTCACGAAAGTTTCGTGGCTTTTATCGAGTTGTTCGCGTTTAGTTGTAACTGTCTCAAGTTGCTTATTCAAATTTTCACGCAATAGATCCAACTCCTTCTCCTTTTTTGCTTGATCACCTATTTTAGAAGAAAGCTGTTGTTGTTCCAGTTTCAACTGGTTTTCTTTATCAACGATTTTCTTGTTGCGTTCCACCGTTTCGGCATCATGTTTTGCCTTTAATTGAAGAAAATGCTCTTTAGCTTCAAGCATTTTGTCTTTCTTGGTGTTTTCTGCAGAGCGATTAGCATCGCTGATGATTTGTTCTGATTTTCGTTTGGCATCGGCCAATTGTTGTTCAGCGGCTGCTTTAAGTTCTTCTTCTTGTTTTCCCAGTGTACTTTTCACCGAACTTTTACCAAAGAAGAAACCTGCTCCCAAAGCTACCACAGCACTCACTATCGCAATTACAATTTCCATTTTTTTGCTGTTGTTTTGTAGTTATATAAAATATTCAACAGCAACGAGAAAGAGAGTTATGAGGTGAAAACTGCTTCCAGTTCTCCAAGTTTTTGCGCCAGTGATTCAACCCCTTTCGAGTCTTCTTCCCCTTTGCTAACCCATTGCACAGCCAAGTTGATTAGAACCATAGCTAAATAATCTTGAGTATCTTTTCCATCGTAGGAAGAGCGATATTCTTGGATTTTTTGGCTTACTAACTTCTCTGCGTCACGAATTATATTTTCTTCCTCCTTCCGAATTTTGAGTGGGTACAATCTGCCTGCAATATTTACATTCAATTGGGTCATTCCACTTTTTTATTGATCTAAGAACTCAATCCCTCGATCGATTTCTTTTATTAATTCAGAAATTTGTCTTTTTAACGTTGCCTTATCGGTTTGTCCAATTTGTTCAAACCGACCCGCCAAAGTAGCTATTTTTTGCTGTTCCTGATAATTTTCGATTGTATTTTTTTGGTCGGCAATGATTTTAGCCTGCTCCTCTGCCTTTTTTGTTAAAAGGGTAAGCTGACTTTTTAAAATCACAATCTGACTATTCTGATTTTTAGCCTTTTCGATTAAATCGTCAATTTTATGGAAAATCTCTTTCACAATCGTAGTATTTTGATTCACATTGGTGCTCGAAGGTAATGTATTTCTAAGGGATAGGCAAAAAAAAGCCCCGAACTAAATTCGAGGCCATTTTTCTAATCAGTTGATGATTAATATCTGTACATATCAGATTTGAAAGGACCCTCCACTTTCACACCGATATAATCAGCCTGGTCTTTTTCCAAAACTTCTAATTTTGCGCCAACGTGAGCTAAGTGCAAAAACGCCACTTTCTCATCTAAATGTTTAGGCAAAACATATACTTTGTTCTCGTATTTATCGGCATGTAACCAAAGTTCGATTTGTGCTAATGTTTGGTTAGAGAACGAGTTACTCATTACATAAGATGGGTGACCCATAGCGCAACCTAAGTTCACTAAACGACCTTCAGCCAAAATAATGATTTCGTTTCCATCTACATTGTACACATCAACTTGTGGTTTAATGGTATCTTTTGTAGAACCGTAGTTTTTGTTCAACCAAGCCATATCGATTTCGTTATCGAAGTGACCTATATTACAAACGATAGCTTTATCGCGCATTTTTTTGAAATGACGATCGCGGATAATGTTAATGTTTCCTGTTGCAGTAACAAAGATGTTAGCACGAGTAACAGCATCATCCATAGTAACTACTTCAAATCCATCCATAGCCGCTTGAAGGGCACAGATAGGATCGATCTCAGTAACCAAAACACGGCATCCTGAACCTCTTAACGACTCAGCTGAACCTTTCCCAACATCACCATAACCTGCAACAACAGCCACTTTACCGGCCATCATAATATCTGTTGCACGTCTGATAGCATCTACCAACGACTCTTTACAACCGTACTTGTTATCGAACTTAGATTTAGTTACCGAATCGTTTACGTTAATTGCCGGCAAGGTTAATGTTCCGTTTTTCATACGCTCATACAAACGATGAACACCTGTAGTTGTTTCTTCAGAAAGCCCTTTGATTCCAGCTACTAGCTCAGGGAAACGATCCAAAACCATATTGGTTAAATCGCCACCATCGTCCAAAATCATGTTCAATGGCTTTCCACCTTCAAATGCAAATAAAGTTTGCTCGATACACCAATCGAATTCCTGCTCATTCAAACCTTTCCAAGCGAAAACCGGAATTCCTGCAGCAGCAATAGCAGCAGCAGCGTGATCTTGTGTAGAGAAAATATTGCATGAAGACCAAGTTACCTCTGCACCAAGGGCAGTTAACGTTTCAATTAACACAGCCGTTTGAATGGTCATGTGTAAACAACCTGCAATTCTTGCGCCTTTTAGAGGTTGTTGTGGGCCGTATTCTTTGCGAATCGACATTAAGCCCGGCATTTCGGCCTCAGCTAATTTAATTTCTTTTCTTCCCCACTCGGCTAAAGCGATATCTTTAACTTTGTAGTTCACTTTTGTTTCTGTTGCTGTTGACATGTTTTTATTTTTTTGCACGGCAAAGTTACATAAAATTTTTCAAACGCCTCTTTTAGGCTCCCTCTTGTGCTGTTAACGAATGAATTATGTATTTCAGTCAAAGAAACAAAAAAGCACACAAAAGGTTTGCTCGGAATAGCGAAAACGACTTAAATGCAATAAAATAGCTATTTCTATTATGCTGTAAACTTATACCCTACTCCGCGAATGGAGTGAAAATGTTGCGGATCGCGAACATCTTTTTCAAAGTATTTACGGAAAGCCAATATGAAGTTATCGATTGTGCGGGTGGAGGGGTATACATCATAACCCCAAACATATTGTAATATTTGATTTCGCGAAACTACGCTATCTTTTCGGTCGATCAGCAATTTCAGCAGAGCAATTTCTCGTTTCGACAATTCAAAAGTCTTCCCTTCGTAATTCTTCACCGAAAAGGTTACAAAGTTAATTTCGTTGCCGCCAAAATGAACGGCATTCAACGACTGACCGGTTTGGGTACCTTTTACACTGTGTTTGACAAGTACTTTCACACGCAAAAGAAATTCTTCAAGATTGAAGGGTTTCACCAAATAATCATCGGCTCCAAGTTTTAAACCATGTATCTTATCCTGCCCGGAATCTTTCGCTGTCAAAAACAAGATAGGTGTTTCGTTGCCTTCCAGGCGAATTTTTTCACACACTTCAAATCCATCTACTTCGGGAAGCATTACATCTAAAACAATGAGATTGAAACGCTGCTCTAATGCTTTTTTTATGGCCGTTGAACCATTATCGGCTACTTCTACTTCATAACCTTCGAGTTCTAAGTTAAGTTTGATCACTTCAACTAAATGCTCTTCATCTTCTACAAGGAGTATACGCGTTTTCATATCGTTGGAATTTTCTTAAAACTACGCTTTAAATAAAAAACGAAAGTCATAAGATTGTCATTTTTGAATGACAAGAAAATAAATATTATTCATCCGCAAATGGGGATTGAATCATAACTTACCTAAGATTTCGTGTCCCATTTTATCTCTTTTCGTTTCTAGATAAAAGAGATTGTGCGGATTGGGATGTACCTCCAAATGCACATTTTCAGTAACTTCCAGGCCATAACCTATCAAACCTACGCGCTTTTTCGGATTATTGGTCATCAATTTCATTTTCGTTACCCCGAGGTCGTTTAGAATTTGTGCACCAACACCGTAATCGCGGTTATCCATATTGAACCCTAAGTGCAAATTCGCTTCTACGGTGTCCATTCCGCTTTCTTGTAGTTTGTAGGTTTTCAATTTATTAATTAAACCAATACCACGCCCCTCTTGTTGCATATATAAGATAACCCCTTTGCCTTCTGCTTCTACTTTTTTCATTGCTGCATGCAATTGATCGCCACAATCGCAACGCATTGAACCAAGGATATCACCTGTAGCACATGAAGAATGTACACGCACTAATACGGGTTCATCTGTTTCCCACTCCCCTTTTACTAAAGCCATGTGTACTTCGTTGGTGTTGGTTTGTGTGTAGGCAAATAACTTGAAATCGCCATAAGCAGTTGGCATCATTATCTCCTCCTCTCGTCTAATCAACCGCTCATGTTTCATGCGATAGGCCACTAGATCTTTGATGGAAATTATTTTCAAATTGTGTTTTTCGGCAATCACCATCAACTCAGGCAAACGCGCCATAGTGCCATCTTCATTCACTACTTCTACGATTGCTCCGGCTTCCTCGAAACCTGCTAACCGCGACAAATCAACAGTTGCCTCAGTATGCCCTGTTCTACGCAATACCCCTCCATCCTTCGCAATCAACGGAAACACGTGACCCGGCTTAGCAAACTCTTCAGGCTTTATCATCGGATTAATCATGGCTTGAATAGTCTTTGCTCTATCGTGCGAAGAAATACCGGTTGTGCAGCCATAGCCTTTTAAGTCAATAGATACTGTAAATGCAGTTTCGTGGCTTGAGGAATTCGTGCCCACCATCAAATCTAATTGTAAATGCTCTGCCAATTTTTTGCTGATTGGCGCGCAGATTAAGCCTCTACCTTCTTTCGCCATAAAGGCAATCATATCAGGCGTTACGTTGCGGGCAGCGGTGATAAAATCGCCTTCGTTTTCGCGATCTTCATCGTCTACAACAATAACCAATTTACCGTTCTTTATTTCTTCAATGGCCTCTTCAATAGTATTCATAGTGCGTTTATTTATCAACTAACAGTTATATATTACGTTTTGTTGGCGTCCAAGCGTTTGTTTTCACTCCACTCCAGTACATTCTAAGTCCGTTCACTAATGCCACATTCATCATTATAAAATAGGCCATTAAGCGAATGGCTTTACTGTGAACATCCAACCGTTTCAACAGCAAATCTATAAAAGGAGTACTGAATAAAAGCAATTGGAGTAAAACAAAAATCTTAAATAGTGTAAAACGAAGCAATAGCAGGCTACTCAGTAAACAAAACAACATCAACAACGGGGTAAACCAACGCAACACCTTGTGCGAAAAGAAACAAAAGGCATTGAAATCGAAACGCAGTAATAGTAGCCAATAGACGTGTAGATTTTGAAAATTACCGGCCGAGATGCGCGTTTTGCGTTTAAATTCCTCGGCTACTTCGTTAGACACATCTTCCCTACCTATGGCTTTTAACTCAAAAACGGCTTGTTGCTTTGCCTCAAGCACATGCATACTGATATAAAAATCTTCCATCAAAAAATTAGCGGGTATTTCAGGAAAGTATGATGCACGTATTGCGTAGCAAGCGCCAAAAGCACCTTGCATTGTCCCCGATAACCCTTCCAAATGTTTAATATAATTCTCGCGTTGGATGTAACTTTGCTCTTGAATACAAATACCGTCTTCGCGCAAACCGCTATTGAGGATATTCGCTCCAACTTGCGCCACCAAAGGATTTTTGAAATGTTTTGCCAGTTCAAACAACGTTTCCTGTTCAAAAAAAACATTCGCATCAGTGAGAACGAGTACTAAATTTTTCAATGCAGCAGGTGAATACTCGGTATGCAATTGCTGATGTAATTTATTGAGTACGCCCGATTTTCCATTTCGATCGGCATAGGCAAATAGTTTAATAAATGGATATTTTAAAGTATAAGCATGAATGATTTCGTTAGTTTGATCGGTGGAATTATCGGAGCCAATCCATACCTTTAACTTATCTAACGGATAGGACGTATTGAGAATACTTTCCAACTTCTGTTGTATTACTTTTTCTTCGTTGAAAACCGACATGCAAATCAATAACGCGGGTAAATCATCTTGCGAATACACATTATTATTCCCTTGTTTTTTACCGTTCATCCACTGTAGTATCAATGGATAGAGCACATATGAATGAAAAATCAAGCCGGCAGAAAGAAAAAATAGTATGACAAGGAAAATCGTCACGGGCGGCTGTTTACAAATTCAATAATAGCGGAGGAAATTTTACGATTATCGTATTTTTCGGCAATAAGGAGTTGTGCGTTTTCGCCAAGCTTTTTACGTGTTTCAGCACTCTGTAACACAGCAATAATGGCACTTGCAAAAGCTAAAGCAGTGTCGGCAATTAGAATGTCTTTTTGATGTGTGTACGCCAAACTTTCAGCACCAATAGAAGTAGAAATAATGGCTCTTCCCCATGCCATAGCTTCCACAATTTTCACGCGCATACCACTTCCTGCAAACAACGGAACAATAGACACAGCATGACTTTGAATGAATTGCTTGGCATCTTCCACTTCACCAACAATATATACCCCTTGTTGCTTATGTGATTTAATCTCTTCAGGAAAATTCCGTCCGGCTAAATAGAATTTTGCATCAGGTACTTCTGCTAAAACCTTATCCCATACTTCGTCCAAAAACCACTCTACGCCTTCACGATTGGGCATCCAATCCATCCCGCCAATAAAAGCAACAGTATTGGTTTCTGCCGAATATTCAATTGGAGGCAGTGTATCGAACACATAGCCTGTTGGAATAGCTTTAGAATATAAGTTGCAGCCATGAGATTGGAAAATATCCAAATCGGTTTGGCTTACAGGAATGAAAACATCTGCCTCGTTCATCATCTTCAACTCGAATGCTTTCATCCGTTTCGCTAAAAACGACAAGTAAAATCGTTTCAACGGATGTTGGTCTTGTTCTGCCAATCGCTCCCAAATCTTGTATTCTACGTTTTGCGGACGTTGAACAATTGGAATGTCTTGGTTATGTTTCGAAGCCCTTCGAGCAGCTTTGATGGCATCAATATAACGCATTAAATAAATACCTTCGAGCAGAATAAAATCGAAAGGCTCGTTAACTATGGTGTTGTAGATTAACTGCTCAAACGCTTTTGAATAAAAGCGTTCAACATTATACGAAGTGTTGGTGAATAAATTTTTCAGCGCACCACTAACGGTAACATCGGTATGAATATTCACTGCTTCAAATTTACCAAGAGCAGCAATAGCGGCAGGTAACTCGGCTATATTAAAGTGATGTTTATTCGTGTTCAGTGAAAGTACGTGGACAAAATGTCCATGTCCGGCAAAACCAATAGTGAGATTGATAATACCGATAACTTCACCGTCTTTTATCGGGTAAGGTACTTTCTTTGTAAGCTGAAGAATTCGCAATGACTTAGTTTTAACAGCACAAGTCTAAAGAATTTTTATTTCCTCAAACACTCTTCAATGCTAATTGTGAAAAACTCTTCTAATGTATAGCCCGAAGCACGCGCTTGTTGTGGAATAATACTTTCTTCAGAAAGGCCCGGAATAGAGTTTACTTCCAACATATAAAAGCCTTTAGAAGTAATAATGTAATCGATACGCGACATCCCCTTCATTCCCAATAACTGATAAATACGTTTGGTGTTTTCTTGAATTGCAATGGTTAAATCGGCATCAATTTCAGCAGGCGTAACTTCTTTGGAATCGCCTTCATACTTGGCTTTGTAATCGAAAAACGAATTTTTAGTAATAATCTCAGTAATCGGTAATGCTTTTACCACGCCATCTTTAGTAAATACACCGTTGGTGACTTCTCGCCCTTTTAAATACTCTTCCACCAACACTTCATCATCATAATTGAAGGCATTGAGCAATGCAGTTTCTAAGTCTTCCAGTAGCTCCACCTTAGCTGCCCCATAACTAGAGCCGTTTCGATTCGGCTTTACAAATACAGGAAAAGGAATCTCGCTCACAATTTGTTGCATGGCCGCTTCAATGGCTGCAGCATCGCGCAAAACAATGGCTTTGGCTGATTTGATACCGAATAACGATAAGTATTCTTTGGTACGTTGCTTATCGAACGTAAGAGCCGCTTGAAACACACCACAAGTATTGTATGGCATATTCAACAAATCGAAATACCCCTGCAATTTGCCATCTTCAGCCGGAGTACCGTGGATGGCAATAAACACAGCATCAAAATGTAATTTGTGATCATTTAAAGTGAGCGTAAAATCATTTTTATCCACTAAAGTGATTTTCTGATCGTCTTCTACGTACCACCAATCGGTCCCATCAATCAATATTTTGAATACGTTATATTCAGCTTTCCGCAAATATTTCACTACAACGCCAGCACTTTTGAGGGCTATTCCTACTTCCGAAGCGGCTCCTCCGGTAATTACCGCAATATTTCTAGTCATTTCTTTGATTTAGCTTTATCCTTAAATTCTTCTTTAAAAGTAAATCTTTCTGTTTTACAAATTTATCTTCGCCCCAAAGCTTTTAAACAGCCAAAAGATGAAAACTAATTTAGTAGACAACATAGCAAAAATAGTGAAACTGGGCGAGTTACTACAAAACGATGAACGCATTGTTACTGCTAAAGAACGAGCAGGACAAAAAAACCCCTTTTTTACACCTGAATTTGTGCATAATGCGGTGAATGCTATTTCGGAGCGTATGTTACAAAAGGAGAAATTAGAACAATGGCTATCGGCATACCCGGCATTAAGTTCATTTTCCACGGATAAAACTGTAGGCATTATAATGGCCGGTAATATACCCTTAGTGGGCTTTCATGATTTGCTTTGCGCATATGTTTGCGGATTTAACATCAATATAAAATTGTCTTCTAAGGATGATATTTTAACAGCCACTATCATCCAGCTCCTGCAAGAAATAGAAGGTGATGCAGGGCAAAAAATTGCCATTGTGGAGAAATTGGAAAATTTCGATGCAGTGATAGCTACCGGCTCGAATAATTCTTACAAATACTTTGAATATTATTTCAGAAACCGTCCGAACATTTTGCGCAAAAACAGAACCTCTGTAGCCATACTCACAGGTAATGAAACTAAGGAAGAGTTATTGGGATTGGCTGACGATATTTTTATGTACTTTGGATTAGGTTGTAGAAATGTATCCAAACTTTATGTACCACAAGGATTTGACATTACTAGCCTTTTCCCATATTTCGATAAGTATAATTGGATGCATGAGCACTCCAAATACATGAATAATTACGATTACCACCGGGCAATTCTGTTGCTCAATCAAACGCCACATTTGGCGGATGACAAACTGATGATGCAAGAAAATAAAGCCCTATCCACTCCCCTTTCTATGCTTTACTACCAACATTATGAAAATATTGACGCACTTCAAAAAGAGTTGCTTGTGTTAAGTATTGATATTCAGTGTATTGTATGTGCATCGCTGACCGAAAAAGCACTTGGATATAATGGAGCTGTTGGCTTTGGCAAAACACAGTTTCCTGAACTAAATGACTATGCTGACGGAATTAACACAATAGAATTTCTTTTATCAGTGTAAAAAACTAAATTCATGTTATTGTTCTCCTATTAAGCTTTTGAAAAATAACATTTTAGCCTTTAATTTTTAAAACGAAAACCAATAACATAACATGAAAAAAACCTTACTCGGATTCCTTTCTTTGTGGAGTGCAGGGCTTTTTGCTCAAAACTCATACGATTTAGTGTACAAAACATTGAATACAAAATGTTCCAACGGAAGTTGCCACAGTGCAACGAGTAGTGGTTCTTCGTTACAGTTTGATGGAAGTAGCACCACTGTTTACAACGCTTTGGTGAATGTAGTTCCGCAAAATACTGCCGCTGCCGCCAGAAAAGACAAATACCTAAGAATGAATCAACCTTACGAGAGTTATTTATTACGAAAATGTGGGGGATGGTTTGATACTGATTTAGCGTTAGAAGCCAATGAGGGCAATCCTATGCAAGATATCAACGGTAATAATTTATCGGATAAAGAAATTGAGTATATCCGTCAGTGGGTAATGAATGGCGCTAAAAAAACGGGCGTAACCATTGATACTGCTCGTATTAATGCCTATTACAATGATCCGAATAAAACACCGTTTTTGAACAAACCGTTCAAGCCTGCCGGAGTTAAACGACTTCGCTTTGGTCCGGTTTTTTTGCCACCTGCAGGAAGTGCAAATACGGAAATGGAGTATCTATTGAAATACAAGGTAGATTTTGACGATAACGTGGAAGTGAGCCAAATTGATGGTTTCATGAACTCTGAGTCGCATCACTTATTGTTGTTTAAATATCAAGATTCTGCTTCGGCAGCATCTATGCCTGAAGGATTACGAATTGTTAGTTTAACAGGAGGAACCACTTCATTTGATGGCAATAAAGATTTAACCGGAGCTTGGCAAGATGATGCTGAAATTCATTTACCTGCAGGAACTGCTATTTTCTGGGATAAAAACACGGTACTAGATTTTAATTACCACTTGAAAAACTATAACAATCCGGGCGTTTTACCATGTGACTTTTATTTGAATATTGCCTACAAAAATCGTCCGGTGAATACCTCAACAATCGAAATGAAATCTGCTTTGATTAATAATGCGACTTTATTCCTTTTGCCGGGGCAACAAACCAAGTATTACAACGACAATTCAAATGGTAAAAATGAAACGCGGAATATTTGGATGATGTCTTCGCACACCCACAAGTTTGGCACTTACTTCGACATTCATAAGAAGGATAACGCCAAACCAAATCAATTGGGAGATACGCTTTATAAAGGAAATATTGACTATACAAGCAATTTCGATAAAGGGTTCTATGATTGGGAGCATCCTTCAATAAAATATTTTGTTCCGCAAGTGCCTGTGAATATGAAAACGGAAGGTATTCGAATTGTAACCAAATGGAATATAACACAAGCTGCTCCTGTAACTTTTGGTTTTACAACAGCTGACGAGATGCAATTGTTTTACTACATGTACACCAATGAATTAGCCAATCCTACAGGTGTTTCTACCATTAAAGGTGAGCAGACCACTGATTTATTGGTTTATCCAAATCCAACATCTAATAAAGCGACCATTGCTATAAATGCAGTTGAAGTAGATGAGTTGACGATTACGTTGACTGACATTCAAGGGAAAGAGATTACGACTCTTCATCCAACAGTTAATAAAGGATTAAACGAAGTAGAGTTGAATACATCAGCATTGAACTTAAATGCAGGTTTGTATTTAGTAAAAGCAACAGGTCATCATTTCAATAAAGAATCGAAATTGATTATTGAATAATCACTAATTACACATTTAAAAAAGGAGTTGATGAATGCATCAGCTCCTTTTTTTTATGTAAAAAATAGAAGTATCTTTAACTATGCGCCCTACACGAACTCATTTTATTCTGCTTTGGCTAACCCTGCTCCACGGCTTTGTACAGGCTCAACTACCTTTGTTAATTAAGGATTTGAACCCAACTGATAGCAATACTAATGTACTGCTAGATGCCATTTGGAATACCGTTTATCAAAATAAAATCTATTTCCGCGCCAACGATGGCGTGCATGGTTACGAACTTTGGGTGAGCGATGGAACAACTGTAGGAACATTTATGCTCAAAGATATTGATACCCTCCCCGGGCGCAGTGGAGCCCCCCGCGATTTCTTTGTTTTTCAGCAAAAGCTCTATTTTCAAGCAAATGATAGTATACACGGTAAAGAGCTTTGGGTAACCGATGGTAGCGAGGCCGGTACGCATTTGGTGAAAGACATTTGGCCCGGAAAGGGAGATGGATTTATTGATATCTTCAATCGGTTAGACACCAACTTAAGTTCCCATTTTTTTATTTTTGAAGCAAACGACAGTATACACGGTTTTGAACCCTGGGTGAGTGATGGTACAGATACTGGTACGCATATATTGATGGATATTTATCCAGGTAAAAAAAATAGTTTAAGTACTGGTTTTACATTCTTCAAAGGGAAGGTCTATTTTGGAGCTTGGGATGGGGTGCATGGTGGAGAAATGTGGATTACTGACGGCACAACTACCGGCACAGCTCTGTTTAAAGACATTAACCCGGGAGGGATGTATAGCCATAGCGACCCGAAATGGTTTTATAATTTTAACGGACTACTTTATTTTGTTGCAAGAGACAATACCTATGGAGAAGAACCTTGGATTAGCGATGGAACAGTTGTGGGTACCCAGCTATTGAAAGATATTAACCCAGGCTACAACTCAAGTGTTCCCCAAGGATTTTATGGATATGGCAATGCCGTATTGTTTAGTGCTAATGATGGAATCCATTTTACTGAACCATGGATGACAGACGGTACTACGAATAACACCCACTTACTTAAAGATATAAATACCACAGATTCACTTTCCTCTGTTTCTGCATGTTATTCACTTCCTTATAAAAACAGATTGTTTACAAGCCTTTATGATGGTATACATGGTGGTGAACTTTGGATTTTTGATACCATTGCAACAAAAATAACTTTATTTAAAGATATGAACTTAGGCCTAGCAAGTGGTGGGTATATTCCAACGTTAGGATTAATATTTGACTGTCGTTTATTCACCTTTGCCGACAATAAGACCAAAGGTTGCGATTTATGGGTTATTGATGGTGATTCTGCTCATACAAAAATAATGCTGCCTAATTTTTCTGCAAATTATTCATCTTATTCGCTGGGTTCGAGAGGCTTTAGATTACTTGAACTCAACAACAAACTCTACTTTTTTTCAAATTATGGCGATACCCTTCATTTTGATCTCTATTCACTCGATTTGGCTTTAAAAGCACAAGCTACCCTTACTCCTCCACTTTGTAACTCCGATTCTACAGGAACCATTAAACTTAACCTATCGGGAGGGGCTAATGTGTATACTGTAGATTGGGGTAACTACCCAACATTCCATAGTGATAGCTTGGAACATCTCCCGGCTGGCGCTTATACTGTAACCGTTACCGATACCAATGGTTGCCATATTTCCGATACCTTTACCTTGCAAACTCCGCCTCCGCTTTCTGCTTTCATTACCCAACATGCTGATGCCGCTGTTGCAAGCGTTTGGGGGGGCACTCCACCCTACACCTACCACTGGAATACACAGCCCCCACAAAGCGATTCAGTAGTCTATGGCTTATTACCAGGGGCTTACACGGTTACCATTACCGATGCACAAGGTTGTAGTTTCAACAAAACAATTGTACTCAGCAGTGTACTTCAAACCCAAAACGGACAAACTTTTAGTTGTTACCCTAACCCGGCTAAAGACATACTTTATATTGAAACCAATGAACTCGAAAGTCTTTCTATTCAAAACACTTTAGGGAAAACAGTGGCTCAGTTTAATCTATCTGGCAGCAATACTTTATATTCCATTGATTTAGCTCCTTTCCCTGCCGCAACATATCTGTTGCAATTGCAGTGGAAAAATGGAGGGAAGGAAAATGTTGTACTGGTAAAACAATAAATAAAAAAAAGAGCACAAAAAAACAAGTAACACCCAAGAAGAAGTAAAAACTTCCAAATTTTCTCACCTAAACAAATTGTTATGAAACAGCAAAAATTCACTTTTCATCAATACTAATAAATACTTGGGTATGTATGACCCTGCCAACGGAACTATAAGGTGTACTACGGCAACAACACTTCCTGCTAAACCCAACACGCGGTTTATTGTAAATGGGGGTAACGGAGTTAGAAAAATAATAACATTAGATGGAGCAACTTTACGTACATTTAATTATTCGTATTCGGGTTCAACTGCAAGTATTTCGCCAACAATTTTAAATGCCACTGCATTAACTAATTGTATGGATATAGCAGGCAATAAAAACGCACCTTATTATTATGTAGTAACCGAAACCGGGCTTTCGTATCGAAATTTTGGTAACAATGCACAAACCTTTAACTTGCCGTACATTAGCACAGGAACTTCAAAGGCCGATAAAGTTGTAGCTATGAACTTAAACACAAATAAAATTTATGTTGGAGGTTCATTTCCGCAAAGCCAAACGCCCAATATAACTGTTAATGATTTCTCGTTTAGCGATATGTATGGCGGAAGTTTTCTAACACGTGCCTCTGCCAATGCAGCCATCTATGCTAAAACGGATGTAACAACAGACAATGAGAGTAGTGTTCCTCCAATTGAAATAGAACATAAAGAAAGCTATTTAGATGTTTATCCAATCCCAAGTTCATCAGAAATTGAAATTCATACTAATTACCCATCGGGTAGCTTAGTAAAGGTCTATAATTTGTTAGGATCGTGTATTGATAAGCTATACATTGATGGGGTTTCGGTTACTTACAAATTAAATATAGTTGATTATCCATCAGGTTCCTATTATATACAATTATCTTCTGACAAAGAACTGGTAAATAAGCGATTTCTGAGAGAATAATTGAATCTACCCCTTCAATGCTTTCTTATACACTTCCAAACATCGGTTCCGTGCAAAAGCATGATCTACAATAGGGGAAATATAATCGGGTGTTCCGTATTCGGGCACCCATTTTTTTACGTAGGTATAATCTTTGTCGAATCGTTCTAATTGACTAGCAGGATTAAACACTCGAAAATAGGGCGCTGCATCCGTTCCACAGCCTGCTGCCCATTGCCACCCGCCATTGTTAGCCGCTAAATCAAAATCGAGCAAATGCTCAGCAAAATAAGCTTCGCCCCAACACCAATCAATAAGTAAGTGTTTAGTTAGAAAACTCGCCACTACCATACGTACCCGATTATGCATAAAACCTGTGGCATTAAGTTCGCGCATACCGGCATCCACCAGCGGGTAACCTGTTTTACCTTTGCACCATGCAGCAAAATGCTGTTCATTGTTTTCCCATTGAATGCCATCATATTCCTTTCGAAAGGCTCCTTTCACTACATGCGGGAAATGCCATAAAATCTGTTGATAGAAATCGCGCCAGATTAATTCGTTGACGAATGTCTGATTCTTTGAAAGCGCGTAATGCAACAATGTTCGAATACTCAATGTGCCGAAACGCAAGTGCAATCCTAAATGACTTGTCCCTTCAATGGCAGGAAAATCGCGTTGTTCTGTGTACTTTGAGACAACAGAAGAAGACACCACTCGTTTAGGAAATTCAAAATCGGTAGCACTAAAGCCCATGAAAGTGAGCGATGGAATGGCTACTGTATCTATCTTCAAGAAGTTGGTCGCATACTTCAATGTGGGATAGGAACGGGCATAAAAATCGTTCAGTTTAGCGCGCCATTTTTTACTGTAGGGAGTGAACACAGTGTAGGGTAAGCCATCGTCTTTAGTCACTTCACTTTTTTCGAAGATCACATGATCTTTATATGTGTAGAAAGGAATTGATTGCTTGCCTAATAGTTCTTGAACAGCATTATCTCTTTTAATGGCATAGGGTTCAAAATCGTGATTAGTGTAAACGGCATCAACAGTATATTCTGAAAGTACTCTTTCCAAAATTTCTAGCGGCTCACCGTAATAGCATAAAAGCCCTGAACTATACTCAGTTTTAAGTGTATTGGCAAGTTGTGTAATTTCTTGATGAATGAACTGAACTCTGCGATCGGATTTGTTTTCGAGTTGATCTAAAATGGTGGTATCAAAAATAAACAAAGGTAACACGTTGGAATGCTGTTTGAGTGCATGATAGAGGGCAGCATTATCGTCTAATCGCAAATCTCTTCTGAACCAGAAAATGGTGACATTCTTTTTCATCTTTAGCAAACAAATTTTCAGGAGAAAGGTTTGCCAATATGCGATGAAAGTAATTGGAGATATTGTTGGTGTATGACCTCTACAGGCTTAACCGCGTAGGGTATGGCATTTATGGCCTGAACAGCTCGTACTCCTTGAATAGTATTACTCAAGAATACACTATCAGCCGTTGCTAATTGTTCTACTGTGATTTGCGTTTCTTCCATCTTGAAATGGTTCAACAAAACTGTTCTTAAAACACCTTCGACACAACCTTCTGTAACTGATGGCGTGAATATCTTATCGTCTTTAATCACAAATAAATTGGAACTAGTAGCCTCACACACTCTGCCGGCAGCATTGAGTAAAACAACATCATCGAAACTGTTTTCTTTGGCAAAATTAGAAGCCAAAACATAGAGCAATGCATTGGAAGACTTCAGTGCTGACAAGACATTCATAGGTTTTGTAATAGCTTCATAAATACCCACATTGGCGAGTTGCAGACAATCAGAATCAAAAGAATGGGCTTGAGATGTGATAAACACACCTGCATAATTACTTGTTGGCAAATAGGTGCCACTTCCATTGCGATACACCACTACTCGAATACGTTGATAAGGGGCTACATGTTTTTCACTCAATTGGATTATAGTACTCTGAAATGAAGAAAAAGAAAAATCAGCAGGTAGAATCAAGCCCAATAGCAGCGCAGATTTCGTAAGACGTTTATAATGCAACTCTGCCCAAGCTGGTTGCCCATCAACAACTAAAATCGTTTCAAAAAAACCATCACCATAGCGCGTAATCCGATGATTCAGATTAAATGCTTGGGTGGTATCATCAACCCAAAAACCATTATGCCAAGCCGTTGCCATTAGTTAATTTTATAAATATAATAACGTGCATTCGAATCTAAAAGCGTGAGTAAAGGATTCGTCAAATGCTCATCAATAAGAATATGCGATACACCTTTTCGCTTCCATTGTAAACAGAATGCGCTGTTTGCTCTCTCGCGATAAACTCGATCGGCTGTCCAATGCTTTTCAAATCCAAGATGCGGATCGGTGGTATCCACGCCATACACTTCACCAATTCTTCTATACCACTCTCCAACAAATTGTTTGTTTCGAACGTTGGCTTTAAACTCAATAAAAGCGCTTCGTTCCGACCAAAACTTAAACTCGTTTGCCGCAAAAGGCACCACAAAAACGGCATCGTTTGTTGTACATCGATTTGCTTTTCGCGCAATGTCAATCTCCGGTTGTTCAAATGATTTTGTCCCGAATTGATATTTAGCTTGAAAAGGCGAGACATTGGCGTAAATACTTCCAAACGAAAACCCAACGAATACTATAGCGCAAACTGCAATTATACTTGGCTTTATAGCATTAAAGGTTGGCAAGAAGTTAAACAACAAACCCACTGCGCTGAGGATACCAAACACTTTCATCCACTGCGTAACTTTATAGAATTGGAAATTTGCAATTGGAATAAAATGAAAGCAATCAGTTGCAAAAATATATGCAATGATGCCGATGCTACCGAATAAGAAGAAGAAAAACAAAGGGCTTCTTTGTAAATAAAAATAGACCAATCCGGCACCTGTTGTTCCCACAAACAACAGTTTATTGAACAGCGGGAAAGAGCTGAAAATAAAGTGGTGTGGGTGGCGAAACTCAAATAAGATAGCGAACAAAGTGCTGTTTGAAAGCGTGGAAGGAACACTCGACTTGCCCAGTAAAATCAATACTAAATAAATGCCTGCCGTTGAAAAATACAAAGCGTGAAGCGAAAGGAACTTGGAAAACGAAATTCGTTTATACATCAGTGTATCCACCAATAATATGGTCGAAAAAAGCATCATTACATCCAAAGCTTCCAAGACATGAATGAATGTGGCGACAATCATCAGTATCAAAAAGCGCCAATACTCTTTTTGTAGAAAAGCGACCACAGCCCATACAATAATAGCACATGCGATATCTGTTGCTTGCACTGAAGGTGTATATAAATCAACATTTCCAAGTGCTTTATCGTTCAATAGTAGAACAGAAATAATTATACTCAGCCATGCCGGAAAAGCGGACATGTATAAGGAGGCAACCTTTTTCAAACCTAGCAACAATATAACAGTTGTCAGAAAATGCAAACAGAACATAGTGAGTTCTAAATGTTCTACAAAAGGCAATAACAAATTCGCGAAAACGGTTCTTTCGTTGGGAATGGTAGCATGCAAAGATTGAATAAAGAAATCGTGCGGATATAGTGTTGGATCAGCTAGAAACTTAGTATAGGGTAACAATTCAACATGATCGCCTGTGCCAAAACAATAACCAAAACGGAGTATCAATAAAGCCCAAATCGCCACTGCAATAAAGCAATCACTATACTGAAGTGGTGGAGCTTCGGAAGTATTCATGTATATTAATTAAACTAAAATACCATCTCCTTCACGCCTTCTTCCACTACTAGTTTCCCGGCAGTTTTGGCTATTACTTCATCAACGGTAACACCCGGAGCAAGTTCTTTCAGATGGAATGCTCCATCTATGATTTCAAAATAACCTAAATCGGTAACTACTTTGGTGATGCAGTTTTTCCCGGTAAGTGGCAACTCGCATTGTGGCAACAACTTCGACTCACCTTCTTTATTGGTATGCATCATAGCCACAATAATATTATCGGTTGAAGCCACTAAATCCATTGCTCCACCCATACCTTTCACCATTTTACCCGGAATTTTCCAATTGGCGATATCGCCATTTTCAGACACTTCCATGGCGCCAAGAATCGTCAAATCCACATGACCACCGCGAATCATGGCAAAACTATCAGATGAAGAAAAAATAGAGGAACCCGGCAATGTAGTAATCGTTTGCTTTCCGGCATTAATCATATCGGGGTCTACTTCGTTTTCGTAAGGGAATGGTCCCATACCCAGTAAACCATTTTCAGATTGTAACACCACATTCACGCCTTCCGGAATATAATTCGCCACCAAAGTTGGAATGCCTATGCCCAAATTCACATAATATCCGTCTTTCAATTCTCTGGCAATTCGTTTTGCAATTTGAAATTTATCTAAGCCCATTGACTGTATGATTTAATTTTATTAGAATATTACTAATTACCTTTTTCGATAGAAAGATTTTTTTGAATTATGTAAACTAAAAAGTCTTTCCCAAAATCAGTTATAGTTATTGTACTATTTTCGTTATCGACTGAAATCAAACGATTAGAACTCAAAAATGATAAATAATTATCGAAAGGATAGTTTTTAAACCACTCAATATTATTACTCGAAGCAAAATCATAATAAGGTTTCAATTGTATTTTACTTTCAGTAATGGAGGCACTCAAACGTTGTAATATTTTAATTTGACTTCCATATATAAGATCATATATTCTATCAAAATCTTTCATTAAAATCAACAATGTCGTATACTTATAAAGTAACTCATATTTTAATTGTATTGGCTGTACTTCATTTATGCTAATATCTTTCTCTATTATACTTTGAAAAAAAGTTTTTGCAGCTGGCGAGAACTTGGCTAATACTTCATCAATATATTCCGCACCCAAGTTATTTGCGATATTGGAATTTACTTCAAACTGACTGTTATTCGGATGAGTTTCAAATTCAGAACTTCCGTATGAAAAGCGTTTTACGTTATTTATCAAGTTAATAATTGGTTCTCTTAAAAAATAGAATATTATCAACGTTGTAAGTGGCCAAAAAATTGTGCTTAAAAAATCAAGACAAAGCTTAAAAAAGTGATAATATTCCATATGTACTATATTATGTTAGATTTAGAACGTCAGTAAACTTTGACGTTGCTGATCCAAATAAATAACTTGTGAACGCACCAAATGAATTATCATTTTTGAACCGGCTTCTAATGTTGCCGCATCCGGTAAATGATAACGCGAAAAAACATCGGTTAAAAATGCTTCCGTTTGATCTAAGAAATGTAGAACAGCATCGGCTAATTTTCCAAGCTTCAAGCGCTCAAGCAACGTTGAAATTTCACTGAAGAAAGCCGTTACTTGTTTCATCAATGTTTCAGCATATTCCCAAAGTGTATTCTCGAAAAATGTTGAAATCAGATTTAATAATTCCGATTGTAATTTTTGCAGATTTGTACTTAAGTCAATTAATATCTTTTGCATTTCAATTTTATTTAGCGCTTCTAAAAAACAATATCAAGTTAATCTTATTATTTTCTGACCGTTCGTTGTTCAATTCGTTTTTCGTAATTATTTCCTTGGAAAATACGTTGCACAAAAATTCCGGGAGTATGAATTTGATTCGGATCTAATTCACCGGGTTCAACCAATTCCTCCACTTCGGCAATAGTGATTTTGCCGGCTGTGGCCATCATTGGGTTGAAGTTACGTGCAGTTCCGCGATAAATCAAATTACCCATCGTATCGCCTTTCCATGCTTTCACAATCGCAAAATCGGCTTTCAACCATTTCTCCATCACATACATTTTGCCTTCTACCTCGATAGTATCTTTACCTTCAGCCACTTCAGTTCCAAAGCCTGTTGGTGTAGCAAACAAAGGAATACCCGCACCACCGGCACGAACACGTTCGGCTAAGGTACCTTGAGGAATTAATTCTACTTCCAATTCGCCACTCAGCAACTGTCGCTCAAATTCAGCATTTTCACCAACATAAGAAGAAATCATTTTCTTCACTTGGCGTGTTTTCAACATCAAGCCAATACCAAATTCATCAACACCGGCATTATTGGATATACAAGTTAATCCTGTTACACCTTTCTTAATCAATGCAGTAATACAGTTTTCAGGAATACCACAAAGGCCAAAGCCCCCTAACATCAACACAGCATTATCAGGAATATCTTTAACTGCTTCATCAGCACCGCTCACTACTTTATTTATTGCCATTGTAAACTCTTTTGTTGTAAAAATAGAAAATGCTTTTTATCGGGCAAGTTGTGCTTGTTTCTTACTCAATGCTGTAATTATGTTGGCATACATTTCATTCAAAACGCCAGGCTGACGAACATAGTAGGCATACATGGAATCAAAAGCCGGCTTTCCAATGGTATAGTTGTTTAGAATCTGTTGTTGCCCTTGATCGGCAATATTCTTTTCTAAAGCGGCATTACCGTTGGCCTTTTCTGCGGCAATGGCATCTGAAATATGAATTTCCATCAGGATTTGTTCCATTTTGTCTTGCTCAATAAATACCTTTGGCTTGGGTGGTTTATTTTCACCACAAGAAGAGAAGATAAAAAACAACAAAACAACAATTTGACTTCTAATTGGCATATAACGTATGAATGAACGAATGTATTTAGAAATATTGAACGAAGCGAATAGTTTTGGTGCAAAAGTTATTGCCGTTTCGAAAACCAAGCCTGTTGAAGCTATTCAGCTTTTCTACAACAAAGGACAACGATTATTTGGAGAAAACAAAGTGCAGGAACTTTGCGATAAAGCCGCAGTTTTACCGAAAGACATTGAATGGCATTTGATTGGGCATTTGCAAAGTAACAAAGTGAAATATGTAGCTCCTTTTGTATCGCTCATTCATGCGGTAGACTCGGAAAAGCTTTTAGAAGAAATTAATAAACAGGCGATAAAGTGCAACAGAGTAATTCCGTGTTTGTTACAAATTCACATTGCAAAAGAAGAAACAAAATTTGGATTTTCGGAAGAGGAAGTATTGGACATGCTGAGCACAGTTTCGTTTCAATCGTTCAGCCATATTGAAATTCACGGCTTGATGGGCATGGCAACCAATACTGATAATGCGCAACAAATCGAGCAAGAATTTGAATACTTGCATCTGCTTTTTCAAAAAATCAAGGCTAAGCATTTCCCTTATAATCCTTATTTCAAGGAGTTATCGATGGGGATGTCGTCCGATTACAGATTAGCCCTCAAACATGGCGCTACAATGATTCGTGTGGGGTCAATTTTGTTTGGAGAACGATAGACGTCTATGGTTTAATCGATATCAATTTCCCAAATTTTTGTTCTTGATTTACGAATACTGATTCATTATAAGTTTCTGTTCTGCATTCCCCATTAAGTTGGTATTTACCTCGGCTAAACGTATCTCGATGTCCGGTTTGATTCAACTCAATAATAACCTTTATAGAATCGTTGTCATCAAAATGTTCTAATGATAAATAACAACCTTTAAGCGAATTAAAACCTGAAAACGGATTATTGAGAGAGGTATCGCTTTGAAAAGATCCAACTAGGTAATATTGATTATACGTTGTATCCGATACAAAGCCCGAATAATCAATAAATACATCTGCATAAATGAATCGCTCTCCAAAACAACAACCCGTAAGGATGTATAAGAGGAAAGTACATGTAGCAATTAGCCTAAACCAAATAGGGGATTTCATTTGCATGGCATTGGCAGGTAAGATTAATACTCTTTCCCTTCTGCTGCTCTTTGCTCTAATGAAGCCGGAACCGCAAAACGCTCACCGTATTTAGCATGCAACTCTTTCGCACGAGCCACAAACTTAGCTAAACCATAATCGTTGATATACTGTAATGTTCCACCTTTAAATGGTGCAAAGCCCCATCCGAAAATAGAACCTATGTTGGCATCCGGTACCGACATCAATACATTCTCATCGAAGCAACGCACAGTTTCAATACACTGAATAAACAACATCCGTTCAATCATTTCTTGTTCTGTCAGATCAATAGTATTGGGAAATTGTTCCGCTAAACCCGGCCACAAGAATTTCTTCGCACCACTTTCTTTAGGATACTCGTAAAAGCCTGCTCCTTTTGCTTTTCCTTCTCGTCCAATCTCCAACATTTTATCTACAACCCGATAGGCCGCATGTTGCGGAATCGCTTTGCCTTCAGCCGCTAAATCTAAATTGGTTTGCGAACGTATATGGGCAAATAACGACAATGAAACTTCATCCGTTAATGCCAAAGGCCCAACAGGCATACCGGCTTTCATTCCAGCAGATTCAATCGCACGAGGATGATTTCCTTCTTCCAACAATGCGATACCTTCCAGTACATAAGTTGCAAACACTCTTGATGTGTAGAATCCTCTTGAATCGTTCACTACAATTGGCGTCTTCTTAATTTGTTTTACAAAATCAAAAGCTCTCGCTAATGTTTCATCCGATGTTTCTTTTCCGATAATGATCTCCACTAATGGCATTTTATCAGCCGGAGAGAAAAAGTGCAAACCAACAAATTGTTTCGGGCGAAAAGATTTCTCTGCCAGGCCTGTAATTGGCAATGTAGAAGTGTTTGAGGCAAAAACACCCGTGGCATCCATCACCGCTTCAGCTTCAGCAGTTACCTTCGCCTTCAATTCACGATTCTCAAAAACAGCTTCAATAATCAAATCACAACCGGCTAAATCATTCGCATCGGCAGAAGCTTTAATGCGATTCAAAATTTCATCGGCCTTTTCTTTGGTTGATTTCCCTTTACTTACGCGCTTCTTCAACAAATTCTCAGAATAGGCTTTCCCTTTATCTGCTCCTTCTTGCGAAACATCTTTCAATACTACTTCCAATCCACTCATCGCACAAGCATAAGCAATACCGCTGCCCATCATTCCGGCACCTAAGACACCTACTTTTTTGAACGAGAATTTCTGCTCGATTTTCGGACGAGATCCTCCAGCATTCAAGCCATTCAATTGTTTCCAGAACACATTAATCATATTCTTCGCCACATTACCCGTAGCGAGTTTCGCAAAATATCGCGACTCAATACGTGTTGCCGTTTCGAAATCAACTACAGCACCTTCAATAGCCACAGCCATAATAGCCAATGGTGCCGGATAATTATTGTAGGTTTTCTTCGCTAACATAGCAGGCGCAATTGGAAGCATTTGCGCTACTTTCGGACTGAGTGGTGTTCCACCCGGCATTTTATAACCATTTTGATCCCAAGGTTGCTTAGCTGTTTTATTTTCGAGGATAAACGCTTTTGCTTTAGCCATTAAATCCTCTTTATCTGTAGCCAATTCATGAATTAATCCATTGCTCAATGCTTCTTTAGGCGATACCTTTTTACCTTCCGTTAAGAATGGTAGTGAAGGCTGTAAACCAATCAAACGAACCATTCTCACCACTCCTCCCCCACCGGGCAACAAGCCCAATGTTACTTCCGGCAAACCAATTTGCGTTTTCGGATTATCAATCGCAATTCTGCGATGTGCTGCCAAACATAATTCAAAACCACCGCCTAATGCAGTGCCATTCATGGCTGCAACCACCGGTTTACCTTGCGTTTCCAAATACCGGAAACCGGCTTTCAATTCTTGACCGCGATCAAAAAACAACTGTGCATCGTTTTCTGCAAACAGCTCATCAATATCTGCTCCGGCCATAAATGTGTCTTTGGCTGAAGCAATGATGATACCGCGAATGTCAGTATCGGCCTGCAATTGCGCTAATACCTCGCGAAATTTTTCACCAAAGGCGATGTTAATCAAATTGGCGCTTCGGTTTGGATTATCGAGCGTTAACGTTACTATATTGTCACTATCTTTTGAATAATTTATCATGATGAATTTCTATTTATGGTTTCAAAAATGCTGCTTTTTATACTCGTTCAATGATGGTTGCAACGCCCATTCCACCGCCTACGCAAAGCGTAATCAATCCTGTAGTTTTATTGGTGCGCTCCAATTCGTCTAACACTGTTCCTACTAACATCGCTCCCGTTGCTCCGAGTGGATGCCCCATAGCAATAGCGCCACCGTTGACGTTTAGCTTATCGTCATCAATATTTAATTCTCGTTGGAATTTCAATACGGCTGATGCAAAGGCTTCGTTCATTTCGTAGATATCGATGTCCTTTGGCGACATTCCGGCCAACTTCAACGCCTTTTCCGCAGAAAAGGAAGGACCGGTAAGCATAATCGTTGAATCGGCTGACGTAACTGCTGCGGAAACAATTCTCGCACGTGGTTTCAAGCCTAATTGCGCTCCCATTTCTTTTGAACCAATAAGCGTTAAAGCTGCTCCATCCACTATACCGGAAGAGTTCCCCGGTGTATGTACGTGATTAATTTTTTCCACTTTTGTGTATTTCAATTGCGCTACTGCATCGAATGCCATTTCACCCATCATTTCAAACGATGGTCCCAACTTCGCTAAACTAGCCATGTTTGCATCTTCACGAATAGTTTCATCGTTATCCAAAATCAATAAACCGTTCATATCGCGCACCGGAATAATCGACTTGTTGAAATATCCATTCTTACGGGCAAGTGCCGCTAAACGATGGGAACGCAATGCATACTCATCAACGATTTCACGGGTGAAACCTTCAATGGTTGCAATTAAATCCGCACTCACGCCTTGTGGAATAAAACCCAATTGATTATTCACCATCGGATCCATGTACCATGCTCCACCATCACTCCCCATTGGGTTTCGGCTCATCGACTCTACGCCTCCTGCCACAATCATTTCTTCCCAACCCGAACGAATTTTCATTGCTGCTAAATTCACTGCTTCTAATCCCGATGAACAAAAACGATTGATTTGCATGCCCGATACCACTTGATCCCAGCCGGCATACATGTGTGCAAACTTAGCAATATCGCCTCCTTGCTCGCCAATAGGGGTTACGCAACCAATTACCACATCGTCAACCTTGGTGGTATCGAAATAGCCATTACGTTCGCTGATTGCACGAAACAATTGCGCTAACAAATCAATCGGACGAACTTCATTCAACGTTCCGTTTTTCTTTCCTCTTCCGCGCGGTGTCCGCACCGCATCATAGATATACGCTTCTCTCATGTTATTTTATTTTTTGAAACCAAGCTTTTCGCGTGGCGTTTACAATAGTATTGAATTTTCGAAAATAAGCATTGAATTTATAAAAACGGATGAACTGTTTATATTCGGTTACATTTTAAGCGAAATGATGGAAAAAACCGAACACCGCAAGATTGCCGTAGATTGTTTCAACAATACGTGGAACGTTTTAGACAAACCGGAAAAGACAACCGATGACCAGGCCGAAGCCATATTATTGGCGCATACTTCCCTTTGGCATTGGATGCAATGTGGCGAACCAATCCATTTTCAACGTGGCGAATGGATGATTGCCCGAGTTTACGCTGTTTTCGAGATGGGTGAAATGGCGCTTTACCATGCTAAACGTTGCTTTGAGCTCACACAAAAACACGATTTTAAAGATTTCGACCTCTCGTTTGGCTACGAATCGATGGCCAGAGCTTTAGCTGTGCTGAAACGCAACGAAGAAGCGCTTCATTACTATACGCTAGCCAAAACATCTGCTGAAGGCATTGCCAAACAAGAAGATAAAGATTACTTTTTGAGTGATTTGGAAACAACAAAGAAGCTTCTAGCTTCTAGCCACTAGAAGCTAGAGGCTAGAGGCTTCCACATGATTTATTCCGGGCTGGAACTCCCTACTTAAAAGGGATTTCAGGAAGTCGTAATCTGATTTATTTTCCAAGAAATTAAGATGCGTTACATCTACCAATACAACCTTAAGTTGACTTTGATATTTGAAGTAATCTAGATACGCCTGCTGAATATTTTCGAGATAGCTGGCGGGAATGGATTGTTCGTAATCTCGTCCGCGATGCTTGATGTTGCTCAACAATTTCTCCACAGGAGCATATAAGTATATAATTAGATCAGGTTTGGGTAAAGACGGGTTGATGATATCGAACAACATTCGATATAACTTGGCTTCATCTGATTTCAAGTTTTGATTGGCGAAAATCAACGACTTCTGAAAAAGAAAATCAGACACCGTAAACGTTTGAAACAAACTTCCTTCGCTCAACAACTTTTTCAAATGCTGAAAACGTTCAGCCATAAAATACAACTCTACCGGAAAGGCATGTCGCTCGGGATCTTGATAGAAGCCAGGTAAAAATGGATTGTCTTCAAACTGTTCCAAAATCAATTGCGCATTGAATTCCTGGGCCAACATTTTCGACAATGTGGTCTTCCCGGCTCCAATACAGCCCTCAATGGTGATGAAATTGTAAGACAAGACGTAATTTTCGGCTAAAATAAACGTCTTTACAAATTAACACAGATTAAATTGAACACATTTGTAGATAGTTTTCAACTTGTACAATCCATTTAGGATGAACGATAGGCAACAGGGTGATATAACTTGCTGTGGGGGCCGAGAAACAATCGTGCATAAATACGTAATACAGCTATTTCAAGTAATAGAAAACCTAAAGCAGTAAAAATAATAAGTAGGTATTCGTGCTTATGAATGTGACTAAACATCAGATCAATCCCAATAAAAGAAGGCGTAAACGGTAAACTCACAAAACCTAAACATGCCATAAGAAATACAAAACTAAGCTTAGGATATTCATATACATTACCATAAAAGGACTGCAAATCAATTTTCCCCTCCTTTGCTTTCAACTTGAATAAACAAATTAATCCAATTATTGCCGAAATCAATAATCCACTGATGTACAATAAGATTTCTTGATACTCGTATTTATCGTTAAGTAAGGCAATAGATAGTACGTTAAAAAACTGACTAAAAATAATTAAAGCCCAAGCTCTAATAGCATTATCGCGCTCAACAAATGATCGCAGTACAAGTATCAATCCAATAAAGCCAAACAACAAATGAATATCTTCGTCAAGTTGTTGTGGAATTTGTTCTTCGAACGAAAAAGCAACTAAGCCGGTTAAATAAACGATTACAAGAATTACAATTGCCCATTTCGAGGAAACGAAATTCAACTTTTTCCCCATCCATTTCACCGGTCGCCATAGCAACAACATAAAAAGTCTATCCATTTCCCATTCCTTCAAACTAAGCATGTAAATGGTTGAATTCCACTTTAAAGAAAATCCAGTTTGTGCTATCTTTTCCTCAGGCTGAAAATTAAAAAACTGATCGTGTACCATGTACCCTAAAACTGATGGAGATACCAATAATTGATAGGTTCTTAATAACGCATTACCTACCAAATGGACTAATACCAGAACATGCCATCCCATGGCAACTTCAACAAACATAATTCCGATTTGCGCTATTGAACTATATGCAATTTGTGTTTTTACAGAAGCTTGGACATTTGCAATAGCAGTTGCAATTATGGCTGTTACAACACCAATAGCAATAATGAAAATTTTTGCTACGCCAATTGTTTCCCAATAAGGATAAGTTCTGAGTAATAAAAAAACACCTAAATGCACAGAAAGCGAACCATAAAAAACAGCACTTGAAGTTGTTGGACCTTCCATTGCTCTTGGTAACCACGATGAAAAGGGAATTTGAGCAGATTTAATGGCTGCTGCAATCACCAACATGAGTATGATAAACAGCACAAAATAATAGTGTTCTTGAATATGCGCTACTACTAAGTCTACATGATTCAATTTTACAAACGTTATATTCTCGTGCCATAGATGATGACTCATCCATAACGCTAAAATTAAACATACATCCCCAACCCTATAAAGCGATATAGTTTTAAGGGCATTCTTTACCGGCAAATAACGATCTCTGTAAAAGGCAATCAGTAAGAAGGACGTAATCCCCAAAAATTCCCAACCAATAAACAGTGTTTCAAAATTTCCGGAAAACACAACTACATTATATCCGAAATAGAATAACAAAAGGGTATTAAAAAAACGTTTGTATCCTTCGTCTCGATGCAAATAAAATGAACTAAAAATAGCCACTAAGAATGTAATAAAAGCGCCTAAAACACTAAATATCGCTGTAATATGATCAAAATAAAAATCGAGATAAATTTCAATAGTATCTTCTTTATAAAATACAAAATGTTTTAAATCGAGTACTTCAGCACCAGTGGCTAACCATAAACCGCTGAAAACAATAACCAGCAATAAATGCAAACCAAGTGCACCAAATGTAACCGTTGATATCCATCTTTCTTTTTGTCCACTAAACAAAAGACTTAGAAAAAAACCGACTAACGGTATAAACACTAAAAACTGTAATAGAATAAGCATGATTTAATCGTATAGATGAACAGGCAAATTCTCCTGTGTGGCATGAACAATATGATTGGTTTCCATTTCCTTTGCCTCTTCCAACAAAGTATGAACATCTTTATAAAAGTGAATGTCCTTTGCTTTTGTTTCATACAGCACAAAGTTCCCTTTTCTGAAATAAAACAATTCTCCGCTTTCAGGATGAATAGCAACAAGATGAACCCATTCATTGATGAACCACTCATACATTGATGTATCACTCTTAATTACTTGAAGGACTATTTCTGGAAAATGCTCAACAATAATCATTAAACGAAGTGGGTCGTGGACTTCTATCATTTGCCAAGGCAAACCCGCACGTAGGTCGCCATCACTACTGTTGGCAACACCAATAAGGCCCATTACGTTATGCGGAAGTTTTGTGCCCGCACCTAGTTTTTGATTATCAACTCTCGAAAAATAATACTCTAAATTTATACCTCCACAAACAGGTCCAAGCGGCCGCATTATACCCGCCAAGAACTTCCCCTTAGGATCGCTCTTATAATCATACGAATTAAGGAAAGCTCTTCGATCTAAGAACAGGCCTTTAGTAAGTGTACGTTTACCCACAACACACAACGTATTGGTACCATGACCTAACTCCGGACGAGGTTCAAACAAAGAAACCGACCGATCTTTAATCGCCCTCCTAATTTTTTTGATGTCTTGTTTGGTATCAATAGATGCAAATCGCCTTGAACGCTCCTTAGCATTTAAATCCAATGCATGTTCGAAAGCGGTAACATTTTGTATATGCAATAGCCTGTTCTCGGCATTTAAAACTTCTATATCATAATACTCCATTTCATCTGCTGCAGTATCGTGCAAGGCACCAACAAATTGTGTTGAAGGTGGAATAAAAATGCCCAAGTCGTTTAATTGAAGTCGAACCTTAGGATGATTAGCCATAGCGGCAAAAACTCTTCCGTTCACGGATCCGGGGCGACCACTACAAGCGCCACAGTCATGTGCACCATGATGCGGATTATTTGCACTACTGCTTCCATGCGCAACAACATAAACTATGGGTGCAAACTGCTTGGTTAAGGCAATTCCATTCAACAAAGATGCAACACGAGCAGTCATTTCTTCTACTGTAAATCCAATTTGCAAACCGTTCTCCTTGTCTTCGAGTGATGTATTTTCAATTGTGAGTTTCCCTTGAAGATTCATATGCGCAAAAGCATTTGAAATAGCAGGGCTCATTTTAGGATTAAAAATGGTTTGAATCAAACGAAACCCAGCCCAAAAGCCAAACGTTAATGAACTTAAAAAGCCGGTTGCTAATTGATGTGTCTTAGAGGTGTATAATAAATCATGTTGTCGGGAATCGGCAACATCGTATTCCTTGATTAAGTATTTAGGTGTTACCGGAGCGGGACAAAGTTTATCATAAAACTTAGCCCCAAACGCCTGAAAATAAAATTCAACACTAAAAAATCCAGGTGTGCCAAACGTTTCGCAACCCTGCACTGTACTTTCAATGTGCCTCCTTAAGCTACATTCGCGCTCATCAATACAAAACAAAGCTTGAAATGATGGCGTAGGAGTTGTTGTACTTCCAGCAGAATTATGCATTTTCAATTGCTGAATACCGGCCAATACTTCATCATAATAACTCCATTCAAAAGCTTCTTGCCAAATTTTTAAAATCTCGTGAAATTCTTGTTCCTCAATAGAAGCAAATAAATCAATCGGTTTCAATATTGAATCCTTTGCGATAGGCTCCCATACTTCACCTAATACAGTATCTAGCCTATCGATTTCTAAAAGCAACTCAAAAACAATTACATCATGAAGCGAAATCTTCTTCGGACTGAGTAAGGTTTCCGGACGATCCTCTACAGTCGCAACAATTCCACTCCAACCTCTATGACTAAACTGTTGATCGAAAATATATTGTTCATAAAATGCTTCATTTCCCACAACAATTTCCAATAACTCTGCAATCGTAATACTCGACTTCTGAAGCAATTGTTTAGCCCGAGAAGAGGTGAAAAAGCTGGTAAAACTATTTTGCTCTAATGCCCTTATACTATCAAGAAAACCTAATCCGGTTGCAGGAAAAGAAGTATGCGCTATTCCTTGATCAAGATAACCCACTAGTATTCGAAACAATAGCGGCTGTACATTATTATCGATATCAATCTTATATTTGCGTTTCCATTCCTGTCTAAGCAACCCTATTCTGGGCACGTTTACTTCATCGTATTGTTTATGCAAACAATTTGATTTCCATGCTTCAATTGCCTCAACACCTTTTCGATTTGCAATAACTCGACCCAAAACAACATCATCAATTCTTCCAATGCGATGCAAGCTTCTGAAGTCGTGCAACGGCATTGTAGCTTGATACCCAAAAACAGTAGATGCTTTAAAAATCGCATCAAAAAATTTCATCTCCTGAAACGCATGCAATGAGTTATGGTGAATGAAATCTTTCAACGGAGTTTGCGAAGGCAAATAGTGCCTTAATGCATGCAAAAGATGCTGTTCATCAAATATTGAGGTATTATTCATTCAACAGTGATCTGCCTTTTTTGAAATATCAAATCGATAAATCGGATCGATGTCTTCTCCTTCATCATGAATTACAGCTAAGTCTTTCACTAAGCCATTGCTTAATCCATATACCCAACCATGCAAAAACAAAGGTCGTTCAGACCATGCTTTTTGCACAATAGTAGTTTTAGCTAGATTTCGCACTTGCTCGATTACATTAAGCTCAGTAAGGCGATTCGCACGATCCGTTCGATCTTCAATAGCAGCTAACTCTTTTTCGTGCTTGTGATAAACATCTTTTATGTTGCGCAACCAATTGTCAACAAAACCGTGAAACGAATTCGACATGGCTGCATTCACTCCACCACAACCATAGTGCCCGCATACAATGATATGTTTAACATTTAAAAAATTCACCGCATATTCTAATACACTTAACAGATTCGAATCGGTATGCACCACCAAGTTGGCGATATTCCGATGTACAAAAATTTCACCACTTTGTGTGTGCGTGATCTCATTGGCAGGTACACGACTATCACTACAACCAATCCAAAGATAGGTAGGGGTTTGTCCTTCTGCTAATTTTTTAAAATAATCGGGGTCTTGAAACAACTTAGTTTCAGCAAACAATTTATTTCCTCTTATAAGTTTTTGATATGATTCTTCCATTTTCTAATTCATTTTAGTGTCCTGATGAGACGTTATAACTATTATCTATTTTATATACTTCTTTAAAATTTTCTGTTGTGCAAACAATTTGCTTCAGTGGAGCTTTAATATCTCTAAACTCTTTTATCAATTCTAACACATCAAAATCGATGTAATGGGTATCAGAAGCGTCAATCACCACTTTTGCATTGGCCGGTATATGATCTAATGTTTCACGAATACTCGCTTTATTTAAGAATGAAACTTCCTCGGCCAAATGAATTCGGATTATATCTCCATCCGTATGGTTTTCGCGATGAAAAAAATACGAGTTCTTTAAATTCCCATGAAGAATGGCAATAAATGCAGTGATGAGACCGGCTACAACTCCAATTAACAAGCCTTCGCCTTTGAGGTGATGAACAATGCCGAATAAGTCAATTGCAAGTATTACTGTTACTGTTACGAAAAATGGGATATACTGATATTTTCCATTACCAATCATCTGTTTAAACACATCCAGCTTACAAAGTTTATACCCCGTAAGTAGAAGTATTGCCGCTAGTGCTGATAGAGGAATTCGATTCAACAAACTTGGAATCGCAATTACACAAACCAATAAAAGTAGCCCGTGAAATATGGCCGACATTTTTGTTTTGCCGCCTGCATTGATATTTGCACTACTCCGAACTATTACACTTGTAATTGGCAAACCTCCTATTAAACCTGAAATAGCATTACCAATACCTTGTGCTAGTAACTCGCGATTTGTATTCGTTACATTTCTTTCGGGGTCAATATTATCAACAGCTTCAATGCTTAAAAGCGTCTCCAGTGTAGCAATAACGGCAATCATTATCCCCGTTACAATAACCTGACTATTCAAAAAACCTGAAAAATCAGGGAAAGTGAAAAAACTCAAAAACTCGCTTGCGCTTCCGGCTGCCTTTAGCGTAACCAAATGATCTTGTTCAATTGCAAAAGGACTTTGTATCGCCTTCAACACCTCACTTATGATTATAGCAACAATTACAGCAACCAATGCACCGGGCACAAACTTGAATTTTTGTTTAAAAAATGGTCGCTCCCAAAGCAACATGATGCCTATTGATATAACACATATTGCCAAAACACCCATGTCAACATGTTGAAGTGGAGAAAATATTTCGTGTATATCACCATAAGGGAGTAGTTCAGAAAGATGCCCTTTCTCATCTTTATCATAACCTAATGCGTGTGGAATTTGCTTAGCGATAATCAAAATGCCAATACTGGTAAGCATTCCTTTTATTACACTAGAAGGGAAATAATTAGCTAACCCTCCTAATCGAGCGAAACTCATCCCAATTTGAATAATCCCGGCCAATAAAACAGCACAAAGGAATAGTCGAAAATCTCCAATATTCGTAATTGCGGACAAAACAAGAGCTGCTAAACCGGCAGCAGGTCCACTAACACTTAACTTGGAACTACTTAAAATTCCAATCACAACACCGCCAATAATTCCGGATATAATTCCACTAAAAAATGGAGCTCCAGAAGCTAATGATATTCCTAAACACAACGGTAATGCAACCAAAAATACAACTATCCCCGATTTTACATCATCACCTAAATGGGAAAACATTCCCATTTTCTCAACACTTTCTTTCATATAACATTTTATGTAACAACTAAATACTCGCTATCATTTCCAAAAAAAATATTTGGGAGGAATAACTCAAGCCAAATGATTGGCAAAAGCGCCAAAATATAGGCGCAATAATAAAGGGGAAATTAAAGTTCAGGGGGAAGCAACACATTTTGAATAAAAGGGAAATCGATTTTCCCTAATATATAAAAAGTCATTGTAATTATTTTTTCCGATTGATCGATGCTGGTGAAATCGGTTGCGGAAAAAGATTGCGAATACATTAGTTTGTCAGACTCCTCTTCTATAACTTTAGACTTAGAATCTTCTTCACTCTCGCTTTCTACCAAATAACAAACTGAAAACAACTTGCTTTTACCTACTAAACTGAATAGTGGTTTAGTGGAAACAAGTAAAGTCAGTAATAGTATTGAGCAATATGTGAGAATACTTTTCAAAAAAGAATTTTGACGAATATAATAGTATAGTTGAAAATTAATAAATCTACACCTTATGTTAATGATTTTTATCAAAGAGGGTTCCCGTTAAGAATATAAAAACTCCCCAAATGGAGATTGCACTTTTACTTCAACTCCTTTGTGTGCCTCTGTATAGCCAATAACATCAGCATGTACACCGAACGATTTGGCTATGGCTATTACTTGTTGCGCATGTTGCTCTTTCACATACACCTCCATACGTGTACCGCAGTTGAGCACTTTAAACATTTCTTTCCAATCGGTATTCGATTCACGTTGAATCAATTCAAATAAAGGAGGAGTAGGCAACAAATTATTTTTCACAATGCGAACGTCTTCCACATAGTGCATTACCTTAGTTTGCGAACCACCTGTATTATTGATAATACCTTTGATTTGACCTCGCAACTCTTTTTGCATTTGCATTATAATAGGAGCAAATGTTCTTGTAGGTGAAAGTAAAGCCTTTCCAATGTTGAGTGGCGTACCTTCTAATGAATCCGTAACCCTTTTCGAACCACAATATACCACAGCAGGATTTAATGAAGGCTCAAAAGTTTCAGGATAATTTTCGGCATAATACTTCGAGAGTAAATCATGGCGGGCTGAGGTCAATCCATTGCTCGAAATCCCTGAATTGTATTCTTCTTCGTAATTTGCTTGTCCGTCTGACGCAAAGCCCACAATTACCAAACCAGGTTTTATATTTTGCGTAAGAATCAAATCTTCTCGCTTCATACGAACAGCAATCGAAGCATCTACTGTTACAGTGCGAACAGCATCGCCTAAATCGGCTGTTTCTCCACCGGTAAAATGAATATTAACGCCTAATTCGCGCATCTTCTCTACAAAAGCATTAGAACCTTCAATGATAGCCGCAATAACATCTCCGGGAATATTGGCTTTGTTGCGATTAATGATAGACGTAAACAGAAAATTATCCGTAGCGCCTACACAGAGCAAATCGTCCAAATTCATTACCAGCGCATCTTGCGCAATTCCTTTCCAAACACTCACATCTCCGGTTTCTTTCCAATACAAATAGGCTAACACCGATTTCGTTCCCGAACCATCAGAGCTTTGCGCAATGCAATAATCGGCATCACTGGAAAAATAATCAGGAAAAATCTTGCAAAACGATTTCGGGAATAAACCTTTATCCAAGTGCGCTACCGCATTATGTACATCTTCTTTGGATGCTGAAACTCCGCGTTGTAGGTATTTTTCCATTGTTACTTTTTGCAATTAATATTTCAAAACTATTATACCATCTTTCTGCAAACTGCCGAAGCCACAGCATTTAACGATGCATATAAATGTCTAAATTCATCAAAATTCAATTGTTGATCGGCATCCGATTGTGCCACTTTAGGATTTGGATGCGTTTCAATCAATAAACCATCAATGCCCATGGCCACACAAGCTCTAGCTAAATCAGGTACTCCATAGGCATAGCCAATAGCATGACTAGGATCCAATATTACCGGCAAATTCGTGTATTGTTTCAACCAAGCCACACCACACAAATCGAGCGTGAATCGCGTTTTCGTTTCAAAGGTCCTAATCCCTCGTTCACATAAAATCACATTCGGGTTACCTCCGCTTAAAATAAACTCTGCGGCTTGTACAAACTCTTGTAACGTAGTACCGAAGCCTCTTTTCAGCAACACCGGCTTCTGTGTCTCTCCGCATTTTCGCAAAATACCATGATCGTACATAGCTTTTGCGCCAATTTGAATAATATCGGCATATTCAATTACATCATCGATATGTGTACTGTCGCGCACTTCAGTAATGATCTGTAAGCCATATTTATCGCGCATCTTGGCCAACAACTTTAATCCGTCTAATCCTAAACCTTGAAAGGTATAGGGCGATGTTCGCGGCTTGTAAGCCCCGGCACGCAATACTTTCACGCCTAACTCCACACACAATTTAGCGGCTTGTTCGATTTGTTCTTCCGATTCAACGGAACATGGACCCGCTATCATTACTGTATTGTAAGTTGTTCCGCCTATCGCAACATCATTGAGTTGAATGGTGCGCACCGCTTGTTGATATTCTTTGCTTGCCAATTGAATATCAGATGAAGTTACAAAAGACTCTGCCACCAATGCTTTAGCGATTTCAGGCACTTCTTTCACTTTTGAAGAAGTAACCAAAACATATTTTTCCCCATCAAACGAGATCGTACTTTTCGTTTCTTTGGCCAGCGTTTGCGCTTGTTCTACTGTTGTTCCTTTATGTAAGTGTAATATCATCGGTTTCGGATTTGAGATTAGCCTTTTGCTAAATTGTTCAAAGGCACTAATCCAGTGAGTTCATTATTGTTATTAATTACCGGTAAAAATAAAATTACCCTGCCAATTGCTTCAATCGTTTTCAACATTTCGCGCACGGTCGCATTTTCATTCACCGAAAAAGGTGTTGCATTCACAAAATCGGATTCAGCAATTCCATCTAAATTATTCCAATGGCTTAGCATGGTTTTGCGCACATCGGCATTCGATACAATCCCGCAAAATCGGCTATTTTCATCTTCTATCAAAACGTAACCCGACTTATAATCTTCGATTTTTTGTACAGCTTCTTTAAAACTAAACGTACCGGTTTTGAGCATTGGTAAATAGGCTTTATTCACCATAAAATCTTTTACGCAAAAGGTTTCTCCGGCATACGGACGAAGTAAATTCAACATGTTGGCACCATACTCGCTTTTATCCATCAGGTAGGAGCCTGAAACAATGGTATCTACACCCAACAATCGTAAAATAAAAGCTACTTCACTATTTACACCACCATCAATAGTAATGGATAGGTTAGGATATTCGTATTTAAGCTGATTGATTTTTTGAAAATTCTCTTTTTGAAATTTTCCGCCACTTTCACCGGGAGTCGTGCACATTAACATCACAAAATCTAATTGCTCTATTAGTGCAGCCCCCAATGTGCTTATGAGCGTTTGTGTTGTTATCGCCATTCCTTTCAGTGTAGGCAAACTGAAAAAAGAGGAATCAATACTATTCATTTCCTCAAACTGCAAACAAACACGTTGCGGCTTTATGGCAAAAAATGAAGAAAAAAACTGTTGCGGTTGCGCATGAATCAAATGCACATCTAGAGGCAAAGTGAGATGTGATAGATTTTCTTCTAAAAAAGCAATAACATCTGCTTCTCCTTTCCAATCCACATGCAACATGGTCACCCCAATTTTTTGGAGTTCAGCCACAAGCGCATCAATTGTTTTTTGATTTTGTGCAAAGATGGAGGCAGATATCTTCATTGTTACAAAGGTAATTTTAGAATTGAAATTCCAAGATTTATAGATTATGGTACAATTTTTGATATCAATAAAAATATCCAAAATAGTGGAATCCCCCCTTGCGCATCTGCCTAAAATGTACTATATTCGCGTTCTAAATTATAGGAATAGTGGGAATGCGTCAACTCAAAATCACGAAATCAATTACGAATCGTGAAAGTGCTTCATTAGAAAAATATTTACAGGAAATTGGAAAAGTAGACTTGATTACCGCTGAAGAAGAGGTGGTTTTGGCGAAAAAGATAAAAATGGGCGACCAAAGAGCCCTTGAAAAATTAACGAAAGCCAACTTGCGTTTCGTGGTTTCTGTGGCTAAACAATACCAAAACCAAGGTTTAAGTTTGCCCGATTTAATTAACGAAGGAAACTTAGGTCTAATCAAAGCCGCTCAACGTTTCGATGAAACCAAAGGTTTCAAATTCATTTCTTACGCGGTGTGGTGGATTCGTCAGTCTATCTTACAGGCATTAGCTGAACAATCGCGTATTGTGCGTTTGCCATTGAACAAAGTGGGTTCTTTAACGAAAATCAACAAAGCTTTCCAAACATTGGAGCAAGAATTCG
This sequence comes from uncultured Chitinophagaceae bacterium, assembly GCA_964398475.1. Taxonomy (GTDB): domain Bacteria; phylum Bacteroidota; class Bacteroidia; order Chitinophagales; family LD1; genus CALAYL01. The sequence continues at coordinate 22,036 of CAYNMP010000013.1, read as the reverse complement.
AACGTGAGCCATCTCCGGAAGAGTTAGCGACTTTGTTGAATGTAGAGGAAGATGAAGTAAGAACAACATTAGGTATTGCAGGTCGTCACGTATCTGTTGATGCGCCTTTCGTAAATGGAGAAGAAAATGCTTTGATTGACGTATTGGTGAACCCAAATGCAGAATCAGCGGATGGTAAAATTGCATATCACGATTCTTTGCGTCAGGAAATTGAGCGTTCATTAGGCACCTTACATGAAAAACAAGCTGAAGTATTGAAATTGTATTTCGGTATTGGCATGGATCATCCCATGTCGTTGGAAGACATTTCTATGAAATACGATTTGACGAAAGAACGTGTTCGTCAGATTAAGGATAAAGCCTTGATGCGCCTGAAAGCCAGCGCGAAAAGCGAGCTATTAAAATCTTACTTAGGATAAAAACTTTAGGAAGTCCATACATTCAGTTATGGACTTTTTTTTATTAACAAAACAAACCTTTAATCGAAATGGCAGACAGATACGAAGCGGAGCTTAACAACTGGATTAACAACGAGCGAGCAACTTTGGAGCTTTTAGAGAAAGCTAGTAAACTACAATTGAACAACTCGGTAGAGTTAGTATTGTTCAGAAGAAAATTATTCGATAAACGCGTAAGTGAAATCATTAACGATCACGCCTATGCAGTAAAATTTACCGGACTACCTATTAATGTTCAATTGACATTGAACTTAACTGCAGCCATTGAAAAATTAAACTTAGCTCCGGCTAAAATCGATATCGGTCGTTTATCAAAAGAATACATTGAAGACGGATCAAATCCGGATTATGATGCCTTTGTGAAAACGAAATTGGATTCACTAATCAACGCTGAACCAAAAGAATTAAAACCAAGAGATGTGGTTTTATATGGCTTCGGTCGTATTGGCCGTTTAGCAGCAAGAATTTTGATTGAACACTCAGGTTCTGGTCACCAATTGCGTTTGAAAGCTATTGTAACGCGCGATAAAGCAACAGACGATTTAGTAAAACGTGCTTCATTGTTGCGTAAAGATTCTGTTCACGGAAAATTTGCGGGTGTAGTTGAAGCCGATCAAGAAAGCGGTTGCATCATTATCAATGGACATAAAGTACAAATGATTACGGCTGCATCACCTTCATCGGTAGATTACACTGCATACGGCATCAACGATGCTATTGTTATTGATAATACCGGAGCATGGAGAGATGAAGCTGGTTTGAGCGAACACTTGAAATCAAAAGGCGTGAGCATGGTGATTTTGACTGCACCGGGCAAAGGAAATATTCCTAATATCGTTTACGGTGTGAACCACAAACAATATGAGGCCGGACGTGATGGACAGATTTTCTCTGCAGCAAGTTGTACTACAAATGCAATCGTTCCGGTTATCAAAGTAATTAGAGAAAACTTCGGCATCGAAAAAGGTCATATTGAAACCGTACACGCGTTTACCAACGATCAAAACTTGTTGGATAATTACCACAAAAAAGAAAGAAGAGGTCGCTCAGCTCCTACCAACATGGTAATTACTGAAACAGGTGCAGGAAAAGCAGTAACAAAAGTATTCCCAGATATGCAAGGACTATTGACGTCAAATGCAGTTCGTGTTCCTGTACCAAATGTATCTTTAGCGATCTTGAACTTAAAAATTGCAAAAGGAACAAACGTTGCGGAGTTAAATAATCTATTGAAAAACGCTTCATTGTATGGCGATTTAGTAGAGCAAATTGATTATTCGATGTCTGCTGAATTAGTTTCATCAGATGTAATCGGAAATCCACAAGCATGTGAAATTGATAGTCACGCTACGATTGTATCGGAAGACGGACAAAACATCGTAATCTATGCTTGGTACGATAACGAATATGGTTACACTTGCCAGGTGATGCGATTAGCAAAGCACTTAGCCGGAGTAAGACGAAACATCTACTTCTAAAATATCCTAAAAACACCGCTGAAAATTTCAGCGGTGTTTTTTTTTGAAACATTACCTAAACAGGTTTGGTATTCCATAGATTTAATCTTTCTTTTGTCGGAGAACATTTTACCCATGCGTAACGAATTTGCACAGTCAATCATTAATGCCAAAACGGAACAGGAAAACTTAGTTTTCCTCACCGGAGACTTAGGGTATATGGCATTAGAGAAAGTGCAAGCTACATTTGGCGAGCATTTTATCAATGCAGGTGTTGCAGAGCAAAACATGATTACTGTAGCGGCTTCTTTAGCACATGAAGGGTTCATTCCTTGGTGTTACAGTATCTCCCCTTTTGTTACGCTTCGCCCATACGAGCAAATCAGAAACGATGTGTGTTTGCACAATTTGCCTGTAAAAATTGTAGGCAATGGTGGAGGGTTCGGATATGGAATTATGGGCGCAACCCATCATAATATTGAAGATATTGGTGCTCTACGTTTGTTGCAAAACATGCGCATTGTTATTCCTTTCAATGGAACTGATGTTGGAGAAGCCATTCAATGGATGATTGCCGATAAACACCCTAATTATCTGCGTTTGAACTTGGCGGCAAAGACTGTGACTACTCCGTTTCAACAATGGCGCAAAATAAAAGATGGCTCAAAGGGTGTGGTGATTGGCACCGGACCTGTATTGGAAAACATCTTGCAGTTAGAAGAAGCTAAGGATTTAGAAGTATGGTTGTTGAGTATTTTCCCTGTCAATCATATTCCAAATGAATTAAGTGACAAAATAAATACCATCGGGAAAGTATTAACCATTGAAGAACATCAAGGTCAATGCGGCATGCACGAAGCATTAGCCTCTCTTTTCTTGCAAAACGGGAATAAAGTAAACACATACATACCACTTTACGCAACAGGTTACCCTAGTGGAAAATATGGCAATCAACTTTGGCATCAAGAAGAAAACGGATTGGCCGGAACAGCGCTTCTTGATTCCGTTCAAAAACTCATCAACAAATGACTGCTGAAGCATTAGAGCAACTTCGCTTCCCTATTGGCAAATTTATTTTTGATGAAACTATTTCAGCTGAAGCAGTTCAAAAACAAATTCAATGGCTGGCCAATTTCCCAAAACAATTAAACGTATTAGTTCAAGATTTCGATGAAACGAAACGACTAACCACTTATCGCCCCGATGGTTGGACAGTGGCACAAGTGGTGCATCATATTGCAGACAGCCACATGAACGCTTATATTCGTTGTAAATTGGCTATTACAGAAAACAATCCAACCATAAAGCCATATAAAGAGCAATTTTGGTCGGAAACGGTTGATGGAAAATCACCAGACATAAGCATTTCTTTAAGCTTGATTGAAGGAGTACATCAACGTTGGGCTACGTTTCTTCAATCATTGAATGAAGATGAACTTCAGCGAACCGTTTACCATCCGCAATACGAAAAGACCATGTCTATTAAGTATATAATTGGCTCCTATGCTTGGCACTCGCAACACCACTTCGAACACATCCACCAATTGAAATTGAGGAGCGGTTGGTAAATTCCAACATCCAATGGAGAAGTTCGTTCTCGTATTAGAATTATTCAATAATTTCTGCATCTTTATGCCATGTCTTTAACAGAAAAAATTCAAGAGGAAGTCTTAAAACTTCAAGGACCGATTGTAATTTTCGGGGCAGGTGGATTTATTGGAGCAAACTTATTTCGCCAAATTGCACAATATCGAGAAGATGTTTTTGCCGTTACGAGTAAGCCTTTTATCCCCTGGCGTTTAGACGATTGCGATCATAAAAAGATCTTGCATTGCAACATCACTAAGAAATCGGATATTGAATTATTGTTCGAAGAGCATCAGTTTAAAACCATTTTCACACTTGCCGCTTACGGTGCCTATTCCAAGCAAGACGACATCGATTTGATTCATGAAACGAATTATATCGGCTTGTTGAACTTATTGGAATTATCTTCTAAGTTTTCCATCAAAGCCTTTATTCATGCAGGAAGCTCTTCGGAGTATGGATTGAATTGTGCAGCGCCTACCGAAGATGCACCGCTACAACCCAATTCGCATTATGCTGTAACAAAAGCAGCAGCCGCGCAGATGATTAAGTTCTACGGCATCATCAAAGAAATGCCGGTATTGAATCTGCGTTACTACTCTATCTATGGCCCTTTTGAAGAACCGGATCGTTTGATTCCGCAGCTCATAGACAAAGGCATGAAAGGAACTTACCCTCCTTTAGTTCAGCCTGATATTTCGCGCGATTTTGTGTACATCGAAGATACTATTTATGCTACCCTCCTATCGGCAAACAGCGATTTTCAAAAAACAAGAGGAAAATCAATCAATATTGCCAGTGGTGCAAAAACAACCATTCGCGAAATTGCCAATACCATCAAAAATGTATTCAACCTTTCCAATGAGCCGGAATGGGGTGATTTCCCAAACCGTAAATGGGATTTAAAAGATTGGTACGGAAATTCCGCTTTAGCAAAAGAGCTATTAGGATGGCAAAATGAAACGAGTTTAAAAGATGGCTTAAATGCTACTTACTTATGGCAAAAAGATTATGCGAAGCCATTGTATGAAAAAAAGATTGTACAAGATAAAATTCGGCATAAACTATCGGCTGTAATTGCCTGCTATAGGGATGCAGAGGCGGTGCCATACATGTATGAGCGTTTAACGAATACATTCCGCAAAATTGGTGTTGATTATGAAATCATTTTTGTAAATGATGCTTCGCCTGATAATGCTTCAGAAGTGTTACAGCGCATTGTCAACAAAGACGAACATGTTATTGCCATTGAACATTCTAGAAACTTTGGTTCTCAAGCGGCCTTTTTAAGTGGGATGGAAATTTCTACAGGAGATGGAGTTATTCTTTTGGATGGGGATTTACAAGACCCACCTGAATTGATCGAACAGTTCTATGCGAAGTATCAAGAAGGGTACGATGTTATTTATGGCAGACGTGTTGCGAGAGAGGGCAATCAATCTTTAGCATTATTCTACAAATTGTTCTATCGTGTGTTTCGTTCTGTTTCATACGTACCGATTCCTTTAGATGCCGGAGATTTCTCGTTGATGGATAGAAAAGTAGTTGAAGAACTGGTAAAAATGCCGGAAACAGATCAATTTATGCGCGGATTGAGAGCATGGGTTGGATTTAAGCAAATTGGGGTAGATTATGTTCGTCCCGAGCGTATGTTTGGCGTTACCACCAACAATTGGAGAAAGAATATCGGTTGGGCAAGAAAAGCGATTTTTTCATTTAGTTATGTGCCGCTGGAATTGCTAACTTATGTTGGAGCAGCGCTTACTGCTATTTCGTTTTTAGCTATCATTATTCAAATAGTAGCTTACTTTGTTTACAGTAATATTCCACATGGCATTACGTCTATCATTGTTTTGATTCTCTTCTTTGGAGGCTTAAATATGATGGCTGTTGCAGTGATAGGAGAATATCAAGCTAAAATTATTGAGGAGGTGAAAAGACGTCCGAAATTTATTCGCAAGAGTATTTTCCGAAGAGAGCGATAATTCTTACCGAAACATCCATTTTGCCTGTGCTTGTGAAGTTGAACGCACTTCGCAAAAAATGAATTCGCAATTACAAATTGTATCGAATACTTCTGCTTGACCTGAAAAGCAAAAAAAACAAGCCATTTTTTAAAAAAAAGTATATTTAAGGCTCAAGAAATTAAATGGCATCAATTAAAGACGATCAAGGATTTAACCAGGGTTTTGAAATGACCCCTTCCACAGAAGTGCGTATGCGCAGACGGGCAGATTACCTCATGTCGGCTATGACAGACGGCAACAATAAAACAGTTTTAGAAATAGGTTGCGGAACCGGGGAAATTGCACTTTGGATAGCTGAAAAGAAACAACACAACGTTATTGGAACCGACATTTGTAAACCTTTTATAGACTTTGCAAACGAAAATTTCAAAAGAGATAATCTTACGTATGAGGTTTTAGATTTCAACAATCCGGAGGATATTAAAGGCAGAAAATTCGATTACATTATCGGGAATGGAATATTGCACCATCTTTATTACAACCTCGATCAAGTGTTGGTTACACTCAAAGACTTATTAGCAGAAGACGGAAAACTTATTTTCTACGAACCTAACATGTATAACCCATATATAGCGGCCATCTTCAACATATCTTTTCTCCGAAAAATGGCGCACTTAGAACCGGATGAAATGGCTTTTTCAAGAACATATATTCGTGAAAAGTTAACGAAAGCGGGATTTGGTAAAGTAGACGTGGAATACAAAGACTTTCTGCTTCCGGGCATTCCGTATTTCCTTGTAAAGCCATCAATAGTTATTGGCGATATTTTGGAGAAAATTCCGTTTACTCGTTTTGTATCTCAATCGATTTTTTTAACTGCTTCAAAGTAAAGTTTAATGGCTGAAAATAGAAAAGGACTGTACCAATTCATTAGTTTCCCTTGGGTTTATAATTTAATTCAACTTGTTGCCGGTGCGCCAATGTACCGCAACAATATGGTTAAGAACTACATCCAACCTTTTGAAGGCTGCAAAATTTTAGATATTGGTTGTGGAACTGGCGAATATATTGAGCATCTCAAAAAACATGTAACGTATTTTGAATACAACGGATTTGATGGTGAACAATCGTATATCGATTCCGCAAATGAAAAATATAAAGACGAAAAAAACATTCACTTCTTCCAGAAAATGCTCACGGAAGATACCGTGAAGGAGTTCAATAACTACGATATTGTAATGGCCATTGGTTTAATGCATCATTTGGATGACCCTATTGTTGTCAATCTTTTGCAAATTGCTCGAAAAGCACTGAAACCTGGAGGTATTTTCGTTACCTATGATACCGGTATTTTCGACAACATGACGCTGATGGAAAAATTCTTTGCTAAAGCAGATCGCGGTAGAAGTATTCGCACACAAGCGGAATATGAAGCTTTAGTGAAACAAGCTTTTTCCGACTATGATGTACATTCTCCGGTACTAACCTATTACAATAGCAGAAACTATGTTTTTGTTTGCAGAAATTCATAAACTAATACGTTTCTTATGGCGAAACAACAACCAAAACAAAAAAGCGTAAGCTCAGTTACAGAGACTAAAGCAGTAACAAGTTATTCAACGCTTTCGGATACGCAACAGCGCAATTGGAAATATGCTTTCTTAGTAATTGCAGTTGCAATATTTTTTGTGAGACCCATTTTAAGCTACAATTTTGGGCCAAGTAGCGATGAAATCTATCACAAAGTGATTGGAGATTTCTCTTACGATTATCTTTCAACAGCCGGAAAGAACGACACGATTTTCCATTATTCCCCTAACGGACGAGATGATGGTGCACTTTTGCTCAACTACGGACCACTATTAGAAGTTACAGCATCAGCACTGTATAAAAACTTCAACCTAGATCCTTTGCCAACAAGGCATTTAGTTATCACCGTTTTCACGTTTCTTCTCTTCCTTTTTGCCGGTTTAACCGGAAAACAAATTGGCGGTTGGCGAGCAGGAACCATAGCCATGCTACTGATGTTACTTGCACCGCGAATTCTTGGAGAAGCATTCAACAACCCCAAAGACCCTCCTTTTGCAGCCGGTTACATGATGGCTATTTTTGCATTAATTTATTACTTTGAGCATCTGCCAAAGCCCAATTGGAAAGCTACATTAATGCTCACGTTGGGAATTGGACTGGCCTTTGCGATTCGTGTTGGGGGACTGTTACTTTATGCTTATCTCGGTCTATTCTTGCTAATTGCATTGCTTAGTCATGAGGAATGGAAAAAGAAATTGTTTGCATTTGACTTTACATACTATCGACCGTTGATAATTAGTCTTCTTGTAGTTTTCGTTGGCTCTTGGATAATTGGAATTATTACTTGGCCTGCCGCCCTAAAAGCACCATTCACCCATCCGTTTTATGCGCTTCAAGTACAATCCACCTACCCAACTGTGATTCGTGTACTTTTTGGAGGAGAATACATTCCTTCTAACGAAGTTCCATGGAACTATAATCTTACTTACATTGCATATACAACTCCGATTATTACACTAATTGGATTAGTGGCGTCCATTATACTGTTCCCGGCAATGCGCAAAATGTATAAAACGCAGTATCTTGTTTTACTATTATTTGTGTCGCTTTTCCCACTGTTCTATATCATTTATAAAAAATCGGCTTTGTTGAATGGCTGGAGACACAGTTATTTCACCTTTACCGGACTTTGTGTGATGGCAGCATTAGGATTCGAAACACTCTTCCGATTAATTAAACCAAAGGTTGGCCAATATGTACTATATGCAGTTTTAGCTTTAGGTATGTTATCGCCTGCGCTTTTTATTATCAATAACTTCCCAATGATTTATGTGTACTTCAATGAATTGGCCGGTGGAGTAGATGGTACTTATGGCGACTACCAAATGGATTACTATGCATGTAGTGCTAAACCTGCTGCAGATTGGATGACGAAAAACGTTCCTTTAAATGCAGGAGAAAAAATTGTATCGAATAACCCCTGGGAGCTCAATATGTGTTGGGAAAGCGGAAAATCGTCTCGAAAATCAGAATACATACGTTTCCGTGAACGCAATGAACAAAATTGGGATTATGCCGTTTTTCTGCCCCAATTTGTAGATCCAAAAATGATGAAGCGTCATTTCTTCCCACCAAAAGGTACCATACATGAAGTTAAAGTAGACAATTCGGTTATTGCTTGTGTTGTAAAACGGGAAAACAAATCCGACTACTATGGTATTGAAGCCGTGAAAAAAAATGATTTTGTGAATGGTATCAAATTCCTTGAAGATGCTGTAAAATACGATGGTTACAATGAGATAGCATGGACTTATTTAGGCATCGCTTATGCGAATACCGGAAGAATGCAAGAGGCATCAACGGCTTTAACCAATGCAATAAATATCAGTCCTGAATATCAATTACCACAATATTACTATCAACAAATTGCAGGTGGAGGTCGGTAATTAACGTAAACCAATACATATGAAAACGTTGTTGTTTGCTTTGAGCATTTTCCTTTTTACTTCGTGCGAGAAAACAAAAACTTGTTCCACTGAATGTCCTACGAATACAATGTGCACTATGGAATTCAGGAGCATAACTATTGAGCTTAAAGACAATAATGGACTTCCTGTTGCGCTGGATAAATACAGAACAATTAAATTGGAAAACAACGAAGAAATCGATTTGCAAACTGGAATAAGTTTGTTTGAAGATACTACACGAAAAAATATAGGAACATATCCTATCCTTGACGATAGTCATACTGAAAAAACAGATCGTTGCGGAAAACAATTTCGTTTTCAGGGTTATATAAACAATCAAGTGGTTGTGGATTCGAAGTATAAGATAAGCCACGATTGTTGCCATATTCAACTCGATAGTGGCAATACAAAAATTAAACTGTAAGATTTTAATTTTAAGCTCTTGATGAAGAGCATCGATTTATTCTGTATAAAAGCTTATCCGCTTTTATCTCTTTAACGAAAGGAATCTTATAAAGGAAATACTTCATGTACGGAAGTGAGTGTTGTTCAGCGAAATTTTGTTCGCTTTATTTTAACCATGCAAAAAATACATTAGAAGGAATTCAGCTATTTTATCACCAATTGCCTAAGGAATTTGAGTTTAAACATTATGCAAACTTCCCTCTCAGTTTACGAATGAGTACTTGAAGCTATAAGCATTTTGACATTCACCCATAACAGTCTAAAACAGCACTATTTTCGACTGTATGTCTATGGATATCGTTTTGATTCATCGTAATTTGCTTTACATTTATTGCCAACAAAAACATAACCATGAAGCGAACGCATCAAACCATTTTTCAACTCTTCTTTTTGGTAAGCTTACTTATGCTCTCATCTTGTTTTAGAGATAAACAAGCTTTAAATACTAATGCTGGAGGTGCAGATTACTTTCCGGTAAAAGAATACACCCTAAAGAACGGTTTGAAAGTATTTATTACCGTTAATAAAACAGCTCCGCGCATTCAAACAGCGATTACTGTGAAAGCAGGCAGTAAATACGACCCTCCGCAAACAACTGGATTAGCGCACTATTTGGAGCACATGCTGTTCAAAGGATCGCATCAATTTGGAACGATTAATTACGAGAAAGAAAAACCATACTTAGATTCTATTTCAGCTCTTTTTGAACAACGAAAAAACGAACCTAACCCGGAAAAGAAAAAAGGTATCTACAGTAGAATTGATTCCTTTTCTTATGAAGCTTCAAAATGGGCTATTCCAAACGAATACGACAAAATGGTTTCATCAATTGGTGCAAAAGGAACAAATGCGTTTACCGATAGAGACTTAACGTGTTATATCAATGATATTCCTTCTAATGCGCTAGAGAAATGGCTATTTATGGAAAGTGATCGCTTCCAAAATCTAACATTGCGCATTTTTCATACCGAGTTAGAAGCGGTTTATGAGGAATTCAATATTAGTACGTCTTATGATCAGGAGTGGTCGTCACAAGCTGTAGATTCATTGCTTATGCCGAACCACCCCTATGGAAGCCAAACAACAATTGGTTTAAGTGAGCATTTAAAAAACCCTTCGCTTATCAATATTCAAAATTATTTCAACACTTATTATGTGCCTAATAACTGTGCGATTGTGCTGAGCGGAGATATCGACCCCGATAAAACGATTGCACTTATCGAAAAATATTTTGGGGGCTGGAAGGCGAAAGAAGTACCTAAATTTGTACGTCAAGAGCCGGTTAAAATTTCCCAACCACTTTATACGGAAAAGAAAGGTCAAGAGCCTGAACATGTATATGTAGGGTTCCGATTTGATGGGGCAGATACCCGCGACCCGTTATATGTGAAACTAGTAGATGCTATCTTGGCTAATGGGAAAGGCTCCGGCTTGATTGATTTAAACTTGAAACTTTCACAAAAAGTTTTGGATGCCTACAGCACATTTAGTGATAATAAAGATTACACTATTCAAAAGCTTTACGGGCAGCCGAAAGAAGGACAAAAATTAGAAGAGGTAAAAGACCTATTATTAGCGCAAATCGATTCTGTGAAACAAGGTAAATTCCCGGATTGGTTACTAAAAGCCGTTATCGACAACATGAAATACGACATGATTAAACAGGCTGAAACTAATCAAGGACGCACCTTCGACATTGTATTCGCTTTTGTAAAAGATGTTTCATTAGAAGACCGCAAAAAAGAAATTGCCGAATTATCTAAAATCACTAAGGCTGATATTATCGCGTTTGCCAACCAACATTATGGCAATAATTATGCAGTTTGTTACAAACGAATGGGCGAACCAAGCTTATATAAAGTAGAAAAACCAACCATAACGCCTGTTGTTTTAAATAAAGATTCAATCTCTACATTCCGAAAGCAATTTGACGCTATGGCTGAAGGCAAACAGGAGCCAAAATTCTGCGACTTCGAGAAAGCCATCCAACATACACAACTCAACCAAAATGTTGGGTTAGACTATGTACACAACGATTTAAATAAAACCTTTAAGCTCAATTACATTTTCGATATGGGAACCGATAATGATTCCTTATTAGGTTTAGCTATCGACTTCCTACCTTACATGGGCACTCAAAAATATAATGCGGCAGCGTTAAAGCAAGAATTCTATAAATTAGGATTAGTCTTCGATGTAAGTTCTTCCAGAGATCAAGTTTATATCTCACTTTCAGGCTTAGAAAAAAATCTCAACGAGGGTATTACATTATTTGAACATGTGCTAAGCGAATGTTCAGCCGATCAAAATGTATATAATGAATTTGCGCAAAACGTGATCAAAAAACGATTGGATATTAAACTCGATAAAGATGCAATTCTTTGGGAAGGACTATTGAACTATGGAAAATATGGTGCAAAAAATCCGAATAATGATATTGTTTCGAATGATGTACTTACTCAACTTGATGCCAATGTGCTGAGTGGCATTATTCATCAGCTTTCAGGGTATAAGCATAAAATTTTCTACTACGGCCAGAACAACATTAACACGGTCAGCACAACGCTAAAAGAATTACATAAAACAAATACTACCTTGAAAGAATATCCTGCGGCAAAAGTATACGCAGAGGTTACATACCAAAAACCAGTTGTGTATTTTTGTAATTACAACATGAAACAAGCACAAATTGTAATGCTCTCCAAAGGTGATTTGTTTGATAAAACGATTGTTCCTGTGGTGAGTATGTTCAATGAATATTACGGTGGCTCAATGGCATCGGTTATCTTCCAAGAAATCCGTGAAAAAATGGCATTAGCCTATTCCGCCTTTGGCAACTACAGTATTCCGCAAAAGAAAAATGAATCGCATTATGTGTTTGCTTTTGTGGGAACACAAGCCGACAAACTTCCTACTGCTGTAAATAAGATGACCGAATTATTGAATGATTTACCCGATGCGCAAGCACAATTTGATATGTCGCGCCAATCGCTGATAAAACGATTAGAAAGTGATTGGACGACAAACGACAATGTATATTGGGCTTATCAATCCGCTTTAAAACGAGGTTTGGACTCCGATATCAAAAAAGAAATTTATGAAAAAGCTAAAACCATAAAATATACCGAAGTAAAATCGTTTTTTAATGATAATGTAAGCCAAAAGCAATATGTGTATTTGGTTGTAGGCAACAAAGGGGATATCGACATGAATGCCTTGGCAAAAATGGGTGAGGTCAAGGAATTAACACTAACAGAGGTTTTCGGGTATTAATTTATTACTGAAACTTCATGAAAAAAGTTTTCACCATTGGCTTAATTATACCCGTCCTACTTTGCATAGCTCAATCTAACGAAGATTTGCTTACAAAAGCTTATGCTAAAAAGTCTAATGCATTGTTGCTAGACTTTTTCAAGAAATGGAACAACGAAATACAGCCTATTCAAAATGCTGAGTTAGCAAAATGTAATGACACAGTACAACATGCTTACAAAATATTCGCCTCATTATACAACACTACAACACTAGATAGTATGGTAGGTGATGTGAAAAACAGCTTCCACAAAAAAGCTTTTCTTGTAGTTCAAAATGAGATAGAAACTTACTTTACAGAGAAAATTCATTACACCGACAAAGAAATTGAAGATTCAATAGTAAAGTACATTACCAACACAGAAAAGAACGAAGCGAATCGCTCGAAAATGTTAGCAAAAACTGATGATGGCAAACTCAAAAACCATTTATTGTTATTGGATATTTTTGGTCTAGAAATTTTTACTTACAAGCCAAGATTAAAATATAAACCAATTCAAAACTTTAGACCTACACTTGACTCATTTGAAAAAAAAACGCTTTACCTAAACTCAAAATATGATAGTGTTTTACAATTATTTCTTGGAAGTAAATACAATAGAAAGGAAAAAGGAATTGCATATTCATATAACTCAAGAAGAGATATACTTCTTCGAAAGAAATTCTTAGAAAAGTATATCAACATTGGGCAAGATCAATCGGGTAAACAGCTGAAATTGTTTACAGCACCATTAGCTACGATAATAGTTTTCGATAAATACATGCAATATGCAAGGGTAGAATTCACTTTGCTTTATGGTACTGGCAATGCTACTTTTCATCGAGTTGAAAATAATTGGAGAATTGAATCTGCAAAACTTGACTGGCAATTTTAACCATGGAATTCATTTGTTTATTTGACTTTGGAATTTGGTTTTAATCAATCAGAAGCCCTGTTATAGTTAAATATGGTGTAAATTCTGAGAATAAAAGTGTATAGCAAAAGTGCAATACGTATAAAAAAGGCGCTCCGTTTTGGAGCGCTTTTTTTATCTTAATTACAAAACTTATTTCTTACCAAATACTTTTTTCAAAATATCAGTAGTCTGTGCCATTGGGTCTTTTCGAATTTTTGCTTCTTCTTTTGCTACCATCACAAATAAACCATCTAGTGCTTTACGTGTTACAAAGTCAGTCAAATCTGGATTGATTTTTTGAACAAATGGAATTTGATTGTAAGTGCCCATAATTTCACTCCAAAGTTGGGTGGTCATTGTTTTATCTAAAACACCTTTAATTTTAGGACGAAATGCAGCCACCAACTGTTCGTTTGTCGTTCTTTTCAAGAATTGAGTAGCAGCATCCGATTGCTGATTACCTACAATATTCACGGCATCGGCAATGGTTAATTGTTTAATCGAGTTTACAAATATAGGTGTAGCTTGTACGGCAGCTTCTTCAGCAGAACGGTTGATTTGCAACACCAATTTATCTACTAAACTTCCGGCACCCACCATTTGCAAAGCACTCACAATAGGTTGTGCTTCCGTTGGAAAAGGAATTTTAATTAAACTATTGCCAAAATATCCGTCTTTTACAGATACAAGTTTAACGCCATTTGTAATCCCATTTAATAACGCATCTTTAATAGCGTTCGCAGCATCGCTTTGTGTGTAACCACCTCCGGTTGCTCCTCCTAAAACCGAGCCAATAACATCTCCAATTCCTCCCCCAGAGGTTGAAGTACTTGTTCCCGTAGTGGTTGTTGATGAGGGTGTGGTGGAGGTTGGTGTAGAAGTTGTTGTGCCCGAAGATGGCGTTGATGTTGACGCTCCACCAAAACCACCCTTTTTAGTTCCACTTGATGCAGGAGTAGAAGGTGTAGAAGTTGATGAAGAAGGAGTTGTTGTTGTTGTAGTGGTTTTGCTAGGCCCGGAAGTGGTGGTAGTTACCGTAGATTTTGTACCTGTAGGTAGCGTTGAAGGGGCAGTCGGTTTTTTCCCGGTGCTGTTCGTTGTTTTAGTCACAACTTTTGTTTTGGCCGCAACTTTTTTTGTAGTTGTTGTCTGTGCAAAAGTACCACATCCAAACAAAAGGGTAGTTAAACCTAAAAGCATTAATTTTTGCATTGTATAAATTTTATATTGAATGTAAACCAATAATCTTGCCAAACAAAAAAGCACTGCTACTAACAGTGCTTTTTTGTTCACAAATTTAACGCATTAATACTCCTCTTCGTTAAAGAAGAAGTCTTCCTTTGTAGGGTAATCCGGCCAAATATCTTCAATACCTTCGTACATTTCTTGATCGTCATCCAATTCTTGGAGGTTCTCGATTACTTCAACCGGAGAACCGCTTCGAATAGCGAAATCAATTAAATCGTCTTTAGTAGCCGGCCAAGGGGCTTCTTCAAGGTATGATGCAAGTTCTAGTGTCCAAAACATATTTTTCTTAGATTAGGGAGCGCAAAAGAATACAATTTTTCTGCAAAATGAAAAATTTTTTTTGAATTGATTTTAGCAAAGTATACAATACCCCCATTTTATCCACATTTTGAGTTTGGGAAGCACCATAAATATTGAGTAAATTTGTCGAAACATTTATCTTGAAAAGGAATAAAGCATTATTGGTCACGTTTTTATGCTCATTTATAGCATTAGTAGGGTTAGGACTATTGGGAATATTATTCTATAAGCTCCATAATGCCGAACGAACAATTAAAGAATCGTTTGTGGTTGAAATTGTTTTCAACCGAAGTTCTTCACAAGAAAATTCGTTATCCACCCTAAACGCAATAAAACGCTCGAACTATTGCCTAGAAGCCACCTTTATAAGTAAAGACAGCGCTTTAAGCATACTCAAAAACGAAATCGGTGAAACAGCAGTAGATTTTTTAGACAACAATCCGCTTTATAATTCAATTCAGCTTCATCTCAAAGATGAATATGTTCGCTCTTCCTCAATTGTTAAAATCGAAACGCAGTTGAAAGCCTTAAAAGGAATAGACGATGTTCGCTACTCTGCCGAATCTATTGCACAATTGGAAAAAATCTTACCTGTAGTTAAAATCTCTACGCTCATTGTAGTGGGAGTTCTCGTTTTCTTTATCTTACTCGTTATCTTTTTTATCACCCGGCTCACCTTATCATTCGAGAAACAAAGTATTGAAAGCATGAAATTGTTTGGTGCTACAAGGTGGTTTATCGTGAAGCCATTTTTAGGAGGCGCACTACTGGTTTCAGTATTATCGGCCATTTTAGCTTCGATAACAATTTTTGGCATAGGGTATTACATGAATTTTACCTTCGCACAGCTTAATTTAATGAATGATTTATATACATTCGCAAATCTAAGTGTGGCATTGATTTTGTTCTCTATTGTCTTTATTCCACTTAGTACAATTTTAGCACTTATAAGATATTTAAAATTTTAAACATGGCTACTACAAAACCCGTATCAAAACCAAAGGTTGATGCGCCTAAATCAACAAATTCAAAAACCCCAGCAACGTTTATGTTTAACAAAGATAACTATACCTTAATGATTGTAGGTATTGTTGTAGTCATCATCGGCTTTTTACTCATGATTGGTAGCAACAATGTAAATCCAAATGTGTTCCCTACCGATGAGATTTACAGCTTTAGAAGAATCACATTGGCTCCATTGGTTGTGATGATTGGTTTTGGAATCGAGATTTTTGCCATATTAAAGAAGCCTGCTGAAGCATGACAACATTTGAGGCGGTTGTTTTAGGAATTGTAGAGGGGCTCACTGAGTTTTTACCTGTTTCTTCAACAGGGCATATGATTTTGACGCAGGCAGCTCTGCAAATACAAGAATCTTCGTTTGTAAAGGTATTCTTGATTAACATACAATTTGGAGCCATACTTGCAGTATTAGTAACCTATTTCAGAAGGTTTTTTCAATCATTTGAATTCTACAAAATTTTGATTGTTGCATTCATTCCTGCGATGGTCTTTGGTGTCACTCTTAATAAGTTTATAGATTCGTTATTGGAAAGTGTCCCTGTAGTAGCAGTTATGCTCATTCTTGGCGGTATTGTAATGATATGGGTGGATAAACTTTTCAAAGATAGCTTGATCCATGAAGATGAAGAAATTCACATTGACGAAGATGGGCATGAAACCATCATATACCCACCTCTTCCAACATACAAAGAAGCTTTTGTTATTGGTCTTTCGCAATGTGTGGCAATGATTCCGGGAGTATCAAGAAGTGCTGCAACTATTATTGGAGGGCTAACCCAAAAAATGAGTTTCAAAAATTCGGCTGAATTTTCCTTTTTTCTTGCGGTACCCACCATTTCTGCTGCGGCTTTGTACAAAACATATGCAGGCTTCAAAAGCATTAAAGGGGTACATGTAGAACAGCTAGTTTATGGCAACATCACTTCGTTTATTGTTGCACTCATTGCTATTCAGTTTTTCTTGGCTTTCCTCAATAAGTTTGGATTGAAATATTTCGGCTATTACAGAATCATATTGGGCCTTATAATCCTTGTTGGGATTTATGTTTTCCATTTACCATTTCAAATTTTGAAGTAAGGATTCCTTAAAACAAACAATTTTGAAATTCACTTCCGCACAATTTTTATCAGGGGAAATATTATTGGTAGATAAGCCCCAAAATTGGACGTCATTTGATGTTGTAAACAAATTACGCTATGCCATTTCACGTAAAACAGGAAAATTGAAGGTAGGCCATGCGGGAACATTAGATCCATTAGCGACTGGCCTGCTCATTATTTGCACCGGTAAAAAAACAAAAGAACTCGACAACTACCAAGCCCAACAGAAAGAATACACAGGCACACTTAAATTGGGTGCCACTACCCCATCCTTCGATGCTGAAACGGAAGAAATTAATCACCAACCTTTTGCCGGGGTAACCAATGCAATGATTGAAGATGCTGTAAAACAATTAACGGGAACCATCGAACAAACCCCTCCCCAATTTTCAGCGGTTAAAGTAGATGGAAAAAGAGCCTATGATATGGCTCGGAAAGACAAAACGATTGAAATTCCGAAAAGAACAATTACTATTTTAGCATTTGAAATCACCCGCATTGAACTTCCCTATATCGATTTTAGAGTGCAATGCAGTAAAGGAACATATATTCGTACACTGGTGAACGACTTTGGTGCATTACTTGGTTGCGGAGCTTATATGACGGCACTAAGAAGAACAAAGAATGGTGCATTTGCCATTGAAGATGCCTGGCATCTGGAAGCGTTGATAAAAACTATTGCTGATATTGAAACCGTAAAACAAGCATGAAGGTTTTTAGACATATCGAAGAACTTAACCCATTCAATAATGCGGTTATTACAATCGGAACATTCGATGGAGTACATTTGGGGCATCAACAAATAATTGCTCGTATCAATCAATTAGCCAAAGACAATGCAGGAGAATCGGTGATTATTACCTTTCATCCGCATCCTAGATTAGTGATCCAACCCGATGGGCAAGCGGTGCAACTCTTATCTACCCCCAACGAAAAAATTGAATTACTGGAAAAGTATGGAGTAAATAATGTTGTTATTATTCCTTTTTCGCGCGACTTTTCAGAACAAAGTGCCGATCATTACATTGAGCACTTTTTAGTGAAAAATTTCCAACCGAAACATATCGTTATCGGTTATGACCACAAATTTGGAAGAGATAGAAAAGGCGACTTTTCCTTATTGGAAAAATACAAAACCAAATTTGGGTATGCTTTAGAAGAAATAGATAAACAAACACTGGAAGATATTACCATAAGTTCAACTAAAATTCGGCATGCGTTGAATGATGGCGAAATAGAACAAGCGAACGAATTGTTAGGACATGCCTATACCCTATCCGGCATTGTGATTAAAGGCTTGCAAAATGGCCGAAAACTTGGGTATCCTACAGCAAACATTCAACCCTATGAATTCAACAAGCTAATTCCCAAAAAAGGAATCTATGCCGTTCGTGTGCGTGTAGATGAGCAGTGGTTTGGTGGCATGCTGAGTATTGGGTTTAATCCTACCTTTGGCGGAAAGCATCTAAGTGTTGAAGTTAATATTCTCAACTTCTCTCGAGAAATTTATGGACAACGTATCACCCTTGAGTTTATACAATATATTCGCGATGAGAAAAAATTTGAATCCATGGAGGCGCTCATCAAAGGTATTGATGGCGATAAAGTAGTTATCACGGCCATACTGCAACAGCAGTTTAAAGAACTTGGACTCTAATAGTCCATAAATAAAAATGGCGCCTTGTAAGGCGCCATTTTTATTTACGACTAACCGATTAACGGTTAATAATGCAATAGTTTACAATTTCGCGTCCATCAGGTAAGCGAACAATATAATAGTACGTTCCATCCGGCAATGGCTGATTCAAGTCTTGCGCATAGCCGTTCCAATCGTTGTTGTAATCTTCATTGATGTATACAGGATGACCCCATCTGTTATATACTTCAAATTGGAACGGACGATAATACTGTAACCCAGGGAAAACCAAATTATCGTTTATTCCATCACCATTGGGAGAGAAACCCTGTGGCATCAAATTTTTGAAATTACAAAGCACTTCAACATATAAAACACCTGTTGAACATAATCCACCTCCGTCACAAATAGTGTAAAACAAAGAGTCTTTTCCACAGGCTTCTGCATTTACTTTAGTTACTTCAATTTGCTGCTTTCCATCTTTAATTACTAAAGTTCCGGCAACATTTGTTCCTCCTGAAACTCCCGTAATTGTTAATGCATCATTTTCTACATCCTTGTCGTTTGCCGTTACATCAACTACTGCAGAAGTTTGCACATCTACTAACAATAATGAATCAGCATAGGCTATAGGAGCATCGTTAACTGGTGTTATAGTCAAAATCACCTTGGCTTTGGAACATTTGTTCGATGGATCGCAAGCTTGATACGTAAACTCATCTAGTCCATTGTAATTGCTACTTGGAGTATACGACAAATCACCATTGGGCAATTTTACAACTGCGCCATGTAAAGGTTGTGAAAGAATCTCTGCTACAAGATTATCGCCATCAATATCGGTGTCATTATCCAATACAGGTAAAACTACAGTGTTGTCTTCTGCTAAAGTAAACGTATCGTTGAGCGCCTTGGGAGCATCGTTCACCGGTGCAACAATAAATACAACTAAGCTAAATGTGCATAACGATGGAGTCCCATCATCACAAAGTTGATACGCCATCACATCAATCCCATTAAAATTCGGATTTGGTCGATACATCCATTTACCTCCAAAAGGAAAAACTGTTCCATTCAAAGGAGGAAATACAGGAGTCCATGTCAAATTATCACCATCCGGATCTGAATCATTGTCGCGCGGATCAAAAGGAGGGAAAGAAACCAAATCCTCCACTGCAGCCACAATATCTATTTGTGCGGTTGGCGTTCTATTCGTAGGAACTGAACAATCAACAATATTTACAATAACGAGTGCCGTATCACACATAGCAGTAAGTCCCGAAGCAGGCACATCGCATACTACATAGCTTAGTGTATCTTTGCCAATGCTATCGGTTGCTTGATAGAGTATTATACCTCCAACTAAGGTATCCGTTCCGTGTACACCGTGAGTAAGCACTTGTTGCACAAATAAACTATCGCCATCTACATTCAAATCATTCGAAAGAGGAGCAAATACCGTATTCGCAAAAGAGCATAGCGTAGTTGTGTCATTATTGCCAATTGGAGCAAAATTTACAGGAATACACGTATCTATATTCAACACCAGAAACTCATATGTGCATTGATTGAACGCACTGTTATCACATACTTGAAAGTAAACTCTATCGATACCTATATAACCAACGCTTGGGGTATAAGCAAATTCATTGCCTAATTGTACTATCGTACCATGTTGAGGTTGAAGTATTACTTGTTTTACGAAAATACTGTCGCCATCTGCATCAGAATCGTTGCTTAACACGTCAACCGTATCTATTCGTCCTAAACAAATAGACAATGTATCATTCTTAACGGTAGGAGCACTTTGCCCAAACGAAAAAAGGGATACAAAAACCAAAATAAGACCTGCAAAAAGTTTATTCATGTGTAAGTGTTGAATGATGATGCTTTGGATTAAAAATTATTTTGAAAAAGCAATGTATTGATCTACTAAGTCGGACGACCCAATAACGATTGCACAACGTTCATGCAATTCAGTAGGCTGTATACTTAAAATTCGCTCCTTCCCATTTGTACCTTTACCTCCGGCTTGCTCCGCTAAGAACGACATTGGTATACATTCGTAAAGCAGACGCAATTTCCCTTTTGTTTCGCCTTCATATGCAGGATAAAGAAATACTCCGCCTTTTAAGAACGTGCGATATAAGTCGCCAACCATTGAACCAATATAACGAATTGAAAACGGACGAGAAGTAGACTTATCTGTTTCCGTACAATACGCTACAAAGTTTTTCGCTGCCTGTTCGAATTTCGATAAATTCCCCTGATTCATGGAATAGATTTTCCCTTTTGTTGGCAGTTGAATAGTGTTATTCACTAACTCGTACATGCCTGTACCGGAATTCAACGCAAAAAGCTGCACGCCTTTGCCCACTGATAACATCAACATAGTAGCACTTCCATAAAGCACATAACCTGCAGCTAAGCATTCATCGCCCTTTTGCAAGAAATCGGATTCATGAATTGCCCCAACAGCGGATTTGCGTTTCCAAATTGCGAAAATGGTACCGATTGGAGCTGCAATATCAATATTCGATGAACCATCGAGCGGATCAACTGCAATAACCAATGAGCCTGTTTCATTCATCGTGGTTACCCCTTCATTCTCTTCACTTAAATAACCTGCGCATGCCGAACTCGACTTACAATAATCCATTAACACCTGGTTACTGTAATCGTCTAATTTCTGCACAATTTCGCCCTGCACATTGGTGGCATCCATTGCGCCAGTTAGATTTCGAAGAGGGGCATTACGCACTGCATCTGATAATTTAACGGAAGCATCGGCTACTGCTGAAAGCAAGCCTGCTAAATCGGGATCCACTTGTTGTAAATAAACAGAAAAAGGCATAGTTTGAAATTCGAGCCCGAATATAAATAAAACCAAGTATTTACGGGGAAATTTTATCTACCGCTCAGCGCTTCGTTCCCCATAGCCCTAAAACTGAGCGAAGAATAGTTGGGTAAAGCGATAAGGGTTTAAAACGCTCCGATGATTTGTCCCATTCTTTTTCGCCTAATCGCACAACAATCAACTCCTCTTTGGGCACCACCATCACAAACTGCCCACGCATCCCTTCCATGCTGAAA
>CAYNMP010000012.1:0-95586 GCA_964398475.1 uncultured Chitinophagaceae bacterium | reverse complement strand
TTCTTGTTATAAAAATAATAGCATTTCTACTTATTGGAACAAACATAGGATGACGGGGAGGAGGAGAGATTGCTTCTTCGCCTGGGAAGGCTTATCGCAATGACGTTCAGAAAATAATGTTGCATTTAAGCAGTATGCTGCGTTAGCGATTGAAGTGGACATCCTTTTGTGAGGAACGAGCAAAAGATGGGAACGGAAAGCGCGTTAAAACGCCCAATTCATTTACCATTTGGGGTTTAGTATTTGAGTTTATTCGATGTGGAGTCGTTTGGTTTGTGTTTCTTTTTCCAGCTGTATTTTGAGAGTGTACAGTCCTTTGGCTAGGTCGTGAATATCGAGTAGGTTGCTGTGTGGTGTTGTCCATTTTTTTACGGTTTGTCCGATGGCGTTCAAGAGGTCTATTTGTTGTATGGGTTCGGTGCAGTGGAGGTACACTTTGTTGTGTGCCGGATTGGGGTATACATTTATGGCTGCGCTGTTGTTATTGTTTTGCAGGGCTGTGGTTACGGGATTTACGGTGATGTGCAGGGTGTTGCCGGGCACGCTGATGATGGTGGTGTCGCAATTTGGATTGGTGATGAGTGCGCAGGAGATGGAATCGCCATTTTGTAGTGTACTATCGGAATAGGTGGTGCTGTTTGTGCCAACGGCTATACCGTTTTTAAACCATTGAAAGCTATCGGGCCGTTGTGTAATGATGGTGAATGTTACCGGTGTACCTGCTGTGATGATGGTATCGGGTGTGGCATAGGTGAAGGTGAGATTTGGTCGGTCTTTTATTGGATTCGCAAATAGTGGTGCACAATCGCAATCATTGCCTATAGCATCGGTATCGTCATCTACTTGGGTGGGATTGGCTACTAATATGCAGTTATCGCTTGTGTTGGGAATACCATCGCCATCGATATCGGTTAGGGTTTGTGCTTGGGTTACAAGTGTGGCGAAAATTGCGAAGGCGAGTAGTAGTGTTTTCATGGTTGTTGTTTGGATAAAGATAAGGGAATTGATTTAGGATTAAGAATTTAGGATTGGGGGATTTAGGATTTAAGATGTGTGATTTAAGATGTGTGATTTAAGATTTGGGATTAAGAATTAGGATTTGAGAATTTAGGATTAAGAATTTTTGATTTAAGATTTATGCATTTGGGTTTTGGATGATGAATTCTAGTTGCAGGAGGGTTGTGCCTTCGGTGAGGGTGGGGTAGGTGTTGCCGAGCCAGCGTTTGGCTTTGCTATATTCGGTTTCGTTGGGGTAGTGTTCTTTTACGAGGTAGGTGGAGAAGTCGTGGAAGGAGCTGTTTTTGGCGTAGTACACATTGGGTTGGTAGGTGGCGAAGAAGGTGTCGTTCATCATGAGTGGTATGTTTGCTGTGCCGCTTTCTACATACACCTGTGTTGGTGTTTGCGGGTTGTACTTGAAGTGATGCGGATGGCAGGTTTTAAAAAGGGCTAACCATTCTTCTGCGCTGCAGTCGATGAGGTGGTTGGTGAATTGTTCGATGTTCATTTCGTCTTCCATGTAATATTGCACAGGCGAAAGGCTGAAGTGGCGAACGATTACGCGGTTGTGTTGGTAGTTCTTACTGGGTTTATATCTGCGCATGGAGTTGTTTTGTGTTAACGGTTTTACTTTATGTATTGTTTGCTATGGGTGCTTTAAAACAATGCTCGAATCTCGGCTCGTGCGGTGTTGATTACTTTATCGGTGCCGGTTTTGCGGCCATCGTAGCCAACGATGAGTTGCAATGCGGAACTGATTTTTTGTTCTATCCCTACGTTCCAAATGTAGTTGATGCCGTTTTTCAATCCTTCTAATAAGGTGTATTCGGCTTGGAGATTGGCGACTCCGTTGTTGTTGTATTTTACTGCGGCTACCGTGAACTTGCTATTCACCGTGGTTTTGCCGGATTTGCTGAAACGAAAATCGAGTGATGCGTTGTGTTGTGTGGTGAGTTGTCCGCCATACACGGCAATGGTATTTTTGCGATAATTGAAGCCGTAGGTGAAGGCGAGGCGAATCATGTTTCGGTACAAATAACTGAGCTCGTTGGAGGTTTCGTGGAGGTTGATGTTGTATTGTTGCGTGAGATAGAAATCGGACAGGTTTGCCTTGGTGCCGTGGTTGTAGGAGCTTTGTAACAACAGCTCTTTGTAAATATTCCAACGTATAGTAAGACTCTGATTTTGACTGATGCGAATTTCGTTGCCGGAGGTGAGCAGTGTTTTTGATTTTAAATAATTGACATCGATTTGCGCATTTATTTTAGATGAAAAGCGATTGATGAATAAACTGTTGCGTGCATTGATGGTGAGCTGTACCAAATTGGTATCGAGGGTTTTGGAGGAGAAGGGAAGAAAATATTCGTAGGCTTTGTTGCTGCGCAGCGAATAGATTTTTTTGCTCAATTGCAAATTGCTGAACGTAGAAAAGAGGTTGATGAATTTTTGTGCTCCGTTTTTCGGATTCTTGAGCAATGCGCTAGGATTGAGTGTTAGTGCTTGATTGAACTGTGTGCTATTTACAGGCAAATATTCCGGTGTGGTTTGAAAGGTGCGGATGTAGGTAGAATCGCCTGCATTCAATACGCCTTGTTTGGCAATGTAGGAGGTGATGTTGTTGCGGTCTTGTCCTTTCTGCAACACATAATCTCCGGTGCCGGTAGGGGAGTAGATGTACACCAATTGCAGCTTTTGTTCGCGGCCTGTGCCCAGTTCGTAGAAGGTGGTCGATTTAATCAAACCTTTGAGTGCGGTGAAATTATAATCGATACGTCCGAGGTAATAATTCTGTAATTCTTGTTGTGCTTTTACGGGATCTTTTTCATCGATTCTACGGTAAGTGAGCGTCCAAGCTAAGCCTTGATTGCGCAGGCTGGTTACATTGCCGGAGAAAGAAACGTTGTGGCTAATGCGTCCCGGACTGGCGAATCCCTTGCCTTTGGCGGCTTGTTCGGTGCGGGCGAAGTATTCTACTTTAAAATTGTTTTGCAGCGTATCGGCTGAAACGATGTAGTAGCGGTATTCTTGCCATAAGCGACTTTGAATAGGGTCGAGGGTATCGGAGGTGTTTTGCTTTGTTTTATTGATTTCGTGATTGAAGATGATACCGGTTTTCCAGCCGTTTAGTTTTTTGAATGTGTAACTGATTTCGCCTTGCGGACGAAAGAATTGTGTGGAAGAAACTATGCTGGTAGAATGTAATGCAGATGTGTTGATGCGCATGTAAAAACCTTTTACGGTGGTTTGCAGATTTACATAGTGCTCGAAACCTTTGTAGATACTGTCTTGTATGAAGGTGCGGAAACGGTATTCGGTAGAGAGTAAATTTTGAATGGTGTATTGTAGTCCTGCTCTGCCCAAGTGTTCGTTCTTGCGCGGCAGGGTGGAACCGAGATTAAAATCGCGGCTGAATTCCACGGTTCTGTATCGTTCAATAAAGTTGAATGTTTTATTAGCGAATTCATAATCGGCTACTGCCGTAATTGTTGACGGATTTTTTGTTGCATTTAGTGTTTTGTTGAAAGTTACATTGCCATGTGCACCGGCTCCAAGATTGTTGTTATCGTTAAGTTTGGAGAAGAGGTTCACATCTTTATTCGAGAGGGCACCTTCTACATTTACTTTCACATTTTTGCCAATATCTTGTTGGATGTTTAAGGTGTACAATTGATTGAGTACAGGAGTAATGAGTTTGATTTTGGGTTCGTAGTTGCCGGATGGAATAAGTTGATTGGAAGCATTGCGCGTTGGAGCTACATACTCATAAACTCTACCATTGGCGGTAGTTTGCGCGGCTTTGTAATGACCTTTTCCATCGCCTACTAAAATAAATGTGAGGGCATATTTTGCGGTTAAAGGATTGGTGGCCACGCGGTAGTAGGATATGGGAATGGTATCGGCTCCGAATACGAAAGCCGTATCTATGCGTTCATACAAAATGCGGTTAGCATCGTAGGCTACTGAATCTACGCCATTGTAGAACGCATTGTCGATACTATCGCCTATGCCGGCTAGGAATGTTTTTTTATTGGCATCGAGGTTCTGTTGGAAGTTTTGATTCTTGCTGTCTTGTTCGGTGTAGAGATTAAAACCGATGCGTGTTTTTTTGTAATCCCATTGCAATGCGGCATCGAAGAGGGTGCGTTGGTAGCTGCGTTCGGAGTATTCAAACTCAACGGTGATGCGGAGATCGCGGGTGATGATGCGTTTGGGGGTGAAGGTGATTTGCCCGAGGTTGTAATCAATTACATAATCTTGATCGAAGCCTCGTTTTTGTTTTACGCCATTGATGAACACTTCTTCGGTGTTGGCTAAGATGGTGATGAAAGCTTCGTTGTTGGCACCTACGAGTTTGTATGGACCTTGCGTACCTTCGCTGATAAGCAGTGTGTTTCGGGCAAATTTACCGCGCGAAATTCCTCCGCCTGCACGGGCTTTGAGTTGTCCGTATTTTTTTAATCCTAAGTTTAAATCCACTGATGCGCCTTGTGCTTTTTTGGAGTAGCGCATGAAATAATTGCGCCCTTCTATCATATCGAAATCGCCCACGGTTACGGCTTGTTTGCCTTTGCGGAGTTGAATAAATATTTTGTCGAACTCTTGCAGATTTTGAGTGTTTCCTTCGGGTTGAATGGGAATGTTATTATCGGTGATGTTGGCTACTACTTCTAGGTCTTCGGCTAATTTGCCTTGTAGTTGTAAATTGAGTACCGAGTTGAGAATTACATCTTGATTGCTGCCAAAACTTATACCTCGCGAAAAATTACCCGAGTAATCGAGTGTGCCGAAATCCATGAAATCGTTGGGCGAAGTAAGGGTGGGATTATACACAAATGGCGAAAGCGAAAATTGTTTGGTTTGGGCCACAATGGTTCGGTAATCTTTATGGAAATAGCGGTTGGCATACATCACCGGATACGCCCGATAACTTATGCGAATAGGCTCGGTGGGTTTTTGTTTCCAAATGAGTTTGGCACTGAAAGGGTAGAAGTCGTAAGACGATGCCGGGACAATACTGCCGCTTGCAGTTGTGATGTTTAATGTGTTAGGCACAATGCTCAGTGTGTCGATTTGGATAGTATCGGAGCTGTTTTCGATGGTTACACTCCGGATATTCGAAAGGTTTTGGGCTTTAGCCGAATGGAATAATCCGACACAAAACAGCAGCAACATCGCTTTTGTCCATACCAGTGGTTTGGATGCTTTGTTTTGATGTTTGCTTTGCGATTGCTTCATGAATAGATGCCCTAAACTGCTACAATTTAATGCAAAGCGGTAAATCTTTGGCAATAAAATTTACTTGGCGGGTTCTGCTGTTAGCGTTTCTTCGTTTTTGCCTGTGACTTTAGGTTCCGATTCGGGTTTTTTCTTCGGGTTTTTGCGTTTGAAGAGATCTTTGAAATTATCGAAATCTTGACGGAACGAAAGTCCTAATCCGGTTTTGTTTCGGTTACGCTGATTGAAGTTGTCGTAGTCGCCACGGTTAAAGGCTTTGGCGCGGAAGTTACCCGATTTGGTAAGGGTGTATTCTACTTGGAAATCGCCATTTACGTTGGTGGTTTTATTGTTTTTAACGGTACCCGATTGATCGGTATAGCGATCGCCAAAATCTAAGTTTCCGCCAACGTTAATCGACAATCGATTGTTGAAGAAGCGTTTAGTTAAGGCCAATTGCAATTCTCTGCGGGTATCGTACACATCGAGGGCAGACGTTCCGCTACTTTGTTGATCGTACTGACGGAAGTTCAAGTTCACGTCAAAGTCTTTTACATTAATGTTTTCGAAGAAGTTACTTACATACATCGAGAGTTGTGAAGTAAGAAATTCGCTCACCGTGTTGGCCACACCACCACTGATGTAGTTCGGGTTAGCAATAGAGTTGGTTGCGGTTGTACTTGCCGGTAAGAAACGGTTCATGAGGAGCAACCCAAAGACTTGTTTGTTCATTTCCGATTCCACACTGCGCACTAACTGCATTCTGTTTTCAACTAGGGTTCTAATCAACGGATCCGGATCTTGCGGCACAATGTCGAAGGCAACATCGGGTTTTTCGAGAATGCCGGTAAGTTTCAACAACAGTTTTGTGGTAATGCGATTTTTGGCACGTGCGGTGGCTTCTTCCGAAAGATTCGATTCCGATTGTGATGGATCGTAAATTAAATCGTAGGTAGATGTTCGAACATCATACGATGCATCGGCATTCAATTGGGCTTTGTAGATATCGCCACGGAAATTGATGGTGCCGCCACGATTCAATAAAAAGCGTTTGTTGACTATGTTTTGCAACGTGAACAAATAGTTTCCGCGATCGATTTCATACAAACCGTAGATGTTGAATTCACCGGTGCGCAACACTTCAATTTTGAGGTTGCCGCTTCCTTTGCTGCTCAAAATATCACCGGCTGCCGGATCGAGCAAAATGTCAAGCGTAGCATCAGGCGTTACATCTACTTCTACAGTGAAGTTTACTCCGGCCTGTTTGATTTGATCTTTCTTCCCCAACAAACGCAGCGAATCCGATTGTTTGTTTACGAACTTGTAGAACGAATACTTATTGGTTTCGAATGATGAGTTAATGGGGATATAGCAATGCGTTTCCGGATTTACTTTTGCTGTGGCATGAATATCTACCACAGGAATGGTGCCTTTGAAAGTAACACGTCCGTTGGCGAAAATTTGTCCGTAAAACACCGCGTTATCTTTCGCTGTAGTGTTCATGAACATGGCGTTTTGTGTGTTCACATTCAAATCCAATCTGAATTTCTTCAGATTGTCGTGATAAATTCTGCCATAGCCTTTAGCCGTATTATTCCGTTCATCGGTGAGTACTAATTCTCCAATATCGAAGAAGCCGTCTTTGTTGAGGGCAATGTCTTCGTTACGTAATTTGTATTTAGTGTTGAGGTACGAAACACGCACATCGGCATCGTTGATGTGAATATTTCCATCAAGGGTTAGTCCTTTGATAGGGCCTGCAAGGTGCGCCAATCCACTGAATGTGCCTTTTACATCTTTTACGTATTTGGCAAAGAACGGATAATTCAAGAAGTCTAATTCTCCATTTTGAATCAATGCCACAACATCTAAACGTTGATTGTTTTTCTCTAAACTGTAATAGCCGTTAATGTTTAACTTGTTGGCAGCACCACCTAATATACCTTCAATATCAATACGGTTGAGCTTTTCGTTGAGTGACGATTTAATGCTTAAATTTCCGAGTGCAACTTTCCCTAACTGAATGGTGTTGGCGTTTAAGTCGGCCAAATATATCGGCTTAGAGAAGATGCGTTCAATTTTTAAGTTGCCATTCACCTTGGCATCGATATCTTTTACTTTGGTGTTGAAGATGGCCATGAAACCGTTGAGCGATGTTTCATTCAGCTTCACATTCACACAAGCCACAGAATCTTGTGTTTTGTAGCTTTCGAAGGCAATGCGTTGTTCGCCTGATTCGAAAAACAGGTTGCTGATAACGAGATCTTTTTTGCTTAAATGCACATTGTTATCTACCGGAGTAATCCATTCTTTTCCACCTAACCAAATCGAAGTTTTCTTGAGTTGAATATCAACGGATGAATAGCCCGGTTGAACAAACAAATCGGTGTTTAAGCGATTGTAGTTTTTAAAATCTTTGATTTGCGTGTTGATGGCATAGCCTTCACCGCTGTTCTTTAATGCAACAGCAACAGTGTCGATATACAAACTGTCTTTTATAAATATTTTATCGATACTTAAATTTGCGGTTGTTTTGGTATCGGTAAGCACTCCATCTACATTTGTTGTTTTAATTTTGTAGGTATCGTATACTAATTCCGGAATGGAGGCATTAATCACAAAATTGTTGGGGTTGGTTGCAATTTCGCCCCGCACAAAAGAGTTCCGAATCATTTTAAGTTTTGGGTCGAGTATTTTCAATATCGGTAAACTGTCGTATACTCTAAAATCGAAGGCAAAGTTTTGATTCGGGAAATGAGATGTATCTTCAATTTTGTAAATCGCTTTATTGAAATAGCTTTTTAATATTTTCGGTAAAATCGTTAAAGAATATTTTCCGGTAATGCGCCCTTCTGCCATATCGGTTTCGAATACCAAACTTTTTTTGCCATTGCCAATAGCGGTTGATTTCAATGTAGTAGAACGCAGCACTTGCACTTCATCGTTACGCGCCAATTTTAAATCGTTGATGGTAAGGCTACCATCCAATTCATCGATGTTTTTTCCTGTAAAATCGGCATCTACTGTGCCTTGGAAACGGTAATCTTCGGTAGTAATGTTCAACTCTTTCAGCGAAATGTTTTTCACATTTGAATTGAATTTAAACGAAGGTACAGCGACACTCATATCGGCTTTGCCGTTGAAGGTTACGTCTAAATTTGGATCGTTGATAGAGAGCTCCCCTTGAAACGATTTCCCTTTCACACTTCCGTTCACCGTAAGGTTTTTATAATTGTAATTTTTGTAAGTGAAAGCGTCTATTTGCCCTTCAATTTTTGAGTTAAGTGTTTCTATTTTTAGCCCTTTACCATTCACTTTTGCGGTTAAACTTACATCGCCAATGGAGGTATCGTTAAACCATTCTCCGAGTTTAAATTTATCTAGGTTCAGATTTCCGATGTAGGCGCTTTCGCTGGTTTTTAAGTTGTATTTAAAGTTCAAATCGGAATTCGCATTTCCCAAATTGGTGTTCAGGTTTCCGCGTGCCACAAAGTCGGTTAGGAATCCATCGAGGTCACCACTGAAGTTGATTGTTTGTAGTTTATTGAGGTTGTCAGGTATTTTAGCATTGGGTGCAATTCTTCGTATATCGGCAACGGATGTATGCAACGATTTTAATCGAATGTTTAAAAACGTTTCTTGCAATTGCGGTAAACCGGACGTGTACAGCGAACCGCTTAAAGTGGTATTGTTACCTGTTTTCAATACGATGTCTTTTGCATCAAGTCCGCTGATTTTGCCTTTCAATTTCCCATCAATAGCAATAGTGTTGTGTGCATAAGGTTCCATCCCCTTCACAAAATAACCGAGGTCTTTGAGCGAGAATTTACTTTGATGCAAATTAGCTTGCATATTCACCTTTTCGATAAACTCTTTGAAGTCGCTGAACGAGTTGTAACGCAATACCAGTTGGTCTTTCAGTTCAGAGTTTTCTGTTTTTACTAGAAAATCGGTGTAATGTACTTCGCGCAAAGAGGCTAATAAATCGCCCTTCGATTCAACGATTTTAATGCCGCATTTTTCGTTGATACGCAGGGCTAGAATTTTTGTGGCAACACTATCGCTGTTCACAAAACCTTTATCGGTACTTAAATGAATATTGCTCGTGAGCAAGTGATTGAAGTCGATACGATTGTCGACAATAGGTTTAAAGGTCTTGTCGAATGCGAAACTTCCTTTGTTGATATCGATGCTATTCCATGAGAGGTACCAACCTTTCGGGAGAAAAGTAAACGGAACAGTATCTATCTTTTTCGCAGTAGTATCGAATTGAATAAAGCGAACGATGGGGTTGTTGATTTGTAAATGGTTGAGTTCGATTTTCTTTTTGCCGATATCTATTGTATTAAGGGTAAGTGTGAATTCTTCAATACTGCTGAAAACGGTAGACTTATCTTTATTGTTCTTCAGGTTGAAAATAATGTTGCTGGTGGTCAACTTTTTAAGCGAGGTATACCAATTGAAAGGCAATGAAGGTTTTGTGGTATCGACAGTGGATTGATTTGCTGAAGCAAAAAGTTTAGCTAAATCAAGGGAGCCGTCTTCATTAATCGTTAGATTTACTCTCCCGTTTTTGAGGTTAATGGCGTTTACGGCTACTTTTTTGTTGAGTAGGCTCCAGTTATCTAAATCTACGAACAGAGTTGAAACAGCAATTAAGGTATCTCCGTTTTTCTTTCCTAAGTAAAAATCGTTAAGGCTGATATCTTCGAACATATTCCAGCCAAAGGATCCTATCTTCACTACTGCATTGGTTCGTTCGCTGAGTATGGTGGTGGCTTTTTGCACCAAATAGTTTTGCACGGTAGGGTAACGCACAAGGAAAGAAAGGAGCCCGCCCGTAAGCAGAATCACCAGTAAAAACACTCCTAATATCGTTATAACTTTTTTCAACCCTTTTTTCCTGATGCAAAATATTAAATTTGGCAAATAATGCCTGTACTATTAGCCATCGAATCATCTTGTGATGATACTTCAGCCGCCATTTGCAAAGATGGCAAAATTCTTGCCAACATCACTACTTCGCAAGCGATTCATATCGAATGGGGTGGGGTAGTGCCGGAATTGGCGTCACGAGAGCATTTGAAGAATATATTGTTTGTAGTGGATGCGGCTATAAAACATGCAAAAATTCATAAAAAGGAGATAGACGGGATTGCGTTTACACAAGGTCCGGGTTTAATTGGGGCCTTAATGGTAGGCGTTTCTTTCGCTAAAGCCATGGCATTGGTGCTGGATATCCCTTTAATTTCGGTGAACCACATGCAGGCACACGTAATGGCTAATTTTATCGATGCCGAGCCGGCTTTTCCGCATTTGTGTTTAACAGTTTCGGGCGGACATACGCAAATTGTGTTAGTAGAATCGCCCAACAAAATGCGGGTGATTGGCGAAACCATTGACGATGCAGCCGGTGAAGCTTTTGATAAAACAGCTAAGATATTGGGTTTACCATACCCCGGAGGACCTTTGGTAGATAAGCACGCGCAACAAGGCAATCCGTTGCGTTTTAAATTTCCGGAAGGGAAAGTGGAAGGCTTGAATTTCAGCTTTAGTGGCTTGAAAACAGCTGTGCTCTACTTTGTGCGCGATCACATAGTGGAAGAGCCGGATTTTGTAGTCAACAATATCGATGATATCTGTGCTTCTATTCAACATACCATTATTGCCGTGTTGATGAAGAAGATTACCAAGGCTGCTGAGCTGCACGGCATCACTACCATTACCCTAGCCGGTGGTGTTTCGGCTAATTCCGGGTTGCGAAGTGCTTTGCAAAAACTGGGAGAATCTAAGGGATGGCAGGTGCATATCCCCGCCTTTCAATATTGTACCGATAATGCCGGGATGATTGCTATTGCCGGTTATTATAAGTTTTTAGAAAAGGATTTTTGTGATCAAACAGTAGAGCCGATTGCGAGGTTGGGGATATAGTCTATTAATTTTTCACAACAAGGCCACTTTTTGTAGTCCATTCGCGAATTACCTTTATTTTCGATTATTATGAATCCACGCTACATCAATTTTATCCTTATTTCTATTTGTGTTGCCCTATTGGGCCTGGTTGTTATCCAGGTGAATTGGGTGAAACAAAGTTACAAACTGCGCGAAGAACGTTTTGATCAAGAAGTTTCGTTGGCCATGAGCAACACCACCCACAAACTGGAGCTAGATGAAGCCGAGAACTATTTTAAAAGTGCCGGTATTCCTAACTTCCAGAAAACAGTGTCGAAGATGTACGACACTATGCAATCGATGCGACAGATTAATGAAAACTTCATGCTGATCGATTCTATCGGGCAAAATGCCATGAAGTTTGGCTTTAGCGATACCACAGGGGCCTTTGTTTCTAAGTTTTTTGGTTCGGTTACCTATTTGCAAGAAAAAGCAGAGCAGATTCAAAAGCAAGCGTTAGATGTAACGCACTTGAGCGACCCCAAGGAGCGTGAACGTAGAGTTATCGAACAGCAATTTGTGAAGTATAATCGCTTTTTTGAGGAATTGGCGGTGAAGTTTATGCTCGATGATAAATGCCTTAGCGAGCGAATTGATACTCTTTTGCTGAATAAAGTATTAGCGAATGAATTGAAAAATTCGGGCGTAGACCTCGATTACAAGTTTGCTTTGTTTGATGATTTCTCCACAGAACCCATTGTTGGCACCTTGAAGAATATTTCCAAAGCCGATGTGGAACAGTATTATTCAATACCACTTTATGCCAACGATTTTTATCGTAATTCGGGTTTGTTGGTGGTGAGCTTTCCGCATAAAACAAATTATATCTTACAATCGATGTGGCTGATGATTGCCACTACCTTGGCTTTTATTCTTATCATCCTCACTTCATTTGGCGCTTCGTTCTTCATTATCTTCCGTCAGAAGAAAATCGATCAATTGAAAAACGATTTCATTAATAACATGACGCACGAGTTTAAAACCCCCGTGGCTACCATTTCTTTAGCCAGTCAGATGTTGAAAGACGATGAGGTAATTAATAACTCTACACGTATCAGACGCTATGCCGATATGATTGAAGAGGAGAACAAACGTTTAAGTGGGCATATTGAAAATGTGTTACAGGCAGCTCGCTTCGATCGTGGCGACTTCACATTAAAAATCGAGAAGATTGACATGCACGATTTGTTGGAAGATATTGTTTCTTCTCTTCAGTTTAGAGTGGAAAACGAGGGGGGAACAATATCACACGATTTCAATGCTGCAAAATGGGACATTCAAGGCGATAAATTCCACTTAACGAATGGTGTTTACAATATCATCGAAAATGCATTGAAATACAGACGAGACGATGCTCCTGAAATTAAAGTGTCGACTACAAGTAATGCTAAAGGAATTACCATTGCTGTTCAAGATAACGGTATAGGTATATCTAAAGAGAACCAAAAAATGATTTTTGAGAAGTTTTACCGTGTACCTACCGGTAATATTCATAATGTGAAAGGCTTTGGTTTAGGACTAAGTTATGTGAAAATTATTGTTGATGCTCATCACGGAACAATCAATGTGAGTAGTGAGCTAGGTAAAGGCAGTCGGTTTGAGGTGTTTTTGCCTTTCGAACATTCACTTTAAGTAAGATTTAATCTGTTAAGGAATCCAAATTCCGCGTTTTAAACTAAACTTTGCTCTTCAAATGTTGTTAATTTAACAATTGAAAAAAATATATGAATATGTCTAAGAAAAAAATTCTCTTGGTTGAAGACGATACAAATCTCGGCAACTTATTGCTCGATTCTTTAGAAATAAAAAACTACGATGTTACCTTGAAACGTAACGGTGAAGAGGGATTAGTCGAGTTTAAAAACGGAAAGTACGATATGTGTCTTTTCGATGTTATGATGCCTAAAAAGGATGGTTTTACACTGGCAAAAGATGTGCGTAGAATCAACGGACAAGTGCCTATTGTTTTCCTTACCGCAAAATCGTTGAAAGAGGATGCTATTGAAGGATTGAAAATAGGTGCCGATGATTATATCACTAAGCCTTTCAGCATGGAGGAGTTATTGTTGAGAATGGATAACATTTTCAAACGTTTGCCAAAAACAGAAGTAAGTGATGTAAACGAATTCAAAATTGGGAAGTTCGATTTCAATAACACTAACCGTACATTAACATTGGCCGGAAATGCTGTGAAATTAACTACTAAAGAGTCGGAGTTGTTAAAAATGTTGGCTTTACATATCGACAGAGTGTTGGAGCGTGAAGTAGCCTTGAATGCCGTTTGGGGAACTGATAGTTATTTTGCCGGAAGAAGTATGGATGTTTACATAGCTAAATTGCGTAAATATTTAAAAGAAGATCCAAACGTAGAAGTATTAAACATTCACGGTACAGGATTTAAAATGATTATTAAGAAGTAAATCTTACTTCAAATTATATAAGGAGCTGCACTGATTTTTTAGTGCAGCTTTTTTTTGTGACAATTCTTTGACAATGTTTTTTATGTAAAAATAGCACTTATCGCGTTTCCTTATAAAATCATTAATTATGGAAACACGTAATGTTCTCTTCGAAAAAAAATATTTGAATATTATTTTCGACAACCGTAACAAGGAATACGGAGCTTACCAATTGCGCATGGAGTATGAGAAAAATATTGCCATTGCACTTTTTTCCTCTATCTTATTATTAGTTATAGTACCGGTGAGTATTAAAGGGTATAAATATTTCTTTCCGGCACATCAAACGATTAAAGCATCCGGGCCGATCACTTTATCGGACATTGATTTTATTGTTCCGGATGTGATTGTAGAAAAGTTACAATCCATGCCACCCAAAGGTACACCTCCTCCTTCTGATGCTATGGCACCGATGGTTGTAACGGATAACACAGCAGAAGATAGGGATACAACAAATGATGAGCTATTGGCTATGAATACAAACGATGCTCCATCAAATGGACCAATTGGAGTCCCAACCGGAGAAGTTGGCGGAGCAGGTCCCATCAATGTTGTGGTGGCTGCTAAACCAGAAGTTATAATACCTCCAACTATCCTTTCATTTGCAGAAGAAATGCCCGAATTTCCTGGAGGAGAAGAGGCTTTGTTACGATTCATTAAAGTCAACTTGGAATATCCGGCTCGTGAACGCGAGGAAGGCATTAGCGGATCTGCCATCGTAAGTTTTGTTGTAGACGAGAATGGTCAAGTCGTAAATGTGGCTGCTGTTCGTTCTTCATCAAGAGGATTTAAAAGTTCTTCAGAAGAAGTAGTAGCACAATTACCGAAATTCAAACCCGGCAAACAATCCGGAAAAAATGTAAAAGTGAGAATGAGTGTACCGATAAAGTTTCAAACCCAATAGTTATTGAAGTCTGTGCTTTTCGTTGTTCATAATGTTTTCAACGGTCCAAGTCACTCTTTGTTTAAAGGGTGACTTTCTTTCGTTACAATCTTGCTTGTTGCAAATCTCACAGCAGAAAGGCATACAGCCATCCACATGAATAAAGAATTCAATGCTGTCGCCAAATTGATTGCGAATCAAGTCGGTGAGTTTTTCGTGCTCAGCATGCGCTTCGTGTACATTCAAATACCATGGTAATGTAAGGTGACAATCGATATGCAAACTGCCTCCGTATTTAATCACACGAACATTATGCAAATCCATCCAATTCGGAATTCTATTGGCTTCTAGAAAGGCTGCTAACGATTCCAATAAGGCTACATCGGCTTCATCCATTATGCCTGAAATTGATTCACGTACAATTTTATAACCCATATAAATCGTAATGCAAGCGAAAATTAACGATACTGAGGCATCGAACCACATCCAATGCGTGAAATAAATAACCACTAATGCTCCAATAACACCCAATGTGTAATACGTATCGGTAAGCAAATGTTTACCACTTGCCACAAGGGCAATTGATTTTTCTTTTTCTCCTTTCTTTACGCAATACGTTCCAACACCATAGTTTACCAAAGCGGTAATGCCAATAAGGATCATTCCAATATCCAAGCTATGTAAGGCTTCCGGGTGAAAGAGTTGCTCAATGGATTTATATACGATGACTAATCCGGCAAAAATAATCAATGCGCCTTCAATGGCAGCCGATAGAAATTCAACTTTGCCGTGGCCGTAGGGGTGATTTTTATCTCTGGGCAACGAAGCCAAATAAATACTGTATAAACCGATGAAAGCTGCAATAATATTCACGGTGCTCTCTAACGCATCTGTTAGAACTGCAACAGAATGGGTGAATAAGTAAGCTGCAAGTTTTAAACCAAACAATACAATGGCAACAACCACAACAATTTTCTGCGTGCGTAATGTGGTTTGTTCTTGCATAAGATATTGTTAAGCTCTTTCTGTTTTGAATTCGGAATTGAAATGGAATTCGATATCCGGATTATTACTAATCTCCATATTCAAGAACCAATCGTTCGGTGCAAGATAAACGATATTGTCGTCTTTATCATGCACAATATTCGTGTGTTTGAATCGAATGAAATCTTCCAGTTTTTGCTTGTTGGATGAACGCAACCAGCACGCCTTTGTGAGGTTAATGGGTTGGAAACGGCACGATGCACCATACTCATATTGCAAACGATATTGAATGACCTCGAACTGAAGTTCTCCAACTGTTCCAACATATTTTCGATTGCCAGGTTGCTGTGTGAATAACTGCGCCACACCTTCGTCTGTAAGCTGTGTAATTCCTTTTTCCAATTGTTTCGATTTCATTGGGTCGGTGTTAATCAACTCTTTGAAAATCTCTGGAGAGAAGCTCGGAATGCCGCGAATTTGGAAGTCTTCACCTTCCGTCATCACATCTCCGATTTTGAAATTTCCGGTATCATATAAGCCTACAACATCGCCAGGATAGGCTTCATCAATAATGTTTTTATCAGACGCTAAAAACGTTACCGGTGTAGCGAAACGGAAATCTTTATTGATACGGCAATGATGGAAGTATTTTCCTTTTTCAAACTTTCCGGAAACGATACGCATAAAGGCAATACGATCGCGGTGTTTAGGGTCGATGTTCGCGTGAATTTTAAAAATAAAACCCACCATTTTTTGTTCGGTTGGTTCAATGAAACGCTTATCGGTTTCTCTACCTCTCGGTGTTGGCGCTATTTCTAGAAAGGTATCGAGCAATTCTTGTACACCAAAATTATTTACGGCCGAACCAAAAAATACCGGTGCAACATCACCCGCTAAATAATCTTCAATTGAAAACGGGTCAAAGACACCTTCAATCAATTCAACATCTTCTCTGAGTTTAGCGGCATCGCGCTCCCCTACAATTTTTTCTAACTCGCTGTCGTTAATATCATTGAGTGTTAGAATTTCATCCGATACTTTTTGTGTAGACGGTTTAAACAAGTTGATGTTTTTGCGATGCAAATTGTAAACTCCTTTAAACAATGAACCTCTGTTAATTGGCCACGATAAAGGACGCGTTTTAATCTTCAACTCTTTTTCGATTTCTTCTAACAACTCGAAAGGATCTTGCCCCTCACGGTCGAGTTTGTTGATGAACACAATCACCGGTGTTTTACGCATCGAACACACCTCCATCAATTTACGGGTTTGTTCCTCCACACCTTTCACGGAATCCACCACCATAATTACGGAATCCACAGCGGTTAATGTTCTGTAGGTATCTTCCGCAAAGTCTTTGTGACCCGGAGTATCCAAAATGTTGATCAGTTTATCACGGTATTCAAAACTCATCACCGAAGTGGCCACCGAGATTCCTCTTTGTTTCTCGATTTCCATAAAGTCGGAGGTGGTCGACTTTTTGATTTTATTCGATTTCACGGCACCCGCGGTTTGAATTGCTCCTCCAAAAAGCAATAACTTCTCGGTCAGCGTTGTTTTTCCCGCATCGGGGTGCGAAATAATGCCGAATGTTTTTCGTCTGTATAGTTCTTCTGTAAATCCCATAATTTGCTCGAATGAGCCGCAAAAGTAAAAAAAGAGCGCAGTTTAACGCGGTATTGTGAAGAATGCACTGGTGCCAAAACCTTCTCGAGATTCCACCCAAATTTTGCCACGGTGTTGTTCAATAATCGATTTGCAGATATATAAGCCTAATCCGTTGGCTGGATTCTCATCAAAGCTAATCAAGCGGTAGAATGGCTGAAATATCTCTTGGTGGTACTTTTGGTCGATGCCTATACCATTGTCTTTCACACAAAAAATGGTTTCTGTAGGCTTCGTTTCTACTAATATTTCAATAAAACATCGTTTGTCTTTTTTTCTGAATTTCATAGCATTTTCAATCAAGTGCGTGAACACCACCGAAAGTTTTCGTTCATCGGCTTGCACTTCCGGCATAGTCGATAAATCAATCATCGCATCGGCAGCATCAATCTCCTTTTTCAACTGCTTGAACACAGATTCTAGTAACGAACGCACATTCACCATGCTCAGTTTCAATGGTTCATCATCCGATGACATGGCCATTTTCATGTTCTGTAAAAGGTTGTCCATGCGTTTCATTTCCGTAGCAATTATCGACACATATTCGGCTCCTTCTTTATTGACTTTACGTTCTAACAATTGAATATAGCTCAAACTGGTACGCACCGGCTCTTTCAAGTCGTGCGAGAACGCGTTGAT
This sequence comes from uncultured Chitinophagaceae bacterium, assembly GCA_964398475.1. Classification (GTDB taxonomy): domain Bacteria; phylum Bacteroidota; class Bacteroidia; order Chitinophagales; family LD1; genus CALAYL01. The sequence goes on along the minus strand of CAYNMP010000012.1, from coordinate 77,790 downwards.
GAATTTGCCCATCGGGAAATTTTCGGCTCGTTTTTCTGTTTTTGCATCGTGCAACATCAATAATTGATAGTCTTTGCCTGCAATAGTCATGCTTTCGATATTGAAACCAAAACTCACTTTCGATGAACGGTGGATGATAAGTGGATGTGTGGCATCTGTATTTAACGAAAACAATTGGTCGAAAGAAGAATACAGTTCCACATCTAACAACGTATGATTTGCTTTCTCGTTAAAGAAAATCAAATGATCGTTCTTGAAAATCAAGAATGGCGCATGGTCTACAATTTTCGACATGCCCACCAACATATCCATTCCGGTTTCGGAAGTTGGATTGATGAACAAAATGACTTTGCCGTCTTTATCCGTTTTTTGAACGGTGTATTCGTGGCCTTTGAGCGTTAATTCAAACGATTTGAGCGATAAGCCCAGAAACTGTTTGAGTTGCGTTAGCGATTCTTCATTCAATAAATGAAGGGCTTTGCTATTGTAATAAATAGGTTTTTCGCCTTCGAAAACAATTACAGGTTGCTGAATATTGTCGAAAAGATTATAGTTTGCGGAACCGCTTATTGGCGCTTGTTTCTGCTGACTTAACTTTAATGCACTTTCCAATGTTTTTGGCAGATGAAACAAATTCAATTTGTTATTCAACACAAAATCAGAAGCATTCAATTGCACCGCTTTTTGCTTCACTTCAGCATCCATGGCATTCGAAAATAATACCACCGGAATTTGCTGTAGCTTCATGAAGGTGTTGAACTTATCGAAGTCGCTACTGTCTTTTACCAATTCGGCATTCACCAAAATAGCGCCAATGTTGCTATCGGTTTGTACTTTGTAGATATCATCGATGCTGCTGATTTGTTTCAGCGCAAATTGAAACGATTCTGAGCCCGGTTTCAGAAATCGTTTGATTTCTTCGACCTGCGTCAAATCCGATTCAACTACAATGATGTCTACGTTTTGTTTCACCTAATTATATTGAAGGTTGTAGATTCGTAATACGCTGACGAATATGTTCCAATTCTCCTTTCGGAATGGCATTAATCAAACGTTTGGTATAGTCTTGCTGCGGGTTGTTGTAAATCTCATCCGCAGCACCCATTTCTTCAATTTTTCCTTTGTTCATCACCACCATTCTATCACTCATGAATTTCACTACCGATAAATCGTGTGAGATGAAGATGTACGTAAATTTGAATTCTTCACGCAAGTGAATCAACAAGTTCAATACTTGTGCTTGCACCGATACGTCTAGTGCCGAAACCGATTCATCGCAAATAATGAAGCGCGGATTCAAGGCCAAAGCACGAGCAATACAAATACGCTGACGTTGTCCACCCGAGAATTCATGCGGATAACGGCTATATTGTTCCGGTTTCATGTTTACTTTTTCAAGTAATTCAATCACCTTTTCTTTTCTCACTTTTTCGTTTTCGTAAATCCCGTGAACGCTCATCGGTTCTTGGATAGCGTTGCCAATTGTCATGCGCGGATTCAACGAAGAATAAGGATCTTGGAAGATAATTTGCATATGTCTGCGCATATCTTTCAAATCGCTTGCGTTCATGTCGAGCAAGTTTTTGCCTTCGAACAAAATCTCACCACTTTCTGCAGGTGCTAAACGTAAAATGGTTCTACCCAATGTTGTTTTACCGCAACCCGATTCGCCCACCAATCCTAAGGTTTCACCTTCTTGCACATTGAACGATACATCATCAACGGCCTTCACCCAATCGGTAGTTTTACCAAAGAAATTTTTCTTAGATGGGAACCACGTTTTCAAGTTCTTAACTTCTAACAACGTTTTACCCGTTAACAAACGCTCTCTACGGGCATCTGTTTCTGCTTTTGAAATCACTTGTGCATTAATGGCTTCGCTAACAGAAGTAGGCAATTCAATAATTTGTCCGTTTTCTTCACGCATAAAATCGACCACTGTAGGTAGTTTGCGTAATCTGATTTTTAATGGCGGACGACAAGCCAACAAACTCTTAGTGTATGGATGTTTCGGGTCGCTGAAGATATCCAAAACAGCACCTTGCTCCACAATTTTTCCTTTGTACATTACAATTACACGGTCGGCAATTTCAGCAATTACGCCTAAGTCGTGCGTGATGAATATAACAGATGATTCAATTTCGTTACGCAATTGATTCATCAAATCGAGGATAGTAGCTTGAACGGTAACATCCAAAGCCGTTGTAGGCTCATCGGCAATCAAAATATTTGGGTTACACGACATCGCCATGGCAATCATTACCCGTTGTTTTTGTCCGCCCGAAAGTTGATGCGGATAAGCATCCAATACCCGCTGCGGATTAGGTAATTTCACCTTTTCAAACATTTTCAGCGTAATTTCATTCGCTTCTTTTTTCGTTTTTTTCTGGTGCAACATAATGGCCTCAGCAACTTGATCACCGCAGGTAAATACCGGGTTCAAGGACGTCATGGGCTCTTGGAAAATCATCGAAATCTCGTTTCCACGGTATTTTCGCATGTCTTCTTCCGACAATTTTGTAAGATCGATTTGCTTGCCGTCTTTAGTGTGGTAGATAATTTGACCCGAAGCGATTCGGCCCGGTGGATTGGGGATTAATCGCATAATCGACAACGAGGTTACCGATTTCCCTGAACCCGATTCGCCCACAATACCGATGGTTTCACCTCGATATAGGGTAAAACTCACATCATTCACCGCTTTCACATATCCGTCATCCGTTTTGAATTCGGTCACAAGGTTCTTCACCTCTAGCAATAACTTTTTCTCCATTTTTTGATCAGTTGATAACGGATAAAAATAGACTTATTATTTGAATTTAAAACCGCAAAACCGAATTGCCCTAAAATGTGCATAAATATTCCGTTTGCGACCTGTTTGAACGAACATTTTTAGTCGAATGTGTGGAAATGCGATTCCGCCTATTCATTTTCGCCCGATATTGACTAATATTGGCTTTCAAAAATCAGCTAAACAATCAATTATGCTACATTCGATGACCGGCTTTGGAAAAGCAGAAGGCGTTTTTAACCGCACCTCATTGGTGTTGGAAATTCGATCACTTAACAGTGCTAAAGGATTGGATTTGAATATCAAAATTCCTTCGCGATACCGAGCCTTGGAGGGCGATTTCAGAAACGAGTTAGCGGAGAAGTTGATGCGTGGGAAAATTGATTTGTCGCTTTCGCAAAAAAACGGTGCCGATATCGCGAGCATTAATATTCCTTTGGCTAAGCAATTATATGCCGAATTTAAAGCAGCTGCCGATGAAGTGAATGCCGATTCGTCTCAATTGTTTTCAGCTATTTTGCATATGCCTGAAATCCATGCCGCAGTTGAACAAGAAATCAGTGAAGACGAAATGAAATTCTGTCAACAATTGATGGATAAAGCGATTCAGCAGATTGTAGGCTTCCGCGAAAAAGAAGGAGAAAGTATTACCAAAGATGTGCAGTTGCGTGTAGATAATATTTCAGCGTTATTGCAGCAGGCTGTGGAAGAAGACAAGCGAAGACTAGGCGACATCCGCACGAAGATGTTAGAGCGCATGGAGAATTTTATTTCCAAAGAAAAAATCGATGCCAATCGTTTTGAGCAAGAAGTGGTCTTTTACCTAGAGAAATTAGATATTAATGAAGAGATTTCACGTTTAGGGGCGCACTTATCGTTGTTTAACGAGGTGTTGAAAGGGAACGATAATCAATTGGGACGAAAACTGAATTTTGTAACTCAGGAAATGGGACGAGAAATTAACACCATTGGATCCAAAGCGAATGATTTTTCTATTCAAAAACTCGTAGTTGGCATGAAAGATGAATTGGAAAAGATAAAAGAACAAACCAATAATATTTTATGACACGCTTGCTGTTTTTTGTTGCTGTATTTACATTTGCATTTTCCGCTTTTGCCTTGCCAAAGGATTCAGTATCGGAGTATTATCGTTATCAATCTAAGGAATTTTCATTTTCGATGTTATGTCCTAAGAAATGGGAAGTAACCGAGAATATCAATGATGTAGTGCCTTTTATCATGGAAAGTCAGCAAGAAACACCACAAGATAATTTTAGAGAAAATGTAAATGCGGTGATTGAAACGTCTATAGGCTATACCACCAATCAGTTTGTAGATTTGATGGTGAGCAAATTGCAGAATCGATTGGCGAATTTTAAGTTGCAGGCGCGTGGGATGTCGGAAGATAACCCCTTGCATCCGGTTTGGATTATTTACGATAACGCAAAAGGGGCAATGCCCTTGAAATTTTTGTCGTATTTCTATAAAGTGAACGGCAATATTGTGATTGTAACCGGCAGCGCGAAAATTGATGTTTTCGAGAAATATTTGCCCACATTTGATGTAGTGTGCAATTCCTACCAAATCACACCGGTGGAGGTCGTTCCTGTAAAAAATGGGAAAAAGAAATAATTTCAGGCATTTAGTTTTCTGTTTTCCATTCTAAATTTCATATTTACTCAAACAAAGCAAAAAACTGTTGAATAGGTTATGAGTGACGCACCACATATTGTTGATTTCGGAAAGAAAATTGTTGTAATTACTGCTCCATCAGGTGCAGGCAAAACAACTATTGTAAAAAAGTTATTGTTACAGCATAAATATTTCGGGTTTTCTATTTCATGCACCACACGCGAGAAACGTGCCAATGAAGTAGATGGTAAAGATTACTACTTCATTAGTGAATCGGAGTTTCGTCAGAAGATTCAGAATAACGAATTTGCTGAATACGAAGAAGTGTATCCTGGTAAATTCTATGGTACATTGAAGAGTGAGATGGAGCGATTATGGCGCGATAGAAAAGTAGCAGTGTTTGATATTGATGTGAAAGGTGCGGTGAACTTGCAAAAGTTATACGATGAAAATTGTTTAACGGTGTTCATTAAACCGGCTTCAAAAGAAGTGTTGTTGAATCGATTGAAAGGTAGAAATACCGAGAGTGCCGATACCTTGAAAAAGCGTATCAAACGTGCTGAAGAGGAATTGCAATACGAACCCAAATTTAAAAAAGTAGTGCCTAATGCCGATTTCGATATTGCCTATATGAATGTGAAAAATTGCATCAATGCGTTTTTAAAAAGTAATTCACCAGCGGTACACCACTAATTATGATAACAGAAATAACTTCAGGTGTTGAGGTAAGCATTAATGCTACCTATTTAGCGGAAAAATCTCAGCCGGAATACCTGCAGTTTGTGTTTACGTATCATGTATTCATTAAGAACAGCAATAATTTTCCGGTGCAGTTGTTGCGCAGAAAATGGATTATTCAAAATGGCGTTGGGGAAGTAGAAGTTGTTGAAGGGGATGGTGTTATTGGTCGTCAGCCTATTTTAAAGCCGGGAGAAAATCACGAATATATTTCCGGGGCTGTATTAGCCACACCGTTGGGCATTATGCACGGTCTATATTATTTTCAAAACAAGTTAACCGATGCGGTTTTTGAAGTGAATATTCCGCAATTCAATCTAGAAGCAACAGAGATTTTGAATTAATTCAATTGCTCTCTGTTGGCAGGTTCCCACACTTTTTCAGTTTCATACGGAAGAAATACAAAACCCGATGCCTCGGCTGTAGTTATGAAAATACAGCATTGCTCTAAGGGGTCTTTGAAATTTTTTCGGAATGCCGCTTGTTTATCTTCCAACACCAAACCTTTGTTGGCAAACTCTTCCAAATGGGAAGCATTGAAAGTAAATGCACTGCCAATTTCTTCTCTTCGTAAAATGGGAATACCCAAGTCTATATCTTGGTCTTCGAACACCGCAACAAAAATCGGATACTTCGAAACTTCTTCATTCAATAGTGTTTTAGTCACTTTGTAAATGAAGTTTTTGCATACATTAAAGTCTTCTTGTAAAACGGTTAATACGTCTTTGTTCATGTTTTTGGTAAGTTTTTTACGCGTGGATGAAAATAGTATTGTAAGCCAACACCAAATCCTATCGTTGAACTCAAATTTTGTTTCTGTAATTTTTGTCCGGTATACCCAATGGTTGTCTCGATGCCCACCCGCTTTGAAGCAAAATAAACAAAGCCGATGCCTCCGCCACCGGTTATTCCATCAACGTTAGCGGAGTTCCCGTTGATGAGGGATGTTGAATTAATGTAACCGAATCTTGCATAGAGGAATGGTCTGAATTTCTCTTTCAGAAAATAATAGCGAATGAACGGGATGAACGTTGTGTTTAAGAAGAAACGGTTTTTTCGGCCTTTGGCTTTATTATCGGATGTAGTGCCTATACCAATAGAAGCCCCTATTAGCAGGTTTTTTACCACAAAGTATCCGAAGGTGGGAGAGAAGTTGAACGTAGTAGTACGAAACGAATCTTGCTGGTTGAAATTTAATCCAATAGAGCCCCCTAAAATCATGGATTGTTGTTCAGTTTGCGCATGACCGTAATGGGCAATGAAGAAAGTGAATAGCATTATCAAGGAGCGAAACGTTCTCATTTTACAAGCAATTCAACATTTTCTTTTTTCAATCCGTCTTCTAGAATTTTATTGTAGATGTTATCGATAAGCACTATTTTTTTCTTGTTCATCAACATCTCTTTGATCTGATCTTTGATAGCCGGGAGTGGAGTGGCATCTCCGTTTCGTTTAATATCTGCAATACGAACAAAAAAACTTTGGTCGTTATTTTTGAATTCGCGATAGGCCTCTGATTTTCCTAATGAAGCAATTTGCGCATCATCCATTAAGAAATCGATAGTCATTCGGTTAGCTGTTTTCCAAACCCCGTCAGTAATGTTGTAGTCTTTTGAATAGGCTTTGCAATACCCTTCCAAAGCCCGCTGTTCATCTTCGTTTCTGTTTTTGGAGAATAGCGGTTTAATCTTCTCAAAATCTTCCGATTCAGGATTGATGAATACAAAATTTACTAAATAGATATCGTTCTCTAAGGCATAATTTCCCTTGTTTTTTTCGTAGTACGCATTAATCTCTTCTTCATTTACTGCCTTATCCAGTTTAGTACGCACGAGTTCTTTTTCGTATTCGTAAAGCGTTAACGATTGCCGATAGGCTTCCACTTTCTTTTCAATACCGGATTCATCACCGGCAATATATTCCTGTGCTTTTTTGTAGAGTAATTTTTTCTTCACCCACGATTCGGCATAGGATGCAATGAGCTTGGCCGAGTCTTCTTGCGAAACACCTTGTACGAGCGGTTGTACATCAGAGAGGAATAAAAACTCATCGTACACTCGAGCAATTACCCGCTCATCTTGTGCTGCTCTATTTTTGGCAAAATATTTACAGCCCATTGCCAAAATAAGTATCCCGGAAAGTAGAATTGCTTTTTTCATTTCGATTTAAAGTAATAGAAATTATAGGTAATAAAAAAACCATTCCGATAAAGAATGGTTTTTTTGTTTTTGAAAGCGCAAAAATTACTTTGTTGCGGCTTCAAATCTTCGACTTACTTCAGCCCAATTGATTAGGTTAAAGAAAGCTGTAATATAATCAGGTCTTCTGTTTTGATAATGTAAGTAGTAAGCATGCTCCCAAACGTCCAAGCCTAAAATAGGCGTTCCCGGACATTCAGCCACATCCATTAGCGGATTATCTTGATTTGGCGAAGAACAAACGCACAATTTGCCGTCTGCTTTTACACATAACCAAGCCCAGCCTGAACCGAAACGTGTAACAGCCGCTTTCGTAAAATCTTCTTTGAATTTTTCAAATCCGCCTAATTCTGCATCAATAGCCTCAGCCAATTTGCCGGTAGGTGCTCCACCTGCGTTAGGGGCTAAAATTTGCCAGAACAAAGAATGGTTAAAATGTCCGCCACCGTTGTTACGCACAGCAGCCGGGTATTTAGAAATGTTCGCCATCAATTCTTCCAATGATTTGCCTTCCATTTCTGTGCCGGCAATGGCGTTATTCAAGTTAGTTACATAAGCTTGATGGTGTTTGCCATGATGAATTTCCATGGTTTTAGTATCGATGTGTGGTTCTAAGGCGCTGAAATCGTAAGGCAACGCTGGTAATGTAAATGACATAGTGTTTATTTTAAATGAATAAAAAGTATTTGAATGCGAGTTTACAGTGCTTTCCCCAAAAAATGAACTTAAAAGATGTAAGAAATGGTAAAATTTACTTACTCGTCAACTTCACATAATCGATTTCTCCCGGGTGATAGGTGTATACTGCTTCATTCAAAATGGCGTTTTTGTTTAGGGTCATTGTTCTGAGTCGCTCTTTGTTGAAGAGTTCCATTTGGTCGGTGTAATGAATGCTGTTCGGACGAGCAGAGCTCCCATAGGGGTTGATGCTGTAAATCTCCGGCCCGTCTATTCCCCATTTAGTAAATTGCATAAAACCATCTCCTTTGTCTACTCTGTAAATCCCCTTTTTCTTATCATACAAAACCACATCCGAGGCACGAGGCACTTCCGAAAGTCCGGAAGCCGGTAAACTCACATCACCGCGAATTAAGCGTTGTACATCTCCTAGCGGCACTTGAATGGATCCATACTTTTCTTTCATGAAAGCAACTGTCCACTGTAATGCCTCTGCGGCTTGTTTTTCAGTGATTTTTTCGCGTCTAATCATTAGCAATCCAAACTGCATCGATAATGTTTTTGATAAGCGTTTGTGCACTAGCATGGCAATAGTTGCTGCTTTACTATCGGCATCGCCACTTTTATTCCATTGCTTCAGCATTTGAATGGCTTCGGCTAATGCCGGATATTTTTTTTCACTCAAACTATAGAGCGAGTCGAAGTGTTCCGAATAAGAGCCCACCGCTTTATAGCTTTTGTTGTACTTTATGTCAAGGAACTCCGACCATTTCATCTTGCCTTTAATACTGTTGAGCATGGAGCCAAACAATTCGCCCCTATTGTATTCGAACAACTGCAAACCCGTATAAATAGGCTTGTTCCAATTGCAGGTGTTACCTGTGGCATGTAAAGGGGTTTGGTTACAGTTATAGACAAATCCGCACGATGGATTGATAATTGTAACTCTATCTTCGAATGGAATAAGGCTGTTCCAAAGGTATGCGGCACTTGTTGAGGTAATGGGTAAATGCCAATTCAATGCCGGATTTCGTTTCGGCAAATCGCCATTATTTTGATAAAAGATATTTCCCTTTTGGTCAGCATAGAGCACATTAAACTGCGTCATCCCCTCTATCTTTAACGCATCCATATATTCATTCATGTTTTGCGCTTTGTTGATCTTAAACCATTCTTCAGCCGCTTTTATGTTGTGATAAGCCGGGAAACGCAACGCATACGATTTACCATGTGCCTTGAACACAGGGCCGTAAACAGTCGAGTACACCATTTTAGTTACACCAAGCGTGATGCCACCCAGCTTCACTTTTAATTTGGCTTTGCGGCTGGTCATTTTGTGCCATTCGTTTTCAAAAAAATATTTTTTGCCCTTAGTTTTGAGTAAATAGATATCGCCCCAGCTATTGTAATTCACGGTATGTGTCCAACTGAGGTGTTGGTTAGTGCCCACAAATATGCCTACACCACCGGCAAATAAACCACCCATACAATCCCAACCTTCTTTACTGCTCACATGCGCTTCGTACCAGGCAAATCGGCCCTCAAGCGGTTGATGCGAGTTCGATAAAAACCATGTTTTACCGTCTTCCGTTTTGGATGGTGCAACGACCATCGCATTCGAACCTGTCGGTTCGTTGGGCGACATATATTGCTCAATGGCATTGTCTTTAATCGCTTTAATCGCTAAGCCCGTTCCGGCCATTAAGGTGAGCGTTAGGGTATACCCTTTGATAATATCTTTAGGCGATGTAGGAAATCCCGATTTGAGTAAAACCTCGTTGGGATGAGCAACTGCAAAATCGTTTACCGCTTGTGCATAGGCCTCCAGAATCTTTTTGAAACCGGGTGAAATATCCGCTTCGTAATGGGCATCAACAAACGTATCAATGGAAAAAAGATGTAAGGCATAATCGAAAATTACACCCGATTTTCCTTCTACAGCACCAAGTTTCCCTCGGGCAGCCAAAAGCTGATGTTGAATGGAAACAAAATCATCTTCGCAATGCGCCCAAGCCAAGCCGTATGCGGCTTCCGCATCGGTGTTGCCGAAGATATGCGGAGTGCCGAAACTATCGCGACAAATGGTAATGTTTTGTTTGTTGATTTGGGCATTACTCCATAGCGATGTAATGCAGAAAAGAAATATAAAAAATGGTTTCATGGTGTTATGTTGATCGAAATTTAAGTTGTTTCAATACACCTGCACTAAACATTCAACTAAGTATTACTTCTTTTCGGTGAACAGTTCAATCGACAGCCGATTGATCTTCGTATGATGTCTCATTTCACTTTGTATCGAAAGGGTTAACACATTCTGTACTATTGCCTCCGAAATCTTGTGATAATAAGCCACTCGGGTCGCAACCCTTTCTTTATTCAAGTTGTTGAATAATCTGATTTTTCGTTCATCGGCACTGTCTTTTATGGCTACACTCGACACGATATAACTTTGCCAAAGTCCTTCTTGTGTAACCCCCTCTAACGTAATTTTTAAATAACTGTTTGCCGGTATGTGTTGAAGCGGAACGCGTGCTATTTCTCTTTTGCCCGGTTCAACCGTTATAGCGGTATCAAATAGTGTAAAAAGAGTTTTTGGGGAATAGTTTGTTTCGTCATCTATCCAATCTTCGGAATCAATCAAACTCATATCGAGCGGGGTAGGCGAGGGGTTTAAATAAACAGCAGCGTAATACTTCCAATTCATACCATCATACAAAATAATTTGTTTGTTGTATTGATAGAGTTGGAAAATATTTACGCCAATACAGTAGGTCCAAATAGCAACGAAAACGAATTTCCATTTGCTGTTTAATGCCCATTCCACTGCGGCAGCCATAGGCAAAATAAGAATGGCATAGCTTTGCATCAAAGCTCTGCACGAATAGGTACCGCCATACCGCCAATCGGCCCAGGCAATAATTATCCAAGTGTTGATAATAAAGAAAACGGTAACTGCTCGTTTAAAAGGTTTGTTCCGAATAAAGAATAAGCCTATCACAAAAAAGAGCGTAATAGGAGTGTAGATAAACCAACCTTTTTCAAAGCCAATGAGCACCCGCCAATGCGGATTCAAAAAATGCCATTTCGAACCTACGTTATACACCCAACTGCCTGTGGCATATTTCCAGTAGATGAGTTGAGGTAATACCGCCAAAACTCCACCCAGCATAGCCAATGGAAGATGCTTAATGTTCGCTTTTAGCATTTGCCATTTGGCCCTGCTGCTATCTTTCGAGAACTCGCCCCAAAACAAAGGCACCAGCAGCATGGCCGCATCGGTAGGCCGAATCACAACCGCAAATCCAATGCAGTAGCCAATTAGAAAAGCCCAATGTTTCTTGGGCTGTGTGTACCATTGGTGAGTAACATAAAGCAACACTGCGCCCACAAAAAACAAGTATACATGTGTCATTCCACTGTCAACACCCGTGTATTGCAGGTAATTTGTGCCTAGCACCATCAGCAATAAACTGATAGCCGTTACTTTTTCGGAGTAATACACCAGCAATACTTTTCGAAGCAGCAGTAATGCCAGAAAAGCATACACAATAGCCGCTACACAAACTGCGATATGATAGGGTACAGAAAATCCGTCCTGCGGATAATCGAACACTGGGCAGAGTTGATGCGCCACCAACACAAACGGACTGCACAAAATAGCTGTACCCATGTAATATTTCATTACATAATTACCGTTTTCTTGCAAATGCGCTTGATAGAATGTAGGGGTGGGGTGGTATACCGAATCAATTGTTTTGAACCACGCCAATTCTTTCATATCGTGGTAAATGAACGTGCCCGGAATATACATGTAGTAGGCAAGTGCGTCCCAACTAATTACATTCACCCATGTTTTGGTAGTTCTATCGGTGTTCAATACCCGAATGCTTACCATCGATAGTAAACCAATCAAACAAACGAGAATAGATGCTTTTCGAAACATGAATCAATGATAACGAAAATTGGGGATGTATCTTTAACCTGCTGAAGAATGGAACACACCTAATCTATTCAATGCATATTGAATAGACTAGAATAAGTAACAGTAAGCACATTGTTTGCATCTCAAGGGCTATCAATCATTCACGTCAAACAAAACTATTTAGTAGTATAGTTTTCAGGTGTAGCCACGAAATTCGCCTTACACGATTTTGAACAAAATCCATAGATTTTTCCGTTGTGATGGGCGGTGTCCGCTATACCCAGCGAAAGATTCATGTTGCAAATAAAATCAACACTATTATCAAGTGCCACATTTTTGAAGTCAGTTTTATGTTTTGCAGCCTCTTCATACATCAATTGTTTATTATCAGTCGTTTTTTGACAACCGAAAAGTGTAACAGCGATACCTAGGCATAACATGTATTTTGAAAACATAAGCATGGTTTTATCTATTAGACGAGACCTCTACCTAAAAAGTTGCGTTCTCCATATTTTTTGCGTTGTAACATTTAATATTCGTATCTATTCCTAATTCTAATAAATCTCTCAAACATTATACTTTTGGCACCAAGCTCAAGCAAACACCACATGAATTTAATTTTTACTGAAGCCAAATTGCAAGCTTTTGCTGTGCATAAAGTAGGCAACAAAATTGCTGATGAACCTTGTTTTATCGCCAACAACGAAGTGATTTGTGACGAGCCACTCAAGGCTTTATTGTGTCAATATTTTTTGAATGCGTTTAAGTCTGAAGAAGTGTACCGCTTCCATCACGACATCGACTTATCATATAACGAAGTGTACGCTTGCGTAAAAAAGATATTTGAAAATCCAGAAACACTCTACGAACAATCCTCACATCTCGCCAAGCAACTCTACAACAAAAGCACACATCCTAAAATCAAAGGCGGTGAGTTTTATATGGTGTATTTTAAAGACTGTTCCCTCAATGGCGAACGCCACAATGCAGTGGGTTTGTTCAAGTCCGAAAACAAAGATACCTTCTTGGAAGTGGAGCAAGATACCGATGGCTTTATCATCGAAAGTCGCGAAGGGATTAACATTAACAAGCTCGATAAAGGTTGTTTGATCTTTGATAGCGAAGCCGAAAACGGTTATCTGCTCTCGATTGTAGACAATACCAACCGAGGCACCGAGGCGCAATATTGGAAAGACGATTTTCTAAGTGTAATGGTGCTCAACAACGAGTTTCATCAAACCAACCAGTTTTTGGGCATTGCTAAACATTTTGTAACACAACAACTCAACGAAGATTTTGTAGTCACCAAAGCCGTGCAAATCGACTACCTCAACCGTTCGGTGGATTATTTTAAATCGCACGAAACCTTCGATAAACAACAGTTTGAGGAGGAAGTATTTGGCGATAACAATGTGATTCAATCGTTTCGCAAATTCGATGAAAACTATCGCACGCAAAACGAAGTAGAACTAGCCGATAGTTTCGAAATTTCCGCACAGGCCGTAAAGAAGCAAGCCCGCGTCTTCAAGAGCGTGTTGAAACTCGATCGCAACTTCCACATCTATATTCATGGCAGCCGCGAGCTCATCGAGCAGGGCATAGACGAAAGTGGACGAAAATTCTACAAAATCTATTACGAAGAAGAGAATTAAAAAAACTTACATTTGTTGTGCTGATGCGGGATGCCGGGTCTTCCAGTCAAGACTGAAACAGGTTCCATCAGCATTTTTTATTTACGATATTGCTTATAACAATTGTTATGGTCATCCACCTAAAACACCTCTCCATTTTTGGAAATTGATTTTTTGTATTTTAAAATTTATTTAGGGCGTGTTAACGGGCTTTACGCTCCAATCTTTGTCCCGCTATGAAGCGGCACAAAGGATTTCCACTCCAATCCCGCACGCGGACATACTACTATTCTTCAAAATTATTTTCAAAACGTCATTGCGATCAAGCGTCCGCGCTTGAGAAGCAATCTCTCCTTGTCCCCCGCTGGCGGGGGTAGGGGGTGGCTCCTCCCTCCCTCCCGCAAAAATCTTATTTCAGCATAAATGAATAGCCTTGTAGAAAACCCAACATTTTAAAAAGACTATTGTATTTTAGAATTCTAAATATAAATCAAACATGAAAAAGTTAATCAAAGCCACATTGGCAACCATCTTATTTTTGGTAGTCTCCAATACTGCATCCGCTCAATTTAAAATGGACAGCGATGGCAAAACATTGCGCAATTCAAGCAATTCATCGGTTGGACGAATCGACAGCGATGGCAAAACCGTTCGCAATGCATCGAACAGTACGGTAGGAAGAGTAGACAGCGATGGAAAAACCATACGTAATTCCAGCAATTCAACAGTGCTTAAAATCGATGGCAACGATATCCGAAACTCAAGCAATAGCACAATAGCTAAAATGAGTGATGTTACCAATAGCATAAAAGGCGCAAAACCTGAAGCTATTTACGTGGCCTTGTGGTGGTTTTTAGTAAAAGGAAATAAGTAACAGCCTTCTCTTCTAGCGCGAGTGTTTTTCACTCGCGCTTATTTTTTACTTATCCTTTGTCACCGCAAGTGTGTTGCTTGTGGTATTATTACAATCTACGAATATAAAAGTCTGTAATCCACTACCCATGGCTTTGTTTAAGACTCAGGAAAGTTGACGGGAATCTCCTTTTGTGTATTTTTTTTACTCGTAAATCGTTTGTATAACCAATGCAATAGAAATACAATACCACTTACCATAAGCCCTATAACACCAAGTGCCCAAAACACATCGGCAACATTAAAAATGCCCATGATATTGTTTGTGTATAAAAAAGGAATATAGACAAAATCAATTACCCCATAAGGAGGGTAAAATAAACTCAATCCATTACCAATACCGCAACCTATAATAAACAACTCAAAGAGTCGAACGTACCGGTTTGTTGTGTGGTAAAAAAAGTAACCCCAAAAAAACAGAACAAGTGCCATTGTAATTATTCTAAACAGGGGGACTGAAATGGCAATATCCGAGCAATGGTGGAGTAGAATATCTACGACAACATTATTAATTATATACAGCAAAAAACCTGTTCCAATTTTGTATCGTTTTGGGTATGCTTTGTTTTTAATGTAGTGGTAATACCCTAACAGCATGAATGAATTTCCAATATTTAAGAGAAAGTATAAATTTTTATTTGGTATGCCCAGCGTTAACTGCTCTAGATGAAAATTGCTGGGGGTTAAATTGTAGCTTAAACAGAAAAAAAAGTGGTCGTTAATGATGGCTACATATTCTTCATACGGTAAAAAATAGTTGGCCAATAGCTTAGTAGCTAAATCGAGCAGTACAATGCCCACCAGCATAATAACTTCTATTCTCTTCACGTTAAACAAATTCAATGCTCACTAAAGGTAAACTTCTTAATTGAATTTTTAGGACTGAGGTATTGATAGTGTATGTCTTAACTCACATGGGTGCTTAGTTAAAACAAGGAACAAGCACAAGTGGAAGCGATGCAAGAGTGATAACAGTGTTGCCAAAAGTTAGGTAAAACGTATTGGTTGGTGGCGGAACACCAACCAATGGAGGAATGTTTAAACCTGCTTGATCTGCAATGTTTAAAATGTTGTTCGCAAACATTATTTTTCAGTTTTAAGTAGTTGTTTGTTTCGAGCTTTATACCAGCAAAGTCCAAAATCGCACAAACAGTAAAATTAGGCCAATGCCACTTAAAATTAGGGCAAGCATTGAAAGGGTATAGTTTTCTTTTTTATGAAAGGCTTGAAAGGCAAAAATTAAACTTAACATGAGCGCCATTCCAAGATATAATTTCACATCATACTGAGCAAGTTCAATCAAACCAAAAAGCGCTCTGTTTTTTCCTCGCGATTGGGTGTACATTTCAGCTAATCTAAAATTCTCGTAAACGATTCCTAAAATGCCTGCAATACTTATACCTATTGAAATTGAATATTTTCTCATTGCGAACGATCGTTTCCGTTTATGCTTTATTTGCGATGCCTGCAACGCAAACATTAACTGTTTTACATGCAAAAGCAAGGCTGCTTAAACATCCTCATTTTTGTCAACAATACCAACCATATTACTTGCTGAAACGGTGAATCAAACAAAAAAAGTAAATATGCTTTGATTTTCGGAAACCTATGAAAACACTCCTGCCGGATATGTTCTATAATGCTATAAAGAAGTTAATTATTCTTATTGACATCCATATCACAAAACATACTACACCAATAATTACGATGCGGTTGCCATGTTTCCTGTCGGAGGCTGTATAGTCGTATATGGTTTTACCATTGGGTAATGTTCTTTTATTGGTTAATAGGTGCCAACCAATAAGTATACCTACAAAGCCGCCTAACAGTGCCATGGTGTACCCTGCGTAAATCCAAAATTTTTGGCTGACTTCGGGTTTTGTTAGTTCGTCTATTCTTTGTTTGTTGAGCTTTTCAACTTCTTCGGGTTTTATTTCGTTGCCCCTGTCTTTCATGATTTTTTGTGCTAAGAGCACATTAAACGGCCCCCATTCGTCTTTTTTCTGAATCACCTCAACAAGCTCTTGATTAGAAAAGTTAAACAAGAAATAATCTTTGTCCACCGCATCAACTTGTACTTGCACATTTTTTTGTATTAAATCGTTGGCTTTAGAAAAGTCGTTAGCATCGATTTTGATGCTGTATGCATACGCTAAATTCTTGTTGCCAAATGATACATCAGTACCGGCAGTATTATCCACTAACTCAAATGCGATATTGCCTTTTTTCAATAGCGCTGCCAGGTCTAATGCTGCTTGTTTATCGTTGAATTTTTGAAAGGTAAGGAGTGGCTCTTTTGTCATAGCAATCTAAGTGTTTATCTGCATAAAATTGTAAACTGAAATGTAGCTACAATATATTAAAACAATTTTAAAATAGGCATTGTAGTGGTTTTTCGAAATATGCACTATGCCGCGTGCCGGATGGCAGTGGAAATCCTTTTCCCGATTCTTAGCGGGAAAAGATTGCAACGAACAGCCGGTTACACGCCCTTAAAACCAATGGAATGAACTGTGGCATTATTTATGTTAGTCCTAAGCAACCCGGTGTAACCGAAATCAATCTTTTGAACTATATTCACGCCTTTAAAAAATAACCATGCCCAGAGGATTACTCTTCGCTTTTGTTTTGTTATCGAACCTAGTGTTTGGTCAGTCTGTCCCTTTTATTATCAAAGGGTCGGCTGTAGCCTTTACGGGTACCCCGCCTTATCCGAACTACAGCGGTTGCGGCTGTTATCAAATTACGCCCGATCAGGCCAATAAAGCGGGTGCTGTGTACAACAACAATCAAATCGATTTGAGTCAGTCTTTCGATTTTAATTTTTGGGTCTATTTTGGTACGCATAGCGAGAACACGGCCAATTTGTTTAATCAAAATTCGGGTGCCGATGGAATGGGTTTTGTGTTGACGCGCAATGTTTCGGGTCTTGCAGCCGGTGGTGGCGGTATGGGTTTTGGGTATTTGCCACACGCAGCGGATGGATCGCAGTCGTTGGCAGTGGAGTACGATATTTTTTCGAATCCGAAAACCTTTGCGAATGGTGGAAATTTTGACCCACCCTATCCTTCAGCAATTACGCAATACGAGGGCAACGAGATTGACCACGTGGCATTGGATATTGATGGCGGTATAGATCACTGGCCAGGCAATCCGCCTGCGGTTCAAGCGAATGCCACCAACAAAAACATAGAAGATGGCGCATGGCATACTACGCGTTTGGTGTGGGATCCCGGTACCCAAAACTTAACCGTTTACTTTGATGGAGTACAGCGTTTCACCTACACGTTTTCGGCTAATGTGGTTACCACTTATTTCGGTGGAAATCCAATGGTGAATTGGGGTTGGACGGGAGCTACCGGTGCGAAATTCAACGAGCAGCGCGTGTGCATGAACTTTACGCCCAACTTTGTGGTTGTGAATGGTGCCAATAAAAAAGTGTGCAGCAATGTGGTGCAGTTTCAAGATTCGAGTACATCTTCATTAAACAAAATTATTGGTTGGGATTGGGATTTTGGCGATGCTTCGGCACATGCTACAACGGCTAATCCAACACATACTTTCCCTGGTCCGGGAACCTATACGGTTACTTTGATTATTACCGACCAATCGGGTTGTCAGGCTACAAAATCTTACCCGGTAACGGTTGCACCTATTACTATTGCAGGCACTGTAACTCCGATTACTTGTTCGGGTGGAACGAACGGAGGCGTAACCACTACGGTTAGTGGTGGTTCTGGAGTGTATACAAACTATACTTGGTCGAATGCGGCTATTACACAAAGCATCAGCAATGTAGCAGCGGGCACATACACAATTACGGTGCAAGACAATACGGGTTGTACGAATTCGAATACGTTTACATTGACTGATCCTGCGGCTTTGGCGGGTTCGTTGAGTTCAAAAACGGATGTGGCATGCTTCGGACAAAGCACCGGTGCCGCAACCGTTTCAGCCACAGGTGGCAGCGGAACTTATACCGTGAATTGGGCTCCGGGCGGTAAAACAGGTTTAGCGGTAACGGGCTTGAGTGCGGGAAGTTATACGGCTACGATTAGTCAGGCGGGTTGTCCGCAAACCGTGCAAGTGCCTGTAACCATTGCACAACCTGCCACAGCATTAAGTGCTACATCGGCTGTAACAGGCGCTACGTGTACGGTAGGAGGAACGGCAACGGTAACGCCTGCGGGAGGAACAAGTCCTTATACTATTTTATGGAGCGATGGCAACACGAATTTAAATCGTCCGAATTTATCGGCAGGGAAACACTATTTCACGGTAGCCGATGGAGGAAGCTGTTCGTATGCCGATAGCGTTACGATAACCTCTAGTTCATCGTTAACCTATACAGTGCAAAAAGATGATCCGAGTTGCACGAATGGTTTAGCGAGTGGCAAAATTGTGTATACCGTTACGGGAGGTACCGCACCTTACACGTTTGCATGGAGTGCAAATACAACTAGCACAATCGATAGTGCCGTTAACTTATCGGCCGGGAATTACAGTACCACTATTACCGATAATTCGGGTTGTTCGGTATCCAATACGGTAACGATAAATCCGGCTGTGCAGGCGCTATCGTTTACGGTGAATTCCGTGAATAAAAAATGTAACGGTGGTGTAAACGATGGAAAGATTGTATATGGAGTAAGTGGCGGAACATCGCCTTATACTTATGTGTGGAGTGCGAATGCGAGCAGCACGGTTGATTCGGCTGTGAATTTAGATGCAGGCGTTTATGACGTAACGATTACAGATTTGAATGGATGTTCGGTAGCGAATTCGGCTACCATTACACAACCTGCTATTGCTTTGAGTATTGCAGCTTCGGGAAAACAAGATATTACTTGTTTTGGTGCGAATAACGGACAAGCCTTTATTACACTGCAAGGTGGAACAACGGGCTACACTTACAGTTGGACGCCTGCTGTTACTTCCGGTGCAACAGCGACAAGTCTTTCGCAAGGAACATATACGGTAACCGGAACGGATGCCAATGGTTGCTCGGTGACTACATCGTTCGCAATTATTGAACCAACAGTATTAAGTGTTACTTCATCCAAAACAGATTTGACCTGTAATCAGAGTGGAGATGGAAGCATTACTATTACTGCAACAGGTGGTATGTCTGCCATTACAGGGTATACCTATGCATGGGTACCGAATGCCGGTACAACAAGTGCTTTAACCGGATTGGCTGCGGGAACTTATCAGGTAACGGTAACCGATTCGATGAATTGCTCAGTGGTTGAAACGGTTGTTTTGACTGAACCACAAGCCATTCAACTCACAGCACAGGTAGTAGATGAACCTTGCTTTAATGACGCTAAAGGAACAATTACACCTGCTGCTAATGGTGGGGTGCCGAATTATATCTTCAGCATTGAAGTAGGAGGGACGTATGTACCAGCATCCGGAAGTGCATTTACATTATTACCTGCGGGAACATACAATGTGAAAGTAACCGATGGGAATAGCTGTGAGCAAATCAATGCGTTTACCATAAATCAACCTGCAGCGATATTGGCCACATTCGCCAACGATACCGTGAAATGTTTTGGCGAAAGTAATGGGGCTATTCATGCTACTGCGAATGGCGGAACGCCTGTCTATACCTATACATTTTCTAATGGCACACAAAATCAAACAGGTGATGCAACAAGTTTGAACGCCAATACCTATACCGTTACAATTACAGATGCGATGGGTTGTTCCATGGCCTATACTACTGCGGTGGAAGAGCCTGCTGCTGTTGGTCTTGTTGCTACATCGGTGTTGCCGGTGGATCTAACGTTGGGCGATTCAAAAGCATTGGAAGTTACATCAAACTACAGCACTGCCGTATATCAATGGACGCCTGCAACGGGCTTGAGTTGCACGAATTGTCCGAACCCAACTGTTACCATTTACAACAGTTTACAATATCAAGTTACGGCATCGGTTAGTCCGCATGGAAAAGTATGTTCAGAACAAATCGCTTTCCCTGTACAAGTAACAAAGAACTATACTTTATATGTACCGAATGCCTTTACTCCGAATGCCGATGGGGTGAACGATATGTATGAAGTATTCGGCAATAAAAAAGCGTTGAAATTTATTGAGTTTATGGTGTTCAATCGTTGGGGAGAAATGATCTACAAATCGAATGACATCGACTTTTCATGGGATGGTAAATTCAAAGGTGATTTTGTGGGAATGGGAGTGTATACTTATCAATTGCATGTAACTTTTATGGATGGTTACAGCGATAGAGATTATAGGGGAACGATTACGGTTATTCGATAAATTAGAATACGAATATGTCCGGACAACATAATTATACGGTGCTAGTACAATGGACAGGAAACAATGGTTTCGGGACAACGGGCTATACAACGTATGAACGAAGTCACACAATAAGTGTTGACAATAAGCCAACGTTGTTAGCGTCTTCCGATCCCGCTTTTCGGGGCGACAAAAACAAATACAATCCGGAAGAACTTTTAGTTGCGTCTTTATCTTCTTGTCACATGCTTTGGTATTTGCACTTATGTGCTGAAGCTGGTGTTGTGGTTCTTGAATATGAAGATAATGCGACAGGCACTTTAATGGAAGACAAAGTAAATGGCGGTCGTTTTTCCGAAGTGGTATTGCATCCGATTGTTACTGTTGAAGAATCATTTATGATTCCCAAAGCAATTGCATTGCATGAAAATGCGAATCGACTTTGTTTCATTGCGAATTCAGTCAATTTTTTGGTGAGTCATCAACCAATTTGTATAACCAAACAGCAATTTGCTTAATCATAATTTGTTTAAAAAATATAAAGCAAATTAGAATACTTGCAACAATTCAAAATATCTTCTACATTTATTTCAACCAAAATTTAAACAAATGAAAAATCTATTGCTTATCGCATTACTCTGCATTGGAACATATGCCGATGCTCAATTAACGCTAAACAATGTAACACTAGCCGCTAAATTAAAAACCGACAAATCGGAGCTTGTGCTGAATGGAGGCGGAATTCGTAAAAAGGCATTCTTTAAAGTATATGTTGCCGGCTTATACACCACAGCAAAAAGTAACAATGCCGATGCCTTGGTGAATGGAGATCAAGAAATGGCGGTACGTTTACAGATTACCTCTTCGGTGGTAAGCAGCAGTAACTTATCGGAGTCTATTCGCGAAGGTTTTACGAAAGCTACTAAAGGCAATACAACAGCTATTCAGTCGCGCATTGATGCGTTTATCAATACGTTTTCAAAGGAAGAAGTAAAAGAAGGTGACATTTTCACTTTGGTTTACATTCCGGGTGAAGGCGTGAAAGCATTTAAAAACGGTAAGTTCCAGAGTACAACAACCGGTATGGATTTTAAGAAAGCATTATTTGGTATTTGGTTAGGAGCCGATCCGGTAGATGCGGATTTGAAAAAAGGACTTTTAGGCAGTTAATTATTGCTTTTTCATGATTAGAAAACGGAGGTTGGATATAATTTCAATCTCCGTTTTTCGTTTTTGACGGAATGCTATTTTCAATTTATTCATTTTTTGTTCCTTTGCATGCGCAAGGATAATCTTGTATTAAAACCATTTTCTAAACCCCATAATTCAATTTTCTTATGGACATTTTTTCTTTCGTAGGGACTTATTATCCCTTTATTCTGTTGGCCTTAGTGGCTTTGTTTGTTGTGTATAATTCCTTTGTGAATGTTGGGGGCGATGAGCTGGCTACATTAGAAAGGCGGTGGCTCGGGAAAGAGATGGCCGATGGTAGAACCGTTGCCCTATCCGGAGAAGTGGGTGTACAAGCTAAAATTTTAGGTCCGGGTTTGCATTTTATGTTGCCGTTTATTTTTAAGCCCGTAAAGCATAAATATTTGGTCATTCGCGATAGTCAGATTGGTATTGTATATGCTATTACCGGTAAGTCGATTCCACAGGGCCAATTCATGGCTACATCTGTTGAATCGGATATGTATCAAGATGGCGAAAAGTTCTTGATGAACGGAGGGCAAAAGGGGCCGCAAGTGGGGATTATTCCTCCGGGTGAACATCGAATCAATCCGCACCTATTTAATGTGAAAGTAACCAATGCTGTTTTTGTTGGTGAAGATGAAGTTGCAGTTGTAGAAGCCATAGACGGACAACCTATTGAAGCCGGTCGTATTTTTGCGAAACCGGTGCTGTGTGGCTATTTTCAAGATGGAGATGCATTTTTGAAAAATGCCGGACAGAAAGGTCCGCAAGTGAGTGTATTAACTCCGGGTATCTATCGTATCAATACCGATTTGTTCAGTGTAGATATCCAAAAAGCAACGGTTGTGCCGGGTGGTCATATTTGTTTGGTTACAGCTATGGATGGACATCAAATTCCAGACGGTCGTTTGTTGGCTGATAAAGTGGAAGGGCATTCCAACTTTGAAAAAGGAGAGGTGTTTATTGCCGCGAAAGGACAGAAAGGTCGCCAGATTCAGCATTTGATGCCGGGAACGTATCGTATCAACACAAAATTGTTTTTAATTAGTAAACCTATTGAATGGGTACAACTCGAATCGGATGAAGTTGGAATTGTGACGATTCAAGAAGGTAAACCCATTACTGATGCCAGTAAAATTGCAGCAGATGAAGTGCCATTAGACGTGCATCAAAATTATCAAGACACCGATGCGTTCTTGAAAGCGGGCGGACAGAAAGGTTTACAAATTCCGGTGTTGCGTGCCGGTGCATATGCGATTAATCCGTGGTTTGCTTCAGTGAAAAAGCAAAAAATGGTAGAAGTGAAAATTGGTGAATGTGCTGTTGTAACAGGCTTTGTTGGAGATGAGGGCTTAGATACTTCCGATATGAATGTGAATGCGAAAATTGTAGACAACGGCAAAAAAGGAATCTGGAAAGATCCGCTAGGGCCGGGTAAACATGCATTGAACTTAGAGATTTGTAAAGTAGATATTGTACCAACCACACAAATATTATTAAGCTGGGCCGATGATGAATCGAGCTCGCATAAGTTTGATGCAAATTTAAAAACGATTACGCTCAGAACTTCCGATGCATTTAATGTAAACATGGATGTGCGTGTGATTATTCACATTGCGATGGCCGATGCTCCGAAAGTAGTGGCTAACTTAGGTTCAGTAGATAATATGATTTCGCAAGTGTTAGAA
Source organism: uncultured Chitinophagaceae bacterium (assembly GCA_964398475.1). Taxonomy (GTDB): domain Bacteria; phylum Bacteroidota; class Bacteroidia; order Chitinophagales; family LD1; genus CALAYL01. The sequence continues at coordinate 54,142 of CAYNMP010000012.1, read as the reverse complement.
CCTGCTATTAGTTCGCATTTTAGAAATGCGGCACAAGCGGTTCAAGCGTTGGATTTATATACGAAACGAGCGGAGTTGCAACAAAAAGCCAAAGAGCATATTCAGAATGTATTGAAGATTCATCATATCGAATCGAAAGATACCATGATTGCCGATGTGGTGTTGCCGAAAGAGTTAACAAAAACCGTTACGGATCGTCAGATTGCTACGCAAGAGCGAGCCACTTTTAAAACTCAAATGGAAGCGCAAGAAGAGCGTAAGAAGTTAGAGAATGCTACTGCACAAGCCGATATGCAAAAGCAGGTAGTGGAATCAGAAAGGGGAGTAGAGATTTCGAAAAACTTAGCCGATGCAGCGATTCGCAAAGCCGATGGAGACGCAGAAGCCACTAAATTGAAAGCCAATGCCGATGCTGAAAATCAGAAGGTATTAGCCGGAGCACAAGCTGAAGCTACTAAGTTAAAAGCCGGTGCCGATGCAGAAGCCATTCAAAAAACGGGTGAAGCCGAAGCCGGTATTATTTTGGAGAAAGGTAAGTCAACCGCAGAAGCATACAAGCTACAGGTAGATGCAATGGGTAAAGATAACTTCGGTCAGTTGAAAATTATCGAGCAAATTGCGCAAAACAATATGAAGTTGATTCCGGAAACCTTAATTTCAGGTGGTGGTGCAGGTGGTGGAAACTTGGAAAACATGATGGGGATTATGTTGTTGGAGAAATTGACAGGCAAGAAGGCAGACAATATATAGCTATTACCGTTTTGGACAGAATTAATCCCGCATCGATTTATATTTGATGCGGGATTTTTTATAAAATAGATTTCTTAACGCTTACCGTTTGAAAGACTACAAGCTTTACAAACCGACAAAGTTATTATTCGTATACATTGGTTTCTTTCCTGGTTTTTATGTATCGAATTCAGTTTTAACCGCATTGTAATTTGATAAAAAAATCCCGCCCTGATAGCAGAGCGGGATTTGGATTTATCGGGTAAGTGCTATTTTAAACGTTGAAGCCAATCCTGCTTTTGTGTTAATATTAAGTATGTAGTATCCATTAGATAGGAATTCAGGTAAGTGGAGAATGGTATGCTTCTCGTTTATTGCAGCTATTCCTTTGTTCACGGTATTGCCCAATACATCGGTAATAGTATAATCGATTTGATTCGCAGTTATATCCTCAAAGGAAATGTTTATTTGTCCTAAGGAAGGATTTGGATATACACTAACTAATAGAGATGCTGAAAGTGCTTTGTCAATTGAAACTGTTTGTGTTTGCTGATTACAAATGCTAAACAACTCTTCACCATTCGAGATGTTTTGAGCGGCAAAGATTAAGCAATTATTCGATAAGTACATCGGCTTATTCGAAATAGTTATTGCATTGTTTGTTGTAATGTTTTGGATGGATGATTCTGTTGATTTAAAAATTTTCAGTTCACCGAAACTGTCGTAGCCGTGAAAGTAAATGTAGTTTGACGTTAGCAGTAAATTTGAAGGGGATGACACACTCACACTCACAGGGAAGCTGTATCTTGAAAATGTTGTTCCGTTTAACGTATAAAGCGAGTGAACACCATTTTGATCTTCCGCTAAAATGGAAAGTTTGTTTTTGAAACTAAAGATTGCACTGGGATTTATTGGTCCTCCTGCTGAAGTCGCTTGTACAAGTTGTGTGCCTGCAACAGTTCCATCCGATTTATATACAGTTCGATTGGAACCATCATACGCACTAAAGTAAAGGAGACCATCAAACACATACAAGTTATTTACATCCGGAGTAGCCGATGAGAAATTTGTTAGCCGAATTGTTCCTGCGGCAGTTCCATCAGTAACCCAAAGTTCTCTTCCATATATATCATCGTATGCAGAAAAGAATACTTTGTTGTTTAATGTAGTTAGGAATGCCGGATTGCTACCAAACATTGGTCCTTGAGAATTATTCGTGTAAATATCTTTTACCAAGTATGTTCCGGCAGCGGTTCCATCTGTGCGCCACAGCTCTGCACCCGTTGAGTCGTTTCCTGCACCAAAGTAGACAACTCCGTTCATTTTCGTAAAGTACTTCTCAATGCTTGTATTTATCAATGCGTTTCCTGTTGGATTGATATCTTTTATCATATACGTGCCATTAGTGGTTCCATCTGTTATCCAAGGTTCAATAGCATGCATATCGTCATATCCGATAAAGATAAATTTACCGGGTGTCAATTCAATATTTGAAGCAAATACAATTGATGGAAATTCTTGTGTTGGATCGAAGTCTTTGAGCAACGTTATATTCCCTGTTTGAACGTTTATCTTGTAAACGCCTTCTCCTATATTGTCGTTTAAGTAGCCTCCTGTAAATATCAAGTCGGACCCAGTTAAACCGATAAACGTACTTATAAAGAAGTAGTCGTCAGAAAATAGCTCTTTAGTGCCTCCTTGAGTACCATCCGATACCGCTATTCCTTTTCGCAAATCTGAGCTTTCAAATTGGAAGTAAATTTTATCCGAAGTTTTATAATTTGCCAATAATAATTCGGAACCGCTGGCTCCCAATCGAAATTCTTTTAGTAAGGTTTGGGCATTAACGATTAGAGCCGAAAATAAAATTAGGACAGATAAGTATGTTTTTTTCATATTTAGTAATTTGAATGCAAACATATTCGGGATGCTATTGATAGTGAATGTGAATTGTTTTGATTTGTGATAGGATTTGATTGAAATTTTGCGGATAAAACTATATGGCTAGCTCATGAAAACGTATAATCTGATAAAGCTTCTAAGCCCAAAAGATGTAGTAGCAATTGATTCGCTTGTGAAAGATAAAGGAAGAGACAGTCTTATGCGGTTATGGAAAGCTGTGTTAAAACAAGACTTTAGTGACAAAAAAGCACAGCTTTTTAAGCTAACTTTTCAAGATACCTATAGCAAAGAAAGAGACTATTTGTTACGCAATGAGCTCAGGCTTTTAAACGAAGTAATTACCCAATATATAGTTGAAGTAGATACTTTAAAAAAGTATAAGCACTCTGTTTTTATACTTTACCGTATGCTTGAAATGGGCCATGTGATCGATTTTGAGAATCTTTGGGATGAACAATTCAAAACAGCTGAGTTAATCAAAGATTATACGTTGATAAGCGAGCTCTTGCAGCTAAAAATTAAATATGGCATAAAATTCAAAGATGTATCCTTAAAAACGTATGAAGTGCTACAGAATCTTGCATTTCAAAAAAAGGAAGTTGATCATTTATTCGCTCTTGAACAAACAGCAAAAAATGATATTTTAATTAATCATTCAACTCGCGTTTTAAAATCGTTATACCCACAGTTAAGTAAAGATTCCCGGCATTACGAACCTGACGAAGTGGATAGGCTCATACTGTTGTATTATTCGATTAAAGCTGAAAGCTACAGTGTTGAAGATAGCGAACGAATTTCAAAACTTGAAGAACTCATTGTGTTGCTCCCTAAAATTGAGCAGTATCGTCCTGAGTTAATGTTGGAAATGCCAACGTTACTGGCTTCAATTGCATTGGCATATTTTCTTCAGCATAATTTTTTGGTTGCCCATCAGTACTATCAACGGGCAGTTTCTCTTATAGATGATAAGTCGATGCATGTTGATTTGCTTTTTAACTATTGTGTAAATCTAATTATGGTGGAGGAGTATGAAACTTGTATTGCTCTTAACATAAAATTTCGGCATATTATTTTTGATAGCGAAAAATTGATGCACCGTTTTTTGTATTTTAATGCTATTGCCTATTTATTTATTGATAAAGCAAATTTGGCGTTTAATTTACTTACAAATGATATTACTAAGCGTCCTGCTAACGAGTATTACTATTATCGAATGGTTTATGCTATGGTTTATCATCAACTTGGCGACTTTGATAATGCCCATCGTGAACTTACCAATATTAAGCAAAGTATGCGTTTTAGAAGCGATGCACAACTGAATGAAAAGCCGCTATTAAACCTGTTGCTGAATTTGGTTACACTTCATGCACAGAGAGTAAATACTTTAAAATTTAAGAAGGAGTTGAAAAAGGTTGTAAGTGAGTATAAATCATTAGAGGAGCATTTTGAAAATTCTTCCATTGTTATTTTAAGATGGGTTGAAATACAACTGAAGAAATATGGAAGTGAAGTTTTATAAAAAAAATCCCGCCCTGATAACAGAGCGGGAAAACAAAACACGGAATGAAAATCTTATTCTTTCACGAAACGTTTTTTTATCGAACCATTTGTTGTATGAATGATTAAGCTGTATGCACCAGCTGCTAAATCGCTGATGTTGATTTGCTGTTTAGTATTGACGGTTACATTGATTTTTTGTCCAATAGCGCTGAAGAGTTCAACTCTTGTTACTTGCTCATCGGTTTCAATGGTGATAATATCTGTAGCCGGATTCGGATAGATAGTCAAGTTAAGATTACGCAAGTCTTCGATTCCTACACCATTTACGTTCACTACATTTGAAGTGCCTTTGCAACCATTCGCATCCGTAACTTCTACAGTGTATGCTCCGTTGGCAACTGCGGTGTACGTTTGTGTATTCGCTCCACTGATTGTACTACCATTCAGTTTCCATTGATAAGCAACAAAACCTGCAGTAGCACTTAAGTTGAAACCTGATGCAGAAGCGGTTACTGCTACAGCCGGACGAACAAACAAGTTCAATGTAATTACTGAATCACAACCGGCTGCATTGGTAATCGTTCTGTTGTATACACCACTTTGACTGAGTGTTTGCGCACCAAAACTGTAACTATCGCCATTACAGATCGTATCAAACATCGATGATGCCGTTGCTTGGTTGATGGTTAAGTTCAAGGTAATTACTGAATCACAACCGGCAACATTTGAAATGGTATCTAAGTATGTTCCACTAACCGTTAATGTGTTTCCACCAAAACTGAAACTTTCACAAGCACTCTTACTAATAGTTGCTGCTGTAGCTTGTGCAATGGTAACATTCAAGGTGATGAAACTATCGCAACCACTTACACTTGTTAATGTATCTAAGTAAGTACCCGCAGTAGTAATGGTTTGTCCGTTGAACGTAATAGCAGAACCATTGCAGATGGGTTGCGTAATAGAAGTAGCAATACGCGGACGAACAGTAAAGGTCAAGGTTAATATACTGTCACATCCGGTTACAGACGTCAAGGTATCTTTGAACACACCACTTTGCGTTAATGTAGCTCCGTTGAAAGTTGTACTTCCACCAAAACAAACCGTTTGCGCAATGCTTCCGCTAATTTGCGGACGAACCGTTAAGTTCAACGTTAAGAACGAATCGCAACCGGCAAGGTTTACAAGGGTATCTAAGTAAGCGCCACTTTGTGAACGAGAGATACCGTTAAACAGCACCGACTGACCAAAACAAATCGTTTGATTGTAACTTCCTGCAGTAGGTTGTTTGATGGTTATGGTTTTAGTAGCTGTAGCAGTACATCCTGCACCTAAACTAGCCGTTACGGTATACGTAGTAGTTGTAGTAGGTGAGAAGGTAGCAGATGCTGCATTTCCTCCACTATTACTCCATGCGTAAGTGTTTCCACCATTAGCTGTAAGGGTAATAGAACTTCCTGCACATACAGAACTTGCTCCGTTGATCACAGCCGTTGGAGCCGATTGTACCGACACGGTTTGAGAAGCTGTAGCAGTACAGCTATTGTTTGTAACAGTTACAGTATAAGTAGTAGCTGTTGTTGGCGAAACGGTAACAGCAGCAGCACTACCCAAAGAATTACTCCAAGCATAAGTTCCACCACCGGAAGCGGTAAGTGTAGCTGAAAGACCTGAACAGATCGTTGTTGGTCCGTTGATAGCAGCTACCACAGTAGTAACCGAAACTGTTGCTGAGGCAGAAGCCGAACAGTTGTTGGCATCTGTAGCAGTGATGGTATAAGTTGTTGTAGATGTAGGACTAACTGATTTAGTAGTTCCAGAACCTAGACCTGCACTCCAAGCATAGCTCGATCCACCACCTGCAGTAAGGGTTTGACTTGCACCGGCACAGATAGCAGGAGCAGCAGGGGTAAGGGTGGCTAACGGTAAGGCATTTACAGTAACGAGCTTAGAAGCTGTAGCCGAACAGTTATTCGCTGTAACGGTTACAGTATACGTTGATGTTGTTGTTGGACTGAAGGTTGCAGCAGCAGCAGTGCCTCCACTATTGCTCCAAGCGTAGCTTGTTCCACCGGCAGCAATAAGTGTAGCCGGAGAGCCTGCACAAACTACAACAGCAGTAGATGGTGTTATAGAAGCTGTTGGCAAGGCATTCACCGTTACTAAACGTGAAGTCGTTGCAGAACAGTTGTTCGCTGTAACGGTAACTGTGTAAGTTGAAGTTGTTGTTGGACTGAAACTAGCCGCAGCAGCAGTTCCTCCACTATTACTCCATGCATAAGTTCCTCCACCTGATGCCGTTAAATTAGCAGCATCTCCGGCACAAATGGTAACGGTTGTTGGGGTGATACTTGCTGTTGGAATAGCGTTTACAGTAACGGTTGATGATGCAGTAGCAGAACAAATTCCTGCTGAAACTGTAACTGTGTATGTTGTTGTACTTGATGGTGTAAAGGTTGCAGCAGCAGTACTTCCACCGCTATTACTCCATGTATATGTTCCATTTCCACTTGCTGTCAACGTTTGCGAAACTCCTGCACAAATACTAACTGTACTTGGTGAAATAGAAGCAGAAGGAACTGCATTTACAGTTAAGTATGCGGCATTCGATGGTGTTGACCCGCAAGTTCCGCCTGTAATATCGCAAGTATAAGTTCCGGTATCGGTTAATGCAACAGCGCTAATGTTTAATGTAGCACTTGTTTGACCGGAAAGTGCTGAACCATTTTTCTTCCACTGATAACCTGTACCACCTGTTGCAGCAACTGTGAATGTTACAGGCTGACCAACACATTTCGATTGTGGTTGGGGCTGGGTTGTAAACGTTACACCACCGGTTGCTAACGTTAATGTTGCATTTCCGGATGTTGTGGCTACACATCCTGCCGATGAGCCAACCACACAGGCGTAGTTTCCTGCATCTCCTGCTTGAACATTCGTAAGCGTAAGTGTAGATGAATTTGCTCCCGGAATATTCACCCCTGCTTTTTGCCATTGATAAGTAGTGTTTGCGTTTCCACTCGTCAATACAGAAGTAGATGTTGTTCCTCCGGCACATACCGCAGCAAATACGCCAATACCTAATATTTCCGGTGCTTGATATAGGTTGTTCACTTCAGAAGTAGACAATACAGCACTGTAAATTCGAATATCATCAAAGATTCCTTTAGCCATATTGGTGTTATAAATTGGTGCAGTATTACCAATTCGTCCAATCAATGTACCTACACCCATCGTTGGAGGTGTAGCTAAACCACCACCAAAAATGATTTGGGTGCCATCCATGTACATTTTCATAGTACTACCCGATTTGGTTACTACAAAATGATGCCATCCGTTTGTAACTGTAACTCCAGATGATTGGAATCCTGAACCTCCTACTTGATAACCTAATTTGCCCGATGCATTGATGCCAAGCATATCACCATAGTTAGTGCCATTGTCGCCAATCAGTGTTTCAACAGTAGTTGAGTTTCCTTTATTATACCACAATGAAATGGAAATATTATCCTGCGTAATGGGTGTACTTAACACCAAGGCATTGGTTGTTGTTGAAGTAGCAAACTGAAGACCATTTGACGCAACTCCGTTTCTATCTACATTGTAATTGTATAGCGTACTTACAGGGGTAAGATTAATTGTTCCAACAGAAGGCGTTAAATTAGAATTAAGCTTCCAATGGTGAATCAAGTTTGTGCTTGTTGAGTTAAGTGTAGTCGTTACGGCTAAAGCATTTGAGGTAACTGTTCCTCCACTACAACTGGTGATTTCACAAGTATAACTACCGGCATCGGAAGCCTGAACATTGGTTAAGAATAGTGTATCGTTATTCGTGTTCGATATATTTACACCTCCCTTTTTCCATTGATAGCTCACTGCATTTTGTGCATTTACAAATAAAACAGTATTCGATCCAACACAAGCCGGATTGCTTGATGCTGAAGTCTGTGTTAGTATGGCAACAGTTGGTTGTGAAAGTGTTACCGTATTGCTTGTAACAACAGTACCTCCACAACCTGTAATGTCACAAGTGTATGTTGTATAATCTCCTGCAACAATGTTGTTCAAGAACAAGGTGTCGTTGTTTGAGCTTGGGATATTTACGCCATTTTTCTTCCATTGATAACCTGTAGCTACTGTGGCTTTTGCAACAAAAATTGCATTTGATCCTAAGCATGCAGAAGTGTTTGCGGGTTGTGTAATAGTTCCCACACCTGTAGTTAAATTTAAACGGATATCTGCTTCATCTACATAGCAATACGCATCTGAAATGGTTAAGCGAAAATAACCCAAACTAAATGTTGCAGGATTGGCATTGGTAACTACTAAATTTGGTGTAGTTGCGCCAGATATTGTTGCACTATTTGTTAATGTTGTAAACGTGAAAGGTGATGTAGTTTGATCTACATATACCCAAGTATAGGATACTTGATTACCGGTATTGGGGTTTGTTAGGATGCCTGCATTTAATGTAAAATTGGTTACACTACAAACGTCTTTAGTTTTTGGAGTATAAAGCAACCCAAGATCTATTTTGAAAAAGGCTGGACTCTTGCTCATTGCTTCCGCTCTAGCATTACTAATTGTAGAGGATAGGAAAACATTATCAATAGAACCTTTAAAGAAATGCGCATTGCCCGCTCCGGTTAGATTGGGATAACTTTGAATATAGCCATTGCCAATTTTTATAATGTTGGCAGCTCCTGTAGCTAAAGCATTTGATGCTCTTGTGCCTACTAATGCACCGTCTAAGAATAGTTTTTGCTGACCTACTACAGCATCATACGTCCAAGCAGCGTGGTGCCATAAGGTGTCATTGACAAATCCTGATGAATAGATAGGTGGATTTGCTGTGCCATCATATACAAATCCACTTAGTCTGCCTGATGAATCCAAGTACATAACTGGATTCCAAGCACCTGGTGCGGCTACTTGGTAGCTAACAAGACTCATTGATTTGCGCGTTGTAATATCAGCTCTTTTAAACCAAAGTGAGATACCATTATTAAACGTTGGATTTGTAATATCTATAACGGAACTCGTGCCATTAAAAACAGCAGCTTTATTGGCGTTTCCGGCTCTGTCTGCGCCATAAGTAATTGCAGTGCCTACTCCATTTGGCGTTCCGGTCAAATTTGAATCTAAATAATAGGTGCTACTGTATGTAATTGCAGGTAATGCTAATAAAACATATTTTTTAGACCACTGCTCACCACATGCATTTGAAACACGGCACTGATAGGTGCCCACACCAGTAGTACTCGTAGTGTTTGTTGTTTGTCCGGTTAACAATGCTCCGTTTTTGAACCATTGGTAAGATAAAGGAGAAGTTGGAGAACTAGCAGTGATTGAGAATGTGTATTTACAGCCTGAAAACGTATCTAAGCTTGTAGAGGTAATCAGTATCCTACAAGGATCGCCCATATATTTTGCCAATACAACATTGTCTTCTGTTGCAACATTAAAAGGTAAATTAGGTGCTAGTTTAAGACTATCTACATTATGCGTATTTCTATAGCTTCCTGCTACAACAATACTTGATGTATCTATAGCAGCTATTCCATTGAAATTATCGTTACTGTTGATGCTATTCGGAAAAATTGCTGCATAATCAACCGATAGGTTAGGTTTGTATTTTACAAAGTAAGGATCGATAGAACCCGAACTTGATCTTGAATATAGTCCTGTTCCATTTTGGAAATCTACATATCCACCCACACTACCCGATATGAAGTAATTTCCTCGTTTATCAACACTAAATCCTGATACATATAAGTTGGCTAAAGAATTGGCTGAGTCCACCAATAATCTAGGTGCTTTATTGGTAATGTTTAAGGCTCCTGTTTGTTTATTGTAATGCAAAAGATAATTATTGTAATACCCATGAGGTGAAGATCCTGCCGGAGAAAGGGTATTATAGTAACTTCCATCTATAGGGTAAGTATAAGTTGCATTTCTACCGTAATTTGTTTGAAAGAGTAAAGCAATTTCCCCTGTTGGCGTTGACTCAATCAACATTTTTTGAGCACCTGTTTTAAATGGACCTCCCCAAATGGGTGTAAAATTGGTAGTTCTATAAGCAATTAAGGCATTTTCTTCTTGTACTAATAATGCAGGCGATGCTCCTTGATTGTAATCTACAGCCGTTGCGGTATTTGCATGACTAGTTGCCCAATACAATGTGTCTCCGGATATTGCAAAATCGTTAGAGCCAATAATCCCACTGCCAATAAATTTATAACTCAATAAAGTAAACGTTGGCGAAAGGCGCATAAGCCAATCTGTTGTAGCATTGATTAATGTTGTAGCGGATTGAAAACCCGGTGCAGGGTCAATATCAGCTCCTATACCCGGTCCCGAAAATCCTGGTGCAGGACTCGTCCCCGCCCTTCCACGAACAATGAGATTGCCATTTTTATCAAAGATACAATTAGTAACATCGTAACTTGAGCTTCCTCCATTGTTACCTGAATTGGCTAGTCCATAACTGTATTGCAGTCCGCCAGCAGGGTTATAAATATTTATAATTGCTCCTCCATTGCTTCCAACTACAGCCACAGAGCCGCTTGAAGAAACATCAAAATCATTCACTGCAGTAGCTACAATTGGAGTAACCCAAATGAGTTGTTTTGAAGAAGTATATTTAGCTATATACCCACCTGCACTTGCCAATGGACTTGAAGCTGTACCAGGGTCAAAATCTGCAGTAACATCTGAATATCCTGCTATATAAATGTTGCCAAGTGAGTCTGTCTTTACGTTTTTTACGTTTGACTTAACTAAGCCAAAACTCCAGGCGTGCTGAGGTGCTAACTGTTGTGCAAAAATGCTGCTCGGGACTAAAAGCCATAGCAGCGCCATCATACAACCCGTTAGCGCTCGGTTGCGATGTCTTGTCTTTGTTTTGATTTTATTCATGATTGTTGTTTTATGCTGCAAAAGTGCAACCGAACCGGTCGGCTTTACTATTGCATCTTGTGAGTGGTAGTATTGAACTTGTGAATGGTATTGTCTGTTTGTCGAAAAGAAAATCCCGATGTCGTTACAACACCGGGATCACACAAAACCGACTCATGAAAATTATTGCTTGATAAATTTCTTTGTGACGATTGTACCTTTACTATCAATTAGTTTAGCAAAGTAAACACCTGCTTGTAATTCAGTAATATTAATACTTGTGCTTGATAGCAATCCTTCTTTGATGATGTCGCCAATTGGGTTGGTGATTTGAATTTTATCAAACGCAATTTCACTCGAAATATGTAACACATTATTGACAGGATTCGGATAGATTGTTAAGTCCAAACTTGATACATCATCGATCCCTACACTATTTACATTCACTGTATTTGAGATTGCTGAACAGTTATTGACATCTACCACTTGAACAGAATATGCTCCATTGCTTATTGTAGTATACGTATTCAAATTTGCAGCTGTAATATTTGCTCCATTCAACTTCCAAAAATAATCTGTAAAGCCAGCAGTAGCAGTTAAATCTAGCCCACTCTGCGTGATGCTTATGTTAATTGCCGGACGAACAAACAAATTCAACGTAATCACCGAATCGCAACCTACTGCATTTGGAATGGTTCTAGTGTAAGTACCCGTTGCACTCAATGTTTGAGAACCGAAAGCGTATGTTGTTCCAAAACATATTGTATCATTCTTAGTTGATGCCGTTGCTTGATTGATGATTAAGTTCAATGTAATTACTGAATCACAACCTGTAGTATTTGAAATGGTATCTAAGTACGTTCCACTTGCTGTTAATGTGTTTCCACCAAAACTATAACTTCCACAAGCACTCTGGCTAATTGTAGCTGCTGTAGCTTGTGCAATGGTTACATTTAAGGTAATGAAACTATCACAACCGTTTACACTGGTTAGTGTATCTAAGTAAGTACCTGCAGTAGTAATGGTTTGTCCGTTGAAGGTAATAGCCGAACCATTGCAAATGGGTTGCGTAATAGATGTAACAATACGCGGACGAACAGTAAAGGTCAAGGTTAAGATACTGTCACATCCGGTTACAGACGTCAAGGTATCTTTGAACACTCCACTTTGCGTTAATGTAGCTCCGTTGAAAGTTGTACTTCCCCCAAAACAAACCGTTTGCGCAATGCTTTTTGTAATCTGCGGACGAACCGTTAAGTTCAACGTTAAGAACGAATCGCAACCGGCAAGGTTTACAAGTGTATCTAAGTAAGCGCCACTTTGAGCACGAGAGATGCCGTTAAAAACTACCGACTGTCCGAAGCAAATCGTTTGACTATAACTTCCTGCAGTAGGTTGTTTGATGGTTATGGTTTTAGTAGCAGTAGCCGTACATCCTGCACCTAAACTAGCCGTTACGGTATAGGTAGTAGCTGTTGTTGGCGAGAAGGTAGCAGATGCTGCATTTCCTCCACTATTACTCCATGCGTATGTGTTTCCACCGTTTGCTGTAAGCGTGATAGCACTTCCAGAACAAACAGCGCTTGCTCCCGAAATTGTTGGAGTAGGAATTGCAGATACACTTAGGTATGCAGATTGGCTACTTAACGAACCACAACTACCACCGCTGATTTCGCATACATAGGTTCCTGTATCGGATACGGCTACACTGCTCAAGTTTAATGTAGCAGCAGTTTGTCCGTTGATGTTAGCCCCATTCTTTTTCCATTGATAACCGGTGCCTCCTGTTGCTGCTACTGTAAAAGAGGCCGATTGACCAACACATTTAGATTGTGCTTGTGGTTGGGAAGTTATGGTTATGCTATTCGAACTAACCGTAACCACAGCTGCCTTTGAGATAGAACGATTACAACCCACAGATACTATACAAGTGTAAGAACCTGCATCAGCCGCTTGAATATTGGCTTTTGTAAATGTAGCTTGATTTGCACCTGCAATATCTACCCCGTTTTTCTGCCATTGAAATGATGCAGTAGGCGATTCAGCAAGAACAGAAAGTGTCAAATTGTTTCCCGCACAAAGTGAAGCATTTTGTGGATGCTGCGTAAATTGAGGGGCATTCATTAGCGCTGCAATTTCTACTGGGTTCAATTCCTTAGAAAAAATATTAATCTCGTCCATTTGTCCTATGAAATTATCAGAAGGATAAGCGGTAGTACCACCACGCAAAATATCGCCCAAAATAAATGATGAGCCTGTGGCCGACTGAATAGATGGTTTTGCAAAATTTGAAAATTGAGCAGCTAGAGTACCATTAACAAATACTTTCATTGCGCCACCACTAAAGGTCATAGTGTAATGAAACCAATTCGTGTTTATAGGGCTAATGGCTGGTGTATTGTTTCCAAAGGTGTTGTAAGTATAATTACTTTGCAAATAGTCTCTGCAATATATCCCGCTGGAATCAATTACTTTACTGTAAAATTCATTATTGCGGTTGATATTGGTTCTTTTGAACCAACCACTAATGGAAAGTACATTTGCACCGTTCATTGCCGTGATGTCTCCCATATTGATAGTGCCATTTGCTGTACCATTGAAGTCATAAGCACGATTAATATTTCCATTTCTATCAGCCGTTAATGTGCAGCCTGCATTAACAGTACCGTTGTTTGAAGTAGAAACTGCATTATTGGCATTTCCACTCATTGGATAGGATGCTATTACAGTCGAAAAATCAAATAGTGTAACATTAGTATTGGTGGTGATCGTAAAGCTAGCGGTATTCAAACAACCGCCATTCAACGAAGCTTCACAGGTATATGTTCCTGCTTGAGCGGTTGTATAATTATTTATTGTAAGGGTATCGTTATTTGAATTTGGAATGGCAACTCCATTTAATTTCCAAACAAAATTATTGGCCGATGGAGCTTTCACCCATAGTAAACCTTGTGAGCCTGAGCATAGCGATAGATTTCCGGATTGAGATTCTATACTTCCAAATTTTAGTTTGATTGTTTTTGAAGAATCTGAACCACAAGTGGATGAGCTTATATAGCATTTGTAAGATCCGGTATCAGTCGCAGCCATAGTGTTTAAAAATAATGTGTCGTTATTCGTACCTACTACAGTTCCATTTTTTTTCCATTGGAAAGTAGAAGCTGCGTTGGGTGCTGTTACAAATAAAAATTTGTTATCCCCTGTACAGAATCGAATAACTGTGTCAGACTGTGCTGTAGGTTTATTTCCCGGCAAAACTGAAAATGTCAGCACATTAGAATTATAAACAGTTGGACAACCATTTACGTTATTCATAATGCTGACTACAACATTTCCTCCAGTAGTAATTGGAATAGTATAGTTCCCATTTCCGGTTATGTTTATGGATGAGTTAGGATATTGAAGAACTGCTTGCCAGTTTGCATTTGGTAGATACATCCCACTTACCTGTACTGTGATAGTACTGCCTATGCAAGGATTGTAATTGGATAGTGCTATGAAAGCAGCATTGGGTGTCGGATTACATTGTGCTTTTGCCAATTGAAAGCTACCATTGGTTATAATCAAAAGCAGTAGATTTAAGAGCAACTGCCAGGCTCTTTTGTTTTTTGAGTTGTTTGATTTTTTCATAAATATAATTTTGTGTTTTATAATGATGCAAAAGTGCATCCGAACCTGCCGGCTTTACTATAACATCTTGTGAATGGTAATATTGAACTTGTGAATGGTAGTTTTTTTGCAAAAAAAATCCCGATGTCATTAAAACTCCGGGATTACACAAAACCTACTGATGAAAATTATTCTTTGATGAATTTCTTTGTAGCGATAGCGCCTTTACTGTTGATTAATTTTGCGAAGTAAACGCCTGGCTGTAATTCAGTAATATTGATACTGTTATTGTTAAGCACTTCAGCTTTTACTACTGCACCCAACACATTTGAAATTTCTATTGCATCAAATGTAATTTCACTTGAAATATTTAATGTGCTCTTTGAAGGATTAGGATATAGAACAACATGTTTATCATTATTCAAATCGTTTATACTTGTTGGGTTTGATGCTAACGTTGTAAATACTCCAGTTGAACTACAACCATCAGGATTAGCGACAATATAGCTATACGTTGTATTAAGTCCTAAGTTGGAATAGGAAACACTTGCATTACCTGTACCTGTTTTGATGGTGTCATTCACAACATTAATACCATCGCCATCTCTAATTACAACTACAGTGGGTCTTACTGCATTAAAGATCACAAAATCAGCTGCACCAGCTTTTTCATCAATTGCTACACTTGGTGCTGTACATAAGCTTGCTTTCAACTTCATGATCAAAACTTTTGGATCACTTGTACTTGTTTCTTTCATGCTACCTGAAACATAAATATTTGCTCCGGCATCTATTTTCACATCCAATAAATCCATTGTATTCAAATTGACATCAGCATCTGTTTTTAAGTATGTGTTTTTGCCTTTGTGAAATGAATTTAGCGGACTACCATCATTTTTGAATCCATACAAAGCAGATGCTGTACTTGTTTTTGCTATAGCAACAACATCATTATAAGGCGAAAATGCTATTCGGGTAAATACTTCATCATTGTCAGTCAGTTGGGTGTTAAACGTATTATCTTTAGTGCCATTAGCTGAAAAACGATAGATAAAATTTCCATAACCAAGTACTATTCTATTATCTCCATTCGGGTAAACTTGCATACAGCTTACATCTCTAATCGGAACTTGATTTCCTGTTATGTATTTCACTACTCCATTTACACCAAAGGTGCTATCCAAAACACTAAAGCTGTTTTTTTTGAACCGTTGTATAAATAAATGACTGCCGCCTGAGCCTGCAAGTCCTGCTACCAATATTTTTCCATCACTTTGAACGGCCATTTTTTGGTTTACAACAGGCGATAACCCATCCACAGTTGTTGGCATGTTTCCGTAGTAGTTTCCTCCATCAAACCAAGCGTATCCCGCATACGTACTACCACTATTTACCTTGTAACAAAGTAATTCATTATTGGAAGATAGTTGAACGATTAAACTGTCATTTAATTTGTCGGAAGCAATGATATAATTATCGGATAAGTTATAGGTTTGATTATTCACTACTGCAGACGTGGCACTTGGTGCATGTAAACCACCATACCCACTGTGTGATGCGTACACACTTCCATAAATATTATGTAAGTCAATAACGTTGCTGTTAATGTTTGCGTTTACGGTATAACCATAATTTCCATTACTACCAAAACCGGTATCAAGATTTCCGTTATCTAATAATCTAGCTATGTAGAAACTTGTACTGGCATTTCCTGCGGTTTTAATTCGCCCTGCCACCCATATTCCAAACGGTGTTTGAAATGATAACCGCAGAATAGCGTTCCCGGAAGCTTCAGCATTTCCTGCAATACCAAATCCTGCAATGCCATCGGCATTAAAAGTGGAATCAAGCGTGTAAATCGGTGTTTGTGCATTTGCGCCTAACGCTAAACCTAATGCTACTAAGGCTGAGTAAATTTTTTTCATGTTGTAAATATTTTGTTGATGCAAATATGAATTGGAACGACTCGGCTTTACTATGGCATCTTGTGAATGGTAATGTTGAACTTGTGAATGGTAGTTTATTCTGCAAAAAAAATCCCGATGTCATTACAACACCGGGATCACACAAAACAGACCCATGAAAATTATTGCTTAATAAATTTCTTTGTGGCGATAGCGCCTTTACTGTCGATTAATTTAGCAAAGTAAAAAACACCTGCCTGTAATTCATTAATGTTAATGCTTGTGCCTGATAGTGTCTCCTCTTTGATAATGCTGCCGATTACGTTTGTGATTTGAATTTTCTCAAACGTAATTTCACTCGATATATGTAATACATTATTTGCAGGGTTTGGATATAACGTTACTCGTGTATTCGAAGAAAGTGTATTCACTCCGGTTGGATTGTTTGTTGTCGTGAAAGATGAAGTTGAAGAACATCCATCCGCATTCGTTACCGTGTAATAGTAAAACGTATTGGGTGCAAGATTTGTGAAAGAAACGTTACCTGTTCCGCTTCCTGAAGTAATCGTGTCCGATTGAAGGATTCCTCCATCGCCATCTTTAATGCTTACAACAGTTGGTCTTGCTGCATTTGAAATCGATATGCTTACACTTGTGTTTTGTGCAGTAGCGCTTACATCTGGATTTACGCAAGCAATTGACGAATCTGCATATACCACCTCTACTTCATTTGTGGTTAAAGCACGGTTATAAATCATTACATTGTCGATATAAATGGAGTCTTGTTTAAAGAATTGACCTAGAAATAACTGCCCGGTACTTGTGTTTAATCCCGATACAGATGTTGAGCCAATCAGTGTTTTATCGATGTTCAAATACAGAATTGAATTTTCAACAGTAATTAAAAAGAAGTGCCAGTTTGTATCTAATGGTGTATTGAATACATAATCATTTGAACCTCCTCCCCAAGTATAGGCAGTAATGTTACTTGGATTGTCGTTTTTGATGTCTAACCCAAATGCACTTTTAGGTGCAAGTCCTGTATTGATTCGGTGAAAACGGAAAATCTGCGAACTTGCAACTTTCGGCATTTTAGCCCAAAACGCAATGGCTCTATCTCCGCTTCCCAGCGCAATGGAATCTCTTGTTTTTAGTGAGTTACTGATAAAAGTAGTTGTTTGCTTTGGAGAGCCTCCACAGGTGGCCAAAATCGATTTTTCTATGGAAAGCAAGAGATACGCTTTATTGTCTCTACCTTTTCGATCTTTCGTATAAGCCGGTGGTAAGTTATTTACTCTTGTGTCGAAGCAATAGTCAAGCGAATCGCTCACTAATGGCGTTGCGCCACTTACTTCATTACTTAAGTTGCCATCAAAATTAAAATGGTGAATTAATCCATTCGTTGGAATCTGAGCATCTGCGCCAATGGCTAAACCTAATGCAACTAAAGCAGTGTAAATTTTTTTCATGTTGTTTATTTTTGTGCAGCAAATATGTTGCACTATGTACGCGCTTTATTCCTCTAACTTGTGAATGGTGAACTTCAACTTGTGAATGACCGATTATTGATTCAATTGGTTTTGAGGTAGGCTAGAAATGCCTTTTTCTGCTGACGGGCAATGGGGAAAGTTGCAGTACTATATTGAAGTTGAACTGTAGCTGTTGCTAAATCAATTCTTTCAATGGCGTTGATGTTGATGATATACGATCGATGTATTTTGTAAAAATATTTTGCATCGAGTAACTGCATGGCAGCACTTAACGATAGTGCTGTTTTTACCTTTTTATTGTCTTTCAGCAGAAATACACAATAAATGTTCTCCGCCATAACGGCTACTATTTCATCTTGCGCTATAAAGATGAGTTCATTTCCTGTTTTCAATTGAATTTTGTTTCCCGCCATTGCGCCCAAAGTTGATGGATTAGCCTTTATATTTAGGCTAAAAACTTGTGAATGGTTGTTTTCAACTTGTGAATGGTAAGTTAAGTAAATGTAGATTCAATATTTTTGCCGACAATCGTATATTACCAAAGCAGAAAAGCGTAGCGTTTAAATTGGTGATGTAGCAGAGTTTAAAAATATACAATTACACGATGGCAGATATAGTGGCGTTAAAGAAAGAGATTGAAGCTTGTTTAAACGACAATCGACCCAAGGCTGTTGCATTGGCAGAAGAGTTATTGAAGATAACTGCCGAAATGAATGATAAAAACCTATATGCACAGGCACTAACGCTCATGGTGAGAGCCAATGAACAATTTGGGAATTATAGTCCTATAGGTCTTACTTATCTTGATGAATTGATTGAATTTACGAATGCGAATTTATTGATTAAAGAACTCTTAGTCGCTTATAATTTTAAGATAACACATTATTTGTCTGTTGATCTCAATACGTCTGAGTTCTTTTGTGATAAGGCATCGGCAGTACTCAACGAGTATGAAGATACAACAATGGACCTAACCACAGAACGACTTACCTACAATTACAATTTTATTCAATTAAGTATCCGAAAACAAAGGGAACTCGAGCAAGCACTTGCCATAGCACATGAGAGTTTAATTAAAGCACAAGCAATAAACGATTATCAATTACACTGCCTTTTTCTCCAGTCTATAGCTATGCTGAATTCCGTTTTAGGTAATCAAGAGCAATCGGTAGCTTATATGGAAGAATTAATATTGTTGGCAATTAAGCAAAACGATTTTGGAAATATTGCAGGTGCTTCGGGCTACGTTGCTTATGTATACTATACGTTAAAGAATTTCGAAAAGGCAGAAGAGAAATTTAATCAATCGGAACATTATGCCCGTCTGATGCATAACATTCATGCGGTGATTAATGTTGTGCTCCGTAAAATTAGAATGTACTTAGAACTTGGCGAAACCGTTAAGGCTGCCCAATCCATTGCTGATATTGAACCCAGTATCGTTGAGGCTAATGCAACTCGCTCTAACAATGTGTTTGTGTTTTTGAAAGCTGATTATTGTGCCCAAACCAAAGATCATCAAGGTGCTTTAGCGCTTTTAGAATCTTTAGCAGCCGATGAATTATACATTGCCGATAGAAATGAACGTATGCATGTTTATCAGAAATTACACGAACAGTATAAGTGTATCGGAGATTTCGAAAAGGCATATACTTATTTTGAAAAGTTCTATAATATCCGATTAGAAATTACGGGTGAGGAGCGAACAAAAACGATGTCGGAGTTACAAACCAAATACGATAGCGAACGAAAGGAGGCGCAAGTAAAGCAATTACAAATCGATAACTTGAACAGCGAGTTACGTTTGCTCAAAAGTCAGATGAATCCGCATTTTATGTTTAATGCCATTGGTTCGGTAAGTAATTTGATGCAAAGTGGGAGAGTAGACGAGGCGCAAGATTCGTTGCGTAAATTTTCGCGATTGATGCGCAGTACATTGGAACAAAGCCAAGGCGATGATATACTCTTAGAAGATGAAATTGATTTTTTGAGTAACTATTTACATCTCGAAAAGTTGATTTTAGGTGATAACTTTTCATTCACAATAATGGTAGATGAATCCATCGATGTTGCTTACGAACGCATTCCTTCGTTGATTTTGCAGCCAATTGTTGAGAATGCTTTGAAACATGGTTTACGAACAAAGCAAGGGGAACGCAAATTGAATATTTCTTTCACTTTAGAAGAGGATAGCGAGCAAACTACAATGCAAATTTTGATCGATGACAATGGCATTGGTCGTAAAGCATCCGCAGAACTCAATAAAGACCGAAAGCAACATCAATCGTTTGCTACAAAGTCGATTGATGAGCGTATAAAGATCATTAATACTACTGCCGAGTTCGAGAAAATTACACTGTCTTTTATTGATAAAACGGATGCTGAAGGTGGAGCAACAGGCACAAGTGTTTTGATAAACATCTTAAGTTAATTTCAACATGACTACAAGTGAGATAAATGTTTTAAAAAATAGACTATTACAAGTAACACAACCTGCTGAGCGTTTGTTGCTGTTAAAGACTTTAGCAGCAACTGCATATGAGGTCAACGATCCTGAAGCTGAAGAAATTGCATGCGAATGGGTTGCATTGAGTAAGCAACTTAACGCTATTGATGCATTGTGCAATGCATTACGTGTTTTAGCGGAAGTACGAATTCAATCCATGAAAATTACTCCGGATGAAGAGAGTTGTGTTGACGAACTTATTGCCCTAACGCTAGCTTCAAGTTTGTTTGCCGATCTTGTTCATGCGTGGTATTTAAAATCTATGTATCAATTAGGAAGATCTGAATTGGATGAAGCGATACATTCATTGCACATCGCCAAAGAAATACTTGATACGCAAATCAATGAAGAAGATATGCGTTATAACGATTTAAACTTAGATATTCTTTATCAACGCACTAGTATTTTATATCGCACAGGAACAGACTATGCCGATGTTTTGCTGTTGGCAATCGAAGGTCTTGAAAAATCTACTGCGATAAAAGACATTGGTAGACAATCGTGTTTCTTACAATCGTTAGCATTGATTACCGGGAAAATGCAAGATTTTGAATCAAGTATAGGATATATAAATCGCTTTATTGATTTAGAGAAGTCACAAAACGGACACATGAATCTGTTAGGTGCTTATCGTCTTAAGGCAAGTATGTATGAGCAACTTAATGATTTTGCAGCTGCTGAGAAGGCCTATACAGCTGCCTCTGAACAAGCTAAATTGTTGAACGATGTACTTTCCGATTTTTATATATCGAGTAAAAAAATTCCGGTATTAATCAATGATAACCGCTTGGAAGAGGCGAAAATATTGGCGATTGAGCTTTTATCGCTGATAAACAATAAAAGTGTGGTGAAGAGTGAAGCTGAGATTTATTTTTACTTAGCGGATATTGCCCAGAGGCAGAATAATCCGCAAGAGGCAGTGACTATTCTTGAAAAAAACAAACAGTTGTTTTTGGAGCGAGACGATAAAGTTTTGTTGCAAAACATTACCGCATTGCTGCATAGCGCTTACCATCAATGTGGTGATGACACAAATGCTTATAAAGCACTCATAGAGCATCAAGCATTGACAAAAAATATCTATGCAACTGAAAAATCTAAAGAGTATGCCCAACTCCATACCCGGTTCGAAACAAAACAAAAAGAAGCGCAACTCAAGCAATTGCAAATCGACAACCTCAACAGCGAACTGCGATTGCTCAAAAGCCAGATGAATCCGCATTTTATGTTTAATGCCATTGGTTCGGTAAGTAATTTGATGCAGAGTGGGAGAGTAGACGAAGCACAAGATTCGTTGCGTAAATTTTCGCGATTGATGCGCAGCACATTAGAACAAAGTCAGGGCGATGAAATTGTTATAGAAGATGAAATTGATTTTTTGAGTAACTATTTTCACCTTGAAAAGTTGATTTTAGGCGATAACTTTTCATTCACAATAACGGTAGATGATTCCATCGATGTTACTTACGAACGCATTCCTTCGTTGATTTTGCAACCTATTGTTGAGAATGCTTTGAAACATGGTTTACGCACTAAGCAAGGCAAACAGAAATTGAACATTGAATTCACTATGGAAGATAATGACGAGCAAACTATAATGCAAATCACAATTGAAGATAATGGCATTGGACGTAAAGCATCCGCAGAACTCAATAAAGACCGAAAACAACATCAATCGTTTGCCACTAAATCCATTGACGATCGCATTAAGATTATCAATACAACAGCCGGTTTCGAGAAAATGAAAATGGAAACAATAGATGTGATGGAAAGTGATGTAGCGATAGGAACAAAAGTTCAGCTGTCCATTATACAAGGATAATTTAGCGCACTCGAATTTTCTCCCATGCTTTCACAAAGCTTTCTTTTCTGTCGCGGGCAATAGGTACTTGTGTTTCGTTTTCCATAATGGCGGTACCACCATCCGATTTAATAAACTGCTTTATGCCTTTCAAATTCACCAAATAGGAGCGATGTATTCTAAAGAACGACATTTGTTCTGTCAATAATTTTTCAAAAGATTTTAATGGCTTTGAAACAACAATTTTTTTGCCGTTAGCCAATTCCACTTCGGTATATACATTATCGGCTTTCATCACCAATATGTCTTTCATTTCCACAAACACAACACCATCGGCAAGTGGTAATGCAATCTTTTCGAAAGTATTGTTTGCAATCGATGCTTTAAGCGCTAAGTTTCGCTCGCTCTGTCCGAAATTCAATTTCTTCTCTACCTTTTTTATCGCCTTTTCAAGCAGTTCTTTCTCCACCGGTTTCAGCAAATAATCAATAGCCGAAAGCTGAAAAGCACGAACTGCAAACTCCGAGTAACTCGTAACATAAATCAATTCGAATTGAATATCTTCTTCATTAAAAAACTCGAGTAATTGCAAACCGGTTATGCCGGGCATGTCGATATCCGAAAATACGATGTCGGGTTTATACCGGTTAATCGATTTTACGCCTTCTGCTACGTTTGAAGCAATATCTACTACCTCCAACATTGGAGCAACTTCGCCCAATAGTTGCTTTAGTGTTTCTTGCGCTAAAACTTCATCGTCTATTATTATTGCTCGCATATATCTGTTGTTACAATGATATGAAAATGAAGACAGAACGGAAATGTTCTACCGTATTATTATTTCAGTTTGTTATTCCGGAAACAAAAAATCCTGCCATAATGTTGACAGGATTTTTTGTAAGTATCGAGTGATACGATTATTTAGTTACAGCGAATTTACCATTCACTAAAGTTTCATTTTGTTTGTTCACTACACGGAAGAAATAATTTCCGTTAGCGAAATTACTTACGTTGAACATAGTTTTGTTGTTTTCTATTGCTTGTGTACTGATAACCTTTCCGGTGATATCTAACATTTGAATAGTTGTTCCGAACAATTGTTGATCCGTTTCAATGTTCAATACACTACTAGCAGGATTAGGATACATATTGAAAAGTATATCTTCAGAAATCTTATCAATAGAAGAGCAAACTTTCACAACAATAGTTTCTGTCGCGCTAGCTGTACATCCATTATTATCTGTATACTCATAAGTAATAACTGTATTTGCTGTTCCTGCTGCAGCCGGATTGAATGAACCACCGGTTACACCAGTTCCCGAGAATGTTCCACCTGCAGGTGCTCCACCGCCTAAATTAATTGCTCCTGCATTCTTGCACAATGTATCCGGATTGCCGGTTAATGTAACCGATGGAAGAGGATTTACAATCACGTTTACAACCTCTGATGTATCTTTACGAGATCCATTGGTAACCTCAACACTATACGCACCTGAAATTGTAGCAGGGAATCTATCAAATGATGCACCCGGAATAGCTGCATTGTTGTTTAACCAACGATACGAATAACCCGGAATGTTATCTGTTTCAAAACGAACAGTATCACCAGCGCAAACCGATTGAGGTCCAAATAAATTAGACGGACGGATATACGCTTTAAATGCGGTGTCTAAACCTAAAAATTTCAAATCATCAGCCCAAAGTGTAGATCCTTTTACGCCACCTCCAAAGCTAGCACTAGACAGTAATTGAATGTACAATGTATCCGGTGCTAATGCAGATTGATAGTTGATTTTTCCTTTCAAAACAATATAACTGCCTTGTGGTGTTGCTGAAAGTTGAGCATTCCCTACAACTAAACGACCATTAGGTCCAGGTACAGCTTTAGTTAATGTAACGATTGCGCCTCCAGTATCAGGAGCTGCAGTTCCGCTTGTATATTTATAAGCGAATGAAAAAGAATCCGGGCGATCGGTATATCCTATTCCTTTTAAATCTAAATTTTGTGTAGCAAAGTTCAATGTTAATGTTCCTAAGCTCGTAACGCCAGGTACTAAAACCGTTTGCCCAAGTAATGCAATAGTTACTGAATCTGTTTTGCAACGTAAAGAACCTGTACCAACATAGATATCACCGGCATTGGTTTCTTTTTCTACTCCACCCGGATCTGAGCCAGAAATACCTTTAATAATCGCATCAGAATTTCCCCAACCATCTGGGTTGCCACCTGTCCAGTTTTCAAAACCTGCATTAGGCATTTGTGTTTGAGCAAAAGTGCTCATCATCGAGGTAGTTAGAACGAAAAGAAATAGAAATTTGGATTTCATAAGTGTTTTTATTTTTCGTGAATGTAAGCCAAAAATGAATATAATGTATATGTTATATAAAAAAATATGTACGATTTGCCGCTAACGGGTATATGCAGTTACTTTCTATTTCTAATTTTTATACCCTAGAAGTCCTTTTATCACCTCACTGGCAAGCACACAACCAAAGATAGCCGGCAAATAGGAAATGGTCCCAATTACCGATTTTTTAGGGCCGCCATCCACTTCGCGCACTCTATTATAGTCGGGCTGTTCAGCCGAAAAAACGGCTTTAATACCCCTGTAAACTCCTTTTTGATGTAAACGCTTTCGCACTTTATAGGCCAATTTGCAATTAAAGGTCTTCGAAATATCGGTTACCTGAACTTTTGAAGGGTCTAATCTTCCTCCTGCCCCCATCGAACTGATGAACTTGATTTTATGGTTGTAGCAATAATGTATCAATGAAACTTTCGGTGTAAGTGTATCAATACAATCCACCACAAAATCGTATTGATTGTCGTGAAACAGATGAATAAACTCCTTTTCTCCAAAAAACTCGCCTATCACTTGCAGTTGTATTTCCGGGTTGATGTCTAACAAACGCTGTCGCATGACCTCTGTTTTCTTTTGTCCGTCTACACTTGCAAGGGTTATAATTTGGCGATTTCTATTGCTCGCTTCTATCACATCGCCATCAATTATCGTCATACGGCCAACTCCGGTTCGGGCAATCATTTCGGCACAAATACCACCCACACCACCTAATCCAACTACCAAAACATTACTGTTGATTAGTTTTTTTAAATCCTCATCGCCCAGCATTAACTGGGTTCTCGACATCCAATACGGAATTTCCATAGCTATTTATATACAATACGAACTAAAAAAAATCGTTTTTAAAAACAAAACATTAATTTCATCTGCACTTAATTTCGTTTGATGCCTCTTTTAAAACGTTTTGGTAAAATTAATGTATTGATTCAAATTCAATATTTCTTTTTGATGCCTTCTCAGCATCTGATTCGAAATATTCTTTTCTTAGTAGTACTCTTTTCATTCCAATCATCAATATTTGCTGCAAAAGATGCATTTAGTCTCTACTTAAATCTAAATGAATGCGAAAACAATTCGCTTCATATTGTTATGCGAACGCCACCTATCGAGCTTAGAAAAGTTCGATTTGTTATTCCTTCTAATATTCCGGGAACCATATCCGAATTAAAAACGGGTAAGCTGTTTTCTAATATTCGAGCCTATAACACGGCCAACGAAGTATTAACGGTGGAACCCTATTCGATGAATGAATACGAAATTATCATTCACGGACAATTAGCCCGAATAGAATATGACGTACACGATTCATGGCATTTTCAAAATGGCAATTTAATTCTTCCGCAAATTGGTACCAGCTTCAAACCCGGCACACAATTTTTATTGAATTTTCATGCTTTAGCCGGCTATATTCAAGGCTTTGAAGATTTTCCTTTTCATGTTGAAATTAAGAAGCCGCATCAGTTGTATACTATATCCGGATTAGATATTACCATGAACGATTCGATAGATATTGCTGAAGCAGAGCAAGGATATTTAGAACTCATCGATAACCCGATTTTATATTCTAAAGAGAAAGAGCGCACCTTTATTGTCGGGAAAACAAAATTTAAAATCGGCTATTATACGGAAGGAGTAGACAATCAATCTTTAACTATCGAAAAAGTATTGAAATCGGTGTGCGAATCTGCAAATGCATACTGTGAAGGGTTTACGGAAAAACAATACACCTTCATTTTAAATTATGTATTACCGGAAAGTGATCCCTTTAAGGCGGAAGAGGCTTTTGGTGCAGTGGAGCATTCCAAATCGGCTGTGTTTTATTTTCCTATCACCAACAATATGTACAAGTTTGAACGCGACTTGTCTTACACTTGCGCACACGAATTAATGCATTTGTTCGGTCCGTTGAAAATGCAAACCGATGTAACCAGTAAAATCAATTTCAGAGCCAAAAGTCAGTCGGAAAATTTATGGATGTACGAAGGCTTTACCGAATATCTATCGCTCCAAATGTTATATCAACAAGAGCTGATTACTGAAACGGAATTCATCAACGAAAT
This sequence comes from uncultured Chitinophagaceae bacterium, assembly GCA_964398475.1. GTDB lineage: Bacteria > Bacteroidota > Bacteroidia > Chitinophagales > LD1 > CALAYL01. Next base: position 27,384 of record CAYNMP010000012.1, on the reverse strand, counting down.
TCGCAACAAAATCAACTTGGTAAACTACACTGAAAACTATGCCCTATCAGATGCCAGTAAAACCTGCTATTTGGAGGGTAACGAGAAAATGTATAAATCATTTTATACTAAAGGGGCACTCATTGCTATGATGATGGATTTGAAATTAATGAAGTTGAGCAAAGGTAAAATGAGTTTAAAATCGTTGCTTATTGATTTGCAATCGGCTTCTCGCGAAAACTATGTGATGCGCGATGAACAAATGACGGATGAGCTAGCGAAATATTCTTATCCTGAAATTAAAGACTTTTTGCAAAAATATGTACGCGACACCATCAGCCTCAACTATAACGAGTATTTGAGTTCCATAGGTTGGAAATACGAGTCGCAGAAAACCGATACTTCTAAAATGTATGTAAGTGCCGTATATCGTTATTCCAAAGCCACTAAAGAATATTTCTTAGCGAATATTTCTATCGATCAAGTAGGCTTTAGGGAAGGCGATGTTTTACTGGCGGTTAATAAAAAGAAGGTAACAAAAGAGAATATCAATAGTTTGCTGGAAAAATTCAGTGCTACAAATTACAATAAGCAGGTTACGTTTTTGGTGCGCAGAAATAACAAGGAAGTGGAACTTTCAGGTCCTCCGATTTTGGTCACCAAAAACCAAAAGAATATGATTGTGGTGGAGAAAAAAATCGAGTACGAGAAAAACGATTTGCGTAAAATATTCTCCGGTGGTGGAGGGGCGAAGAATCAAGCGTTTCGTATCCTGAACTAGTTCTACACAAATAAGAAGCACTTAAAAAATCTTAAAATTTGTAAACACTTTTGTCATTGGGCAATCAAATGCCTGCGATGACTGAAAAACACATACAGGTTTGGTTTGAAGAAGTAATGTTGCACAACCTATTTTCGAAAACCATGATAACTATTTCTACCTCTGGAAGGAATGCAGTGTTGTGTATGCTTTTGTTTCTTGCATTCCACACGCTTCAAGCACACAAAAAATCGCCTCCGTTGAATGTGCCTAAAGTAAGTCGTTTGGGCGTATACCAAGGCTATACAACTAAAGACTATCAGGGCTACGATTATTTTTCGAAGTATATTCCCATGCGCGATAGCGTGATGTTGGCAGCCGATATTTATCTGCCTAAGAAATTGGAAAAAGGAAAGAAAGTGCCCACCCTACTTTATTTGACGCGCTACGTTCGATCAATACGGGCTAAATTTCCGTTGAGTTTAGTGAAAGACCCCGTATTTGGTGTGGTTAAAGAATCGGAAATAGAATTCTTTACTTCCTTCGGGTATGCCTGTGTTGTAGTGGATGTGCGCGGCACAGGGGCATCGCAAGGGGAACGAAAAATGGAGTTTAGCCCTGAAGAAATTGCCGATGGTAATGATGTAGTGAATTGGATTGTTAAGCAGGCATGGAGCGATAAAAATGTTGGGAGTACTGGTGTTTCCTACTTAGGTACAACTGCCGAAATGTTGCTCGTTAACCAAAACCCGCATGTAAAAGCTTGCATCCCGCGTTCATCTATTTTTGATTTGTATGGAACAGTACTTTTTCCCGGTGGTGTTTGTCAGGGCCCTTTTGTAGAGGTGTGGGGGCAAACAACACAATCGCTGGATAATAACGATTTCGATATTTTCGGAAAAAAATCCCGTTTGGTAAAAGGTATTCATTTTGTACAGCATGATCGTAGACGACTTATGCTTAAGGAAGCCATTGCTACTCACCAAAATAATTTTAATGTCTCCGGAAGTTTGGAGTTTGTTGCTTGCCGTAACGATTCGTTGGAAGGTTTGGGTGCCTGTTGCGAGAGTTTTAGCGTGCATACTTTCCGTAATGCCATACAACAGTCGAAAACACCCATTTATCGAATAGGAGGGTGGTACGATGGCGCTTTATCGAAGTCTTGTTTCGATGGATATCTGAATACAAGCAATACCGTGAAGGTGTTAGTGGGGCCTTGGGATCATGGGGCCCGCAATAATGTAAGTCCTTTTGCTACAGCGAAACAAGTTGATTTCGAAATTTATACCGAAATGTTGCGCTTCTTTGATTATCATTTGAAAGGAATCGATAATGGAATTCAAAACGAGCCCGTGTTTAGTTATTATAAAGTAGGGGAGGAGTCATTCAGTACAAGTAATAAATGGCCAAGCGAACAAGCGAAAATGCAACATTACTTTTTCTCGGGCGATAAACATTTACAACTTGAAGCAAGTAAAGTAAAAACGGGTGAGTTGAGCTATACAATAGACTATACAGCTACTTCAGGGAATACATCGCGTTGGAATAGTGTAACGCCATTGTCGATGAACGGTCCTACCAATTATGCTAATCGCGCAGAAGAATGCAAAAAGCTATTGTCGTTTGATGCCGAGCCAACAACGATTCCTTTCGAAATTTCCGGATATCCGGTGGTGAATATGTCGATTGCTTTTGATTCAGCAGATGGAGCAGTGTTTTGTTATTTGGAAGATGTTGCACCCGATGGTTCGGTAACCTATATCACGGAAGGTATGTTTAACCCGCAATTCAGAAAAATAGCGGAAAAGCCAGTATATCAAACGGTGTATCCGCAACATTCGTTCAAAAGCGAAGACCAACAAGCTATTATCCCTTTCCAATTTATGGATGTAAATTTTGATTTATTGCCTATTGCTTATTTAATGAAGAAAGGCCACAAACTTCGCATATCTATTGCTGGTGCCGATGAGGGCCATTTTGATTTTCCGGAGCATCAACCCACAACCCTGCAAGTGAGTTGTAGTAACGCAAATCCTTCGTTTGTTGAATTGCCAATTATCCAACATTAAATTATTTCCGGGCAGAACGTAGTGTTATCTTACCAAAATGGCACTTCTTCTACTCAAAATAATTTGGTTGTTTTGAATGGTATCAGTTCCCTTTATCGAATAAACTTTCGTTGTGGTATTGGAAGTGGAAATCACTTTTTGCTGCTTCGAAAAGTTGATGTAGATTGTTACTTTTTCTTCTCCAAAGCTTCTGGTGTAGGCAATTACCCCTTTAGGTAACGGCTTTTTTTGCAATACAGTTAAAACCCCTTCTTTTACAGGTTGTAATGTATTACGCAATCTAAGCAGTTGTTGTGTTGAGTAATATAGCGAAGAAGAATCGTGCAGTGCCGCTTGTACGTTCACTCGTTTGAATTCTTTTTCGATAGGCAGCCAAGTACTGCCTCCTTTTGTGAATCCTGCATTGATAGTAGTATCCCACTGCATGGGGGTTCGCATTTCATCGCGATTTATACTCTCGTTTATCATGTCAAACAAAAATCGAGGAACGTGTTTGTATTTCTGTCCTAACGGATCGAGTGCATATTTATAAGGGCGTTTCACCCCCTGCATCCCAATTTCTTCTCCGTAATAAAAACACGGCACCGAGCGGGTGGTAAATTGGATGAATTGTACCAACTTGTATTTTTCTACATCTCCTTTTAATCGTCTTAAATTTCTTCTTCTGTCGTGATTACTGAATGTAAATACCGGAGAGAATGGCTTAGGGAAGTCGTTGTTTAGTATTGTGATTAATTTCGAAAAATAGTGTGGCGAAAAACGCATGCGTAACATTTCGAAATTGAAGGAAAGCATGATTCCGTCATTTTTTTCCTTGCCTAAGAATTCGCGTTGATGTTGGTGTGAGCCAAAGATTTCACCCAATAGCATTCGTCCTCCAAATTCTTCACAAACTCCGCGGAGCTCTTTGGCAAAGCGAGAATTATCTTCATCGCAAATTGTTCGCTTGTTTGAGGGTGTGTTATTCCGAAGTTGTTCATCTTCATACAGTGCATCAAACATATCTAAGCGAAATCCATCAACGCCTCGTTTGAGCCAAAAGCGAACAATAGCAAACATGGCTTTTTTTACTTCCGGATTTCGATAATTCAAATCGGGCTGGAAAGGCAAGAAGGCGGCATAATAATATTGGTTGCGCGAAGCAACATAGTGCCAAGCTTTTCCACCTGTTACACTTTTCCAATTATTGGGTTTGTCAGTCCATAGATACCAATCGGCTTTGGGATTTGTTTTGGACGATGCAGATTCCTTAAACCATTGGTTTTGGTCGGAAGTGTGATTCATAACCATATCAAAAACAATTTTCATTCCGCGTTGATGTGTTTCGCTGATGAGTTGTTCTGCATCGGCTAACGTTCCATATTCCGGACTAATCATCGTGTAATCGGCTATGTCATAGCCAAAATCTTTTTGCGGACTAGCATAAAACGGAGAACACCAAATGGTTTTGAAGCCAAGCTGTTGAATATAATCGAGTCTGCTAATAATACCTTGAATATCACCAATGCCATCGCCATTACTGTCTTGGTAAGAGCGAGGATAGATTTGATATATACTTGTGCTGTGATACCAAGGTAGCGTATCCATTGCGTTTTGCGCTACGAGTTGAACTTGGAAAAGAAACAACAATGCAATTGCGTTGAGTTTCTTATTATGATAAAAAATGTATTTCATACAAAAGTTAATCAGTTAAGGAGAGCAGTTGATGCGACCAATTTCTTATCTGTTTTGTCAATTGTTTATCTTCCGATAAGTGTTTGCCATATGACGGAATCATCTGCTTTAATTTGTTTTGCCAAACGGCACTTTTCATTTCTTTTGGGTAACATTTCGAAAGCACATCCAACATTATACTTACTGCGGTTGATGCCCCTGGTGAAGCGCCAAGTAATGCAGCAATGCTACCATCTTTTGAAGCAACAATCTCTGTTCCGAACTCTAAAACCCCTCCTTCTTCGGCATCTCTTTTGATCACTTGCACCCGCTGACCGGCATCTGCTAATACCCAATCTTCAGTTTTTGCATCTGGTACAAATTCCCGTAGTGCATCCATGCGTTCTTCCATACTCATGCTCACTTGTTCAATCAAATACTTTGTGAGTGAAATGTTGTGCAAGCCAACACCAACGAGCGAAAGAATGTTGTGAGGAGCAATGGAAAGAGGTAAATCCAGAAAGGAACCCTCTTTCAGAAATTTGGTTGAAAAACCTGCAAACGGTCCAAACAACAAGGCTTTATCTCCATCAATTACACGGGTATCTAAATGCGGAACCGACATCGGTGGTGCACCAATTGCCGCTTTACCATATACCTTAGCATTATGTTTTTGAATTACTTTTTTATTCTTACAAATCAACCATTGTCCACTCACCGGAAAACCTGCAAAGCCTTTTGCTTCTTCGATTTTCGACTTTTCTAATAAATGCAATGCTCCACCACCGGCACCAATGAACACAAATTTAGCTTTCACACTTTTTCGTTCGCCTGTTACTTCATCTTTCACTTTCACTAACCATGTGCCATCTGCTTGTTTCACTATGTTGCGCACTTCATGTTGGAGATGTACGTTTACATTCGGACAATCCTCATCTACATGCTTCAACAGCATTTCGGTTAATGTTCCAAAATTTACATCCGTCCCAATCGCTATATGCGTTGCGGCTAATTTTTGTGTTGGATCGCGTTTAGCCATCACCAATGGTATCCATTGTTTCAACTGCTTGTTATCGTCACTGTATTCCATGCCTTCAAACAAATGACAGGTGTTCAATGCTTCAAATCTTTTTTTCAAAAAGTTAATGTTGTCTTCTCCCCAAACCAGACTCATGTGTGGTATACTGTGGATGAAATTTCTTGGATTGCTGATATATTTTTGTTTACATAAATACGCCCAAAACTGTTTTGAAACTTCGAATGATTCTATGATTTTGATCGCTTTTGAAATGTCAATGGAGCCATCTTCTTTTTCAGGGGTATAATTTAATTCACACAAGGCGGAATGGCCTGTTCCTGCATTATTCCATGCATTCGAGCTTTCTAACGCAACAGCACTTAATCGTTCGTAAATTTCAATACTGCAATTTGGGTTGAGCTCCTTCAAGAAAACACCTAACGTAGCACTCATTATTCCTCCTCCAATCAACACAACATCAAAAATTGGCTCCTCCACTTCTTTCATGATTTAATTTGAGCCGAAATTTAGGCTTTTTTCAGTCTAATCATCGGTCATATTTCTATATTCGCAATCCAATGAATCAATTACATACTTTTACGCTTGAAAACGGACTCCGTGTTATCGTTCAAGAAGATTTTTCTACGCCTTTGGTGGTGGTAAACACACTCTATCAAGTTGGTTCACGCGATGAAGTGCCCACCCAAACCGGATTTGCCCACTTGTTTGAGCATTTTATGTTCGAAGGATCTGTGAATATTCCCGAGTTTGATTCGCCATTAGAGTTTTCGGGAGGTGAAAGCAATGCCTTTACAACATCCGACTATACCAATTATTACAATATTCTTCCTGCACAAAACATAGCAACAGCTTTATGGTTGGAAAGCGACCGAATGCTCTCGCTTGCCTTTGAACAGGAAAGCTTGAATGTGCAGAAACGTGTAGTGTGCGAAGAATTTAAAGAGCACTACATCAATCAACCTTATGGTGATGTGTGGCATAAATTATCAGCTTTAGCCTATAAAACGCATCCTTATCGTTGGCCTACCATTGGTATTGAATTGTCGCATGTAGAAAATGCTACAATGGAAGCGGTGAAAGCTTTTTTCAAAAAGTATTATAACCCCAATAATGCCGTTTTAGCCATATGCGGTGGTATCAAAAAGGAAGAGGCTGAAGCAGCCGTTCGCCACTGGTTCGCTGCTATCCCTGCAGGTAAAAGGGTAGAAAGAGCATGGCCAACGGAAGCGATTCAAACGGAGGCGCGGGTATTGGAAGTTCGCGCGGATGTGCCTTCAAATGCCATCTACAAAGCCTACAAAATGGGCAAACGAACCGACCCGGAATACATTGCGCTCGATTTACTTCGCGATGCAATAGCCGCTTGCGATACTGCTTACTTATACCTAGACCTGGTCAAAGAAAAACGGTGGATGAGCAGCATAACTTGTTATCTCACTGAAAGTATAGATGAAGGTTTATTTGTGATAGAGGGGAAATTGATGGATGGTGTTGCTATACAAGATGTAGATACTGCAATACAACAAGGCATTACAAAAGCAATCGATGCACTTACAGAGAGCGAATTGCAAAAGCTGAAAAACAAAGTGGAAACCTTCTGGCGTTTTTCGGAAACGAATCTCACCAATAGAGCACACAATTTAGCTTTCTTTGAAATGTTAAGCACTGCAAGCGATTATTTTGATGAATTTGAAAAGTACAATGCGCAAAGCCTTTCTGCAATAAAGGAAACGGGCTTTCGTGTTTTTCAAAATGAAAAAAGCAACACATTGTACTACCTGAAAACCAATACCCAATGAACAGAACAATAGCGCCTGCAGTAAACATTGCTGATCATATCACTATCCCCCGAACAGAGGAGTTAGTGCTGAGTAATGGGATTAAGGTTTACGCAATTCCGAGTAACCAAGGAGTCGTTAAAATTGATTTTGTATTCGATGCCGGCAAATGGTTTGAACAAAAAAATTTGGTGGCCGATTTTGCGAACAAATTAATGCGCGAAGGCACTAAACAAAAGTCATCTCTTGCCATTAACGAAATACTCGACTTTTACGGTTGTAATTTGGAAGAGCAAGCTTATTTTTCAAATGCAGGATTTCAATTGTACTCCCTGTCACGCAATATTCATCAGGTGTTGCCTTTAATGAAGGAGATGCTTACCGAAGCTGCTTTTCCCGAATCTGAATTCGAATTGTTGCGCTCCAACAGAAAGGAAAAGCATTTGCAGCGTTTAGCCAAGAACGATTATATGGCCAATCGCTTATTCTTATCGAATATGTGGGGTGTAAATCATCCTTATGGTCGGGTAACCGAAGTCGAAAATTTCGATACTATGCAAGTGGCTGATGTACATGATTTTTTCTATCAGCATTATCATGCCGGAAATTGTTTCATCATTTTAGCCGGAGAATATACCGATGCCACTTTAAAACAACTGGATGAACTTTTCGGAGCCGCAGATTGGAAGAAACAACCTTCAACGCCTATTCTTCATCAAAGAAATATGGGAAAAGAGCTTTTGCTTCATCTTGACAAAGAAAATGCCGTACAAACATCATTAATGGTGGGGAATGCAACAATCACTAAAACGCATCCCGATTTCGATGCGTTGACAATAGTGAACACCATACTCGGAGGTTATTTCGGCTCGCGCTTAATGGCCAACATCCGTGAGGAGAAAGGGTATACCTATGGCGTGTATTCTTCTTTAAGTGCGTACCAGCATGGTGCTATTTTTGAAGTAAGTGCCGATGTGGGTAAAGAACATAAAGACGCTACATTTCATGAAATAAAAAAGGAAATGCAGCGTTTACAAACCGAATTAGTGGATGACGAGGAATTGCAAACCGTAAAAAATTATATGAGCGGACGAATCTTACGCAGTGTTGATGGAGCTTTGCGCTATGCTGATGTGTTAAAAGGCCTACTGCTTTTTAATCGCACACCGGAAAGTATAAATAGTTATATGAACGCAATACAATCTATTGACGCTAATCGAATTCAAGAACTGGCACAACAACACTTGCAGTTCGATTCGATGTATAAAGTTTCGGTTGGATAATTGACGTTATTGTTGGAAAAAATAGTTTTGTAAGAATGATTAAACAAAAAAAATATTGTACTGCATCCAAAAGCAACAGCATCATCCAGGGATTTGCTCTTCTGTTGTTGATGTCTTTGGCTGTCTTTCAAACCCAAGCTCAAACTATTTTAGCACCAAGATTAACGTGCATTGTTAACGACTTTGTAGGCGGTAATGTGTCCATTTCATGGGAAAACGTAAATAACCCTTGTGGTCCTTTTGTATCATATAAGCTGTATGGCTCAAACACAAAAGCAGGACCTTATTCATTGATTACAACAATTGCTTCACAAGCACAAACCAATTTTGTGCATACCAATGCGCTTTCACCTAATAGTACTTGGTTCTATTATATGGAGGCCGATTTCAATTGTCCGGGTTTTACTCCGGCTCAATCCGATACTATCCAAAACGAATCGAACCCTCGAGTGCCGCAAATTGTGAGCGTGGATGTAGATTCAACGAACCATGTTACATTTAATTGGTTGCCCAGTGAATCACCGCAAACAAAGTTTTATATTGTTTACGCCTATCTGCCTAATGGGGGAGTGGTGCCTATCGATACTGTTTACGGTCGTTTCAATACCAGTTATTACGATTTGATTGAAGATCCCACCCAAATCTCTTTAGGCTACACAATTTCAGCATCAGATAGTTGTCCGGGCAATCAACCCAGTGCCTACAACACAAATGTACATTACTCCACCTTGTTAACCGCTTCGGTTTCAAGATGCGCACGAGAAATAAAGTTGAAGTGGAGTAAATACGTAAATCTTGCCGGTGGAGTAGTGCAGTATAAGGTGTTTGTGAACAAGAATTTAACCGGTTATGTAGAAGTGGGCACAACCGATTCCAATACCACTAGTTTTCCTTACACCGATTTCAGTGATAACGATTCCATATGTATAACTGTGGCTGCTGTAAGTGGTGCCGATACAACGGTATTGGCCAAGTCTAATTTTGTTTGTATGCGTCCGTCTATCGTACAACCACCCGATTTTGTGCATATCACAAGGGTTTCAGTTACTCCCGATAATATTGTGGAAGTGAATTGGATTACAGATACCAAAGCCGAGTTGTTGACCCACGAAGTCCTTGCCAGTAACGATTGCCGTTCGTATCAATCTATGTTTTTTCAGAAGGTTATTCCTCCCAATGTATTGCAGTACACACTTTTAGACTCACTCGAAAAGCCACAAGATAACTGGACCTGCTACCGAATTGTAGCTTTCGACAGTTGCCAGGGTACAGATACTTCCACCCATGCCAAAACCATTAATTTGTATGCTGAGCTTACCGATTACTACGAAATTAAGGTAGACTGGAACGATTACGAGCTCGATGGGGCAACTATTTCAAGGTATAACTTATATCGCAATTATGGGGCAGGTTGGCAGAAGATCAGAACATTTTTGCCTGGCACTAACGACTTCCGCGATTCGCTCTATCAGTTCTTGAGTGAAACCGGTGAATTCTGCTATTACATTGAGGCTGAATACACGCTCAACTTACCGGATGTGCCCTACACAGCAAATTTGACTTCTACTTCAAATGTGGTTTGTTTATATCACCGTCCCATCATTTACATTCCCAATGCATTTTCGCCAAACGGGGTGAATCAAATTTTTAAGCCTACGATTTACTTTGGCGATCCGGCTAATTATTCTTTGTCTATTTTTAATCGCTACGGAGGACGGATTTTCGAGAGTACTTCTCCAAGTATAGGGTGGGATGGAACAGATGCTGGAAAGCCTGTTCAGCAAGGTGGCTATGCCTATTTGATTAAATTTATAGCTGCCGATGGCACCAATGTGGAGCGCAAGGGTGTGGTGATATTGATTCGAAATTAATCTACCACAAAAACGGAATCACCGCTTTTCGATATTTTGGATAATCCGGGAATTTCTCAATGTACCATTTATGATGCGCAACCGCTCTTGGTGCGAGGTTACAAAAGGTCCAAACCGCAAACGATAAAGCTCCTAAGTTCATCGCCATTAAGGCAAAACCAAACCATTCCACAATTTCTGACGATAAATTCGGACAAGAAATCCGGTTAAACAAGGCTCCAGAGGGGATTTTGTAGCCCGTTTCGCCAGGTTTACGGAGGTTAATCAATTGGTTATCAGCGATATTATTAATGATGAAACCGCTGAGGAAAACAACCAATCCAATACCAAAGAGAATGCCCGAAGCAGGGGTTGAAACAGCTAAAAAATATCCATTCACAAAGCCGTTCACAATATTAAATCCAACGGCTGAAAGCATTATGGATAAAGGCATTTGCTTGCCATTGGTACGAATGCGGAGCGGAAAAATGATACTTCTGTTTAAATAGTGTAAATTCCATAGTAACAGCAAAATCCATTGATGAAAGGCTAAGCCATTTGCAAAATAATGAAACGTCATGGTGAGTATAATGGGTGATACAATTTCCATCACCATCCATCCTAAACGATTGTCTACCATTGGCCCCCAGCCGGTTGTGGTATGCCGACCAAAAGGTGCAGTTTTTTTGAAAAGGTAGAAAAAGGTAGTTCCGCCAATTGCTATCCAAACCCAGGTCAATCCAATCATATAATCGTGCATATTGCTTGTTTTTCTAATGCAATTTTGGAAAATCTTTGTGAAAACAACGATTTAAAATATATTTGATTGGATTGCTATACATATAGGGTAACATTGAATTAATAAATAATGATAGAGGTTGGAGGAAGATGCATCGGAAAATACGAATTCGATGCCATTGTTTTGGAAAAAGAAAAAATAGCGATAGCGGAAAAAACGCTTCACGATTTAACACACAATTTTGAATTCTTAAAAGAGTTTTCTGCCGATAAGGTGATATACGGCATTAACACAGGATTTGGTCCAATGGCCCAATTTAAAATTCCATATGCCGATCGTTTGACATTGCAATATAATTTGATTCGCAGTCATGCCGGAGGTTCCGGGAAGCCTATCGATACAGTGTATTGCAGAGCCATGTTGTTAGATCGTTTGAATACATTTTTGCAATGCAAAAGTGGCGTGCACCCCGATTTGATTTTATTGTTGAAAGACATGCTCAATCACGATGTAGTTCCTGTAATCTATGAGCATGGTGGAGTAGGTGCTAGTGGCGATTTAGTGCAATTGGCGCACATGGCTTTAGCCGTAATTGGCGAAGGAGAAGTGTGGATGGATGGCCACATTGTATTGGCGAAGGATGCCTTTGAACAAAAGAAATTAACTCCTTTTGCAATTCGTTTGCGCGAAGGTTTAGCAATGATGAATGGTACATCTTGTATGACCGGTGTGGGTTTGGTGAATTTACATTACGCTGAAAAGTTATTGAATCTCTCTTGCTTGGTTTCGGTTACCATCAATGAAATTCTGAATGCATTTGATGATCACTTATCTGAAGCATTGAATGAAGTAAAACTTCATGAAGGACAAAATGCTGTTGCTAAAATCATGCGCGAATTAATTTCGGGAAGTTCCCTGATGCGCAATCGCCAAGAGCATTTGTATGTAGAAACGAAAGAAACTGAGTTCAAAGAGAAAGTACAAGAGTATTATTCGTTGCGGTGTACACCACAAATTTTAGGTCCTATCTACGATACAATAAAAAGCGCAGAACACGTGCTGTTAAACGAGCTGAATAGTGTTAGCGATAATCCTGTCATCGATCATCATCGCAGAAATGTATATCATGGCGGAAACTTCCATGGCGATTATGTGGCATTGGAAATGGATAAAGTAAAAATTGCCATTACTAAATTATCGATGTTGGCGGATCGCCAGTTAAACTATTTGTTGAACGACAAGCTGAATGGCAAAATGCCTCCGTTCATCAACATGGCTACCATAGGCTTGAACTTTGGCATTCAAGGTTTCCAGTACACGGCAACTTCTACTGTGGCTGAAAATCAGTCGTTGAGTAATTCGGTATATGTTCACAGTATTCCAAGCAATAACGATAATCAAGATATTGTAAGTATGGGCTCGAATGCAGCATTGATGTGCGCTCGCGTAGTGAACAATGCGTTTGAAGTAATGGCTGTAGAATGTATTGCTGTAGCAGAAGCCATCGATTGTTTAGATAAAGCCGATAGTATTTCTGCGGCACCAAAACAATTATATAATGGTGTACGGAAATACGCAAAAAAATTAACTGAAGACCGACCCATGTTTGGTGCTTTGCGCGATATCAAAACGTATTTGCAAACAGCAGAGTTTTAGAAAATAAAGGGGAACATGAAATACGCATTAATTACAGGCGCATCGCGCGGAATTGGAAAAGCAATCGCATTGAAACTCGCTGCTGAAGGCTATTATATAGTTGTAAATTTTAGAAGCAATCAGGAAGAAGCTGAGAAAACATTGGCAGCTATTCGTGCTTTAGGCAGTGATGGCGAGTTGTTGAAGTTTGATGTAGGCGACAAAAACGATATCAATCAAGTATTGGGTTCGTGGATAGACGCTAATAAAGAAAAGCCAATTGAAGTATTAGTGAACAATGCCGGTATTCGCAAAGATAACTTGTTGATGACCATGAGCGATGAAGATTGGAGCTCTGTGTTGAGCACGAATTTGGATTCGTTTTTTTATGTAACGAAGTTAGTGGTGCCGGTGATGTTGTTTCATAAATATGGTCGCATTGTGAATGTAGTTTCACTTTCAGGCGTAAAAGGATTGCCCGGGCAAACCAACTACTCTGCTTCGAAAGCCGGTGTTATTGGGGCTTCTAAAGCCTTAGCACAAGAAATTGGACGAAGAGGAATCACGGTGAATTGTGTTGCTCCCGGTTTCATTAAAACGGAAATGACAGAAGGTATTGACGAAACTGCCTACAAAAATATTATTCCAATGAAACGCTTTGGAACATCCGAAGAAGTAGCTGAAGTGGTTTATTTCTTAGCTTCTCCCGGGGCTTCCTACATTACCGGTGAGGTGATTAATGTAAACGGAGGACTTCATACCTAGAAGCGCAGTTCCACACCGGCCTTTTTCTGATTTACGCGAATTCTCAGTTCTTTTGAAACAAAGAATTGTTGGTTTACTTTTGTTGTATTCGTGCTGAAATTTTGTTATATTCAGTTACCCGAATGCAAGTTTTATGAAAGGCCTATTCTATCTTCTATTCCTTTTTGTTTTTCCTGTTGGAGCTATTGCTCAAATGGATAGCACGTTTGGGGTGAATGGTCGACTCAACTTTGATATGTATCAATGCGACAATTTTCCTTCGCTTCTTTTTCCAACAAATGATAATTGTTTTATAATAGGAAGTAGCGATCAAAGGAATAAAGCTTTTTTGCAAAAACGAAAAGCGGATGGTACAGTCGATAGTGCTTTTTCAAATGGTTTGTTTGAAGTTAGATTTATGTTGGGTACTTATGCATCTTTCTTCGATGTAGTTCAATTGGAAGACAGCAGTTACCTTGTTGCCGGTAATTATGGTGATGCCGTAAGTTATTGTTATACTTTTATGCTAAAGCTCAATAAATATGGCGTTCAAGACATGCAGTATGGACAAGCAGGAGCGATTTTAATTCGGTACAATAGCCTATTGTGCGCTGGAAGACGATTGATTTTAGATAATGAGAAGTGTTTAATAACTGGTCAAATCTATAAAGGCACTTCCTTTTCCACCAACTTGTATGTTACTCGGCTTGATCTTTCAGGTAAAATCGATAGTTCATTTGGTGTATTTGGCTTTGCCTATAATGATTTGCCAGATTCGTCTTTTTATCCTTATGCATTTATTAAGGAAGATGACCAACACTATGTTATTATTGGGAGTTCAACAGATAACTATAATCCCGCAAAAATAGCATTCGTTAGAATAAATAAGCAGGGTACGTATGATTTAAGCTTTGGTAATAAGGGGCAGAAAGTATTTAAAACTAATGAAAAATTTGGTGCTGCAGGTGTTTTACCTTATAAAGGAAAGTTGTTTTTATATGGAGGGATAGAGGAGACTCCCAATAAACCTTATTCTGCAATTGTGTGCGCGAATTTTGATGCCACAATCGATAAAACGTTTGGCGTGAATGGTGTTGATACAAATTTTAATATTAGCAGCACAGTGTCAAATGTCATAACTCATCTTTCCATTGATTCAAAAGGCAATCTTTTTTATAGTGGAACAAGTTTTTTTGATACTGCTTCTTTTTGGGTAGGGAGAAAGAATGCTGATTATACCGTGGATAAAGGCTTTGGCGATAATGGATTTTTAATCTCGAGAAGCGAAAACTCTAATGGTGATTTTGGCAATTTGGGTGCATTATTAAGTGATGGGTCATTTATTGTTGGTGGACATTGCAATACGCAAAACTACCTTCCTCTTTTTCTTGATATTGATTTCACATTTATGAAGGTAAAGTCAAATTACCTTTCAGGCAACAACACTAATGATTGTAATATTTCCTTTTTCCCAAATCCCTGCCAGAATGTTTTGTTCTTTGACAATAACGAGTGTAATGGACATATTAAGTTGTATGATTATTTAGGGCAGATTGTATTTGAGTCGGAGCCACTTTATGGCATAAGCGGCACTATCTATTTACCTTCATTAGCAAAAGGTGTTTACATTGTAGAGTTTCTTACTGCACAAACAAAGCGAAAGCAGAAATTAGTTATCGATTAGAATACCTTTTAGTTATCTCTATCTCGGCTATTTAAAGCTTTCTAAAGTCATTAGTAACGTATTGTCTTTGTACAAAAAGAGTTCTCCTCCAACAATTTTATATGTATTAGCTAGTTCAAGATGTTTTACAAACAAATCTTCTTGCTCCATGTTATCGCAATACATAGCTGTTCGCATCATCTTTTGAAATGAAATTGTATTGCCTTTAATTACAATTTCGCCACCTATTCCGTTACAGCCTCCTTGTCCGGAGAACGTTTTTAGTGATTGATCGATTGTAATGAATGATTGTTTCGTAAACGTAGAAACACTTCCATTATTGAAGCGCTCGATAATCCATTGATTCGCTAAAGGTAGATGTCCTCCTTTTTTATCTTCATGATCCGCCTGTTTTGCGGTAATGGAATAGTTTGTTCTCTCTACCTTATATTTACTGTATTTCTTATCTACAATAAGCATGGTAAAGGCCTGCATCATAGCCGTTCCTTTGTTGCCTGTTTTTGTTTCGTAGGTAAAGTTTAATCGATGCTTATCCAATAGTTCTAGTTTTTTGGGAATCAATTCTGTTTCGATATCAGAAACATCGTTAATTACCACAATTACAAATTGCTTTTTGAAGTCAATGGTGGTTGGCTTTCCATCTTTTCCCATCACAGTTGCCATTCCGAAAATTTTATCGAACTCCGCTTTCGAGCAAATCTTGTTCACTTTAAGGTCGCCTTTATTGTATGTGTTTTTTACGAAATAGTTTTGAGCAACGGTATATGGAATTTGTTTATTCTTTTGGCAGAAACTTATAGAAATGCTCATTATTGTTAGGCAAAGTATACTTACAATATGTTTGTACATGGCTTGTGTTTTTTAGATTCTATTCAAGATAATTCAAATTCCTTGCCAATATTTTATTTTCAAAAATCTCTTACCTTTACCCCCTCAGTATTCTATGGCTTAAACCTATTGTGCGCATGAATCGTGTTGTAATTACAGGAACCGGAATTTACTCTTGCATCGGAAAAAATCTCGATGAGGTTAGGGATTCCTTATATCAGGGGAAATCGGGAATTATATTCGATCCGGCTCGTAAAGAGTTTGGCTACCGCTCAGGATTAACGGGCTTTGTAGAACGTCCGAATTTGAAATCGTTACTCGACAGACGTTCACGCTTGATGCTCCCAGAGCAAGGCGAATATGCTTATATGTCAACGTTAGAAGCCCTCAAAAACGCAAAAATCGATCAAGATTATATTGATACCCACGAAACCGGTTTGATTTTCGGCAACGATAGTTCAGCCCTTTCAGTGATTGAGGCCATTGATGTGATTCGCGAAAAGAAAAATACGGCCTTTGCCGGTAGTGGTGCAGTGTTTCAAAACCTCAACTCTACGGTGAACATGAACTTAGCCACCATTTTCAAGTTGAAAGGGGTGAATTTTACGATTAGTGCAGCTTGTTCCAGTGGTTCACATTCCATTGGAATGGCGTATTTGTTGATTAAACACGGGTATCAAGAGCGCGTAATCTGTGGAGGAGCGCAAGAAATTCACCTTTTATCCATGGCTACTTTTGATGCCTTAGGCGCTTTTTCTGTACGTGAAGATGAGCCAACAAAGGCTTCTCGTCCGTTCGACAAGCACCGCGATGGCTTAATCCCAAGCGGGGGAGGAGCAACAGTAGTAGTAGAATCATTAGAGTCGGCACAAAAACGCGGAGCAACAATTCTAGGGGAAATTGTAGGCTATGGCTTTTCTTCTAATGGCGGACATATCTCTAATCCAACGGTAGACGGACCGGCACGTTCGTTACAAATGGCACTAAATCAAGCGGGTATGAAAGCTTCCGATATCGATTATATTAATGCCCACGCAACATCTACACCACAAGGTGATGCTAACGAAGCGCAGTCGATACATCAAGTATTTGGCGATGTAAAGCCTCCAGTGAGCTCCACTAAATCAATGACAGGCCACGAATGCTGGATGGCAGGGGCAAGCGAAATTGTTTATTCACTACAAATGATGCATAACGATTTTGTTGCCCCAAATATTAACTTCGAAGAGCCGGATGAGTTTTCAGCGAAATTGAACGTACAGCCTACTACCATAAATAAAAAGATTAATGTATTTTTGTCGAATTCTTTCGGTTTCGGTGGAACAAACTCCTCGCTCATTGTAAAACGATGGAATCAATAATTAAATTAAAATATATTTATCGAAAATTTTTTACCCCCCATGACAAACGAAGAGATAATAACAAAGATTAATGGATTTCTTGTTGAGGAATTCGAGGTAGAAGACTCGGTAATTGTTCCCGAAGCCTCGTTGAAAGACACGCTGGAGTTGGATAGTTTAGACTATGTTGACCTGGTTGTTTTGTTGGAAGGTAACTTCAATTTTAAAGTGAAGCAGGAAGATTTTACAGGTATTGTTTCTTTTCAAGACCTCTATAATTACGTGATTGGAAAAGTGGGAACACCAACTAACGCTGCAGTTTAGTCTTTGATGTCTAATTCAGTTTGTATCTACACTCAAACTTTTCGAAATGGCTGAATGGAAAGGGAAATCTCGCGGTGCGCCTGCCGGTTATAAGTTTTTTGTTCTGCTGATAAAGTACCTGGGTTTAACTCCGGCTTATCTCTTTTTACGCATAGTTGCCGGTTGGTTTTTCGTTTTCGCTACGGCTACTACAAACCGCATTATGTTTACCTTTTTTCATCAACGCATAGGTTTTAATCGCGTGAAATCACGTATTAAGATTTATAAAAACTATGTGTTACTCGGTCAAGTACTGATTGATAAAATTGCTGTGATGTCGGGTTATAGTAGCAAAATAACAGGCGTTTCGCATGGTAGTGAGCATCTAAGGGCAATGTTCAGCTTAAAGAAAGGGGGTATTTTGTTAGGTGCTCATTTAGGGAATTGGGAAATTGCCGGTCATTTTTTGTTGAACTACACCGGGAAAATCAATATTGTAATGTACGATGGAGAACACGAAAATATTAAGCAGTTCATGGAAAATGTAACCGGTGGTCGAAAATACAATGTAATTCCCATCAAAAAGGATTTGTCGCATGTGTATGCTATTGGTGAAGCGCTACAGAACGAAGAAATTGTATGTATGCATGCCGATCGATTTGTTGAAGGGAACAGAACTACACTCGTTCCATTTCTTGGGGAGGATGCGCAATTTCCGATTGGTCCGTTTCAACTCATAAAAACGTTCCGGGCAAACTATACTTTTGTTTATGGTGTGAAAACCGGTTGGACGAAATATAACTTCTTTGCTCGGCCATATCGCCAAGCTACCGCTGAATCAACAATTGAGGGCATGGTAAAAGACTATGCCAACGATTTGGAAGGTATGGTGAAACAATACCCGGAACAGTGGTTTAATTATTACGATTTTTGGAAGAAAAACTAACCCTATGGATTTATCGTTACCTTTAGCTAAAGCTTTTACAGAACAGATTATTCCACAAAAACAACCATTTGTTTTGGTTACCTCACTATTAGAAATTGCAGAAGGTGGTTGTCAAACGGCATTCACGATTCCGGAAGGACATGTGCTATCTGATGCCCAACGGCTCCAACCCTCCGGCTTATTGGAGAATATGGCGCAAAGTTGTGCCTTAATGATGGGCTATAATGGCGCTTTGCAAATCGCCAATAGCAATGGGGGCGAAGTGCCTGAACCTAAAGTTGGCTTTATTGGCGATATCCGTGAATTCAAATGTTCAGCTTTACCTGAAGTGGGGACAACCATACAAACACGCATTACAATCGAAAATCAAATCTTTGATGTGACCATGATCGATGGACAAGTTTCACAGAATGGAAACTCAATTGCTTCTTGTAAAATGAAGATTTTTGTGAAGAATTGATTAAAAATCATGTCAATAAATACTAAAGCGATTTGCAAAACGAACTTTAATCCTAGTTTTGCTCCATAACATTACCACTTGTCAGATTCAGTTGTCATAATTCCTACCTACAACGAAATAGGTAACATCGAAAAGATGGTGCGCAAAGTATTTTCCTTATCGAAGGATTTTCACTTGCTTATTATTGATGATGGTTCACCCGATGGCACAGCTCAAAAAGTAAAAGATTTACAAAGCGAGTTCAATGGTCGGTTATTTATTATTGAACGCAAAGGGAAATTAGGCTTAGGAACAGCCTATATTGCAGGTTTCCATTGGGCTTTGGAAAGATCGTATCAGTATATTTTCGAGATGGATTGCGATTTCTCGCACAATCCGGAAGATTTGATTCGTTTGTATTCAGCTTGTTCTTCAGGAACTACAGATGTAGCCGTTGGTTCCCGCTATGTGAAGGGGGGAGGCTTTGTGAATTGGCCGGCAGATCGTATTTTCATTTCTAAAGGCGCATCTTATTATGTGAATTTCATTACTTGGATGGGTGTGAAAGATCCAACAGCCGGTTTTATCTGTTATAAACGAAAAGTACTCGAAACAATAGATTTGGATAAAATTCAGTTTGTGGGGTATGCCTTTCAAATTGAAATGAAGTTCGCGGCCAAGAAATTAGGATTCAAGATTACAGAAGTGCCAATCATCTTTACCGAACGGGAAGTTGGTGTTTCTAAAATGAATCGCAACATCATTAAAGAAGGCATCATTGGTGTGTTAAAGATTCAATGGCATAGCTTCTTTACTTCCTACGCCAAACAGTAAATCATAACTTATGGAAACATTTATCAGTGACATCTCACAAAAAACGTTTCCCCTTGCAGAACGAGTCTCAGGTCAGTCGATTCGAAAGAGTATGCTTTTACTTATTCAGAGCAAGTTTCCCGAATTTACGCTCACTTCTTCGATTGCACTATCGGAACTCAATCAATTTCGCCAAGAATATATTTCAGGGTATTTAGTAAATGAAAGCGGTAAACTGACTGAATTGGAAACTACAGTGGTTAAGCTGTTAACCGAAAATCAAACCATTTCCGATAAAATGGATGAAGAACAAGAGGTACGCACTTTTGGGCAACGTATGGCCGATAAATTGGCTGCTTTTGGGGGAAGTTGGGGGTTTATTATCTTCTTTTTATCATTCATTACAGTATGGATAATTATCAATGTTGTGTTTTTGTTGAGCAAAGCATTTGATCCCTATCCCTTTATTTTATTGAATTTGATTTTGTCGTGCATAGCTGCGTTGCAGGCACCTGTGATAATGATGAGTCAAAATCGACAAGAAGAAAAGGATAGAATTCGTGCGAAAAAAGATTACATGATTAACCTGAAATCGGAACTTGAAATTCGAATGTTACACGAAAAAATGGATCACCTCATCATACACCAACAACAACGCTTACTTGAGATTCAGCAAATACAGATGGATATGATGCAGGAAATCATGCAGCGTGTGAATGGCACTAAGTAGGACTCATCTTTACTAACTTCTTTATTTAAAATTATATTCGTTCAACTAAACGTAACTAAAAATGGCAAAAACAGAAGCATTGGTATTGGTGGAGATGTATGAGAAAACACGACTACTTACTCGCTATTATTTATCGAAATTAAAAGAAGTCGATCCTTTGGTATCGCAAGGAAGTGGCGATGTTCAATTCAATAGTATCTATTGGTTGATGGCGCATTTGGCTTGGGCCGAGAACTATTTAGTAGTGGAAATGACAGGCGGTAAATCGGTTGCTCCGCATTGGATGAATCATTATAGTTTAGGTTCAGATGGTTCAGTGCATGAAGGGCATGGAAGTTTTAAAGAATTGTTGGACGATGTAAAAGTAGTTCACGAAAAATGTATGCAATATTTGGCTACGCTAAGTGATGAAGATATGGCAAAAGAAAATGCCGGTAAATTTCAGTTTGGTGATGGGGATGCAACTTGTCGTTTTTCCGTTCAACATGCTATTCGCCACGAAGCATTGCATACAGGGCATTTGAGCCTTATTGCCAAATTAAACAAACAAAAAACAGTATAGCCTTTTCTATGCACAAGATTTCTGTTATTCTTTTCTTTGCAGTTTTGGTATTATTTCAAAGTTGTCAGTTCAATGAGCAACCTAAAGGAGTAACTCCTGAAACTCCAGTTACTGGAGCCGATGCCGATATCCATGGCTGCAAAGCTTCGGCCGGTTACACTTGGTCTGAATTGAAACAAAGTTGTATCCGCATTTTTGAAGATGGCGCTCAAATGAAAGCGGTTGATGCTAGTCTAGATCAAATATTAGCCGCATATATCGTGTTTAATACCGATTCATCCCAAGGCGAATTGTTTATTCCAGGTGTCAGTAATGGTGTGTTGGTAACGAAAATCGCTACACAATCATGGGCTGATAGCATTTATCAATTAATGATGAGCGACAAACATTTGGTTTTAAAAAGTAAAGCAGGTACGCTTTATCAAAGTCAATAAACCTGCAATTATCAACTGTGTTGCGTTATTGTAGCTGCTATTTTGCGAAGGATTAGGTGTCTTTTGTCGTCAAATACTTTAAATTCTTTCATTGATGAAAAAGATATGTCTACTTTTTTGCCTTTACTTTGGAGTGTATTTATCGAAAGCACAGCATAATACCATTCTCATTATTGCTGATGATTTAAGTCCGGATTATTTCGGGTTTTATGAAGATCATGTAGATACTGTAGATGTACCAAATATTAGGAAACTACTGAACAAGGGGGTTCGATTTAAAAATGCCATGTCGAATCCGGTGTGTTCTTCAACGCGAACAACTATTCTTACCGGTCGTTATAGTTTTAGAACGGGGGTAGGAGGAATTATAGGTGGTGTAGGTAGTACAAGTCCGGTTGATACAAGCGAAATGACAATCCCCAAGTTATTGAAGTTATACAATACTTCAATCGTTAAGGCGAATATTGGAAAGTGGCATATTAGTCAGCCTATGCCTACCTCCAATTTATTAAATCCGTTACGCATGGGTTACGACCATTTTGAGGGTCCTTTTATTGGACAATTACCCAGTTTTACGAATTGGACGAAATACACCAATGGGATATCGAGTACCGTTACAACGTATGCAACAACCGAGAATGTAAATAATGCCATAACTTGGCTAAAGGCTCAAAATACCGTTAATCCTTTCTTTTTATGGATAGCGTTCAATGCCCCTCACGAGCCACTTCATTTGCCTCCGGCTGGGTTACACAGCTTTACAACACTCACGGGCACCACCCAAGATATTAATGCCAATCCTAAATCTTATTTCAAAGCAATGATTCAAGCAATGGATCATGAAATTGGAAGATTATTTGATTCGTTAACGGTAATGAACAAATTGGATAGTACAGATATTATTTTCATAGGTGATAATGGGAATACGCCTCGTACTGCACAAATTTCGGATTTAACGAAGGCTAAAGGAACCGTTTATCAATATGGCGTTCACGTGCCTATGATCATTGCCGGTCCTTCAGTAGCGAGTCCGGGTCGAGTTTCAGATGCATTGGTAAATACGGTTGATTTATTTGCAACCATATTGGAATTGATGGGTGATAACAATTGGATCACTTATATTCCGGCAAATAAACCTGTTGATACGAAAAGTTTACTTCCTGTTTTAAAGAATCAAAGTACATCTATTCGGCCTTGGTCCTTTGCCGAAATATTCAAGTTAACTACTGACTCATCTGACGGGAAAGCGATACGCAACGAGGGTTACAAGTTGATTAAGTTTGATTACGGACAAGAAGAGTTGTATCACTTGGCGGTCGATTCGTTGGAGGCGAATAATCTACTTAATGGAACGTTAAGCGCTATCGACCTCACGAATTACAATTATCTTTGCAATGAGATGACGAACCTTGTTGGAAGTGGTTCATATTGTAATACCTCTGTAGGTAGCGGGTCAACAAAGGATGAGACCTATAAGCTCAATGTTTTTCCTAATCCTTTTCGTGATCACGTATACACTCCATCTTTGTTTTCCAAGCAAGACGTTACAATGTATGATGCTTTAGGGAATATAATGTATAAAGGAAATAGCATCGAAACACAAAACTTTTCAGATCTGGTGAAAGGACTTTATATAGTTCATATATCCGGATGTGTAAATTGCCTGTATAAAGTTATAAAGGAATAATATAGATAGCTGCCTAGATTTTAAGTATGCTTTTTCATACATCATTGTTTCTCGATTAGAATAATTCAATTGGGTATTCTATCTTTCATGTGTTGAAATTAGAAATATGGCAATTCAATACATACCTGAAATTTTTCTTCGTAGCAAGAAACAGAATCCGGAGTTGTACATCTACGACTTTAAAATGACGGAAGATGTAGTCAAAAGCAAGGTGAATCTGTCGTTACATATGTTTAGTTTTCTGCAAACCGGGGAAAAGAAAGTGCAACTCGAAGATGCATTTGTGGAAGTGAACAATAAGCAATCGGTACTCATTAAATCCGGAAATTGTATTATGACCGAGTTGCTTGATAATGAGCAAATTTATTTCTGTAAACTTTTTTTCTTTTCGAATAAAAACATTGTCGATTTTTTAGAAAGGCATCCCGAGTTAATGCCAAAGGCGAAAGTAAAATTCACAGAAACGCCTTTTTTTGTTATCGAAAATGACGATTATATCCATTCGTTTGTATCGTCAATTTCTACAGTTTTGAAAATGAATATGGCAACTGCGAAACCATTACTCTCAATTAAGTTTGAAGAAATTATGCTCTACCTTTCACAGAAATATGGGAATGCCTTTGTAAATTATATCCAATCTTTAGCGCATACCTATAGCCATTCTTCTTTTCGAGAAATAGTGGAGGCGAATACTTATTCCAATTTAAGTATTCCTGAAATTGCATTCTTAGCGAACATGAGTTTATCTACTTTCAAGCGCCATTTCATACAAGAGTATCACGAAAATCCAGGGAAGTGGTTTCAACAAAAGAGATTATCGCAGGCCAAAAAAATATTAGACGAAGGCTCCAAAAAACCTTCCGAGATTTTTGCTGCATTCGGCTATAACAATTTGTCGAATTTCAGTACGGCATTCAAAAATGAGTTTGGATATAGTCCCAAAGCCACTACATCTGCAGTAGAATAAATGACCTTTTTTCATAAGTTTTTGACCTTTACTACATAATGAAGGTTTTATATTCGTGTTTATAAAATTTAAACCGATACATGAATATTACTCTCGAACAAGCTGAGCAAGCTGTTATTGCCGCAAAAGCAAAAGCCATCGAATTAGGAACCAAAATGAACATCTCTGTAGTAGATGCAGGTGCTAATATTTTGGCTTTCGCCCGTATGGATGGTGCCTGGTTAGGCTCTGCCGATATCTCTTTGAAAAAAGCTAAAACAGCTCGTTTTTTTGATATGAATACAGGGGTTATTGGTTCCCTATCACAACCTGGAGGTTCATTATATAATATCGAGCATTCGAATGGAGGCTTGATTACATTTCCGGGTGGAGTGCCGATTACCAATGCTGATGGTGTTGTTATTGGTGCGATTGGTGTTTCGGGAAGTACGGTAGAAAACGATCACACGGTTGCTGAAGCAGGAGCTAAGGCAATTTAGGTATAAAGAATTCTTCGGAATAAGGGTGAAAACCCTTCTAGAGGGCGCTTCGGGGGAGGCGTCCTCTTTTTTTATAGTTATTCAGAAGATTATTTTCCTTTCTTCAAATGGCGTTCGATGTTGCCATCCAATTCTTCTGTAACTGTAAATCTGTTTTTGATTTTACCGTCATTACCAATCAAAACGGTTATTGGGGTCGATTGTAAATAATATTTCGAATAAACAGATGGATCGGTTGGTAAAATACCATTATGCCAAACTAAACTGTTGGTATTAATAAAGTTTCGCCATTTGTCTTTATCGTTTCCGATAGAAACAGCAAATACATCAAATCCTTGCGCTTTATACTTTTCATACAAGGCTATGAATTTTGGCATTTCTTTTTGGCAGTGCGAGC
Source organism: uncultured Chitinophagaceae bacterium (assembly GCA_964398475.1). Lineage (GTDB taxonomy): Bacteria > Bacteroidota > Bacteroidia > Chitinophagales > LD1 > CALAYL01. The sequence goes on along the minus strand of CAYNMP010000012.1, from coordinate 2,246 downwards.
AATCGGGTTCCCAGAAAATCAGCATCGTTAGTTTAGCTTTCTTCACTAATTCGGAAAGCGAAATCGGTTGGTCGTTCACATCAACTCCACTTACTTCGAAGAACGATTTTCCGGGTAATGTATTGGCAAGAAGATTTATACGTTCTGCTAATACTAAATTCGAATTTAAAATCGTTTTTTGATTGAGCAAATAATCCGTAAACGACTGAAGATAATGCTCTCTTTTTCCTCTTGTGAGGTTATCGATAAAAAGGAATCCCAATTCTTTCTGACTTAAATAAGTCCCTTTTGTTTTGTCGAAAATGTATGGGAAGAACCACTTTTTACTCGCTGCACTAGAATCAGCAAAAAAGTCGAAGTAATCTGAAAAAATCAACGTCATGTCTTTGATCACAAATAAACTGCTGTCGGCAAAGTTTACGTTGTCGAAAAAGTGTTCCGCAATTTGCTTTTTAAACGGCTGTTTATCGGAAAACGGATTCATTATAAAAGAACTGAACAACACATTTGCTGCGAAAGTACCCTGATTGATTTGTTTCAAATTTGTACAATATCCGTTATGTTTTTCAATGATTCGATTCGCTTGAACGATGGCTTCAACATTGTTATTCGCAAAGGTTTGACCTACATATTTCATCGAATCAATGAACTGAAACATTTCATCGCGGAATGCATAATAGGCATCATTCTCTTTAGATTGCTCCAAATTCAAACTTTTCAAACCTACCTTATCCGTAATTTTGAACTTCACTTCAGGTTCGTTCGGTGTGGCTAAAAACATAACATAATAGCCGCCATATGTCAGTTTATAGAGTGTTGGGACAGTGATTTTTATTTTTTTTGAGAACGAATTATCTGCGTTAATATTGACGAAAATAGGTGGGTCGTCTTGATTAAAGGTGGAGAATCGAACATTGGGTTTCAAAGGAGTAGACGCATCATTTAATACCATTCCACTCAATGTAATACTATCAGAATGAATTGCTTGCGCTGAACCCATTAGGGAAATCGAAAAGCATAGGATGCTGAAAATTATTTTTCTCATACGTCAAAGTTATATTTTATGGAAAACTATTCATAGTTGGTTTTTCCATTCTCCCTTTTTTGCAATTTTCAAAATAATTAGATATAGTTTTTTTGTTATGCAAAATTATATAATTTAACATAAATTTTTTTCACCCATTGAAATTGCATTAATGCTATCTACATATTCTTTCCGGTCATTTATCGACTTCAAAACTGTTTTTCGTATGAAAAAGACGCTTACTATTATTTTCCTATTCTTTATGTTCAGAATAGGGGCGCAACCAATTGTAGGAACTGTTCCTACCTCGATTTGTGCAGGGGCTACTCTCAATATTTCCTTTACACTTTCGGGGAGTGTTGTTGGTAGTAATATTTTTACTGCAGAGTTAAGTGATGCATCGGGTAGTTTTACTACACCTGTTTCAATAGGCACATTGGCGGGTACTTCACCTGGTACAATAGTATGTCTTATCCCATCTTCAACACCACAAGGCAATGGTTATAAAATTAGGGTAAGAAGCAGTAACCCTGCAGCATTCGGCCCTGCAAGCAGTACTGCTATCACTATTAATGCTCTTCCTCAAATTACAACTTCCATACTTGGAAATTCACCGGCATGTTCCGGCAGTACACAAACCTATTCTATTGCTACTGTTTCAGGAGCAACATTTTATACTTGGATTTTACCATCGGGATGGGTTGGAACAAGTACAACGAATAGCATTACTGCTAACGTTGGTACAGTGAGTGGTGATGTAGTTGTAATCGCCAAAAATGCCTGTGGGAGCAGTGATGCAGTTCATTTTACTGTAAGTGTTCCCGTAACTGATGATGGTAAAGCATGTACTGCTGATTTTTGTAGTGGGGGAGTGGTTACGCATACATTAATGAGTGCAGGTACGGTATGTCGTGCTTCAGTAGGGGTTTGTGATGTAGCGGAGACTTGTAATGGGGTAAGTAATTCTTGTCCAACGTGTTGCGGCTGTTGCGGTGTGCGGAATTTGGGTGAATAATTTGGATATTTAGTACATTTTAAAAGTAACTCAAATTTTCCAATGAAGCAAATTGCCCGCATAACGCAAAACCGCTGTTGGCTGCTGGTGTAATATTGTCAGTTTGATTTTACCGTCATTAACAATGGACTATCAAATATTGCAGCAGGAGAGATGACAATCTCGTCTGTTGGTATTTTGTTGCCATATCTTTCTCTCATTTTTTTC
>CAYNMP010000011.1:0-105444 GCA_964398475.1 uncultured Chitinophagaceae bacterium | reverse complement strand
TTTTCACCTGTGGTCGGTGTTATCACCGTACCACTCCATTTTAAATAAGCTTCTTGGTTGGAGATAATAGCAACTGAAGGTAAGAGGAACCACCTCCGCTCCCGCCAAAGGCGGGACCACCTCCGCCAGCGGAGGACAGCATTCTGCTTCATTCAAAATTGTGCTAGTAAATGAACCACGCACCACTTCGCTTAAATTCTGTTTCTTGTTAGGCTATAAAAACAGCAAAGGAAAAATAGCATATCAGAAAGGAGTGTGTTACCTACTCTTCTTCATCTTCATCAAACACATCTTCCGCATCATTGCGGTCCAATGGCTTAGCGAAAAGAAGTGCTTGAGCAAATTCTTTTTTGAATAATTTTTCACTCAACTGGGTGCTTATTTCACTCTTCACTTCGTAACAATCGTTCGCAGCATTAAAATGAATTAGAAAAAAATAGAGTGCAGTGTTTTTATGATTCACTGTGCCCACGGTATCGTCTTCGTTGCCGAATACGGCAATCACTAAGTCGTTGTTCTCTAGTAATTCTATATACTCAATATTAAAATCGCCACGTGGGGTATGTATTTTCTTGCCGGCTTTCAAAAGCGAAATATTGGCAAAATCTACTTCCGCTTTTGCGCAAGATTCTACTAACCATATCAGTTCAGGAACTATGTCTTGAATAGCTAAGGTTCCTGCCCGTAACTTTTTGAGCAAAGCATTACCGCTTTTTTTATTCAATGTGTTGCGGACCCACACACCAAACAACATGGCCAACACGGCAATGGCATACATCGAGAGCTTATACATAGTACTTAGGGTTTTAACGAAAACTAAAGTAAGAAAATTAGGTTAGGTTATAGTTGGGGGGATAGTACCACACCATTTTAAAATCATATTCTTGGTTGAAGATAACAGCAGCTTTAGGGAAAAGAACCACCTCCGTTCCCGCCAAAGGCGGGACCACCTCCGCCAGCGGAGGACAGCATTCTGCTTCATTCAAAATTGTGCAAGTAAATGAACCGGTTCCTCGTTGTAGGGTGTTTCCACCCTACAACAGTGTAATTATACTTTTGCAATAATCTTATAACACATTATAAGAATTGTATAACGATTTGTAAAGCCATTTACTATTGAATTGTTTGACTACTATCATGAGATTCCCGCCTCCGCGGGAATGACGTTGGCACATCAATTTTAGATGATACGATAATGCTCGCGTTAGGGATTGAAGTGGAAATCCTGCGCTAATTCTTATTGGCGCAGATTGGAACGGAAAGCCCGTACAACGCCCAAAAAAGTATTTTGCCAAAGTCCCTCCTGATCTAAGAGAGATTTAGGGTGGTCGCATTTCAAGTCCCTCCCTTGGGGGGATTTAGGGAGGTCACAAAAAAAAGACGACCCTTTCGAGTCGTCTTTCCTATAAGTTTGGTTTTGCTTAAAATACGTTCAACAACGAGCGCATGTGCTCCCAAGAACGTCCTTCTAACGTAAAGGCGATAATTGCCCAAATCAAGAACGTAAACGGTACAAATACAGTCATTAAAAAGCCTTTTGTTTCGTGTTTCAAGTGCATAAAAGTTCCCATGATGAAGTACACTTTCACAATAGAGGCAACAACCATAAATAGGTTAATCGCCCATTTGAAATTTCCGCCTGTTGGGTTTAAGTGATCGTACAAAATGGCGATACCTACCTCTGTAATAGTTACAACAGAAAGAATGATAATGGTTTTCAATACATCTTTGCGGCTATCGCTATATTCTTGGTCGTTCCAGTGTAAGTGGCCTTCCGGCATTTCGTGATTATTTTCCATATCGAATAAGTTATTTAGAATTTAATAGATGATCGTAATTGATGGATTATAGTAGATAGAAACTTAAGAATACATACACCCAAACTAAGTCAACAAAGTGCCAGTACAAACCAATTTTCTCTACCATTTCGTAGTGTCCGCGTTTTTCGAATGTGCCGTTCCAAGTTGCTACCGTTAACCAAGTTAACAATACCACTCCTCCGAATACGTGTAATCCGTGGAAACCGGTGATGATAAAGAACAACTGCCCGAAGTTCAATACTTTTGTAGCCTCGCTAGCGGTTGTAGCGGTCATTCCATCGTGGATTAAGTGCGTCCACTCTAAATACTGACAACCTAAGAACAAAACGCCACAAATTAATGTAGGGATAAGGAACTTGATCACTCCGCTTTTGTTCATACGATAGCCTTCTTGAACGGCTCTTACCATGGTGTAAGAACTCACAATCAATAAGAAGGTCATAAAACTTACGAATACCAATGGTAAGTTATAGTGATCTAATCCGTGGATAGGAATAGATTTGAATACCTCTGCTGCTTTCGGCCATGCTTCAGACTGCGTGAAACGCAATGCAGAATAGGCAATAAGAAACGATGCAAACGTGAAGGTATCCGATATAAGGAAATACCACATCATCACCTTACCATAGCTGGTTTTGAACGGAGAACGACCTCCTGCCCATAATTCCTGCTCAGAAGGCTGAGCGTGATGTCCGTGTTCTAAAGTAGCTGCCATGTTTTACTAACTTTTTATTGATAATTAAAGTAAAAAAATAAATACAAATATATCCAAACGATATCGATGAAATGCCAAAACGAAACCAGTAATTCCATGTGCAACAAGCGTTTTGGATTAACGGTGTTGTTCATTTCGTATACCGGATTTTTTCGGTCGCGAAATGCAAAGAATAAGAAGAACAACGTCACAATCAGTCCGATGATAATATGAAATCCGTGTAAGTAGGAAATCAAAAACACAAACTGTCCCGAGATATTTCCGGTAATCGATTTACCGATGGCATTCATGGCACTCCAACCAATATATTGGCAGTAGAGAAACACAATAGCCATCAAAAAACCGGCTGTGAGCAAGGCTCTAAACGTTGAAAAACTTGCTTTTCGGTAAGCGACTAATGCGGCATGCATCAACACACTTACTAAAACAATAGCGGCCGTTCCATACATAAATACAGTTGGCAACCGAAAGTTCTCCCACGATTGAAAATCGCCTTTCTTCAAAATCATTGCGCTGGTTAACGCTGCAAAGAACATTGTCATACTTGCCATTCCAAGCCAGAGTGCAAACTTTTGCGGATGAACCCCGGTGTACTCGGTAGTACTTTTTAACTCGTTTAAATATTTATCCTCTCCCACTTTACTCCGTTAATTTTCAATTGTCAAATGTCTTTTCAATTTCTAAATATCCAATCAACTTTGTGCCGTGGTTATATTCTGTCTAACACCATCGCCAATTGTACAATCGGCAGATACGCAAAAGACATCAATAACACTCTTTTCGCTGAAGCGTCATCGCAATTTCTGTAGAACTGCGTAGCGGTCCACAAAAAGAAAACGCCCATAATCAACATCACACTTGCTCCGTAAATACCTACCATTCCAAAGGTGTAAGGCATCAACGAAACGATCAATAAGAACGCACAATAAATCAATGAATGAATAGCACTATATCTTGTTTTTCCGCTTTGTGAAGGTAACATCATAATGCCTGCTTTCAAGTAATCTTCATAGCGCAACCAACCTATCGACCAGAAATGCGGAAACTGCCACAAGAACTGTATAAAGAACAGCAATGAAGCAATAAAATAGTTGAAGGTAGATGGATACGTTGCACACACATAACCGATAGCCGGTGGTAATGCTCCGGGAATAGCGCCAACAAACACTGCCGCTGAAGAGACCTTCTTCATTGGTGTGTAGATGAATGCATAACTCAAAATAGAGATAGCGCCCATAATGGCAGCCAATGAACTAAATTGCAACCACAAAATCAATAAGCCGGAAACACCCATTACACCTGCAGCGATTATCGCCTCGGAAGTGGTCATACGGCCTGTTGGCAACGGACGATCTTTGGTTCGCTCCATTATCGCGTCTATATCTTTTTCGATCACTTCGTTGAAGGCATTAGCCGAACAAGTAATCAATAAACCTGATAACACGAACAAGAAGAAAACTCCAAAACTGAATTGGGTATATTCTGCACCAAACAAATACCCCAACAAGCCCGATAACACCACGGTTACGCTCAATCTAAACTTAGTTAAGAGTGCATACTCTCTAAGTTTAAACAAGATCAGACTTGATAGTTTTAATGTTTGCGTTTGTGCCACGTACAGTTTTTATTAAAGCTTATTTATGTTCTTCTTCACCCGGTGCTAAAGGTGTAGTTTGTGGAGTAAACTCACGTCCGTTCACAGAGTAATCGTATGGCCAACGGTGTACTGCAGGAATATCGCCAGGCCAGTTGCCGTGCAATCTTGCTACAGGAGCAGTCCACTCTAATGTATTTCCACCCCATGGATTGTTGTACTCGCCTTCTAATTTTCTTCCTTTGAAGATGCTGTAGAAGAAGTTAACGATGAATAGGATTTGTGCTAAGAATACGATAATAGCAGCAATAGAGATAAACACTACTAAACTATCAAACGAACTAAATGTTTCGAAGTTAGCGAATGAATAATAACGTCTTGGCAAACCGGTCATGAAGTGCATTGGGAAGAAAATAGCATATCCTCCAATCAATGTAATATAGAAGTGAATGTACCCTAATGTTTCGTTCATGTAACGTCCGTACATACGAGGGAACCAGTGATACACCCCTGCAAACATACCGAAGAAACCGGCAACTCCCATTACAATGTGGAAGTGGGCTACAACGAAATACGTATCGTGCAATTGAATATCGATAGAAGAGTTACCTAACATCAAACCGGTCAAACCTCCTGAAATAAACATCGATACGAATCCGATAGCGAACAACATTGGTGTTGTTAATCGAAGACTACCTTTCCAGATTGTACCAATCCAGTTAAATACTTTAATGGCAGAAGGAACAGCAATCAACAACGTAAACAATACGAAAACTGCTGCTAAGTTCGGGTTCAAACCGGTAACAAACATGTGGTGAGCCCAAACCAAGAACGAAATAATAACGATAGCCATCATCGACACTACCATCGCACGATATCCGAAGATAGGCTTACGCGCGTGTGTTGATAATACTTCTGAAACGATACCCATCGCAGGAAGAATAATGATATAAACCTCAGGGTGACCTAAGAACCAGAATAAGTGTTGGAACAATACCGGAGATCCGCCTTTGTAATCTAATAAGTTACCGTTAATCACAATTTGATTTAAGTAGAACGATGTTCCTAATAAACGGTCGAACTCCAATAAAGATACACCCGCTAACAATGCTGGGAAAGATAAGATACCTAATACTGCAGTGAACAAGAACGCCCAAATCGTTAATGGCATACGCAACATGTTCATTCCTTTTGTTCTTAAGTTAAGGATAGTGGCAACATAGTTCAAACTACCTAACAAAGAAGAAACAACGAATAATGTCATAGCCAAAGCCCAAAGGTCGAATCCTAACATTGATCCTTTGTTAACGGCTTCCATACGCATACCGTTTAATGGCGGATAAGCCGTCCAACCTCCGGATGCAGCACCTGTTTGTACGAAGAACGAAGCAAACATGATAACTGAAGCAGAGAAGAAAAACCAATACGACAACATATTCATAAAACCTGAAGCCATATCACGTGCTCCAATTTGATACGGAATCAATAAGTTGGAAAATGTTCCCGATAAACCTCCCGTTAATACAAAGAATACAAGGATAGTTCCGTGCATGGTTACCAACGACAAGTAAAACTCGTTGCTGATTTTACCTCCTTCAGCCCATTTACCTAAGAATGTTTCTAAAACAGGAAACGTTTCGTTTGGCCATCCCAATTGCATACGGAAAATAACGGAAAGTAATCCTCCGACAACTCCCCAAAACATACCCGTAATCAAAAATTGTTTAGCGATCGTTTTGTGATCTTGACAGAAAACATAAGTCTCTAACCAAGATGACTCATGATGAGCATGATCATCATGTCCGTGCGCTGAATGTACTCCGTGGTCAACTGTTGCAGTATGCATATTATCTATGTTGTTTTTGAGAATAAATTATTTTTTAGTAACACGTACATCAATACGTCTGTTTTGCGCTTTTCCTTCGTCAGTTGCATTGTCAGCTACCGGATGTTGGTCTCCGTAACCTTCTGCTTTTAAACGCGATTCTTCAACGCCTAATTTTACTAACTCCGCTAAAACGCTTTTTGCTCTTTCGTCAGACAAAGCCAAGTTTTTCTTAGCATCACCAACGTTATCTGTATAACCACCAATTTTCAATTCAACAGCCGGATATGCTTTCAAAATTTCCGACATGTTTTTCAATTGTTCTTGTGATTCAGCTTTCAAAGTAGATTTACCAGTTTCAAACAATAAACGATCGAAAGAGAACCAAGTTGTTTTGTCTACTTGTTTGTCTTTATCTTCAATGAATGAAATCAATTTAGATTCGATACCGTTAGACAAAGCACCTAATAGCTCTACACCACTTGCTAATGTCTTTTTGAAAATACTTACTTCGGCTGTAGGTTTAACTTCTTCCGTAGCTTTTTCAGCCAATGTAGCTTTTACAGTAGTTTCATAGTATGATGATTGTGTTTTCATCCACTCGTTGTATTCTGCTTCGTTAGCCAATACAACCACTTCTTTCTGCATACCATAGTGTGAACGTCCACAAATCTCAGTACAAGCCAACTCGTATTTGAACGTTTTCCAACGCGGTAATCCTGTTGTAGGATTAACTTCTTGCCACCATGGTAAAGTACTTAAGTACTCTTGCATTTCTTTGGTAGTGAATTTGGGCGTAAAATAAAATTGAGTAGGTAAACCCGGAACACAGTCCATTTTTACACGGAAGTGTGGCAAGTAGAATGAGTGAATTACATCTAACGCACCTAATTTTACTAATACCGGTTTATCTTTAATCAATACCAATTGCTCAGCGAAGAAGTCATCATGGCTTTTCGCATCACTCCAGTTGATACCTAATTCGTTGGTTGGAGTAATGTGCTCTTTATCAATAATTCTTTCGCCAAATTTACCATCAGTACCAGGGTAACGTAATGTCCATTTAAATTGTTGAGCAGTAACCTCAACTACTTGCATGTTTTTATCGCGAGCATCTACGTCAAACATTTTGAACCAAGCACGCATACCCATTACAACAAGAATGGTCAAAACAATTGAAGGGATGATAGTCCAAACCACCTCCAATTTATTGTTGTGCGAGTAGAAATACGCTTTTTTGTTTCTTGATTCGTTATAACGGAATGCAAAGTAGAACAAAGCAATCTGCGTTAAGATAAATACCACTGTCATGAAGAACAGTGTTACATAGAACAATCTATCGGTTTCCTCACCATGATATGAAGCCGCTTTCGGAATCATCAATGGCGCTAAATGCTTTAACTGGAAAGCAATAGACCAAAATAGTCCAACTAAGAAGGCAAGCATCAAATAGCCATTCACCTTGCTTTCTTTTTCATAACTGTTCGGATTGCCCGATAATGATTTCGATAATTCGTTGGTTTTTCCAATTAAAACCAAGATTACATACATTAAAACTAAGGCACCAAATACTAATAAAGTTGTCATAATTTGATTATTCTATTTTCTAATTATTCTTTTCTCGTGTCGTTTATTGCTATCACTGAAAGTAGCTGATTAAGCGTACTCTACGTGGTGACGTAATGATTCTTTCAAATATGGATCGCTCTCGTTGATTAATGGTTCTTTGCTCAACGTGTTGAAGAACATGAACAAGAATGCACCAACGAAACCGGCTAACACCATTAATTCAAATATACCTAAACCAACATAAGATGTTACTTCAGCATGCTCACCATGGCCATCAGCGTGTTCTCCATGAGCTTCTGTAGCGTGCTCTCCATGTGCTTCAGCAGCATGTTCAACATGTGCCTCTGTAGCGTGAACCTCTTCTTTAGCAGCATCAGTAGCAGCAATAGCTTCGGTAGTGGCAACAGCTTCAGCAGCAGCAACCGCTTCTTTAGCCCCTTTGTTTTCTGCTAATAACGTATAGTCCGCTTTTTGAATAGACGCTTCGTGTTTTGCAGCATGATGTGTTTCAACAGCATTAGGTTCTAAAGCAACCATGTTGAAGAAATCTAAATAGTGACCGAAAATGATAACTACAGATGCAAATCCGATGATTTTGTAGTTACGTTTGTTACCTCTTTTCAAAATCACTAATAATGGGAACAAGAAGTTCAACGCCAAAGCTAAGAAGATAGTGAATTTCAATGTAGGAACGTTGAAACGTTTCACCCAATAGTTAGTATCCTCCGGCATGTTACCATACCATTGCAACATGAATTGAGAGAACCACAAGTAGGTCCAGAAGATAGAAAATCCAAACATGAATTTTCCTAAATCGTGGATGTGGTTTTCGTTTACTTGTGCTAAGTAACCTCTCGATTTCAAGAACAATACTAACAAGATAGAGAAGGCAAATGCTGCACAACCGTAGCTGGCGAAGTTATACCATCCGAACAAGGTTGAATACCAGTGCGGATCGATACACATTACATAATCCCAACTTGCAAACGACTCTGTAACAGCGAATACTAAAATCCAAAGTGCAGCCCATAATTTAGACCATTTGTACACTGCTTTATCGTTCATGTTTTTAGCAGAAAATGCTTTCACTACACGATTACCTAACACTACCCATAATACAACATAAAGCACCATACGTACGGCCCAAAATGTTGGGTTGTAGAATGTTTGTTTGGTAACATCCAATGCAGCTCTGTGCTCATCGATAAACCAGTGTGAGTATAAATTATGCAAATGACCATAAGCTCCGGCAATAATAACAAGCGTAAGTACCGCTCCTACTACAACGAAACCCGACAATGACATAACTACTCGTTTCACCACAGAAATCCATCCGCTATAGCCTAATGTGTTCGCGGCTACGAAGAAGATACCGAAAATGCCTATTCCCGTGAAGAAATAAGAGTTGATTAACAAGTTAGTCCAAAATCGGCTATGCTGATTTTCCGGGTACAAGATGAAGGATCCTAACAATCCCACTAAACCTACTACCATAAGTATGTAAAGTGTCTTTTTTATTCCGTCTGTGAATTCAAAACGTTCTGTCATCGCTTTATAATTGAATTATTTTTTTGAATCTGATTTGTCTTATTTTTTTGCAGTAGCAGTTGAATCGGTTTTAGCAGCTACAGCAGTAGCACCAACACCGGCTAAACTTTTTATGTACTGAATCACTTGCCATCTTTCTGTTACATTCAATGAGTAACCGTAACCACCCATCATACCTTTACCGTAGCTTACAGAATAGAAGATATTTCCATCGTTGATTTCCGTTAAGCGCGTTTTGTAACTTGGTGGAACAGCAGTATAAGGACCATCAGTACCATCTTCCAAAGTAATCAAGTTACCTGCTCCATCACCGGCTGCACCATGGCAGTTCACACAATGTGTAGTGTATAATTTTTTACCGGCATCTTTGTTCTCGTCAGTAAACGGAAGAGGATTTTTCAATGTAGCTCCTGCTCTATCGTATTCTTCTTGCCATTTATCTTGATCGTGTGTGAAGTGATTTTTAGCCGTGTACGAAAGTAAGTAGGCAGAATTGCTTCTGATGTTCTCATCCATAGGAATCCATCCGCGTGGAATTGTTCCTTGTACAGGCTTTCTTGCCGAAGCACTATCACCGCTTTCATTCACAATTACACTTTGAGCATACGGTTCCAAAGCGTTGGAATAAGTCATATCCGGCATGTAAATTTTGCCCGGTTTTTTGATGTCGTGGCTGCACGATGAAGTTACCAACGCAACTACAACAGCCATTACAGATAGATATAAATAATTTTTCATCATTGCTCTATGATTATTCGTTTTCAGAAAAAATTCGCTTCTTAACTTCTACAGCACCTTGACCGCTCAAAACCGCTTTCAATTGCTCTACATCAGCCTCTGATTTTCCTTCGATATCGAATACCAAAGCAAAACGATCGTCCGTTGTTCTTTTATCAAAAATTCGAGGGATATAACCCGGGAACAGTTTATTTCTAACACAATAGGTCAAAACCATACCTACCGCAGCGAACAATACCGTCATCTCGAATGTAATCGGGATGAAAGACGGTAATGGCCAATTTGGCTTACCACCAAAGTTCAATGGATAGTTGGTGGTCATCACCCAACTCATGATGGATAATGCGAAAGTTGTTCCGGTTGCACCAAACAAGAAACCTGCAGTATGCAAACGTGTATCTCTGTATCCTAGAGCAGTCTCCAATCCGTGAACCGGGAATGGAGTCAACGTCTCATAAATCTCAATTCCGTCATGACGAATATGCTCGATGGCGTGAAGAAATACTTCTTCATGATCCCACAATCCTAAAAGGTAATTGTTGCTTTGTGTTGCCATTATTGTGATGATTAATGTTTAAAATTATTTATCGTCTTTGTCTAATATTCCAAATGTAGTGTGACCTACGAAGCCTCCGTTTTGTTTTTCGTCTTTCAAGGCACGCTCACGTTTAGCTACCTCAGATGAAGTTCTGAATACTGATTTCACCTCGGCAATAGCGATTACCGGGAAGAAACGGCAGAACAACAAGAACAAGGTCATGAACAATCCGATTGATCCGATATAGATACCCATATCCACCCATGTTGGTGTGAAATAGTTCCAGCTTGAAGGCAAGAAGTCATCCGCCAAAGAAGTAACGATAATCACGAAACGCTCGAACCACATACCAATGTTTACGAAAATCGATAGGATAAACGTAATCCAAAGATTTCTACGGAAAGGTTTGAACCAATACAATTGAGGAGATAATACGTTACAGCTCATCATCCATGCATAAGCCCACCAGTATTTACCTAATGCTCTGTTGTAGAAAGCAAACTGCTCATACAAGTAACCTGAATACCAAGCGATGAACATCTCTGTGATATATGCGATACCCACGATAGAACCCGTTAATACGATGATTTTATTCATCGACTCGATGTGGTTCACAGTGATATAATCTTCCAAGTTAAATACCTTTCTAACAATCAACATCAACGTTTCCACCATAGCGAAACCAGAGAAAATCGCACCGGCTACGAAGTATGGAGGGAAGATAGTTGTATGCCATCCCGGAATAACTGAAGTGGCGAAGTCAAAAGATACAATCGTGTGAACTGAAAGTACCAATGGAGTAGATAAACCGGCCAATACCAACGATAATGATTCGAAACGTTGCCATTGTTTTGCTGTACCAGTCCATCCGAAAGAAAGGATGTTATATATCCATTTTCTTGTTTTTCCGTTTGCTCTATCACGGATAGTTGCGAAGTCAGGCATCAAACCTGAATACCAGAACAACAACGATACAGTGAAGTAAGTAGAGATTGCAAATACGTCCCAAAGCAATGGTGAGTTGAAGTTCACCCATAATGGACCTCTTGTATTCGGATAAGGGAAGATAAAGAAAGCCATCCAAACACGACCCATGTGGAATACCGGGAACATACCGGCACAAATTACGGCAAAGATAGTCATCGTTTAGCTACCTCAGATGAAGTTCTGAATACTGATTTCACCTCGGCAATAGCGATTACCGGGAAGAAACGGCAGAACAACAAGAACAAGGTCATGAACAATCCGATTGATCCGATATAGATACCCATATCCACCCATGTTGGTGTGAAATAGTTCCAGCTTGAAGGCAAGAAGTCATCCGCCAAAGAAGTAACGATAATCACGAAACGCTCGAACCACATACCAATGTTTACGAAAATCGATAGGATAAACGTAATCCAAAGATTTCTACGGAAAGGTTTGAACCAATACAATTGAGGAGATAATACGTTACAGCTCATCATCCATGCATAAGCCCACCAGTATTTACCTAATGCTCTGTTGTAGAAAGCAAACTGCTCATACAAGTAACCTGAATACCAAGCGATGAACATCTCTGTGATATATGCGATACCCACGATAGAACCCGTTAATACGATGATTTTATTCATCGACTCGATGTGGTTCACAGTGATATAATCTTCCAAGTTAAATACCTTTCTAACAATCAACATCAACGTTTCCACCATAGCGAAACCAGAGAAAATCGCACCGGCTACGAAGTATGGAGGGAAGATAGTTGTATGCCATCCCGGAATAACTGAAGTGGCGAAGTCAAAAGATACAATCGTGTGAACTGAAAGTACCAATGGAGTAGATAAACCGGCCAATACCAACGATAATGATTCGAAACGTTGCCATTGTTTTGCTGTACCAGTCCATCCGAAAGAAAGGATGTTATATATCCATTTTCTTGTTTTTCCGTTTGCTCTATCACGGATAGTTGCGAAGTCAGGCATCAAACCTGAATACCAGAACAACAACGATACAGTGAAGTAAGTAGAGATTGCAAATACGTCCCAAAGCAATGGTGAGTTGAAGTTCACCCATAATGGACCTCTTGTATTCGGATAAGGGAAGATAAAGAAAGCCATCCAAACACGACCCATGTGGAATACCGGGAACATACCGGCACAAATTACGGCAAAGATAGTCATCGCCTCAGCTGCACGGTTAATACCAGTACGGAAACGCTGACGGAACAACAACAAGATCGCTGAGATCAATGTTCCTGCGTGACCGATACCAATCCACCAAACGAAGTTGGTAATATCCCAAGCCCAGTCTACCGTTTTGTTCAATCCCCAAGCTCCAATACCGTAGTAAACTGTCCATCCCAGACAGAATACAAATAATCCGGCAAGTGCTCCGAAGATAATCATTAACGGCCACCAGCCTTTGTACGTTCGCTCGGTTGGTCCTACGATATCATCAGTGATTTTTGTATAGTTCTTATCTAAACCGTTGATTAAGGGTTCCCGAAAGTCTGACTCGTATGCGTGCATTTCTTCTTATTTTTAAGTTTAGCGATTCTGTTAAATCTTACTTTTTCTTTATTATGCTTTTTCTGATCGGTTACGAACTTTTGTCAAGTAGTATACGTTCGGCATCGTGTGAATTTCTTCGATAACACCGAATGCGCGCTCATCGTTCATAGAAGTGAATACTTGACTTGTTTTATCATTTCTGTCTCCGAATACCAATGCTGATGTAGGACAAGCTGTAGTACAAGCTGTAGTTGCTTCTCCGTCTTTCAATGGTCGGTTTTCTTTCTTAGCGGTTAACTTAGCTGCTTGTAAGTTCTGAACGCAGAAAGAACATTTCTCGATAACACCTCTAGAACGAACAGTTACATCCGGATTCAATACCATTCTTGTTAATGGCTCTTGTAATTCGCGAGTAATACCTGAAAGTGCTCCTTCGTTCACCCACATTTTGCCTACTTTCTCGTTGAAGCTATCTGCTCCTTGGTAATCGTACCAGTTGAAACGTCTAACTTTATACGGACAGTTGTTGGCGCAGTAACGTGTACCGATACATCTGTTGTAAGCCATTTGGTTCAAACCTTCTGAAGAGTGGTTCGTTGCTGCCACCGGACAAACGTTCTCGCATGGTGCGTTATCGCAATGCTGACACATCATAGGTTGGAACACAACATCCAATTTCTCAGGCGCTAAAGTATCTGCTCCGTCTTGAATCATTTCAGTGTAAGTGAAATAACGGTCGATACGCAACCAGTGCATCTCACGTGAACGAATCACTTGATCTTTACCTACAACCGGTACGTTATTCTCTACGTTACAAGCTGCAACGCAAGATCCACAACCGATACAAGAGTTCAAGTCTACTGTTAATGTCCAGTGGTGACCTGATTTCTCGTGCTCGTAGTAAAGGGTAACCATTTCTTCTTTGATCTTCTCGCGATCTTCATTTCCTGCAGCAGCATTTTTTACATACTCAGGTAATGTAGTTTCTTTCACTACTCCACGTCTCTTAATTCCACCCAAACCTTTCAAGGTAATGTTGTGGTGTGTTTGTGTGATCGCTAATTTTTGAGTTTCTGCAGTTACTTTGATGGTAGCTGTTGTTGTTGATACTAAGTTATCGCCCACTAAAGCTAAGAACGGATAGGCGTTAGCACCGATTTTCAATTCATCGTGGTTAACTACTGTTTTTCCGTATCCAACTGCGATACCGAAAGCCCCTTCTGCTTGACCAGGAACAGCCACTGCCGGTAATTTGATTGTCTTTCCGTTTGCAGTAACTTCAACGATAGTGTAATCTTTCAATTCCAAATCGTTTTTGATACCGTTTTTCTTTGCCCAAGACACCGGTACACTTAAGTAGTTATCCCAACATACTTTCGTAATTGGATCCGGTAATTCTTGTAAGAAAGGATTATCAGCCCAGAAACCGTTTCCGGCTGCTACTGATTCGTATAATTTAATTTGAACATCTCCACCTTTGCTGTAAGCAGCTGCTACTGCTGATGCTGCTTCTTCAGCACCACCTTTGAAAGACGCTTCGCCTCCTCCTGAAGTAACTACTTCACCATCATGCACTGCGATATCCCAGAATCCGTCAAAACCAACGGTTCTTTTCTGATTCGGATATACCGAACGCTCCCAGTTGGAACGGATGAAATCGTAGTATGAAGTTTCAACACCAGACCATTTCAATAATGTGTCTTGCGCCTGACGTGTATCAAATAATTTAGAGATAGTAGGTTGAGCGATATTGTACACCCCTTTTTTAGGCGATACATCGTTCCAAGACTCCAACCAATGAGAATCCGGACAAACATAAGTACAAGCCTCAGATGTTTCGTCTCTTCTGTTGCTGAACGATACGCTCAATTCCGCTTTTTTCAACGCCTCAGCCAATTTATCGGCCATTGGATGCGTTAATAATGGGTTCGCATCGAAGAATAGTACCGCTTTAGTAGAACCGTTAGCTAAACCTTCTAACAAAGATGCTAAAGCTTTATCAGAACCGGTTTTCGTGTTGTAGCTATTCGCAAAAGAAAGTGTAGTGCCGTAGTTGCCTAATGCGTTGTTGATAGCGTTCACTACCACTTGTACATTCGCATCGTTAGAACCTGAAACAACTAAAGAAGAACCTTTAGCCGCTAATAATTCCTTCGCTACTGCGTTTATTTTTTCGTTAGATGAACCTGCTCCTGAAACTGCTTTCAACAATTCAACAGCGTGTAATGATTCTTCGTTTGGTTTGCAAACAATACGTTGATCGGCACTAGCACCTGTAAGGGTTAATGTAGATTCAACTTGAATATGACGAGACATTTTTCTGTTCTCGGCATTTACTTTTCTGTTTTTTGCCCAATCAGCTGCAAATTCTACAGGAGACAACCATGTTCCTAAGAAATCGCAACCTAAGCTTACAATCACAGATGCCTTATCGAAGCTGTAAGAAGGAATAGCGCGAACACCAAACGATTTCTCGTTCGCATCCAAAATACCTGCATAAGAAACAGCATCGTTTACTAAGTGTTCTGCTTTATATTTCGCTACAAAACCTTCGATAGCTGCTGCTGTAGAAGGTGAAGCTACTGAAGAAGAGAATAAAACAATTTTACCACCAGCAGCGCTGATAGCATTCAATTTTGCTCCGATCTCAGCATCAGCTGTTGCCCAAGAAATACTTTCTTTCCCTTTTTTAGGACCGGTGTAACGCGCTCCATCATACAAACTCAACACAGAAGCCTGTGCTCTTGCCGATGTTCCGCCTTTGGTAACAACAGATAATTTATTGCCTTCAATCTTGATAGGACGTCCTTCTCGTGTTTTAACCAACACAGAAGCATAGTCGCCACCTTGATAGAAAGTAGACGCATAATAGTTAGCTACACCCGGGATAACTTCTTCCGGTTTCAATGCATAAGGAATTGATTTACGCACAGGCATTTCACATGCAGTGGCAATTGCTGCAGCAGTAACGCTAAAGCCCAACATTTTCAAGAAATCTCTACGATTTGTTGAAGCAGTAGTGCTGATAGGCTCTACAACCGAATCCAATGCCGGCAATTCGCTGGCGAACTCCTTATCTAACTGGGCAACAAAAGCGGGGCTTTGCTCCAACTCTTCAATTCCTTTCCAGTAGTTTTTTTCCATGCTATATCTTTTTAAACGCTGACTTTTTTATAATTAAAGCACTAATTGATTTCTGATCGCTATTTTGATTAATAGTGACACTTAGCACACTCTGTACCTCCGATTTTCTCTACCGTAACCTTGTCGATAGTTTTGTTTTTCAACTGCTCGTGTAGTTTTTCGTAAGTACTATAGTAGTTGTTTCCTCCAAACTGTACCTCAGATTGACGGTGACAGTTCACGCACCATCCCATTGAAAGTGGAGCGAATTGATACACTTCTTTCATTTCTTGGATTGGACCGTGGCAAGTTTGACAAGCTACTTTACCCGCTACAACGTGTTGTGAGTGGTTGAAATAAACGTGATCAGGCAAGTTGTGAATTCTAATCCATTGTACCGGACGAGCTGGACGAACATATTTCTGTGTTTTCACATCCCAACCCACTGCATCGTAGATTTTTGCAATTTCTTCAGTACCGTATTCAGGTCCTTTTTGAACGTTTTTGTGACAGTTCATACATGTATTCAATGAAGGAATACCTGCTGCCTTACCTTTAGCTGCTGAAGTGTGGCAATACTGACAGTCGATTTTGTGTTTACCCGCGTGTAATGCGTGGTTGTAACGAATAGGTTGTGTTGGTTGGTAGCCTTGTTGACGACCCAAACGAATTGCGTTATCTGCTAAGTAGAAACCACCCCATACTAAGAACAACAATAATGCTGCTACTCTGAATTTCGTATTTTTCCAGAAAGGAACACTAGCTGCAGGTGCATTACCTTTAGCAGTTTCTACAACGTTATCTAATTTACGGGCAACACCAACTAAGATGGCTGCTAATACCACTAAAAGAGCAACAAACAGATACAATACTGTGCTGTTTTCTTCAGCAGGTGGCTGTGGAGTAGAAGGACCACTTGGACCAGTATTTCCGGTTGGTCCAGTTTCTGAATTATCTACATAGACTAGAATCTTTTCAATTTCCTCATCTTTCAATGCCGGGAACAAGTTCATGGCAGAAGGAGAGTAATTACTCATCTCCACAGCGTAAGGATACTTCGCTCCTACCGGTGTGTTATAGTTTTTAATCCATGCGTGCAACCATTCTTTTCCGCTTTTGCCTTGGTAAGCACCAGCTGCTTCCCAACGAGCTGTTACGCCCTTCAAAGCCGGCCCGGTGCCCGCAGTTAAAGGATTGTGACAGCTGGCACAATTGGATTTAAACAATTTTTTCCCTTCAGCCACTTGTGCAGCATCGGCTGCATAAGATGAAGTTGCAACAAACAACAAAAGTGCTGAAAACGCAGTAGTAATAAGTGTTTTGGCTGATAGCCAGTGTATTTTTTTTCCCATCTTCAATTGAATTGTCATGGATTTGTCACAAGACGGGGCAAATATAACTGCTAAAATTTCAAAAAAACAAGCGATTTCAAACAAATATTATGGCTTTGTTAATTAACAGAACATTTGCTCCAAATTCACTGTTTAAAAGGGTTCTAGTAAAGCTTAGAATTATTCTAAATAAAGTATTTATCCACAATGGTCAAAACGGAGTAGTAAATTAACTACTGCCTATATGCAGAAATTGCACTTTTTACACTGCCATGCTTCAAAAGTAAGTCCTTAGCGGATTCTGCACTCAAACCGTTGATTTCCAGTTGTATCATTGCAATACCCCGTTGAATGAGCTTTTCGTTCGACAATTGCATATTCACCATGCGGTTCCCTTCTACCCTTCCAATCTTAATCATTACCGATGTGGACATCATATTCAAAATTAATTTCTGTGCGGTTCCACTTTTCATACGTGTACTTCCGGTTACAAATTCCGGACCTACCACACAAATAATTGGAAAATCAGCTGCTGCCTCTAATGGAGAATCAATGTTACAAGTAATGCATCCTGTTGTTACTCCATTTTTCCGGCACTCGTCTAAAGCGCCTATCACATAAGGTGTAGTACCGGATGCTGCAATGCCAACAACAACATCCTTTTCTGAAATGTTATACTGTTGCAAGTCTTTCCAGCCCTGCGTTCTATCATCTTCTGCAAATTCGACTGCTTTGCGAATAGCATTATCTCCTCCTGCAATTAAACCAATAACTAAACCATGTGGAACACCATAGGTTGGAGGGCATTCAGATGCGTCTAAGATTCCCAAACGACCGCTGGTACCTGCTCCCATATAAAACAAACGACCTCCGGCCAACATTTTATCTACAATTACATCCACCAAGTGTTCGATTTGAGGAATGCACTTTTCTACAGCTATGGGGACGGTTTTATCGACTGTATTGATGTTCGTGAGCAGTTCTTTCGTGCTCATCGTATCGAGGGCTTTAAACAAAGATTCTTGTTCGGTAATTTTTTGCATGCAGTTGATTTCGCGTTAAAGATAATGCAGTTTTCGATTCTGCATTAACAGCGAAAGGAGAGTTGTCTATTATTGTTTTACACCGCATTCACCGGCCTTCATTTCATCAATCCAACGATTGATCAACTCAACCCCTTCTTTGTGGGCTAATACACGCCCTACTTCCGGCATTTTTACACCGGCTTCTACCGATTCCATTCGGTACGATAAGATAGATGCATTATGATTACCCGGAACAATGTCCCACATACGGTTTCCTGTTCCTATACCGGCTGCAACCGGAGCTTTACAGATACCTAAATTTTCGGGATTGGTATTTTCTAAGTTCACATACAAGCCGGACGTATAGGCCGGTCCGTTCGGATTATGGCAATGCGCACAATTTATCTCCAAATAGGCTCTGGCTCTATCGTTTACAGTGGCGGTGGTATCGTAATAGCTAACCATTTTCGGGCATTGTGCCCCTGGTTTAGCGCCTTTCAATATACCCACAGCAGTCCACTTTTCAATTTGATTTTTTACACCATCTGTGTAAGCATAATCATGATTTAGATTACGTACTTTCGGACCAATAGGCATGAAGGCATTATTTTTATTATCCCAATGGCAACCTTTGCATTGATTTTTATTCGGAATTACATAATCGATATCCATTTTTTTGCCATCATCATGAATCCAACTTACTTGTTTGATATCGCCCGCCACTTCAAGTGTAGCATCGCTTTGATCATCTTTCCAAATATAAGAAAGCGATTCCCAGCCATTTTCGCGATGCACTAACATACGCGTTTCAATGATTCTTCGGCCCTTCGATAAATCCCGAAAATCAAACGGGTAATAGAAGTTTTTAATATAGCATGATCCCACCGGCAAATTCAACACACCCTCTTCTTGGTAATCGACTTGTTTGCCTTTCGGAACATAGACAAATCGGGCTTTGTGCGCATAGTCGGTAAAAAGGGGTGAAGCCAAATCATAGGGCAATACACCAACATTTGGTTTCAAATCGTTTAATGTCCCTTCAAAAAAATGGTACTTCGAAAGCAAATCGAATGATTTATCGGCCACATTCAAAACAACTTCACCAGAGGAGGGTGTTGAACACGAATGCAAAACAAGACCAATAACAATGGTTAGTAATGAAGCAACAACAAGGATAGATTTACGCATATGAAAGGATTGTTCTATGATAACAAAATTAGTATTTCATTGGTTCATGGAAATAAATATTAAGTGATTTTTGTCAGTGTTTTATTATAAAAAAAGGGAAGACGTATTGCCTTCCCCTTCCAATTTAAAGTCTTGGTTTACTGCATCAGTTTAACTTCCTTAAGGGCAGGAATAGAACAGTCCATCTTGGTTATGTCGCTCGACATATTTGCCGATTTATGTTCCAAATCAATATTGGTATAGGTTACGTTTCCGTTATTATGGAAACAAATTTTCTGATCTTCTTTGATGGAGCCATCTGCATTTTTGTAGCTCGGATTTACCGAACCATCAAATATGATATCCGGAACTTTATCGCCAAAAATTGCGGCAAACATTTGACCGAATAATACGGAATTATCTAAAGCACCCGTTCCGCGTTCAAATTGATTATCGTGCACTGAAACTCCACCTACATAAGGATCGTAAACAGTATCTTTATAGGGTTTCTGTAGTGCTAAATAACTTACCACAGCTAAACTCACCGAGTTATGGCCTTTAATTTCATTACCAAATACTTCACATTGATTGGTAGCCATAATCACAACACCTGTTCCGGCTGCAATTTCAGAAACCGTGGTTCCTTTAGGTCCAAAGTTCTTAATGTTATTATTTATAATCTTGTTATTATACACTCTGCAACGTGCTCCATTTTTCACCGGTAAATCAGGTAAATCGAACACTAAAACTCCACCGGTATTTTTCTCGCTTACATTTTCATATACATCGGCATCCATACAGTTTTCAATTTCGATGCCGGCCACATTACCATGTACCAAATTTTTACGAACAATAATATTCTTGGATTGTCCAACATAGATACCTGCGTCAGAAGAGCCAAACACTTCACATTCTTCAATAAGGACGTTTGAAGATTGAACCGGATATAAACCATAAGAACCGTTTAACGTAGACCCTTCTGTTGACCAACCCACTTTCAATCTTCGAAATGTAATCCCCTGTGCATCTTGTACTTTAATACAATCGCCTTTTGCATCAATCACTGCAAAATCTTCCAAAATTGTACCATTGGCGGTAATGCGAAGACCTTCGGCACCATCTTTCTGGCCTTTGAAATTCAAAATAGTTTTGTCTTTTCCTTTTCCGCGAATTGTAACATTATTGATTCCATCAAGTATTAACGGACGTGTTAACGTATAGGTTCCTTCGGGAAGTTCAATAACCTCGCCTTCTTTGGCATTGATTAATTTTTCTTGGACGTCCTTTTCAAAGGCAGCACTATCGCCAGAAGATGCTCCTTTTTGATTACAACCAAACAGGATTAAGCCGATGGTGGCGGTTGCAAAAACAGAAAATAATTTGCGCATGGTTATGATTATTTTTTGGTGAATGTATGAAAAATGAAATTAACGTTTAGGATGATAAGTTGTTTCGGCATGTGTAAGCCAGTAACTTTTGTCGAAAGGCATTTGTTTATGCTGCTTTTTAGTGAAAATCTCCATTTGATCGGCATAGTGTTTACTGGTCGGATTCAAGGAATTACCCAGCGGCTCTAAAGTTTCAATCGTTTCTGCACCATCTTTGCCATATTGCACAAACATACAATAGGTATCTCCATGCTCCGGATTAAATTCCAACTTACCGTTAATGATATTTGCTTTCGGGTAACTTGGCGATAACAAATCGGCAAAACTCTCTATCGACAGTGCTTTATCGCCTCTCCGCAATTTATGCACCTCACCCCAAGGCACACGAATGGTTCCAAAATTCTTCAACATAAATTCCTTTGCGCGCTTTAAATAATCAATTGTTTGCTCTTCGGTAAGTGAAGTTATTCCGGTAATAAACTCATAATCGCCATAATGACGATCGTCCCAAATGGTTTTAATAAATGAGCCGAACAAGGTTGTAGGAATAGAATTCACATCTGTGTTTCTGTCCCAGCCTTGAAGCATTTCTATTGCTTCTGTTAAGTCGGGATATTTTGTTTTATCCAAATTCCACAAAGGGTTTAAGGATTTGATGAATTGACTGTTGTTGGGGAAACGTGTTTCATACTTTATCTTCTTAAACTCTTTGTAAGAAAATGTTGGATGTGTATTGAAGAAGTTTTTCAACGTAACTGCTCGGTTATTATCGCCAGGACGTTCATTCACATAATCGGGCAAATTGCAACTTTTGCTGTTCTCGAGGCAGGTGGCGTGATATACATTATTATTGGTATTGAACACATAACCACATTCAGGATTAATGTTATGTGGCATACTATCGAGCGGAACTAAATTTGTCCATAACGTTTTGCTGGTATTCCCCGGAACAATGCCTGCCCATTTATATTCGAGATGTTTTCTATCGGGTAACATCCCATGCGATAAATAGAAGATATTGTTTTTCTCATCGGCATAAACCATATTGAATAGCGCTATGGCATGGTTATTTCGAATAGCTGTCCAAAACTGATCGTAGTTTTGTGCCTTTGCCATTTCGTACAATTGCTGTCCGGTTTTAATGGTCATGTTAGCCGGGAAACGAACAGCATAGAAATTATTCGTTTTATCGGATTTTATAGTGCATCCGTATTTACTCCAATACGTCATTTTACGTACAGGAATAGTTAAACCTTTCACTTTTACTTTCAGCCAAACAGGGCGTTTTTCCAACGTTTCATATTTGCCGTCAAACTCATATTGCAGTTTATGCTTAGCATGCATATTTAATTTGAAGACATCCACCTTATCGAAATAATTCCATGTAAACCCCCAACCCAAATGTTTGTTGGTGCCCATGGCGTGGGAGCTTGCCCCCTGAAAAGTAACGCCTTGCATATCGAGACCTTCCTCACTTTGCAAGTGCATTTCATAAAAACTTAACGGACCGTTCATTTGTAAATGGGGGTTGATGCAGAGAAACGTTTTTTTCTCGTCTGTAATTTTACTGCTTGCAGCATAGGCATTAGAACCAACTGATGGGTTGAGATGATCAAAATTGATGGGCTCTTGATCAAACTTCCCTCCCACTGCATCGCCCACTTGATTCTGGGAATACGATAAAAAACTCATGGTAGCTACAAACGCAGTTAATACATCTTTATCGGTTACCGGGAAAGCCTTTTTGATTTTCACTTGCTCGGGGTGTGCTGCGGCATAAGCGTTTAAGCCTTGCACATAACCATTGAGATAGCGTATATATTCAGGTGTTAAATCTTTAGCATAGCGTTCTTCAACAATTCTTCGGGCACCAATAGCATGAACAAAAAAATCGGCCTTTACACCATCAATACCATCTTTACGCCCCATATAGCCTTTTGCAACATATATTAAGTTTTGTGTTTCAAAAAATGCATCTTCTGCATTTACCCAAGCAAGACCATAGGCGCAGTCGGCATCTGTTTTGCCGAAGATGTGCGGTACACCAAAGCTATCGCGAACTATAGTTACATTATCGGGATTGATGGCATTTGAGGGTTGTGCAAAAATGTTTAGTATAAGTAAAAACGTAAGGGATAGAAAAAATAGTTTTTGCATACAAATAATTGATGAACTGCTAAAGTAAAGCATTCCAAGCAGTTTACTCTGCTATTAAATCAAGTGGAAAAATGTTTCAATGAGTAGTCACATTAAAACATCATAGTTTGTGCAAGGTGTATGGGATTGCAATACCTTTTAAATCTCTACTTAGCATAGTTCATTTCCTATGCATCGAAAATTATTTTTGAGTAGAATTGTATGTTATATTGCTAAACAATTATTTAAAGCACCGAATAAAATATATTGCACCTGATTAAAACGCATTTATGAAAACCAATCGGTTTATCTTATTCTTCATAGGTATCTCCACATTCGCTATTTCAAGTGTTGAATCGATTCGTTTTGCCAAGGAAAGAATAGCTTTTGGAGATGCAGCCTTTCAATTATTTACGATACTACGCACAGAAGATTTAGCTATTCAAGTGATGCGATTTGGCTCTGCATTAACACAAGGTGTTCCTTTGCTAATGAGTAAACTACATCTCAGTCTTTTAAATATCATGTTTTCGTACTCGCTAAGTTTTGAAAGTATAAGCTTAGTTTCTTTTCTTATCATCATACTTTATTTTAAAAACATTGAATTAGCCATTGTTCTTGTATTGCTGAAAACACTGATTACAACACATACTTTTTTTTGGGTACAGTCTGAATTACTGCAAGGACTTGTTATTATACCACTTTGCATAGCTTGGATGAAAGGAAAATATATTACGCATTTTAAGAACACTCAATTTGTATTGCTTTTTGTTTTTGTTTTTACCCTTGCGTTTTTCCATCCATTAATTGTTTTCCCTTTTTCGTTTTGTATAATTTATCTGCTATTTTTTAAGTCGGATGGATTCGACAAGAGATTACTTCACTTATCATTAGTCTTGTTTTTTACTATAAGCATAATAAAAACAATGCTCATAAAAAACGCTTATGATAGTTCAGCAATGGCAGGGCTTGACAATTTCAAAAGATATTTCCCGCATTATTTAAATATTCCGGTGAATAGACAGTTCTTATCCCTTTGCCTCGAGGAATATTATTTCATCCCCATTCTACTTTTCTTTAATAGTATTATTCTCGTTTCGAAAAAAAAATGGACTCCATTATTTTTCGCAACACTCTTTTTGGGAGTATACTTCCTTATCGTTCAGATAACAGACTTCAATGGAGGTATCTTTCATTTCAGAATTGAAAGCTTCTATATCCCACTTGCATTTATGCTATCCTTTGTATTTGTTTTGGAGGCCAGCACATCACCAAGTTTCCAAAAAATCGTAATACCCCTACTTTGTGTGTCGCTTGTTATGTTCGTGATTAGAATCGAAAAGGTGTCCACTATTTATTCTTCTCAATTGCATTGGAACAGGACGTTTTTGACTGAACATATGAATGAAAAACTAGTAGTTAGGACATCCGATTTACCAAGAGATACACTCCTCTTACCATGGGCGCTTCCTTATCAAACATGGATGTTGTCCACTATTGAAAATCACAAAACAGTATCCATTGCTGTTTCTGACGATCCACACTCTTTTGATTGGACGCTTTGGAACAGTAAGGCTTTCATTACAGCATGGGGAATTTTTGATTATCATCAGCTAGCCTCTCCATATTTTCAATTTAAGGATGATACTATTGGGTATAAGCATTACGATAAATTACTTAGATAATTTATTACAGATTTCTTCTATCAACTTAGGCCCTTTATAAATGAATCCCGAATAGAGTTGTACCAACTGTGCACCTGCATCCATCTTTTCAATGGCATGCTCCGCATTCATAATTCCGCCAACGCCAATAATTGGAATAGTTCCTTTAGCGGCTTTATGGAGATAAGCGATTACTTCTGTTGATTTTGAGGTGAGCGGTTTTCCACTTAATCCACCTGCGCCAATGTGTTCAATCTCGGAAGGTAAATAATGGGGCAATCCGGTTCGCTCAATAGTAGTATTGGTGGCTATAATTCCACTAATTCGAGTGTCTTGTACAATGTCAACAATTTCGTCTAATTGCTCCAAACCTAGATCAGGTGCTATTTTTAGAAGAATAGGCTTGGCTTTTTTCTTCCCCTGATTGATATGTTGCAAACGATGTAAGATGAGCGACAATGACTCTTTTTCTTGCAAAGCTCTTAAACCCGGAGTATTCGGGGAGCTAACATTCACAGCAAAATAATCTACATCATCAAACAAGGCATTGAAGCAAATTTCATAATCTCGAACGGCTTCCTCATTTGGCGTAACTTTATTTTTACCAATATTTCCTCCTACTAAAATATTGCTTTTTCGTTTGTTCAGATTTCGAACCGCTTCAGCAACACCAACATTATTGAAGCCCATTCGATTAATTAACGCTTGATCTTGTGGCAATCGAAATAAACGAGGCTTTGGATTCCCTTCTTGGGGTTTGGGGGTAATCGTTCCGATTTCTACGAAACCAAAACCCAATTCCCCTAACGCGTCAATAGCCTCTGCATTTTTATCTAGCCCGGCTGCCAAACCTACAGGGTTCCTAAATTTCAAGCCAAAAATTTCTTTAGGGGAATCAACTTCTTTTGCCTTTGCCAATTGAACAAATGGCGAGAGCATCTCGCTTTTAAGTAACGAAAGCGTAAGGTGATGCGCCTTTTCGGCATCCATCGTGAAGAGTATACTTTTTATCAGCGGGTAAATGTTCATTGCAAACGATTGGTGTTGCAATATACGCTTCAAATTTAATACCAAAAGGGATATGCGCTTTTATCTATGCACATTTCAATTCAACAACCGTTATTTCGGGCAAAATACCTACACGACCCGGATAGCCAAGAAATCCAAACCCTCGATTTACATATAGATACTGTTTTCCTTCCTGATATAATCCTGCCCACTGTTTATATACAAACTGTGAAGGCGACCATTTAAAATACTTTGTTTCTATACCGAATTGAAAACCATGCGTATGTCCACTTAAGGTCAAATCAATATCTGCGTATTCCGGCCTAACCTCGCCATCCCAATGCGATGGATCGTGACTCATTAATATTTTAAAGGGAATATCTTCTGTTCCAACCACTGCCTCTTTCATTTTCCCGTATTTTGGAAAATGCAAAGCTTTGCCCCAGTTCTCGATGCCCAGAATAGCAATCTTTTCTCCATTGCGTTCCAAAATTCTGTTTTCGTTCATCAACAAATCCCATCCCAATGCTTTGTGTGTTTGAATAAACCGTTGAAAGTTTTCCTTTTTAGCGTCAGGGGTTTCCCATTGCACATAATCGCCATAATCGTGATTGCCGGTAATGGACATAACGCCATGCTTGGCTTTCAACTGATTGAAAATATTCATGAACGGTTCCATTTCGCTCGTCATGTTGTTTACTAAATCTCCGGTAAACAAAATCAGATCTACATTTAATGCATTGATTTTTTGGATCACATCAACAATGGGTTGTGTTTGGGTAAAACTACCGGAATGAATATCTGATAACTGTACAAATGTAAATCCATCAAAGGATTTGGGCAGATTAGGAAATTTAACTGTAACGCGCTTAAACTGATAATTATAAGCATTCACAACTACACCATAAATCAAACTAAAAACGGGCACTGCGGCAATGCCAAGCGCCATTTTACTTAAAAATGTAGACCGATTGATAGGTGTGCCTGATACGGCTTGAGGTTGACTAATCTTTAAGAAGCCGAATTTTACAATCTGTATTGCATCGTTCAAAAAGAAAACAAGAAACACCATCAACTTGGCCACCAAAAAAAGAAACATTCCGGCTATGGCTATTGTGAACATAGCTTGAGGTATAACTTTGGAGCTTGCTATTTTGTAGGTAAAAAAAACAACATAAAACAAAATATTTAATGTTAGATAAATCCATTTCAGTGCTCTGAATTTTTCACCAGAGACTGTCTGAATCGCTTTCCACATATAATACTCACCAAATACAAGTAGTGTTATAACCAATATAGGAATCAAAATTTTACTCATTACTTTCTTTTAATCTAATCAAGTGTATCTTCAACAAAACAAAAGAACGATATGTTTCGAATTATAAAGGTTAAAAAATCATTATTTCTACTTCTTTTTTTATGTATGGCAATAGGAATGAACGCCCAATTACTTTCGCAAAAAAAAGTATTTACACGCATGGATTCGCTTCGTGGATCCTTACGAGAAGAGCGCAATTGTTTTGATGTTACATTTTACAATTTAAGTATCGATTTTGATACGTTAAACAAGACCATCTCGGGTCGAAACGCAATATATTTCAACGCTACAAGCCGTTCCAATAAAATACAAATTGACCTGGCCGAAAATCTAAATATCGATCAAATTTCCTATCGTAATCGTCCATTGACTTTTACACGAGAATTTAATGCTGTTTTCGTTTCACTTCCTGAGCCACTTGTGATTCATCAGAAAGATTCACTTGTTATTACTTATCATGGAAAGCCGCAAATTGCAAAGCGAGCACCATGGGATGGAGGTTTTATTTGGAAGCACGACATTAACAATAACTTATGGTTGGCTGTAGCTTGCGAAGGGCTTGGTGCAAGTGCCTGGTGGCCATGTAAAGATCATTTATCAGACGAGCCGGATAGTCTGCAAATTACATGCATAATTCCTCAACAATTAGAAGCGGTGTGCAATGGTAATTGGCGAGGGGAAAAGCGAATGTATGGCGGAAAAAAGGCTGTTACCTGGTTTGTAAGTTATCCTATCAATCTCTATAATGTAACCTTCAACATTGGAAACTATATACATTGGAATGATACGCTAAAATATAGTGATGGGGACATCCTTCAACTCGATTACTATGTGTTAGCCAATAACAAAGTAAAGGCAGAAAAGCAATTTGAGCAGGTAAAGCCAATGCTGTTATGCTATGAAAAATATTTAGGAAAATATCCTTTCATGAAAGATGGCTACGCACTTGTAGAAACACCTTATTTAGGCATGGAGCATCAAGGCGCAATTGCCTATGGGAATAAGTTTAAATCCGGTTACGATGGGCGTGACTATTCACGTATTGGGTTAGATTTTGACTATATCATTATTCATGAAACCGGTCATGAATGGTGGGGAAACAGTGTTAGCTGTGCCGATATTGGGGATATGTGGATTCATGAAGGCTTCTGTACGTATACAGAAGCCATTTATGTTGAATGCATGTTTGGAAAACAAAAAGCATTAGAATACATCAACGCAAAGAAAACAACAATTGGCAACAAATCCCCTATGCAAGGCCCTTATGGCGTTAACGAAGAAGGAGATGGCGATATGTACAATAAAGGAATGCTTATGCTTAATTCACTCAGAACCATAGTTAACAACGATAGTTTGTGGTGGAATACCATTTATAAGATGGCGAATCAAGCATTTAAATTTAAGACAACAAACGCAGAGGAAGTCATCCGTTTTTTTGAAACGTCAACAGCTTTGCCTTTAAGTCCCTTTTTTCAGCAATATTTGAACTATCCGGAGATTCCAATTTTAAATTATAAGCTAAACAAAAAAGGTCGAAAAACCTATGTTGTGGAATATCATTGGACAAGCAACGTTCCCAACTTTGAAATGCCAGTAATGTTGAATGTTGGCCCCAATATCATACGATATAAAGGCACAACACAAACGCAAACACAAACTCTAAAGCTGAAAAAGGGGGAGAAAGTAAGTGTTAATGAAGATTTGACCTATTTTAAGACGTTACGACTCGACTAATCGATAATTATGCATCCTTTTTTGTTTATTTTACAAATAATAACATTAAACAAATTTTGTTTTTAAAATATCTATAGTTACTTTTGTTTAATCTTTAAAATAAAACATTAAACATGACTGCTATAGAATTTTCAACACAACTAGTCAATTACGAGTATGCACTAAAACCGTTCGCATATTCTTTAACAAAAGATACAGCTGAAGGAGAGGATCTATTTCAGGATACGATCTACAGAGCTTTGTTATACAGAGATAAGTTCCAATCCGGAACAAATTTCAAAGCTTGGTTAATGACCATTATGAAAAACATCTTCATCAACAACTACCGTAAGAATGCTAAACGGCCAACTATACTTGATGGTTCTGAAAATCAATTTTTGATTGACAGTATGCGCAATAAAGTACGTAACGATGGTGAAAATGAAATATTAAAGCAAGAATTGAACGGTATACTAAAAACAATTAGCCAAGATATAGCTGCTCCGTTTTTAATGTACTTCAATGGATATAAATACAATGAAATAGCAGAACAGCTAAATCTGCCCATTGGTACTGTTAAATCAAGAATTTTTCTTGCGCGTAAAGAAATGCAATCAAAATTAAAATCTATTGGAATTGGGAATTCTACCTATTAAGCAAAAGTAGGTTAGTTTGAAACTGAACGATTTAAAAACCATAAAAAAAGGCTACCATTTCTGGTAGCCTTTTTTATGGTTTTTTTATTTATCAAAACCGGGACCTGTTTTGGTTTGCGGAACAGGTTCAGTAGGATCATACTGAATTTCCGGAGCCTCTTCAGGTTTATCAGGTAAGATTTTAAATTCAACACGTCTATTTCGTGCACGGCCTTCCGGATCATCTTTACCATCTTTCTCGTTAGGTGCTAAAGGTACTTTCTCTCCATAGCCTTTTGCAACAATACGCTCAGTTGTAATTCCTTTTCCTACAAGGTAAGCTTTAGCCTCGTTAGCACGATTCTGAGATAATTTATCGTTATAAGCATCCGATCCTTTGCTATCTGTATGTCCTTGAATTTCTAAACTGTAACCAGGATTTTGCATCATCACACCAAATACTGAATCCAATTTGAATTTATAGTAATCGATAACCAAAGATTTGTCGAATTCGAAATAGATATTTTCAATCTTAACTTTCTTCTTCTCAATTTTATCAATAAAGAATACTTGATAGATAGTATCTCGCTCTTCATTTTCATTTACTGAGATATTTTCTACAGCAGGCCAGTAGCCTTCCTTATTTCCATTAATTTTGAATTTATCGCCACGCTTCAAATTGTAATAGAAAGGACTGCTATTCGCGGTAACTTGAGTACCGATGAAATCAAAGTTTTTGCCATCAACTTTATACAATGAAGCTTCTACACCGTTAACAGGTGTTTGTGTAGGGTCTGAGCGAAGTGCGAAAATACCTTTCAACACAACTTCTTCTTTAACCGCTACACTCCAAATATCATCGCAACATGTTTCGCCACGAATCGTTTTAGTACCTGGACGGTTAGATACTTCATAACCTCTTTTTCCTTTATCATCTAAAATGAAATAAATATCATCGCAAGAAGAGTTTACTGGAGCTCCCATGTTATAGGCAATACCCCAACTCTCCGGTGCACCATTTGCTCTGAATACATCTAAACCTCCTAAACCTGGGTGACCATTAGAGGAGAAATAAAAGGCTTTGCTTGTTTTATCAAAGTATGGTGAGAACTCATCCCCTGATGTATTGATTTCAGAACCTGCATTTTTAACAGGTCCGAATTTACCGCCATCTTGAACTTCAGCATAAAAAATATCTAAGCCCCCTTTCCCACCACGATCAGAAACAAAATACAAGATATCTTTACCATCTTTATCAACGCCAAAAGACGGTTGAGTTGTGGTTCCGGTTGGTGTATTCAATGTTTTTAACTCTTCAGGATTAGACCATTCTGATCCTTGTTTAGTAACACGGAAAAGTTTACAACGCATTCTCACCAACTCAGTTTGATCACACTTAGTATAAATCAATGTATTCTCATCGGCAGAAAGTAAACCGTTACCAACGTGCGTTTTAGAATCGTTCGGTGGGTAAGCAAACTTAGTATCGTCTTTCCAATTCTTACCATCACGTGTAGCCATGAATAACTTGGCATAATAATCATGATCACTCTTTGTTACGTTGATGGCTGTATCCGATTTCAGCGATGAATACAATATACGACCACCACTTAATGGTTTTGGAGCAAAGTCGGTCAATACGTTATTGATGATCCCCTCTTCATGCTCAACCTTAATTTTGTATGGATTGTTCAGCCACGCTGCTGAAGAATCACATCCAATAATTTCAGTTTTAGCAAGACTCTTGTAGCTTTTTTCGTCTTTATCTAACTTAACCTTCAAATAGTCTTGGAAAGTTTTTTTAGCATCATCATACTTGCCGTTCATTTTTTGCATCTGTCCCAAAAAGAACATATCGTTAGGCCATTTATCTTTGTCCTTCTCGATTTCGAGCGCATAATATTTCTCCGCCAATTTATAATCACGAAGGCTTCGGTTAATTTCAGCTAACTGATGAATAACCTTAATATTATCAGGCTTTGCTTTCAAAACATCTTCATAATACTCCGATGCATTATAGTAGCTCCCTTGCTTCACCAAAGTCTCAGCAATCTTCTTCTTTTTCCGAACACTAACTTTTGGGAATTTTTCTACCTTCTGGCTTGGTTTCTCCTCTTCTTGTGCTTTGGCAGTCAATACTATGAAAGGCAATAGCGCAATAATTATCTTTTTCATCTTATTTAGGTATTGGGTTCTAAAGTTTTTAAATTCTAGTATCTTGGGTTGAATAGGTAGTTATTTTCTTTAAGTTTAGTAAGACCTCCAATGTAGGCCAAACTAATTTCGAATGCCATAGGTTGACTAGATTGTGCAATAGCCGACTTAGTATCTTTTTGTAATTGCGTTAAGCGTACATCGAATGCAGCACCAAAACGGAATTTATTGTATTCAAATCCAATTTTCGGTATAATATCTCTACCAACACGTCCCCAGCATCCTAAGAATAAAATAGCAGATTTTTCGTCAGTGTTCAAGATTTTATATCCTAAAGTAACACCTAAATCAGTTTCGGTTGCTTTAGCCATATACTGGAAATAGGCTCCCGGAATAATCAAGAATTTCTTCTTCAGTTCGAATTCAAAACCAGCTGAAGCAGCATGTCGGAAAGGACGTTTGTAGTTGTTGCCTGCAGTAATTGATGTTTGCAAATAAGTATCTGTTGGACGTGCAATATTAAACATGGAGTATCCGGCATAAAAAGTCATCCAATCAAGCGGCTTTGTATTGAAAAACAAACCTGCGTTGAAGTTAAACGTTGTTTTAGAAGGAAATGCTAATTGCTCACCGCTATTCGCTGCCGTATAACTCAAATCCGGATTGAATCCTTTGTCGAAAGTATAATCAAAATTCAATTTTCTAAACTCAACGGCAGGTTGAAAACCGATAGATAATTGCGTACTTTTATTTTTTCCAAAGCCAAGCGTATATCCTAAAGCTAAGGCAATCTTGGTAGTATTGATCGTACTTTTCTTACCGTTAGCAGCACCACTCGGATCACCACTAACTGCCATGAAATTTTGCATATCGTTAGTTGCTACTAAGCCAACACCCAAAACATTACCTTTCATTTTGTCTTTCAACAGGCCAAAATCAACAGAAGCAGAGACTGTAGAAAATGGCTGTATATCTTTAGGCAAGAACCATTGTCCGCGATAAATACCAGTAGCTCTCCATGTTCCATCAAACTTACCTACTAATGCAGGATTGAGTGTGAGGGGTGAAGCGTAATACTGAGAAAAGTGTATATCCTGAGCGAAAGAAGTCAAGGACATGAATAACACACTTGCAATGAGTAGAGATTTCCTCATGTTGATTGTTTGGTTATTTATTAGTGCCACAATTATCGTATTTAAAATTGATTAAAAAAAATTATTTATCTGATTATAGCGAAACTTCCTGCTTTTAAGAATGTAGTTACTCCGGAAGGGCTGTTCGCATCAGGAACAGCAATTTCCAAATAGTATGTATATGTATCAACCGGTGCATCTACACCATTAATTTTCCCATCCCAGCCCGGAGAACTTGGACCGCTGTAAATCAATTGTCCCCAACGGTTGTAGATTCGCATACTAATAACACTTGCGGTAGAACCCGGAGAGAAATACGGATAGAAATAATCGTTTTGTCCATCGCCATTTGGTGTAAAGCCTGTTGGTATAGCATAAAGTCCCGGAGGGATTACACCAATTGTTATGGTATCAAAGGCTGTACAGTTGTGAACATTATCTGCCACATAAACGATGTATGTTGTAGTAGCAGTAGGACTAGCTTTAGGATTTTGAATTAATGAATCGGTAAGCGTAGCACCCGGTTGCCAAACATACGACAATGTAGGTGTGTAATTAGAGTTCACTACTACCGCATTCAATTGTGCAGTTTGACCTGTATTTATTGTATTCTGACCATCTACTTTTGCATCGATATTTAAACACCATGCTTTAGCAGAATAAGTAGCCGTAGCAGAACAATTATTAGCATCCGTAACCGTTACTGTGTAAGCGCCAGATGCAGTAACATGCAGGGTGTCTACAGAAGAAGGATTGATTGACCCTGTGCCACTCCACTGATAAGTAACCGGTGTAGCTAATGTTGAAACACTCGCCTGAATAATTGTATCTAAACTACAATCACAAACATCAATATCTGTAGGTAAAGTAACAATTGGACTTTGTGCAGCATTCACAGTTGTTGAGAGTGTAGCTGTACAGCCATTGTTATCCGCCACAACAGAAACAGTCCCCGCGCCTGTTGTAATTGAATCGGCTAAACCACCTGGAGACCATGTATACGTAACACCAGGCACTTGACCCGCGTTAATGTTTACCGTCTCACCCGGACAAACCGGATTTTTGAAGTTATTGAATGTAATCACAGGCTGTGAAGTTACAGTTACTACTGATACATTTGAAGTCACTACACAGCCATTCGCTAATGCGGTATACGAATATTGACCTGCTGTTGAAACAGTAATGTCTTGAGTTGTATCTCCACTTGGCGACCATAACACATTCGTTAAACCTGCTGTTCCCAGCAAAGTTGCCGATTGACCCTGACACAAACCTTGATTGGCTAAAGGCAACAACTGTGGAATTGTTCTTGCATAAACAGCAAATGTATCGGATGTAAATACGCAACCATTTGCATCACTTACTTCTACATAGAAAGAATCTACAGGTTTTCCATAGAAAGGATTTCCTGTTTGAACAATAGCACCAGTAGAAGCCGAATGCCATGCATAACTAGAGAATGAACCGCCAGAGACAGGAATTAAGAATGAATCAGTTGGACAAATAGTTTGATCTGCAGCCGGTAAAGTAACCGTTGGAGCAGGAGCAAAGTTTACTGCTATGGAATCTATAGTTGAACATCCATTTGCGTTCGCAGTAACAATATAGTTACCTGAAGTTGTAACAGACAAAGTAGGAGAAACAATACCACCCGGATTCCAAGTATATATAACTCCAGCAGTACTGCCGGCATCTAAAAGGGCAATATCGTACGGACAAACCGGGTTTGCAACAGGCGCAAAGCTAATTACAGGAGGAGCAACAACGGTTAGGGTTGTTGTGTCAGAAAACAGTAAACAACCATTGACATCTAGCCCTGAATAAGAATAATCACCAGGTGTAGTTACCGTAATTGAAGGTGTAGTTGCACTGTTTGACCATAGAATATTTGTAATTCCAGCAGTTGCGTTGAGCACTAAACTTGCACCAGTACAAATAGCAGTGTCACCTGAGGTAGAAATTGTACCTAACGTATATTCACTTAATATGAAGGTATCGGAATACACCGGACAAACTCCAGGTTTTTGAACCTTTACGTAATAACCATTACCCGGAAGGGCAGTTATGGTAGATGATGTAGCTATTATCGTATTTCCAGTTGCAACGGAATACCATTCGTAAGAAGTATATGGTCCACCCGGAACAGTAATTGACAATGAACCACCCGGACAAACACTTGTATCGCTTCTAAGTACAACAGGTGTGTATGGACGGACATTTAAAGTAACAGAATCAAAAGCTACGCACCCTTGTGAATTAGTTGCGGTAACAAAGAATTCTGTTGTATTAAGAACTGTTGCCTTAGGATTGGCAATAGCAGGATTTGTAACGTTTGCTACCGGTGTCCATGCATAAGTTACCCCAGCACCTATAAAATTAAGTTGAGCTGTATCACCTGCACAAATCGTATCAGGAAGTACCGATATAGTGTGAGGGAAAGAACCGATATTTATACAAACTGTATCTCTTACCACACAACCATTTGTATAGGTAATGGCGCCTGCATAGCAAGTAGATGAAGTTGGAGTCGCAATCGGATTAGCGATAGTAGTTGAACTAAGCCCTGAAGCAGGAGTCCAACTATAGCTAACCGGAGCAACACCACTATATTGTGGAGTGAAACGATACCCATCTGGTGACGAAACTGTCCATGATTGAGAGTTACGACCAGGAACAGCAACTCCGGAAGTACCCGCTGCATTTTCTATACCTTGAGCGTGTGTACCTGCATCGTTTTGAGATTGTGTCATAATCTCAATAACGTTAGACGTTTCAAACAAGTGGATTTCTCCATTTATGATATTGGTACTTGCATAGTGACGAACATTATTGTAACGAACAACTAACACACGATTAGGAGCAGTACCTCTTACAAAATAATCAACTGTACCACCGGTTGAAGCGTTCAAATCATCCCAACATAATGCTACTAAACCGTTTGGTGTTCCTGCTGTTGGAATTGTTGAGCTAAAATCAGCATAAGGCTGACCCGTTAAGAATGTAATGAAACCATTCCCACTTGCTGCAAAAGTAGTATACGTTGTACAATAGAAATCAAAATTGAAACCGATAGGTAACATTCCCGAAATTGTTTGATCACCTGCCGGTATATTTGTAGTGGCACCGGTGGGAAGAAGTGCGCTATATGGAACAGCCTGGATACTGTAATTCTGAATACATACTAGTGGTTGTGGATTAAGTTGTGCCACATTTAACTGAACACCACCTGCAGTACAAAGTGAGGTATCGCTACCTGCAGAGATTGCAGTACTTTGATTAACATGTAAGTTTATTAACGCTTCTCCACTACATCCATTTTGATCAACAACATCCAATTTATAAGTACCATCGTTATATAATGACACTTTAGGATTTTGGCATGTTGTACATGTCAACGGGCTTGTACCTGCTAATTGCGACCAATTAAAGGTATATCCCAATACAGGCGGGTTACACATACCGAAAGTGATGTTTGGTCTATCAGGACTGAGTATACCTGTAGGAAAACTACAACCTGCAGCATTGTCGGCATCTTCAATTAGTGAAGCCCCAGCAAACACGTTTGTTGTATATTGAACTGCATCGTATTGGGTATACCCACTATTATCGAAACAGACCTCTACAATTAGGTTAGAGAAACCATCCCAATCGTAAGGATTGTCTAGAATATGTGGGTTTGAACCTGCATAACTGGTATAAGTAATAGGATTAGCTACAGTTTGAAGACCTCCAACAAATGAAGTAGTGAGTTGACTTAAACTAGTACAACCCATTTTAATGGTAAAGTTATTATAGTCTGCGGTACTCGCTTTTGAAGAGATGAAAAACGCAAGGTCCGTAATTGTTCCTGCCGTCAATCCAAGTGCCTGAAGTTCATTCGCTTTAAAGAGATATTGAACTCGACCATCATGCCAAAAACCACGATATGGGGTAACATTTGTTCCGGTTGCAGTTCCTGTACCAACAGTTCTGCTGATAAAGGTACTTCCTCCAGGGCAAGCACTTCCGCTACCGCCAGGAGTTAAACCACAATTTACTGCACTTATATTAGTGGTAATGGCAATAGTATCGCCAGGACAGATGTAATCTTTGTCGGAAGTCAATAAAACTTGCGGACCAGTTCCATTAATGATAATTCTAGAACTATCTTTCACTACAATACAACCGCTAGCAGACGTAATTTGAACCACATAAGTGGTGTTGGTAGTTGGTTTTACAGTTACATTGGAATCGATTTGACTGATTACAGTTGCTAATGGAGTCCAAGTATACGTGAATGGTCCAACACTATCTGGATAGGCATGAGCCGTTAACGTAGATGTTCCATTCAAACAAATGGTATCGTCATCTACTGTTAGGTACGAGTTAAATCCGGGAACACGGAAAATAGTAATGGTATCTCGATCTTTACATCCACCGGTTAAATCGCTTTTTACAACATAGGTTGTTGTAACTGCGGGTGCAAACGAAACAATATTACTATCAGTATTCGCGCTAACCATTCCTACAGCAGGGCCGCCACCTAAAGCTGTCCAAGAGAAATGATTACCACCGGTTACCGTTACAGTGGTTGGACCACCTTCCGGGCAATATGCTTTATCAGGCCCGGCATTTACTCCGCGTAATACAGTAATATCGTATGTAAACACTTGGTTACCTGTAATAGGACATTGATTGTCTTTAACTGTTATTGTAAAATATCTGAACCCGGAATCAGAAGGGGCAGGTGTCCAAGTAAAGGTTACACGAACAGAATCATTGGTTCCTTTAAGTGGGGTTGTAACTAAAGTGGCCCCCGGAATAGAAGTGCCAACGTTAGAAGTTACTGTAATCGGCTGTTGTGTAGGATCGTATGCAGTGATATTAAAAGTAACAGTTGCACCAGGACAAACACCTAAAGAGTTGTAATCAATTACTGCACCTCCAGATGAGTTCGAAGTAGTAATGTTTCCATTGATAATAGGCGGAATATTTGTACAACTTAAAACTACAAATTGAATATCACGCATTGTTGTTCCAATCAATACCCCATTTCTGTACTCATCCACTTTAACTGTAACTACATAATTCCCGGCAGTTGTGGGGGTGAATGTCATTTGTCCTGTTTGAGAATCGAATAAAAATCCGGATGCCGTTGGCATAGGGTTCGTTGGAGAATAAGGAGCTGTGTAACCTATCACAGTACCTGAGGATTGCAAAGGAGCAACCAATGAGTATACTAATGAATCGCCATCGATATCATACGTTCCGTGGCTATAGCTGTATTGACTACCAATACAATAGTAGGGTACTGGATATGTAGTGAAACGAGGACCATTATTACATAAAGCATTATTGGTGTTTATTGTTGTTTCAACATATAAGTCAAAACTTTGGGAACTTGCCAAATTATTTGATGTATTTCTGCAACATTCTCCATAACTAACCGTATAAGTACAATTAGGAGGAAGTGTAACAATAGCGGTATAAGTATAAACTTGTACACCCGGGTTTGTTCCACCGTTACATGTGCTTGTAGCAGAAGGACAAAGTTGAGACACTTCTGTAGTTGGGTAAAGTGGATCCGGATTGAGTACTACAGTTGAATTACCACAAGTAGATGTAATAGATGCTGTAACACTTGTAGATGCTGTAATACCACTACAGTCGCGATAAAACTGATAAATAATCTTGTATTGATTATTTCCCAAACATTCGTAAGAAATGTCCGCGCCTTGTGCGTGAGACGCCACAGCCTTATTGGCAGTTAAAAAACTCAATACGAATACAAGCAGTATTGAAGAATAGATTTTTACCATCTTGAATAAAAGTTATCCGACAAATTTAGTGAATTTTCACATTATTAATAATGATTTGGTAGTAAATAATTAAACTTCTGCATTTTATCAACAAAAAAATGGCACGCTATTTGAAATGTTTGTTGGGAAATATTACTTTTGCAAAAACTTAAAAACAAAAAAAATGAAAAAACTATTAAACTTTTTGATGATTGGTGCTGTATCCGCTATGCTAGTTACAACTTCTTCATGTACAAAAACTTGTGATGCAGGTTACGAAGGTTCTGACTGTAAAACAGAAGTAAGAACTAAATACTATGGCAATTACAAAACTTCAGGAACAGCTGTTAACACAAGTGGATCTTTTACAATTACTGACTTGATTGTATCTGTATCGTCTAACGCTTCTGATGTTCAGAACTTTAACTTCTCATACACAATTGGAGGAGACACTTATTTATTAAACGGTAAAATTGATGCTAACGGAACAGCATTTACTGTACCTTCTCAAACAGCATTTGGTCTTACTTATACTGGAACAGGAACGTTTACAACTTCTTCAATGACAGTTCAATTAACTGAAGTTGACGGTGGAACAACAACTACAATCAACTTAACTGGTCCTAAACAATAATCTTTTGCACCTAGCAAAAAAAAGCCACTCCATGGAGTGGCTTTTTTTTTGCGCATAACTTTGAACTGAATTTGTACAAAGCAAGAGGTTTTTTAAAAAGTGTAAGCGAAATTTGTGTGCACCCGTTATAACACAAATTTATAATCTAACAAAACAATTTAACCAAGACATTAGTGCTTTATAAGGGGGAATTAGTATACATGAACAATATTTATCCTCTATTAATAGATTCATAAAAGGCACAAAAAAAAGAGGGTGATTGTTCACCCTCTTTTTAAAAATATACATTCTAATTACTTCACTTGACCTCCGAAACCTTTTTTCTTAGGTGCTTCATTAGTAGTTGAGTTAGCGTCTTTTACTTGACCACCAAAACCTCCTGCTTTATTGCCACCTGCATCATCTCCTACTTTTCCGCCAAAGCCTTTCTTAGGCTCTTCTTTCTTTGCAGGTGCTGCTGGTTTTACCGGTGCCTTTTTAGCTGGAGTTACCGCTTTAGCAACAGCTTTCGTTGGTGTAGCTTTAGCCAAAGAATCTACAATAGCTTGAGCAGCTTCAGCCACTTTTGCATCACATGCTGCAGCAACTTCTGCATCAATATTTGCAGTTTTTGAATCCACTAATGTTTGAATTGCAGTGTTATCGGCTTCAGCAGCCTTTTTATTCGCTTCTTCATTGCTGCAACTTGCCATAACTAATCCTATAGTTGCAAGTGCTGATAATTTTATAAGTGCTTTTTTCATTTCTAGTTTTTTTATTGGATTAATTAATTGGTAGCAGTTGCTGCAGCTGCCGTTAATTCTTGAACTTTAGCCTCTACTTTCGCTTGCATTTCTGCTGCACAAGCTGCCTCTTTCTCTGCTTTATAGGCTTCAGAAGTAGCTGTAAAAATTGAATCTGCTTTTGCCGTTTTTTGTTCTTCTGTCAGTGGCACATATTTGTCGCCACAGCTAGATAACACAGCGCCAACAAAGACACTTGCTATCAATAATCCTGTTATTTTTTTCATGTTGTTTTTTTTGTTTTAAAAATTGTTGCAAAATTAATCGCTTTGACGTAATAAGAGAAGAATTTCCATAAAAATAGATTTTCCATCTGTTAAAATAAACAAACTAAATTAGCTTGAAAGTACAATTTGGTATGAGATTAGTACTACAAGTAATTAAAAGGTATAATATGAAAAAGCATAAGTTAAACATTGAGACATTCGTGTTCTTGACTTTGATGCTCTTGCTGTCACAGTTTGCAATGGCAGCAGAAACAGATTCAACGTCAATTACAACTGTTGATACATCTGTGAATATCACA
The DNA here is from genome assembly GCA_964398475.1 of uncultured Chitinophagaceae bacterium. Taxonomy (GTDB): domain Bacteria; phylum Bacteroidota; class Bacteroidia; order Chitinophagales; family LD1; genus CALAYL01. Next base: position 65,094 of record CAYNMP010000011.1, on the reverse strand, counting down.
CTGAAAGATGTAACCGTTTTCCAATTTCGGAATCCGGATGATGAAAGAGAATATTGGTTATGCCGAAGTAGAATTCGGAAAGTATTGCCCTATGTGAAGATGGCAAAACAATTATATGTAGATGTGAACGACAAGAAAGAAAGCGAACGAAAAAAAGATTATCGACATTACAGAAAAGATCTTGAAAAAGAAATGCGTGAAAAATTTGAGAAGGAACTTCGCGACTTAACGATTGGTCAAGGGAAAGTGTTGGTAAAATTGATTAACAGAGAAACCGGAAACAATTGCTATGAGATTATTAAAAATGTGAAAGGAGGGTTCTCGGCATTCACTTGGCAAATTGTGGCCAAGCACTATGATTATAACCTTAAAGAAAAATACGACCCAAATAAAGAGTGGATTATGGAAATGGCTATACGATCGTTAGGGTCGGAGTATTCAGTCCGTTAACTCACTGTAAAAGTATTTTTACTTGTTGGATCAATTCAGGTATTGCTATATTTTGCATGCATTGGAAATGGCCTTTGGGACAAGTAGTATAGCCAATTTTAGAACAGGGTCGACAAGCCAATTCAGGTACTTGTATTATTCGATTCAGCGTTTGTGAATTGCCGTAATATGGAAACATACCAAATTCAGGAATGGTATTCCCCCAAATCGAAACTATTGGGCGTTGCATTGCCGCTGCAATATGCATTAAACCGGTATCGTTAGTAATCACCAATTGTGACGATTGTACAACCAATGCAGATGCTTGTAAATTACATTTACCTACAAGCGATACCACATTGTTGTGCAGCGTGCCGGCAATGATTTGATCAGCTTTCGAAGTGTCCTCTTTACCGCCTAGAAGAACGACTTTCATAGTAGGAAAATATTCACTATTCAATGCTTCGATTATTTTATGCACCGGCAACTGCTTAGTTAGTTGTTTCGCACCAATAGCCCAAGCAATATAAGGTCCTTCAATAGTCTGTTTTTCATTAAGTCCTTCTGCGACAAAAAAATCCAGCCCTTTTCCATCGTTTTCTACGCCAATGTGCTTTACCGCTTCAAAATATCGATCAACAATATGAAGCGATGGAAGCTGATTGATTTTGAAATTCACCATCAACCATTTTTCAAAATTGAGTTTAGGGAATGAAAAAGATTTTACCTCTAACATTCGTTTCAGCAACCAAGTACGTTGATTATGATGTAAGTCTATAACATAATCGTATCGCTCACGTTTAAGTATTTGTGCTGTTTTCCAAAGAGACGACTGAAGAAAATGCAACTTGTCGATATAAGGATTTTCAGATAAAATTTGTCGATAGTCGTCTTTGGTAATAAAATGCAACTCTACATCTTCCACTTGCTCCTTAATACATCGTATAACAGGCGTAGTGAGTACAATATCGCCAATGGATGAAAATCGTATGACAAGTATTTTTTTCACGATTCCAGATATTTCATTGCTTCTTGCACATAGGCAAAAGCACCTAACTTAAGTTGATCAATAATGGCATCCGGCAATTGCTTTACAATTTTACCCGGAGAGCCTAAAACCATTGAATAATCAGGAACTTCCATCCCTTCCGTTATTAATGCATGTGCTCCAATGATACAGCAATTACCAATTTTTGCTTTGTTCAAAACAGTAGATCGAATTCCGATTAAATTATTATTCCCAATCGTGCAACCATGAAGAATAGCCCCATGACCAATAACATTCTCCTCTCCTACTGTAATTGGTTTTAATGGATCGGTATGCATAATCACTCCATCTTGAACATTTGTTCTGCATCCAATGGCAATAGCATCCATATCAGCACGAAGGATTGCTCCATACCATATAGAAACGTTATCAGCTAAAGAAATATTCCCCAGTATAGTAGCATTAGGCGCAATGAAAACATTTTTACCTATTTTCACCTGTGCTTTTAATTGTTCTTCGTATCTACTCATAGACACAAAACAAGTTTAATTTTCTTACAAAATAAATTTTGAATGGCTGAACTTAGATGGAATCCGCTACTTGATACTTACACCATGGTGGCTACTAATCGGCAGCACCGGCCACATTTGCCTCATGATTGGTGTGCCTTTTGCCCGGGTGAAGGGAAAAAAGTGCCCAATAATTTTGATGTATTTTCATATCCTAACGACTTTCCTGTACTCTCTCAAAAGCCTGATACAATTGAAGCATACAATACTTCAATTGTAAAAAACAAAAAAGCCTATGGAAAATGCGAAGTGCTTTTATATTCTCCGAAACACGATATTAAACTTTACGAACTTAGTGATGAGCACATCTTTAAGCTTGTAGAACTATGGACTTCGCGCTTTGTTGCATTAGCAAAGGATAAAAAAATCAAATACATTTTTGAGTTTGAAAACAGAGGAGAAGAAGTAGGGGTAACCATGCCACATCCGCACGGACAGCTATACGCCTATTCATGGATTCCCTTCAAAATAAAGTCGGAGCTCGATAATTGCAAAAAGTATTTCACCAAACACAAACGCAATTTGTTTGACGATTTGAACCAATCGGAAATTACATACAAAAAGCGAGTAGTTGCAGAGAATAAACACTTCATTGCCTACATCCCTTATTTTACGGACTATCCGTTTGGCGTTTTCATTGTTGCAAAAAACAATTTGCTCAACTTTTCTGATTTTAATGAAGCTGAAATGAAATCGTTCGGGTTGCTTTTAAAACAACTTACCAAAGGCTTTGATGCGATTTACGACCGACCTTTCCCCTACATGATGTGTATTCATCAATCGCCAGTGAATACAAAAAGATATGCTGATTGTTCGAACTATTTCCGTTTTCATGTTGAGTTCTATCCACCATTACGTGCAAAAGATAAAATCAAATATTATGCAGGTAGTGAAATGGGCGCAGGTGCTGCTGCAAACCCATTGGATATTGATGAATGTGCACAAATTCTAAGAGATAAAATAAATTAGTAATGACCATTGAAAAAAAATATTTTGCTCCAGGTCGTGTAAATTTAATTGGAGAACATCTAGATTATAATGGCGGATTAGTAATACCATGTGCTATTGATCTTGGAATAAGTGCAATAGTGAAAGAACATAAGATTGGCGAAATAAAATTGGCATCTGCTGCTCACGCGAATGAATTCAATTTTTCTATCAATGCATTGCCTGAATTTGACTCGAAGAATGAATGGAGTAACTACCCCTTGGGAATTTTAAAGTACTTGCAAGAGGAAGGACTGAACTTACCTTCAATAGCAATTTCTTTTGACAGCAACCTTCCTGAAGGCTCCGGCCTCTCTTCTTCTGCAGCCATTGAAGTGCTTACAGCCTATATTGTTCAAGATCTTTTGGATATACAAATAGACAGAAAACAATTGGCACAATTTTGTCAAAAAGTAGAAAATGAATTTATTGGTGTGCAATGTGGAATCATGGATCAGTTTGCTGTAGCCAATGGCAAAAAAGAACATGCCCTTTTATTAGATTGTAATACACTTAGCTTTGAGCATATCCCTTTCGAACTCGATGATTATAGCTTACTCATCTTGAACAGCAAGAAACCACGATCGCTAGTTAAATCGGCCTATAACGAGCGAAAAGCTAGTTGTGATGAAGCATTGCGAATTATACAGCAACATACACCCATCCAAAGTTTAGCACAGGCAAGTATGGAACATTTGTCGTTACTGAAAGATGAAGCGTTAATCAAACGTGCTCGACATGTTATTGCAGAACAACTGCGCGTAAATCTTTCTAAAAAAATGTTGGAAAATGGCGATTTATTCACGTTCGGAAAGTTAATGAACGCTTCACATGCTTCGCTTAAAGACGATTTTGAAGTAAGCGGATTAGAGTTGGATACGTTAGCAGAAACAGCGCAAGAAGTACCGGGTTGCTTAGGGGCACGTATGACCGGTGCAGGCTTTGGCGGTTGCGCTATTGCTCTAGTAAAGAATGAATCGATTATGGATTTTACTGAAGTAATTACAACAGCTTACACAAAAGCAACAGGACTGCATTGTGAAGTGTATGCAACATTTGCCAGCGATGGCGTTGATAGCATCACTAACTAGTGATAAAGGAATAAGAAGCGGAGATACACTACTTCAACACCATAGGGCGACATAGTGTAATCCAACACAAAGGTGCCGATTTTTGGATGACGCATAATTAAATCTCGGGGAGCATTCGGCTTTTCTCTGTTTACATGATAGCTGTATTCCCAACCTTCTGCAACAGGAAAACTAGATAGAATCAAATCAGCATATCGATCATAAACAGGTTGTATCTGATGATGCGTTTCAGCCAATACACTCACAAAATCGCGTTGTGAATTTTCAAAAGGAAACGAATAAACAAAGTTATAAATCTCCCCGGGAACGGTAACTGTAGTTTTATACGTGTGGACATAGTTCCAAATATTTTCACGTTGCCATTTATATTGCAGTACATTTTTTAAATCATAATTTTGTGCTGATGCAAATATTCCAAGGATTGACGATTTGAAGGTATTCTGGGTATCTAAATTTGCATAAATATCACTCACCACCTTATCGGAACTTTGCTTTGTGGTGGCAATAGTATCATATCGAAAAGAAATAGTGAGTATAGAATCCATTTTCAACGGATCAGAAAAATCTACTGTAACAACAATATTATTTCGCTTAAAACATGCAAAACCGCCATTGTTAGTACATTTTGATTCTACTTTAGTGCGAATATCGCTAAGGGAATACGAAAAAGATAAATTAAAAGGAAGATGTCCTGAATACTTACTATATGTTTTCTGATTAATATTCTGATTTGCGTTGGTCAACATCACTGTTTTTATCTTTTGATGGTTGGCATCAGTATAAAGTTTCAGTCCGGCACGTGTATTCGAAAAGCTATTATCCAATTGATACTTCGCCCGAAAAAACATAAACGATTCAGTAGCTAATGGCGTTTCCAACACCTTGAGTAATTCTTCCGACTGGGCAAAGGTAAACATTGCCATTGATGACGACAGAAAAACTAAAAACAAACGCTTAATCATAATAAAGTAAGAATCGAAGATACAAAACGCTTTGCCCTTGTGGATTCTGGTGATAATCCAACACTACCGAACCATATTTCGCATTTTGTGCTTCGAAATCTTTGAGTGGAAAGTTAGCATTTTCATCCAAAGGGTTAGTGTACTTCCATCCTTCAGCGGGCGTAAAATCAGCTTTTATTTTGGATAGAAACTCATCGTATGTTTGTTTAAACGAAGCATCGTAATTTCCATCTTTCAACACTACCACAAAATCTTTCTGTGAAGTAGCAAATGGAAACCGATAAATGAAATTGTATTTTTCGCCCGGAATTTTTACAGTACTTTTATGGGTATATTTATAATTCCAGAAGTTAGACACCGTTGTTTCCGATGGCTCTTGTATACTTTCAAAATAAGATTCTGAGCCTGCTTCCATTACTTCCATCACGCGTTTGTAGAACTCTGATTTTTTTGACAAGGTAGCACTAGTATTTCGAGGAGCAGACTTTGAAGTAGAGAAGTCAGCCGGCATTGTCTCGCTAATAACAATTTTTTCTTTTGAACTTGCAGGCTCCACTTTTTTCACATCGGTTGACTCCTTTATTTCTTTAACAGGTTCATTCTTTACATCTGATGAAACATCGCTATTTTCGTCTGCATTGGGGTTATATTCCAAAACACCAAAGCCTAAACTGATCTTCACAACTTGCAATTTGGTTTTCGATTTATTGGAGAAAGTTGCAATTATACTCAAGCCATTTTTCGCAAATTTAGATACAGTTTCAGCATCCTTTTTTGGAACACCTAGCTTATTTCTTAATGCGGTATAATCATCACTCATCGATAAACCAAAAGGCATCTGTCCTTCAAACTTATTGAATTTCACATCGCCTACTTCGTAACCTTTACCGGCAAACGAAATGGCAATAATTCTCCCTGTCTCACTATTTTTATTCACCTTAATCCCTTTTTCGGGCATAGCTGTTTTGCGACCTAAACCCCACTCGCGTGCAAAGGCTTTGTAGGTTTCACTACTGTCTTTCTGTTGACCTAATATAGACAATAGTGCATCGCCCTGATACTTTTGGGCGTAAGTAAAAGAAGTTAAACTGAATACCAACAGGAATAAACTCAATCGCATAGGCTCATTCCTAAACAAGTTTCATGCCAACGAAAGGCATTAACGAATGTATTTAAATGATTTTCCTGGATAGTGTGCCATATGCCCCAATTCCTCTTCAATTCGTAGCAATTGATTGTATTTAGCGATACGATCGGTACGAGAAGCTGATCCGGTTTTAATTTGTCCGCAATTCAACGCAACAGCTAAATCGGCAATCGTTACATCTTCAGTTTCGCCTGAACGGTGACTCATGATAGACGTGTAGGAATTATTCTTCGCTAAGTTCACCGCATTAATCGTTTCTGTTAGAGAGCCAATTTGATTCACTTTCACCAAAATAGAATTCGCAATGTTTTGATCTATCCCTTTAGCCAAACGTTGAACATTGGTTACAAACAAATCATCGCCCACTAATTGTACTTTATCGCCCAACTTTTTCGTTAACAACTCCCAACCTTTCCAATCGTCTTCAGCCATACCATCTTCGATAGAAACAATTGGATATTTTTTGCACCAAGTGGCCCAATAATTCACCATTTCTTCTGAAGTTAATTTCTTATTGTTTGATTTATGGAAATGATACAATTTACTTTTTTCATCGTAGAACTCAGTAACAGCGGCATCCATAGCAATGAAGATATCTTTGCCGGGCTTGAAACCTGCAGCTTCGATAGCAGATAATACAATTTCAATAGCTTCTTCGTTTGAAGCAATGTTTGGTGCAAAACCACCTTCATCGCCCACGTTTGTAGAATACCCCTTTTTCTTTAACACCGTTTTCAAATGATGAAACACTTCCGTACCCATTTGCAAAGCTCTTGAAAAGGTATCGGCACCGGTTGGCACAATCATGAATTCTTGGAAATCGATTTTGTTATCGGCATGGGAACCTCCGTTCAAAATGTTCATTAACGGAATAGGCAATGTATTGGCATTCACTCCGCCAACATAGCGATACAAGCTCAATCCACTTTCATCGGCAGCAGCCTTTGCAACCGCTAACGATACAGCCAGAATGGCGTTAGCCCCTAATTTTGCTTTGTTTGGTGTTCCATCCAAAGTAAGCATGATTGAATCGATCAAATTTTGTTCGTACACAGAAATACCCAACAGTTCTTTGGCAATAATTTTATTGACATTGTTTACCGCTTTCATTACCCCTTTGCCCAAAAACTCTGTCTTCTTTCCATCGCGAAGTTCAACCGCTTCGTGTTTGCCGGTAGATGCACCGGATGGTACTGCAGCACGACCAAAAGCGCCTGTACTGGTGAACACGTCAACTTCTACAGTTGGGTTCCCTCGTGAATCGAGAATTTGTCTTGCGTGGATGGAAGCGATTAAACTCATAAAACTGGTTGTATTTTGGTTGAATAAATGCTGCTATAAAACGGCCTCAGCCTTTTCGGGTTTGAAAATATTATTTTTTAGTTTGAAATAAAGCCATTCGTAACCCTGAACCGAATCTTTTGTATTATTTAATAAATTACCTTTTTCGACTAGAAAACCGTCTTTCACTGACCACTCCACTCCTACTAATTTCTTATTCGTTTCGAAAGTGGCTTTGGTCCAACGTCCACTGTATTTCAACACAACACTATCGGATAGGGCATTTGACGGCAAATGCTTAAAAATCAAATGCAATTCAGGCGACTTATCCAAATCCAAATCCGTTACAAAAGCAGCAACAATACGTGTTACCGAATCAGGCGAAAGACGATACAATGTATCGAACTGTTGATTGGCTTTGGTTTCCACTACAACCACTTGCTTAAAATCAACATACCCCCCTGTGAGCACTGTAAATCTTCGTTCTTTGAAATCCAAATCTTTCACAAACTCAAATGAATTATCGATAATCACTTGTGTAGAGGTATCGGCTGCAATGGCCTCTTTATCTATGTTCCCGAGATGTTCAATGCCATCGGACTTAGGTTTACACGCGCACAAAATCAATCCGATAAAAAGTGCAAAAACAATATGAACGCTAAGCTTGTCCATTTTTAATTTTGCATCATTTCGATAAACTGATGGAATAAATAACGCGAATCGTGAGGACCGGGACTTGCTTCAGGGTGATGTTGTACAGAAAATGCCTTTGCGTTTTTTACACGAATTCCTTCTACCGTATCATCATTGAGATTGATGTGTGTAATTGCAATATTCGGATTTTTCGCCACATCTGCTCTGCTCACTGCAAAACCGTGATTTTGTGAGGTGATTTCGGAAATACCGGTTTCCAGATTTTTCACCGGATGGTTCAAGCCACGATGCCCGTGGTGCATTTTATAGGTTGGAACCCCATTTGCCAAAGCCAATAACTGATGACCTAAACAAATTCCAAATACCGGCTTCCCACTATCCTGAATTTGTTTTACAGTTTCAATGGCATACGGCATTGCCGATGGGTCTCCCGGACCATTGGAAATAAAATATCCATTTGGGTTCCAGGCTTTCATCTCTTCAAATGTTGTAGAGGCGTTAAACACCTTCGCATATACTCCGGCATCTGTCAAACAATTGAGAATACTTTGTTTCACACCACAATCTAACACAGCAACTTTATAGGGTGCTGATTCATTTCCGCTAAAATACACCTCTTTGGTAGACACCTCTTTGGCTAAATCTAAACCGCTCATATCGGGCGTTTCAGCCAATTTCTTTTTCAGTATTTCTACATCTGTTATCTCCGATGAAATAATGCAATTCATGGCTCCGTTTTCACGTACATGAATGGTTAAAGCTCGGGTATCCACATCAGAAATACCCACTAAATTATTTTTCTCGAAATAAGCTTGAAGCGACTCTGTTGCCGACAAACGCGAAAAATTTTGTGCTGAAAATTTCTTGCAAATTAAGCCGGAAATAGCAATACGCTTCGATTCCACCTCTGTATCTAATGCACCATAATTACCAATATGATCGTTGGTCATAATAATAATCTGACCAAAATAAGATGGATCGGTAAACACTTCTTGGTAGCCGGTCATGCCGGTGTTGAAACAAATTTCACCGGATGTGGTGCCAATTTTCCCTAAAGATTTGCCGTAGAATATGGTGCCATCGGCTAAAAGAAGTATTGCTGGCTGCTGATCGAATGGTTTAATCATTCCTGTTTTTTGGAATGTAAAGATAAAAGAAAATCACAATAGCGTGGGGCGAGATATACACTAATTATCAACCAACAGAAATGATAATTAACGCATGTGTTCCATCGAATTTCGGGTGTATTTCTTGGTGTCTACCGTAAAGGTTTCACTTTTGTTAATGGCCGTTGCTATAAAGCTCGAAACGATTTGTCCGTTTCGATATGAAATACTTTCCAATACTACACTCTCGTTTAAAGCGGCATTCGGATTTAAAAAGTTGATGCCCTTAAAATCAGCCATGGTAGCCACCCAATACTCTTCTGTTACTTTCCCTTCCTCATTAAGCTTTTGAAACTGCTTACAAGTATATCCCAAAATTGTTTTTGTTTTACCTGTAGCTTTCAAATTCGATAGCGAATTGGGCGCCTTTCCGGCATTAGCCTCATCTTGCATTCGTTTACTCATAAATGCATTCTGGTTGATAGCCATAAAAGTCATTTTCTCGTTATCGAATATCATTTGTGCGTGCGATTTCAAATCCAGTACCATAAAGTTTTTCCGCTTATCGTCCATTTTGGCTGCCACTAGCGATTCCTTTGCATTAGCATAAATAATTGACTCGTTGGTTTCAGTTTCCTTACCGTTTCGGAATTTCTTATGTTGATAGGTAATAGATTGTGTGAAAACATATTTTTCGCGTACCGTAACATCATTCACATTATCGAGCCAGTTGTTTAGCTTAGCTTTTCCGGGTTCACCGTATTTTTCTTCATTCTTCTTTTCAATGTCGCGTTCAATTGCTGAGCGCACGTAGGAACGTTGCGCAAAACTTGTGCGTGTAAAAAAAATGACCATGAATAAAATAAACAGCTGCTTCATTGCTTTAGCTTTTGGATTGAAAAATGAATGTTACTAAAGGATTAAAATACAAATTGAAACAAAATTTGAATACCTATTCAGTAAGAATTATTAAATTTATAACACTTTTCAATTGATTTTATCTCCTATAACATTGATTATCAATAATTAAAATGAAGTTTTTCGAACTCAAGTCCTGTCTCACTAAAAAGGAACTCCAACATATTGCAGAACAGCTTACATTATCGTCCAAAACGCAAGCGGCCCTATTTAATGCTTTACAAAAACTAACTGAAGACGAATTTAAAACGCAAAAAGGCAAGGTATATCGGAGTGTATTTGGAAAACCGTTTGAAGAAAAACACGAACAATACCTGCGCAACCAAATTAGTGCAGTATATGAGGCTATGGTTACTATTATTTCAAGCCATTTAAAAGCACTAAGATTGGAATATGATATTGAAAGCATTATCTATTTCCTGAACGAGTTAAACAAACGCAGGGCCTTTGATTTATTGGAAAAAGAATGGCAACGCTATGTTCAACTGCTAGAAGAATCCAAAGACTATGCAGGCTTGAAAGCCTTGTATGAAATCAGAATTCGCTTTTTATTCACTAAACAATTATCCTCCGGTAATATTGACGATTTGAAAGCTGCAGCAGATAAAGTGATTGCGTATAATGCCATTGCTGCCAACGAAAGCATGGAGGCCTCTAAATATTATTACCACTTTTTGAACAATGTTTACACAAAACTAAAATTACCGCTTATCGACATAGACAGTGAAAGCCTTAATCGAGCGAATACGGCTAAATCGTTTTATACACCCCTGATTAAAGCAAACAATGCATTTACGAGTGAAACGAATGTTGAAAGCAGAATTGCCTATGTAGCCGAGATATTAAAATTTGCTGAGGATCGATTTGTTCATCGTCCGCAGTACAAACGATACATCGCCACTTCGATTTTCAACTTAGGGGTAGAATTATCGCTACAAGGACGTTACGAAGAAGCGCATCTGTATTTCAACCGCTATTTTGAGCGGCATTTCAAAGAAGATGAAACGGACTATCAATTGATTTTCTTGTTAACGTATTCGACCAACCTTATCAATACCAATCGGTTTGAACAGGTATTTGATGTGTATAGGCAATTACCGGAAAATGAGATAAATAAAAGCGCCTACAGATTTCGGTTAAAAATCAACTTAGCGATTATTCATATTTTCAGGAAAGAATATGAATTAGCTTACCCTTATATTGACGAAGTGCTAAAAAGTTCAAAAGAACTATATACCATTTTCTATGCGCGGATTCTCCTCTCCTATTACTTTTTCAGAACAAAGGATTTGGAATCGGCAATTCGCGAATTGGAGAACTTGGAAAAACACCAACAATTCAACACCGGCATTGTAGCCAACGAAACACAAGCCTGCAAATGGTTTCACCGGTTTTATAAAATCAAAACTACGGATGATAAAGCACAAAAAACGAAACTGAAGACATTACAAGAAAGCATTCGAAAGGAAATGGAAAATAATAAAAACCGTTCCCTGCTTACCAAATTGATAAGTGAAGCATGTAATTAGTGTATCCATTCCGAATATCGGGCAGATAGATTAGATTCGCTTTTCGTTAAACTTACTTCACCACATTGGAACTTGCAAAATACATATCTGAAATACTGATTCGCGGAAAGGAATTTCAAAAGCAGAACACGCAAATGTTCAAGCGAATTAAGCACAAAAAAGGCTTAGAAAAGTATCTACCCGATGCGCATGAAGAAGCCTTTGCGCAAGTAAATTGTTTGGACTGTGGAAACTGTTGTAAAAGTATTTCTCCTCGTTTCAAAACGCCCGATTTAAAGCGTATTTCAAAGTTTTTGGGCATGAAAGAATCGCAATTTATTGAAACCTATTTGCGGTTAGATAACGATGGCGATTATGTGGTACATCGCAGCCCTTGTCCATTTTTACAAGATAACAACGAATGCGAAATTTACGAAGTACGGCCGGGAGATTGTGCCAATTACCCCTATACCGATTCCGGTCATTTCTTTAAGTATCCGAACACTACATTGCAAAACACCGCTGTTTGTCCGGCTGTGAATGTGGTGATGGAAAAATTGAGAAATCTAGATTTATAATTCATTCATTTTATTCAAACCGAAACATGAAATTCTTACAACTATTGGAAAAGGCCTGGCTTGCTGCAATTGTTGCTGCATTTGGACTTGGAGTTTATTTTGTATTTACAAAGCAAGCACTAACTAGTCAAGTATATATTGCATTTATGTGTGCTTTTTTTGCGGCTTTAATTTATTACAATATTAAATCGCAGCGAAAATTCTTGGAGGAGCGCAATAAAAACAAATAAGGCTTCCTTTTACAGAAGCCTCATTCGTTTAACCCTAAAACAAAATTTATTAGAACTTGATAACAAGTGTATTGTATGGATCATCATTCAATACATATTTCACTACAGTTGGCTGTTTCGACTCATCAGGCAACAAACGGATATCCATATCAACATACGCTTGATTACGTTTGATTTTTTTCACGGAGAAATCTTCATAGCCTTCGATTTTGAAGGTTAGTCCTGTACTGGCAGTAATCAAGTCTTTATCAAGGGCTAACGCGTAATTGCCATTTTTGTCAACAGCTGCATTAAGCAAGCCTTTGCTTACATTCGACAGTTTCACATTCGCATCCGTAATCGGATTGCTAGTTGCTGCGTTTAATAATTTCCCAGTAATGATGATTACATTTGGGTTGGTCACCACTGTATTCAATACAGCTTGTGTTGCAGGCACCAATTTGCCGTTAAAAGAACTTTGTGCGTTTACTGTTAACCCCACCAACGCCACCAAGAGGGTCGCTACATACTTTTCCATAGATATATATTTTGAATTTGAAAAATCTAACCGCGAGGAGAGTTGTACTCTGCTTTGCTACACCCGGATGTTCACTGTTCATCCCCTATTTCTATCCGAATGCTGATGCAAATATAGCTCAGCAGACAGCACAAGTGCAAGTGCTTCAGCGAGAAATAGCATGAACGCACGTCAATTATCGGCAAACGATTTTTTCTTTAAATCCTCTTAACATTTGGAAAAATAAACGCCTATTTTCTTTCAATGAAAAGAAAATCACATAAAGAAAAACGATTATACAAACTGTTGTAATTCGATCATTTTGGCATAGGCGCCATTTTGCTGGAGTAAAGATTCGTGTGTACCCGATTCAACGATTTTCCCTTCGCTTAACACCACAATTTGATCAGCATGTGTAATAGTTGATAAACGATGCGCAATGGCAATAACTGTACGGTTTTTCATGGCATTTGTGAGTGCTGCTTGAACCGCTTTTTCCGATTCTGAATCGAGTGAAGACGTGGCTTCATCTAAGATTAAAATGGCAGGATTGCGCAAAATTGCTCGAGCGATGGTAAGGCGTTGACGCTCGCCACCACTGAGTCGCATGCCTCTGTCGCCAATATTGGTTTGAAATCCATGCTCCAACTTTTCAATAAAATCAAGTGCATTGGCAATTCGAGCAGCCTCTATAACTTGTTCCTTTGTGGCGTTTGGCCAACCAAAGACAATATTATTATACACTGTATCGTTGAACAACACTGGCTCTTGTGACACCACAGAAAGCAATCCCCTCAAGCTATTCAGCCTTAGTGAGCGAATATCTTGTCCGTCAATCGCAACAGTACCTGATTGTACATCATAGAAACGCAGTAAAAGGTCGGTGAGTGTTGATTTTCCGGCACCTGATGCGCCAACTAAAGCTACCAGTTTGCCTTTCGGTATGGTTAACGAGAAATCTTTAATCGCATTTTTTTCTCCATTCGGGTAGCTGAACGAAACATTGTTATAGCTTATTGAATGCTCAAAGCTTTTAATATCATTGGCATTTGGAGTATCTTGGATGGTTACGGGCGCATCCATAACTTCAAACACACGATCGGCAGCAGCCAAACCAATACGTATATTATAGAAGGCGTTAGAGAAACTCTTAGCGGGCTGAATAAGTAAAGAAAACATAGCAATGAAGCCAATAAATGTAGAAGCATCGAGCTCTTTGTTAAACACCAATACGCCCCCAAACCAAAGCACAGCGCTAAATACACAAATCGACAAAAACTCTGTGAGCGGAGATGACAATTCGTAACGCATATTAATGACGTTTGATTGCTCGTAAATGCTGCGATTCAGCTCCGCAAACTGCTCTTTTTTGTAATCGCGGGCGTTAAACGCTTGAATGATTTTCAAGCCCGAAATGGTTTCTTCAATTAAGGCAATCATTTGCCCCATAGTGCTTTGAATATCGAAGGAACTGCGTTTTAAACTTTTGCCGATTTTGCCAATAATACCGCCAGTTACAGCCAACATCACAAACACAAACAAGGTAAGCTTGGCGCTAATCATCAACATCCACACCAAAGAAAGGATAATATTAATGGGTTCACGAACGCTCACTTCCAACATACTGATAACACCCATTTCAATGGCTTTCACATCGTTTGTGATCCGGGAAATCAAATCGCCTTTCTTCTCTTTTTGATAAAACGATAAGGAGAGCACAACTAGTTTCTCGTACAACTCGTTGCGAATATCGCGTAAAACCCCGTTTCGTATGGGAGCTAGGGCACGTAATGCCAAATAACGACACACATTTTTGATAAAAATGATGACCACAACTGCAATGCAAACCAACATCAACGCATGGGCTACACCGTTTTGGTGCATCTGCTGACTGAGTGTGTATTTAATAAAGTCCAAAACAGAAGAGGCATTCCAATTAAACTCGGGTTTAACGGTTACATCAGGCACTTGCCCGAAAAGCAACTGCAGTAAAGGAATAACCATGACCACCGAAAACATGGAAAAAAAAGCAGAAAGTACATTGAAAAACAGATTCAAAAACGCATAGCCCAAATTATGCCGTAAATAGTAAATAATGCGTTTAAAAGGACTTTTCATGTGGTTTCAAAAATGAATAAACGAAAAATGCTGTTTTTATTGTTCCCAATGTTGGAAGCGCAAAATACGAAAACCTTTAGATGTATGGTTATCCGTTCTCATTTTGGCTTTCCAAGTTACCCATAATTTTATGTAGGTTTGCGAAAAGTACGTTATGGACAATCGAAGACAAAATAAGATAGGCTCGTTGATGAAAGAAGTCATCACCGAAATTCTGATGCGCGAAGGGAAAGGCATTTACGGAAGTGCGTTGGTGTCTGTAACGAATGTGAAAGTAACCACCGACTTATCGTTAGCTCGTTTTTATTTCAGCATATACAACACGGACCAGAAAGAAGCTGTTTTAGGCATGTTAAACGAGGCAAAACCAAATTTGAAACGTTTGATTGTAGCAAAGATTAAGGATTTGCGAAAAATGCCCGAGTTTGAATTCTATTTAGATGAAACCCTCGATGAACTCTTTAAAATTGAAGAGTTGTTCAAAAAAATTCACGAAGAAGACGAGAAAATAGCCAAGAATAGCTAATGTACAAGCTGCGTATTGCCTTCCGATATTTGTTTTCCAAAAAATCGACCAATGCTATCAATTTGGTGACATGGGTATCGATGTTGGGTATGGGTGTAGGTGCCTTTGCGTTGGTGGTAGTGCTTAGTGTTTTTAATGGTTTTGAAGGGTTAGTTGTTTCGTTATATAATTCTTTTTATCCTGAATTGCAGATTACCACAGCTTCAGGGAAATTTTTTCAAGATACAGATGCAGTGCGCAATACTATCCATAAGACCGGAACAGTGGAAACCATATCTGCAACCTTGGAAGAAAATGCCTACTTACAGTATGCCGGTAAAGATTATATCGCCACGGTTAAAGGGGTTGACAATAATTACTTGACAGTAACATCGCTCAATGAAAAGGTAAAAGAAGGTTCCTTTTCCCTAAAAAAAGGTGATTATGACGGAACTGTTATTGGCGCTAACATTTGCGATGCTTTGAGTTTGAACATTAAAGGATTTACAGAGCCGCTCGTTATCAATGTACCTCGAAACGGCAGTGGCACTTCACTTTCACCCGATGATGCTTTTTATACTGCATCGGTTATTCCAACCGGTATGTTTTCTATTCAGCAGGAATTTGACGGGAAGTATTTGTTTGTATCCCTTGAATTTATGCAGAAGCTGATGGGTGAAGAGCAGCAGTTATCGGCATTGGAACTTAAACTCAAAAAAAATATCGACCCCAAAGCAGCAAAAAAGCTGGTACAAGCAGATTTAGGCAACGAATATCAAGTCAAAACAAAATACGAGCAAAAAGAAACCCTATACAGAATCATGCAAATTGAACGCTGGGCCGTTTATGCCATTCTCAGCTTTATTATGCTCATTGTTTCGTTCAATATTATTGGTTCGTTGTTGATGATTGTTTTAGAGAAACGAAAAGACATTTCCATCTTAAAAACCATGGGAGCAACAGAAAGGGATATTCAGTTTATTTTTGTCATGGAAGGAATACTATCAGCATTGATTGGCGCAGGAATAGGCATTTTGATTGCCATAGCCATCTGCTTACTGCAAATGAAATATGGTTTTGTAAAATTAGGTACATCGGGCAGTACTTTTGTAGTAGATGCGTATCCTGTGATTTTGAAATACAGCGATGTGGTGCTGGCCTTTTTCACGGTAGTAGTGATATCCGGCTTGGCATCGTTTATCCCCTCGCGCAGAGCAGCAAAAGGGAATATGGAGTTTAAGTTGTGACTTATTTAGCAGTCGTCAACTGTTTAAATACCTCTTCTAAGCTATACGCTTCCTTTTCTAAATGTAATAAGGTTAAATCCTTTTGCTTGGCGAATTCGAAAACAGATTCACGTAAGTCGGTTTCACCATTTGATACCACACTCCATCGCCCATCATTCAATTTTGAAAAAGACTTCACACCTTTGATTTGCTCCAATTGTGCATTTGTAATCGATTGTTTGAACTCCACTTTTACAATGGTTTGGTTCTGTAATTTATCTTGAAGTGCGGAAGCTGTATCATCGGCTACTAATTTCCCTTTATTGATAATCACAATTCGATCAGCAATGGCTTGTACTTCTTGCAAAATGTGTGAAGAAAACACCACCGTTTTATCTTTTCCCAATTGTTTAATCAACGAACGAATTTCCACCAACTGATTCGGATCCAAACCCGAAGTAGGCTCATCTAAAATCAACACTTTCGGATCGTGCAACATCGCTTGTGCCAATCCCACACGTTGTTTATAGCCCTTCGATAACTGGCGAATGGTTTTATTGCGCTCTGCGGTTAATCCGGTACGTTCCAACATTTCGTCTATTCTGCTTTTCGTTTTGTCGCCCAATTGATGGATGCGTGCTGAAAATTCCAAATACTCGGTAACATACATATCGAAATACAAGGGATTACTCTCCGGTAAATAACCAATCATTTTGCGGATTTCCAGCGGATGGGCTTCTACGTTTTGTCCGCATACAATAGCTTCGCCTGTAGTTTGCGGTATAAAGCCCGTTAAAATTTTCATTGTGGTTGACTTTCCTGCACCATTCGGACCTAGAAAACCCAATACTTGACCATTATGGGCTTCGAAAGAAATATCGTTTAACGCATATTGCGAACCATATACTTTAGTCAAATGCTTTACTTCGATAGACATGCCTTAGAGTTTATATTTCTTTTTGGTCAATTTGAATGACTTCTGTTCTTTGGTAGTCACTTTTATACTTTTCAATTTTATAGGTGTTCCGGCCATTCGGATATAGGGAGGAATTGGAGCTTCCAAACCACTAAAAGTAACATGTAAGCCTTCCTTTTTAAATTCATCCGGAAGGTTCGAGGCTACATAACGTTTGTTGGGATTCTTCACTAATTCAATTACTGTTAGCTCACTATTTAGTCTTTTAACAATACCTTTTACATTTCGCACCGGAATTTTAAAATCAAAACCGCCTGTTTGTGCGAATGACGACAAGGTAAAAAAGATAAATACAACCGATATTATACGTTTCATTCGTTTATGCTTTCAAAATAAAGATAGAAAAGAATCGTGCCAAATATAGACTAATGGATGAAATCGAATGCCTAAAAAAACAAAACGGCCGCTCCTTTTGAAAGGAAACGGCCGTTTAACTATTCTGAAACTATTAGTAGTTCAATACTTGTTTTGAAGTAGATTTAATAATGTAAGCAATATTACGCAATGCCAATTGATCCATCACATCTTTGTCGACAGCTATTTTATGAATTTCTAAATCTGCATTGGTCTTTCTTTCTTGATAGCTTATGCCATCTACAGTAACTGTCAATCCTTCAACCTGATACTCATCAGGCAAACCAATTGGACTAAAATTGTACCCGCAATATTCAGTTGGTACTAGCACATAAGCACCTCCAACTTGTTGAACGCGTGCTTTTAGAGAACTAATAGCTTTACCCTTTCCTGATGCAAATGCGGCACCAAACGATAAAAAACAAATTGTAATGAGCGTAAACATCTTTTTCATAATCTATCCATTAGTTAGTTAAGGACTCCTATGTACGCCCTTCAGCGAATTATGTTTCACTTTACTCCTCTTTTTTTTCAAAAAAAGGAGACAGCCAACAGAATTAACTTTAACTAATTGATTATCAAAAAGAAAGCACTATACCAATGGGCTAAAATTTAGCCGCTGAAAGTGCGTATGACTTGATGTTGTACTCAATATGCTGTAAGCCAAGTTGCTTTTGAACATCTTGCTCCACAGCTATGGCATTGATAGCAATATCAATAGTTTTATTTTTGCAACGGGAAATCGATCCATCAACAGTAACTGCGAGACCTTCAATTTGATACTCAGCCGGCAGTCCAAGTGGAATTAATTTATGGTCGCTGAATTTTTCCGGTATGAGCACAAACATACCATTCACTTCATGCACTGTTGCTTTCAATGCATTAACTTGTTTGTGATGTGTTAGCGCGAAAGTAGAGGAAGTTATTAGGGTTAAGATAGCGAGTGTAAAAATGTTTTTCATAACATAAGATTTAAGAATGATGAAATACGATCACTATTTATATCTACGCTATTTACAACTTCAAGTTACGGCTTTTAGCACGATGTTATCCACCAAAAAATGTGGAGAACTTAGCCCTATATAATAGTTGAAACCATTGCTAACAAAAGGATTCAGTCAAACAAAAAAAAACGGCCGCTTCAAAGAAGCGACCGTGCAAAACATAAAAAAACAAATTAAAATCGTGATGCGGATAAGGCGTATGATCGGTTGTTATACTCAATGTGGTGAAGACCTAATTTTTTTTGCACGTCTTGTTCAACGGCAATAGCGCTAATTGAAATATCAATGTTCTTATTTTTACATTTCGAAATTGTTCCTTCTACTGTTACTTCTAAGCCTTCTACTTCATATTCAGCCGGAAGTCCTAGCGGAATCAATTTATGATCACTAAAAGAGGTAGGTACCAATACATAAATACCATCAATTTCATGTACGGTTGCTTTTAAACCACTCACCTCCTTCTTATGGCCGGAAGCAAAAGCTGAAGTTATAACTAGGATGGAAAGTGTTGCAAGTGTAAATAGCTTTTTCATATCGTAGGAATTTAAAAGTGAAAAATAGAACCTATTTTGAGTTACGCCTCTGTGGAATGAATTGTTACGAAAAGCGCAATATTTTTTGCAATATTTTTTCGCACAAAGCATAACGTATTGATATATATAGACTAACCAATAAAACATTGATTTGGATAAATCCTTATATTCGCCCGTTATGAGTAAAGAAACAAGCACAAACAATCTACAGGAAGTAATTTCCCATTGCAAAGAATACGGATTCATATTCCCATCTTCGGAAATTTATGACGGACTTGGTGCCGTTTACGATTACGGTCAATACGGTATTGAGCTTAAACGAAACATCCAAGACTACTGGTGGAAATCGATGGTTCAGTTAAACGAGAATATTGTGGGTTTGGATGCGGCCATTTTTATGCATCCAAAAACATGGAAGGCCAGCGGACACGTAGATGCATTCAACGATCCGTTGATTGACAATAAAGATTCGAAGAAGCGTTATCGTGCAGATGTACTGATTGAAGAAGCCATGGCAAAAATGGAAGATAAAATCACCAAAGAAGTGGAGAAGGCAGAGAAGAAATTTGGTGAAACGTTTGACAAAGCCATGTTTTTACAAACCAACCCGAATGTACTTCGCAATCGCGAAAAGATAGATACAATAGAAGCGCGTTTCAAAAAAGCGCTAGAGGATAGCAACCTAGATGAGATCAAACAAATTATTGTTGATTTAGAAATTGTTTGTCCGATAAGTGGTTCGCGCAATTGGACAGATGTTCGTCAGTTCAACTTAATGTTCTCTACGCAAATGGGGTCAGTTGCTGAAGATTCTGATACGATTTATCTTCGTCCGGAAACAGCACAAGGCATTTTTGTGAACTTCTTAAATGTATTAAACACATCTCGTCAACGCATTCCATTTGGTATAGCGCAAGTAGGAAAAGCATTCAGAAATGAAATCGTTGCTCGACAATTTATTTTCCGTACGCGCGAATTCGAACAAATGGAAATGCAATTTTTTGTTCGCCCGGGTTCTGAAATGGAGTGGTATAAGCATTGGAAAGAGGCGCGTATGCAATGGCATAAATCGCTTGGATTCCCGGAATCAAAACTAAAATTCAAAGACCATTTAAAAACCGCACACTACGCTAATGCTGCTGTAGATATTGAGTTTGAGTTCCCATTTGGGTTTAAAGAAATGGAAGGTATTCACTCACGTACCGATTTCGATTTAACGCAACATCAGAATTTAAGTGGCAAGAAATTGCAATACTTTGATCCGGAATTGAATCAAAGTTATGTGCCGTATGTGGTAGAAACATCGGTGGGTTTGAACCGAACCTTCTTAGCGGTTATGTGTAATGCGTTTGAACAAGAAAAATTGGAAGATGGTTCAGACCGAACAGTTTTAAGACTTCCTGCGTTCCTTGCGCCTATCAAAGTTGCGGTATTGCCATTGATGAAAAAAGATGGATTATCGGAAAAAGCGAGAGAAATATACAACGACTTGAAATTCGAAACCAATTGTTTCTTTGAAGAAAAAGATGCCATTGGCAAACGATACAGACGCCAAGATGCCATTGGAACGCCATATTGTATTACAATTGATCATCAAACATTAGAAGACAATACCGTAACACTCCGCGACCGCGACACCATGAAACAAGAACGCGTTTCGATTGATCAATTGAAAGCCGTGGTGAGCGAAAAAACAGACTGGAGAAAAGGCTTACGATGATGCTTTCGAGAAAAGCAATAGCGCACATCTTACTCTTTTTAGTGAATTTGTTCTACGGAGCAAACTTCATTATTTCTAAAACGTTAATGCCTGAGTTCATTTTACCTCAGGCATTTATCTTTATTCGAGTATCGGTAACTGTTCTATTGTTTTTCGCTGTTGACTTTTTCTGGGTGAACGAAAAAATAAAACGAAAAGACATTCCGCTCCTCATTGGCTGTGCCCTTTTTGGCGTAGTGATTAATCAAGAAATGTTTTATGCCGGATTAAATTTAACCACGCCTATCAATGGTGCGTTAATTATGATTACCACACCAATTTTGGTTATGGTAATTTCTTTTTTCATTAAACACGAACAACCCACTTGGTACAAGATTGCAGGCATTTTTTTTGGGGCAACCGGAGCATTCTTGATTATAAGTGGAAAACAATTTAATTTTTCATCAGAAACCATGTTGGGCGATATTTTTATTCTACTGAATGCTGCATCTTATGCATTGTATTTAGTAATGGTAAGACCATTAATGAAGAAGTATCATCCCATGACAGTTATTAAATGGGTGTTCCTATTTGGACTTCTACCGGTAATTGTATTAGGATGGAATCAATTCCATCTCATTCAGTGGCAAACGTTCACTGCAAACGCATGGCTAGCACTGGCATTTGTTGTGATATTTGTAACGTTCTGTGCCTATCTATTCAACATTTTAGCATTGAGAGAAGTACATTCATCTGTAGTGGGAGCCTACATTTATTTACAACCAATTCTTGCCGCTATTATTTCCATTGCAGTGGGCAAAGATGCATTGAGTTGGAATAAAGTTATCGCAGCGCTTTTTATTTTTTCAGGCGTATTTTTGGTGGCTTTTGGCCATCAATTCTTCAAAAGTAAAGCCATTAAAGAGCTGTAGTAATTTTACTTACTACTTCAACAAGTATCGAACTTTGATGGTTTGAGCAACAATAACTCCTGCAACTACTTTAATCTTACAAGCATTGAAACTCGGTTTCGACAATACAGGGAAAGCGTTATTCGAAAATGCATATCCTTCTTTGGGTAAACCAAGGAAGTTGTAATTCATCACTAAATCATCATTCTCATCATGTAGAAGGGTGAGTGCATATTCACCATCCGGCAAATCAAAAATTTCGATAAAACATTCGTTACCTACAATTTTTCCGCTGACTTCCCGAAAAGGCTTAATCGATTCATTACAAAAGGTTTTAGGATTATTGTAAATTCCAATCCGAGCATATCCTATACTATTGCAAAAATTAATAAAGTGTAAATCTACACTCTTCTTTAGCCCCGGGGTAATAGCTAAAGCATCTAATCCATTTACCACAAAGCAACAAACCACTCCATAACGGAGAAGAAAACGCGCAGGTAGTAAACACAGATTTTGTTTCACTATATTAATTTGATGAAATAGTCTTTTTACCAATAATACAAATTTCGTTTCGGGAAAGAAACAGCACCAAATATTCTAATCGCAATAATTTCAGACACAATGATAAAAATGCGAAGCGATTGCTATTTTTGAGCTGTATGTCAACGCCTATACAATATCTTTCTATTCAAGAGTTCCTGCAACAATCGGAAGGTTATCTAATTTTGGATGTACGTGCACCAAAAGAGTTCAACAAAGGGCATATTCCTCACGCAACAAGTTTCCCGCTGTTTAATGATGAAGAACGAGCAGTGGTAGGTACTGCATACAAAAAAGAAGGCAAAGAAAAAGCAATTGAAATTGGGCTCGACATTGTAGGCAAAAAAATGGGCGATTTTGCACGTTCCCTTCGCACATTAACCGTTGAAAAAAAAGTATTCATTCATTGTTGGCGTGGCGGTATGCGTTCAGGCGCATTGGCTTGGCTAATTAACCTGTTGGGCTATGAAGTATACGTTTTACAAGGCGGCTACAAAGCTTATCGCCAAAACGTTTTAGATGATTTAGCAAGGCCACTAAAACTTTGTGTAATTGGCGGAGAAACCGGAAGTGGAAAAACAGAAATTCTATATGCTTTGCAAAATACCGGAGAACAAATTATCGATTTAGAAAGAATTGCGAATCACAAAGGATCGGCCTTTGGCGGATTAGGTCAATCACCACAACCCAAGCCTGAACAATTTGAAAACAATCTACATCTAGCCGTTTCGCGAATTGACTGCAACAAAACATGTTGGTTGGAAGATGAAAGCAAATCATTGGGCACATGCTATATCCCTGAACCCTTTTGGATACAATTGAAAGCAGCTCCGGTTTTCAAAATTCATTTACCCGATGAAAGAAGAATTCGCCATTTGATGAACCAATATGCGTCTTTCCCTATTGAAACATTAGGGGACTGTATTCGTCCCTTAGCAAAACGCATGGGCACGGAATCCATGAACAATGCGCTTGAAGCATTAAAGCAAAATCAATTGGAAGAAGTTGCTACAATAATGTTACGGTATTACGACAAAGCGTATCACTTCAGTGCAACAAAAAAACAACATCCTATAGCTGAAGATCTGCTTTTCGACAAACAGAGCTATCAAGAAATCGCAGCTATCCTCATTCAAAAAACAAGAACGTAATGGAAAACATAAAACTCACACAATACAGTCACGGTGCAGGTTGTGGTTGCAAGATTGCGCCAAAGGTTTTAGACAGCATACTGCATTCATCTGCCATTATTCAAGGAACAATGCCGGATAGCAAACGCTTATTGGTTGGCAACGAAGCGAAAGATGATGCAGCGGTATACGATTTAGAAGATGGTACAGCTATTATCAGTACCACCGATTTTTTTATGCCCATTGTAGACGATGCATTCGACTTCGGCAGAATTGCTTCAGTGAACGCCATCAGTGATGTGTATGCCATGGGTGGTACCCCATTACTCGCTATTGCAATATTAGGATGGCCCATTGCTAAACTCGATGCATCAATAGCTGCAAGGGTTCTGGATGGCGCACGCCAAGCATGTGCCGATGCAGGAATTCTGCTAGCCGGTGGACATAGCATCGATTCACCTGAACCGATTTTTGGATTAGCAGTAACTGGTCGGGTGAATATTTCGCAGCTTAAAAAGAACAACACGGCAACTGAAGGGTGTTCCTTATTTCTTACCAAACCCCTTGGTGTAGGGACTTTAACCACTGCCGAGAAGAAAGGCATACTACTACCCGAACATCAGCGCATTGCACCGGAATCGATGATGAAACTCAATAAGATAGGTGAAATATTTGCCACATTGCCCTATGTAAAAGCCATGACAGATGTTACAGGATTTGGACTGTTAGGGCATTTGACGGAAATGTGTGAGGGTAGCAGACTAAGCGCACAAATTCATTACACTAAAATACCGGTGTTTGCAGAGGCATTGCATTATATCGAGCAAGGCGCTGTACCCGGTGGTACACATCGTAATTGGGATAGTTATGGTTCGAAAATCAAGCTGCAAAACGAAACTCACAAACTTATTCTTGCCGATCCACAGACGAGCGGAGGCCTTTTAGTAGCAGTAGCTTCCGGCTATGAAGAAGAGTTTAAAACAGTGGCAAAAGCAAACGGATTAGACCTAAAGTCGTTTGGAACGTTGACTTCCCAAAAAGAACATTTGATTGAAGTTCTATAATGGCTAGGCTTCTACAGCACAAATAAAATTAGTTTCGCAAACAATACAATTACAATGAAAAAACTGTTTCGCATTTTAGGATATTTCTTTATCGCCAGCATACTCATACTCGCAGCGGTGGTGTTTCTTCGTCCGAGCAATATAGTTTCCAAGCAAGACGCGAAAAGCAAACTTTCTTCTTCTGCTTCGCACTTTTTGAAATGGCGCGATGCCGAAGTGCATTATACCGATGAAGGTAAAGGCTTTCCGATATTGATGATCCATGGTTTTGGAGGATCGTATATGAACTTTGATGCATTAGCCGATGCATTCAAAGATAGCTTTCGTGTTATTCGAGTTGATTTACCGGGCTTCGGACTTTCCGATTTCCCTTCGGTGAAAGACAACGAAAACTACATTCAAGACTATAACGACTATATGCGTTTTATGCTCGACACGTTACACATCGATTCGTTGTATGTTATCGGGAACTCCATGGGTGGTGGCATTGCATGGCTTACTGCGGGAGAACAGCCACAGCGCGTAAAAAAATTGGTATTACTCAATAGCGCAGGCTATGATACCAAAGCCGTTGCAGATAAATTAGCGATGTTCAAATACAAATCCGTAGGCAAAATTTTCGACAGAGGCATGCCTATGTTTATGTCGAAGAGTGGTGCCGAAAATTGTTATGCCGATAAATCAAAGGTAAATCCGGAAAGTATTGTCAAAAACAATATTTCTTCAAACCGTGAAGGCAATTTAGCCTTTATGTTGGCATTAGCGCGTTCCAAACAATTCCCTGACACCACGTTAATCAGTCGCGTGCAATGTCCAACATTAATTGTTTGGGGCAAACAAGACAAAATAATTCCTGTAGAACATGCGGAGCGTTTTCGTCACGATATTAAAAACAGCGAAGTGCTTATTTTCGACTCTTGCGGACATGTACCGATGATTGAAAAAACAAAGGAAACACATGATGCGGTGTTGGAATTTTTCAAGCGATAAAATGTATTAAAAAAGGTACAAGCCAAACACCTGTGCCTTTTCAAATAATTTCAAAATAAATTACATATTCAACGCTCTGTTATCGGTAGCTATCAAACAGGCTTCTTTAAAAGCTTCTGTATAGGTTGGATGCGGGTGACTCATTCTTGCGATATCTTCAGCGCTTGCACGATATTCCATCGCTACAACGCCTTCAATAATTAAATCGGCAGCACGAGCACCTAAAATATGTACACCTAAAATTTCATCCGTTGCGGTATCGGCCAATACTTTTACAAAACCATCCAAATCGCCTGAAGCACGCGCTCTTCCTAATGCGCGGAATGGAAACTTACCTACTTTGTATGTTTTTCCCTGTGCTTTTAACTCTGCTTCTGTAGCACCAACGCTAGCCGCTTCAGGCCATGTGTAAGCCACACCTGGAATTAAATTGTAGTTGATATGCGGTTTTTGTCCGGCAATAACTTCTGCCACTAAAACACCTTCTTCTTCTGCTTTATGCGCCAACATTGCACCACGCACCACATCACCCAAAGCATAAATACCCGGAACAGCCGTTTCCAAATGATCGTTCACCGGAATACGTTTGCGCTCATCTAAAGTAATGCCTGCATTTTCCAAGCCTAAGCCTTCAGTATATGGCGCACGACCAACAGCCACTAAGCAGTAATCGCCTTTCACTTCTACCTTCTCACCATTTTTATTTTCAGCCGAAACCGTTACTTCTTTTCCTTTAACCGTTGCGCCACTCACTTTGTGCGACAACATAAACTCCATGCCTTGTTTCTTCAATACACGCTGCATTTCTTTGCTTAAGTCTTCATCCATAGAAGGAATAATTTTATCCAAATATTCCACCACAGTAACCTTTGCGCCTAATCTTAAAAACACAGAACCCAACTCCACTCCAATAATACCACCTCCAATAATTACCATGTGTTTCGGCACTTCCGGCAAGTTCAACGCTTCTGTAGAGGTAATAATTCTCTTTTTATCTACCGGTAAAAACGGCAATACTGTTGGCTTTGAGCCGGTTGCTATAATCGTTTTCTCGGTTTCTATTTCAGTTTTCTTTCCGGCTGCATCGGTAATGGCAATTTTGTTTTTCGTTACAAAAGAACCCATACCGTAATACACATCAATTTTATTCTTCTTCATTAAAAACGCAATGCCATCGTTGTTGGCTTTCACCACACCGTTTTTGCGTTCTACCATAGTTTTGAAATTGAAAGAAATACCTTTCACCTCAATCCCATGCTCTGTAAATTTATGTGCAGCCGCTTCGTAATGCTCTGAAGAGTCTAACAATGCTTTTGAAGGAATACAGCCCACATTGGTACAGGTACCGCCCAACACAGCATATTTTTCAACAATAGCTACTTTCATCCCCAATTGAGCGCAGCGAATAGCAGCAATATAACCTCCCGGACCGGAACCAATAATCGTAACTTGATATTGTGACATACAGATTTATTTATTTTTGATGAGCGAAAATAGGCTAAAAGAATCAAGAGCAAAGCATGAATACGAATTATATTTTTGGGAAAGCTGTTAGCCGCTAGCCATTAGCCCATAGAAAAAGCTGCCAACAGAAATAGTATTGCAAAATATTCACAATTCGAGTGACATATCCTCTCCAACTCTTCCTCTAAAGGCTGCAAGCTTTTTTCCTCTAAAAGCTAGCAGCTTTCTCTGGCGTAAGCTCTTCCTCTAACAGCTAATGGCTAAAAGCTATAAGCTTCCTCTGGCGTAAGCTCTTCCTCTAGCCGCTAGTAGCTAAAAGCTAGTAGCTTCTTATTTAGGCGCCTTCTTCAACAAATACAGCGCAATGGCCCCATAAACTAAATTCGGAATCCAAACCCCCATAAACGGAGGCAACGAAGCATTGGTAGAAAAGGTCACCGAAAACTTCATAATTATCTCGTAGGTAGCACTCAAACCAATTCCCAACACCACATGCCAACCCAATCCACCACGAATCTTACGCGAAGCCAAACTCACCCCAATTAAGGTCATAATAAAAATACTAAACGGAATGGATGTTCTTCGGTACCTTTCAATTTCATAAAACTCCAAATAACTTTGTCCGGCTTTTTTCATTTCAGCAATATACTCGACTAACTCCGGTGTGGTCATAGCTTCTTTTACCCCCGACCCAAATTGAAAATCATCGGGCTTGAATGGAAGCCTTTTTTCAATCGATTCCCCATACTGTAATCGGTATTGATCGCCCACCAACGTACGGATGTAGTAGTTGCTGATACGCCATTTTTTAGTGGCTTTCACGTATTCTATTCTGTCGCCCCGCAACTTGTATTGTAAACTTCCTTTGTCGAATTGCTCCATCGAAAACCGATAGGCCGTTGCGTCATAAGGGCGATACGCCTCCATGTAAATAATAGTACCCGGGGCAACCTGCCGGTGAAAATTATACGCTGCTGTTTTCGACACCTTATTGATGTACTTATCTTCAAATGCAATGCGCGTTTTATTGGCGCGCGGAATAAAGTAATGATTCCCGAAATACAACAACACCGCAAAAAACAAGGCTCCGTAAAAGTAGGGCAACAGAAACCGATAGAAGCTGGTACCGCTGTTCAGAATGGCAATAATCTCGGACCTATCGGCCAATTGCGAAGTAAAAAAGATTACCGCCACTAAAATAAAAAACGGAGCTAACAGCGAAGATATATAAGGGATGAACCCAAAATAATATTGCGTAATAATCAACTTCAACGGAATGCCACCATCCAACAGTACATCAATTTTTTCGGAAATATCAATAACAATGGTAATGGCAATCAATAGCGCCATGATAAAGAAAAAAGTACCTACATACTTTCTAAAAATGTACCAATCAATTTTCTTCATGCTTCGTTCCTGATGATCAAAGTCTCGTCATCACCTGTTTCACCATTTTATCTTTCCACGATTTGTAAGTGCCCGCCAAAATCTGTTCGCGTGCTTCTCCCACCAACCACAAATAAAAACTCAAATTATTCAATGTTGCTAATTGCGCAGCCAACATTTCGCCTGAATGCATCAAGTGACGCAAATACGCTTTAGTGTGTGTGCGCATCAATTCGCAAGTACTGTTGGCATCAATAGGCGAAAAATCATTCTTCCACTTTTCGTTTTTAATATTGATAATCCCTTGTGTGGTGAACAGCATACCATTTCTGGCGTTGCGTGTTGGCATCACACAATCAAACATATCAATCCCCAAGGCAATCGACTCTAATATATTAGCCGGAGTGCCCACGCCCATTAAGTAGCGCGGTTTATCTTTCGGCAAAATCGAACAACACAAATCCGTCATGCCATACATTTCTTCATCGGGCTCGCCTACCGATAGACCGCCAATTGCGTTGCCCGTCATGCCTTTCGAAGCAATGTATTCAGCCGACTGTTTCCGCAAATCCGCATACACACTGCCTTGCACAATCGGGAACAACGCTTGCTCATACCCATACTTCGGTTGCGTTTCCTGAAAGCGCGTTACACAACGATCCAACCAACGATGCGTCATCGCCATCGATTTTTTGGCGTAATCGTAATCGCAAGGGTAAGGCGTACACTCGTCAAACGCCATAATAATATCGGCTCCAATGGTGCGCTGAATGTCCATCACATACTCGGGCGAGAAAAAATGTTTCGACCCATCAATATGTGAACGGAACTCCGCTCCTTCCTCTTTTATCTTTCTAATCTCCGACAACGAATACACTTGGTATCCGCCACTATCCGTTAAAATAGGGTGATCCCAACCAATAAATTTATGCAAACCACCGGCCGCTTCGAGTACATTCAAACCCGGACGTAAATACAAATGATACGTATTCCCCAAAATAATTTGCGCCTTTACATCGCGCTCCAACTCGCGGAAATGCACCGCCTTCACCGTACCCGCAGTACCCACCGGCATAAAAATAGGCGTTTGAATCTCGCCATGTGCCGTTTGCAGCAGCCCCGCTCTGGCATTCGAATCCTTATCTGTAGCTAATAATTGAAAACTCATATAGGTGGTGAAAATAGTTAAAATGCCTATACCACGAAAAGAAAAGTTTCGGGCAATAATAACTGTTGATGGTTGGGCGTTTTAACGCGCTTTCCGCTACAATCTTTTGCTCGTTCCTCACAAAAGGATTTGCGCTTCAATCGCTAACGCGGCATTGTGCTTCAATTCGAAATATCAAAAAAAAGAATGACGTCACTGCGAGGCACGAAGCAGTCTGTGTTTGTTTACGCATATTGTTGCACGTTTTGAATTGGTGGTGGAACACCGACTAAAGGAAAAAAATGTAACCGTCACTTCGAGTTCCCACGAGAAGTCTCAATCTATAACCTCGAATCTCCATTGATGAGATTTCTCCGCCTCTGGCGGACTCGTTAGAAAAGACAGAAGCAGCATACGTCACTGCGAGGAACGAGGCAGGCTATGTTTGTTTCTTTCCCTCGGTTCCTGTCATCACAAAACGAAACTATTGACATTATACTAATGGTCCGTGGTGACACCAACCAATGGAAAAAAAGCTACGGACACTCCGGCCTATCACTATCATCCTTTTGTTTTATGGCTATTACTAAATAGATGATGGCTGTGGCAACCCCTCCTAATAACAAAAGTAAAATCACTAATCGGGTAAGAAACGAAAAAATGGAATAGATCATAAAACTAAATTATACAGATTAAGTCAAGATGCTAATTTCTGTATCCTTGCCTTTACATCCAAATAGTTTATATCCTGAATCTCAATAATTGTATAATGTTTAAGTGCATTAACCTTATCCCCAACAGCTTCATATAATTCGCCTAAATTATAATGCACTGCTTTTAAATTATCGTCTAGTTGCTTTTGTCTTAATGGGGCAAACTTTAGCACTTCAATTCCTTTCTGATATTCTTGAAGTTCACTATAACAAGTTGCAATACCGTTCAGTGCTTGTATGTACATATCACTTTCAGGTGTTATTTTTTGCAGAACGGCTATAGACTCATTAAATCTTTTTTCTAACGATAAATAGTAGCCTAAAATAAACTTATTCTCATCATCAGGTTGCGTTACAAGAATATCAGTATATAATTCAATCAATCTGTGGTAATCTTCAGGCTGATTCAATTGTCGTAAACTATCAGCCAACAAGGTTTGGGTTCTGATGTCATTTGATCGTACCTTATATACCCTTTCAAAAAATGAAGCCGCTACATCATAGCGCTTTGATTGATAGTTGCACACTCCCGATAAATCTAAATAATCAATATTGTTGGGGTCAAGCTGTTTGCATTTGTCAAGAAAAGTTAGGGCTTTGTAATAATCACCCGATGTAACATGAGTAAAAGCCGATGCAAAAGCTTTTCGAAATACCGTTTCAGGTTCCTTGCTCTTTTTCCGTTGATAAAAGAAGAGAACTAATAAATAAGGAATTCCTACCGGTGGAATTGAAAGTAAGCCCAATCCAAGAATCCAAGCAAAAACTAAAAGACAACCTTTGCTATCACTGCCTTGATAGTATGTATAATTAAAATTGAAACCTAAACTATTGATGTTGGCCTTCTCGCGTATATCTGCTAACGTAGTCGATATATTCAAATGCTGTTGACTAGGAGCTGTGTCACCTTTTCCATTAGAGGTTGCGTATTTTCTGCCATAAATACCGGTTCCGGGAATTCCAGCACTCCCATATGTCCTACCCTTACTGTCAACACCTACTCGCAAGCCCTTCACACCAATGCTAGTTCCAATACCCGATTTACTAAGATTAAATCGTACCGGTCCAAAACGAACACTTTTTCTAAATGAAAAACCCATTGGTATCTATCTAAATTAAAAAATAGGTTAATCATAAATTGGTTTCCCAAAATTATCATAAGCCTTTAACAAACTTCCCTAAATTATACCATATAAACAACCGTATTTCTACGCAAAATCTCCGTATTTATACTTGTCGTTTGCAGAGATAACAGATTAGTGGGAATTTTAAAGTCATAATCCTTCTTTCTTATAATTAAATACAACTATACGTATATAGCCCTACCTCGATAAATAGTTGTGAATTGGTATCAGATTGTATCTTTGAAATAACTAAACACACTAGAATTCCAATAGATGGTGATGGTCTCCTTGTTGTGAATTGGTATCAGATTGTATCTTTGAAATAACTAAACACACTATCAACTACTGTACGAAGTGAATCAAACTCGTTGTGAATTGGTATCAGATTGTATCTTTGAAATAACTAAACACACTACACAGCTATGACAAACACAACCGAAGCAGTTGTGAATTGGTATCAGATTGTATCTTTGAAATAACTAAACACACTACGTGATGGCTGTGCACAAACTTGACAGCGTTGTGAATTGGTATCAGATTGTATCTTTGAAATAACTAAACACACTCATGTGTTTACAAACGTAAAGCACTCCACCGTTGTGAATTGGTATCAGATTGTATCTTTGAAATAACTAAACACACTCAGATGTTTGGGTATGTTTGCATTGGATAAGTTGTGAATTGGTATCAGATTGTATCTTTGAAATAACTAAACACACTGTCCGAATCTAGGCGCTCCGTTAAGCACATGTTGTGAATTGGTATCAGATTGTATCTTTGAAATAACTAAACACACTTCCGAATGATTTTAGCATTGTTTAGCCGTTGTTGTGAATTGGTATCAGATTGTATCTTTGAAATAACTAAACACACTTTTGAGTTTGCGGGAACTTCCGTAACACCGTTGTGAATTGGTATCAGATTGTATCTTTGAAATAACTAAACACACTAACTCCTAAATGTTTCAAATGATATAACATGTTGTGAATTGGTATCAGATTGTATCTTTGAAATAACTAAACACACTGTTTTTATACAGCATTCGTTTACCCCCTTGTTGTGAATTGGTATCAGATTGTATCTTTGAAATAACTAAACACACTACAACCTGCCGACCAACCTCCAACAATA
The DNA here is from genome assembly GCA_964398475.1 of uncultured Chitinophagaceae bacterium. Taxonomy (GTDB): domain Bacteria; phylum Bacteroidota; class Bacteroidia; order Chitinophagales; family LD1; genus CALAYL01. Next base: position 32,135 of record CAYNMP010000011.1, on the reverse strand, counting down.
GCGTTGTGAATTGGTATCAGATTGTATCTTTGAAATAACTAAACACACTTTGCCTACGTAAACCAAACCTTGTTCTTCGTTGTGAATTGGTATCAGATTGTATCTTTGAAATAACTAAACACACTTTTTATTTCTCCATTTGCAAAAGCCAATAGGTTGTGAATTGGTATCAGATTGTATCTTTGAAATAACTAAACACACTAATCATCTATAAAAACAATACTATTCGGTAGTTGTGAATTGGTATCAGATTGTATCTTTGAAATAACTAAACACACTAAACCATTTGGATTCCACATGAAAAAATACGTTGTGAATTGGTATCAGATTGTATCTTTGAAATAACTAAACACACTTTGGATGTCAAAAGTCATAGGTACAACAGTGTTGTGAATTGGTATCAGATTGTATCTTTGAAATAACTAAACACACTAAACTTGGCCGTTGACATCAAACATCGACTGTTGTGAATTGGTATCAGATTGTATCTTTGAAATAACTAAACACACTGACAGCACAACCAACAAATAGTGCTGATTCGTTGTGAATTGGTATCAGATTGTATCTTTGAAATAACTAAACACACTATCAACTTTGAATTTAGGAATGATTGTTACGTTGTGAATTGGTATCAGATTGTATCTTTGAAATAACTAAACACACTTATACGTTGATGGGGTCGACATGAATATGCGTTGTGAATTGGTATCAGATTGTATCTTTGAAATAACTAAACACACTCCCGTGTTGATAGACACCAAAGAATCCAATGTTGTGAATTGGTATCAGATTGTATCTTTGAAATAACTAAACACACTACTTATTCAGCTTTTCGCGTAACAACCGGTGTTGTGAATTGGTATCAGATTGTATCTTTGAAATAACTAAACACACTTTAAAACCTTTTTATTAGTGTGGTTTACGAGTTGTGAATTGGTATCAGATTGTATCTTTGAAATAACTAAACACACTGTAGATTGGGTTTGTGATGCACTAATGGGAGTTGTGAATTGGTATCAGATTGTATCTTTGAAATAACTAAACACACTCACCAACCGATACTACCACCATTTAATACAGTTGTGAATTGGTATCAGATTGTATCTTTGAAATAACTAAACACACTTTCCCAACACTATTATAACCTGGCTTCCCTGTTGTGAATTGGTATCAGATTGTATCTTTGAAATAACTAAACACACTTGGCAGTACTTACAATGTGCTAACTCCATAGTTGTGAATTGGTATCAGATTGTATCTTTGAAATAACTAAACACACTAAGTAGTGGCAAAACATCTTTGTCGGCTTGGTTGTGAATTGGTATCAGATTGTATCTTTGAAATAACTAAACACACTTTACCTCTATTTACAGCGGAGTTGTACGCTGTTGTGAATTGGTATCAGATTGTATCTTTGAAATAACTAAACACACTATAACCACGTTGTAGCGTTTACCATTGCGCGTTGTGAATTGGTATCAGATTGTATCTTTGAAATAACTAAACACACTCTGCAGTTTTTACGCTTCTATCGCTCATCTGTTGTGAATTGGTATCAGATTGTATCTTTGAAATAACTAAACACACTTCTAAAAAATAGTTCCTTAGTGCTGTGTGGTTGTGAATTGGTATCAGATTGTATCTTTGAAATAACTAAACACACTACACCACCAACAGCCTATAAAATTGCATACGTTGTGAATTGGTATCAGATTGTATCTTTGAAATAACTAAACACACTAAATAACTTGCCTGAAAATGCTACCAATGGTTGTGAATTGGTATCAGATTGTATCTTTGAAATAACTAAACACACTTGTTGCACTTTGATTACGTGACGAACCCGTGTTGTGAATTGGTATCAGATTGTATCTTTGAAATAACTAAACACACTTACTCCTGTCTTGAAATCAACGCCTAGATAGTTGTGAATTGGTATCAGATTGTATCTTTGAAATAACTAAACACACTACAATGAACGCGGCAAAGCGTGCAAGAGCGTTGTGAATTGGTATCAGATTGTATCTTTGAAATAACTAAACACACTTCTGTAGCTTTTTTATCTCTAGCTAGTTCTGGTTGTGAATTGGTATCAGATTGTATCTTTGAAATAACTAAACACACTTTCACCATGTGTGAAAACCCTAAGTATTCTGTTGTGAATTGGTATCAGATTGTATCTTTGAAATAACTAAACACACTTGATGATTGAGTTAATGCCCTTTTTCTCCCGTTGTGAATTGGTATCAGATTGTATCTTTGAAATAACTAAACACACTTTGTAGACTACCGATAACCGCCCTTCGTAAGTTGTGAATTGGTATCAGATTGTATCTTTGAAATAACTAAACACACTTTATAGAAGAATGGGAGGGTGAATTTACGCGTTGTGAATTGGTATCAGATTGTATCTTTGAAATAACTAAACACACTGCAGCTTCCGCAATTTCTTCAGGTGTAAGTGTTGTGAATTGGTATCAGATTGTATCTTTGAAATAACTAAACACACTCTGTCGGAAAAAGACAATGTGGCTCTACCAGTTGTGAATTGGTATCAGATTGTATCTTTGAAATAACTAAACACACTAATCTTCTGCGTTTTGTACGGGGTGCATCAGTTGTGAATTGGTATCAGATTGTATCTTTGAAATAACTAAACACACTATTCTGATGATATAGAAATTTACGAATCCAGTTGTGAATTGGTATCAGATTGTATCTTTGAAATAACTAAACACACTCCCTTTACTCATGAATACTCCAATTCGAGTGTTGTGAATTGGTATCAGATTGTATCTTTGAAATAACTAAACACACTGGGGATATGTACACATTCCCGAACCTTGCTGTTGTGAATTGGTATCAGATTGTATCTTTGAAATAACTAAACACACTCTGGTGGTTCTGGAACATCAGTAACAAATAGTTGTGAATTGGTATCAGATTGTATCTTTGAAATAACTAAACACACTTCAGCAATTAGGATGCAAATGTGATCCTGCGTTGTGAATTGGTATCAGATTGTATCTTTGAAATAACTAAACACACTCTACGTTGTAAGTGTCAACGGGTGTTTTAGTTGTGAATTGGTATCAGATTGTATCTTTGAAATAACTAAACACACTAAAACAAAATTTAGGTAAAAGTAGTAACTGGGTTGTGAATTGGTATCAGATTGTATCTTTGAAATAACTAAACACACTTACGGTGGTAGTTTTTAGTCCACTAAATTCGTTGTGAATTGGTATCAGATTGTATCTTTGAAATAACTAAACACACTTGAATCGTATGGATTAGCAATCGGAGCAGCGTTGTGAATTGGTATCAGATTGTATCTTTGAAATAACTAAACACACTCTGCTTCTGCATTATTATCTCTAACATACCGTTGTGAATTGGTATCAGATTGTATCTTTGAAATAACTAAACACACTAAAAATTGCTAGAATAAGTCCTAGCGGTTTGTTGTGAATTGGTATCAGATTGTATCTTTGAAATAACTAAACACACTAATATTGGAATAGGTACCGGAACTGCAGGCGTTGTGAATTGGTATCAGATTGTATCTTTGAAATAACTAAACACACTCGCTACCGGCTGTAAAACCTAGTAAGCTATGTTGTGAATTGGTATCAGATTGTATCTTTGAAATAACTAAACACACTAGTGACAAGTGGAAACGCTGACCGGATTTAGTTGTGAATTGGTATCAGATTGTATCTTTGAAATAACTAAACACACTAAAACTCTTTAATGCCCGTCTTTGATAAATGTTGTGAATTGGTATCAGATTGTATCTTTGAAATAACTAAACACACTGCCAACAGTCTTCTGGATTAAGGTAACACTGTTGTGAATTGGTATCAGATTGTATCTTTGAAATAACTAAACACACTTTGCATTGTTGCGCCTTGCAAATCACCGCCGTTGTGAATTGGTATCAGATTGTATCTTTGAAATAACTAAACACACTGAGGCGTTTTTGAAACACCAAGCGGGGGTGTTGTGAATTGGTATCAGATTGTATCTTTGAAATAACTAAACACACTTGGTATTAGCAGGCATAAGAGCAACGGCATGTTGTGAATTGGTATCAGATTGTATCTTTGAAATAACTAAACACACTTCTTCCAAATATGTGACCACAGATTCGCGCGTTGTGAATTGGTATCAGATTGTATCTTTGAAATAACTAAACACACTGGGTAACGCTTGGCAGCTTGGCGAAGTTGCGTTGTGAATTGGTATCAGATTGTATCTTTGAAATAACTAAACACACTTACACCGCTAAAATAACCGAATGATAATGCGTTGTGAATTGGTATCAGATTGTATCTTTGAAATAACTAAACACACTAGCAACTTTTTGTACTGCTGAATCCGTTACGTTGTGAATTGGTATCAGATTGTATCTTTGAAATAACTAAACACACTGAATCGGAAGGCTTGTTCACTTGGTAGTAAGTTGTGAATTGGTATCAGATTGTATCTTTGAAATAACTAAACACACTCACCAACCGATACTACCACCATTTAATACAGTTGTGAATTGGTATCAGATTGTATCTTTGAAATAACTAAACACACTTGAAGTTCAAAATCAAAGTGCTTGTAAGGTGTTGTGAATTGGTATCAGATTGTATCTTTGAAATAACTAAACACACTTAAATAGCTCATTTACCGTATATGGTAGTTGTTGTGAATTGGTATCAGATTGTATCTTTGAAATAACTAAACACACTTGATAGCTTGTGATCCTTTGGCCTTGTCTGTTGTGAATTGGTATCAGATTGTATCTTTGAAATAACTAAACACACTTGCCGCCAAGTCTTCAAATGCTTCATCGGAGTTGTGAATTGGTATCAGATTGTATCTTTGAAATAACTAAACACACTTGGATGGCATAGTTAAACCGGTTGACGATCGTTGTGAATTGGTATCAGATTGTATCTTTGAAATAACTAAACACACTATACCCTGGCAAATTACCAGCAAAATCAAGTGGTTTAGCGCTTTTTCAAAACAAAAAAAATGAGTGTTTAGACATCCCGCTTAACCTATAAGCGGGATTTTTTTTGCCTGTTTTTGGGTATAAAGCATTAAAACATCTCCAATTGTTGAGGCACTTTAGGTAATGGAGCTGCCTTTTTCCCATTAAATATTTCCATGTCGCCAAATTGCTTATCGGTAATGGTCATAATTACCACTTTCCCTAATGGGGGTAGAATTTTTTGTACACGTTTTATATGGGCATCCATATTTTCGCGGCTCGGACAATGCCGAACATAAATACTAAACTGAAACATGGTAAAGCCATCGTCCATCAGTCTATCGCGAAACTGAGTATAGTTTTTCCTATCCTGTTTTGTTTCGGTAGGTAAGTCGAAGAATACCAGTATCCACATCACTTTATATTTATTCAGAAACATACATCTTCATCAATTGCGCAAAACAAACTACAACTCCGGGTAAATTACACGTTTCCCTTCCCCTTCAAAGCATCGCATTAAACTACTTGTGGTGCGTTGCAGGGCAACCATCAGTTTACTGTTCTCTCCATCTATCACCACATCTAAGTCGGGAATACGCAATAGTTTTTCCTTTATCGCCTTATTCAAATCGGTATAATCTAAGCCCTGTCGCATCAATTCAGCCACTAACTTATCTACGTAAGGGCGATAGGGTTCCATAATATCATCGGCTAAGCAATAGGCATTGTATTTATTTTTATGAAAAATGCCGAAGGTGGGCAGCATTCCACTCGCCACCAATTGCCGTGCAACAATGGCTCTTAAAATGGCATAGCCATAATTTAATATATTATTGGGGGCATCGCCAAATCGTTCACGTCTGAATACTTTGCGTGTAGTAGTATCGCCTTTAAAACCCGGTAATCCATCAAATAGTGTTGGCCAATAAATAGCCGCAGCTCGTGCTTCATGATTTTCGGTATCTCCGCTCTTTACGTCCTTTATAAAAGCCTTCAACCAATCGGCAGCTTCTTCTTTACCATGGAGCAAAAGCAATCGTTGCTGATTTTTAATTTTAGCCATAACCGTTTGTTGCCACAACTGTTTTTTAAGCGGTTCAGTAGCTTGAACTTGTGCTCTAAACTTTTCTGTTTGCGTATGATTCACTGAAAGTGGCAACATCAATCCAATGGGGTGATGGCTGTCGTCACAACTGATAAAAGCGGCATTATTTTCGATTAATTTTGCCACAATAGTATGACTAAAAGTGATTTGGGGGTGATCCACAATCAACACCCCAATATCTTCAATAGGTACAGTAACTACCTGTGTCTCATCATCGGTTTCAGAACTTCGATTAAAACTAATACAAAGTTGATTTCGCCTCATATATAAATGAGCCGGGTTGCCAAAATAGAGGGTGCGTTTTATCATAAGATTTATTCTTCAAAAAACAACCTTAAAAGAAATGTATATTATGAGGAAGTATTAAAAAACACATTAGTTCAAAAGTTCATTTTAAAAGGCTTTCAACAAAAAACTATTCCCCAATTTTTGATATTTCTCCTAAATGATTTATCCTTATTTTAATTGGATTAAGTTTTAAAAAACCATCTACACTACTAATTTCAATAAATCTTGCACTTTCTCTAGCTCCAACTATTTTTTTTAAATCAGAATTTTTAGTTTCCAAATGAGACCTAAACCAATACTTATTTACAGAAATACTCCATACAAGATACAAGTGCTTACTGATTAAAGTATACTGTGTTTTTTGCATAGCTTCTTCAAACTCCTCTGTAGAAAGACCAAGAACAAACATTTCATTTTCCTGCATACTATGAACTAACTCTAGATTATCAGCAGGCAACTTGGTCAGAAAAGATTGAGGTAATTCCTTATCAAGCATATTACCCCAGAGTTTCTGTGTATCCTTAATAATGTATGGTATTTTATACTTCCTTCTCTCAACAGCATGCCAAAATGTTGAAACATGCTGGACTAAATTCCCATCAACATCTTTATATATTGCAATGTGATGATTACTACCAGTTTTGGCAAATCCTATCTCATTTGCATGCTCATCCCTTTTAATTGCTTCAACAGCAGAAAGACCTGTGAAACATCTAACTGTGACAATTGGAATTTTCTTGGACTCATTAAACCATAAAACATCTTTGAAGGCTTCCTTTTCTTTTCCATTATGCTGCCTTAATCTTTCAGCAACTTTTTCACGAACTTTTGAGTCAACAATAAAAGGCACATCTTTTGTCTTTAGGTCTTGCAACTTGTACTTTATAACAACTTCTTCTTTGAAGCATGATGCCTTTTCTAATATAATCTTTTGCTCAGAATCAAGATAAATTGGGGCTTTCTTTAAAGATGCTACAGATTCTTTCACATTTTGCCCATGGTCAAGCAATCGCTGTTTAATTAATGTCTTTATTGATTGGTTTACAATATGGTCGACATTTTCAAACAGATATTTGATTGGCTTATCTGGCTCAACAACATTAATCTTACCGTATACAAATTGCTCATGTAGTGCACCACGAGGGACAATTATTCCTGTTTGTACAATTTTCTTTTTCCCGTTAACTTTTATTTTCCGTACTCCATTTGTAGCAACCTTTTTACCGGCTTTAAACGAAACAAGTACTTTTTCTGCTTGTTTTTCAACATCAACTGTTGTAAATGGTCTTTCGGCCATTAGATACTTCTCAAGTAAAGTCAATTTTTCATTATACACCAATGCCGCTTCATTAACTTTCTTATTCATTTCATCTTTAACCGAACTTGCATTAAGTGTATTTATACGCTGAATAAACCCTTGCTTCGTACATGCAATTACTAAAGCATCAATAGCATGATGTCTATGGTCATCGCGTTTACTCCAATTAATTATTTCCTCTTTTTTATGCTTTCGTTTTCCGTGCTCACTTGTCCATTCTTTTGAAACAGTTTGACCTAAATCTCTGTATTTGGGAAGTTGCAAATTCATTAGTACATCATCCCAACCCCAAAGTGATCTTAATTTTGCGGTAACAGTTCCTTCGGTAGTGGTAACGTTATTACATACCTGTTGTAAAATATCTTTTGATTTGCGAGCGATATATTGTGTTTCTCGAAGCTGTCTATCAATAAAACTTTCCCACAATTTCTTATCCGCCTCAGTTTCTTTCTTCAATTTCTTTCTTTCGACATATTCATCAAAAGACACTTTTAATCGTTGCATCTTGGAATAAGAGATAACACCTCGTTTAAACCAATCATCGACTCTAGTTAGATATAAATCTAACTCAGCATTTCCTTTACTTGCAATATAGTCGTATGCAGTTTTGTTTGTTTTTGTAGCGTTACAAGTTCGATGTACTAATACTTTGTTAGTTTGTGAATCATCGAATAATAAGGTCTTTGGCACAATATGGTCAACATCAAAATTATCTCCGCTCAATGCTTCGCTTAGATTAAAATAATCGCCACAGTAAATACATTGGTTTACAACTTGTGCCTCTTTAAGCTTCTGCCCTCGTGAAGGGAAAATAAACTTATACTTTTGGATATATCTTTTAGTAGTAGGAACTCCCAATTCAGAAAGACGTAATACTACTTCTTCATTTAACTTTTTGTTTAATCCATTTTGAATATCACTATCATTCCTTTCCTCTTTACTTTGCTTTAGCTCTCGAGCTAACTCTACTCTTATTTCATTGGGTTTGCCATATTTCTCTATAATAGCATTCACCACATTTATCATTTGGTTGAGAATTTGTTCAACTACTGGCTGACGAAGGCTATTTTTGGGTAATAAAGTTAATCGATCACTTGTTTTTTGTGCTGCCCGTTCATCTTTTGTCTTACTATCAGAGTGATTGTATCCAGCCAAACTACATGCTTGAGAATAGTCAAATCCTTGCATCAAATAAGGCAATATTTTCCGCATTGCTTTATTTGATTTATTGCCAAAATCTAACTTATTGAAATCTATCTTCGATAAACTATCTGCAATTTCATCAGTAAAACCAAAACGCTTTATTATAGCATGCTTACATTCATCCACATCCTTAATAGAATAAATAGTATGCCATAGCTGATATAGTGGTTCGAACTCTATTTTAGGGTCGAGCTCCAAGCCTTCTCTTTCTTCAAGAACTTCACCTGTCTTTTTATCGATTAAATGAGCGAGCTTATCTGTTTGTAATACATCAATGTTAAACTGTAAATACTTGCTATCGCCCAATATCGCATACATTTGAGCGTAAGTAATATTACCTTGAATTCCTTTGCTAATTTGTTTGTTTACATAAACATCTTCCTTTTTGAGTTTTAATATCCTCAATAATTCTGCAAAACTAAGATTAGGGTTTTTAGAAAGATAATTTACAATCTCTCGCTTTTCATCTAATGTTAGAAATTTATCACTCCATTTATACTTGGAGCCTTCCGGGTTTTTCACTTTCAATGTTATATTATTTGTCACCTCCCAAATCTTGCAAAGTTGAAACAATGGTGATGCTTTAGGGGCAACTTTAGGACCAGCAAAAATAGTTTTCCATTTTTCTGTAGTTTTATCAAAGTAAGTCGTTTCAAACTTTTCAAACTCACAAACACTCACCAATCCCTTTTGCGACTTTAGCTTCCTTTGGTAAAACAAAATCTCATTGCGTAAAGACTCAATCACTGCATCAGTTAGAAAACTATGTTTCGATTTTTGAGCGTTTATAATAGCATCAAACTCTTCAATATAAGCTTCTCGCGGATAAACTTTTTTCTTTACTTGGAAATATTCTTGTTTTTGATTAGAGACTAATAATTCATCGTAAAAATATTGACCCAAAGTTTGGTTCTTAGTTTTCAATTGACTGTAGCGACCTTTTACTTCTGCTACATATTCAGTATCTTTTTTATCTTGATTTGCCTCTGTCCGAGCAGATTTGTATCCTCTTTTTTGATTCAACATGTAAAAAATTCTACCTAATTGCTCAGGGCTAATATTCTGACTATCGGAGGCAGCAACACTCCGCAATTTCCACAATTCAAGACTAGGTAACTGAAGTAATTGTTTTGAGGGAAAAATATTAAGATCCAACAAAAGTTTTTTTAGTTCATCTTTCCTTAGTTGTTTCCTATTATAACCTTTCCTTTGTGTTCTTGCAATAGTTCTATCTTGATTTTTTGTTATTGTTTGGCCTTTTTGAAATTGTTCTCTATCATCAGCGCCTAAAGGAATTATCCTTGAGCCCATCGCTTCTATTTTTATTGGTGTGTTATTATCGTCAACACATACCAAAGCCCATCCAATACTATTCGTTCCTAAGTCTAGTCCTAATATTTTTTTCATTTATAACTTTTTTTATTTACGTTTGTCTTACAATCTAATACCAATTCACAATAAGGATTATTCCGTTGTGAAAACATTTAAGCTGGGGCAACTCGGCTTCTTTTTTTTATCACAGTTGCCAAAATAAAGAATATAACAATAAATTCTATCCGTATTTCTACGCAATTTTCGACTCCGTATTTCTACGCAATTTTTGCGTATTTCTACGGAAAATACATAAGCTCGATAAAGTGCTATCATTAAATGGCAGTATGTGTTTGAGCTAGTTTTAGCTGCTATCTATTGCTCACCACAAAACTATACTCGCTTGATTTTTACATAAACCAAGTATAAGTATATATAACCCCCGCAGCTCTCTCTTGCAGTTCATTACTAGTACAATTACTTTCCACTAATGCCTATCATCACGAAACGAAGCTATTTACATTCCAAACCATGGAAAAGTGGTTATAAAAATTCACTACTTTAGCATGGCTGATGCGGGATGCCGGGTTCTCCAGTTAGAACTGAAACAGGTTCCATCAGTATTTTTAAAAATACAATCCGAATACAAAAAGGCATAAGCAAATCGCTCTTGCCTTTTTTTGTTGCCCTTTTCGCTTCCGCTAATTTAACGATATACTATATTTAACTTCGAATACAGCTCTACGAAAGGAGCCTTTCCACGGCAAGCAATTAGTAGGGTTGTATTTATGATCGTTTTTAGCTAAACGGAAATTAAGATTAACACGCTCAAAACTAACCCATGGAAAAGCACAACTTAAGTAAAGAGGAAGTACAAGCACTTATCGATAAAAAATTGAAAGAGACAGATGCACTTATGGCCACCATCAACAAAGAGAGGGCTGAGTTAAAAAGACAAAATAAAATAAAAAGTTGGGAAAAAGACCTAGGGGTTATCATGCTTTGTATCTTGGCAATAATGATTTTTATGGCTATGTGTAAATAACACTAACGCAATTATGGGCCGTTATTTAACACCAATCAGCAAACACAACTTAGATCTTTCGAGTTTAGCAAATTTAGCCAACGATTTATCGCAAAGGCTGGAGATAAATATTGAGTATGGCTATTACAATAATGCTGATTTAGGAAAACTATACAACACAAACAGCCACAACAAATTTAATGTATTGGGAACTGCCCTATTTGCTCCAAAGGCAGAGGCGTTTTATTTAACCGATTTGCGTTTTCTGGAACGCGAATTATACAAATTAATGGGTCGTGCATTTTTTTGCAGTAAAGCGTTTTTACATGCGCACGATAAAACAAGTATTACCGAAAATGAGATAGATAAACGAATAGTCGATGTTGAAAATTCCTATATTGAATTGTGGTATAAGAACGATGAAAACAGAAGTACAATTATCTATAAAGAATGTTTGAACTGCGAGTTTTTCGCCTACAGCCGATGGGGTGTTTTCCTTAATGCTGTATTGGAAAATAGCGATAACAGTGAGGAGGATGTGAAAAGTTTCCGCAGGAATATGATGTATACCGTGCAAAAAACAGGTGGCGATAAAGTATTTTATGTTCGTGATGAATGTGAGAAACTAGGCGGTATTGGACAAACAGGTGAGGGCGAATTGCCTTGGGAAGAAGTTGAATCCATTATCTGTAAGCAATTTGGCGATAACTTGATTGATTTATCGCGCTTTCACACCGATGAAGCCTATAGAAATACAGTAAAAGCAATCGATAAGAACGAAATTATTTTTGTTGACGATTTTAGTGATTTGTAAAATTCACATTGTTTCTCCCCCTCGGTTCGTGTCGTCACTACAAGTGTTCGAAAGAAAAATTTTCGTCATTTCGACCGAGTCCGCGAGTGGAGAAATCTCAGTGAATCATAGACAGAGACTTCTCCTCGGAAGTCGAAGTGACGGTTTCATTCTATAATTTATTCGCAAATTCTCATCTTCCAAATAGTAATTGTGTCGTCACGAAACGAAACTATTTACATTATGATTATGGTCCGTGATGACACGAACCATGGAATAAGGCTTCAACAAAACACAGATTGCTTCTCAAGCGCGGACGCTTGATCGCAATGACGACCGATGAAAAATCCGTCACTGCGAGGTACGAAGCAGTCTGTGTTTCATTTTACGCTTACTGTGCAAATTTTGGTTGGTGGCGGAACACCAACCAAAGGGAAAAGACGATGCTTTAGATGACTTTGGCGAGATTCCCGTAGGCACGGGAATGACGATTGAAACATAATTTTTAAATGGTTGCAGCATGCCGCGTTAGGGATTGGAGCGAAAATCCTTTTGTGAGGCACAAACAAAAGATTGTAGCGTAAAGCCCGTTAAAACGCCCAAAACATTTTTTGATTTAAGCTGTTTGTTTGAAGATTTCGTTTTAAGCATTGGTCAACAACTACTTAATTACGAGGTTATTCTATATTTACTTTACAGCTTTTGAACTATGTCGAACTTAGACCTCTTTATACACAGCGCCACCGCTCTATTGGTGATTATTATTTTAGCCCGATTAGTGGGCTCGTTTATGGTGTATATCAACCAACCTAGAGTAGTGGGTGAGATGATTGCAGGGGTTTTGCTGGGACCTACATTGTTTAGTTCGATTGTGCCTGAGGTTACAAATTACCTTTTTGCCGATACGAAACCCATGATTTATTTTGTAGGAAACATTGGCCTTTCTTTCTATATGTTTTTGGTGGGTATGGATATCGATTTTAGTAAAGTGGATAACAGTATTCGTAAACAAGCTAGTATATTATCGTTATTTGCTACGGTTATTCCTTTCGCGATGGGCATTGTAGCGGCCTATTTGTTTTACGATACGTTGGCCTTGCCGTCTATTTCGTTTTTGGTGTTTGCGGTGTTTATGGGAACGGCTTTGTCGATTATGGCTTTTCCCATGCTGGCGCGCATATTAGACGAGAAAAAATTAATTCAAACTAAATTGGGTTCTTTGGCTTTATTATCGGCCAGTGCACAAGATGTAGTAACATGGATTTTATTGGCGTTTATTTCTTCATTAGCCTTGAATAACTCATTTGGAATGGGTTTCGTTACTTTGTTTGGTGCGGTATTCTTTGTTTTTCTAGTCTTTGTTTTTCTTCGACCTGTTTTAAATAAAATAGCGCAAAAAATAAAAGCAGATGGTGAAATGAATCAAACGCATTTCTCGTATATTATTATGGCTATTTTAATATCGGCCATTATTACCGATAAAATAGGCTTGTACAGTGTATTCGGTGGATTCATTCTAGGCTTGGCGATACCTCGCGAAAAAATAATGATGGATACCATTAAAAACAAAATGCAAGATATAGTGATAGTGATGCTATTGCCTTTGTTTTTTGCGTTCTCGGGATTGAAAACTAATTTCTTGCAAATTTTTAGTCCGGGTTTGATTGTACCCACATTAGTGATTGTATTATTTGCCTTTGCCTGTAAATACATTCCGGTATTTGTGACCATGAAGTTGAGTGGATACAGCAACAGAGAATCATCGGCAACGGCAGGATTGATGAACGCCCGTGGCTTGATGGAATTGATTGTGGCGAGTATTGGTTTAGAATATAAAATTATTGATGGAAACACCTTTTCCATTTTAGTGTTGATTGCAGTAAGTACAACGCTATTGGCTATGCCTATTTACAATTGGAGTATGAAAGGCGTGGAAGTGAATTAAAAGACACGAAAGCAACTTATAAGTAAATTTTTAGCTTGGGCTGTGGTGGGCTATAGTGCCCCATTTGCAACTATCCTATGGATGTTGTTATAAAAAGCATGAAATGCAGCTACCCAATACGCCTTAGGATTTGGGACAAAAAAACAACAAGTAAGCTGCGCAAAGCATTGCCGGAAATTCAATAAGCCCCATGGCTACTTGAAAGGGTTCTAAATGCAAGTTAGGTACTATACTAATAATTATAAGACCCACTAACGGAGCCAAAAGTGCAATCCACAAACCGGCTTTCCGCTTCAAAAAAACAAGAACAGCGGCAACAAAATACAACCCTAATGCAAATAGGGGCATATAATGCCGCGGTGTAATTGGTGAAAACCCGATAAGGGTTAGTCGTAAAATATGTCCACCTAGATTAGCGCCTATCAGCAATCCAAGCACAACGCCCCATATTCGTTCTGTCATAACATTTGGTTTTAAAAAAATTGGTTTACCCATCAAAGCCTTAATAAAGGTAGCGTCTTATTATTAAAAAAGGATTATAAAAAAACGCTAAACGTATAAACGCAATGGCAAAGAAAGCTTCTGATCGCGCTGCTATAGTTCGCCCAACCAACAACTGTATACATTTATCAATACTACCCAGCGTATTACCAACGCTAAGCTCTTCCTTAGGTTCGGCATTGTTACAAAAGGTATCTATTTACGTGGAAACCCCATTATCTTAACCACTAACACTATTGCCGCTCTACCAAAAGTAATTCTGTTTTATAGAACCAACCTACGATTAAGGCTGCTAGTGTAAAATAAGCAGCTATTGCAACTGAACCGAATGGAACAAAAGTATCCAACCCAAACCAGTCGCCTTTTACCAAAACAAAAACGGCAATACCGATAGAGGTTAACAACATGCCAATAAAACCGTAGTGCTTTTTATCGAGCATCGAGGTGAATCCAAAAATTGCTACCATTAGTATAAGTCCATTCAAAAGGGCATCTGCTTTGGTTATTTCTCCAAACCGGAAAAACAAGAAACACACCAACAAAAACACAATATGGATGTGCATGAAACTATAGCGTACAAACCATTTGCTGTACCCCAAATTATATTTTTTCAGATCGCTCATGCTTTGAATGGTAAACAGCGGATGTTGTGCTGCAACATCGGCAGGGCGCCAACCGGTGGGCATAAACCACAACTTTAATTTATCGCTCCACTTTTGTGTATAAAAAGCATCTTTAGCCAATGTATACCAGTGCTTATAGTTAATAATTATTGGGTTCCACGATTGGGCAGGTCTGCGCATACCATAAACACATGGCTCTGAAGGCAGCTCGCCTTGATAAGTACCAAAGAGCCTATCCCATATTACAAAAATTGCGCTGTAGTTTTTATCCATGTAAATATCGTTCATAGCGTGGTGTACGCGGTGAGCCGAAGGAGTCATTAGAATATATTCCAATACACCCAATTTGCCTATGTAACGCGTATGATACCAAAACTGGCTGAACAAATGAACTGGTCCTACAATAGCAAGAACTTGAGGTGGAATACCCATTAACGCCAATGGGAAAATGGCTATAGTGGTTAAGTTAGTAATCATGGTAATTCCTTGGCGTAGCGCACAGGGTAAATTGAATTCTTCGCTGCTATGATGCACCACATGATGTCCCCAAAAAAAATTAACGCGGTGACTCAGCCGATGCATCCAATACCCAATAAAATCGAGTGCAACAAATGTGAAGATATATGTCCATGCACTACTTGCACTCAATTGCATTACATGCAAATGCGATTCCATCCATGCATACGATACAATAACAAAAGTAAGTCCAAGTGTTGCTTTTAAAATATTGGTAAAACCACAAGCTACACTGGCTACAGCATCAATGAGCGGTTGTTGTTCGTTGTGTTTCCATCGGCCCCAAAACATTTCCAATAAAATAAGCACAAAGAAGCCGGGCATAGCCACCAACAAAGCATTTCCGAATTGATTCATAAAAAAGATTTAGCAACTACTTAACTATAGTTTTGATGTGGTGAAGATAAATGGAAGATTGGACTTCTCGTTTGATATATGTCAAATAATCTAGCGCGAAATCTCCTAAAAAAATGAATACATTGAAAAGGCTGTACTTTACTTTTGGCCTCGAATCCGACTTAGCGTTTCTTGCGTGATGCCTAAATAGGAAGCGATGTATTTAAGTGGAACACGTTCAATTATTTTAGGATGTAGTTCGCACATCTTATCATACTTATCTTTAGCCAAAGGCTGATGTAAATACTCCATACGGTCTTTACCTTCGGCAAACCATTTTGCCAATCCTGAAATCAATACTTTATTATATTTCGGGAACTTAGTGATAAATGCATTGTAGCGTTCAAGGTCTGTCCAAACAATAACGCAAGGTTCAAGTGTGACGGTGGAAACCGAACTGGGCAATTGATTAAAAAAGCTATCCACTGCAATTAGGGGTTGACCTTCAAAAACAAACCCCACCACTTTATCGTTGCCTTGCTTATCGGTAAAATAAGTACGTACAGCGCCTTGCACAAGCAGTCCAATGCGAGAAGAAACATGCCCCTGCTTGAGAATCGCTTCATTGGCATTTAATTCCGCAATCTCAATGATTGCTTGTATTGCCTCTATTTCGTCATCGGTTACTTGAACAAACTCTTGAAGCCAGTGCTGAATGGTTAGCATAGTGTTGCTTTGTAACAAAGGTAAATTTAAATCCATAAAACACTTACAAGTTCAGTTTGAGCAAAAAAAAGCAGATGGCCTTTAAGTTGAATTCAGCGGTTTCTCAGTTGCATTCAATGTTCAAAATTATCTTCACGATGAGCAATAACAACATCAATCTACCATAAATCGAAAATGCTTAAATGCATGCACTATGCTGCGTTAGGGATTGAAGCATAAATCCTTTTGCGAGGCACGAGCAAAAGATTGGAGCGGAAAGCCCGTTAAAACGCACTGAAAATAAAGCTATGCGTTAACCGGTTTTGCTGCTTTGGAGATTTGGTATGCCCAATAAATTAAAACGAATTGCAGCAATAACCGCGCGAGTAAAATCAATGGCGAAATTTGCCATTGTTGCGGATGTAACGCCATGTTGATGTTGGCCGGGAACACGGCTATAAGCAATAAGATAACGCCATAAGCGCCTATTCGTCTGGTTTTTGGGAAGAGCAACAACAAGCCCAATGCAATTTCTGCCAGGCCGCTCATTTTCACAACCAAATCGGTATCGGGCAAAAAATTGGCAATCATTTTTTCGTAGAAAGCGGGATGCACAAAGTGGTTTACTCCGGCTGCGATGTAGAGCAAAGCCATTAAATAAACAGAAAATATGGAGGCCTTACGCATATTTATTGCATTGATTTTAATGCGGCATTAATTACGTTGTCGTCATCGTTTTCGATGTAATAGAAACCATCGGATTGCCATTTTTGTTTAGCAAAGTAGGCTTTCATTAAACGAGCTATTTTAGGTTGTGATTTATTGAACAGGGTTTCGTTCAATTTCGGGTCGATGCCTTGCACATATTGCTTGAATTTTGCCATCATTTCCGGTGTTACATCAAAGTCTTTTTTGTAGGCATAGAAATCGCTGTAACCCGCCACCAAATTTGGGTTGGTGGAAAATTCACTGTACACAAACTCCGGCATTACACTACGAATGCGATACACAAAAGTAGCATCGGCAGAGGTATCGAGCGGGACAAAAACATCCGGTCGAATTCCACCACCTCCATATACTGTTCTGCCACCGGACGTAGTATACTTCAAAGAATCGTTACGCGTAGTATCGGCATGTAGGAATTGACCTTTATCGTAGCGATCGTACACTTCTTCATAATAATCTTCAATTTCTTTATTGTATGGGCGTTGAATAGACCGGCCACTTGGCGTGTAATAGCGTGCTACAGTCAAACGCAATGCAGAACCATCGGCTAATTCGTATTGTTCTTGCACCAATCCTTTTCCGAACGATGTTCTGCCCACAATTGTGCCTCGATCCCAATCTTGCACAGCGCCTGAAAGAATTTCGGAAGCCGATGCAGAATATTGATCGATAAGAATAGCCAATTTGCCGCGTTCAAATAACCCCGGACGTTTGGCGTTGTATTCGTTTTTACCTACCGATTTGCCTTGGGTGTAAACAATCAGTTTCTCGCCTCCTAATAACTCATCGGCAATTTCGGTTGCTGCTTGCAAGTAACCACCAGGGTTCTGACGCAAGTCCACAACTAAACGCTCGATTTTCTTATCGGTTAAAATGCGTAATGCTTTGTGAAACTCGTTATAGGTAGTAGAGCTGAAACGATTGATTTTAATGTATCCTGTTTTTTCGTCAATTAAATAAGAAGCATCGATACTATGCAATGGAATTTTACCGCGCACGATAGTAAAATCGAGAAGGGCTTTCTCATTCGCACGCAACATGGTTACTTTCACCTTTGTTCCACCCGGCCCTTTTAGCTTTTTCGATACGTCTTTATTTTTGATTTTAATACCGGCAACAATGGTGTCGTTAATCTTCACAATTTTATCGCCTGCATGAATGCCGATTTGCTCGGATGGTCCTCCGGAAATGGCGCTCACCACTGTAATGGTATCCTTTACGATATAAAATTCAATACCGATACCATCGAAATTGCCATCGAGTTCTTCATTCACATTATTCATGTCGGATGCTGGAATGTAGACAGAGTGGGGATCGAGAGACGATAACATTTTCTCGATAGCGATTTCGTTCATTTGGGCCGTGTTCACGGTATCAACGTATTTGTATTTCACAAAATCGATGATATCATCGAGCTTACTCGACTTTGAATCGGTTAACGACTTGTGTTTATCGAACGATACCCGCGCTACACCAAGCCCAATAACCACACCGGCTGCAACGAGTAACGAATAAATAAATGGTTTGAAAACGTCTGTTTTAGTTTCCTTTCCGGTTATGGTGATTTTGGTTTTTGGACTATTCTCCGACTCCATATTTATCTCTTCAATGTTTGTACGTAACTCACGAGTAATTTTAAATCTTCATCTGAAATATCTTTGAATGGAGGCATACCGGCATTACCGTTTTTGATGATGGTACTCATTTGCGCATCGTCCAGTTTCGACTCGCGTAAATTTTTCGCATCGCCAATCATAGCATCTCCTGCAGGGCCGTGGCAAGAAGTACAACTTTGGGTGTAAATAGCTTGTCCCTTTTCTTTATCGGCTAAGGCAGACAAATCTTCGATTTTCACTTGATTGCGTTTTTTCTTTGCTACTTCGGCCATGCCATAGGCCCCTAAAATCAACACTACGGAAAGAATGGCTAAAAGCACATTCCCTTTTTTGAAACCAATAATAGCGAGAGGAATAGAAGCTAACACCATGGCAATTTTTATCCATTGCAAGGTAACTAATGCAGGGCCGGCCACTATCAGATACACTCCGGTTAGTAGGAACAATGCACTCACTACCATTTCAGCTACTTTAGTTTTGGCCGTGTAAGCCGCTAGGCTATCCGTTTTTTTCAACAACAACAAGGCTAACTTAACTACATAGTGCAATAAAAACAGGGAAACTACAATGCGATGAAAGAGTACAATTTTGTGATAATCCATATCTTATGATTTTGAACAAACTTATAAAAGTTGCGCTAGTTTGCAGGGAAAAAATGGCAGAAGTGCGTTAAAATTTCAATTTATTGCAAGACGACTACTTTTCTAATCGTTTTTGTCGGAAAAAAGTGGTGAGCAAATGGCCACATTCCTTTTCTAAAACGCCAAACGCATATTCAGTTTTGGGGTGAAGTATGTTCTCGCCATACAACGAAAAACCTACTTTAGGTTCTTTGGCGCCAATGACCAAACGGCCAATGCGTGCCCATTTAATAGCTGTAGCACACATCAGGCAGGGTTCGATAGTAACATATAGTGTAGCTTCTTCCAAGAATTTTGTGCCCATGTAATTCGCTCCGGCTGTAATGGCAAGCATTTCGGCATGGGCGGTGACATCGTTGAGTTTCTCCACTTGATTGTACCCTTTGCCGATAATTTTTCCTTTGGCGACTATAATTGCGCCAATGGGCACTTCATCCTCATCGAAGGCATTTTGCGCTTCGTTGAGGGCCATTTTCATATAGTATTCATCGGGATTAGTGAGCAGCGACATGGTTTAAACTGTTTTGTTTTTTCCATTGCAAAATAAAAAAATATCCAACGAGTGCCGGAAAACACAAATTGATAAACCATACAAGGAACACGGCAGCCAAAACGCTGTTATTCATGAGGCTAAAGGCGGTGAATACCCATAGGGCAATATTGCCGCGAACGCCTAAATCTAAGAGTGCTACCGCAGGCGAAAACGATTGCAATAACAACATCCAACCTATCGGGGCAAAGCTAGCCGTAAAGTCAATGCCTGCGGCTTTTAATAACAGTGCATATTGCAAAACAAAAACTCCAAAACGCAGAAAAGCTAAAACCATCACCACCACCTTTTGTTGTAGTGTGGGAAGAATGGCAGAACTGACATCAATCTTCAACAAGTAGGTGCGCAACCAATGCCATTCACAACAGCGATTGAAAAAAAAGTAGATAAGCACAAAACACAGAAGAGCAATGAACAGCAATACAATATCTATTGTTTGTCCCAATACATGAAACGTATTAAAAACGGAAATAATTATGCCGAAGAGTACAATAGGAATAATTTGGGCAATACCGCCCAGCATACTCAAAACAATTGTTTGTAAACGTTTGCCTTCGGGAAGTAAAATCATTCGGCCGGCAAACTCGCCTGTTCGTCCTGGGGTGATAAAACCCAATGTAACTCCCGATAGCACATACTTCAATGCATCGAACCATTGCACAGGAATGCTGTGACGGAGCAATATCTGCCATTTCAAGGCTTCTAAACCCCAATTGACAATCACCAAAAGAAAACTTAAAAGCACCAATTCCCAATGTTCGGCTAACAAGTAATCTATATCAAAATGTATAGCGTGTAAATCGGTGACGCGAAAGTAAAGTATCACTACAAAAACAACACTGATGAGCCATTTCAGCCAATAGATGAGTGGTTGTTTCTGCACAATGAATATCTTTTATGAATTTACGTTAATATTACAGAAATAAAATTCATCTTCTTGTCAAACGCACACACACCGAAAATAATTTTAGGCATCGACCCGGGAACGGTGGTGATGGGCTATGGTATTATTGAAGTGACCGGACAAAAAATAAAACTGGTGAGCATGGGTGTGGTGCAATTAGCAAAGCATGAAGACACGCTGATGCGCCTCAAAATCATCTCGGAAAAAGTGGTGGGATTAATCAAACAATACAACCCGGAATGCACTTCTATTGAAGCGCCTTTCTTTGGCAAGAACGTCCAATCTATGTTGAAGTTAGGTCGTGCACAAGGTGTTTGTATTGCGGCATCGCTGGTGAATGATGTACCTGTATTTGAATACTCTCCTAAAAAAATAAAACAATCGATTACGGGCAATGGGAATGCTTCGAAAGAACAAGTGGCCGCTATGTTGCAACAAATTTGCGGCTTTGAAATTCAACCTAAATTTTTGGATGCAACGGATGGTTTATCGGCTGCGGTTTGTCACCATTTCCAAAATCGTCATAGCGATACGGCCGGCAAAAAGTTTTCGGGTTGGAATGATTTTGTAAAGAATAATCCGGGGAAGATTAAGTAGTTAGCGGCAATTGCGCCTTACAGAAAAAAAACATTTTGGAATTATTTAGTTAATACGTATATTTATAAACATAAAGACACGTATTATGACAACTAAGCTGACATTGACAATTGACGATTCCGTAATTTCGGTTGCAAAAAAATATGCAAAAAACAATGGCAAAAGTCTTTCAGACATTGTTGAGAACTACCTTATGACTTTGACAACAAAAGAAAGTAAGGACGAGACAATTTCTCCCAGAATTTTGAAACTAATGGGAGCAATTGAGCTACCGGAAGATTTTGACTATAAAAAAGCGCTGGCAAATGGTCTAGCAAAAAAATATAAGTTATGAAACATATTTTTCTAGACACAAATGTTCTCATCGACTTCCTTGCAGACAGGAAACCATTTTCGCTTGAGGCGGCTAAAATTTTCAACTATTCGTTTAAGAAGAAAGTAACCATCTATGTTGCTACTGTTTCATATAATAACGTTTATTACATCCTGAGACAGTCGTGTACGCATGCTGAGACAATTAAAATACTCAATGAACTCCAAGAATGGACAGAAGCTATTGACGTATCAAAAGACGTAATAAGAAAAGCATTAAAATCAGAGTTTAAAGATTTTGAAGACGCTATCCAATATAATTGTGCAAAAACACTAAATAAAATCGACTGCATTGTGACGCGTGACACAAAAGATTTCAAGAAAAGTTCGATCCCAACAATGACTCCGAAAGAAGCGCTGACGGTGATTGAAAGCGCAAGCCACTAACAGCAGATTTTCGTTAGCGGGCAGCTTGCTTCATTAAAAAATTAGCGTTACTTTAAAATTGCACTAAATATCCAATTTATTTACCCTAATCTCGCATACCGCTTGAGCCGCAAAACGTTATTTAAAATGCCGAAGATTGAAATCTTCGGGTTATCCATCTATTTATCCTGAAGACTTAATGGAACAGTCAAATACTCCTTTAAACGTAATCCCTCCATTAAAAAACCAATACTTAAAATGGAATTTGCCATTAAAATCTATTTTTACAACAAAGACTACTAAATCGCAATTATGAAATTTGGAACCAAAGCCATTCATGCCGGTGTAGAACCGGACCCAAGTACAGGGGCTATTATGACGCCTATTTATCAAACATCAACGTTTGCACAAGAATATCCCGGAAAACATAAAGGCTATGCCTATGCTCGCGGTAAAAACCCAACACGAAATGCTTTGGAAAAAAGTATTGCAGCATTGGAAGATGCAAAATTTGGCTTATGTTTTTCGAGCGGAATGGGCGCTATGGATGCGGTGATCAAAATGCTTCGCCCGGGCGATGAAGTGATAACCGGCAACGATTTGTATGGCGGCTCGTATCGCATGTTTTCGAAAGTATTCGCGAATTACAACATCAAATTCCATTATATCGATTTGAATGATGCAGAAAATATCAAACAACATATTAATGCCAACACCAAAATGTTGTGGGTTGAAACGCCTACCAATCCTACGATGCAGATTGTAGACTTGAAAGCTTGTGCGGCTATTGCTAAAGCGAACAAACTAATTTTTGCAGTAGACAATACTTTTGCATCGCCCTATTTACAAAACCCTTTAGCATTAGGGGCTGACATTGTGATGCACTCGGTAACCAAATACATTGGCGGACATAGCGATGTGGTGATGGGCGCCTTAGTCACCAACAACGAAGAGTATTATACGCAATTGGCCTTCATCCATAATTCATGCGGAGCAACACCGGGTCCAATGGATAGCTTTTTAGTATTGAGAGGTATTAAAACATTACATTTGCGCATGGAGCGGCATTGTGCGAATGGCGAAAAAATGGCGCACTTTTTAAGAAACCATCCTGCTGTTGAAAAAGTCTACTGGCCGGGCTTTACCGATCATCCGAATCACGAAATCGCAAAAACACAAATGCGTGGTTTTGGTGGAATGATTTCGATTGTGCTAAAAAACAAAGCCATTGAAAACACATTCAAAATTGCTTCATCATTCGAAGTCATTACTTTAGCTGAATCGCTTGGCGGGGTTGAATCTTTAGTCAATCACCCGGCAACGATGACACATGCTTCTATTCCAAAAGATGTGCGTGAAGCAGCAGGAGTTGTCGATAATCTTTTACGTTTTAGCATTGGTGTAGAAGATATCGAAGATTTGATTGAAGACATGAATAATGCATTAAACAGTGGTTCATAACACTCACTCTATTTCAAATAAATAAAATGAAAACATCAAAAAGTAACACCCCGAGAAAGGTAGTATCGATTGCCGCAGTGGTGGTAGTAATTTCCTTTTTAGCCTCATGTGATTGGTTTAAAAAATCGGAATCAACCGACACCAAACAAACTGAAGATAAGCCATTGGCGACCATTCCTGCATTCAATGCGGATTCGGCATACGTATATATTGAACGCCAATTAGCCTTCGGAAATCGTGTACCAACGTCTCCTTCGCACGATAAATGTGCCGACTATTTGATTGCTCATTTTAAACAACATGCCGATACGGTTTATATTCAAAAGTATGTTGTTACTGCGTTTGATGGCACCAAACTCAACAGCACCAATATTATTGCTTCGTTTAATCCGCAAGCTACAACACGTGTGATGTTAAGTGCACATTGGGATTCTCGTCCGTTTGCCGACCAAGATACCATTGATCAAAACAGACCGATACCGGCTGCGAATGATGCCGGAAGTGGAGTTGCCGTTTTGATGGAAGCCGCCAAAGCTTTGCAATCGCAAAAACCAGACATTGGCGTAGATTTAGTTTTATTCGATTCCGAAGATTATGGACAACCATCGAACAGTACTTTACCACAAGTAGAAAATTCGTATTGCTTAGGTTCTCAATATTGGGCGAAGAATCCGCACGTAGCTAACTACAAAGCCGATTTCGGGATAAATTTAGATATGGTAGGCGCTAGCGATGCAGTGTTCATGCGCGAACAAGTATCGGTAACCAATGCCGATTGGGTAAGCCAATACGTTTGGGGCTTAGCCGATAGATTAGGCTATGCTTCATTATTTGTGCCGCAGATGGCCGGAGCAATTACCGATGATCACTTATATGTGATGCAGGGACGTCAGTTTCCGTGTATTGATGTAATTCACTACAGCAACCAGAGTGGATTTGGGATTCATTGGCATACCCACCGTGACGATATGAACTGGATTTCGAAAAACACACTTCAAGCAGTGGGCAGAACGGTATTACAAGCTATTTATCAATACAATAGCGAGAAAAAAGCCGCTTAATTGGCTAAAAAATTCACGTTTTTTAAACCAATTTGTCCTTTTTGCGTTTAACTTTGCGCATTCATAAATTTTTAAAAACACTATAATCATGGCAGTATTAGTAGGCAAAAAAGCACCTTCGTTCAAAGCGAGTGCAGTTATTAATGGCGAAGAAATCGTTGAAGGTTTTTCGTTAGATCAATATTTAGGGAAAAAGTATGTTATTCTGTTCTTCTATCCGAAAGATTTCACTTTCGTTTGTCCTACAGAATTACACGCATTCCAAGCGAAATTGGCTGAATTCGAAAAAAGAGATACAGCCGTTGTTGCCGTTTCTACCGACACAGAACAATCGCATTGGGGATGGTTGCAATTACCAAAAGACAAAGGCGGAATCGAGGGAATTACATACCCGATTGTTGCAGACACCAACAAAACAATTTCAGCTAACTACGATGTGTTGAACGGAGAGTATTTCTACGATGAAAACAATCAAATGCAGGCAACGGCTGAGTTAGTAGCTTATCGTGGTTTGTTCTTGATTAACAAAGAAGGTGTGGTTATGCATCAGTTGGTGAATCACTTACCATTAGGCCGTAACATCGATGAGGCTTTGCGTATGGTAGATTCTTTAATCTTCTTGGAAACGAAAGGTGAAGTTTGCCCTGCGAACTGGACAAAAGAACAAGATGGCTTAAAAGCTACGCACGATGGTATTGCTGATTATTTAGCAAAACACTAAAAATAACAACAAACAACAAAAGAGGCTGTCTCCGCAAAGAGCAGCCTCTTTTTAATTGAATACTATGCAACAATTGAACACGGCCATCTTCGATATGGATGGATTAATTATTAATTCAGAACCATTTTGGGTGGAAGCTGAAAAAAAAGTTTTTGAGACTGTAGGCCTGACACTCACTGATAACGATTGTAGAAGAACAATGGGCATGCGTTTCGATGAAGTAATTGAGTTTTGGTATCGCCAACATCCTTGGGAGGGCAAATCGAAAAACAGAATTATGCATGAAGTGATTGAAGAAATGGAATCGGCCATTTTACATCACGCAACGCCTATGAAAGGCGCAATGGAATGCATTGAATTTTTCAAACGCAATGGCTACAAAACAGCAATCGCCTCCTCTTCAGCAGGAAAATTAATTCACGCTTGTGTAAAACGCTTGCAGTTGGAGGAGTTCATCGATAAAGAAGTGTCGGCTGAATTATTCTCCCATGGCAAACCACATCCGCAAGTGTTTATTGAGACCGCACACCTATTGGGTTCGCACAGCATGGAATGTTTAGTTTTGGAAGATTCGTTGTACGGTGTATTAGCCGCAAAAGCAGCACGAATGTATTGTATAGCTGTCCCTGATCAAGAAAACAAAAACAATCCAAAATTTGTGATTGCCGATTTAATCTGCGATTCATTGGAAGAGGTTCCGGGCAGATTTAAGGTGTGAAGCAGTTGAGGATTACTAGTTTAGCGGAGTGGGCATTGTTGTGTATGCGTAATTGCAACCCTTATAAACTCTTTTTTAAAATGAATACATAATTATTTTACCCCCAACACTCAACCAACAACCAATTACCCTCTCCCTCCTATTCATTTTTCCGTTATCTTTCACGCATTAAGAAAAGATGGCTAACTTTCTCCTTATTGGGATTTGCATCATTGCCGGTATGTTGTTTCGGCATTTTAAAACCTTGCCCGAAGGTTCGCATAAAGCCATTAACACCTGGATCATTTACTTAGCGCTTCCAGCAGTTTCCTTTAAATATCTTCCACATATCGAATGGAGTACATCGCTGCTGCTTCCAGCGCTTGCACCGGTGCTTGTGTGGTTTTTGGGATGGATTTACATACGCTTATTTGCACAAAAAACGAATGCCAATCGCGCCACAGAAAGTGGTTTAAAACTCAGCACGGGATTAAGCAATACTTCATTCATTGGCTTTCCATTGGTAATGGCTTACTTTGGAGAACAATACATTGGCATTGCAGTCATCTGCGATCAAATTACGTTTATGTTACTCGCTACAGTGGGCATAATAGAAGCACTTCAGGCGCAAGGCACACAAAAAATCAATATTTTCGACATCGTCAAAAAAGTGTTACGCTTCCCTCCTTTCTTAGGTTGTTTAGCCGCATTAACTATCCCACACTTTATTGATTTCACTTCCTTGAATCCGCTATTCGATAAATTAGCTTCAACTGTAGGTCCACTAGCGCTTTTCTCGATAGGTTTACAATTACAGCTAACCGGCTGGCAAACCGAAATCAAAACCATAAGCACTGCCCTATTATTCAAACTCATTTTAGCACCGCTAGCCATTTTAGGCTTATCCTTTTTACTCAAAATCAACGGCATTATTGCGCAGATAAGCATTTTTGAAATGGCCATGCCGCCTTTGCTGACCGCCTCTGTGATTGCAGATG
Organism: uncultured Chitinophagaceae bacterium; assembly: GCA_964398475.1. GTDB lineage: Bacteria > Bacteroidota > Bacteroidia > Chitinophagales > LD1 > CALAYL01. The sequence continues at coordinate 4,767 of CAYNMP010000011.1, read as the reverse complement.
AATATCAACTCAATCCTAAACTCGTTAACCTCACCATTAGCATTGGCATCCTCTGTGCCTTTGTAACCACGGGTATTTGGTGGGTGGTATTGAATATGATTTAAAAAAGGGCACATGAACACTTTCATTCATCATATCGAAATTATTCTCTACGTGCAAGACCAGGAGCAAAGCACCTTATTTTATGAGAAGCTCTTACACCAAAAACCTTCGCTGCATGTACCCGGCATGACGGAATTCACACTCAACGATTTTTGCAAACTCGGACTAATGCCTAACTCCGGAATTTCAAAAATTATTTCTCCTATTCTACCTCAACCGGCAACAGGAACAGGTATTCCACGATGCGAATTGTATTTAAAGGTTGACAATGTTAATGTAGCATTTGTCCATGCCCGGAACTGCGGTGCGCATTTGATTAGCCCGGTTCTAGAACGAAACTGGGGCGATACTGTTTGCTATTTTGCTGATGCAGACGGACATGTGATTGCCTTCGCCCAACAGACATGAAGTTTGTCAGTTCCATACTTTGAATACTGATTATTCATAATTTCGTTTATCTTAATCTCCAGTTATGAAAAACGCTTTTTACATACTTGCTTTATTGTTTGTACTTTCTTCATGTGTGAAAGACAAAAGCAATCCAGATACCAACAATACTCCATCCACACTTGAAAATACCTATGGCTTCGGCATCTTAAACAAAGTGAAGGGAATTTGGAACGGACCGGTAACATCTACCACCATGTTAGGTAGTTACCCGGAATGGATTGTCGATTTTCGTCCGATTTCGGCCAATCAAATTTCAGCCAAAAACGAACTCGATAGTTTGAACGATATTCACCTTTCACTCTTCATTGTAAAATACAAAGATGAATATCGGGTAGCCTTTAGAAACGGTGGTTCTTTTGCCGGAATGCACCGTAGTTCTTATCTTCTAGCCGATAGTGTGGTTGAAAACTCAAGTTATTCATACTATCGTTTTTCAGAAGTAGTCAAAGGCACAAAACGCGCTTACAGCGAATTCTACTTCGGGCATGATACCATGATTATGCGTTCGTACACCAACAAATACAATTCGTTGGCCACTTCGGCTCCGCATATGGTATGGACAGCCATCTTGCAAGACACTACATCGTGCCATGATGCCGTTACGCACTTCAACTTCCCGCAAAAAACTTTAACCAAAGATTTCTCAAACACATTCACCGGTGCCAATGAATCTATTTATTACGACTTAGTTTCTGACCCTTATCCGGAAAGCGCTCAACCCTATTTAGGACAAGCTACAGTGAACTATTCTTACTCCTCCGGCTTCACTCCTGCTGTAGGCAAACGCACATTTTTATTGATTACTACACAGCCACTTATCAGTGGAATTACCTTTAATGCCGCGAATATGAAATATCGGTCGCGCTATGTTATTCTTTCGGCAGATGATTACAGCTTTACCTTTAACTACATGCATCCCGGAAGCTATTATTTATATGCTTTGTATGATGCAGATGGCAACAATTACTTCAGCAGTGGCGATAAAGCTTCTTTCCCGGGCAGTACATTTACTTTAAGCGAAAAAGGAACAACAACGGTTACGCCACAAATTAATTTCACTATACCATAAAAACGATGTCGAAAAAAACTGCGACCATTCTCACGCAAGACGAATTACCAACCGGTGCGATTACACCGCACGTTGCGCCTTTGTATCTTTCATCTACATTTATTTATCCATCGGTAGAAGAAGCCCAGCAAGTATTTGAAGGCAAGAAGAAAGCCTTTATTTATGCGCGTTGGTCGCACCCGAATGCAGAAATAGTAGAGCAGAAAATGGAAGCTTTGCAAACAACAAAGAAAACAAAAGCGTTAGCCTTCAATTCAGGAATGGCAGCCATTTCAGCCGTTTTTCAATCGCTCGTAAAACCTAAAGATGTATTGATTGTACAGGGTAATATTTATGGCACCACCGTTGATTACGTAAACGAGTTAGCTAAACAAATGGATTTGCAAGTATACTTTGTCGATTTCAAAAAAACAGACGAAATCATTCGCATTTGCTCATCGCATAAAAAGATAAAATTATTCTACACTGAATCGCCATCGAACCCCACTATCGAATGTTACGACATTAAAAAAATAGCCGGCATTGCGCATCAATATGGCGCTAAACTGGCCGTTGACAATACTTTCGCTACTCCATTGCTTCAACAACCTATTGCATTAGGGGCTGATTTTGAAATTAATTCTTCCACCAAATACCTCAACGGACATGGTACCGGAGTAAGTGGAATTGTTATTGGAGCTGATGCTGCCTTCATGGAAAAGCAAATTTGGAAAATTCGCAAACTACACGGCACTATCATTGCTCCGTTTGACGCATGGATGCTAAACTTGGGCATGAAAACGCTCAACTTACGTATGAAAGCGCACTGCGAAAATGCTATGAAAGTGGCGAGTTTTCTTTCGCAACATAAAGGAGTAAAAAAGGTTAATTATTTGGGACTTAAATCGCATCCCGACCATACATTGGCGAAAAAACAAATGAGCGACTTTGGTGGCGTTTTAAGTTTTGAATTAAAGAACGGATACAAAGCAGGATTGAAATTGATGAAAAAAGTGAAAGTGTGCAAACTCACAGCTTCATTGGGAACTACAGATACCCTAATCCAACACCCTGCATCAATGTCGCATTACTTTGTACCGAAAGCGCAACGCGAGAAATTTGGCATCACCGATGGATTGATTCGTCTTTCAGTGGGACTGGAAGATGTGGAAGACATAATAAGCGACTTAGAAAAGGGCTTATGATATTTATGATTTAAGATTTGCTAACGCCAATCACTTACTTTTTTTCCGGAGCAAATTCCAACGATAACGAATTCACGCAATAGCGAATACCGGTTTCGGTTGGTCCATCGTTGAACAAATGCCCTAAATGACCGCCACATTTGGCGCACATAATTTCTGTGCGAATCATTCCATGTGAAGAATCGACTTCTGTCTTAATTTTCCCTCCCTTAATCTCGCGATCGAAACTTGGCCAACCGCAATGCGAATCGAATTTCATATCCGAGGTGAACAATTCGTTGCCACAAGCGGCACAGGTATATACGCCTTTATCTTTGTGTAAATAAAACTTGCCCGTAAACGGTCGTTCTGTTCCTTTTTCACGAAGCACATAATATTGCTCATCGCTTAACTTCTTCTTCCAATCTCCTTCTGTTTTGGGCAATTCTGTACTCATAGTGTCTTTTTTAGTGGTAGTTGATTTAGGATTTCCCTGCTGCGCATTAGAGCTACAATACATTAAAAGTAACATAGCCGACAGTGAAATTAAACAGGCTTTCTGAGATAAAGTTCGCATATTCGATAAATTATGAATTGGTATTAGTAAATAGAAACCTTATTTTGCCACGTTTTACAACGCAAGATTATGACAAATAGTGCTACCAGATACATTTCATTAACAATTCTTTTCGTTTGTTGTTCAATGCAATGGAACATTCAGGCGCAGGGAACCTACATCCCCTACGACCCGGAAATCTACCATATGATCGACCGAATGGACATTCGTTACGGTAGCGTGTTGAATATGCCGCATATGTCGTCTGCCCCATATCTTCGTTCCGATATTGGTCGTGCGGCTGAGCAACTGAAGCTTTCAAACATCAAATTACCGAAACGCACCGAATCTGAAATTCAATATCTTTTAGATGACAATGCCGATTGGACAGATAGCATTAAAAGCCGAACGAAGAACCCGATTTGGCTCTTCAGAAGAGGCTCAAAAGTGGCGCTTTATCGCGAACCGGCAACTTTAGCACGAGTTGATGTGAAACATTTCAACTTGCGTTTTAATCCCATTTTAGCGTTTCGCTTTGGCGGTGAAACGGCTAGTTCAGGATTACAATTGGTGAACACCAGAGGAGTAGATCTCCGTTTCAACATTAAAAATGTGGTGAGCGGCTATTTCATGTTCACAGAAAATCAAACGCGCACACCGGGTTATGTGCGCAGTGCTTATCTCCGCGATTCATTGAACACCCGCGAATATGTGCCGGGCGAAACCTATTGGAAAGAATACAATTCATCCGTCTTTAAAATTAAAGACGGTGTCGATTATTTCCAGGCACGCGGTTATGTAAACATCAATGCACTAAACTATTTCAACATCACTTTTGGGCACGATAAAAATTTTATAGGAAATGGCTATCGCTCTATGTTTTTATCGGATAATTCCGCTCCATACTTATTCCTTAAGCTGAACACCCATATTTGGAGAATTAACTATCAGAATATTTTCTGCGAATTAGTGAACCAATACAAACGTGGTGGTGACCAACAGCTACCGAAAAAATATGCAGCCTTTCATCACCTAGATATCGACATCACTAAGTGGTTGAATTTCGGTTTCTTTGAAGGCGTTATCATGAACCGTTCCAATCATTTTGAATTACAATATCTTAACCCAATTATTTTTTACCGTTCCATTGAACAAGCGATTGGAAGCCCCGATAACTCTATGCTTGGTGTAGATTTAAAAATCAACATTCTCCATCATGCTTCCATTTACGGACAATTCTTTTTGGATGAATTCAATTTCAAACAATTGGTTAGCAAGAAAAAATGGTGGGGCAACAAATATGGCATTCAAGCCGGCATCAAATACATCGATATTGTTCCAAATTTGGATGCACAATTAGAGGTAAACTATGCTCGTCCGTTTACTTACGGACATAACCTTGAAGGCAATGGAACCGCCAACTATAC
>CAYNMP010000010.1:0-109091 GCA_964398475.1 uncultured Chitinophagaceae bacterium | reverse complement strand
GCGTATGGCCGTGGTGGCGCCTACAGGCGTGGCGGCTATCAATGCAGGTGGGGTAACTATTCACTCGTTTTTTCAATTGCCTTTTGGTCCGTTTATTCCGGATCGCACCGAGGCTTCGGCCTTGGGTTCGCAGAATTCGCTGAGCAGCCAAATGCGGTTTAGTCGCGAGAAAATTAAACTCATCAAAAGCCTCGATTTATTAGTGATTGACGAGATCAGTATGGTGCGAGCCGATATGCTCGATGCCATTGATGCGGTGCTTAAACGTTTTCGCAATCGCACCAAACCCTTTGGTGGCTTGCAGTTGCTGATGATAGGTGATTTGCATCAGTTGTCGCCCGTAATCAAAGACGAAGAATGGAACCTGCTGAAAAACTATTATCCATCGGTGTATTTCTTTAATAGCCGAGCTTTGCAGCAAACCGATCCGATTACCATTGAGCTGAAACATATCTACCGTCAGGCCGATCAATATTTTATTGATTTGTTGAATAAGGTGCGCGACAATCAACTCGATCATCATTCGCTGCAAGAACTGAACGAACGCTATCAACCCGATTTTGAACCGCGTGACGATGAAGGTTACATTACCCTCACCACGCACAATGCCACGGCTCAGCGCACGAATCAACACAAGTTGGAATCGCTGGCAGGAAAATCGTATTTCTTCACAGCCGAAGTGAAAAACGAATTCCCGGAATACATGTATCCCACCGAGCAGGAACTGGAAATGAAAGTGAATGCGCAGGTGATGTTTGTGAAGAACGATATTTCGAAAGAGAAGTTGTTCTACAACGGAAAAATCGGACAAATAACGCGCATTGCCGATGGCGTGATTTATGTCAAATGTCCGGGCGATTATGCCGAAATCCCCGTGGGCATTGCCGAGTGGCAGAACATTCGTTACAAACTAAATGAAGAAACAAAAGAAATTACCGAGGAAGTCATTGGTTCATTTTTACAATTTCCGTTGAAATTGGCTTGGGCGATTACAATTCATAAGAGTCAGGGGTTGACGTTTGAGCGCGCTATTATTGATGCGGGGGCTTCGTTTGCACACGGACAAGTTTACGTAGCACTCAGTAGGTGCAAGAGTTTCGAGGGAGTGGTGTTGCGTTCGCCTATAGTTTCTAACAGCGTGAAAACGGATAGAACGATTCAAGAATACACTAAAGAAGCGAATCAAAATTCACCGGATGAAGAGCATTTGAATGCAGCTAAACGTGGCTTTCAGACGGCATTGGTGCAAGACTTATTTGATTTGACAGATATTGAAAGACGATTCTTTCAGTTCCGAAAAATACTGCGGGACAATAGTAATACGGTCACACACTTTGTGTTAGATGAAACGGAAAAGTTATTCAACGATTTTCTGGAACACAGCGTGAAAGTAACCGAGCGTTTCAAACCGCAGTTACAGCAGTTTGTGCAAAACGGCACATTGCCCGAAATGCATGGCGAGTTGCAAGATCGCATCAAACGTGCCGTGCCTTATTTTGTGCAGAAGTTGGAGGTGGAATTGTTGCACAATTTGTATGATTTAATTATTGAAACCGATAACAAAGACGTAAAGAAATCGGCCACCGATGCTTTAGCGGCTTTACAGCGCGAAGTGTTTTTGAAAGTGAAAGGCTTTAAGGCGTGTGCGAACGGTTTTCAAACATTGAATTTACTGCAAGCCAACGCCAATGCGGATGCTGATTTTCAAGCTTCTGTAAAATTACAACCCGCTAAAGCCAAGAAAGCAGCGCATACCGAAAACATGGCGCATGGCGAGTTGTATTCCGAACTTAAAGCATGGCGCGATGCCACAGCAGCCGAGAAAGATGCTTCTTCGTACATGATTTTGCCGCAAAAAGTATTACTCGATTTATCGAATTTGTTGCCTACTACACTCGAAGAATTGGAAGTGGTGAAAGGCTTTGGGAAGATAAAAATCAAACAGTTCGGTAGCGAGGTGATTGAGATTATTGCCGATTATGTACGCAACAACGGCATTGTAAAACCGCAGTTGGAGTTGGTGAAGAAAGAGCCGAAAGTCAAGATAGAGAAAGTAGACACCAAAAAACTGTCGTTCGATTTGTACAAAGCCGGTTGGAAAATTGAGGAAATTGCAAAGGAGCGAGCTTTGTCTCCGGTAACTATTGAAGGGCATTTAGCGCATTATGTTGGAACAGGCGATTTGGATGTTTATACCTTCGTTCCTAAAGCGAAAGTGGAGGCTATTACAAGCTACTTGAAACGCAATCCGGATCAGACATTGAACGCTATAAAAGTGAGTTTAGGTGATGCCGTTTCTTTTACGGAGATTAAATTCGTTCAAATTTTTTTGAAACTCAACATCTAGTCTGGTTTCCTTTTAACAGATTGCATCCTTATTCTGACCAAAATCAGTAAGAATTCGCACAAATGCGTCTTTTTTCTAATCTGTTGTACGCTACCTTTGTCGTAAATTAAATTCAAAAATTTATGAAAAAGACATTTGGTTCTCTCTTGTTGACTGTGATGGTAGTTATATCTGCTTCAGCACAGTTTGGTATGATGGGTGGCGCAGTGGGCACTCAGATTGTTGTTGCAAAGGTAAAATTGCTGGAAGGTGATCCATCTTCGTTGAAAGGCAAAAAAGTGAAAACGGTATTTACGTTTAATGATGCATTAGTATCGAAGTACAAAGTGGGTTTCGGGAAAAAGATTCCTGAAAGTCAGTTTATTGACGACAAAAAGGCGAAAATCAATGATAAAGAACCGGGAAAAGGCGATGCTTGGGCTGCAAAATGGGAGGCAGATAAAGTGAATTTGTATCCTAATGCTTTTCAAGTGAAGTATAACGAAATGGGTAAAGAAACCGGAAGTTCAGCCACTTCAGAGGATGCAGAAATTACACTTACCTTACACACTAATTATATTGAGCCCGGCTATTTTATTGGCATCGATAAAACGCCTGCCATTATCAACGTGGAATGTACTTTCACCGATAAATCGGGTGCTGTAATTGCGAAATATTTGATTTCCAATTGTCCGGGACAAGCTTTTGGTTTTGGCGATGTTGACACCGGAGCACGTATGTCGGAGGCCTATGAGAAATTAGCGAAAGAAATCTTCAAAGCTATTTCAAAAAAATGGTAATAATTGACTATTGACACATTAGAAAGCCGTATTCGAAAGGATACGGCTTTTTTGATTTAAGTATTTTTGTCAATAAATATTCGAATAGTAGGCGAGCTATCGTTATATTCGTTAGGTGAACTTAAATGGTTTAAAGACATCAGCAGTTGTTTTGCTTACCTTTTTCTACAGTTTCTGTGCTGTTGGATTAGGGGTGAATGTGCATTACTGTAATGGGAAAATAGCATCTGTAAGTATTGGCTTTAGCAAAGACGACTGTTGTTGCCAAAAGGAATCCAAACGAAAGTGTTGTTCAGACAAAGCAGTTGTTTTAAAGATTGAAAGTAAGCAGTTAAAGGCTTCTTCTTTTACGTGGATAGATAATTCTGTTTTTATACTGAAACAAGTCAGTCCCATTGCTTTTAACCGAAGTATAATCTATAGTAAAACTAATGCGCCAGTCGGAATTAGCATTGATTATCCTCCTCCGTATCCTCTCTACCTAGCGCATAGGAATATTCGTATTTAAACAATCGTTTTCGATCTGTTTTGGTGTCATTATTTGGCACTTATTTTTTATTGTTTTAAAACATGGATATGAAAACACAGTTGCTATTATTCCTATTTGCCTTTATTGCATTTAACAGCTTCGCCCAAAGCACATTAAAGGTCGCATCATTCAAAGTGAAAGGTGTATGTGAAATGTGCAAGAAAACGATTGAAAGCGCTTTACACATCGAAAGTGTGAAAGCTGTAAATTGGAATCCCGATACTAAAATCGTAAAAGTAAAATTTGACGAGTCGAAGATTTCGTTGGATTCTATTCACCGAAGAATTGTTGCCGTTGGATATGATACTGATAAATACAGCGCTACAGACACTTCCTATTCTTCATTACATAAATGCTGTAAGTATGAACGCAAAGCGAAATAGTACTGTTGTTGTACTTTCATTTGTGTTGGTGAATTTTGCTTTTGCTCAACATATTGATTCAGTAAATCAAATGAAAGAGGTCAATATAGTGCGGAAACAAGCAACACACATGGAGATGAAAACGCAAAATGTGGAATTAATTTCTTCTGCTGATTTGCAAAAAGATGCTTGTTGTAATTTGAGTGAAAGTTTTATGCGCACCGGTGCTGTAGATGTGCAGTACAGTGACGGAATTTCAGGAGCAAAGGAAATTCGTATGCTTGGATTGGCGGGAAACTATTTGCAAAGTATGTATGAAAATATGCCCGGTATACGTGGTATAAATACTACGTTTGGCATGGAGTATATGCCCGGACCTTGGTTACAGTCGATTCAAATCAACAAAGGAACAGGCAGTGTGGTCAATGGTTATGAGGCTATAACCGGACAAATGAATTTGGAATTGAAGAAGCCGCAAAGTGCCGAGCGATTTTTCGCGAATGTATACATGAATCAAGATGCACGAACCGAAGTGAATTTGTATGGTGCAACCAAACTCGGTGAAAAACCATGGTATGTAATGGGCCTTGTTCATGGCTCGGTGAATTGGCTGAAAATGGATATGAATAAAGACGGGTTTATGGATAACCCGCTGCATAAGCGTTTCACAGCTATGAATCGATGGTTTCATTTGAAGAAAGATGGAGGTATGTTTATGTTGGTGGGTGATGTGAATTTTGAGCAACGACAAACAGGTCAATTGGCCTACGATTTCCGAACCGATTTTGCAAAACAACATGCATGGGGAAATCAGTTAAATACAAATCATGCAGCTTTATTTTCAAAGACCTCTTTTAATTTTTCGCACGAGTCGAGTTTGGGTATTCAATGGAAATATTCCTTTCAAGACCAGTATGGATTTATTGCCGATAAGCAATTACGATCTAGAGAACATTTTGGTTATTTAAATCTCATTTACCAAAACGAGTTTACAGAAGGCAATACTATAAAAGTAGGAGGTTCATTATTAGTGAATGCAGTAAATGAATCGTTAGGATTGTATACCGGCAAAAGAACAGAAATTGTACCCGGTGTTTTTTCGGAAGTTACCTTCAATCCTTTGAAGAAACTCAATATTGTTGGTGGTTTGCGGGTAGATCACCATAATTTATTTGGAACATTTTTGTCGCCTCGATTGCATTTAAAATGGGACGCTCTTTACGCATTGACGATTCGCGCAAGTGCCGGAAGAGGGTATCGTACGCCTAATTTGATTGCCGATAATTACGCCTATTTTTTTAGTCATCGGGCAGTTCAATTTGGTGAGCTAAAGCCTGAAATAGCTTGGAACTTCGGTGTTTCGTTGGCGTACAAGTTTAACTTAGCATTCCGTGAGGGATGGATTCATGTAGATTTTTATCGCACCGATTTTGAGCGACAGTTAGTAGTTGATTTAGAGCAACGAGATGAACTCAATATTTACACTACTAATGGGAAATCGTTTTCAAATTCCTTACAAGCCGAAGTAAGCTATGAAGTAGCTGAAGGCTTTAATGCGAAATTGGCTTACAAGTGGGATAACGTGAAAGTGAACTATAAATCGGGTTTGGCGATACAGGCGTTGAAACCGCAACACAAAGTGTTAGTAGTTTTAGATTACAACTGGAATAAACCAAGATTGTTGTTTACTGCTAATTTTGTTTGGTACAGCAAGAGTAGAATCCCTGCTGTACATACCGATGAGCATGTGCATGCCAACTATCTTTACACGTTGAATATACAAATCACGAAAAAGATAAAAGAGCAATGGCAGGTATATGTTGGTGCTGAAAATATGTTGAATCAAATGCAGCACAATCCTATACTATCGGCTGAACAGCCTTTCAATAAGGCCTTTGATGCTACTTTAATTTGGGGTCCTATTCGAGGGGCAATGGTGTATACCGGTTTTCGATTTGTACTAAAATAAATAGGTAAGTAAAATCACCTTTTCTATTATAATGCATGAGGGATATCATTTGATGGTAACTTCATGCAGCATACCTTCGTAGCAAAATTTTAGCTATGAAAATCAAAAAAGGTATTTTATTGTCGATCTTACTTTCAATGAAGTTGTTTTCTTTACAGCTTTTCTCGCAGTGTACACCGGATAATACGATTAACACCGAAGGGATTTCTCCAAAAGTTTCGTCTCCCGGCTGTGAAAACACGAGGTACGAACGCACTTTGTTTTTTACGTACAGAAAAGACACTGTTATTTTTGGATCTACTTTAGTGATTGATTCAATTTTTATAAGTAGTGTAGACAATCTTCGTTCAGGTTTAACGTATTCGGTTAACCAAATCAAACAGTACTATACTCCCGGAGCAGGTTATTATCAGAATTGCATTAATGTGTTTGGAACGCCAACAAATGCACTAAAAGCATATGATACTATTGCTGTAAATATTACGGCTTATGTAAGTGTTTTTGGAACAGTGAATCAGTTTCAAGATGTGATGTATGCTGTTTTGCCTGTGAATCCGGCACCTAATGTTGCTGTTTTAAAAACAGGTAACATCCTAAATGCTGTAATGGGTGCAACATCCTACAATTGGTTGCTATGTGATTTTGGATATGCTACCATTCCTAACGAAAATGGATCTGTTTATACGCCAACTGTTTCCGGTAATTTTGCAGTGGAAGTCAATTTAAATGGCTGTATAGATACGTCTTCATGTTACAATGTAAATGTAACGAGTATATCCGATGAGTTATCCGAAACGGGCATTCAGGTATACCCTAGTTTAGTTGTGAATGATTTACATGTTCAATTAGTTGAAAGAATGGATAAGATTGAAGTGTATGACCATATTGGTCGTGTAGTTGGCTTAGTTACAATGGATGGTAAATTGGGCAACGTTACCATACCGTTTAGTAATCAATCTTCGGGTACTTATTTTCTAAAGTTTTATTCAAGCAATCGAGTTTTTGTTAGACGTATAATGAAAGAGTAATACTTACTGCAGCGGAGATTAACTCAGTCCACTGATTTTTCCGTTGTTATCGATATCCATATGTTCAGAGGCCGGAACAGCAGGCAATCCGGGCATACGCATAATTTCTCCTAGAATGGGAATAATAAAACCGGCACCAGCTGCAAATTCAAATTCGCGAACATGGACGGTGAAGTTTTCCGGTCTGCCTTTAAGTTCCATGTTATCGGAGAGTGATTTTTCAGTCTTTGCCATACATACCGGAAGTTTATCGTAGCCCAAGGTTTTAATGGTTTTCAGTTGCGTATGCGCTTTCGATGAAAACTCAACGGCTGAAGCACCATAAATCGTAGTTGCAATTTTGATGATTTTATCTTCAATGGAAAGCGTCCAGTCGTACAAAGGTTTAAATTGATTTGAACCACTTCCTATGCTGTCGCAAACCGCTTGTGCAAGCTCAGTAGTTCCATGCCCACCCAATTCAAACCCTTTTGCGACTATAGCTTTTACACCATGTATTGAACATTGTTGTTGCACGAACTCGATTTCTTCTGCAGTATCTGACGGGAAGTGATTTAATGCTACAACAGGAGTAATGCCAAACTGTTTACAGTTTTCAATATGTTTTTCGAGGTTCAAAAATCCTTTTGTAACTCGTTCTAATGAAGGCGTATTGTATTCCTCTTTTTTCGCGCCACCATGGTGACGGAGTGCGCGAATTGTTGCCACTAAAACTATGGAATGAGGTTGTAAGTGTCCGTATCCGCATTTTATATTCATGAATTTTTCTGCGCCCAAATCCGCACCAAATCCGGCTTCTGTTACTACATAGTCGGCTAACGATAAACTCGTTTTTGTTGCAATAATGGTGTTTGTGCCTTGTGCAATATTTGCAAAAGGTCCTCCATGCAATAATGCAGGATTGCCTTCCAATGTTTGAACTAGGTTTGGTTTGATGGCATCTTTCAACAAGAGGGCCATTGCACCTTCTGCTTTTAGATCGCGCGCAAATACAGCTTTTTTGTCAAACGTAAAACCGATGAAAATATTTCCCAGTCTGGTTTTCAGGTCATCGATACTTGAACTCATACAAAGGATAGCCATTACTTCTGATGCCGGGGTAATGTTAAATCCATCCTCGCGCGGTATACCGTTTGCTGTGCCGCCAATGCCGATAATGATTTGACGAAGCGCTCGGTCGTTCATATCCATTACTCTTTTCCACTTGATGGTTCTTGGATCGATGTTCAATGAATGCTCTTTGTTTTGAAGGTTGTTATCGATGAGTGCTGCCAATAAGTTGTTCGCTTTTTCAATGGCTGAAAAATCACCCGTAAAGTGCAAATTGATATCCTCCATAGGAATCACTTGCGAATATCCACCACCGGCTGCTCCACCTTTTATTCCAAATACCGGACCTAGTGATGGTTCACGCAAAACAGCAATGGCTTTCTTTCCTAGTTTGTTTAAGCCATCTGTAAGTCCAACAGATACCGTTGTTTTGCCTTCTCCTGCCGGAGTAGGGTTAATGGCGGTTACTAAAATGAGTTTTGCTTTTTTGATTTTTTCTTCATCAATGAAGTGCAGCGGAAGTTTTGCCTTGTGTTTACCATAGTATTGCAAATCATCTTCAGCAATTCCAATTTTGTTGGCTATAATTTTAATGTGTTTGATAGCCGCTGATTGAGCGATTTCAAGATCTGAAGGGAAGTTTGACATAGATTAATATTGAAGAACAAACATATTTAAAATCAAAGTATAGCTGAATGCAACGATGTGATCTTTTAGGTTAAATGTTAAAGCAATTTAGCGAACGCAATAATGTCTTTCCCCTCCAATATTTTCCGACTTTCAGAACTGTTCACACAATTAAGCATGGCTCTACCGATTTCTGAAAGCGTGCAAAACATGGCTGGGGCTATTGCTCTGCCGATTGGGAAAAGCCAGTTAATGTATTTGTAAAAAGAAAGTGTGTTTTTTAATCCTTCCGTTGGTTTGATAAAACCCGGACGAAACGCAAAGACTTTGTTGAAATGCAGTTGCATTAAATCGTTTTCTGTTTTCCCTTTTACTCTACTCCAATTGGAACCCCCTTTTTCGCTTGAATTGGTTCCTGCACCTGAAACATAGCAGAAGCACATATCGTTGTTTAATTTGCTTAGTGTAGATGCGAAATTAAGGGTAAGTGTGTAAGTCATTTTGAAGTATGTTTCTTCATCCACACCTACAGATGTTGTGCCCAAACAAAAGAAGCAAGCATTGTATCCTTGCAATTGTTGTTCGATAGCACTTAGGTCAAAAAAATCGGCATGAATAATTTCTTTCAACTTTGGATGGCTAATACCACAAGCTTTTCGGTTGATAACGAGCACCGATTCTACATTCGAATCTAAGAGTGCTTCATGCAACACACCTTCGCCAACCATGCCGGTTGCACCTGTGATAATGGCTTTTGTTTTTTTGAGCATAAGAAGTATAATTATTTTTTTATTTCATGTTGTTTCGACCATCTAGTAATAAGCGGAGCAATTAAAAACGTTGGTATAAGCCAAGCGATAATATTGGGTATAACAGTATTGTTTACAACTAAGAATGCAGTAGTAGAAGCAATGTAGCTTCCCATCATACGTTGGATATGACCGGTTAACCAATAATTTTTGATATTCGATTTCCCTTTGAAATTTTCGTAATCTTTTTTTGCAAACAGTAAACAAATAGTGCCGAATACTAGTAGTACAATTCCAAAATAGTCTTGCTTTACTATATGATATATCCCAAAACCAATAAAGGCAAATCCAAATACTAAAATACCTGCGGTTAATAGCCAGTCGATATAACTCACATCTTCAATTTTCTTTTTGCTTAAATACCTATAACCAGTTAAAAGCATGTAGATAGTGAATATGGCCACGATGAATAAAAAATAGTTGGGATGTAGGTACGACATAGGGATGGCTACAATTGATGCTATCAGCATGGCATAAAAATAAATGTTGCCTAGCCATTTATGTCGTTTATTTCCCTTTTTGAGGGATAGAACAATAATGCCTAACAGTAAACTTGTAGTGCCTCCTGCGATATGAATGAGCTGTAGTGTTTTGAAAAGTGTCATGTAAATAGTTGTGGAATAAATGCTTTATGAAAAATAGATAAAATGCTGTAAAAATCGATTTTATATCGATAGAAATTCCCATCTTTCGGAATGAATTCTTTTTGGAAAGATTGGGCACTGTTAACGCACAAAGGCCGACAGATATGGCGATTTACAAAACAGGATACGGTTACCAATGCGTATCTTCAGGATGCAGCAAAAGCTTTTGATTTTAATAAGCATATAAATCCAAATGCAGCAGATTTAGTTTATCGAAATGCTAAATTGGAAGGTCAGGATATTGGAGAACGAAAGTCTGATTCCGTTGAAGATGCTTTACAACAAGCTATGCATTTTTATTCATCTATCCAAACTGAAGATGGCAATTGGACAGGCGATTATGGCGGACCTTTATTTTTGTTGCCAGGTTTAGTAGTGGCATCTGTTGTTACGAATACTCCACTACCCGCTGTTCATCAACGATTGATGGCTCAATATATTTTCAACCAGCAAAATAAAGATGGTGGTTGGGGCTTACACATCGAGGATAAATCAACTGTATTCGGAACAGTAATGAATTATGTTGCTTTGCGTTTTTTAGGCTTTGATCTTTCTGATGAGCGTATGCAATTAACGCAAACATGGATACAGCAAGCAGGTGGCGCAACTGGAATACCATCGTGGGGGAAATTTTATTTGTCGTTGTTAAATGTTTATGCATGGAAAGGGAATAACACATTACTACCCGAGTTGTGGCTACTTCCCAAGGGATTACCTATTCACCCATGGCGTTATTGGTGCCATACACGAATGGTCTATTTGCCGATGAGCTATTGTTATGCCCAGCGAATTCAAATTGCCGAATCGGAATTGGTTCATGCTATTCGGAAAGAAATTTATACTACGCCCTATAATCAAATAAATTGGACTAAGGCTAAAGATGAAGTCAATGCTTTAGATGTTTATCACAAAGCATCGCCAATTCTTAATGTTTTTAATGCTTTCGCGAATTTCTATGAACGTTCTCCAATTCAACGATGGCGCAAAAACGCACTCGATTTTGTGAGCGCTTATATTGATGCAGAAGATGAGCAAACGAATTACATCAATATTGGTCCGGTAAATCAAGTAATTAATTCCATTGCCGTGTGGCATAAGTATGGTGCCGAAAGCGAGCATTTTAAAAAACATGTAGAACGCTGGTACGATTATTTGTGGTTGGCTGAAGATGGCCTAAAAATGAACGGTTACAATGGTTCACAGTTTTGGGATACCGCTTTTGCTGTGCAAGCATTTTGCGAATCGGATATGGCGCATTCATTTTTGCCTTCTATAGAAAACGCATATAGTTTTATTGATGACTCGCAAATCAAAACTGAGGTTCGTGATTTCAACACCTACTTCCGACATACATCAGTAGGAGGGTGGCCTTTCTCTACACGCGATCACAGTTGGCCAATCACTGATTGCACAGCCGAAGGCCTATTGGCTTCAATGGCTGTTCACTCAACTTTTCCGGGACTACAACAAAAGGTGAGTTATGAACGCATGTGTCAAGCGGTTGATTTAATTTTATCTTTTCAGAATGAAGATAATGGATGGGCTTCTTATGAATTGTCGCGCGGACCGAAATGGTTGGAAGTCCTTAATCCTGCAGCTGTTTTTGCTGATATTATGATTGATTATTCTTATGTGGAATGTAGCTCTTCATGTATTCAGGCTTTGCATGTGTTTCATCAACACTATTCACAGTATAAAACTAATCAAGTTAAAAATGCTATTGAAACCGGCTTGCGATTTTTATTGTCGAAGCAACGTGAAGATGGCTCTTGGATTGGCTCTTGGGCTGTTTGCTTTACTTATGGAACTTGGTTTGCATTGGAAAGTTTAACGAAACAGGGGTATACCTATGCTAATTCAAAAACGGTGAAAGGAGCATGCGATTTTCTTGTTGCAAAAGTAAAAGAAGATGGCGGATGGGGCGAATCGTTTGAATCTTGTGTTCGTAAAGAGTATATTCAGCATGGAACTTCACAATGTGTGAATACGGCATGGGCTCTATTATCTTTAATGGCTGCTGATTATCCGAATAAGCAACTCATCGATAAAGGAATACAGTTGTTGATTCAACGGCAAGTTCGAAATGGCGATTGGCCACAGGAAGCTATCAGCGGTGTGTTTAATTTCAATTGTATGATTACGTATACATCATATAGAAATGTTTTTCCAATATGGGCTTTGGCGCGTTACAAACGAAAATACAATTAGTCTTCTTTCGTTTTGTTTTCTTTTCGCCATTCGGTAGGCGTTAGTCCTGTTGCGTTTTTGAAGAACGTGTTGAAGGTTGATTTCGAGTTAAATCCACATTCATATGCAATGGCCACCAACGTGAGATGTTCGTATTGCGGATCAATCATTCGCTTTTTAGTCTCTTCAATTCTGAATTCATTTACGTACTCAAAAAAGTTTTTCCCTAAATGATTATTGAGTAATAATGTAATCTGGTGTTTCGGAATATTTAAATTCTGGGATAAATCCATTAACGTCAATTCCGGATTAAGAAAGGGTTTCTGCTCTGCCATGTATTGATTGATTTTCTCAATCAGTTTTTGTTTTTCCGGTGTTAAGTCGGGTTGTTTCTCTTGTATTTCCTCAGCTGGAGCTTTTTGTTCTGCTGGCTTTTCAGCTACAATAGCAGCAGGTTTGGTGAATTGTTGATTTACAGTATCGCTAATCCTTCTGCGATAGGGTTCCTCGTCTTCATTGAATTCCGATTCGTGTTTGAACAGGTTGGGTTGCTTGATAGAAAAGTAACTAACAGAGTACGTGAGAATCATTAAACCAATACTGGGTATAACTTCTAAATCTTTTGAATCGGTTCCAGCAAATGCTGAATAGAAGCGTGTAATGAAATAGATAATGTATGTAACTACATAAATCACAGATATATAATTCAACCAAAATAAACGATTTGAAGTGGTGTCATACGAAAACATATTCATCTTAATCGAATTCCGAAAGCGTTGCAGCCAAAGGAATACAAGCACGGTATAAATGATTGATGTAATTAAGAAAAAAGTAGAAATAGAAATGCTTAATGCAAAAGCTTGAATCGAAAATTGATCTTTAAAAACAATAAAGTAAATCGATACCAATACTAAGAAAGGCGCAAAATGTAAGAATTCGTATGGCGTGAAACGTTTTGAAGGATCGCTCAAATATTTTGTATATAAGAATAGAAATGGTCCAAACGTCAAAGGAATTAAGCCAATGGAGAACTCAGCATCGAAAAATTGTCCGTGTACTTGTTCAGTAGCAATTAAGAAGAATCGTAGTGCAATCGTTAACAACCATAAGATGAGAATACGGTCATACGTTTTCTTTTTTCCTTTAGTATAAAAAAGAAAAGCAGAGAACAGCGCTTGCGACAGCCCAATGTAACTGAATATGGTAATGTTGTTGATCACCTATTTATATCTTGTCCATTTTCTTGTTTTGCCTAAAAAGCGGAACCACCACCAATAGCCTTTGATGTAGAGTATATCGTTTTCGATATACATTATGGCATTATAATCGCTACCTCCATCAAAATAATAGTAATTGCCATCATTCCACGAAGTGCCATTGCGCTTTCCTTTTAAGCCGGTTAAAACATCTATGCCTATTATCTTTCTACTGCGTAGTTTTGGATTTTCGTTGTAGATATCTCTTCTGATTTCTCCATTTTCATCTAATGAATCTTTCACCCAAACTAGTTTCCCAAAAATCACATTATTCTTCTCGTAAAATTGGATGCGCATATCTTGAGCTTCGTTTGTCCATAATCCTTCTGTAATTGATGTTTGTGCAAAACAGTCAATAGATAAGAACAATAAAACAATCCAAAAATATCTCATACTTCTCAAATTACTTTTCTCTGTTTCGCAGCAAATGGGCTAGTTCAAACAATGGTTTTTTATTTTCTTCATTAGCGGTGATGGCCGTTAAATTCTTAATGGCTTTTTTATAATACGCATCAATCAAATCTTCTGTGTATTGCTTCGCACCCGTTTGCTCCATCAATACCAACATCTCTTTTACTTTCTTGCGTTTGTCTTTTTCAGTAAGCAATGCAGCAATTTTTTTGCGTTGCGTTGGATTAGCTAATTCAATTGCTTTCAACAAAA
Organism: uncultured Chitinophagaceae bacterium; assembly: GCA_964398475.1. Classification (GTDB taxonomy): domain Bacteria; phylum Bacteroidota; class Bacteroidia; order Chitinophagales; family LD1; genus CALAYL01. Next base: position 94,841 of record CAYNMP010000010.1, on the reverse strand, counting down.
GAATGGTTTTCTTATTCAGAATAATATCACCACCGGCACGTTTCCCAACTTTCTTCGGATCTCCATATGCATCTAAAAAGTCATCGTGAATTTGAAACGATAATCCCAAATTCAACCCAAACTCATAAATATTCTTTTGCGATTTTTTATCCGCATCTGCAATCCAAGCACCCATTTGCAATGCACCGGCCAATAACACAGACGTTTTTCCTTTAATCATTTCCAGGTATTCCGCTTCTGAAACATTATCTCTGGTTTCGAATTCCATATCTTTCGATTGGCCTTCAATTACTTTCACTACCGTATCATTGAAAATAGCAAACAACTCTTGAATGTTGTCTTTCTTAATTTTTCCTAGATAGCCGTACGATTGGGTAAACATCATATCTCCGGTGTTGATAGCTACATTGTTACCGTAAATCTTATGCACGGTTGGATTCCCTCTTCGTGTAGTGGCCTTATCCATAATGTCGTCATGCACCAAAGTAGAATTGTGATACACTTCAACCGCCAACGCAGCAGGTAATGCAGTTTTCAAATTGCCATTAAATAAATCGCAACCCATTAAAGTAAGAGCCGGACGAATACGCTTACTGCTCATCGCCATAATGTATTGCATGGCCCGATATACATCATAGCGTTCATCAAACGATTGTTCTGCATAATATTTTTCAAACATAGCGACTAACTCGGTGTACGATTTCATGCTTTTTTATTGAGGATGATTAATTCGCCCCAATTTTAGCAAAATATTGACTTGTATTTATGTTTCCCACGCTTTTCCTTTGCATCAAAATAGTTTTGGCAAAAATCGTGGTGTCTTTTTGATATAATCTTTGTATCCTTCATACTTCTCACTCGAAATACTCTCGCTGAAATCGGCACTGCCTTGAAACAACAAAATCAGTAGCAACGAGCCGGTCACCGACCAATTCAAATATCTGCCTGTAGCCACAATAGTGAACAAGAAAAAAGTAACCCAAATGCTCTGCTCCGAGGCGTAGTTCGGGTGACGAACATATTTCCACAAACCGGTATGCACAAAGCCTTTACTATAATAGTCGCCCAATGGTTCACCGGCATTCATTCTGCGATGTTTCTCGTTTTGATAATTCCACTGTTGTTGATCGGCAATGGTTTCAAGCACTACAAAGCCAATGTAAACAATAGCCAAAATGTAATCACCAATCGTTAACTGCTGACTATCGGCCTGAAACACCATCACAGCCGGCAATGTGAACAGCCAAATTAAAGTGTTTTGGTATAGTGAAATAAATCCAAGATTAAAAATCGTCCATGTAAAGCGATTTTGGAGAAAAGGCTTCTTACGCAACACATCCCATCGGTAATCTTCATGGCCTTCCCAGAATTTTAACTTGTAAGCACCTCTTCTGCCAAAGTTATACGTTAGCCGAATTCCCCAAATGGTTGCTAAAACAGCCATCAACACTAATCGAGGACTCCAATCGCTTTCGAAAGCAAAGAGCCAAGTATAAAGGATAGGCGTGATACTCCACAATTTATCGACCTGACTGCAATTGTTCGTTAATTCACTTACTACAAAGCAAGTGAGTGCAACACCTAACATTAATAGTCCTGAATGTTGAATCATTTGTATCTGTATAGCCGAAAGCGGCTGATCAAATTGTATGGCAACAAGAGGAACAACTATGATGGTTATAATAAGAATGAAAATAGTTTTAAGCATATCGTAATATTAAAGTGTAATCTGTTTTTTTCTAAATATTTTCTTGCCCAAACGTAACCACATTTTTGTTGAATTGTTTTGTGCTTCATTGTTCAAAAGTGGATAAATAATGGCATAAGCATCGCCTACCATGTAGTACGCATCAACAATGGACGCTATTCCGGGCTTCTTGTTTACTTTGTTCATTCCACCTTTTGCTGCAACGGCAAAAAAGTGTTTGGCTAAAGTGGTTTTGCTTTTATCAATCCCTGAAAGTAATGCAATGGGCTCCTGCGCTTGCTTTCCGCCTTCTGCTAAGTAATTGAAACAGGCCTCTTTCAAATCATGATTGCTCATTACTTTGTAAAGCGCATCAGCCAAAATGTTTACTGCAGTATTTTGTGTACGAGAAGCATAGAATGCACGAATCAATTCCATTCTGTCTTCAGTAGTATCTATCGGCAATGTTTTCAATAACTGTTGAATGCTGTTTACATCACGTAGCGTAACTGTCATTCCGCCACCGGTGAGCGGATGCCGCATATTCAGTGCATCACCCAGCACTACAACGCCATCTTGCACTATCGGTTTACCCGGCAAATAATGGTTGGGCATTACCTTGAATTTTCCTTCTTGCATACATACATCAAAGGCTTGGTGCATGCTTTCAGGAATTCGACTGCGCACATGTTGGTGGAGGTATTGAATCAACTCCTCGCTTTTTCGCGGTGGTTGATGGCCCGGAAAGTCAATTAAAAATCGGATTTCATTTTTCGTTATGGGGTAACATAAAAACGGTGAGGATTCAGTCAAAAATACATGTCCGTGTTCTGCAAATGGCAACGGACAATCTTTCAAAACAATACCTAAGAAATATCCCGTAACGGTTGCTGCTACTTCAGTGGTTTGTTTTCGGAATGTAGAAAAGAAGCCATCCATTACGATGGTTAGTTTTGCATTTATTGCGATCGATTGTCCTGCTTTATCTCTGCAATAAATACCTGCAATTCGATTTCCTTTTTCGTGAATGAACGTTTGTGCTTCCGCTTCAATACGCTTAATGTTATTGCTTTTTGTCAATTCATCACGCATTTTCTGCACAAATTTCCCATTTGTTAAACCCAATCCATATTTCCCTTCAGGATAGGCAATATGTAAGGGTGTATCTTCTTTCATAATGGTATAACCTGTTATGCGTTGGGCATCATAACCATCCAGTAAATGCCCTAATTGCATCGCTTTCAGTTGTTCAACGCCATCGGGTTGCATCAATTCACCAACAATACGATCTTGTTCGCGCCAATCTTTTTCAACAATAATTACCTTTAGCTTTTCATTTGCTAAACTACACGCCAAGGCTGCTCCTGCAACCCCGGCACCTATGATACAAATATCAGCATCATGGTGAATGAGATTTGTTTCGTTCATCATTAAAAAATTATTGGATTCGTTAATCTTTGTCCGAGTGCCAGTTTAATTTGGCAGATGCTTCCCCACATAGTAGCAGGAGTGTTTTTGCTGTCTTGCATTTTTTCTTCCAACTCTTCGATGAAGTGAAGCATCATCTGTTTTGTGCTTTCGAAATCGCGTGTTTCCATCATGATTTTGGCCGATAAGCCTTTTCTGATTTTTACATTTTTGCGAAACACTTCCGAGTTGTCATAGAGTTCTACAAGCGTGGCAATGGCCATCAATTGCGGAATAGCGCAGAAACGGAAAATTTGCATGTTCTGCAATTGACTCAAATAGTTGATGCAATCGGGTAAATGGCGAATCGCATCCTCAATCATACAGTTCAAGCCTTTTAATGAAGTACTGCTTTCGGGCATGGATTTGAAAAGCGATAATTCTTGATGGTGTTTATCCCAAATTTCGTTGGGCCAGAAAATGCGGTTAACGTCAAAATCTTCCAGGAAATCGCGTGTGATGTTTGTTTTCTGCAGAAACAAACCCATGGAATTGGCGATAGTCATTTCTGAAGCCAATCCTTCTGCTTCAAAACCTGATGCGGAAAACAACTGACTTAAACCTTGTCCCACCAAACCTGCTACATAATGACAATATATATCGTAGTCCTGAATGGTTGTAATTTTGTAAGAACCCGAATCGGCCATACCATTCCCCATGCGGAAACAGATATCGGAAATCACTTCCTTATATTCCGGTTTCAGTTGAATGAACGAGCGCGTTACTTTATCGAAATGTTGCAACAACAAACGATAATCTTCAGTATCGCCAATGCCTGTTAATGTGAAATCAGATAAGTAACACGATTTGTAAAAATTGCGGAGCAAACGTTCTTTTTCCATTTCATCAAGCTCCATATCGTCTTCCACAGTATCGAGTCCGCGAAGCACTAAATAGAAAATACCCACCGCTTCCTTTAATTCTTGCGGTAATTGCTGAATCACAATGGCGAACGAACGCGATACCTTTGTAAGGGCATCAAAACAGAACGCCATATCAGATCTAGTTAGCGCAGCTTCTGCCAAATTGATTTCACCCTGTTTGGGTTTTTCGCTGATGGAAAATTTAAGTAATGCCTTCAACTCCGAAGGATGCGAAGCCGATTTTATTAAGTTTTTTAATGTGCTCATACGTTGTGTTTTAGTGATGCAAACCTAGGCTAGGGGTAGCCCTTTGGTGTATGTATCGAGCAGCAGACGTATGCTTATCCCACTTTTGTTTAAACGAACACTCAAAAAACTGAATATCAGTTTATTGTGAATTTATTTTTGGCGGTCGAATGGAGCGATTTTGCGTATTCGAACGAAATCGGAGCTGGGAAAGAGTATTTATAAAATACTGATAATCAGCAATATGTAATTTTGACAAACGAAACCTTTAACGAGGTCGTTTTGGGGCGTGTATTTGGTTTATCCGAACTTAAAACGGTTCAAAAAATCGAAACCTTAAGCTTTATGCGTAAATTCGCCTCGGAAAATAAATACATGAATTTAGACCCAACAGCCGAGCAGAGGAAAAAAGATCACATCGATTTGGCATTTCAATCGCAGATTCAAACGAGCGAATTGGACCAACGTTTTTACTACGAGCCGATGTTATCTGCACATCCTTCCAATGCCCTTCCACCTTTTTCTTTTTTAGGAAAAACGATGAAGGCGCCTATTTGGATTTCGTCTATGACGGGGGGAACCGGACCGGCACGACACATTAACCAAAACCTCGGACGCGTTTGTGGTGAATTTGGTTTAGGTATGGGCTTAGGTTCAACGCGTTCATTATTGGATAGCGATCAGTTTTTTGCCGATTTCGATTTACGTCAGTTGATTGGCAACGATCATCCATTCTTTATTAATTTGGGTATTGCTCAAGTCGAGAAATTATTAGCCACCGGAAGTTTTGAAAAAGCAATTGCACTTACCGATAAGTTACAAGCGGATGGTATGTTCATTCACGTGAACCCGATGCAAGAATGGTTGCAACCTGAGGGGGATCATATTAGTCGTCCGCCATTAGAAACCATTGCTGAAGTATTGAGTTTGTATTCGAAACCTGTGATTGTAAAAGAAGTGGGTCAGGGTTTCGGACCAGAAAGTATAAAAGCACTATTGCAAATGCCTTTAGCAGCCATTGATTTTGCAGCTGCAGGCGGAACCAATTTTGCGAAAATTGAATTGCTACGTTCCGATATGCAGAAGCAACAGATTTTTGATGCGTTTGCGAAAGTGGGCCATTCTGCTGCTGAGATGGTGGAATTTACGAATGCTGCAATAGCTGAATTAGGCGATAAAGTAAAAGTGAAGGAGTTGATTATCTCCGGTGGAGTGAAAAACTACCTCGATGGTTATTATCTGATAAACAAATCAAAGCTTCCTGCTGTTTATGGTCAGGGAAGTGCGTTGTTGCAATATGCAGGTGAATCATACGATAGTTTAAAAGCCTATGTTGAAAGTCAAATAAAAGGATTAACTTTTGCCAATGCTTTTTTGCGAATAAAGTGATCAGTTAGCTTCTAGTAGCTAGGGGCTTAATTAATTGTTTTAATTCATAATTTTGCAGCAACTCGAACGAATTTTAGTTTAAAGAATATGAGTAAAGAGATACAAGGTTTTTCGAAGATGTCCAAAAAGGAGAAGATCCAATGGATGGCGAAGAATTTCCTTTATGCGAATCCGATTGATGTGATGAAAGAGTTTGCCGGTTTCTGGCACGATAACATCGAAGCACAAAAGCTATTGGACGGATTCAGCGAAAACACATTGACGAACTTTCCTGTGCCTTTCGGTATTGCTCCGAACTTCATGATCAATGGCGAGATATATGCTGTGCCGATGGTGATTGAAGAAAGCTCGGTAGTGGCTGCTGCTTCGAATGCCGCTAAGTTCTGGTTAAGTCGGGGTGGTTTCAAAGCGAGAGTGATTTCGTCTACAAAAGTTGGACAAGTGCATTTTCAATTTGATGGCGATAAAGAAAAATTGTTTTTCCTTTTCAATACCGAGATAAAAGCAAAACTTCTTCAAGCAGTAAAACCCATTACGGCTAACATGGAGAAAAGGGGAGGAGGTGTTAAGGATTTGGAATTGATTGATTTCACTTCTATTGAACCCGATTACTTTCAGATTCGCTGCTATTTTGAAACAGTAGATTCTATGGGCGCGAATTTCATTAATTCATGCTTGGAAGAATTCGGAAAGTCTTTGGTAGATATTATTTCGAACGATGCGCGCTTTAATTTGGAAGAGCAAAGCATAGAAGTAATTATGTGTATACTTTCGAATTACACACCGGAATGTGTGGTGAAAGCGGAAGTAGAATGTAATGTAGATGAACTCGGTTCTTTTGATGATGGCAAAATGAAAGCGCGTGAATTTGCGGCTCGTTTTGCGAAGGCAGTTCGAATAGCCCAAATTGATCCGTACCGCGCCACAACACATAACAAAGGAATTATGAATGGCATTGATGCCGTAGTGTTGGCCACCGGTAACGATTTCAGAGCTATTGAAGCTTGTGCGCATACTTATGCAGCTCGCGATGGACAGTATAGAAGTCTATCGGAATGCACCATCGAAAACAATATTTTTAATTTCAGTTTAACCATTCCATTAGCCGTTGGAACAGTAGGAGGATTAACTTCTTTACATCCATTAGCGAAACGTTCATTGGAAGTATTGGGCAATCCATCGGCACATCGCTTAATGGAAATTATTGCAACTGTTGGTTTAGCGCAAAACTTTGCTGCCGTGAAATCGTTGACTACGGTTGGTATTCAGAAAGGGCACATGAAAATGCACCTCACCAATATTTTGGCATCGTTCCAAGCAACGGATGCAGAAATGGAAAAAGCGCGTGAATATTTTGAAGACAAAACCGTTTCCGTTTCCGGTGTTCGTGAATACCTGTTAGACATCCGAAAATGAGTGCTGCCACTTTTTATGCTTCGGGCAAATTACTGCTCTCCTCCGAATATTTTATCCTCGATGGTGCGCAAGGGCTGGCCATTCCCACGGTCTACGGACAACGAATGGAAGTGACAAACTTACAAACCCATACCAATACCTTATACTGGAAAGCATTTACTTCTACAAAAAACCTTTGGTTAGATTTAGTTTTTGATACGCGAACACTACAATCTAACAGCAATAGTAAAGAAGCACAAATGCTATCGTTAATACTGCAAAAAATACGCGAACAACAGTCCGATTTTTTGATGCAAGGAAACGATGTGGAGGTCGCTACACAACTTGAATTTCCTAATGCCTGGGGCCTAGGTTCTAGTTCCACTTTGTTGGCATGCTTTGCCCAATGGATCAATATCGATTGGTATGCACTATTAAAAGCAACGATTGGTGGTTCGGGTTATGATGTAGCTTGCGGATTAGCAAAAACGCCTGTTTTATATAGCATTGAAGCAGGAAGACCACTAGTTAAGGCTGTTGGTTTTCAACCTGAATTTTCGGAACAACTCTATTTTGCTTATTTGGGAAAGAAGCAACTATCGTCACAAGGCATTCAGCATTACAAAGACAAAGCACAAGATAAAGCTGCAATTGCACAGCAATTAACAGCCATCACTACAGCAATGCTTAACTGCACTGCATTGAACGCTTTTGAAACATTGTTAGATGAGCACGAACTCATTATTAGCAATGCGTTGGGAATGGAAAGAGTGCAGCAAAGTATGTTCCCTGATTATTGGGGGAAAGTGAAATCGTTGGGAGCATGGGGTGGCGATTTTGTTTTGTTAACGAATAACAGAAGCGAAAAAGAACTACGCGACTATTTACAGCAAAAAAATATTGATGTTGTTTTTAGCTTTAGCGAATTAATATTGAAATCATAAATATGAACACGATAAAAAAAGTAACCTGGCAGAGTCCTTCAAACATTGCACTCATCAAGTATTGGGGCAAACACGGCAATCAGTTGCCGAACAATCCTTCCATTAGTTTTACCTTGGAAGAGTGTTATTCTGAAACTACTTTGGCGATTGAGCCCAAGACAGGTTCGAGCAATGAAATTGAATTGCGTTTTTATTTCGATAAGAAAGAAAACTTGGCGTTTCGTTTAAAGATTTTGCAATTCTTCGAATCTATCCACAAAGAGTTTTCGTTTTTACGTGATTACTCCATTGTGATTCACTCGATGAACTCGTTTCCGCATTCTTCCGGCATTGCTTCTTCGGCATCTTCCATGAGTGCATTGGCGTTGTGTTTGTGCTCTATGGACGATATGTTGAATAAGCGCAAAACACCAAAAGACGACTTCTTCGCTCGTGCTTCTCACTTTGCACGCTTAGGTTCAGGCAGTGCTTGTCGCTCGGTATATCCGGTGATGGCCTCGTGGGGTAAGAACAAGCACATTAAAAATTCATCCGATAAATTTGCTACTGATTGCAGCGATTGGATTCATCCAATTTTCAAAACATTCCAGAATTCCATTTTGATTGCTTCGGCTTCCGAGAAAAAAGTATCAAGCCGCGTTGGACATTCGTTGATGGAAACGAATCCTTTTGCTACTGCTCGTTACAAGCAAGCGAACGATAATTTGAATACACTGATCAAAGCCTTAATGACAGGCGATCTAGATACCTTCGGAGAAATTGTAGAAACAGAAGCATTAACGCTACATGCACTAATGATGTGTTCTACGCCTTCCTTTACATTGATGACACCGAACACATTGGCGATGATTGAAGCCATTCGCGATTTCCGTGAAAGCTCTCAGATTCCGGTGTACTTTACTTTAGATGCCGGTCCGAATATTCACTTGTTGTATCCAAATAAATTCAAAAGCAAAGTGCATGAGTTTATTGATCTTGAGTTGAAACAATTCTGCGAGAACGGTCGCATTATTTTTGATGCCGTGGGCAAAGGTCCGAAATTAATTAAGTAACAACAACGCACAATTCAGGGTTTATGCAACGTAAGGCAATAGCATTTCAAACATTTCCATCCAAAGTACTTTTGTTCGGTGAACACATCATTAACAAAGGCGCACAGGGCTTGGCTATTCCTTCTCGCTTGTATAGCGGTAAACTTACGTATTTGAAGTCCGATTCGGAGGAAGACAAAAACTCCAATCATTCGTTAGCCCATTTAGCTAAATATATTATTGAACATCCTGAGTTAGAAAAACACATTGCCATTAACGATTTTCTTACCGCTATTGAACGCGGTTTGGTTTTCGATTCCAATATCCCTCAGGGTTATGGTATGGGGAGTTCAGGGGCATTAGTGGCTGCTGTGTTATCGGCATATGGGCACTCTGCTATTCTGGATAGCGATATACAATCGATTAAAAACTTTTTGGCGGCCATGGAGAGTTGTTTTCACGGACGAAGCTCAGGACTAGATCCTATAGTGTCCTATTTGCAGAAACCTTTATTGGTGTCTATCAAAGAAACACAAGTGGCATTGTTCAAGAAAAGTCCTGCTCCGGTGTTTGATGTAAGTTTGTTTGATACCGGTGTGCCGCGCAAAACAGCCGATTGGGTGCGTTTGTTTATGGAACGCACACAACAGCATGCTTTTGGTGAAATTGTTGAAAAATCAATGCTTCCGGCCAATCAAATTTGTATTGACGCGATGTTGAACTTGAAATATGTTCCGTTTTGGAAATCACTAAAATTGATTTCGCAATTGCAGTTCGATTATATGCAAGACTTTATTCCAAAAGCTTTTCATGGCGTTTGGAAAAATGGTTTGCTCAATAACGAATACTATCTCAAAATCTGTGGTGCCGGTGGTGGAGGATTCATTTTATGTTTCTCGAAAGCCAATACCGATTTATCCAACTTCCGCTTTGCAGAGCGACATGAAGTGATGAAATTCTAGCGTATTACTTCTGCAAGAACGCAGAATACATCCATACTAATTTTTCTTGCGCGCGGATATAATCGCTCATTAAGGCGTTTGTACCTTCATCGCCTGCATCACCCGATAATACTAGCAATTCGCGTTGCAATGCAATCACAATTTTGAAGGAATGTAGAATATCTTCTACAGCTTTCTTTCCATCCGTTACTTTACCGGCTTCAGTAATTTTCGCCATCTTCTTATAATCAGAGTAATTGTGATTCGGAGAATGTCCAAGGGTAAGAATGCGCTCAGCTACTTCATCAATTTTCAACACTAAATCGTTGTAGAGCTCTTCAAACTTCAAATGGAGTTCAAAGAATTTTTCGCCTTTTATGTTCCAATGATAACCGCGTGTATTCTGATAAAAAAGAGAATAGTTGGCTAATAACACGTTCAATTTCTCTGCTAATTTTTTGGATTTAGCACTGTCTAATCCGATGGCGTTTAGGTTTTTCATATAACTATTTTTACTGAATTTTGTCTCCGATATAGGTTCTTGTCTCTGAGGAGAATTTTGAATAATAAATATAATACACGTATTGAATTTTATTGTGCGAATTATCGAAAGTAATGGATCTTATCGGTGGTCCTCCTATCTTTTCACCAACTACATAGAATTGTAGGAGTCGCGAATCGGTGGGGGAGAATTCAACATTATTTATTCTTATCCTATCACTAGCGCCTCCTTTTTCAATGTGTAGCGTATCGTAAACAGAATAAATAATAGTATCGCTGCTGCTACTATACCAATGCCCTGTACTATCTGGCCCGTTGAAGTTACTTGTATATCTCGTATTACATTTATAATCGCCAATAATTTGGTTACGGGTATATTCTTTGCAGCCGGTTAAAGCGTATACAATTAATATCGTAAGGAGTAAAATGGGGGCTTTTTTCATAATGGAGTAAGTTTCGTTATCGAAAATACACTAAATGTGTCTAAAATTATATGACTTTAGTCTGTGTTGTCTTCTTTTCTCTCTAATGTGGATTATTGCTTTTTTAAAAGAAATTTTGCTCATTCATTTAAGGGATTTTGTTACCTAGGTAAGTACTTGTTTGAACACCTCCAAAATGAGAAATTGAAACAGCATATAAAAATTTTGTTTTTTTATTTATGGTATCAAATGATATTTCAGTTCCAAGAGGATTTGATAGATCAGTTCCTACTCTTCTAAAACCTCCAATATTCCCATTTACCGGATAATATTGATCAGAGCCATATTTTATCCAATTTGCAGAATCTCCTTTCTGAAATTCAATTGTTTGTATAGGCGTGTAAGCTGTATCGAACGAATTAGAACTTTGCCAATTACCTGTACTATCCATCCAAACGTCATGTTTGTAATTAGCCTTGTAGCAACTGTAATTGCCCACAATAGCATCACGAAAATCAAAAGTATCTATTGGGGTATTGTTGTTTGCAATTTCCTTTTTCTTGCAGGAAACGATGAAAAACATTGCAATTAGGATTGAAATTAATACGCCTGTCTTTCTCATAATGGGGATATTTTATGTTACTAAGGTAAGCAATTTCCCCTTTTTAGGCTAAATTATAGTGTATTGTCTTCTTTTCTCTCCATTGTGGATTACTATTTCTGCCAAATTCATTTTGCTAATTAATTTAGCATCGAATTTCGATAAACGAGAAAAAGATGGCAAAAGAACGGGAAAAGATAGAGGTGGAATACAACGAGGACAATATACGGTCGCTCGATTGGAAAGAACACATGCGTATTCGTCCGGGGATGTACATCGGAAAAACCGGTGATGGCTCTTCGGTAGATGACGGTATTTATATTCTTCTTAAAGAGGTAGTAGATAATACAATCGATGAGTATGTGATGGGCTACGGTAACAAGGTAGAAATCACCGTTACACGCGAAAAAGTTACCGTACGCGATTATGGTCGCGGTATTCCATTAGGGAAAGTGATTGATTGTGTGTCGCAGATCAATACCGGAGGGAAATACGATTCTAAAGCCTTCAAAAAATCGGTGGGTTTGAACGGGGTGGGTACTAAAGCCGTGAATGCGCTTTCTTCCTACTTTAAAGTATATGCCGTTCGTGAGGGCGAAATGAAATGCGCTGAATTCGAACGTGGCGAATTGGTGAAGGATCATAAAGTGGTAAAAACAGACGAGAAGAATGGAACGTATGTGGAGTTCATTCCCGATACCACCATTTTCAAAAACTATCACTTCATCAATGATTATGTGGAGCAGATGGTGATGAACTATACCTATCTGAACACAGGATTGGCGTTTCATTTCAACGGACAACGTTTCATTTCGCAAAAAGGATTACACGATTTATTGTCGCGCAAAAAAGCCGTTGAAAACCTGCGTTATCCTATTATTCACTTAGTAAGCGATGATATTGAGATTGCATTAAGTCACAGTAACCAATACGGTGAAGAATACTATTCGTTTGTGAACGGACAATACACGGTGCAAGGAGGAACACACTTACAAGCATTTCGTGAAGGGATTGTGAAAGTGGTGCGCGAGTTCTACAAAAAAGATTACGACACAGTTGATATTCGAGAAGCCATAGTAGCTGCTATTTCCATTCGTATTCAAGAGCCGGTGTTTGAATCGCAAACCAAAACAAAACTCGGAACCGAGAAATTGTTGGGCGAAGAGAAAACCATGAAAGCCTTTATTTACGAGTTTTTGAAGCAACATCTCGATAATTACTTGCACAAAAATGCAGAAACGGCTGATGCGTTGTTGAAGCGAATTTTACAATCGGAGCGCGAGCGAAAAGAAATTGCCGGTATCAAAAAGCTGGCGAATGAACGTGCTAAAAAAGCAAACATTCACAACAAAAAATTACGCGATTGCAAACAGCATTTAGGCGATTTGAAATACGAACACCGTTTGCGTACTACCTTGTTTATTACCGAGGGAGATTCTGCGAGTGGATCGATTACGAAGTCGAGAAATACGGATTTACAGGCCGTATTCAGTTTGCGGGGTAAGCCGTTGAACTGCCACGGACTGACGAAAAAAATTGTTTACGAAAACGAAGAGTTCAACTTGTTGCAACACGCGTTGAATATTGAAGATTCTGTAGATGAATTGCGCTATAACAACATCGTAATTGCAACCGATGCCGATGTGGATGGTATGCACATTCGATTATTGATTTTGACCTTCTTCATGCAGTTTTTTCCGGATGTAGTGCGCAACGGGCATGTGAAGATTTTAGAAACACCATTGTTCCGTGTGCGAAACAAACAACGCACGGTGTATTGTTATTCGGAGTCTGAAAAACAACAAGCGATTGTATCCTTCAATAACAAATGCGAGATCACGCGTTTCAAAGGATTGGGAGAAATTTCACCTGAAGAATTTGGCGGATTTATTGGGGACGATATTCGCTTGTCGCCTGTAATTATCAATGACGACAATGATTTGAAGAGCATCCTCGATTATTACATGGGAAAAAATACACAAGAGCGTCAAGATTTCATCATCGACAACTTACGTATCGAAAAAGACGATTCGGAGTTGGAAGTGGAAATGGAATTAGCATAAACGAATAAGAAAATAGAGCAAATGGAGAATACGAATTTACCCGAAGGAGGGGACAACGAAGCAAAGGTAATACATGTAGATGGCATGTTCAAAAATTGGTTTTTGGATTATGCATCGTATGTCATCTTAGAGCGTGCTGTACCGGCCATTGAAGATGGTTTGAAACCTGTGCAACGAAGAATTTTGCACGCATTGTATCAAATGGACGATGGACGTTTCCATAAAGTGGCGAACGTTATAGGACAAACCATGCAGTATCACCCACACGGGGATGCAAGTATTGGCGATGCTTTGGTAAACATTGGGCAGAAAGAATTGATGTTCGATACCCAAGGTAACTGGGGCGATGTGCGTACGGGCGATAGCGCTGCTGCTCCACGTTACATCGAGGTGCGCTTGTCGAAATTCGCTAAAGACGTGGCCTTCAACCCCGATACCACCACTTGGCAATTGAGTTATGACGGACGGAAAAAAGAACCAGTAGTGTTGCCGATGAAATTTCCGTTGTTGTTGTTTCATGGTACCGATGGTATTGCCGTGGGACTTTCAACGAAAGTAATGCCGCATAACTTTGTGGAGATTTTGAAAGGCTCCATGGATATCCTCAAAGGCAAGAAACCTAAGCTGTATCCCGATTTCCCGACAGGTGGCTTGGTAGATGTAAGCGAATACAACAGTGGAGCACGTGGTGGAAAAATCAAAGTACGAGCGAAGATCGAAATCGTAGATAAAAAGAATTTATCGATTCGTGAAATTCCGTTTGGAACAACTACTTCATCGTTAATTGATTCCATCTTGAAAGCCAATGATAAAGGCAAAATCAAGATTAAAAAAGTAACCGATAGTACGGCTAAGGATGTCGATATTCAAATTGAATTGTTGCCGGGAACTGATCCGGATGTGACCATTGATGCTTTGTATGCGTTTACAGATTGTCAGTATTCCATTTCTCCGAATGCTTGTGTGATTGTTGGTGATAAACCGATTTTCACAACTGTGGATGAGATGTTGCGCATTTCAACCGAGAATACAAAAGAGCTATTACGCCAAGAGTTGTTGATTAAGCAAAGCGATTTAAACGAAAAATGGCATTTCTCATCTCTCGAAAAAATATTTATTGAGAAACGCATCTACCGCGACATTGAAGAAGCGGAAACCTGGGAAGCTGTAATCTCTAAGATTGACAAAGGTTTGACGCCTTATAAGAAGTTGTTCAAACGCGTTATCACCCAAGAAGATATTGTTCGATTAACGGAAATCAAAATCAAACGTATTTCGAAATTCGATGCGTTCAAGGCTGATGAAGAAATTAGAGGCATTGAAGAAGGCTTGAAACAGGTGGCTTTCGATTTGGAAAACTTGGTGGAATATGCCATCAATTATTTCGAAACGTTGTTGAAGAAATATGGTAAAGGTCGCGAGCGAAGAACGGAAATCAAAGGCTTTGAAATCATTGAAGTAAAACAAGTAGTAGCCAACAACACGAAGTTGTATGCCAATAGAGTAGAGGGTTTCATTGGAAGCGGTTTGAAAAAAGACGAGTTCATTTGCGAGTGTGCGGATATCGATGATATTATTGCCTTTACCCGTTCCGGTAAAATGATGGTGGTGAAAGTGGGCGATAAAAAGTTTATCGGAAAAGACATCATTCACATTGCCGTTTGGAATAAGAGCGATGAGCGTACTACCTACAATTATGTGTATTACGATGGCGCTTCAAAACGTACGTATGCTAAGCGTTTCAACGTTTCAGGAGTAACGCGCGATAAAGAATACGATTTGGCGCAAGGCACAGCAGGTTCAAAGGTTTTGTATTTTACGGCTAACCAAAATGCAGAAACGGAAATTGTGAAAGTACAATTGCACCCGAATTCTTCTGCCCGTATCAAAGAATTTGAATTCGACTTTGCTGCCTTGGATATTAAAGGTCGTCAGTCGATGGGAAATATTCTTACCAAATTCCCGGTGCGAAAAATCGAATTGAAAGAGAAAGGCTCATCGTCTATCGGTGGCTTGAAACTGTGGTTCGATAAGAAATTTGGACGTTTAGCTTCCGAAGAGAAAGAATTGTATTTAGGCGAATTCAACACGGGTGATCGTATTTTAGTGGCCTACAAAGATGGGAATGTGGAGTTAACGAACTTCGAACAAACTAATAAATACGAACCGGACGATATGTTGTACATCGGTAAGTTCGATCCGCAAAAGCCATACAATGCTGTGTATTATGATGGTACTTCTAAAAACTATTACGTGAAACGCTTTTTAGTTGAACTGAAAACGGAGCGCAATAAAGTACCTATTGTCACTGAACACAAAGATTCGAAGTTGGCCATTTTTTCCGATGCAAAAGAGGCATTTGTGAAATTCCATTTCTTGAAAGGAAAGGAAAAAGAGAAGTTGGAAACCGAAGTGAACTTATCGGAAATGATTGATGTGAAAGGATGGAAAGCTTTAGGGAATAGGCTTTCACAACACTTGGTGACCGGCAAGTTAGAAGAAGTAGTGAAGGTAGTTGAGCCGGAAGAAGTGGAGGAAGTAAAGCCAACTACAACCATTGAGTGGGATATTCAACCGAGCGAGATAGCCAAGAAAAAAGGTCAGCAGGGCGATTTATTTTAGGGGGAATAGCTGTTTTGGTCAAATATTTCTATTTTGGAGTATCAAAACCAAGACCAAACCATGCAATCACAAGACAAAGACATTTTCACCGAGAAAGTCGCGGCCGGTAAGCGTACCTATTTCATTGATTTGAAAGAGAAGCAGAATGGCGATCGTGTATTGAAAATTACAGAAAGTAGAAAAAATGAAGGCGAGTTCATTCGTTCGACTGTGATGATTTTTCAAGAAGACTTTGAAAAATTCTTCACTGCGCTCGATCGCGTGAAAGCCGAGATGTAAGATGGCAAGGATAATGGCATTTGATTATGGCAAAAAGCGTGTAGGCATTGCCGTTACCGACCCTTCACAGATTATTGCAACTGCTCTCGATACAGTCGAGACTAAACTTATATTCCCTTTTATTACGGCTTATGTAGCCAAAGAGCAGGTGGAAGCCTTTGTAGTGGGAATGCCCTATAACTTCGGCCATCAAGAAAACGAGGTGATGAAATTTGTGGTACAGTTCATCAATGAATTGGGTAACAAATTCCCCAGCATTCCCATTCACAAAGTGGACGAGCGTTTTACTTCCAAAATGGCTACAGCCGTTATCTTACAGAGCGGAGTGAATCGCAAAGATCGTCAGAATAAAGCAACAGTGGATAAGGTTAGCGCTTCCATATTGTTGCAGTCGTATATGGAAATGCGCAGTAATAAACCTTTTTAAGCAATTCCAAATAACTATATTCACACCCGTAAAAAAGAACGATACTGATATGATATTTCCTATTGTGGCTTACGGAGATCCTGTTTTGAGAAAGAAAGGAGAGGAGATTACGAAAGATTATCCCGAGTTAAGCAAGTTAATTGATGATATGTTTGATACCATGCACAAATCGCGTGGTGTGGGTTTGGCGGCTCCGCAAATCGGAAAGGCTATTCGCTTGTTTATTATCGATAGTCGTAAGATGTACGATGAAGGGGAAGAAGAAAAAGGATTAGAAGAAGTATTTATCAATGCGCAAATTATTGATGAAGAAGGAGAGGAGTGGAAATTTGAAGAAGGATGTTTGAGTATTCCAACCATTCGGGAAGATGTTAGTCGTCAGCCGAAAATCACGATTCAATATTACGATCGCAATTTCAAATTTCAAGAGCGTACTTTCGATGATTTAACAGCACGGGTTATTCAACACGAATACGACCATATCGAAGGCATCTTGTTCATCGACCATTTAAAGCCATTAAAAAAGAGTTTGCTGAAAGGCAAGCTGGAAAAGATTTCCAAAGGTATGGTGGATGTGAACTACAAGATGAAGTTCCCTAAGAAGTAAGCACTTTTCCTCTTATATTCGATGACGGCAACAGTCATAACAATGTAGTTAGTATTGGTAGGTGGATTAACACCTTAACTGTTCGGAAGATGCGAAATTAGTTATTTGTCACATTATTAAAACCGTCACTTCGAGTTCCCAGGAGAAGTCTCCAACTATAATCTATAAGAGATTTCTCCTCGAAGACTCGTTCGAAAAGACGGAAAAAACTTCTTCCGAACATCTGTAATTGGGAAACACTAACAAAAAGGAATAGTAAAAAAATCCCGCTTCATTGAAGCGGGATTTTTTAAAACTAAAAACTCAAAAGAAAATTAGTCTTTCACCATTTTCTTAGTATCTATAACTTTATCATCAGCAATTAAAGTGTAGGTATAAATGCCACTGCTTAAATCATCGGCATATACATTTATAGTGCCATTACCTCTTTCTGTTAGTTCAACACTATTTACAAATTTTCCTTCTTGATTATGGAAAATGATTTTAGCGCTTTTTACAGATTTTGGTAAGAAATAGGATATTCCTGTTTTTTCAGCAAAAGGATTAGGAACATTTTGATTCAATACTATGCTTTGAGGATCACTTAGTTTTACGTTTTGTGCTGTAGTCTTTGTTTGATTTCCCAGTGTTTCGTCACCAGTACTAGATGGATTCGCAATTGTTCTATAATTTGCTCCATTGTTGCAAAGATTAAGTCTATTGATACAATCCTCTAATCTTGTCAACCGGTCGTTTAGTACAATTAATAGTGAATCTTTTTCATGTATTTGACCTTGTTGTTCTTGCATTGCAGCAATAATAATACCTATGAAAGCATTGTATTCAACTCCCTTATAAGTTACAGCGTTAGAAATAGTTTTTCCAGTACTGTCATATTTCTCTGGTTTAGTTGTCGAGTGTACCAATTCTGGTAAAAATTGTTCAACTTCTTGAGCTATCAAACCATATTGCTTTGTGTTAGCGAATTTGATTCCATATGGATTTAATGTGTCCATATAATATGTGCTCGGTTTGAGTTTATTAATAATGTCCAAAGCATCAGGAATAGGCTTTATATTTGCTTTAAATCTTTTATCAGAAGTTACAATAGGGAGTCCATTTATCCAACCACCGCCATTTATATAAACATCTCCGTCAAAAAAACCGGCATAGTTATTTGTACTTGCTCCACTTGCCTCTCCATAGACACCAATATTTGTATATGCATTGTTATCCACACATTTTCCAAGTACACCCCAGTTAAGGTCATTGCCACCCGCTGTTCCATGCACACCAATACCTAAAGTGTTTGCATTAAAAATATCGTTGTTAGCGCTTAGTGAAACTCCATATACACCAGCATGCTGAAAAGAATTGCTTGCTAAGATCAACCCTGCAACACCATATTGTTCTGTTAATGCTGGTAGATTTGTGGCATCTGTTTGTGCGAATATAGCTGCGTGTGCATTTTGGTTTGGCATTGGTTCACTTTGGGTCACAAAAAGTCGAGCACTAATTTGTGTTCCACATGCCACATTCCCAATATTAACAGTACTTGCATCATTTGAACCTTGTTGTGCAGTAAAGCTATACGAAAGCCCATTTAGGGGCACCTCAAAATGATCTTGAAGCGGTGCTTGTGCATCTGGACAGTAGTTTCCAATAGCTGGTGCAGTATTCGCATCTACATATATTACATCACCTGATGGGTTTACAGATAGAACTCCTGCGCCTGGGTTTGCTCCGGGTGTAGCGGCAGAATTCAAATTTGTAAATCGAAGTCCACTAGTATTGTTGCCACCGCCCCATGCGTTAACTTCGAGAGTAGCAGTAGGGTTTTGGCTACCGCCTACATATTGATTGGCAGCAGGGTCGCCTCCTATTCCCGTGTTGATACCTTGGAGTATAGTAGGTGTCATGCGTAAACCTTCTACACCATTAGCTCCATTACTCGGACCAAGTCCTACACCAAGAGGTGTAGTGAAAATCATTCTAAAATTATCAGGACCTGCTCCATCACTTAGGTTGTTATCGCCCCAACCCAAAACAGCATCACTTCCGTTGGATTCGTTTTTCATGCCTACATAAAGATGGTCGGTAGCGCGTGACATAAACGTCCCCACATCCATCCAATTTCGCCAACCGTCATTCGTTGTTGGATTGTCCACATTGTAGCCTAAGTGTAACAAACTCATTGGTCGAGTAACAGGATTGGCGGGATTGTGGCTGATACTTACTCGAGTAAAATTTTCTGCTAATGTGCCTGGGAATGTCACCCCTGCATTCAATGCTCCTGTGTGCATGATACGCATACGTTCACCATCATTATTTGTGCTTAAATCATTGGTTCTGAATAAAAGGCGGTCGTTTTCTCTATTGCTAAAAATACCTGGTTTATTATTGGCAGCAGTAGTAGGCAAGCCCAAATAGAGACCATCATTTGCAGTTTCCCCAGTACCCGAAGTACCACCAGCATCATCGCGGTTGGTGATTTGGAGGAAAACAGGTTGATTGCCGGAAAGGCTCATGTGTAGGAGATTTTGGGGTGCAACATATGGAACTGAAGGTGTCATGCCAGTGGCATTAAGACCAAACGTATTACCAAATCCTATCCTTCCACTTGAAGTAAAGCGGGCAATATGTAATCCATCTAAATCATTGGGAGCAGTTGCTAAATTGTTTACTGTAGTCGAACTGCCCGTTAAAAACCGAAACTGCAAATCATCGGAGGTGAAATTATTCAAACCATCATTATCCGCCCAAGCAATGGTAGTTTCTGTGATATCTTCTTCGGTGGGGGTGGTGCTTAATTTCCTAAGCCCAAAATACGATAAATCTCGATTCCCAGTAAAGGTAATACCCGTGCGCATCCAATTCCTATAGCCAAAATCTTCTACAAAAGTACCTTCTCCATTAAGGTGGAGGAGACTGTAAGGTCCGAAGTTGTTTGCAGCTAGGGTTAAACCAGATTGGTTCGAAAATCCATCATTACCTATTAGCACAAATCCATTTCGGGCTTGTGCAGGAAGTAGATTATTTACTGTGTAGCTTATTGTAGGGTTAATTTTCATTCGGAAAACATTAGTGGTCAGAACGTTAATTGGGAAAGAACCGTTGTGCCGTAATTGTAGTGGGAAATTTTGAGTTGCATTCCATCCTACAAAATCAGTAACGAATCCTGTGTGACCGAGTCTAGTAACTTGCGAAAATGTGGGGTTTGTTATTGCCATCATAACGATAGCAACTAACAGTTGGTTTAACTTTTTCATACGAGTTGTTTTAGTTTTAAAAAAATTATCGGAATAAGGTAAGATTGCTAATCTTTGATATGTGTTTGCCATCGACAACTACTGCAACATGAACTGCATATACGTCTGAGGGCTGTTCAATACCTTTATAATATCCGTCCCAAGCATAGTTACTATCATTTGAGGTGAAAACTTTTTCGCCCCATCGGTTATAAATATTCATTACAAACTCATTGTATCTATTGCAACTTGTTATCCATTTGAAGGTGTCATTAATGTTGTCTCCATTTGGAGAGAATGCAGTTGGTAAAGCAAAATCACAAGAGTATGATTGAAAGCTACAAATGGTTGAATCATTACTTACACAGATATCGTCTAGATAATAATAGCTTGCTTGTAAAGCTATATCATAAGGCAGGTTGATTGTATCAATATTATTATCATCATAAAACCCCCCAATGACAATAAAATTATAGGATGAGTCTGCAATAAAGGATCCAAAAATTTTAACCCAGTTCAGAGTATCTTTGACGATCACATTAGAACTTAGATGTGAAAAGTTCGAAAGGGGGATTTGTAGATTAGGATCCGAATAATCATAATTTGTGAATTTTACACCCATTTTACTAGATGCAATGTTAGTTAAGTGGATATTATATGCACAAGAAACAAAGATACTTATATAGTATTTTTCTCCTATTACTAGTTGTTGAGTTAACTTTACACCCAATTGCTCTCTGCCATTTGGTATAGCATTATCAAAATTTAAAAATCCTACATAAGAATTTCCTGTTTTTGCTTCTTGAAATCCTGTTTGATTATTGTACCCGCAAACAGATGAGCATTTAGTATACAAATCAGGTGTACCTTTAAACGATTTCCAATATTTAAGATTACCGTCTAAGTCTGGATAGCCATTAGGACATTGAATATACTCCTCAAAACTCGGATTAGGCACAAGATTTATCTGTGCGGTTGCTTGCGTATATAGGAGAACGAGCAAACTCATAAATAGGGTGGTTTTTATTGTTTTTTTCATATAGCCAAGATAAGGATTTCGGCTTCTAGTGTCCAAATTATATAAACAAATTGAATTGTGCAATATATGCCGTAATTATTTTTTGTTTAATACAGGATAATTGTATGTGGCAAAAAAGCCGTATATACAATCGAGTGTTGAATGCAAAATTGCGGAGCGCATCAAAGTACTTCGCATAAATGCTGGGTATAGCAGTTATGAAACATTTGCTATTGAAAAGGATATTGATAGAAAGCAATATTGGAGGATGGAAAAAGGTTGCAACCTTACGATTCGCTCGATAGCTACAATTGCCAATTGTCACAAAATATCTTTAGAGGATTTTTTTAGGGGGATTTAAACCATAGCCTATAATACAACCTAAAAGATAGGTATGGTAGATGTGAACTACAAGATGAAGTTTCCTAAGAAGTAAGCTTGTTTTCTGCTTGGTTTGATGTAAGTAAAAGCCAAGCAATCCCTACGATGGATGAAATACAAGACCCAATTACGATATACAGTTTCGATTGTTCAATCAATGTATTATCGGTGAAAGCCAATAAGGTTACAAAAATCGACATGGTGAAGCCTATTCCGCCCAATATGGCCATGCCCATGATTTGATGCCACGATACCATTTCCGGCAGTTTACCCCATTTCATTTTCACACTTAAGTAAGAGAAAAGAAAAATACCAATGGTTTTGCCGAATACCAATCCGAGAATAATCCCTAATGCCAATGGTGAACCAATTTCAGTGATGTATTCCGGTTGAATATGAATGGCTGTGTTGCAAAATGCAAAGAGAGGCAAAACGAAATAATTGACAGGTCGCTCCAAGAAATGTGTAAGTTGTTGGAACGATGAATGTTCGTTTTCTTCATCTAAAGGAATAAAAAATGCCAGCAAAACGCCCGCTACAGTAGCATGTACGCCACTCATAGCTACAGTAATCCATAAAAATAGACCTGCTATTAAATACACCCAAAGTGTTTTGATACCGGCTTTATTTAAAACGAAAAGCAATACAAGAATGCCTGCTGCAGCAATTAATGCAGTGTAATTCAATTGTGCAGTATAGAATACAGCAATCACCAACACAGCGCCTAAATCATCTACTACAGCTAATGTGGTGAGCAAAACAATTAAGTTTTTGTTCACGCGATGTTTAATCAATTGCAATACCGCTAACGCAAAGGCAATATCTGTTGCCATAGGAATAGCCCATCCCGAAGCAGATGCCTTCCCAATATTAAACAGCATAAAAATGAGTGCGGGGAAAACCATGCCTCCAATGGCAGCGGCAAAGGGCACAGCAGCAGTTTTAAAATCCGAAAGTGAACCAATCAGCAATTCGCGTTTAATTTCTAAACCCACTAGTAAAAAGAAGAAACTCATCAATGCATCGTTGATGAAGGCTTCTGTAGTGAAATGTAGTCCTCCTATGTTAACCGTATGGTGCCAAATGTTGGCAAAAGAATCACTCCACATCGAATTCGCCAACAACAAAGAAAGTATAGCGCTAGTGATAACAATATTACCCGATGCGGTTAATGTTTGCGCAAACGATTGGAATTGTTGCTGGGTTAGAGAAAGGATTTTTTTAGTGGTTTTTCGCATCGCAACCTAAAGCTTATAATCCTGTTACAACAAACTCTGTTCTTCTGTTTTTTTGCTTGCCTTCTTCCGTTTTATTATCAGCAATTGGCTTAGTCGAACCATAGCCTTTGGCGCTTAATCGAGCAGCCTCAATACCATTGCTAATCAAATATTCCATAACGGCTTTTGCTCTATTTTCTGAAAGTACTTTATTTTCTGTTTCAATACCTGAATTATCGGTATGGCCGCTCAACTCAATTTTCATGGTCGGATTTTTTTTCATCAAATCCACTAAGGTATTCAGTTCTGTTTTCGACACATCGCGCAATTCGTATTTATTCACTTCAAAGAAAATGTTATTCAATACCACCGATTTTCCTACTTCAATTTTCTTCAAATAAATATCCAATTGGTAAGGTTCGTTCTTTGTGAAATTCTTTAATGAGAAGTTCGCAGAATAAAACAAATACCCTTCTTTACTTACTTGGCAAGCATAATCATTGCCATAGGGAATCGTAGCCAGAAATTCACCGCTACTGTTGTCGGAAGTGAGCGAGCCATAAAGGTTTCCGCCATTACTAATGTCAAACAACTGAATGTTGGTTTTGATAGGCGCTTTTGTCATTTCATCAAAAACTCTTCCTTTAATGTAGGTAACATGTTGCGGTTGAACACTTTCATCCAATTCAAATTTATAAATATCCATTCCTCCTTTTCCTTCCGGTCGTTCCGAACCAATGTAGGCCGTATTTCCATCGGTAGTAATGCAAATACCTATTTCTTCACCCGGTGTGTTAATGGGGAATCCTAAATTAACCGGAGCGCCCCAATGGCCTGCAGCATCGCGTTTACAATAAAAGAAATCGGCATGTCCGAAGCCTGGATGTCCATCGGAAGAGAAGTATAACGTTTTATCATCGGGGTGAATAAACGGCCGCTCTTCATCTTTTTCGGTATTAATTGTAGGTCCTAAGTTTTCAGGCTTCGACCATGTGTAATCGTCACCCAAAGTTGTTTTGTAAATGTCTAATCCGCCAAAGCCACCAACTCTGCGCGAAGCAAAGTAAACGGTTTTCCCATCGGCCGATAAACAGGGTTGAATATCCCAACCCGGGCAGTTGACTTTGTTGCCTAGGTTTTTCGGCCGATCCCATCCTCCGGTAACTTTCTTGGTGTAGTAGATATCGCAATCGCCAACAGCATCGGGTCTTCCACACGAAGTGAAAAACAAATATCGTCCACTTGGTGAAACACACGTAGCGCCTTCAAAATATTCATCGGTAGAAATAGGTCGTCCAACCAATTCAGCCGGTTGAAATTTGCCCCCTCTATTTTCGCTCGAAAATATATTTTCATCAATCACCCGTCCGATTTTTTCATCACGCGTGAAATACACAAAACGCTCATCGGCTGTTACAGAAGGCATCAACTCATCATCCGCAGTATTTACGCCTTCCCCTAAATTAATGGGTTTGAATTTTTTTGGTACCATCATCGCTTCGGCAGCAAAATCACAACTTTTCACTCTGTTGGTAATTTCGTTTTTCTCGCCCTCCGATAATGTACCTCCATCCATTGTTGCGAAAATAGCTTTTGCCTCTTTGTATTTGCCGGCATACATATAGGCGTCCCCTCGCATCATGTCGAGATTCTTGTTGTAATTCGGTTTCAGCTCTTTTACTTTGTCAAAACAAATGGCTGCGGAATCATATTGCTGCAAATTTTCGAAATATACTTTTCCCATCAACCACCAGCCATCAACAAATTTGGGTTGACGTTTTAATAGATCTTGTAACATTTCTAATGCCTGTGCAGATTTGCCCAAGGCATAAGCGTTATCAGCTTGTTGGTAATCGTCTTTTACGTTTTTACTGGCATTGTTAATGGTAACAACTTGAGCTGTAGAACACATGCTTAATAACAAAATCAGAAGGCTCGATACAAAAAGTTTATTCATGTTTTGGTTTTCAAATGCGTTATGGAATGTTCATGTATTTATGCACTTGCAACGAAATTTTCCATTGCTGATGCTCTTTAACATACTCGATGATAAGCGGCAATAATTCTTCTTCTTGTTCCCATTCGGGTTGTAAGTAGAGTTTGCATTGTGGTGATACTTGTGCTGCATATTCTTCAGCAAATCGAAAATCGTTCCTATGGTTGATAATCATCTTCAATTCATGCGCTTTTAACATGTTTTCCGATAAAGGAAGTTTGTAGCGTTTAGGCGAAATGGTTATCCAATCGAACTTTCCGCGCATCGGATAGCATGCTGCGGTTTCAATATTAACCTGAATCGCTTCGGCATGTAGCGCAGCAGTAAGTGGATCTAAATCGTGCATGGATGGCTCGCCTCCGGTAATCACAACTAACTTGGCTTCCGCTTCTTTAACCCAGCCTACAATTTCTTCAATGGTGAATTTTGAATGCGTATCAACCTCCCACGATTCTTTTACATCGCACCAAGGGCATTGTACATCGCATCCTCCCAAGCGAACAAAATACGCTGCATTACCTTGGTAATAGCCTTCTCCCTGGATGGTGTAGAAGTGCTCCATAACGGGCAACAAAGAAGAAGATAGACTCACAGATAACAGTATTCAAAACTATGCTTTGCAGTATAGTTCTGCCCACAAAGCTTTAATCAATTAATTTCAGCTCGAATATAGCTTTATCGTAGATGGCTTGCTCCAAATTAATCTTATCGTTATCCACAGGGAAGATGATTGTGTAGGGTTCTTGTTCACCTTCTTTGTAGTAGCTTACCTGAAAGGCAAATCCGGTAACATCTTTAGCAGCAAACGATTCATTGAGCTTCATCAAAATAATCACTTTGCCATCCGGTGCTAATTGGTTACCCGATTCACGCATCGTTAACACCTGCATTTCCGGTGTGTAGTTTGGTACTTTCACAGCCCCTTTTGCTTTAATGGCTATACGTTGCAAAAGTTTTGATGAGCTGGCAAATTGCACTATACCATCCCCATCTACATTCGCTTTTAAGGAATTACTTTTTGATAAGTAAGTAAAAAAGCGCTTTTCGCTGGTGTTCGGAATAATGGCTTTCAATTCGCCATACGTGAAGTCCATAATCTTTTCACCGTTCTTCATATCGAAGTAAGTGTAAGTATCTTCTTGCTCTCCGGTAGTAGGGTAGTGGGCGTTGACTACTTTAAGGGAATAATCGATATCCGCTGCTTCAATGTCTTTTGTCCAATCGATTTTTGTGCCTTCTAAACTTTTGCACGAAATCTTGAATTGCTTTGCCGTATTAGCATCTTGCGATAACTGTCGGCTTTCGCTTTGTTCAATACTCAACAACACTTTAGCGCTGTCTTTACCGGCCAATTCTAAAACATCGAACTTGCTTTCTGTTTTCGAGAAGAATAATTTTCCGTCTTTTTTCGTTACCGAAATTTTGGATGGAATATTTTTTTCATACACCGAATCTCCACCGGTTGCTGTAGACGTCTCGTTTTTACAGGCATTCAACAGAATCCCTAACAATATTAAAATGCCGAAAATCACATTCGTGTTCGAATAGTTAAAACGCATGTTTATAGGCTTTAAGTGTATTTAATAATAATGAAACAACCGTCATTGGACCAACACCGCCCGGAACAGGGGTAATGGCGGATGCTTTAGGGGCTACCTCAGCAAACTTCACATCTCCTTTCAATCGCCAACCGGCTTTAGCCGTAGCATCTGTAACGCGTGTAGTTCCAACGTCAATAATCACGGCACCTTCTTTTACCATATCACCAGTCAAAAATTCGGGTTTACCTAATGCCGCAATAATGATATCGGCTTGTAAGCAAATCTCTTTTAGGTTTTTGGTTTTGGAATGACAAACCGTAACCGTGGCATTGCCTGTCTTTCCTGAACCCGACATTAAGATACTCATCGGTCGACCAACAATATTACTTCTTCCAATCACCACACAGTTTTTACCTTCTGTGGCAATGTTGTAACGTTCTAATATTTTCGTGATGCCCAGTGGAGTAGCTGATACGTATGCATCGATGCCCAATGCCACACGGCCAACATTGATGGGATGAAAACCATCCACATCTTTTTTCGGATCGATGTGAAGGATAACGTTATCGGCTGAAATGCTTTTCGGTAAAGGCAATTGAACAATGAAGCCATCAATCGAATCATCGTTATTGAGTTTAGTGATTTCTTCCATCAATTCTGCTTCAGTGATGGTGTCCGGAAAACGGAGCATTGTCGATTGAAACCCTACTTGTTCGCAAGCTTTCACTTTATGTCCTACGTATGTTTCACTTCCTCCATCGTTCCCGACTAAGATGGCAGCTAAGTGCGGAGAGCGTTGGCCCTTGGCAACATAGGTCGCTACTTCTGCAGCAATTTCTAGTTTTAATTCATCAGCTAATTTCTTTCCATCGAGGAGCATTGGTTCCATGCATTAATTTATTTTGATTTGTCAATCTATATAACGTAAAACAGCCGAAAATATTGAATGCTGTTCTTAATCATTCAATTTCAATACCGAAATAAAGGCTTCTTGCGGTACTTCTACTTTACCAAATTGGCGCATTCTTTTCTTTCCTTTTTTCTGTTTTTCCAAGAGCTTACGTTTACGCGAAATATCACCACCGTAACATTTTGCCGTTACGTCTTTACGCAAAGCAGAAATGGTTTCACGCGCAATAACTTTTGCTCCGATAGCCGCTTGAATAGGAATAGAGAACTGTTGAGGCGGAATGAGCTCCTTTAATTTTTCACACATTCTTCTGCCAAAATCTTCGGCTTTAGTGCGGTGAATCATAGCACTAAAAGCATCTACTCGTTCTGCATTCAATAGGATGTCGAGTTTCACTAAATCCCCTTTTCTAAAATCAATTCGGTGATAATCAAAAGAAGCATAACCTCGTGAAATGGATTTCAATTTATCGTAAAAATCAAAAACAATTTCAGCCATTGGCATCTCAAACATCATTTCCACACGGTCTTCCGTCAAATAATTCTGACTGGTGAGAATACCGCGCTTGTCCATACAAAGCGAAATTATACTTCCGAAATATTCCGGTTTAGTAATCACTTGTGCACGAATATAGGGCTCTTCCAAGCTTTCAATACGCTGAATTTCGGGCATATCGGCCGGATTGTTAATCACCAATTGGGTGCCATCGGTAAGATAGGCATTGTAAGAAACCTGAGGTACTGTAGTGATGATAGACATATCATACTCTCGCTCCAAACGCTCGGTAACAATTTCCAAGTGTAATAAGCCTAAGAATCCGCAACGGAATCCAAAACCCAATGCAATTGATGTTTCCGGTTCAAAAACCAACGATGCATCGTTCAATTGCAACTTCTCTAACGAATCTCTTAAATCGGCATAATCATCATTATCCAACGGATAGATACCCGCGAATACCATCGGTTTCACATCTTCAAAACCGTGAATGGCTTCTTCACAAGGGTTTGTAGCCGATGTAATGGTATCACCTACTTTAATCTCTTTCGAATTTTTAATACCGGTAATGATATACCCTACATCTCCGGTTTTTACTTCCGGACGAGGTTCCATATCCATACGTAAAACGCCCACCTCATCAGCGTTATAGACATTGGCTGTGTGGAAGAATTTTACTTGATCTCCTTTTTTAATTGATCCATCAACTACACGATAGTAAGCAATAACACCACGAAACGAGTTGAACATCGAATCAAAAATCAATGCACGGAAAGGCGCATCCTGTTTGCCTTTCGGAGCAGGAATTCGTGCTACAATAGCGCTTAAAATCTCATCCACGCCTTGTCCGGTTCTACCGCTGGCACGAATAATTTCTTCGCGTTTGCAGCCGGTGAGGTTCATCATTTGATCTTCTACCAATTCCGGATCGGCTCCGGGCATATCAATTTTATTGATCACAGGAATAATCGTCATGCCCAATTCAACTGCCAAATACAAGTTTGAAATGGTTTGTGCTTGAATACCTTGAGAGGCATCTACCAACAACAATACGCCTTCACAAGCGGCCAATGAGCGCGAAACTTCATACGAAAAATCTACGTGCCCCGGAGTATCAATCAAATTGAAGGCATACTTTTGTCCATCTTGAAAGTAATCCATTTGGATGGCGTGACTCTTAATGGTAATCCCACGTTCGCGTTCCAAATCCATGTTATCCAATACGGTGTCCATCATCTGGCGCTCCGAAATGGTTTTCGTAGTTTCAATTAAACGGTCGGCAAGCGTACTTTTACCGTGGTCAATGTGTGCTATAATGCAAAAATTACGGATGTTTTCCATGTCGCGAAAATAATCTATAATATGGGAAAAACTAGCGCTAGGGCTAAGTTAATATCCACTAAAATTAAACAGTTACTCTCTTTGCTTATTGTTCTTTTGCTAAAACATTGGCTTTGATAATGAGTACCGTTTGGTTGGGCTCAGTATTGGTTTTCACAGTAACGGTTTTTACTTGTGTGCCGAATTTGTCTTTCGAGTCGAATTGCACTTTAATTTCCCCAGATGCACCTGGCAGTATTGGTTTATCAGGCCATTCCGGAACTGTACAACCACAGCTTCCAATGGCATTACTCACCAGTAAGGGATTCGTTCCGGTGTTGGTGAATGTAAATGATGTGTTGCTTAACACATTTTCTTTCACGGTTCCAAAATCAAATTCCTTTTTAGCAAAGGCAATGGTGGTGATAGGTCCCTTCTGATTTTCTTTTACATCATAAAGCGGATTTTCCGGAATCTTTGCGAAAGGAGATGTTTCTTTTTCCAAATCCTTAATTTGTTGTTGTAGCGTACTTACCTGTTTGGATAACTTGAAAATATAAAACGAACTTCCACCCAATAAGGCTAGAAGTACTACAATAACAAGGGTTGACAACGATTTCACGTTTGTTATTTTAAACCTAGTTCGCCTAAAATTTGTGCAACCCATTTGTCTAAGCGCTCGTTGGTCAATTCGTCTTGATTGTCTACATCAATACATAAGCCAACAAATACATCTCCTCTAAGTGCTTTAGAATGGTCGTATTCGTACCCTTTTGTAGGCCAAAAGCCAACCAGTGTTCCGTTTTTCTTTTCTACAATATCCGCAAATACGCCTAACGCATCACAAAAGTAAGATGCATATCCGTATTGATCACCCAATCCGAAGAATGCTACTTTTTTTGTCGAAAAATCTACTTGTTCCATTTCCGGGATAAACTCTTCCCAATCGCCTTGTAATTCTCCATCGTACCAAGTAGGCATCCCTAAAACCAGTATGTCGTAGGCCTCAAAATCTTCTTTTTTCTTTTTGTAGATTTCTTTCAAATCCACAGTATCAGCGCCTAAGATGGCTTCTAATTTTTTCTTTAAATCTTTCGATACAACTTCTGTGTTTCCTGTATCTGTCCCGTAGAATAATCCTATCTTTTTCATATTGTATGTATGGTTGTCGCTTTGTTTGGAAGCGTTTATTTCTTTTTCTTACTTAATTCTTTTTCCTTTTCTTTCTCTTTTTGCTTGATTTCTTTCTCTACTTTTTTCTGCTCTTTTTTAGTAGGTGCAAGTATCGCGAATTGATCGGTATTAATTAACTCTATTGCTTTTTTGTAGGAAGTATTAGCTTGATTTGCAACTTCCCAGAAGGTATTATTGTCAAATAAATTTCGTGCAATTAAACTCTTTGTTTGATTTAAGAATAAAGGCATAGAACGCGCTATTTGTGCACTATCGCGAACAATGGAATCTTTGTCTGCTTTCGCAAACAACAATTCAATAACTTCTGTTTTCGGATCAAAGTTCATTACAAATGCTTCAGCTGTAGGGAAACGCTCCTTCAATTTATTTCTGTTTACATCAACATACTCTGTACAGAAATTGTTCAATACGCCCTTTCTTCTGATTTGTTGATAGTATTCCGAGTTTACTGACGTATCAATAGGGATAAACACATCCGGCACTACACCACCACCGCCAAACACTTTGCGTTTGTTTTTGGTGTAATACAACAACGAATCCGGGAAGTGGGTAGTGTCGGCACCGAACAATTCACCGCTTTTTAAACGTTTGCTGTATTCATCGTAGTAATCTTTCTTGCCTTCGTTATAAGGACGTTGAATACATCTTCCGCTTGAAGTATAATAGTGCGCAACAGTCAATCGCACTAACGAACCATCGGCAAAGCCAAATGGTTTCTGCACCAAACCTTTCCCGAATGAACGTCTGCCCACAATAATCGCACGATCCAAATCTTGCATACAACCCGAATAAATTTCAGCCGCTGATGCAGAACCTTCATCAATCAACACTACAAGTTTTCCTTTTGGAAACGAAGCTCGTCCATCGCTGAAATACTCTTCTTTCTTCGAGTGTACGCCTTCTGTGTAAACTATCGGTTCTTTTTCAATTGGAATAAATTCATTGCAAAGCTGAATGGCTGTGTTCAAGTAACCGCCTGAATTTCCTTCCATATCCATAATCAAACTCTCCATGCCTTGTGCCTTAAGCTTTTCCATAGCTTGGCGGAATTCGTTCATGGTGGTAGCTGAAAAACGAATTACTTTAATATAGCCGATGCCTGGAGCTGCCATGTAAGAAGCTTCAACCGAGTACACCGGAATTTTATCGCGGGTAATCGTGAATTCCAATAAGCCTTTTGCACTTCTTCGCACAACACCCACCTTTACTTGTGTGCCTTTCGGACCACGTAAACGTTTAATTACGCCCTCGTTTTCAATTTTAATATTCGCTACCATCGTATCGTTAATTTTTACAATACGATCGCCTTCCATTAATCCCACTTTTTGCGATGGTCCTCCCGAAATTACCTCATTAATCATAATCGTGTCTTTCCAAATTTGGAAGGTAACGCCAATACCGTCAAAGTTACCTACCAAAGGCTCTTCGTTCCGTTTTACATCTTTCTGCACGATATAAGCGGAGTGTGGATCTAGTTCTTCCAACATCTTCACAATAGCGGCATTGGCAATTTTTTCATTGTTTACGGTGTCAGTATAATAAGTGTTGATAAGGCGCATCATCTCTTTCAACTTCTCACCTTGATCTAATTTTTGCTGACCAAATGTCTGCATAAACAAGGTGCTTGCAAAAAGTAGTGCGAAATTTCTTATTAATCTCATTTGCGAGTTATATAATTGCGTTGTAAATAAACGGGTGCGAATTTAGAAAAAAATGCACCGCTACATACTGCATTTTAATTAATTAAACATTCTTTGGGTTTGTTTTTGTAATTTAAGCCCGTTTGAACGCACATTTATTGACTTTTTATATTGAAATACCGCAACATGGAGTTTGATTTTCGAAGAATTGAGGAGGAGTACCGTAAGTATTGGATTGAAAATGAGGTGTATACCGTAACGGAAGACAGCACGAAACCAAAGTATTATGTGCTCGATATGTTCCCGTACCCAAGTGGAGCAGGTTTGCACGTAGGGCACCCACTGGGCTATGTGGCTTCCGATATTTTTTCGCGCTACAAACGCATGAAAGGCTTTAATGTATTGCATCCTATGGGTTTTGATGCCTTTGGTTTGCCGGCTGAACAGTATGCGATTGAAACCGGAACACACCCGCAAATCACAACCGATAAAGCCATTGCCACCTACAAAGAACAACTGGCAAAAATTGGCTTCAGCTATGATTGGACGCGTGAAGTGAAAACCTGCGATCCCGATTATTACAAATGGACACAGTGGATTTTCTTGCAATTGTTCGATAGCTGGTATAACAAGGAGAATAATAAAGCGGAGAAAATTGAAACATTAGTAGCTCGTTTTGAAAAAGAAAACAGAACTGTTGATGTTGATGGACAACCGAAACAGTGGAATTTATTAACAGAAGACGAAAAACAAATGCAATTAATGCATTACCGTTTGGCGTTTCAATCGTACACCGAAGTGAATTGGTGCGAGGCCTTAGGTTGTGTGTTGGCGAACGATGAAGTGAAAGATGGTAAGAGTGAGCGCGGTGGTTTCCCTATTGAACGCAGAAAGATGAAGCAATGGAGTTTGCGCATCACCGCCTATGCCGATCGTTTGTTGGAAGGGTTGGAAAATTTGGAGTGGAGCGAATCCATGAAAGAAATGCAACGCAATTGGATTGGTAGAAGTGAAGGCGCTTTGATTGATTTCAAAGTGAAAGACCGTGAAGATTTTATTAAAGTTTTCACCACCCGAGCCGATACCATTTTTGGAGCAACATTTTTAGTGCTTTCACCGGAACACGAATTGGTGGAGCAATTGGTTACTGCCGAGCAAAAATCAACTATTGATGAATATGTGGCGTATGTGAAAAGCCGCTCGGATGTGGAGCGTCAGCAAGAGAAAAAAGTAACCGGTGCGTTTACCGGAGCCTATGCTTTGAATCCGTTCAACGGCACGCCTATTCCTATTTACATTGCCGAATATGTGTTAGCAGGCTATGGAACAGGCGCTATTATGGCGGTGCCGGCTGATGACGAGCGCGATAAAAAGTTTGCTGAGAAGTTTGGTTTACCGGTGATTGAAGTGATTGATAAATCGATGTATCCGGGAGCTACCATTGAAGATAAGTTAGGCAAGATGATCAACTCTGAATTCCTGAATGGAATGGAGGTGAAAGAGGCAATTGCCAAAATGTTGGATGAAGTGGAAAGCCGCAACATTGGGTCCCGCAAAGTGAATTACAAATTGCGTGATGCCAGTTTCAGTCGTCAGCGTTATTGGGGTGAACCTATTCCGGTGCGTTACAAAGTAGTGGGCGAGCCTGATTCTCCGTTGAAAGGTGAAAGTGATGATATTCCGTATGCTTTATCGGCTAGCGAATTGCCATTAGTATTGCCGGAAGTAGATTCCTTCAAACCGAGCGGTGACGGACGTTCTCCATTAGCCAACAATGCCGAGTGGGTGGCGAAAAACTACGAAACCGATACTATGCCTGGCTATGCAGGCAGCAGTTGGTATTTCTTGCGCTACATGGATCCGAAAAACAAAGAGGCTTTTGCAGCTAAAGATAAATTAGACTATTGGCAAAATGTAGATTTGTATTTGGGCGGAAACGAGCATGCTGTTGGGCATTTGTTGTATGCGCGCTTGTGGACGAAAGTATTGTACGACCTAGGTTATGTTCCTTTCGATGAGCCGTTTAAGAAGTTGGTGAATCAGGGGATGATACAGGGGAGGAGCGCAATTGTATATAGACTTTTTGTGGAAAATCCTGCTTTGGTGGAATTCGAGAAAGATGTTTATGTTGATTCTAGGATAATTGAAAAGTGGAATAAGGATAATGTTTCTGCTATTCAACGACTCCGTGAAATAAATAATGCATTTGAATTACCAACTGATAATGTTGATGAATCAAAGTTGAAAATTGGATTCTCTCTTATCCATGTGCCTTTATCTATTATTAATTCTGATGACTCAATTGATAGAGATTCATTTGTAAAATTAAGAAGTAAAATTGCTCCAGATGAAAATGTATTCATATTCTCCCATGATTCTAGCTTTTATTGTTCAAGGGAAGTAGAAAAGATGTCAAAGAGATATGGAAACGTTGTCAACCCCGATGATGTTATTGCACAACACGGAGCCGATTGTTTCCGCATGTTCGAAATGTTCTTAGGGCCTATTGAACAATCTAAACCTTGGGATGATAAGGGTATCAGCGGGGTATCGAGTTTCTTGCGTAAGTTCTGGCGCTTGTTCTACAGCGAAACAGCTTGGAAAGTTACTGAAGAAACGCCTACCGATAAAGAGTTGAAGGTATTGCACAAAACCATCAAGAAGATCAATGAGGATGTGGAGAAAATGTCGTTCAATACATCGGTAAGTCAGTTTATGATTACCGTTAACGAATTGCAAGATTTGAAATGTAGTAAACGTGCTATTCTTGAGCCTTTAGTATTGTGTTTGGCTCCATTTGCTCCTTTTATTACTGAGGAATTATGGAAAGTATTGGGCAACAAAGGTTCTGTGCACAAAGCGTCTTTCCCAGCATTGGAAGAAAAGTATTTGGTTGAGAGCGAATTCGAATATCCGGTGTCTATTAACGGGAAAACACGTGCCTCTATTGCATTGCCTGCCGATATCTCTCAAGAAGATGCATTAGCGAAGGTAATGGAGATTGAAATGGTGCAAAAATGGATGGAAGGTAAGCCGGTGAAGAAATTCGTGTTCGTGAAGGGCCGAATCGTAAACATTGTGGTTTAAATAAATGTATGTCTATACAAATAAGTAAATCAACAAAATGGATTGCGCTTTTTGTGCTGTTTCTTTTGTTGGTTCCTTATTTCTGGGCTTCGCTATACGCTTTCCCTGCGGCAGATGATTACTGCTGGTCGTGGGATGTAGTGAAGCATCAACTACCCTTATATAAATTTTTGTTGTACAGCTATCGTGATGTCCACAGCCGTATGACAAGCGATGTGTTCCTCTATTTCGCTCCGCTGAATGTACATTCTTTAGTGGGCTATAGGCTTGCACCCATTATTTTAATGCTGTTGTTCTTGGGAAGTTTGTTTTTCTTTTTTCAAAAATTATTTCGATTACAATATTTGTCAACCGCGCTTATGGCCATGCTTTTTGCTTGTGGTACCTTTGCATTATTTCCTTGTTTGGCGGAAGCCTTTTATTGGTACACCGGAGCATGGACGTACACGCTCGGTACCATTTTGTTCTTCCCGTTTTTATGGACTTTGATGCACTTTTCAGCGAATAGAAAGCTATCCGGAGCAGTTCTTATAATTGCCACTTTTGCGTTCTGTTCCACCTGTAGCGAATTGCATTTAATGCTGTGCACCGGCACTTTGGTGCTGACTTTATTGTATCATTTGTATGCCCAAACAGTACACCGTTATTGGTTTTTGGTTGCAGGCATATTGTTGGTGTTCGTATTGTTGCTAGTGGTAGCACCCGGTAATTTTCACCGCAATAGCATGTTCTCGCAACAACGCGATGTGTATGCTATACTGTATCGTTCAACCGTGAATAGCATTGATTTTGCTAGAGCTTGGATGTTTAATCCCTTTGCATTGGTGGTAGCATTCGGCATTGTATTGTTTGGCCAACAATTAAACATTAAGGCGATACCCATTATGTTTACACTTTTGTTTTTAGCGATGTTGTTGTTGATTTCGGTTTTCGTTCCCACCTATATTCAGGGCATTATAGGGCAATTGCGAACGGTGAATGCCGTTACTCCTGTTTTTCTGTTAGGTTATTTTTATCTCTTGCTTTGTCTACGAAATAACTATTTGCAAAACTTTGCTTTACAGTTTCGGGCTTCAGGAGTGCTATGGTTTGTGCTCGTTGTTGTGGCGATTGTTTATACCAAAAACACAAAAGTGTTATACTCCGAATTAGCCGATGGAACCATTGTCAACTGCTATGCTGAGCAAATGATTCAACAAGGAAAAATTATGCAATCTAATGCCCCGAATTTGGAAGATGTTCCAACACTCAGCAAACGAAGCATTATCGTGAACTACGATATTAAACCCGGAGAAAAGAACTTCGTGAATAATTGTCCGCGTATTTACCTCAATAACATGGGCTTGTTGAAATAGAATTTCTACATTTTCTCATTAGCAAATCAACAAATCAGCACATTATCTGTTATATTGCAATATGCTTCTAATCAACAACAAATCAGCCCGACTCTATATCTTCTTAGCTGCTTTTTTTATTGTCAATGCCGTAGTAGCCGAATTTATGGGTGTGAAAGTCTTTTCGTTGGATGATACTTTGGGTTGGACGCCTTATGTGTTCAATTTCTTCGGACAAGAAATCAAAGGATTCAACCTTACCTGTGGTGTTATTTTGTGGCCTTTTGTGTTTGTAATGACCGACATCATTAACGAGTATTTTGGAATGAAAGGCGTTCGTTTCATTTCCTTTATTGCAGCGGGGTTGATTGCCTATGCTTATATTATGTTGACCTTGGCGATGCACAGTTCGCCTTCATCGTGGTGGACGTATAGCAGTAACTATGGCACAGAGCTCGATTTCAACAAGGCTTATATTGCGGTATTCGGACAAGGGAATAACATCATTGTAGGTTCATTGTTGGCGTTTCTGATTGGGCAGGTATTGGATGTGTTTACCTTTCACTGGATCAAGAAGAAAACAGGGGAGAAGTGGATTTGGTTGCGCAGCACGGGCTCTACGCTTATTTCTCAGCTCATCGATAGCTTTGTGGTGCTCTTTTATGCCTTTTACATTGCAAAATCGGGTACCGCACAACAATGGTCTATTCAATTGGTGCTAGCCGTTTGTACGGTGAATTATATCTACAAATTCCTGATGGCACTGGCTATGACGCCTGTTATTTATGCCGTTCACGAAGCCATTGAGCGCTATTTAGGGCACGACTTGGCCAAGCAATTGAAGGCGGAAGCGGCACA
Organism: uncultured Chitinophagaceae bacterium; assembly: GCA_964398475.1. Lineage (GTDB taxonomy): Bacteria > Bacteroidota > Bacteroidia > Chitinophagales > LD1 > CALAYL01. Next base: position 57,138 of record CAYNMP010000010.1, on the reverse strand, counting down.
GTAAAAGTTCAATTTTAGCGGCATTCCCATTTTTTCTTAGTTTGTAGTAAAGGATATATAAACTGAGCAAAAATTATGTAGGTTTGGCTCACAAAAATCAAAACAATATGAACGAAGTATTTATAGTAGCCGTGGCGAGAACGCCCATTGGAAGTATGAGTGGAGTGTTATCGGGAGTAACAGCTGTAGAATTAGGAAAGCAAGCGATCCAAAAAGCTATCGAAAAGGCTGGCATTACTGGCGAAGATGTGCAGGAAGTAATTATGGGTAATGTGATTCAGGCGAACAATGGACAAGCACCGGCTCGTCAGGCGGCTATAGGCGCAGGCGTTACCGTGAATGCAACATGTACTACTATCAATAAAGTTTGTGCTTCAGGAATGAAAGCGGTGATTTTAGGCGCGCAATCAATTATGTTGGGCGATAAAGATATTGTTGTTGCCGGTGGAATGGAAAGTATGACTAATGCGCCTTTCATGTTAGAAAACGCTCGAAACGGTTATCGTTATGGCAATGGCGGATTGATTGATTCAATTGTAAAAGATGCTTTGCAAGATCCGTACAGCAAAGAAATGATGGGATGCAGTGGCGATCGTTGTGCAGCGAAATACAGTTTCTCGCGTGAAGATCAAGATGCATTTGCATTGGAATCGTATCGCAGAGCAGCTGAGGCACACAAAAATGGTTGGTTCAACGATGAGTTGTTCCCGGTAGAAATCAAAGGTCGTGGCGAATCTACTTTCGTGAGTGATGATGAAGAATACAAAAAATTAAAAGCAGATAAAGTAGCCTCTTTGAAACCGGCTTTTGGAAAAGAAGGAACAGTTACTGCTGTGAACGCTTCTAAAATCAATGATGGTGCGGTGGCATTGGTGTTGATGAGTGGTGCAAAGGTGAAAGAATTGAATGCTACGCCAATCGCGAAATTTATTGGTTATGCGGATGCAGAACAAACGCCTGATGAGTTCACAACCGCTCCCGCTAAAGCTATTCCATTAGCGCTTAAAAAAGCGGGGATTGAATTAAGTCAAGTAGATTACGTAGAGATTAACGAAGCTTTCGCCAACGTAACAATGGCGAACACTAAAATCTTAGGTTTGAACCCCGAGAAAGTAAACGCCTTTGGCGGTGCTGTAGCATTGGGTCACCCGGTAGGTATGAGCGGTGGAAGAATTATTGGTACTTTGATTTCAGTATTGAAACACAAAGGCGGTAAATACGGTGTAGCAGCTATCTGCAATGGCGGTGGCGGAGCAAGCGCTGTGGTGATAGAAAAACTATAATGTTCGAGTTCTCTTTGAATTTGAATTAAACAATAAAGGAATGTTGGCCCATGCGCCAGCATTTCTTTTTTAAATCAGACATATGAAAAAGTTTCAATTAGACGAAAACGAATACATCGAGTTGAATAAACTGATGAAAGTGGTGGATGTAGTGAGCACCGGAGGCGAAGCCAATATTCGCATTATGAATGGCGAAGTGAAACTAAATGGAGCAACGGTTTCAGAGAAACGTAAGAAAATCCGTGTTGGCGATAAAATCGTGTACGGAAAGATCATTATTGTAGTAGAGAAAAAGGTTAAAACCGATACTCCATCAGAGGAAGCCCCAAAGGAATAATTACATTTACCTCGTTTTCATGTCAAAGTATAATTAACAGCAGTTGAAGTCTTTACGCACCTTACTCCCTTATTTTTCCAATTACAAACTCAAAACGGCACTCGGAATTTTGTTCATTGTGTTGGCGAATTTGTTTAAAACATACAACCCTGTAGTGGTGCGTGATGCTATCAATAAACTAGTAGCACATTTAGAACATCCTACGGATGCAACATCACTAACAGAGATAGTTGTAGCTTTTTCCATTGTGTTTTTTGTGGTAGCCATATTGGAAGGCATTTTTACCTTTTTCATGCGGCAAACCATTATTGTGGTTTCTCGTTTTATTGAAAAGGACATGAAAGCTAAATTATTCGATCATTATCAATATCTCGATCAAGCATTTTTCAGAAGAAACAATACCGGTGATTTGATGAACAGAGTTACCGAAGATATTGCCAGAGTGCGCATGTTTATTGGCCCATCGATTATGTACTCCCTCAACTTATTGGTGATGTTTATTTTTTGTACGGTGAATATGGTGCGGGTAAATTGGCAGTTAGCACTATTTGTGTTGATACCGATGCCTATTTTATCGTATACCATTTATCGTTTGAACAGTAGCATCAACAAAACCAGTGAAGAGTTGCAAGCGAAGCTTTCGGATCTTACTACCATGGCACAAGAATCGTTTTCGGGGATACGAGTGATACAAGCTTACGTGCAAGAGAAAATGATGGCTCGTTTTTTTGAAGATGCCAGTGAAGAATACAAAACCGAATCGCTGAAACTTGCACGAATAGAAGCGTTCTACTTTCCTTTGATTATGTTTCTGGTGGGCTTCTGTTTGCTAATTATCATTTTAGTAGGTGGGTATTTTAATATCAATGGTAAAATCAGCATCGGAAATATAGCCGAGTTTATGTTGTATCTCAACATGCTCACTTTCCCGATGAGTGCTTTAGGTTGGGCAGTAGCACTCACTCAACAAGCGGCAGTGTCTATGCGAAGAATAAACGCATTCATGGAAGAGCAACCTTCTGTTTTAAATCAAGATGCTCCTGCTTTTACCTTAAATGGCGATATTGAGTTTAGAGATGTAACGTTTGTCTATCCTGATTCGGGTATAAAAGCGATTAGTCATTTAAACCTGCACATCAAAGCCGGACAGCGTGTGGCCATTATCGGTAAAACCGGTTCCGGGAAATCTACTATTGCCGATTTGTGTATGCGCATGTACGATGTAACGGAAGGGCAAGTGTTGGTTGACGGAAAGCCGATTCAGCAGGTAAATACGGCCTCTCTTCGCCAATCTGTAGGGTATGTTCCACAGGATGTTTTTCTTTTCTCAGATACTATTTCGAGCAATTTATTGTTCGGCAATAACACCGATAATCAGGCTCCGGTGTTAGCAAAACAGGTGGCTATTAACGAAGAAATAGAAAAATTCCCCGAGAGCTATAGCACCATGGTGGGTGAGCGGGGGGTGATGCTTTCCGGAGGACAAAAACAGCGCATTTCCATTGCGCGAGCTTTATCTGGGAATCCGAAAATGTTAATTTTAGATGATTGTCTTTCCGCTGTAGATGCGCGCACCGAGAAAATTATAGAACATAATTTGCTTGACGCGATGAAGGCCAGAACCACTATTGTGATTACACATCGGGTGTTTTCATCGATTTCTTTCGATACTATTTTTGTGTTAGATGCGGGGGTATTAATTGAGCAAGGTACACATAACGAATTGATGCAACGCAATGGATTTTATTCGCATCTTTATAATCAGCAAACGGCAGAATAATTCTTAAAAAGTGATATTATTTGGCATAATTGTTGGCGATTAATTTTTAAAAGCACTATTTTAGATTATTAACTATAACCAAAAAAAGAAAAACGTGGAGAATCAAGGTGGAAAAAACAATGGTTTTTATAGTAGAAAATTAAAAGCAGGGAAACGTAGAACCTACTTTTTTGATGTTCGTGATACAAAACAAGGTGATTTCTATTTAACCATTACCGAAAGCAAGAAAAAGTTTGATGGCGATGGATACGAGAGCCACAAAATCTTTTTATATAAAGAAGACTTCAAAAAATTCATGGAAGCCTTGAACGATACAGTTAACCATGTGAAAACAGAGTTAATGCCTGATTTTGATTACGAAGCAGATCGTTTTATTCCAACGCAAGAAAATAACGGCAATTATTATCAACAAACGGAATCAAAACAAACCGAAACACCACCGGCTGAAAATCCAACTTCAGATTATATTTCTACCGGAACCATCAGTGATGATGAAGAAATTAAGTGGTAATTATTGTTTTCAAATGCTTTCAATTCCTATTTCTCATTGAGGTGAAGGCATCTTATCTATTTTTATATCTTTAGCTTTAAATCAGCTACTCAAATTATGTTTGCTCGAATTATTGTGCTCTTTATTTTTTTTGCAGGATTAAGCGTGAATGCTTTTGCTCAATCACCCGCAACCAAAGCCGGTCCAATGAAATCGCAAGGATTTGCTAAGCCTCGAATGGCCAACGATGAGTTACGAAAGGCTTCGGAGGAAATTAACAAAGAAGCATTATTTGGGGAGCCAATGGATTCGTTAGTTACGCCACAAGACAGTCCCTCTGAAACAAAGCGGATCACACATACTACCATTACGCTTTTACTTTCTTTTGATGCACCGCATGCAGCTTGGAAAATGTCGTCTTATATGAAAGCCGAAGACCCTATTGAAGCTCGGGGCATTAAGATGAAAGAATCGTCACAACAAGCTATGGATTTTTATGAAGGCTTTATGTCGGCTATCAATGAAGGGGCGCCTTTTTTTAATATTCATCTCCAAGTCTTTGATGCCACGAAGAGTGATTCGTTGTTGCGTGAAGTATTGAAAAACGATTCGATTAAGCACAGTGACATTATCATCGGACCCGGCTCCATTTCTGGGGCACGAATTGTTTCGGAGTATTGCAAAAAGAATAAGATTATCAATATTCAACCTTTTATTGCCGCTCGAAATATTGCATCGCAAAATCCATACTTAGTAAAACTAGCACCTTCTATTGATGCCCACATGGCAAGAATTTTTAAAACTATTGTGGATTCGTTTTCGACCTATAAAACAGTGATTTATTGCTCGAAACGAGAGCGTGATTTTGTTGCCGCCTCGGCAATTGATACCTTGTTTAAGCAGTACAATTTAACAGCAAAGCGCAAGTTGAATTATGTGTTTGTAAATAATGGCGATACCACAAAGTCTTCCGCAGCTAGAAGTTTAGGCGCAAATGTTTCCGGAGGGAAAACGGTTATTGTGTATTGCAGCTACGACCCATCTACTGTAGAGCAAACGCTAAAAACCTTTCAACGCGGCAGTGCTGTTATATTTGGAATGCCAACTTGGTTGAACGAGGAGTTGATTCGTGTAGATTATATGAATAATGCCGATTTGCATTTCACCGATGAATTTTTTGCCGATACTTCTGATAATCAGGTGAAAGATTTTGGAAGACGTTATTTGGCTAACTACGAACATAATCCATCGCAAAGCGCCTTTCTTGGCTACGATGTTGCGCAATATTTACTCTTTTCTATGCAACTTAACGGCTATGAATTTCCGGAGAAAGGAATGACTTCTCCTTACACCGGTTTAGGACATAATTTTTCAATTAAGAAATATTCTGCAAAGGGGAAAACCGACACTGTTCCTGTATTTCAATACTACACCAACGAATCGGTACATCAATTCCGATTACAAGATTACAAGATTTTACTTTCTGAGTAATTTCATTTCGTTTTTTAGTTGTAAAAAAATCGCAACTGTTTGAGCAGCAATTACTTTTTTTTCTGTTCGTTGAAAACTATTGGTCTAATTTGGTATGGGAGGAATGAAGTGTTAAATTCATGTAAGCTAGTAACGCATTTTTTCTTCACCAAAACCAAACCAAGATGAATACTGCTACTACAGAAATAGGCTTAACCTCTGCACAAAGCTGGTTAGCTGAAGGAAAATCGTTTGATGAAATTCAAAGCATGTTAAATGATACCGGATTATCAGCAGAAGATGTTGATTCGGTAATGAAACAGGTAAAAGACCAACGTTATGAAGCGCAACGCAGAAGAGGACTGCCTTTGATCGGAATAGGCGCTATGCTTTGTGTGTTAGGATGTGTTGTCACTATTTTAACAACTGATGCCGGTGGAGCCGGTTTCCATTTTGCATTGTACGGTATGACAGGTATTGGAGCTACTACTATTATGGGTGGTTTAGCAATTGTACTGGGGTAATACTACTGCATCTAAATAAAAACAGCCGAAAGTGTTATTACTATCGGCTGTTCTTATTTGGTGTAGATACTATCGGATAATCGATAAGTGTTGCATTTGCGATGTTCCATTGGCTAAAGTAATTCGAACGCAATAGTTGCCGTTATTTAAATCGGAAGTTTCTATACGAATTTTATCCCCTTGCAGAACGGTAATCGATGCGTTTATTTCTTTCCCTAACATGTCAAATAGTTGAACTTTTATATCCTTACTGTCGGTTGTTTGTGCGAATGCAATAAACACCTCATTCAATGCAGGATTGGGGTATAGCTGTAAAAAAGTAGTTGAAGCTTGCGTCTCGATAGCATTTGTAAGACTTTCTTCAATACAAATATCATCTAATAGAAGATAAGGCGATGCCACAGTATTCCCTTTTATTTTTACACGCCACCAAATTTGACTGAAATCTTTGCTTAATCCTGAAGCAAATACTGTTGCTGTTTGCCAAGTAGTATTATTGAAATTTGGTTTACTGAAAATGTTTTTGGCCCCAGCGGGAATATTCACCACATTGATACTTCCGCATCCCCCTTGGTTGTTGTGTGTTAATCCATCTGTTAAAACAACATCAAAAGAATCGAGAGGAACATTAGTAGCCAGAGACGTATAGTAGCGGTACTTAAATGTAATTTTATAGTTTTTCCCCGAAAGGAAATTGTAATCATACGCTGCTCCTTCCGCTCTATTATTTCCACAAGCACCAAGTAAAAGACATTGGGTTCCGGAAGGATAATTAATTCCCGCAACATCCGGTAAAATGCTTGGGCTCCCATTCACAGAGGACCATCCTTCAAGCGGCTGACCGATTCCTCTGAACAGATCTACTGCATTTTCTTTGTTTTGAATTAGGCCAATTATTGAATCGTCAAAATTAATGCAGATTGGACTTGCAAGTTCTTCAATACACACATCATCCATTAGAAGATACGGTGAATTAGCAACAGGCGATGTAATATTTACTCTAAACCAAAGTTGTGTATGCTGTTGTGAAAGACCTGAAACGGTTAAAGAAGCTGTTTGCCAAGTTGTATCATTAAAATTAGTTACCGATAAAATGTTTGAGGCTCCTGAAGGAATAGCGGGTACTGAAATTGTACCACATCCACCTTGATTGATATGCCCCAATCCATCCGTAAGCAACACATCAAAGGTTTGAATAGGTGAATTCGTTGATTGCAAACTGAAGTATCTGTACTTAAATGAAACTTTATACTGTTTTCCGGTTTGGAAAGCATAACTGTAAGCTGCTCCTTCAGCCCTGTTATTCCCGCAAGCGCCCATCAACAAACATTGTTTTCCCGAAGGATAATTAACGCCCGCAATGTTAGGGAAAATACTAGGGCTACCACTTACAGATATCCAGCCTTCGAAAGGTTGTCCAACTCCTCTAAAGAGGTCGATGGCGTTTTCTTTATTGGCTGTTATTCCAACTATCGAATCGTCAAAGGTAAAGCATTTGGGTTGCGCCACTATTGAACCGGATATAAGTAGGAGGGCGAAAGATAAGACTATGTTCAGCTTTCTCATGTTCAACATTTTTTACAAATATAATGAAATGTTGTTTGTAACTACCTTTATTGTAAACCTTTATAGAATAGCTATAGCAGTGTTAAAGCAAAAGCAAATACTTTATTTTCTAAAGGAACCGTCATACTAAACTGTTGTTTGTCCACAGGTTAGTCCACAGGTTTAACGCACTTTCCGTTTTCTGCATTTCTTTCATAAATTTATCGGAACAGACGTATTCAATAAAATTCACGCATGAAAAAATATTATCTATTTCTAGTAGCCTTTTTCGTCATCCTAGGCAATATGCAGATAGTTGCACAACAGTGCGATGTAATTTATGTTACACCCACCGGAGCCTCTTCAGGTGCAGCAGGTACCAAAGCCAATCCGGCAAGTTTAACGTATGCACTAACTTTAGTAACGGCTGCTTCCAATAAAATTTGGATGGCACAAGGCAATTATTCGCTAGCACAACCCATTCAGTTAATTAGCAATGTAACCATTGAAGGTGGTTTTGACGTTGCCACTTGGATTAAGAGCAATGCAACACCAACTGTAATTGCTAAGGATAACAGCAATGTAATTGTTGCAGCTAACGCATTAGTGGCTTTTGCAGGGAATGCAGTAAGTAATTTTCGATTACAAGATTTAACCATAACAGTAGCGAATGCAGTTGGCGCACAAACATCAGTTTATGGAATATATTTGAATGGATGCAGTAACTATAACATCGTGCGATGTAATGTTACAACAGGAAATGCAGGTGCAGGTGTGCCCGGAAATGGGGGTACTGCGGGTGCAGCAGGGGGAGCAGGAGGGGCAGGTCCGGCAGCAAATGGAAATGAACAATATTTCCCGGGAGGAACTGGAGGTGTTGGTGGAAAAAATGGCGGAACAGGTTCTACAAACGGCCGACATAGTGGCGGAACAGGTCCCGGAAGTGCAGGTGCAGGAGCATGTGGTGGTGCAGGCGGAGCAAGTGGAACAGGCCCATCATGTACTGCAGGTTGTGCTTTTGGAAGCCCTAATTGCGGAAATGCAACTGCCGGCCAACCCGGTGTGGCTGGAGGACCCGGCACAGCAGGAAATGTAGGTGCACCCGGTCCGGCAGGAACGGTTGCAATTCCCGGCTTTTTTGTGCCGGGTGGTGCAGGAGGAACAGGTACTACAGGTACTGCCGGTTGCGGAGGAGGTGGAGGCGGAGGGGGTGGAGGCCGTCAAAACAGTGGTTCCGATGATGTTGGCGGTGGCGGAGGAGGCGGTGGAGGAGGCGGTTTCGGAGGCTCAGGAGGTACGGGTGGCACAGGCGGTGGAGGATCTTTTGCCGTGTTTTTATATAACAACGGAGCCAGTGGCAGCATTGTCGATTGTGCACTTAATCCTGGTTTAGGAGGTATTGGTGGCGCTGGAGGAAATGGTGGATCAGGCGGATCAGGCGGATCGGGTGGCCCGGGTGGTGCTGCAGGTTGCGGACCAAACCCGGGTGGAGCCGGTGGATTAGGCGGAACAGGAGGAGCTGGTGGTGCCGGTGGAGCCGGAGCAAACGGACCAAGTACAGCCCTCTCCGAAAATGGGGGTACACCTGTAACACAAAGTAATATTATAGCTGTGCCCGGAAATCCACCGGTAATTGCTGTCGATAATCATGGCTGTACCAATGCGCAAGTAATTTTTTCATCACCAACATCCGGAGCTTGGAATTTCGGAACTGGCGCAACACCTGCAACAGGAAGCGGATCAGGACCTATTGCTGTCTCGTACAGTAATACCGGAAGAAAAACAATTTCCTTTTCAGGAACTTCATTTACCGATTTCGTAGATATCTATACTTCTCAATCGGTATCAGGAACAATCACAGGGAAAAATGCACCGGCTATCAATGGTTGTCCGGATACCTTTACAACTTCTATTTCCGGTTCTTTGTATCAATGGACATTCGGTGCTAATGCACAACCACAGGTTATTTCAGGGGCAAGTTATCAATCGGCTCCGGTTGTTTTTCTTCAACCCGGTCCGCAATGGGTAGCCGTTTATGTTACAACTCCATGTTGTGGTATTGTAAAAGATTCGGTGTTAGTGAATGTACAACCTAACTCGATTAATGTATCGTTAGCAGCTACCAAAGATACGATTTGCGCAGGTGATCCAATCACTTACACCGCAACGCCAACAGGCTATTTGGGTTATACCTTTATTGTAAATAATGTTCCGGTGCAGAACAGTCCGTCCAATACATTTACCACATCCACATTAAATGCAGGCGATAGTGTTATTGTTGCTGCGTTTGACGGTGTTTGTTTTTCTAATCCGAGTGCTGTTAAGCATCCTGTGGTGAATCCAATTCCTACATTAAGTATGGCGAGTTCCGATGCCGATAATACCATTTGCAGTGGCGATAATGTTACGTTTACAGCAACGCCTAACGGCTACGATACTTATACGTTTTATGACGGAGCAACTGTGTTACAAGCCAATGCTGCCAATACCTATTCAACAACTACATTAGCACCTGGAAATTCTATTACTGTTGTGGCCACGAATAAAGGTTGTAATAGTCCGCAAAGTACTGCAATTGTATCAACAGTAAATCCCATTCCTGTAATTACCATAAGTACGCCTTCTCCAAGCTATTGTTTGGGCGATAATATAACCATAACCGCTAATCCAAACACATACGCGAACTACGATTTTAGTTTGAATGGATCGTCCGTTCAAAGTTCAGCAGCTAATACTTACAGCGCTACAACATTTGTAACTGGCGATATAGTTGCTGTAGTGGCGTCTGCCAATGGATGTAATAGCAGTGTTCAAACGTTGCCTGCACTTACAGTGAACCCGATACCATCTGTGTCGTTATCAAGCTCAGATGCCGATAATTCTATTTGCCAGAACGAGCAAATTACATTCACGGCTAGTCCTGCCGGTTTGGCACTCTACGAATTTTTCAATGGAGCAACTTTACTTCAGGCAGGCGCTTCTGAAACCTATACCACTACAACACTTCCGGCCGGAAATAGTGTAACGGTTTATGCTACAAATTTAAATTGTAAGAGTCCGGTGAGCAATGCCATTGCTACTGCTATTCAGCCTGCACCCATTGTAGATGCAGGGCCTAACGCAAGTGCATGTGTAGATGCTGCTCCCATTACTTTATCAGGTAATAATCCGCTAGGAGGAAATTGGACTGGAACCGGTATTGTAAATGTTGTTGGCGATTTTGATCCTTCGGCTGCTGGCGTGGGAACGTCAACATTGTACTATTCTTTTACCGATATTGTAACGGGTTGTACAGGGATTGATAGTCTAACGTTCACCGTAAACCCTCTGCCAACAATACTTTTGGCTACACCTGCTGCCATTTGCGAAGGGCAGTCGGCACAGTTGTCGGCATCAGGCGGACAAACATACGCTTGGTCACCGGCAGGCGATTTGGATAATGCGAATAGCAGCAATCCGTTAGCTACACCATTAACTACAACACCATATACTGTTACTGTTACGGATAACAATTCATGTAGCAGTTCTTCTTCCGTTACAGTAACAGTTAAACCAAATCCAATAGCAGATTTCACGGCTAGTGATGTGTGTTTAGGGTTGTCTACTTCTTTCTTGAATACATCTAATCCGAATGTTGGCATTACATCGGCATGGGCATTTGGCGATGGGGCAAGTTCTATACTCGATAATCCTTCGCATACCTATGCAAAAGTAGATACGTTTAATGTAACATTGATTGTGGCTTTAAATGGATGCTTGGATACAGTTACGCATGCCGCCATTACTTACCCGGCTTCAGTGGCCGATTTCAAAGCCTCACCAACCTTGGGTTACGATGCAGGTAACAATCCGATTGCTTTTACGAATCTTTCCAAAAATTCAGATACATGGGTATGGGATTTTGGGGATATATCGGGTTCGAATGTCAAATCGCCAGCACATCAATACACAACAGCAGGTATTTATACTGTTCAGTTGATTGCGGCAAATAGTTATGGTTGTGCAGATACGATGACTAAGAACAATTACATCCGTATTTATCCCGAACCAAAAGTATATATGCCAAATGCATTCTCACCAAACAGCGATGGGAAAAACGATGTATTACAGCCTATTGTAAATGGAGTGAAGTTCTTTGATTTTAGTGTCTTTAACCGATGGGGCGAAAAGGTTTATCATTCCAACGATTCACAAACCGGATGGGATGGTACATTTAAAGGCGCAACAGTTCAACCGGGCACCTATCCTTATTTGTTAAAGATTGTGTTTGAAGATGGCCATGTGAGCGATTTAAAAGGCAGTATAACCGTGATTCGATAAACATTTATTTATTTGCAATTCAATAATTGACCATGGCGTTTTTCACAAAAGAATATTTCAAGTTTTTTTCCGAATTGGAGAAGAATAATAACAAAGTTTGGTTTGATGCCAATCGGTCGCGTTACGAAGAATTTTTGAAGAAACCATTCAAAAGTTTTGTAGAACATATTATTGCCGAATTAGCCAAAGACGATGATACAATTTATCGCGAAGCCTCAAAATGTATTTTTCGCATCAACAAAGATATTCGCTTTTCGAAAGATAAGTCGCCCTACAAACTCAATTGTGCTGCTGTTTTTGGTAAGGGCGGGACAAAAGATACCCGTCCCGGATACTTCTTACATTTAGGCCATAAAGAGATTTTTATCGGAGGTGGAATGTACAGCCCATCGAAAGAAGAAATAGAAAAAATCCGCCAAGAGATTTATTACAACAGCGATACACTAAATGCTATTGTCAATAAAAAAGATTTCAAGCAAATGTATGGCGAAATCAAAGGAGAGCGGAACAAAGTATTGCCGGAAGATTATAAAACCTTCATGAAAGAGCAACCGTACATTGCTAATAAACAATTTTATGTTGTAACTTCTTTTAGTAAAGAAGATGTGTTGGCCAACGATTTCGATAAACAATTATTGAAAGCCTTCAAAGTAATGGCTCCGCTCAATGCCTTTTTAACACAAGCCATCAGCGAATAATAGATTATGCGATTATTACTTTGTTTACCTTCTCCGGCTCCATTCAGCACCGTTATTGATTATTTGAATCAACATGGAAGTACTATGTTGCCGAAAAAAACAGAAGATGTTCAATACCTGTATTCTACTCGATTTTTGCAGCACGATGTGGATGTTGCGTTTATCGGAGAAAGTTTGTTTGAGGTAAATTATAAAGTAACCAAAGCCATTCAACAGAAATATCATTTAGCCCTGAAAGTGGGATTCTGCGATAGTTTGAAGGCCGACTTAGCTGTTGGTACGGTAGTGAATGTGATTAAGGAAAAACCATTATTGATGAATGTGGAGGGGAAAGATGTTTACGAATCGGGTATGCTGAATGCTAATGATTATCCGCATTTCAAAGGAGCATTCGTGAATATGAACAACAGCTATATGAATGTGTTTTTAGATTTGAAGAAGGTGGTTTCGGGCACATTAACAAGTATTCCAAACAATGACCTTCAAGCAAAGTATGCGCTCGACACAATTACAAGCAATGGTGTTGGATTTGCTTATCCGTGTATGTTTGAGCGGCAGCCATTCTACCAGGTAAATGTTGTAAAACGTAATTTAGCTAGCGGAGAAGCCGATGAAGAATTAGCCCAAAAAGTAATAAATGAAGTACTAATTGATATTTTGCAAAAAATTTAAACAGCACAAAATGAATCAGGCAGCAGTAGATGCATACATTGCAAACCAAGAAATACAAGCACAACAATTTATTAAACGCATTAAGAATCCGTTTTTGTTTCGCTTGTTTATGTTGATCAAATTGCCCATGGCTTTTTTGGCATCGGTGAAAGTGAAAGAAGTGAATCCCGATGTTTGTGAGATTTCCGTTCCATTTCGTTGGTTGAATCAAAATCCATTCGGCTCTACTTACTTTGCTGTTTTAGCTATGGCGGCAGAAATGAGCAGTGGAATGATTGCCTTGATGTACACGCAAAACGCGAAACCATCTATCGCCATGTTGGTCACTAATCTTGACGCAAGTTTTATTAAGAAAGCTACTGGCGTTACTACGTTTAAATGCGAGAGTGGTAAAGCCATTCGCGAAGCCATTCAACAATCTGTACTTACAGGCGAAGGTAGAACCATAACTTGCAAAGCGGTCGGTTATTCTAAAACCGGAGAAATAGAAGCTGAGTTCAATGTGACCTGGTCGTTTAAGGCAAGAACGAAGTAATTTAAATTCATTTACCTCTTTTTTTGGGGCGTGTAACCGGCTGTCCGTTGCAATCTTTGTCCATGGGAATGGTCAAAGGATTTTCACTGCTATCCGGCACGCGGGCATTCAACAAGACTTTGGCATTTTACCCAAAAGAACAGTTAATTTTGGCAAAATGAATAGTGTGTTTTGAATTGTTAGCCTGAGAGTAAACTATCAAAGGTTGACAATTCAATTGAGCTTTATTTTTTAGGTTTTATTAAATCAAGAATCCCAATATTGATTCCTGCAACTGCAAAAATCTTTTTTGGGTCGGTATATGTTGTTGTATTTCCATCAAAATTAGTCCCGAAAGTTACTTTTAAGGTGATATCTCCAAGCAAAGTATAGTCAGCATTTACTACACTGCGATATGTCCATTTTGATTTTATTCCAATCGGAACAATGGATGCATAACGCCCAATACCTTCATACGATAGACTGAATTTGTTGAAGCTATATTGTAATTTCATACCTGCATCTAAATAATAATCTGCAATATCCACAGAAGCGTAGTTTTTAGTAAAACGTCCAACCGCTAAAATGTCAAGAAGGTGGATTTGGTTTTCATTTGCTGTTGGTATTTTGATGCTATAACTTGGGGTTAACCATACTGAAGTTTTTGCACTAGCAAACCCTGTCCACTCGTTATTTTGAAACACCATGCCATGTGCGGCAGCAAGCTCAATCATTAGACCATCTCTTGCAAATGGATTCTTACTTTTATTCAAATTGTTTAGGGCTGCAGTATAGTTATCTTGCCATTTCTGTTTTTCTAGTTTAACAAAATCGTAGAGTGTTTCATATGTTTTTCTTCCTTTTAGCGCAAAATTCGAATATTCAATATCTATTAACTTATTTGCTTCTGATTTAGTTTTTTCAGTAAAGGCTTCACTTGTTTCAATCCTTCCTTTCGTTGTTTTTAAGGCTTGTAGTAAAATGTCTGAGTATGTTTCCTCATCAATTAGCTCATTCTTTAGGATTAAATCGTTATTGTCTAATTTAGATTTTAAAGCAATACTAATCTGTTTATAGAAAAAATACTTGGCATAATTTGCTGCCCAATCGGAGTAATTCTGTTTAATTTCTTCGTTATTAACTCCAGAAAATAGCATTATTTTGCCACCTAATCCTATACCGGTACCAGCCTTTAGATTACCATAGATTACTGTATCTGTTGAAGAAGTAGCTATTGAAATGCTGAAGTGTTTTATCAGATTTCTAGCCCAATTATCATCAAGAATATATTCTTCTGCGCGGAAATATTTTTTTGTATCATTCTTTAATCCCCCAAACATATAATATGGTGTAAATTCCATTGCAAAATTGGGTTGTAGTTTTCCATTTACAACGGCACTTTGTAGCGCAGTAGCAAGTCCTCTAGGGGTTGATGGTCTTGATATGTTTTCCGGCTCAACACCTAAAACATTATAAGCCGGAGCAGACGTCAGTTTTAATTTTTCAACATTTAATTCTAAAGTTCCTTCATCTTGAGAGTATGTAAATGGACTCAATAATATTGCTGTGTAAAAAAATAGCTTTTTCATTGGCTTTGTTTTGGTTAAAATTTAATCTCAAATTCAAATTCAGGTGTGGAGTCTCCTTTTTTATCAGAGAGTTCTAGTACTTCTCCAATAAGATCATCACCTGCTTCAACTTCAACTGTTATCTTAGCAACTGGTGATTTATTTGAAGTATTACCGGTTTTAAACTTGCTGATGTCGCAATAAACAGTAATTGTTTTCCCTTTTAAATCCTTACCTCGAGCAATTTCTAAATCTTCAAACTCTAAGTCGCCATAGTTTTGTTGCATATTACCAAATGGTGTTCCAATGGTTGTTGATCCGGTAATTCGATAGTTCTCATCTTCGAACGTTACCACTACTGAAACAAAAATGTTTGTTTTCAGATAGTTGCTAATATCTAGTGAAACCGATTTTTTGTATGTCGCCATAACACGTTTCGTTTTTATTGCCTACTCTATATCCCTTTTTCGGCTTACAGGGTTTGGTTGATTTACATAAAAACTCTGCTTTACAGAATGTATAGTCTTGGTATTGAGATATTCAAGGTAAAACTCAAATACAAAAACTTATATTATAAATCTACGACTTGGTCCCTGAAAGAAAAACGCCTGAAGTTCGATGAAAGATCCATCTAAAAGCTGGAATGTTAATGTTTGTAGGCGTTCCCGCTAGCGTTTTATGTTTTGTGTTCTGCAGAAAAAGAGTATAAATGAGTAATATTCGAGTATAAATACTAGCCTAGCCATTATCTCAAGAATAAACGTTGCTTTGTTTTAATTTTTTCTTTTATATTGATATTAACAAAAGTAAATTCTATTACATGCAACTCCTCCCACTCTCACCCAATTGTACCATTGTTTCATCGCGCACTCTTAATGCTCCAGTAGATTTGGTTTATAGCGCTTTTGAAAAGCCTGAATACTTGCAAAACTGGTGGGGTCCACATGGTTTCACGAATACCTTTAATGCGTTTGATTTACATGTAGGTGGCAAATGGAGTTTAGTTATGCACGGACCCGATGGCGCAAACTATATCAACGAAAGTGTTTTCTTGATCGTTGATAAACCGCACCGAGTGGCGTGGTATCGCTTAACGAATCCGCTCTTTCACATGCTCGTCACTTTTGAAGAATTACAAGAGCACAAAACAAAATTTACCTTCCATATGATTTTCGAAACAGCAAAGGAATGTGAAGCAATTCGAAACTATGTTGTAGATAAAAATGAAGAAAATTTCGATCGATTGGAAGTGGAGTTGAATACAATAAATAACTAATCTTATCTCCATCGTCAAATGGTACCTACTTTTTTCGCAACACAAGAAGCCTTTCGATCATGGCTGAAGAAACATCATAACACCGAAACCGAATTAGTGGTGGGCTTCTATAAAGTAGACAGCCTTAAACCTTCTATCACTTGGTCGCAATCTGTTGATCAAGCGTTGTGCTTTGGCTGGATTGATGGTGTTCGCAAATCAGTAGACAGCGAAAGTTATTGCATTCGTTTTACGCCTCGCAAAGCCGGTAGCATTTGGAGCGCCATCAATATTCAAAAAGTTGAAGATCTAAAGGCACAAGGTTTGATGCAACCTGCAGGCTTAAAAGCGTTTAGTTTACGAAAGGAAAGTAAGTCGCGCATTTACTCACACGAAAATGAAACGGCTGCACTAACACCTGAAATGGAGCAGCAATTTAAAGCAAACACAAAGGCTTGGGAATTCTTTCAAGCGCAAGCACCATCCTACAAAAAAGTGGCGTTGCATTGGGTGATGAGTGCTAAGCAAGATGCAACAAAAAATAAGCGACTTCTGAAGCTAATCGAATATAGTAAAGAAGGGAAACGGGTTGTGTAAACTCTTTTATTACCACCCTTTAGTTCTTGTCACCACGGACCATAAGCATATGTGAATAGTTTCGTTTAGTGATGATACTTACCGAGAGAGAAACACAGACAGCTTTGTACCTCGCAGTGACGGAATTATTAATAATCAATAAACACCAATCCATACAGTATGCCCGCGTGCGCGATTGGAGGGGAAATCCTTTGGCCATTCCCATGGACAAAGATTGGAACGGAAAGCGCGGCATCACGCCCAATGCATTTGTCGATTTACTATTTTATTATTTAAGATTTTTGGATTTGGAACTACTGTAAGCTTCATGTATGACTTCAAAATCTTAAATCAAAAATCGCTGAATCTTAAATAATACACAATATCTGCCATGCCGTTTACGTTCTAAAGATTAGACAGCACCAACAACCTGTTGATACCTTGCCTATGCAATAGAACGCTTACCTACGTTGAAGTAATATATTTGATTAGACTTATTGTATCTGGTTATGCGAAATTTATTATTGTTTGGTTTTTTGTTGGTGTTCTCAGTGGCGAGGAGTCAGCAAACCTTTGTCTACACCGACCCCAATGCGGCCTACAGAAAAGGAGTGGAGCTGTTTGAGGAGAAGAATTATGCTTCGGCCAGACGACAGTTCGAGAAAATTTACGAACAGCGTTTGGATAACACGGCTACGAAAAATACGTTGCTGTGGGCAGAAGTCGAATATATGATTGCAGTGTCTGCTGCCGAAAATAACGATGTGGATGCTGAACCTTTGTTGTTTAATTTCTTGCAGAATCATAGCGATAGTCACCGTAGCGCGTACATTAATTTTTACTTGGGTCGCTACTACTACATGAACAACAAGTATCAAGAATGTATCGATCAGTTATCGAAGTTGTCGGCTGATGAGATTCCTGATAAATACCGCACCGATTATAAGTTTCAGTTGGGCTATTGCTATTTCGTGAAAAAGAAATTTGATGAGGCAAAGCCTTTGTTCAAAGCCATTAAGGATATTAAAGAAAAGTATTACTACCCTTCAAACTACTACTACGCCTTCATTTGCTTCTACAAAAAAGAATACAACGAGGCGCTGAAAAGCTTTTTAGCGATAGAAGATTCGAAGATGTTTTCTTCTGTGATTCCGTACTACGTGTCGCAGATTTATTACATGAAGAAGGACTACGACAAAACAATAACGTATATCAAAGCGCATATTGATAATACAGATGTGACATACAGAGACGAGATGAATCACTTACTAGGCGAGAGTTATTTCCAAAAGTCGGATTACGCAAAAGCATTGCCGTTGTTGGAAGCGCATGTGGCAAAGAATACTAAAGTACGCAAAGAAGATATTTATGAATTGGCCTATTCGTACTACAAAATGAACGACTACAAAAATGCCATCAGCAATTTTCTGCAGTTGAATTTGGTAGACGATAAAATGGGACAAAATGCCACGTACACGTTGGCAGATTGCTATTTGAAAGTGAACGAAAAAGAAAAAGCGAAGGCGGCATTTCAGTCGGCTGCCGCGAAAAACTTTGATGTAAAAACGCAGCAGAATGCCTTGTTTAACTTCGCGAAGTTATCGTTAGAGATGGGCAACCCAACCGAGTGTGTGAGTGCATTAGAGCAATTTTTAGCAACGAATCCTTCAACCGATAATTTGAGCGAAGCCAATGAATTGATGGCTGTGGCCTTATTGCAATCGAAAGATTATGATAGAGCCTACGAAATTATTGAGAAGTTGCGCACCTTAAGTCCTTCGTTAAAAGAAGCGTACCAACGCGTAACCTATTTCAGAGCATTGCAATTGTATAACGATGGGAAAACACAAGCATCGATAACCTTGTGCGAAAAATCGTTGAAATACCCGGTGAAAGGGGAGTTGCAGGCAGGTGCATACTTTATTAAGGCAGAGAATTTGTATGCACAGAAGAGTTATGCCGATGCGTTTTCATTTTATCAAAAGTGCGATCAGTTGATGACACAAGAGTATGCATCAATACTTGGTTTCGGTAGTAAACATATAGCTTACAATTCGGCTTATGCCTTATTTAAGTTGAAGCAATATGAGCGTTCTGCTAACTACTTCAAGAAATATATCAATAGTCCAATAGCAGGGCAGGAGCAGATGCTGGAGGATGCGCAGTTGCGATTAGCGGAGTGCTCGTTTGTAGAGAAGGATTTTTCGATGGCCTTGCGCAATTACGATGTGGTTGCTAAATCGAATTCAACTGAAGCAGAATATGCGCATTTCCAAAAAGGAATTGTATTGGGCTTAATGAATCGCGATGGAGAGAAAATTGATGTGTTGAAAGACTTGATTCAAAAGTATCCTATCTCTAAAACCTTGGATAGAACATACTTTGAAATTGGGGAAACCTATTTGGATATGGATAATAGTAATGGCGCTATATCGTACTATAATCAACTCATTCAGAACTATGCGAAAAGCTCGTTGGTGCCCTCGTCTTATTTGAAAATTGGATTAGCGGAATACAACCAAGGCAACAAAGAAGGCGCATTGAAACAGTACAAATATTTAATTGCAAATTATCCTTCGTCTAAAGAATCGAAGCAAGCGTTATCTGCTATTAAAGATTTGGGGGTGGAGTTAGGCCGCCCGGATGAATACATCGATGTGGCTACCGTTTCGCAATCGGAGAAAGACTCGTTAACCTATCAAGCGGCTGAAAACGCCTACACGAGTAACGATTGCGACAAAGCCATTATTCTATTTGCCAAGTATTTAGATAAATTCCCGAAAGGCTACTTTATTCAGGAAGCGCACTTGTATCGCTCGGAATGTTTGTTGAAACAGAAGCAATACACCGCGGTGTTGATTGATTATGATGCCTTAATACAAATTTCACCGAAGTTTAAAGAGAAGGCGTTATTGAACGCTTCGGGTGTGGCGTATTTCGAGTTAAAAGATTACGTACGAGCGATTGGTTACTATAAAGCATTGGCCGATAATTCCAGCACTTATCAAAACACGTACACGGGCATTGTTGGAGTGTTGAAGTGTGCCTCGAAAACCAATAATCACGAAGAAGTGATAAAGGCAGCCGATCGTATTATCAATAACAATGCATCGAAAGAAGCCGATGTGGCCGAGGCTTATTATTTGAAGGCAAAATCGGCTTATACTATCAACAGTAAGGAAGTAGCCTATGCTGCTTTCAACAAAGTAGCTGCTGGACCATCATCGGAACGGGCTGCTGAGTCGAAGTATATGACCGCAAAGATTTTACGAGAGAACAATTTGTATAAAGCATCGCTCGATACCTGCTTCAAAATTAAAACCAAGTTCGCGAGTTACGAATATTGGTATGTGAAGACTTTCATTTTGATGGCGGATGATTATTATCAATTGGGTAATGTATTGCAAGCAAAGGCAACGCTGGAAAGTATTGTGGCGAATTACAAAGGCGATGATACTTTGCTGGAAGAAGCGAAAGCGAAGTTGGATGAAATCAACAATGAAGAATTAAAGAAATCTCGAATCATGGAAATTGCTCCTAGCGATGAAATGCAAATGATTCAGGGCGATTCAATTTTGAACAATCAAAATTTGAAGAAGTAATATGAAAAGGCGAAATACAATAGCAATGAGAAGAGTGCAGTATGCATTAGTAATGCTTATTTTTAGCGGAGTTCAGGTGTTTGCACAAACATCGGTTGGAAACGATGAGGTAATTATTGTAAAAGAACACGATGCGAAAATTAAGGATGCCGATAAAATTTCTGTAGCGCCTAATATTCCGCAGTTGGAAGATCAGAAAATGAATTTCGATTACAGTATTCCGGCACGCGAGTACAAAGAAATGACCATTGAACCGAATCCAATGAAACCAATCGCTTTGTCGAAAGAGAAGTTGGAGCGCTTCAATCAGTCGTATATTAAATTGGGTTTTGGTAGTCAGTTATCGCCTTTGGTGGAGTTTATGTATAATGGGAAGGGAAAGAATGTGCGTTATGGTGCTGAGGTGTATCATTTCAATGCAACACCTTTCAGTATTAAGAATCAGCGGTTTTTCGATACTCGAGTAGGGGCTTATGTGAAGGCTTTCCCTTCTACGTTCCAGTTCACTACCGAGTTTAATTTCAGAAATTATATCAACCATTTCTATGGCAATCAAAATGCTGAAACGTTAACCAGAAAGCAGATCCGACAAACGTTTCAAGATTATGATGTAGTGGCAACGTTCGGCTCATTGAAGAAAAATGCACCGGAAATCGATTTCAGTACTAAGGTTCAATTCAATTATTTCAATGAATTAGCGGGCAAGAGCAATGAATTTTTCTTGCATGGGGGTATAATGGTGGGTAAGAAATTCTTGAAGGTGCATTCACTTTCCGGAAGTTTTGATTTTGATATTTCGAAGTATAAATCATCACGCCAGAGTTTATGGAGAAGTTATTTCTTATTGAACTTGTTGTATGGTTATAACGATCAAAATTGGTTGGCGCGGGGTGGTATTACGCTTGCTGTAGAAGGGGATAAGTTATATCCGCTACCTGATTTGTATTTGCAGAAGAAGTTGTACGAAAAATATGTGCATGCCTTTGTGGGATGGGATATTAAGTATTTGAAAAATTCGTATCGCAATTTTGCCTTCGACAATAATTTTGTCAACTCGGATGTAGAATTGCAGAATACACGCGTTTCAAACTTATATGGTGGTTTAAAAGGAACGGCTTCAGGCTTCTCTTATTTAGCGTCTGCCGGGTTCAAGCAAATTGCAAATCAAGCATTCTATTACAACGATTACTTCGATTCTAAACGCTTTTATGTAGCGTATGATGCTAAGGTCAAAGTGATTAACGGACATTTAGAGTTGGGTTACAATTTGAAAGACGATTTTACCGCTTTATTATCGCTCGATTATAACCATTACACCCTTTCTGCTAATGATAAGGCATGGTATCACCCCGATTTTTCAGCTAATCTAAAGTTGCGATACAATTTAAAAGGGAAGATTGTAGTAGGGGCTGATATTCTTGGTTTTACGAACTACTACGGACATGTTAGTCCAACAGATATACGTTTGATTAAAGGTACTGCCGATGCGAATTTGAGTTTGGAGTATATTTTTAACAAACGCTTTTCTTTCTTCGGAAATTTAAACAACATAGCCCACCAAAAGTACCAACGATGGGGCAATTACCCGGTTTACGGTATAAACGGTTTAGTGGGCGCGAAATTTGCCTTTTAAGCGCAATTTCAAAATGTTCAAAAATTGTTTATAAATTGCACCATGAAGTACAGTGTAGAGATTTGTTTGCGGGAATTGCTTTTCATTCAGGAGTGTGTTATCATTCCCGGATTTGGAGGCTTTTTAACCAAGTATAAGTCGGCAGATATTGATTATTTGAACTACACCATTACTCCGCCAACGAAATCAATTAGTTTTAACCGACAGTTACGCAACGATGATGGCTTGTTGGTGAATACCTTTTCGATGCTGAATGGAGTACCATTCAGTGAAGCAAATTTATTTGTTCGTAAATGGGCAAATCAGTTTGAAGCAACGTTAAAGTCCGACACTACTTATACATTAGCACAGATTGGAACATTTGAATGGGATGCTTTAGGAAGTACAATTTCATTTCTTCCGGATGTTACGGAGAACTACCTAGTGGAATCATATGGTTTTCCTGCGATTATAGCTAAACCTGTGTTTAGAAATACCCATGCTGCCGATAATACGGCTGTTGTAGTGAAGTCGGAATCGATTATTACGGATATTATTGAGGAGCCGATTTTATCGGAACCTTTCTTGAAAACAACAAAAGAGGAAGAAGTATTGGAGCCTGTTACTGTTGAACCGGTGAACACTAAAAAACTTCTACTAGCTTGTTTTGGGATATTCTCTTTGGCGGTCATGACGATGCCTTTTTTCGGATTCCATTCCGACAAGATGAATTTAAACGAAGCCAATGTGTTGTCGGCTTTCTCTGCTGTATTTCCGAGTAAATCGGTTGAGGTAGCTCCATTGGTTTTAGATAATATAGCTTCTCCTGAACTATCAGTTATCAACGAAGTAAAGATAGTACAGCCTGTGTTTATTGTTCAAGAAGAAAAGCAAGCAGAAGTTGTTCAGCCGGTTGAAGTGGTGAAAGAAGAAGTAGCTGTTGCTGCACCTGTTGTTGAGGAAGCTGCTACAAAGGCTAAGTATGTTATCATTATGGGGGCATTCAAAGACAAGAAAAATGCCGAGAATTTAACAGCAAGTATTACTTCTGAAAATAAATCGCTCGATGCTCAATTAATTCCAAACGGTAAAGTTTCTTACGTTGCTATACTTGCCGGCAATACAGAAGCGTCAGCCGCTGCTAAGTTGAAAGAAGCAAAAGCCATCAACCCGGATTGTTGGATTAAAAAAATGTAATTCTTTACATGAACGGACAGAAGAACGGACGAGGTTTTCTGTTCATACATCCTTGAAAAATCAACGACAATTCAGGCCCTCCAAATGTTGCAGAAGCAAGGTTCAATTTCGATACGTTGATATCGTAGCTGAATCCAACACTTAGTCCTTTAATATCCACTCTGGTTTGTAATACTACTGCATCAGCCAAGTTAGTTTTTTGGAATAAGCCACGATATTGTGCGCCAAGGTAGAAGTAAGTTTTGCTGGTTACTCGGTTTCCCAATTGTACTTTAACTAAAGTTCCAATGTTATATTGTTGAGCAGGACCTTGGAAAGCAAACATAAATTGTGGCATCAACCATAATTTATCTCTTAACAAGAAAGTTCCTCCTCCATGGAAAATGGTTTTCAGATACAATTTTTGTCCTTGTGTATTACCCACAACAGTTTTAGCAAAAAGACCGGTGGAGTTAAACGAAACATCGGGCTGATTCAAATGGAAAGCAGACAATCCAAGGTAAATATTATGTCGGTCCATTCTAAAGTTCTTCGAAAAAATTGCACCTACACCTGCATCCAAATAAATCATATTCGTGCGATTAATACTTGTTTCTCCGGTGGGAAGTGTAGGATTGTAACCTCCTAATAATGAAGGGTCGTATTGCTCGTCATAGGTGCCTTTTGAAGGATTGATGCCACGATGATTAACACCAAATTGCAGTCCAACCGATAGGGAAGATGTTGCTTTTCTATCCAACATAAAGTGATAGGCAAAACTGAGATCGACTCTATTGGTATTCAATCGTAATGAGCCTGCAACATCTGAATAAATGGATAATCCAAGTCCGGCAAAACTATTGAATTTAGTAGGTTTTCCAATACCTACATCGCCCGATGCCCCAAAAGTGGTATACGTGTTTCCTCCTGAAACTGTATTCCATTGCGTTCTTGCGTTTACTCCAACTCTATAATCGCAGTTATTCAATCCTGCAAATGCTGGGTTCAATTGCAAGGGTGCTGAAGTATATTGCGAAAAATGAATATCCTGAGCAAAAGAAACACTCGTCAATAAAAGCGCTATCGGTAAAAGAAAATAGTTTTTAAAATTCATACGTGGTTCTTCTTATCTGGTTAACGTTACATTACCTTTTCCTGAGAATTTCTGTCCGTTGATACATTCAATTTCATAATCATAAACGAACACTCCAGGATTAGCTTCCATTCCAATGTTATTTAATTTTCCGTTCCATCCTGCTAAATCAGCGTTTGGTGATGCGTCTAATGCCTCAAAAACTTTGTTGCCCCAACGGTCGAAAATTCTGAAGTGGTTAATTTTTGTCACCCCATTTCCTCGAATTCTGAATACATCGTTATGTCCGTCATTGTTTGGTGTAAATGTATTCGGAACATAAACAATATCCCCGTTACAAGTAGTTAAAACTGTAATTGTTATTTCCGCTTCGTTCGTACATGTGATGCCGTTTTTACCATAATAGATAGTTGCTTTATAGGTAGTCGTTTCACGTGGAGAAGCAACCGGATTTTTACATTTTCGACAACTCAATGTAGAATCCGGACTCCAAACAATGCTATCGATTATACCCGAGTAATTGGCTAATAGATTAGAATTTAAGCCCAATAGAATTTGCTGCGGATCGGCTTCCAAATCGATAGGTACTCGCTGTACAACACCAATGGTTACTGTGTCGTATGCCGGTTCACAATTTCCGTTGTAAACTGTTACAAGATATTTGATATTATTTAGAGGGGTAATTCTTACGCTCGGACTATCAGGCAGATTTACCCAAGTACTAGGCGACCATTTTACGCGATCAAATACACCTTGAATACTAAAATCAGCAGATTGTCCAAGACAAATAGTAGTATCAGCCGGTGTAACATTAATTACCGGTGGTACATTTACGAAAATGGTTTTCGTTAATACATCGTTACAACCGTTGGCATCCGAAATCGATAAAGTAACATCAAAATTGCCACCTTGGTTAAAGGTATGTGTTGTTGAAATTCCTGTGGCATTTGGTGGTGAATTCACAAATGTCCAAGCATAAGAAAGCGAACTTAATGGGGCGTCACCTGCTTTAGAGTTACTGGTAAATGTAGCCACTTTGCCAATACAGGTTGGTTGATTTGTAAAGCTAGCAACCGGGTTTTTGTTTACATGTATTTTCTTCACAGCTGTATCAGCACAATTGTTCGAGTCAATCACTATGTGATAAACAAAATAATCACCTCCATTGCTGTACGAATGAGAAACATTCATAGTGGTATAATCCACAACATTATCGGGCTGCATATCCCAAAGATAGCTTGTAATTGGAGCCGATGTTCCTCTTGTAGAAGAGTCATTTAACGTTAATGGCTCGTTCTCACAAATTATGGAATCTCCCGGAAGTATACCTGCATTGGGTTTGTCAAAAATGGTTATGTTTCTTGTTAAAGTATCTCTACACCCCTTTGTATCAATAGCAATTAAAGACACATT
Source organism: uncultured Chitinophagaceae bacterium (assembly GCA_964398475.1). Classification (GTDB taxonomy): domain Bacteria; phylum Bacteroidota; class Bacteroidia; order Chitinophagales; family LD1; genus CALAYL01. Next base: position 31,210 of record CAYNMP010000010.1, on the reverse strand, counting down.
TACTGTAGTAGGTGTTGCAAAATATACACTCACATTAGTATCTGTCTTATTGAATGGTATCCAATAGAAATTGGCAAGTGGATTATCGCCCGGTGTACTGCTGTTTTCAAAAAGTGTATTCTGTTCTTTACAGTTGTTTTTAACTACAAAGTTTGCAGTCGGTAAACTAAATATCAGCGTATTTTTGGAAAGCGAAGAACTACATCCGTTAACATCTGTTACTGAAAGATTAACTACGTGAATTCCTGCAGTAGGATAGTTAAAGGAAACCGGTGATAAGTTAGAAACGGTATCAACGGAGGAAGGATAATTAAAATCCCATATGTAATTATTGATGATACCTGATCCTTGTACTGAAGTATTAGTAAAATGACTTGTAGAGCCTAAACACACCGAATCTAATGTAAAGTTGGCTTGTGGCAACGAGTAAACAGTTACCGATTTTTGGAACGATTGAGAACAACCAAAGTTATTATACACGGTTAATCGCACTGAATATGTATTAGCCGTATTATATGTATGCGTAGGGTTTTGATTGGAAGAGTCAACTGTATTATCGCCAAAATTCCAAACCCATTTGGTGATGTTTCCATACCCTGCAACAGAGGAATCAATAAATAAAGTTGGATTTCCAACACAAACGCTAGTCGTACCAAAATTTACCTCCGGTAGCGCAATAACGGCAACCGACATGGTAGTATCATCTTTACATCCGGCAGTATTAGTAGATGTAAGGGTTACATTGAAGTTACCATCGGTAGTAAATGTATGGGATGGATATTTCCCAACACCTGCAGCAGGAGGGTCATTGAAATTCCAGGTGGATGAAGCATAACTGCCATGTACACTAATCGATGAGTCGATAAAATGCGTTGGATTGTTCAAACAAACCGAATCTGCAAAAAACTGTGCTGTAACTTTTGACACGTTAACATTAATAGTGTCTAACGAACTACAGTTAAAAGCATCTGTTACATACACTTGATAGGCCGTATCAACTGTAGGCCAGATTTTTGTTGAGGCGATGTTCGGATTTTCAATATTATAATTAGGTACCCATTGATATGTAGCTCCTCCGGAAGCAGTAACTATATTTGAATCTCCCAAACAAATTACCATATCCGCACTGGCATTGGCTAATGGCGGAATTCGAGAGGTGAGTGTCTTCATAGCAGTGTCTACACAGCCAAAAGTATCCGTAACCAAAAGCGTAACTGTGAACGTTCCTACTCCTACATTTTTGCTAACATTTTGCGATAAATAAGAATGTGGTAATGGAACGCTATTGCTGAATGTCCATAACCAAGAATTGATAAATGTATTCGTATCCGGAACTGAGGTATCCCAGAAACGAGCATTTTGAAGTTGACATCCTAAAGAATCATTTTCTGTAAAAGAAGCCTGAGGAGATTTTGGAATAAGCAGGGTTTGGTCTAAATAACTGCTACAACCTAAATTATTCTTTTGGCGAAGCGTTACTTTGTATGTTCCCGGTTGGGCATATTTATGACATGGAGAGAACGTTGTATCCGTTTGTCCATCCCCAAAATCCCAAAGTATTGAATCTGTTGTTACTGCGCTATTTCCATTTTTTGATAAATTGTTAAAGCATACAGTGCCACTGTCGCAGAGCCCTGCTGTAGTAAAATTGAAATTAAGTATTGGCGTGTCTATTACAAAAGGAACTACCAAATCGTCATAAAGTACTTGGCATTGTGTGTTATCTGTTAAAACCAAAATTGCTTGACAACTATCTATATTACAATGTTGAACAGTAATATCAAAAACACTCGGATTAAGATCTGTACCCATAGGCGTAATATTAGAAATTGTTTGTGCAGGACCACATCCCGGCACAAATACCGCATTTTTGGTATTCACCAATTCTAAGTGATAGGTAACATTCGTACATGGGCACCCTCCATTAACCGGAGCATAGGAAAGTGTTCCATAAGGTCCGTCAATAATGATGATTTCTTTGTTTATACTATCAATACATCCGTTGCACGATTTTACTTTTAACCAAACTCTAAACTTTCCTGCTTTTCTAAAGAATCGAGTAGGGTTTGCAATATACGAATGCGGACCTCCATCCCCAAAGTCCCAGTCATATTCGCAGATATCGTTAGTAGATGAATCTGTAAACTGAACTAATAAAGGTGGACATGCAGCAAAAGTTTGATCTACTCCATAATTAGCTCTAGGGTTTTGAACCGTTACCGTCTTAGTAATTGTGTCGGTACAATACCCATTTGCATCTGTTGCAATTAAAGTAACCGGGAACGTACCTGTTGAGCCATATTGACCGAAATAATCTTTAGAAACAGCATTTGTGCCTAATGTGTTGCCGGGTGTAATCCATTGATAATTCAGTGTTCCTATCCCAGTTGAGGTATTTAGAAATACGAGTGAATCAGTAGCGCTTGTGCAAGAGGAAGAATCTGGTATGGTAAAGTTACCAGTAACATTATTTACAAAAATTGTTTTGGATGCTGTTATACTACATCCAAAATTATTTGTTCTCGTGAGTTTAACAGTATAATTTCCTGAAGTATTAAATGTATGGCACACCGTTCCACAACTCGTAACTAAAGGAGAGCCATCACTAAAATCCCATGTACATGTGGTTAGCGTAGAGTTGACTGCGATAGAAGTATCAGTAAAACATGTAGAATACGGTGCACATCCGGCTAAATCAGGAGTAGTAAATCCTGTTTTTACAGTGTGTACTTTAATCGGTTTATCTATGCAAACTTTCTCTGAACATCCCCCAGGGTAATTAATTATACAACAAGGCAGATGAACTCCCTGATTATAAAAATAAGGGAAAAATCCAACAATTCCAATAGCGTTATAGGCTGTACCATTTAGTGTATCTTTATTACATCTTATTGAAGTAGGGGTAGCTGATCCGGGTGCAAGGGTTAAATTGAAAAGTGATGTTAAAGTATCACAACCAATTGTATCCTGAGTGCTTAGTGTTGCACCAGTACAGGAGATGTTTATTGGAATGGTTTTGGAATGAGAACAACCCGTTTTAAAATTCACAGCCGTTAAAGTAGCTTGATATGTTCCACAGGAAGGATAGTTAACTACGGGAACTAATGTTGAATCTTTTGTGATTAAAGAATTCGGAAGCCCTCCTGGAAATTGCCAATAAAAGGAGTCTCCAAGTAAAGTTTTGTTTTTATAAAAGATTCTAAACTTATTAGAACAAGAAGATGAATCTTTAAAATTTGCGGCTGGTGCATAAATAGTAACGGTATCAGCAGGTCCTCCATTATATTTCGCACCCTTGCACCCGAAGCTAGAAGGGATAACTACAGGTTTAAAATTACCAATATTCTGGTACGTATAACAGAACGTAATACAGCCTGTATTGAAAGTATCATAAATCTTAAATCGTTTCATTGTATCAACAGGTGCTTCGGGCAAAAAGATGATACTATCTAATGCTGCTGGTCCACATGCTGTGATACAGATCTTACCATTTTCGTAACACATCGATTTTGGTGAAATACTGATACTTGTAATATTGACAGGGGTTCCAAAACAAACCGAATCTACTTTTTTGCCAATGCAACCAGCAGCATTAACAACAATCAGCGAATCTTTAAAACAGCCTGCTGAACCATAATTAACAGTTGGAGGTGACCCAAGGGTTGATGAGGATGGACTTCCTCCTGCAAATCCCCAAGTTAAACTTGTAATAGCGCTTCCGGAAGTAGTCGTATTCGTAAAGTTTACAGATCCGGGAACACATGGGGAAACATATGCAGAAGTGAAGGATACTTTTAATGGAGCTGCTGTAAAAATTGCCCCTGTTTGTGTTGATGAAACACAACCAAACGAATCAGTTACGAAAAGTGTAAAACCGGATGGCGATCCAAATGTATTTACTCGATAACATAAATTGGGTTGCCCATTAGAGCCAATGGGCTGATATTGTGGATTACTTGCCGACCAGCTGTATGCACATCCGGGACATGTGGGGCCGTTGTACGATAAACAGGTGGTATCCGGAACTTTACAAAAGGAGGTGTCTGTAAAATTGATAGAGAAGTTTTTCGGTGATCCTACAGAAATATAGTTTCTCACTAATATCGAGTCAATACATCCGTTGGCAAAGGATACAACAAGCTTTACATCATACAAGCCCGCGGAATTATATTTTACACCTGTAACACTTGCCGTTGAAGCGTTTTGTGGTGTTCCTCCTGGGAAAGTCCAAGCGTAATTGGCAATTGAACCACTACCTGTATACGAAAAATTAGTTGTTCCGCCCACACACATCTTTCTAACTGATGCCGCAAATGTTGGAGTAGGATTATTACCGATGCTAATATAGGTTTGAATAATGGTATCTTTAAAGCATAGGGTGGTGGTGTCGGTGACGGTTAATTTCACATCATAAACTCCAGTTGCAAAGCCAAAACTGGAAGTGTCTTTACTAACTCCAAAAGGAACCCAAGTAGTTGATGGCTGCTTTCTGTAGTTCCATTGATATGATAAATTTGACGATGATTGTGTAGTGGTTGCAAAATTTACAAAAGTAGGCGTTGTACAACTATTGTTTTCCGATGCTGTAATAGTATTAATTTTGGGTGCCGGTTTTATTTTAATGGTATCGCTATAAAACGTTGTATCATCAGTACAGCCCTTTGAATTTAGTACATAACAGGTTGGGATGTAATTGCCAAAGTTACCATAGGTACAAGTGAAGCTGGGCGTAGTACCGGTAAGTTTTCGAACGACACCATTTCTACAGTCACAAATAATAGAGTCCAATGTTCCGCTTCCCGGATTGGTCAAATTTTGGAAAGTAACCACTGTTGGCGGACATCCGGCTTTTGGCGAAAAAGAGAAATTAGCAGTGGGCTTACAAAATACTCTTAATGCATTAGGTACAGTTCTGGTACATGTTTGTCCTGCTGCATTGGTTACCGTTAATGACACAGAATAATCGCCACAAACACTAAATATATAAGCATAGTTATTCGAAAAGCCGAGTGGTAATGTTCCAATAGGGCCGGTAATCGTCCATGTTCTATTGGTAATAGTTGAGGATGAAGTGGAAGCATCGCTCAATACAATGGCTATAGGAGCACAACCTGAATCTTGTGTAGCTGTAAAATTACAGGTAATTTGTGCTTTTGCCTGGGTTAAACCTAATGCCCCAAAAAACAATATTGTAATGAATCGCAGTATACTTAATCGAAATTGAATCATATAGTTAGTCTTATGTAATATTTTAGAGTGCTTTCAGCATCCGAAAGTTGCAACAATTATTCCATTTTTTTTAGCGTGTGGAAAAACTATTGGTAAGTTTTCACTATTAAAAGTGAGGACAGGGGGTTTTATCCGCTTTGTCTTTTTTATTTCCTTGAAAAACATATCCCAAACCAACTTCAAAAGCGCCAACTGTTTTTGATGCTTTTCGAAAATTAGATACATTAATATCATACGATAGCCCCAGTGAAAAGTTGTATAGATCAAGCTTTATATTCGGAATAACGGCATCTACACCGCTGTTCACCAATCGGGCATTCACACCCACTGAGAAATAATTGGTGCTGGTGTATCTGTCCCCAAAAACAAATTGACCGGCAGCGCCTAAATTGGTTTGCCAAATTTTATTTTGAAACATGAAAAGAAACTGTGGTACAACATTCCATTTATCGTTTAATTGAATTTGAGCACCGGCATGGCCAACATATTTTGCATACCATTTTTCGCTGCTGAATGCCGTTTTTTTATTAGCCGCCTGCAATAAGTGGTGGTAAGCAAAACCGGCATAAATATTTAACTTCTTACGCACATAAACATGGTATCGTAGTCCCACATTTGCATCAAAAATCGAATTGCTTTGACCAAGTTTCTCATTGATTCCATCTGAAAAAACAGCACCTGAAGTATTAAACGAATTCATCTGGATTTCTGCTCCAACACCAAGGGCTATCGAGTGTTTTATCTCTCTCCCAAATCCCTTCGAATAGGCTAAATTGACCATGGCATCAATAGTGGAAAAAGGATTTGTACCATTCTTATCATAATAAGCACCTCCACCTACTCCAAAGTAATCATTTTTCAATAAACCCTTAAACAATGACGCATCAACATAACCTCCTCCCGTTTGAAATGAGCTGTTAAAGTTACTTACTGTTGCCCATTGGTTTCTATAAATGGCACCAACGCGCACAACCCCGTCATGAAACCCCGTCATAGCAGGATTTATATGCATGGGCATCATGTGAAACTGACTGAAATGAACATCTTGGGCATTAGACCATAACGATGAAAATAGAGTCGCGAATAGTATTGCTTTTTTCATATTCATTATTTTACTAAGGTCACATAACCATTTATAATTTGTTTCACCGGTTGGGTGTACGTGCTATAGGCAATGGTGTAGCCATAATTGCCGTCCATTTCTAAATTATTGGTTTGGCTATTCTGCCCATTCCATTGAAAATCAACATCAGTCGACTCAAATACTTTTGCCCCCCAGCGATTATAAATCCAGATTTGGAAGGTCTTAATTCCATCGTACTTTACATAAAAATTATCATTAACCCCATCCCCATTGGGTGTAAAAATGGTAGGAACTACTAGTTTGCTTTCAATAGTATCCACATATATGGTCGTCTGATCATTCAATAGGCATCCTTTTCCGTATGTTGCAGTTGCTGAAAAAATGGTTGTAACAGTAGGTGATGTGTAATATTTTTTTTCATCATTTATACTTACATTACTAGGTGTCCAGGTTATTGTTTTTATCGCTGCATCAGTTTTTACTTCAATTTGTGCAGTTTGCCCTAATTGAATGCGTTGGTCTACACCTAAATCGAAAAAGCTTCCGTTAAAGGCCGGAACAGTAACATTAATTACTTGCGCACAATTAAAAGAATTATAAGCTGAAATAGTGTAGTTCCCTGGTGCGAGGTTTTTCGCTACAGCATCAGTGAGCAATGGATCGTGCGACCATACATAGGAAAAAGGACCGTCATTACTTAACGGTGCAATAGCTATACTTCCGTTATTTCCGGTTATACATGATGAATCTACCTTTTGTACTTTAAAGGATGGTGAACCGGTGTTAAAGATAGAATCCGTGCCACTAACTGAGCAACCATTATTATCCGTAACAGTTACATCCATTCGCGTTGGACCAACAATACCGGTAAGCGAATCGGCATTGGTACTGCCTGTGCTCCATTGGAAATTGTATGGCGGAGTACCTCCTGTGATATTGGTTACTAATTTTCCATTCCCTTGCTGGCAGTTATCTGCAGTACTCACCAAATTTAGTTTAACGGAATCAGTAGGACCAGACAGCGTAATCGTAGTGTCTATCGGCAAACAACCTCCATCATTAACTGTGATCGTATAAGGCGTTCCAGAAGTTAGATTTTGCGCTGTGTTCGTTTTGTTTGTCGCATCATGGCTCCAACTGTAGGTATAAGTGCCTGTACCTCCTGTAACTGTTACTTGTATACTTCCACTTTTATCGCCAAAGCAGGCCACTCCGGTAGTTTGAATATTGGTAAAAGATGGGAAAGAGGAATTGTCGATTAGCGCTATCCCTTTAATGGTGTCTGAACAGCCGGTGATATTATCGAAAACTGCAAAATCATATACGCCCGGAGGGGCATTGGTTAAAACCGATTTTCCGTCAGAGTAATACAATCCATCTTTAAAATAAGTGAACACTAAAGATGTACCTGTCGCCAAAGCATTAATACTGCCATTCGATTTACCGCAAGACGGATTGGTTTTGCCTAATAAAAGGGCTTGCACAGGAGTTACAATCAACTTTACCGAGTCGGTTACTGTACATGTTCCATTTGTCCAATTCACAACATAGGTTTGCGAGGCTGTTGGGGTCACATTAATTGCTGTGCCACTCGCAGGAGTCGGCAAATCGCCCCCGCTCCAAATTACAGTACCCGTAAAGCCGGTATTGGCAATGGAAACTGCTGTTGGTTGTCCAACACAAATCGTATCGTTCGGACTGAATTTAAACAGTAATTGACATTGGGCGAATGCTCCCACACTCAATAAAAATAAGAAAAGTAGCGTTGTCGTTTTTTTCATTTATAAAGCATTTGACCATTGACGAATAAAGCAGTATGCATAAACGTCAATTTTGTTGTTTTAGTTTTAATAGCGATAAATCTTTACATCAATTTTTTTCAGGGGACTGCGAATGTAATATAAACGCAAATGTTTTGGGGGGAATTATGCTAAAAAAGTGGGTAACTCTATTTTGAGTTAGTGGAGTAATTACCGAAATTTGCTAAAATTTCAAGATGCATTCTGCCATATGTCTTTTGAGTGTAGTTCCCATTCGCGCTTCTTTCACCCATAAAAGTGAACAGGTAAGTCAAATGCTGTTCGGGGAAACCTGCCAAATCATCGAGCGAAAAATGGAGTGGTTTAAAGTAAAAACCGACTACGATGATTACGAAGGATGGGTGCAACGCGCACAATTGAAAGAGCTCGCCAAAAAGGATCACGATGCCTGTCTTCAGCAAGTAGGAATTGCCTTGGAAATCGCCAGTAATGCCACTTCAACCGAAACTTCCATTCCAATTCTTTTGGGTAGTTCTTTGCCCCAGTTTGACGGGATTAATTTTAAGATATTAAAGGAAAAGTTCATATATAACGGTCAGTCGGTTCAAAACGAGCAGCAACTTAATTCTGCTTTTATTGAAAAGATTGCACTTAAGTTTTTAAATGCTCCGTATATGTGGGGCGGACGATCACCATTCGGTATCGATTGTTCAGGATTTACCCAAATTATTTTTAAATGTATTGGTATTCAACTTAAGCGCGATGCATATCAGCAAGCCGAGGCAGGAGTTGTGGTAGACTTTATTCAATCAGCTGAGTTGGGCGATTTAGCTTTCTTTCATAACGATGAAGGGAAAATTATTCACGTGGGCATGGTGTTGAAAGATCAAAAAATTATTCATGCCTCCGGAAAAGTGAGAATTGATACCCTCGACCATTACGGTATTTTCGATGCGGAAAAGAAAAAGTATTCGCATCAATTGAAGATTATTAAACGGGTACTTTAATCCCATGAAAAATATAGTTGTTTTAACCGGAGCCGGCATTAGCGCAGAAAGTGGCATTCGTACTTTTCGCGATAGTGGCGGATTGTGGGAGGGCCATCGGGTGGAAGATGTAGCTTCACCGGAAGGTTGGCATCGCAACAAACAATTGGTGCTCGATTTTTATAATTTGCGCAGAGCCGATGTGCTGAAAGCGCAACCCAATGCCGCACATATAGCCTTAGTGGAGTTAGCGCAGCATTTCAATGTGGATGTCATTACTCAAAATGTGGATGATTTGCATGAGCGTGCCGGTTCAAAAAATGTGTTGCATTTGCACGGTGAAATCTTGAAAGTGCGCAGTCAAGCCGGCAAGCAACAGGTATATGAATGGGGCAAAGATTTACACATTGGCGATAAATGCGAACTAGGATCGCAACTCCGTCCACATATCGTTTGGTTTGGTGAATCCGTTCCCGAAATCGAAAACGCTATTCGTATCGTTCGAAAAGCCGATATTTGTATTGTTATTGGAACCTCAATGGTGGTATATCCAGCAGCAGGGTTAATTCACGAAGCACCAAGTTCAGCTGCTATTCATTTTGTGAACCCGGATGTGAATGCTGTGCCAAGAATGCCGAATTTACATGTGATGGCCGAGAAAGCGGCTACAGGAGTTCCAATGTTAGTGAATCAACTCATTCAAGAACTATGCTAATCGCAACTTTCGAAAAATATGAGTTGCAGTTTATTCGTCCTGTGCTCACCTCGCGCGGAGCTATGGCGGTGAAGAATGGTTATTTTGTTACAGTTACAAGCGGACAAACAAGTGGGGTAGGAGAGTGCAGTTTTATAGAAGGATTGAGTAGAGATGATTTGTCGATGATTGAACATGAACTTGATCGTGTTTGCAGTAATATTCAACAATGGGAAAGCATAAAAGAGGAAGTATATCAGCAATTCCCATCTATTGTTTTTGCCATTGAAACCGCTTTGTTAGATTTTAAAAATGGAGGAACAAAGCAATTGTTCGCTACTAATTTCTCCGCAGGGAGTAAAGCAATTTCCATTAATGGTTTAGTGTGGATGGGCTCAAAATCCTTTATGTTAGAACAGCTGCAAAATAAGCTGGCGCAAGGTTTTAAGTGTATCAAGATAAAAGTTGGTGCTATTGACTTTGATGAAGAATGCGATTTAATCGCATTTATCCGAAGTCATTTCGATGCAGCACAAATGGAAATTCGTTTAGATGCGAATGGAGCATTTAAAGCCAATGATGTGTTTGCTAAAATGGAACGATTGAGTCGATTTCAAATTCACTCTATCGAACAACCTATTGCAGTGAATCAATGGGACTTAATGAAAGAAATTTGCAATGCAAAAATTATAGATGTTGCTTTGGATGAAGAGTTGATTTATACAGTAGATACTGCAACTAAACAAAACATGCTTGATTGTATTGCTCCCCAATACATTATCTTGAAACCTAGTCTAATTGGAGGTTTCGATAAATCTAACGAATGGATTCAATTTGCTGAAGAACGCAATGTGCAATGGTGGGCTACGTCAGCATTGGAATCTAATATAGGCTTGAATGCCATAGCACAATGGGTTTCAGCAAAGCAAGATATTTTGGTGCAAGGTCTTGGCACAGGTGCCCTATATACCAATAATATTGATTCGCCATTAGTTGTAAGAGGCGGACAATTATGGTACGATACTTCGCTTACATGGAAAACCGAGAATGATGTTACAGCTTGATTTTAGTTTATCGGAAGCGGAATGGTTGACATCCATAAATGCTGAAATAACTTGGCAGAAAGAGATTGTCGACTTCGTTGAATTGTGGTGTAGTTCAGCTACTTCATTTGCAATGCATACTTCAGGTTCTACGGGTACTCCAAAAGTGGTTGAACATTTGCGAAATGAATTAATTCAAAGTGCATTGCGAACAAATCACTTTTTTAAACTCAATCATACATCGGTTTTCTTTTTGTGTTTACCTGTTCAGCATATCGGAGGTCGAATGATGCTTATCCGTGCCATAGTTGCAAAAGCAAGAATTGTATGTGTAGCACCTGCTTCCAATCCATTGTCGGTAGCGATTTTCAGTTTGCCTATTACGTTTTCGGCATTCACTCCAATGCAATGCTTTGATATGCTACAGCATCAGCAATCGGCAACTTTGTTTTCATCGATTCCACATGTAATTATTGGGGGAGGAAAAATTAGTGATGCGTTGCTAACGTTGTTGAACGATATGCCTAATGCTATATATGAAACGTTTGGCATGACAGAAACCATTAGCCACATTGCATTACGAAGTATTGCTCCGTTTAAGGAAAATTATTTTCAATGTTTGGAAGGCATTTCTGTTGCAACCAATGAAGACTCTTTACTGCAAATTAAAATTGAAAATCAGGCACCAATTTCAACAAATGATGTGGTTGAAATTATAGATAGCACCCGCTTTCGATGGTTAGGTAGACAAGATGAGGTAATTAATACCGGAGGAATAAAAGTGTTTGCACATCAAATTGAAAGTAAACTTCAATCTCAATTTTCCGTCCCATTTTTTATAACAGCAATGAATGATGATAAATTCGGGCAAAGGGTGGTATTGGTATTACAATCGCAAGAAGTGGCTGAATCACTTACCAAATCTTCATTTGAAACTTTATCAAATTACGAGCGTCCGAAAAGTATCTTTGTGCTGAAGCAATTTGAATATTCTGCTTTAGGTAAGTTATTGAAGAAAAGCAGTATTGAACATTATTTTCTAACCCGCATCGATGTATGATTAGTTGTTATAAAAGTCCCGTTGGCGATATAGCAGTAGAGTGTATTGATGATGTTATCATTAGCGCTACACTAATGGATAAGGCTACAACTCCGGAAACAACCAATCAAAGTGTTATTGATTTTTTTGATGCTTATTTTATCAGAGCATGGAAACCGGAAATCATTACATTTGAACAAGAGGGCACAAATTTTGAGCAGCATATTTGGTCTATTCTTCAAACAATCCCTTTTGGTTCAACCAAAACATACAAGCAAATAGCTATACAAATAGGCGATGAAAAATATTCTCGTGCAGTAGCCAATGCAGTAGGGAAGAATAAATTAGCGATAATCGTGCCTTGTCACCGGGTAGTTGGTACAGCGGGTGATTTACGTGGTTTTGCTTGGGGCATTGCACGAAAAAAATGGCTGCTCGATTTTGAAAGTGGTCAACAAAATTTATTTTAAGCCATGATAGTAGTAACAGGTGCATATGGTTTCATAGGTTCAAATTTAGTTCGTGGCTTAAATAGATTAAGCATTACTAATTTGTTACTTGTAGATGATTTCGATGCTTTACAAAAAGCGTCTAATCTTGACGGATGTGTTTTTCAAGAAAAAATGAATCGCACTGTTTTTTTAGAATGGTTTGTTGAAAATGCCGATGAAGTAGAATTTGTATTTCACTTAGGCGCCCGAACCGATACTGCTGAATTTAATTTTAGAATCCTAGACTCGCTCAATTTGGCTTATTCTAAGGCGTTATGGGAAATCTGTGCACGAAAAGATATTCCTATCATTTATGCCTCCAGCGCTGCAACTTATGGTTTGGGGGAACATGGTTTTGATGATGATGAACAAAAAATAGGCTTACTCAAGCCTTTAAACCCTTATGGTCTTTCCAAGCAATTGTTTGACATGTTTGTTTTAACGCAAGAAGCAAAACCTTCGCATTGGATGGGCTTGAAATTTTTCAACGTTTACGGTCCGCATGAAACACATAAAGGCAGAATGGCTTCTGTGATTTATCATGCTTTTCATCAGATTAAAGCAACAGGTACATTGAAGTTATTTCAATCGCACCACAACAATTTTAAGGATGGAGAGCAATTGCGTGATTTTGTTTTTGTGGATGATGTGGTAGCGGTGTGTCTGTATTTCTATAAACTGATTAATATGCAGAAGGCAACCGCCAATATTAATGGCATTTATAATTTAGGAACGGGACTGGCAAGAACATTCAATGATCTAGGGAAAGCCGTTTTTTCAGCGATGGGAAAACCTTCAACCATAACATATATTCCAATTCCTGAAGATATTCGCGACAAGTATCAATACTTTACCGAAGCCAATATGGCGAAACTAAAAAGAGCCGGATTCAATAAAGAATTCACGGCTCTTGAAGATGGTGTACAGGCATATGTTCGCTTCTTGGAAGCCAACACGAACTGATTAAAGGTGTTTTTTCAATGTGGCTTCTAATGTAGCCTTAGGCACAGCGCCAACGGTTTTGTCAACCAATTGTCCGCCTTTAAAGAATAATATTGTTGGGATAGAACGAATGCCATATTGCATTGGAACATTTGAATTCGCATCTACGTCCATCTTACCGATATTCGCTTTGCCTTCATATTCTTTTGATAATTGCTCCACTACCGGACCAATTGCTTTGCACGGTCCACACCATTCAGCCCAAAAGTCTACCATGGTTACTTTGTCTGATTTTAAAACATCTGATTCAAAATTCGAATCGGTGAATTGTAATGCCATATTGTTTGATTTTATTTTTGATAATAAATGTAATTGCTACAAAATGATGCCACAGCTATTACTATGACAATTTTGCAGATACTAATTAAGTGCTTTTTCGATTGCTTTTATAACCTTTTTGTCTGTAGGCTTTGTGAATGATGAATACACTTCAACCAAGTTGCCGTTTTTGTCAACTAAATATTTCCAAAAGTTCCACCAAGGTTGTTGGCTGTTTGTGCCATTTTGTTTCTTATCTGTCAAAAATTGAAAGACTTTGTTTTTGTTATCACCTCGAACATCCGATTTTGCCATGATGGGGAATTTTACGCCATAATTCATTTCACAGAACTCGGCAATTCCATCTCCTTCTAAAGGTTCTTGACCCATGAACTGATTTGAAGGGAAGGCTACAATTTCTAGTCCTTTGGGTTGATATTTTTCATATAATTCTTCTAACCCTTTTAGTTGAGGTGTGAAACCGCATTTGGATGCTGTATTTACGATGAGCACGGCTTTCCCTTTTAAATTAGAAAAGTCAAACTCTTTATTTTGGAGGGTTTTAAACTTCAACTCATGGAATTTCGACATATTGTATTTTTATTTTAGTAATGCAGATTTAAGCTAATTTGTTCAGTTCCAATAACGATTTATCATTATTTATAAAAAAAGCCACTTCGTAAGAAGTGGCTTTTCAGTTGTATTCGCTATACGATTATTTGATAATCTGTATTTGTTTTGTTCCTGCTAACTTTTGCTCAGAAGCATTCACAAATAATAAAGTATACGTTCCAGTAGCAATAGCTTCTACCGATACATTAGTTGTTCCGGCAGAAACAGTTGTTTCTTTCACTACTTTACCGTTCATATCAACGATAGATAAAGTATGATTAACTGTTGCCGATGGAAGTTCAACATTGAATGAACCCTGTGCAGGACTAGGATAAACTGAAATTGATTTCATCAAATCAGCGTTTTCAATGCCTGTTCCGTCATTATCAACTATGGTTACAGTAGTTGCATTAGGAGTTCCAACTGTTGCTCCTGATGGAGTTCCCAAAGTTGCGATAACAGTTTCGTTAGCTTCAGTAACAACATCATTAACAATGGTAACAACGATGGTGTCGTTTACCTTACCGGCAGCAAAAGAGAAACTTGTTTTGCTTAAGGTATAGTCGGCAGGGTTTGCTGCTGTACCGCTAAATGTTACAGGTGCAGTTACAGCTCCTGTAGCTCCAAATGTTAATGTTGCGATAAGTTTCACTGTACCTCCTGCCTCAGAAACAGATGCAGAAGATGCGCTGATAGACAATGCCGGAGGACCGTCATTATCGTTAATCGTAATAGTTGCAGCCGCTGGCGAACCAACAGTTGCACCCGATGGAGAAGATAATGTTGCGATTACGGTTTCAGAAGATTCAACAGCAGCATCATCAATAACGGTTACCACAATTGTGTCAGTAGATTTTCCTACGCCAATCGAGAAACTTGTTTTGCTTAATGTGTAATCAGCAGGATTGCTTGCAGTACCAGAGATAGTAACAGCAGAAGTAACTGTACTTGTAGCCGGAGCAGAAAGTGTAGCAATTAATTTAACTGTTCCAACGGATTCTAAAACTGTTGCAGATGATGCAGCAACTGAAATTGTTGGTAGAACATCATTGTCTGTAATTGTTGTAGTAGCTGCAGAAGGAGACCCTAAAGTACATGCTGATGGGCTGCTTAGAGTTGCGATAACAGTTTCGTTTCCTTCAACAAGTACATCATTAACAATAGTCACTTTAATAGTGTCTGTTGATTTACCTGCAGGGAAAGAAAATGTTGTTTTGCTTAAAGAGTAATCTGTTGCATTCGTAGCAGTACCGCTCATTGTAACGCCTACCGATGAAGCCACTGAAGTAGCTTGAGACAAGGTCGCTACTAAGTTATACGATCCTCCGGCTTCTCCTATAGAAGAAGCAGCTGCAATAGAAACAGTTGGAACAACAGGCGCACCGTCATTATCAACAATGGTATACGTAAGTGCAGAAGGTGATCCTAAAGTAGCCCCTCCTGTTGGTGTTCCCAATGTCGCAATAATAGTTTCGTTTGATTCAACAGTTGCATCATCAACTATAGTCGCAATAATGGTATCTTTTAACTGTCCGGCTGCAAACGAAAATCCGGTAGGTTTGTTTACCGAGTAATCTACCCCATAGGTTGCAGTTCCTGAAGGTGTAACCGGTACTGTAATAGCTGATGCAGAAGCACTAGACAAGGTAGCGATTAATCTTACTGTACTTACACTTTCTAAACCTGAAGTGGATGCAACAGACAGACTTACTGTTGGATTAGCAGGTGCTGCATAAATTAAAGATACATCATCTACATACATAACACTTCCTTGGTGAATAGTATTGTAACTTGATGAAAAATCAATATGTAGGGTATCAGGTGTATTAGAATTTGCATATTGGAAAGGAAGAGTAACGTAGGTCATAGTAGGTACTGCACCTGTAATTAAAAAGCCGGTACCTCCAACATCAACAGTTGTTTTCGTTAAATAGGCTTGAAAAACACCGGTATCTCCACCTACAGGTAAGTAAGCGATAGCAAATCTAATAGAGTCAGGTCTTCCGGTAAATGCCTGTCCGTATGCATCAAATGCTGAACCATTAAATACCCAATACCCTAGTGAGCAAGCACCTGGAACGGTATCTCCAATGGCAGAAATAAATTTCGATTGAAGTTTTATTGATGCAGTACCTGCTTTAATATAGGTAGCATTGGTGTTTTTTGTTTCAAGACCTTGTCCCGGAAGACCTGCTCCAGCTAGCACTTGGGTAAATGTACCCCAGCCGGTAACAACATCTGCACTAGGCCAAGTTTCAAAACTTGGATTGCTCGGTTGCTGAGCAAAAAGGGAAAAAGTACTAAACAGTACCGTACCCATTAAGAGTAAAAATTGTTTTTTCATGTTTGTGTTTTTATGTTTTGTGTGATATGAAAATAAATGTTTTGAGCGGTTAAGCAAAATTATGCGTCAACACGTGCATATTTCGCATTCGCTTCTATAAATTCTCTTCGAGGTGGAACTTCGTCTCCCATTAACATAGAGAATGTATGATCTGCCACTGCTGCACTTTCAATGGTAATTCTTCGCAATGAACGTGTTGCAGGGTTCATGGTGGTTTCCCAAAGTTGTTCTGCATTCATCTCTCCCAAACCTTTGTAACGTTGTACGTGAACAGAATCGCGGCTTCCACCTTTAGCTAAAAGCTCAGTAGCTTGTTCGCGTTGTGTATCATTCCAACAATATTGTTGATCTTTCCCTTTCTTTACTAGGTATAAAGGGGGTTGAGCAATATAGATATGCCCTTTCTCAATCAAGTCTTTCATGTAGCGGAAGAAGAACGTCAAAATCAGCGTTGTAATGTGCGATCCATCCACATCGGCATCACACATAATTACGATTTTGTGGTAACGCAATTTCTCTGTATCGAGCGCCTTATGATCATCTACTGTTCCAATCTTTACGCCTAACGCGGTGAACATGTTTTTAATCTCTTCGTTCTCGTAGATTTTATGTTCCATAGCTTTCTCCACATTTAAGATTTTTCCTCTCAATGGAAGGATCGCTTGAATATTTCTATCGCGACCTTGTTTAGCCGTTCCACCTGCCGAGTCCCCTTCGACCAAGAAAATCTCACTCAAAAACGGATCTTTACTCGCACAGTCTGCTAATTTACCCGGTAAACCCCCACCGCTGAAGGCGCCTTTACGTTGCACCATTTCACGGGCTTTTCGAGCAGCATGACGCGCAGTTGCTGCCAACACCACTTTATCGAAAATGAACTTGGCTTGTTTTGGATTTTCTTCCAAATAGTTGTTCAACACTTCACCAAACACTTGCTCTACAGCACCGGCAACTTCATTGTTTCCTAATTTGGTTTTTGTTTGCCCTTCAAATTGCGGTTCAGGTACTTTCACAGAAATAATAGCCGTTAAGCCCTCGCGGAAGTCATCTCCAACAATTTCTACTTTTAGTTTTTCAAACAATTTATTTTTCTCGCCATAGGCTTTAAACGTTCTTGTCAACGCTCTTCTAAAACCGGCAACGTGTGTTCCGCCTTCAATGGTGTTGATGTTGTTTACATACGAGAAAATATTTTCTGAATAGGTAGTATTGTATTGTAGGGCAACTTCAACTACAATATTATCTCTAACTCCTTCTACGTGAATAGGTTCAGGAATGATCGATTCTCTAGTAGAATCTAAATATTTTACGAATTCCATCAAACCGCCTTGCGAGAAAAATTCATCCGAACGGAATTCACCGTTTTCATTTTTATCGCGCTCATCAATCAATGTAATTTTAATGCCTTTGTTCAAGTACGACAACTCGCGCATTCTATTCGCCAAAGTCTCGTAGTTGTATACTGAAGCCTGGAAAATGGTATCATCCGGTAAGAACGTAACAATGGTTCCTCGGTAATCGGATGGACCAACTTCTTTTACCGGATACAACGGTTTCCCTTTCGAAAACTCTTGTACATATTCTTTTCCGCCACGATGCACCTGCGCTTTTAAAGCAGATGATAAGGCGTTCACACACGAAACCCCAACACCGTGCAATCCTCCGGAAACTTTATACGAATCTTTATCGAATTTACCTCCCGCGTGCAACACGGTCATAACTACCTCTAGGGCAGAACGACCTTCTTTTTCGTGCATATCTACAGGAATACCTCGTCCGTCATCCTTCACACGGATGGAGTTGCCTTCCAAAATAGTAACGGTAATATTTTTACAATGACCTGCCAACGCCTCATCAATGGAGTTGTCGGTAACCTCATATACCAAGTGGTGTAACCCTTTCACGCCAATATCGCCAATGTACATGGCCGGACGAACTCTCACCGCCTCTAATCCCTCTAGTACTGTTATCGAACTTGCTGAATAATCTTTTTGTGATGGTTGCGGACTCCCTACTTCTTCTGTCATTTTTATCAAATTAATTTAAGTGAAAAACTGAACTCCAAATATACCATTTTCATTTGAAAAAAAGGCGTGGAATCCGCTGTTTTACTGCTAATGTGGAAAGATTGTGCATATTCTTTTTTTTGCTCATTTTTTCTTGTTAAAACCTTGTTAAATAGCAAGATTGCCTTACTTTCACTTTTAACCAAAATTGAGTTATGCAAAAAAAGTACAACACTTATTTTTTTGTAGGATTAATGTGGTTTTCAGTGAATGCTTTTGCTGCTGAAAATCCACTGTATTCGACATGGAAAAGTTTGATTTCCTTCAGTAAATTATCTCCGGAAATCGTAAAGAAAAATTGTCCGCATTTCAACGAAAATGTACAAAGTTGGATAACGAATTATCCTTCCGAAGTAAAAGCATTTTTGAATTTACCTGCCATTAAAAAAGTGAACCCTTCTTGGGTAGACTTAGGCTTGAAAAAAGAAGGTGAGGAGGCTCCACGTTCTTTTGTAAATCCTTTTCTAAAATGGGTCAACGGAAGTGGAATTACACCAATCGAAATGAAAACAGTTGCTCCGCATTTTCCGAATCCGAAAATAACAGCAGATGTCGCTCTATCCGAAAAACAGTATGAAGCAGTTTTAGCCGATTGGATGGTAATCTATGCCAATGAATATGAGCATTTGATCAATCATCCCAAATTGGTGAAAAGCAATAAATATTATACAGGGTATCAAAAAATCAATTCGCCTGTAGCCGACTCGTCATGGAAAGTGTTGTCGCCTTCTACTGTTCAACCTTCTCGTGAACAATTCGATTCAGGTAACGAAGCTTTAGATGCTAAACGTTTCGAGCAATATACACGCGCATGGTATTTTCGCTATAATAAAATCGAGTACTTCCGTATTTACGAGCCTTCAAAAGCCGATAAGTATTTGAAGGAATTGGAAATGGAGAATAATGATAAAGGGGTTAAATAACATAAAACGAGAAGTATGACAATGAAGCAATACATTAAATCACTCTATATTTTAGCTTGTTTCTTTTGCGGACAAAGTCTTTTGGCTCAGCCCGGAAATGACGGTAATATGCAGGTTACCGTAAAAATTAATAATCTTTGGACAAACGAAGACGGACCATCAGAATTAGGCGATAACGAAATGCAACACCGTTTTCGGTTACGCGATTATCCGGATTTAGACGGACAAAGTTTCTTTCATTATCCCGGTGGAGGTTTAGCTCCGGCTCCTGCTCCATACAAATACGATGTGGGCGATTTTGACCCGGTGCCATACACCAAAGCCATCCCAATGGAAACAAAAATTTTCACCTATGGTGCTCCTACCACACTCGGTCCAAATCCTGCACCACTAGGAATTCAATGGGGTTTTGAAGGATGGCAAGCCAACTGCTACGATTGCTTCCGTTGTACCGGCACTTTCTTAGGTATCTGTACCAGTGCGGCCTGCGATCAATGCGAAAGAGATGATTATCATCCGAGTTGCCCGTGTAATACTGTTTTTAATGTGTTTTGTAATCAGTGCAATGGCGATAACGCTTATTGCAGCAGCGATATGAATGGTGCAGCCTACAGTCCTTTTCGTGGTTTTGTCCCTTATGTGGATGCCTACCGTGGTGTGTTTAATCAAGGCTCATATGGTGCGAATTGCGGAGGCGATAATTATGGTGTTACACACTTCACGAATTGGACATCTCCTTGTCCGGATACGATCTACACCGATCAGCCTGTTTTGTGCGATCCGGGTTACGCAACTTTACATACCGGTGGTGCCGTGTTCAATGGTGAATTCCGTTGGTATAGAGTAGTGGGAGGATCAGAAGTTTTCCAACAACAAACGCAAGATTCGTTCTACACTGTTTATGTTACACAAACCACAAAATTCCGTGTGTATACTTGCAATACTGATGATACCAAAAAGAGTTGGAGCTATCGCGAAATCGAAATCAAAGTGGGAAAACCTAGAATTACTTCGGTTACTAAAACAGATGTAAAATGCAATGGCGCCAGCGATGGAACAGTCACTATCTTAGCCACAGGCGGTAATGGCCCACTTCAATATTCCATAGATGCAGGAACTTCTTTCCAAAACAGCAATACCTTTACCGGCTTAGCACCCGGGGTGTATCTCATCAACGTTACCGATGGCTTATGCGTTGTGCCGGATGGCTCTATTCCGGTACAATTGAATCAACCATCGCCATTAGCTACTTATGTTGAATCGGCTTCGAATGTAAAATGCTTTGGCGATTCCAGCGGTAGTGTAAATATTTCGGTTGCCGGTGGTACGCCTGGTTATACGTTTAACTGGACAAAAAATGCCGCTCCATACGCTGCTACTGAAGATATTCAACAATTATCAGGTGGTATTTATTATGTAACAGTAACCGACTTTAATGGCTGTTCAGCATCCACCAATTCAGCCATCACTGAACCTGCTGCACCGCTTACATTATCTGCAGTGTTAGCCGATGCCACTTGTGCCGATAGTGCCAATGGAGCCGTTGATTTAACGGCAGTTGGTGGTACAGTGCCTTATACTTATTTCTGGACGAATGGGGCTGTAACGCAGGATATTTCAGGTTTAGCAGGTGGGAACTACACTGTAATTGCTACTGATTTGAATAGTTGTACGGCTACTTCTAATTATACGATTAATCAACCGGCACCCTATAGTTTCACGGATTCTATTGTGAATAATGTCTGTGCCGGTGAAAGTAAGGGTGCTGTTTTTACAACGGTATCCGGTGGTACGCCAAGCTATTCGTATGTATGGTCGAACGGACAAACAACAAGTGCCATTACCAACTTAGCATCTGGCGTTTATAAACTCACATTAAGTGATACCAAGAATTGCGCAAAAACATATTCTTTCAATGTTACAGAGCCATCTGCTATTCTAACTTCAGTGGCCGGTAACGAGCCCGATTGTAATGGAAACTTCACCGGATTTGCAGTCGTTACCGCAACCGGAGGAACGGCACCGTTTACCTATAATTGGAGTACTACACCTGCACAAGCCTCGGTGTTGGCTACAAAATTACCGGGCAATCAACGTTATTATGTAACGGTAACGGATCGTGCTGGCTGTAAGGTACTCGACTCAGTATTCATTAATGAACCTTCCAAAGTGAACGTGTCGGTTGCGGTGAATAACGTAACCTGTTTTGGAGGTAATAACGGAACTGTTGTGGCGCACGCTACAGGCGGAACCGGTGTGTATACGTTTTATCTGAACGGTGTATATAGTGGCGATAGCGTGTTCAATAACTTAGTGGCCAACAATTATGTTGTTGTAGCTGAAGATCAAAACAAATGTGGCGCTTCCACTACCTTCACCATTGTTGAACCTAGTCAGTTTTCTGTGAAAGCCATTGATGATATTACGGCTTTGATTAACCAACCGGTGAAATTGGGTGTAACTGCCTTTTCTTCTAAAGGCATTAAATCGTATGCATGGTCACCGGTGAAATATCTTTCATGTACCGATTGTACTACCCCTACAGCAACTTGTGACGTTACTACCGATTTTGTAGTGAGTGTTACCGATAGCGATGGTTGTGTGAACTACGATACCGTGCGTGTAATCGTAAAAAACGATTTCTTGTATTTCTTGCCAACAGCCTTCACGCCAAACAATGACGGCTTGAACGATGTGTTTGAAGTAAATATTTTAGGGGCTCAAAATATCAACATGAATATCTTCAATCGTTGGGGAGAAACTGTCTATTCTTCATCTGATTATGCTAACGGCAAAACCAATGGCGATAAATGGGATGGCAAATTCCGCGGTAAAGATGTGCAATTTGATACCTATACTTATTTGTTGAAAGTGAAATTATACAGCGGCCGCGAAGAAACCTTAACAGGTACCATTGCGGTAATGCGATAAGCTGAAATAAATTCTTCAAAAGCCGATTCCATGTACTGTGCGAATCGGCTTTTTTTATGCATACAACCTATAATCTGAAACGCTCATTGAAATCGTGTTTTTCAAATTTGAATTATATGTATTATGCATTAACAATTCAAAACCAATATGAAGAACAGTTTATTTCGCTTTGCTGCGTTAACGCTATTTGTTTTTATAACAACTATTGCCGCAAAGGCTTTTGACCCGCCTGCCCAATACTTGGTGAGCTATGAACTGAAATATACTTATACTCAAGATTCTCTCAATCACTTTTGGAAGAAAACCCATATCCCGCAAATGATTGTACCCGTGCGCAATGCTGTGGATGTGTATGAAGTGGTGTACAAAGGCTTATGGCTCGATAGTACGTTCATTATTGCTAAAGGCTCATTGTATATACCTCGCACCACTAAACCCGCAGCCGAAATGGTGTACGACCACGGCACACGTATTCGGCTCAACCAACAATACGGCATTGAAGATTTCGAACAGATCGTTTGCATTATGCATGCAGCCGATAATTACATATCGATTTTTCCCTTCTATTACGGTTTTGGGGGAGGAGAGAAGGAGCATGTTTATCAAGATGCATGGACAGAAGCCATGGCTACTATTTACATGATTAAAGCTTGTCGTGAGATTTATCCGAAAATCGGACGAAGTACTTCCGGGCAATTGTTTTTAACGGGTTATTCGCAAGGGGGGCATGCAGCCATGGCTACCCACAAAATGCTCGAAAGTGGCGCATTTAATGAAATCAAATTAACGGCCTCTTCGCCTATGTCGGGGGCTTATGATATGACAGGTGAACAAACCAAAACCATGTTCCGCAATTATACACAGCCGCATTACTTGCCTTATCTCATTGTATCGTATCAATATGCCTACAACATCTGGAAAGGCGATGTATACGATGTGTTCAAAGAGCCCTACCGTTCGCGTATGCGCCAAGTGTTTGCACAGCCGCGCGACAAAGATTTTGGCGATGTGAATGCCATGTTGCCTAAGATTCCCGGGGAAATGATTGTGGATTCTCTACTCGATAAATTCGTGAACGATACTACTTTCCCTTTCACTTGTAAGTTGAAAGAAAATTGCTTGTGTAACTGGGTGCCGAAAGCCCCGGTACAGCTCTGTGCCTGCTATGGCGATGACGAGGTAATGGTGCAGAACACCGAGGTAGCCTATGCCACTATGCGCGCAAAAACCGATGTGGTCCACCGCAGAGTTTTCGGGAAATATTTATCGCATAATCCTTGTGCACCTTTTGCCATTTTATCGTCTAAATTTTTCTTCGATAATTTCCGAAAAGGCAAAAAACATCCCGAGCGATTTAGTGCCGGCAAAAAAATGGTGTTGGCTATAGGTATCGATATTGCCAACCGCCAAGCCAAAGCACATTTGAAGAAAACCGGCAAGGTGGAACACGATGCGCTGGCAAGTAGAAAAGGGAAGAAGAACTAGCCATTTTACCTAGGGTCGGTGTTATCACCGGACCATTCCAAATGATTTGGGCGTGCCCCCCGCTAGGAAGCGAGGTCGGGCTATTCGCTTCAATCGCTGCCTTAAAAAAGGGCAGCGGATTTCCGCTGCTATCCCTCACGCGCATAGCGGTGCATTGGGAATTGTTTTCGCCATTGCTCGCATCTTGCGAGCAATCTCAATTTTGCCTCTGGCAAGCAATCAAAGATGCCGGAGGCATTTTAATGACTCACTCGCTAGAAGCGAGCGAGGGCGGTGTTAAGGGCTTATTACTTACTACTAAAAGCTTTTGGATTCGTTCCCAACAGTGGCGAATGTGCTCTGCGTAACTTTGTTTTTATGCGAGCTTTGCGTTTCAGCTTTACGCCATTGCTCGCATCTTGCGAGCAATCTCAATCATTGCCTCTGGCATGTATTCAAACGAAACCGGAGGCGGTTTTTGGACTCACTCGCTAGAAGCGAGCGAGGGCAAGTTCGAAATGATAGGGTAATTATATTTGAAGCACTATTTCGCGTAAGGGGTTGCAGCGGAAAGCCCACAGTGGAGCTGCATAGCGGAACGCGGACTTGCAGCGGAAAACCCGGTGCCGCTCTTGTGGCATACGCCCAACTTAAGTTTCTCTATTCGTTTTTCTTCATTCTTTCTCGCTGCTAGTGGCTAGCCGCTAATAGCTTGTCTTTTTCTATTTCCCAAATAACAATTGTATATTGGGTTAAATAAGAAGTATTCATGCAAGAACACCATTTCAACATTGCGTACCGCGAATATGCCCCGAACGAATTGCCTGATGAAGTTGTAACCCTTTTTCAACACGCCAAAGCCGCATTGAAAGATGCGTACTCTCCTTATTCAAAATTTCGAGTGGCTTGTGCTATTCGTTTAGTAAACGATGAAATTGTAACAGGCACCAATCAAGAAAATGCTTCTTACCCGGCCGGTACATGTGCCGAAGGCATTGCTTTAGGCGCATGCGCATCATTATATCCTAATGTTGGCGCCAAAGAACTTTTTATCACCATTGCTTCCGATGCATTTCAGGTGGAACAAATTGCTGCGCCTTGCGGTATTTGCAGGCAACAATTGCTGGAATTTGAAACACGTTTTAATACCCCTGTTTCGGTGTGGTTGGGCATTGAAGGAAAGCCGGTGATTCGATTAGCTTCGGTAAAAGACTTGTTGCCCTTGGCCTTTACGAAGAATGATTTGATTTAAACACCCACAGTTTTTGTAAGGTAAAATTGAAGCCCAAGGAAACCACCAGGTCGACAATAATCCTGCTGATCTTATAGTCGATACCGAAGTAGTTGGTAAAGGCATACGTGCCAGATGATTTCAGTAAAATACTTCCCGCAACCATCAATACAAACTTAGGCAGTTGCACTCTTTTTTTAGTGTCGGTGGCGTTGAAGGTCCACATGCGATTGAGGGAGAAATTGACAATGGCGCCAATGATACCGCCAACCACAATGCTATAGGTGTAGAAAATGCCTACAATCTCTGTGAAAAAAAGCATCACCAAATAGTCTACAATTCCTCCCAGAAATGCAGACAGTTGTGCTTTAGCAAAGGTCTTCATGAATTATTGTTGCGAAGCTTTTTTGGCGCGTTCGTCATCGTCTTTAGCGTTCGCCAATTGTACCAATCGGTAAAAGTCAACACCATTAATGATAAACAAAATGGCAATGCCGGCTACGCCAAACCAGAATAAAAAGCCGGGAATAAAAAATTCCATAGCTGTTGAAACCGTTAAAATGATTCTGAGTTCCGTTGGTCCGAGCAAACCATCGGCATCAATCAAGTAGATGTCGGTAATTTTATAACGCATTAAGGCCAAGATAAATGTTTGTCCATACATAGCCATAAATAAAAGCGCTACCAACGGAGTATCGTGAAGGTAGATAACATATGCGGCCGTCATCATAGCCGTAGATATCCAATCTAAGTTCATGTCTAACAACCAGCCATACCATTTACGTGGTGTGTTGCGGTAATAGGCTATTCGACCGTCTAACGAATCACCAAACCATTGAATGGCCATTCCGGGAATAATCAAGAAAAGAAAATACTTATTGTAAATGGCCAGATACACACTCGCTGCTGCAATCACACTCCCTAAAAATCCTATGGCGGAAAGCATATCGGGCGTAACAAACGAGGGCATTATTTTGCAAAGAAACTCTATTGTTGCAAATTCAGGTTCACGGAGAATGTTAGTTCTCTTTCGGCTGCTTCTTATGCGTACTAGGCCTTCGTCAACTGTTTTATCCATGGTGTTTGTTATCTGACTGAAACACTCAAACGTGTTAAATGTTTCAATGAAGGGTTAAAATTATGCTGCGAATGTACAAAATCATCATGAAGGGAAACGAATAGTTAAAAAAATATTAACGAATCAAAAACAAAAAGCCCCCCAAATGGGAGGCTTTTTGTTTTGTTTTTTAACAGATTATTGTTTAATCACTTTGATTTGCGCTTTGCCCATCTCGGTATTTAATTTTACCAAGTAAAATCCGTTGGCA
Organism: uncultured Chitinophagaceae bacterium; assembly: GCA_964398475.1. Classification (GTDB taxonomy): domain Bacteria; phylum Bacteroidota; class Bacteroidia; order Chitinophagales; family LD1; genus CALAYL01. Next base: position 4,725 of record CAYNMP010000010.1, on the reverse strand, counting down.
AATGATTCCATAGGAACACTAACACTTTGTTTGCCAGCAATAGTGCCAAGTTCAATTTCACTTACCGTTTTTCCGGTCATATCGGTAATTGTTAAACTAGTATTGCTTGATTTAGTTAAGGTAAAATTCACCACTAAAGTGCTTGAAACCGGGTTTGGAGATGCTGTGAATTTGATTTCACCGCTGATATCTTCAATACCTACCGAAACCAATTGAGCGGCAGAAGTAGCAGAACAGCCATTGCCATCTGTTACTTTCAAAGCATAGTTGCCGGTGGCGGTTGCTGTGTAAGTTGATGCAGAAGCTCCTGAAATTGGATTGCCATTCAAGTACCACTCGTAAGTTAAACCGGCTGCTGTAGCTGTAAGAACAGCCCCAGCTTTAGTGAAGGCTGCATTTGGAGCAGTGAAGGCTGTTACATTCGCTGAAACAGAAGTGCTTCCGCATGCGCCAACTTTTGTTACCGTTACTGAATATGAACCGGCAGTACTTGCATAAATAAAGCTGCTAGTTTTGCCTGTATTCCATTTGTAACCATTATATCCGAAACCTCCATCTAACAATACAGAATCGCCAGGACAAAATGATTTATCGGTAAGTGGTGGTGTAGCAGGAGGAGCGATAAGTCCAACAGTAACTGTAGTTGAATCCGCCTTTGTACAACCTGCAGCCGTTTTGTAAACAACAACCTGATAAGATCCCGGAGTTGTAATCACTTTTGTTTGTGTGTTAGCACCTCCTGTCCACAAGTAACCATTATATCCGGCACCTGCATCAAGTGTTACTGTGATGTTTGAATCCGGACAAACTTTTGGACTTGCCGGTGTTACCGCCAATGTAAATGAAGGAAGCGGATTGATAGTTACAACCGATGAGGCAGTTGCTGATCCGCAAGTTCCGGATTTAGTAACCGTAACGGTATATGTATTCGATGATGTAACTGCTGCAGTTTGTGCAGTACCTAAAGCGCCCGACCAAGCATAAGTGGTGTATCCTGCACCGGCATCAAGCGTAACCGGAGTTCCAACACAACCGCTAATAGTACTTGGAATTGATGTTATTGAAGGTATTGCTGTTCCCGCATTAATGGTTACAGAATCAATTCCTGTGCTTGTACAAGCGCCAGAAGTAAGGGTTACTGTAACATAATATTTACCCGGAGTTGTAACAATTTTAGTTTGGCTAGTTCCGCCTCCGCTCCATGCATAAGTCGTAAAACCTGCTGCAGCTCTTAATGTATCCGGTTGTCCGGCACATAATGTGGTAGAAGACGCAGTAGCATTAGCTGAAATTGGTCCGCCACCTACAGATACAGAAACAGCTGTTGACGTATCGGTACAACCACCTTTGGAAACTATAACCTTATATGAGCCAGCCGTTAAAGCCGTGTACGTTGATGTTGTGGCCACGTTGGCACCGTTTTTAGTCCAAACATAACTAGTTCCACCGGTTGGAGCTGCTGTTAGTAATTGCGTTCCGCCACCGCAAAGTACTATTGGTCCTGCAGGTGTAATGGCTGACCCCGGAAGTGGATTAACTGTAACTGTTGTAGCAACAGATGTTGAAGAAACACATCCTTTCACCACTTTTACAGTATAATTTCCAGATGCATTGGCTACATAGGTTGCAGCAGTTGCACTTGGAATTGGCGTTCCTCCGTTATACCATTGGTAAGATGCTGCACCACTTGGAGATGCCGTAAGTGTTACCGATCCGCCTTGGCAGAAAGTAGTTGGAGAGCCGGCTATAGATGCAGTGAATGCAGCACCAATAACAGTAGCTTTGTTGCCCGGTGCTAAAGTATCTACAGGGGCACAAGTTCCGGTTGGTGTTTGTACACGTATAAAATATTTTAAGCCTTGATCTGCTAAATTCTGATTGGCTTGTGAAATAGCCCCTATAATAGGTACTTGAACGTTTGCCGTTACAATAACGCGTAAGGTGAATTGCCCAACATTATCATAAGTTGTACCGGTTACGCGAATACAACCTTGAGCCCCACCATTGAAACGGTTATTGCTTGAACTCGCTTTCCAACACAATCCGCAAGGTAAATTTGTGATAGTGTCAATTTGAATGTAATTCAACGTGTAACCGCCTCCAGTTGTAGGCACTTTCAATTGAATAGTTTGGTCATATGGAACCCCTTGTATTGCGCAAGGTAAAGAATCGTACGAAGGGGAAAAGCTAGGTAATGTTAAGTTCGTACCCGGTGTACAGACCGATGGACCTGATCCGCCACAATATTGCGCAGCAGCATAATCCGTGAAAAGAAGGCAAAAAATGCCTGCAAACAATAGTTTGGCTAGTTTCATGTTTTTGAGTTTGGTTTTTAAATTGGGTTGAAAGTAACCCTTTATTTTAAGAATGAAGAAAGTCGACCTTAATTCTATGTTAAATTTCAATCGAACAATCATGCAGTTGATAGAGAAATTATAAACCGCAAAGAGATATTCTGAATATCCTTCTAATTTAGGCAAATGAATATAAATGAACATTTGATTCTGACCATTGATTTAGGGACAAGTGGCCCTAAAGTCTCTGTTTACAATGCACATACCGATTTGATTGATTCCGCTTTTGAAGTCAATCAAGTCATATTAAAAGAGCATGGAGGAGCGGAACAAGACACCGCAGAATGGACGCAATCGATTATAAAAGCATACCAAACTATAAAGGCGCGCGGACTTTTCAACCCAAAGCATATCAAAGCGGTGAATGTAACCGCGCAATGGAGTGGAACTGTGCCGGTGGATAAAAACGGGAATGCCATAATGAATGCCATTATATGGATGGATTCTCGCGGAGCGGAATATGCACATGAAGTAACAAATGGATTGATAAAGGTAGATGGATACTCCGTATTCAAGATGTTGAAATGGGTGAAATTAACCGGTGGAGGCCCTACCAAATCAGGGAAAGATTCTATCTCGCATATTTTGTATTTGAAAAACAAGTTGCCGGATATATATGCTAAAGCTTATAAATTCTTAGAACCTAAAGATTTTTTGAACGCTTGGATCAGTGGACAAATATGCTCTAGTTTTGATGCTATTACCGTGCATTGGGTAACTGATAATCGTGATATTTCCAACATCAAATACTCCGATGATTTATTGAAAATGGCTGGCGTGGAGCGTGAAAAATTGCCCGATTTATTGCCACCCAATTCAATATTAGGCAAAGTGAGTAAAGAATTTGCAAAGGCTTTTGAATTGGATGAAGCTTGTGTTGTGGTGAGTGGTTCGCCTGATACCCATTCGGCAGCTATTGGTTCAGGGGCTGTTCATGATTTTGAACCGCATTTATACATTGGAACTTCATCGTGGTTGTTGGCGCATGTACCGTTTAAGAAAACGGACTTGTTACACAATATGGGTTGTATTCCATCGTCTATTCCCGGCAAATATTTGCTGATGAATGAACAAGAATGTGCCGGGAACAATCTTAATTTTTTAAAGAATAATATCCTTTTCCCTAAAGATGAATTGAATGATGAAGAAGCTCCAAAAGACTTCTACAAACAATTAGATAAAATGGCTAATCGAATTCCGGCAGGAAGCGATGGACTTGTTTATTTGCCTTGGTTGTATGGAGAGCGTTCCCCTGTTGACGATCACTATGCGCGTGGAGGATTTTATAATATGTCGTTGAATCATACCCGTGCCCATTTCGCACGCGCTATTTTTGAAGGGGTGGCATTCAACAGCCGATGGTTGTTAGGGTATGCCGAGAAAATGATGGGGCAGCAGTGCAAGGCTGTTCGATTTATTGGTGGAGGAGCCAATTCAGCCGTATGGTGTCAGATTTTTGCAGATGTATTCAATCGTCCGATTCATCAAGTGAGCGACCCGGTGCATGCGAACTCTAAAGGTTCGGCACTTTTAGCTGCAGTAGCGATGAAGTGGATTGATTACAAAGATATTTCTACTCTAAGTAAAGTGGAAAATGTTTATGAACCCAATCCGGCCAATAAGGCGCTGTATGATGACCGTTTCAACACCTTCGTTAAAATTTATAATCGCAACAAGTCTATTTTTCACAAGTTGAACAAGTAATTGAACGAATCCGTTCGCTTTCTGTTACCTTTGCACTTTTCAATTACCATGCGCTACTTTACTACGTTCTGTCTTTTTGTTTTGTTGTTCTCTTCTTGCAAAACGGCTTTTGTTCGAACGGTTGTTTATAACGATCCGGGGATTAACGATTTACATATTTTGCCCACTAGAGAAATTCCGGCTTCTACAAAACCTTCTCAGATTCCTTATGCTGTTTCTTTTAATACGAAACATCTGCCTGATACTTTGGTGGATGCGCTAACCACTACAAAAACCGTTGCTTTTTTGGTGATGAAACACGATAGTATAGTGTATGAGTGGTATGCCAAAGGCTATTCTGATTCTAGTCACACGAATCCATTTTCGGCTTCAAAAGCTATAGTTGGCGTACTTACCGGTATAGCTTTGAAAGAAGGTAAAATCAAAAGCTTAGATGAACCCGTGGGGAATTATTTGCCTTCTTTTTCGCAAGATGAGCGCAGCAAAATTACGTTTCGGCATTTGCTAACTATGAGTTCGGGAGTAGATTATTATGATCAATTCATCAATCCTTTTGGAAAGCTATCGAAGCTATATTACGGTAACGACATGCATCAATTGATTAATACTATTCATGCTGAAAAATCACCCGGCACCGAGTGGCGATACAAAAATTGTGATCCTGAAA
>CAYNMP010000009.1:0-142274 GCA_964398475.1 uncultured Chitinophagaceae bacterium | reverse complement strand
GGAACACATACAGTAACCGAAGAGTCCTCAGGTGTATGCACCAAAGTATCAGGAATTACCGGTGGATCATTAACACAGATTACATTCAAGAATACTAATCCTAAGTCAAAGGCCTCATCACCAGGACAAGTAGATGCTCCATTGCCACCAGTGATTCGGTATCCGAATGAATCTGGTCCGCAATAGTTTGCATTAGGTGTATATCTCAACTGATTGCCTACAACAGTCAATGTACCGAATGCAGGTTGAGCTGAAATACTTACTACAAGTGAATCGCCATCGATATCATAGTCGTTAGCAACAACATCAATAACTACAGAACTGTCTTCCAATACAGATGCTGTATCGTCAATAGCGACCGGCACATCATTTCTGTTAAGAACAGTAATGAATAATTGAGCAGTATCACATAATGGACCTGCACCAACCACACACTGGCTACAAACTTGGTAAGTAACCGTATCGTTACCGAAGAAGTTTGTTTGAGGAGTGTACATGATTGTTGTATCAGCAGAATTTACAAATGCAAATCCATGTGTTGCATTTGTCAAGATGGTAACATTACCAATTTGACCAAAGCCTTGGAAATCATTAGCTCTTACATACGATTTCAATACTGCTTCTTCACAAACTGTATCGTTATCGTTCAATGCAATTGGAGGTACACAGTAATCAATAGTGTAAACATAGATAGTTGCAGTATCACAACATCCTTCTACAGTATCGCACAAGCTATATACCACAGAGTCAATTCCGTTGTATGATGCACCTGCTGTATAGCTTATAGTTCCGTTTGCATTCACTACTGCAGTGTTTCCGCTAGCCGGACCACTTACAATAGTTACTGTAGAACCTGATCCAAAAGTATGCAAGTAAGTATCATTTGTCAATTCATTGATTACAACAGCAACTCCATTTGTTCCTTGTGCGTAATCAATATTTGCAATCGGACAGTCAACTACCGGTGTTACAATAATTCTGATTACAGCAGTATCACATAATGATGGACTGCCGTTATCACAAACTACATAACAAATAGAGTCTGTTCCATTATAGTTAGGAGCTGGAGTATATGTAATACAACTTCCTGTATTTGTTACTGATCCATGTGAAGGCCCACAAGGAATTGCTGTAATCGTTACAACATCACCATCAGGATCACTAAACGAAGGACAAACAGTAATTGCACTATCCTCTGGTGTAGTAACTGTAGAATCTAAAGCTACTGGAGGATGATTTACAAATGTTACTGTCACAAATACTGTTGCTTGATCACAGTATACAGGAGCACCTGTATCACAAATAGTATATACAAAAGTATCCAAACCTCTGAAACCAGAATCCGGTAAGTATGTGATGCATCCCGTTGAAGGATCTACACCCAATATTGTTCCATTAGCAGGTTGAATAGCCACACCCACAGACGCTAAGTTCAAGTTAAAGTCAGGATCTAAGTCGTTTGTAGGAACACAAATCACAACCGGAGTGCTTTCCGGTGTAGTAGTTGAATCATCAACTGCAACAGGAGGGTGATTCTGATTTGGTGTGATGAATACATACACTTTTGCAGTATCGCACAATGCAGGCATTCTGTTATCACAAATTACATAGCAGAATGAATCTAAAGAAGTATAAGTAGCAGATGGAGTATAGCAAACTATATTTCCTCCATTAACAGCTGTTCCAGTAGCAGGTGCACATGGAATTGCAGTAATAGTAATTGGAAGCCCATCAGGAGTTGTGTCGTTAGACATAACTGCTATACAAATTTGTGTTCCCTCTGTTGTTGTAACAGTATCATTAACAGCTATTGGTGGATCAGGTCTTGGTGTTACTGTAACCACCAATACACCTGTATCGCATAATGCAGGTACTCCGTTGTCACAGATTACATAACATATACTATCCTGTCCAATAAAGTTATGATTAGGCGTATAACATAATTGACCTGCATTTACAACAGCTGTTCCATTAGACGGACCACAAGGAATTAGATTTTGCAATGTAATAGGGTCGCTATCAGGGTCGCTATCGTTATTCATAACACTCACACACACAGCTGAATCTTCAGGTGTAGATGCAGTATCGTTTACAGCAATTGGTGGATTGTTGTTCGGACGAACATTCAATACTACCCATGCTGTATCACATAATGTACACAATGGACCAACGTTACATATGCTGTATTGGAACGAATCCATTCCGTTAGCTCCATTTGGAATATATGTAATGGTGTTGTTCGCATTTGCCGATACAATACCTGTTGTTGGTTGTGTTACTATGCCAACTGTTAATCCACTATTTTCAACACTTGTGTCATTCACTACAACAACAATATTAGATGTTGATGGGATAACACTTGTAACAGTATAGTAGTCGTTAACAGCAATTGGAGCATCACAAACCGGTATAATATTGATGTACACTTTGTTAGTATCGCACAATGGCAAGATACCATCGTCACATACTACTACACAAATGGTATCAACACCGTAGTAGTTAGCCTCTGGGATATAAGTCAAGCATGAATCGCTTCCGGTTGCTACATAACTTGCAGTACCATGGCTTGGACCACAGATAAATGAAGTTATCTTAATATTATTTCCATCAGAATCAGAAACCATAGGACAGATAGTCACTAGACCAGTATCTTCAGGAATTGTAACGTACGTAGGGTCAATTACAGGTGGTCTATTTACATAGATTACATGTACTGAAACTCTACCCACATCACAGATAGATTGGAATCCTCCACAATATTGAATGTTAGGATTTTTGATATCACATACTTTATAGTAGAATGTATCATAACCTACGAATCCAGGATCAGGAGTATATGTATAAGTATTACCTACTTGTGTCAATGTTCCATGCACCGGAGGAGAACTGATACCTATAGTAACTGAATCTCCATCTGGCTCGATATCGTTAATCAATACCGGAATGTTTACAGGAGCCTCAGCACCCGTAACAGCCGAATCATTAATTGCGATTGGAGCATCATTGATGTTATAAATAGTATAAATCACTTTCGCTGTATCACACAATACCGGATTTCCGTTATCACAGATGCTATAGCTCAAGGTATCTTGACCATAGTAATTAGTATTAGGAACATAAACAATGTTTCTTCCACTAACACTTCCTAATCCGTGTGCAGGGTTAACCGTAATAGATTTGATAGTAAATAAGTCGCCATTTGGATCACCATCGTTATCCATTACAGGAGTAACGGTGTATGCTTCCTCACATAATGTTACATAATCATCAGTCGCTACTGGTGGGTCATTTTTCTTAACCTCCGGTGTATCGATGCGGTTGATATAAACATACACTATCGCTGTATCACACAATGGTTGTGGTGCTACTGTTGTCACATCACATACTACATAGCTGAATGAATCAACTGTGATGCCTAATGGGAACGTGCCCGTTGGTGTATACGTAACCGTGCCATCAGCATTTGGTGTTACAGAACCATGACTTGGAACTACTCCGCCTCCGATGCTCACTGTTAATGGATTACCATCAGGATCGTTATCATTCGCCTTAACTGGTACGTTGATCGACTGTGTCGGTGTTGTCACCGCGTTATCATTGTTCGCTATCGGTTTGTGGTTAATCGTATCGAAGCCTGCGGTATCGTATACCGTAATATATACCCATGCTGTATCACACAATACATGAATCAAGTATTTAGATGTATCACATGCTACATACTGGAAGCTGTCTGTCCCTACATAACCAGGGGCTGGTGTATATACTCCAGTTCCGTTGCCTGTTGGTGTCCAGCTTGCGCCAGGTACGCCTGTACTTGTGCCATTTGGATATGTGAACGTCAATGGATCGCCATTCGGATCTGTGGTGCTCGCGGATACATTCACTCCTACTGGAGTGCCCTCCGTGGTTGTCGTATAAATATCAGTCGCTACTGGTGCCTCGTTGCGTGGATCGATCGTGATAATCACTTTCGCTGTATCACACAATACTGGGTTACCATCATCACAGATACAATATGTAAACGTATCTTGACCGTGGAAGTCTGCTGTTGGACAATATGTTATTGTTCCGTTTGCATTAACTGTTGCTGTTCCTTCTTTCGGTGCACTTACTACTGATGAACAGGTAGTAATTACATCGCCATTCGGATCGCTATCATTTGCTTTTACATTGATTGTTACACAGCTGTCTTCAGGTGTAGTTACATAATCATCCGTAGCTACTGGTGGGTCATTTTTCTTAACCTCCGGTGTATCGATGCGGTTGATATAAACATACACTATCGCTGTATCACACAATGGTTGTGGTGCTACTGTTGTCACATCACATACTACATAGCTGAATGAATCAACTGTGATGCCTAATGGGAACGTGCCCGTTGGTGTATACGTAACCGTGCCATCAGCATTTGGTGTTACAGAACCATGACTTGGAACTACTCCGCCTCCGATGCTCACTGTTAATGGATTACCATCAGGATCGTTATCATTCGCCTTAACTGGTACGTTGATCGACTGTGTCGGTGTTGTCACCGCGTTATCATTGTTCGCTATCGGTTTGTGGTTAATCGTATCGAAGCCTGCGGTATCGTATACCGTAATATATACCCATGCTGTATCACACAATACATGAATCAAGTATTTAGATGTATCACATGCTACATACTGGAAGCTGTCTGTCCCTACATAACCAGGGGCTGGTGTATATACTCCAGTTCCGTTGCCTGTTGGTGTCCAGCTTGCGCCAGGTACGCCTGTACTTGTGCCATTTGGATATGTGAACGTCAATGGATCGCCATTCGGATCTGTGGTGCTCGCGGATACATTCACTCCTACTGGAGTGCCCTCCGTGGTTGTCGTATAAATATCAGTCGCTACTGGTGCCTCGTTGCGTGGATCGATTACTAAATAAACTGTAGCCGTATCACAAAGTGGTTTAGGATTTAATGCTGCCAAGGTATCACATACTATATATGTGAAGGTATCAACACCATGATAATCAGGTGTTGGCGTGAATGTTATTGTTCCATTTGGATTAACAGTAACAGTACCGTTCTTAGGTTGAACTGAAATTTGTGGTAAAGTCAACGCATCTCCATCCGGATCGCTATCATTGCCTTTCACAGCAATAACAACCGGTTGATCTTCTGTAGTAGATTCGTAATCATCCCCTGCAAATGGCGGACGGTTACGTGGAGTTGTATCCACATTATTCACTGTAATAATTACTAGTGCATCATCACAAAGCGGTTTAGGATTGTGCGCTGCAAGTGTATCACAAATACGATATTTAATTGTATCATAGCTGATTCCTAATGGGAATGCAGATGGATTTGGCACATATCTAATTGTTCCATCAGAGTTTACAGTGGCTGAACCTTTTGTAGGATTGCCAATGATTTGAGGTAATGTCAATGCATCACCATCCTGATCTACATCGTTTGCACGAACATTAACATCAACAGTATTTGTAGTACTTGTAGACGTTAAATCATCATTTGCAATTGGAGCGTGATTTACCAATGTATCGGCAGGGTCTGTAACATTAACAACAACATAACTTGTATCGCACAATACATTCACCGGATAAATTGACAAGTCGCAAACAATATAAGGGAAACTATCTCTTCCGATAAATCCAGGTGCAGGAGTGTAGATTACTGTTCCATTTCCTGTTACAGTAACAGTACCTCCATTGACTGGAGTACCTGGGTAAGAATATTTAAGTGGATCGCTGTTTGGATCGCTAGTTGCAGATCCAACATTCACTGGAACCGGAGTATTTCTTGGTGTTGTAGTGATAATTGGATTAGCTACTGGTGGTTCGTTTTGAGGACAAACGTTAACTACACCTTGAGCTGTATCACATTCGTTAGGGCATTGCGTGTTGCAAATCTGATATACAAATGTATCCATTCCGAAGTAACCGAAATTAGATTTGTAAACCACATTGTTAGCAACAACTGATGCAGTACCATGTTGAACAGACAATACTTTCACATTGTTTGTGTTTCCTTCAGGATCAGTATCGTTCGCACGAACGTCAACTGAAACTGTGAAACCTTCGCAAGTACTAGCAGTATCTTCAAATGCAACCGGACGTTGATTTACGTGAATTGTAACTGTATCGTTAACCGTACAGTTTTGTAAGTTAACTACTGTTGCGTAGTATGCGTGATCAACACGAGTAGGATGAACAACAATTGGATTCAAACTATTGGTGATAAACGTTCCATTCACATCATACCACAACAAGTTAACTGGTTGCGGAATGGCAGAGAATGATGGTGTTAAAGTAACTGCATCACCAACACAAATAGTATCTGCAGAAACTGCAATATTTAATGTTGGAGATTTTTTCACAGTAACATTTACAGATGTAGAATCAGTACAACCATTTGTATCTGAATAATGGTAAGTAATCTTAACTGTTCTAGAAATATTATTAGGAATTGTAACTGAACCAGGAGTAAACTCACCAGTAGTAGGATTAACACCTATACCTGACCATGTACCACCAGCAGGGCTTCCAATGAAAGTTACAGGATAATCTAATGAACAATAGTCTGGATCATTTCCAGAAATGGTTACAATAGGTAATGGATTTACAATTACTTGTTGGAATGTATCATGTGTACATCCATTTACAGTTACAGTATAAATAATGTTGTATATACCTACGCCAATTTGTTTAGGACGGAATGTATTTCCTACAACGCCTGGACCACTAAATGTACCTCCTGGAATAGAAGCTGTAAGTGGAACAGATACTATACTTGCACAGTATTCGGCATTTAAACCTGTAATTACTGGATGAGGTAAAGATTTAACAACAACTGAATCGGTAGCACTTGCTTGACAACCATTTCCATCACTTACTACTACAGTGTAAACATAAGTACCAGGAGCACTTGGATTAACTGTAACTACTTGCGCATTTGTTGGAGCAATAAATGTTGTCGGAGTCCAAGAATAACTATATAGACCAACACCACCGGTTACATTTGCAGTAAACTGAACTGAACCGCTTCCTCCTTCACACCAAGTTTTAGTGCCGTTGTTGCTAATCGTTACTGAAGTAACATTGCCGGTTACATCAACAAGCACATCGTCTGTAGCTGTACATCCATTATTGTCAGTTACAGTTACAGTGTATAAAGTAGGACTACTAATATTTTTAACCCATGGATTTGCAGTATTGGTTATAGCTAAACCTACAGGTGGTGACCATGAATAAGTATAACCAGGAGTACCATTACTAGCTGTTGGGCTACCTCCGATTTGGATACTATCTGAAGCACAAGCAACAATAGTTTTGTCTGCACCGGCATCAGCAATAGGAAGAGGATTAATAACGACAACAACACTTCCAGTCATGTTAGAAACACAACCTGTAGAAGCGTTTGTTGCAACAACGGTGTACGATCCTGCAGCTGTTTGATTTCCAAAGCTGATAGCGCTTCCTGTTCCTGAAATTGGAGCTCCAAGATTACTGTTGTTCAACAATAATTGATAATTCACACCAACTTCAGAGTTGCTTAAACCAACAACAACACCTCCACTTCCTGCGCAATAAGCGCCCCCACCAGTTACGGTGAAAGTATTAGTAGGTAGCGGATTAACTGTAACTGATGCAGAAGAAACTGAAGAACAGCCTTTAGCGTCAGTTACCGTAACTGTGTAAGTGTAAGTACCCGCAGTATTTGGATTAACGGTAACTACCTGCGTATTAATCGCATTAATATTTGAATTTGGAGACCATGCATAAGTATATGGTCCTGTACCTCCGGTTACATTGGCTGTAAACTGTGCACTTCCGTTAGAACCTGCACACCAATTCGTTGGATTAGTTTGTGTAATAGAAACAGACAAGTTACTTGGAACTACTGTTACGTTTACACAATCAGAAGCTGAACATCCGTTAACATCTGTTACAGTTACACAATAAAGAGCAGAAGCACTAATACCTTTCACGTAAGGATTTGCAACAGTTGTATTGGTAACTCCTGTAGCTGGAGACCAGCTATAAGTATATGTACCGCTTCCACCATTGGCTGTTGGCGTTCCGCCAAGTCTTACTGAGTCTTGAGCACAGTCGAACAACGTTTTATCTGTTCCGGCATCCGCAACAGGTAATGAATTCACAGTCAATGTCATCGTATCGTAGTTTACGATTCCAAATTGATCTGTTACTTTCAATACATATGTCATTGTACTGGTAGGTGTTGCAACCGGAGTTGCAATATTCGAATTACTTAAGAATGTAACAGGAATCCATGTATAAGAAACATTTGGAGTAGAACTTGACCCCTGCATAACATAAGATGTTCCATAACATATTGCTGTGTCTGGACCTGCATTAACATTCGGTAAAGGTTTCACTTCTATAGTTACAGAATCAGTTCCGGAACAACCAAAGTCGTTTGTGATGTTTACTGTATATGTAGTTGTAATCGTTGGGCATGCCGTTGGGTTAGCAGTATTTGAATTACTTAGACTTGAATCTGGAGACCATTGGAAAATGGTTCCGCCAGTTCCGCCAAGAACAACACATGATCCAGACCCTACAAATGTATCTAGGCCTGCATTAGGATAAACCGGAGGCAAACTATATACAGGAAGGTGGAATGAATCTTTACAACCATAAATTGTGGTTACGGTGATAGATGCATCATGTGCACTATACGAATTGTAAACATATGTAGGGTTCTGAAGATTAGAACCATCTCCTGCATATGTAGAATCTCCGAAGTCCCATGACCATGCTGCGATTGGGTCAGTAGATTGCGAATGATCTGTGAACTGAACTGTATCTCCATGACATTTTTGTTCACCGAAGAAATCAGCTTTTGGTTTATCGCGAACAGTAACCACTATTGTATCATTTGCTGAACAACCTGTAGTTGTATCAGTAACAGTAAGTACATAAATTGTATTTACATTTGTCTTCACAGTTGGTTGTGCACATGAAATACAGCTTAAGCCGGTTCCAGGTGTCCAATTGTATGTGTACTGAGCACCTAAAAGACTAGGTGTCAATTTAACGCTATCATCCTCGCACAATTGAGTGTCAGCAACACTTACAGAGAATGATGGAATTGGCGTAACTAATACAGAGTCAACAGCTTTACAACCGTTTATATCTGTTCCGGTTACATAATACCATGTTGCAACACTTGGGTTAGCAATAGGGCAACAGAAATTAGGATTGGATAAACCTGAAGTAGGCGTCCAAACATAACTAATACCTCCAGAGGCACCTAACTGAGAAGAAGAATTTGGACATATTGAAACATTAGGACCAGCATCAATTGATGGAGACGGATTAACCGTTAAATCCATTGAATCTACTCCGAAACATCCAGAAACTAAGTCTGTAACAGTTACATAATATGTTGTGGAACTGGTTACTGTTGCATTTGGGTTTGCAGCATTCGGATTATCTAAGCCTGTAGTTGGCGACCATGTGTAAGAGAAACTACCCGATCCACCGGCAGCTGTTGGCACACCACCTATTCTAACTGGAGCAGATGGAACACAAACACTCCTATCAACACCTGCATTTACAACAACTTGTGGAACAACATTTACTTGAATAGAGGCATAGCTTGCACAACCTACATTTGTATATTTAACTGTATATGTTTGAGTTAAAGGAGGTCCTACAGTTACTAAAGCTGAGTTTCCGGCAGCTGGAGTAATAAATGTAAGTGGACTCCATTGGTAAGTTCCACCCGGAGGTGTACCAATCGCATTAAGATTTGTGGATTGCCCGAAACAAATATTAGTGTCTAACGATGTTATTATAACATTTGTAGGAGAAGCGTTTACTGTGATCTGCACAGTATCGTTTGTAGTACAATTACCTCTATCTGTAGATACTATATATCTGTATATAATAGGACTTGGTGTTAAATTTTGAGGGAAAGCATATGTAGGGTTTGAACAACTCGTGCAACTTAATGCACCAAGTGGAGCTGCACCTATGGCAGACCAGGTATATGTATATCCTGGCACAGATCCCGGACAACCTAAGGAAACACTATCGCCATAACAGCCTGCCACATCATTACCGGCATTTATCAACGGTACAGATTGGATTACGGTATCAATCACAACCGGTAAACAAGCTGAAGTTATACTATCAACTTGTACAATCAAGGCACAAGCTTGGAATGCTTGAACAGCATAAGCTCCGCTAATATGGACTGTCTCTCCAGAATCTATAGGGTCAGCAATTACATATGTTGCGATTTTTTGGTCGATAACCATATCCAACTGATTGTTGTTATTCGCATCCCACCAAAGATTTGCATATATATTTACACCCGATCGAGTAGGTTTATTATAGTTAGTTAAATCATAGTCTATATGTACAACTTCACCAAAAGGATTATTACATGTAGCATATGTGTTCAAGTTAGATAATCGAATATCTGGTGTGCCAACAGTAAGCGTATCTGTAAAATCACCGGTAATCTCACTTAAATCACAAGTGTCGCCTGTAGTCTTACAAATTGCTTTTATGTCGTTTATTACTTCCGTTCTAAATGTAAATGAATAGTTCTTACCAGAATCCACAGCAAATACTCTATAAGAAACTTTTAAGGAGTCAAACACTTTAATACCTGCTGGAACAGTAAATGTTAATCGAATAATTCCTCCTACCGTATCCATTATTGGTTCACTCAATCCGCTTGCAGAACCTAACGAGTACGTAATTCCTTGATCCAAATATACAACCAATTTAGCAAACGAGTCGCTTGAATAAGGACCAGTATTAAATATTGTTTGTGTGATTGTTGTTGCTGAATCGCAAGGAATAATATTTCCTGGTGTAACACGTACATCAAAACTTTGTTCAGGAGGTGCTCCAATAGTTTTTATCAATAACTTTCTAGTAGAGTTAAGGGAAGGTTGAATATTAGAACCACAACCATCTTTAGCACGAGCACGCATGATTACACGACCTCCAGAGAAGAATCCGCAATCTGTAACTACTTTAAATTGAACAAAAAGTGAAGCAGAATCAGGATTGAAACCACTAGCCAAACCAAAAGAATCTAAGAATGAATTATATAGACTTGTATTAACTATATAACGTTTTCCAAGTGGACTAATTCCTGAAAGGGCAGGATCAGGAATTGTTACATAAAGATTTGTGTCAGGGTATGCAAGACGCACTGTACCCGGAATTATCTTAATACCAAATAAAGGTAAAAATACATCAACGAAGTTACTATATGTTCTACCATAATCCACACTACCCATTTGCACGGCATAGGTAACTGTATCACACAAGTCAACACGTGTAGCAGGTTGAGTAATAATATTTGTTTGAATTTTTGCCGGTACCGGGTTTACATACAATGTAGTTCCAACTGTTTGGCAAGGAGCATATGCCGATGGAGTTGTAGGATATCCGTAAGGATTACAATTCCATCCACCAGAAACACTGAAATACTGTTGATTACAACTTGTGAAAAAGGCCTGTAAAACATATGTTTTAGTAGAACTTGCTGCAATAGAACCTACAGTATAAATACCTGCACCGTTTGGTGTAATTACAACTGGTGCTCCGGTAATATCAGTTAATGAAAGTAACTTAACCTGAGATGTATCTGATGCATTAATTGTAAACCAAGAATTCGGAGCTTCTGTTGATCCACTGTTTGAAAACTGGAATTGCCATGATACATATTTTCCTGTACCCAATACCGGATTTACGGCAGAAACCATTGAAATATTTGGTGCATTATGCGTAAGAGAATGAGAAAGAGCTAAGTTACCCGTATAACTTGCAACGCCTTGAATTAAGTGCTGATTTGGACTAGGACCAAATGTAATATATGCAGGTGCACTTAATGCCGAAGTTGCAGTATTACAATTTAAAGCATGTACTTTCAAATCAATAAAGCCATCAAATCCATCATCGCTGTAAGGGAAAGCGCCAGCTGTTCCAGTAAAGGCAGCATCAATGTTAAATGTATAAGTAGTATCTCCACCTCCGGTTGGCACTTTTGTGAAAGAGGTAAGGTTTGCTGTTTGTGTAACAACGATATCATCACCCCCTGTTCTATTTAAAGTAATTACTGCTGAGTTTGGATTATATGCGTAACCTTGAGGAATAGTAATTGAGTATGTTGTAGCATGACTCCAATCTCTATACTCGTAAGGGAACGCATTTTCACCTGATCGTCCTTGGTAAATGTAAAACCCGAAATTACTACGGATGGTAGTAGTATCAGAACAAGTAGTAGAAACAGTTGGGGTATTCCATACCTGATTATCGTAACCAATAATTCTATACTTATCAAAGAAACCACATGTTGAATAAGCATTGTTTGGAATATTTGAACTATCAGAAAATGCAACCCCTGGGGTGACATCTCCAAATCGCTCCACAAATGGACCTACATTTGAAGTTACTCGCCATTTAGCGTTCATTGTAATCACATCAAGACTGTCGAAAGTGTAACCACCTCCTAAAGCTGGAGTACATGCACTAACTGTACTTGCAGAAACTTTCCAGAAATATTGTTGCCCTACTATTGTTGGTGCAGGCATTGTACAATTATAGGTAACATGCGCTGAACTGTCGCGAATTGAAATTGTACCACCCAAGTAACCAAGCAAATTCGCATTATCAATATCTAATGTTACAAACATTGATTGAGAAGAGTTTGTAATTGGTGACGTTAAGAAATTTGCTTGGAAGGTATCTAAATACATACCTCTATCTAACAAAATAGAATCTGTTATAAGTGATGCTCCGTTTGGAAGACCATCATCATTATTATCCGGTGAACCTAAAGAAACACGATTGAAGCTGAAATCCAACATTGCACAAGCACAAAGTCCGGTTCCACAAAATTTTTGGTATCGGATTCTATTTCTGAAACATTCTACCGGGATTTCACAAGGGGAGGCACATGTACGATCCGGTACATAAGCAGCATTAAAGTAGAAATAATCTTCTATAACTGAAGTACAAGTTGGAACTGTTATACAACTTGCAGTAGTTACCTTCACATTTATTTTTGAGTTTCTGAATGACCAACCTACTGGAGGAGACTGGTTAAATCTTGCAGTAATAACATTACCAACCATAGTTGCAGAAACAGGCACCCAAGATCTAGAACCTTTTTTCCATGTGAAATCGGCTACGTTATTAGAGAAAGTAAAGAATGCCGGATCCGGAACAGTTACGCTAATTACCCATTGACCATTTACTGTATCCCATCCAATGAATTCTACATTATTTACAGTGTAAGGAATATTATATACTGTATTTGGAGCATAGCTTAAGCCTCCGGTAAATACAGCAGCCAAGTCAACTGAAATAGGAGATGCACCTACTGCAGAATAAGCAATTGGTGATGGATTACAAGTGCTGGTATAAGTACCATTGATATTCCATCCATTAAACACAGCTCTACCGCAAACATACGGACAGCAGTTTTTTGTTATAAATCTAACTCTTACTGTTTGACCAGGATTTAGGATATTTGGTAAAGTACCTCTTAAACTTGAAAATGCGGTTCCTCCAACACAATTTGCTAAAGCTGTATCAGGTGAAGCAAAAAAGGTAGGTGTATAATTGAAATATCCTGTTCCTGTATCTATTTGAACGCCTGAATTTACAATTGTTGTAAGACTTCCTCCTGTAATGGTTGGATTAAATACAACATTTGAAGCAGGAGCAGTTCCTGTATTGGTAAGGTAGAAAACATTTGTTTGGTTTTGTGAGCCGAAACAATTGTTAACTTGTGATGAAACATCAATACCTGATGCAATACTTGGAACACCAACTGAAATTTGAACACCGGCAGTATTTGACACATCCTCGCAATAAGAACCTGAACATGTACCCCATCTTAAACCAACTACCGAATTGTATGTTCCACCTACACAACCATTCACTCTCACACATTCAGTAACATACATGTCATTTTGTTGACCTAAAGAATCTCCGTATCCTGCTGCTTGTAAAATCGCAGAATTGATGTTTGCAAAGGCTGTGTCTCCTACATTTGTCAAAGGGACATTAGTTAATGGTCCTCCTGCAGTTTTAGAAATACCCAAACTGATAAGAACTAAACCTGGGGTATGTTGGTCATACAATTGAAAATCATTAATCGAACCATTTGTGATACTCGTATTTCGAATTCGATATTGACGACATCCAGTTTGACCCGAACTAAGATTTAGATTTTGTCCGTATCCTAATGAAAAGTTTGGCAAAGGTATTTTAGTGATCTCAATACCGTTATTATATGGCTGAGCTGCAATATCATTATTTGTAAAACTTCCTGATCCATTAATTCCAAAATGGATTTGGAATGTATTTACAATTGGATTTTGGATGGTAACAATGGCTGCACAATCTGCCTGAATTTTGAAACGGATATAAACAGATTGACCTGGAGCGATATTCGTTACTGCGAATTTGGGTGCGAACAAATCTGAAACACTTTCAGACGCCTGACCTGTGTTTGTTGTGCCTGTTGGTGTACTCGTACTATACACTGAACCCAATACATAACGCAACCCTGAAGCAAGGGTTGCATCTACTGTAATTCCGGTTACAGTGTTTCCTCCAGATAAGTTGGTAATTTTTAGTGTTACAGTATCTGGTGCACCGCAAACATTGGCTTTAAAACCAAGACCCACATCGGTAATATCCTCAAATGTTACAGAAGGACTAGATTGTGCATTCGCATTAACAACGAACATTGTAAGCAATGCAAGTGAGTAAAGAAATTTCTTCATACCGGAATATTTAAAAGAATTAGATTTTTTGGATATCCCTATCGGCAAAGAATGTGCCAAATGGGTTGCACAGATTGACTCTGTTTTATTAGAATTAATTTCAGACGTGTTTGCTACGTTAAAATGCTTCATTGACCTATTAATTTTATGTTCAAAAACTAGCAAAACCCAACGGTTTCAATAGCTACAAAAAAAATATCAAGTCTGTTTTCACTTCCAGACACGACACTCCACTTCATTCGGGCAAAATTATTGCATTTTTTCACAATTCCAAATTGTTTATACAAAGTGAATAACTTAATGCCTTAACTTTCGTATAAGCTATTTCGTGTTATGCCTCAAATTGAACTAAGACCATTACCAACTTGACCGAACATATGTATATAAATGTGATTATAAGTGGATTATAAGCTGTCTATTAAAACAGACTGAAAAAGTTCATGTCCTAAAACTTACCATTTCTATAGGGCTTACGAAAAGCTTAATAATTGATTAGTCTTTCAATGGCTGATTTTAATCTGCCTTTTGCCAAGAAATTATCTTCTAACACTACAGCAAAAGGAACAGGAGTATCTAAAGATGCGCTACGAATTACAGGAGCATCTAATAAAGAAAAGAAATGTTCATTAATATGAGCAGCAATTTCAGCACCAATACCACCTATTAATGTATCTTCATGTACAACAATAACTTTCCCTGTTTTCTTAACGGTTTGTTCTATTGCATCGTAGTCAAGCGGTAAAAGAGTTCGTAAATCAAGTATATCGATACTGATATCCTTAAATTCTTGAGCTACTTTAAGAGCCCAATGTACTGCTGCGCCATATGCTATAATAGAGACATCTTCCCCTTCGTTTACGCATTTTGCTTTCCCGATTGGCACTTCATAATATTGCTCTGGCACTTCACCTTCAATGCTGCGGTATAGCATCTTATGCTCGAAGAACATCACCGGATTTGGGTCGTTAATCGCAGCAATAAGGAGCCCCTTTGCATCAAAAGGAGAAGAAGGATATACTACTTTCAAACCGGGAGTATGAAAAAACCATGCTTCATTCGATTGTGAATGAAACGGACCGGCACCCACTCCGGCTCCTGTAGGCATTCGAACCACTACATCGGCATTTTGCCCCCACCTATAATGTGATTTAGCCAGGTTATTTACAATTGGATTGAAACCGGTGCTCACAAAATCGGCAAACTGCATCTCTACAACCGTTTTCATGTTCTTCACACTCATTCCTAAAGCCGCACTTAGCACTCCGCTCTCGCAGATAGGCGTATTTCGCACCCTCTCTTTACCAAATTGATTTACAAACCCATCTGTAATTTTGAAAACGCCACCATACTCAGCAACATCTTGCCCCATGACGACTAAATTACTATGCTGCTCCATAGACTGTTTTAGTCCTTCAGAAACAGCATCTACAAATCGCATTTTCTTTGTAGGAACAATGTTTGATGAATTTAATTCGATGCTGCTATCAGCGGAATAAGGAGCATACAAATCACTTATCTCAGTTGCAGTATCTGGTACTATATCCGGCAATGCATCGGCTTCATCAAATGCGTTGCAAATTTCCGTAACCATAGATTCACGAAGCATATGCGGATAATCGGGAGATATTACACCTTCTTCTATAAGCCAATTTTCATAATTAGATAAAGGGTCTTTTTTTTCCCAAATATCAAACAATTCTTTGGGCACATATTTAACTCCGGAAGCTTCTTCATGTCCGCGCATTCTAAATGTCATACACTCTAATAAAACCGGATGCGGATTACTTCGCATTTCTTCAGCCAATGCACTTACTGTGTGGTAAACTTCAAGAATATTGTTGCCATCAATAGTTATCCCTTTCATACCATAACCCTTAGCTCTATCGGCTAATTGTTCGCATCTGAATTGCTCGTTCGTAGGTGTAGATAATCCATATCCATTGTTTTCAATTAGAACGATAATTGGTAGATCCCAAACAGCAGCAATATTACATGCCTCATGGAAATCGCCTTCACTAGTTCCTCCATCACCTGTGAAGGCAACTGTTATCTTATTTTCCTTTTTCAATTTGGAGGCTAGTGCAATTCCATCGCCAACACAAAGTTGTGGCCCTAAATGCGATATCATCCCAACAATGTGATGTTTGTTTGTGCCAAAATGAAAGGAACGTTCCCGTCCTTTGGAGAAACCTTCTTTCTTCCCTTGAAATTGTGCAAATAGCTGTACTAAGTCGCAATTTCGTGTTGTAAAAACGCCTAAGTTTCGGTGTAATGGGCATACATATTCATCTTGATGTAATGCCGCTGTAACGCCAACTGATATTGCTTCTTGACCTATACCGGAAAACCATTTACTTACTCTCCCCTGTCGAAGATAAATCAACATTCGCTCTTCAATAACACGAGGAAATAAAATTTGCTTATAGAGTTGAACGAGTTGCTCGTTCGTTAAGTTCTTTCGCTGAAACTGCATAACAGGTTTGAGTATTTCGAATTTAGTGAAGTAGAAAAGTGCGGATATTTTTAAAACAAAAAACTAACAAGCTATTTTGTTTACACGTCTCTCATGTCGGCCCCCTTCAAATTTTGTTTGCATAAATAAATCAACCATTTCGATTGTACTTTCAGTCGAAACAAATCTGCATGGAATACAAATTACATTCGCATTATTGTGTAAACGAGCGAGCTCTGCAAGCTCGTTGTTCCAACAAATAGCAGCACGTATACCGCTGTGCTTATTTGCTGTGATGGCTACACCGTTAGCACTTCCACAAAAGAAAACACCAAAATCAAAAAAACCTTGCTCTAGTTTTTCTGCAGCCGGATGAATAAAATCAGGGTAATCACAAGACTCTTCGCTAAAGGCGCCTTGGTCTTCTACTAAATATCCCTTAGCTTTAAGATGTTCTAAGATTGTTTTTTTGTAGCTAACTCCCGCATGATCACCGGCTAATATTATTCGCATTATTTTTTGGAATTTGAATTCGAAAGTATTGAAATAAATACCAAAAAAGAATACAAATCATACTCCCTAAACAGAAAAACCTGTCAGCAGAACGGCAAACTTAGTAAGTAAATGGTTGCCTAGTTGTTAAGCTTTAACTAAACAAAAATTACAATAAATACAATTAGCCCTCCAATAAAAAGTGCCGCTTTTACAACCGGAACTCAAACATTTTCGATTACCATCATTCGTTCATATTCTTTGTACGACATAAAAGATGTTTTTAATTATCAATACGTAATATTCAGCAATAAGATTCTAAAACAGCTCTATATGGAACGTTTTATAAGCACACTGCTTTTGTTAACAAGACAATTAATATGCCAAAGATATGGAAGTAGAAAATTTAGATTATATAGACTAAAACGCTTCTTGGAGTAATCGTTGAATTTATCGGAGAGGTCAAAAAAATCTATAGATTACCCCTAAAAAAGGGATACAAAAATCGTCCTGATTACACTACAGCGATTGTAATTCCGCGTTAGCGCGGATAGCCGATTCAATGGGTTCAAAAGAAGTAAGCTGAACTGATTTGGTGTGTTTTATACAAATGGTATGCTCGTAATGAGCAGAAGGCTTATGATCTTGAGTAGCAATTGTCCATTTATCGGATTTGGTGTAAACATCCTTTCTTCCAAGGTTAATCATAGGTTCGATTGCAATAACACAATTTATCGGAAGCACGTCACCTTTATCCTTTTTCCCATAATTAGGCACTTGTGGGTCCTCATGTAATGAACGCCCTAATCCATGCCCCACTAGCTCGCGCACACATTTATATTTATTTTTAATCTCACAATACTCTTGAATTGCAAAGCCAATATCTCCGGTTTTGCCACCGGCTTTGGCTGCTGCAATACCAAGATAAAGTGACTCTTTCGTTACTTGCATAAGTTTCAAAGTACTAGCTGCTACTCCTTTCATGGCTATAGTGTATGCGCTATCCGCATGAAAACCATTTTTAAATACACCAGCGTCTAAGGAAACAATATCGCCTTCCTTAATTTCTCTTGCATTCGGAATTCCATGTACAACATCTTCGTTAATGCTTATACAAACACTTGCAGGGAAACCATAAAGTCCTTTGAAAGAAGGTTTTGCGCCATGATCCAAAATATATTGCTCAACAATTTTATCTAACAACAATCCATTTACTCCGGGTTTCAATACCTTAGCGGCTTCCGCAAGTGCACCGGCCAATATCTCTCCATTAGCTTTTATAATGGCTACTTCTTCTTCCGTTTTGATGATAATTTTTCCCATAATCCCGAATTAAAAAAAAAGGTCTCCCAAGGGAAACCTTATTCTATTATTTAGTTCAAATATATTAGATGCTTTGGTCTGCAAAAGACTGACGACCACGAATTCTACCTGCAGAAGAAAGTCCATCATAATGTTTATTTAAAAGATATGTATCAATAGATTGAAGTGTATCTAAAATTACACCCACCATGATAATAAGAGACGAACCTCCGAAAAATAAAGCAAATGATTGGTCAACGCCAAACAACATAACCAAAGAAGGCATAATAGCAATGATACCTAAAAACACTGCACCCGGGAAGGTAATACGGGAAACAACAGCATCAATGAATTCTGCAGTTTTTTGACCCGGTGTAACCCCTGGAATAAACCCATTACTGCGTTTCATTTCATCACTCATTTGCGTTGGATTAACAATCAAAGCAGTGTAGAAGAATGTAAAAGCAACAATTAAAATTAGGTTTAATGCATTATACCAAAAGCCTTTAATATCAGATAATGCCATAATGAAATCGTTGTTTTGATTTACACCAGGTACAAACTGTGCAATAGTGGCTGGCAAGAACATGATAGCTTGAGCAAAGATAATCGGCATTACTCCTGCTGCATTTAACTTAATTGGAAGATACTGACGAGAACCTTCTCCGGCAAACGATTGTTGTGTTGCTCTACCTCCAAAAAATGATGAAGACGATTGTACTACTTGACGTTTTGCATATTGAACAGGGATTCTACGTGTACCTTGAACCAAAAGTATTACAGCCATTACAATTAAAATCAAGAATGCGGCTTCTAACGCGAAAGCTAATAAACCTCCAGATGTTAAACGAGAAGAAACCTCTTGGATAATTGAACCAGGGAAACGCGCTAAGATACCTACCATGATGATGATTGAGATACCATTTCCTAATCCTTTGTCGGTAATTTTTTCACCCATCCACATTACAAACAATGTTCCGGTTGTAAGCACAACCATTGTAGAAATAGTGAAT
Source organism: uncultured Chitinophagaceae bacterium (assembly GCA_964398475.1). Taxonomy (GTDB): domain Bacteria; phylum Bacteroidota; class Bacteroidia; order Chitinophagales; family LD1; genus CALAYL01. The sequence continues at coordinate 122,244 of CAYNMP010000009.1, read as the reverse complement.
AACGATTTAGAAATTACGATCGCAGCACCGTCAACAGCTGTAAGATAAGCAACATAAGCAGAAGCCTGGACTAATGTAACCGCAACTGTTAGAATTCGTGTCCATTGATTCAATTGGCGTCTTCCACTCTCTCCTTCTTTTTGCATTTTTTGGAACTGAGGGACAACCATGGTCAACAATTGAATAGCAATGGAAGCTGAGATATAAGGCATTATACCTAAAGCAAAAATAGAAGCTCTTGAGAAGGCTCCCCCTGCAAAAATATTCACTAATCCTAAGATACCAGAACCGCCTTGTTTATTCACTTCCGCAATACCATTTGGATCAAGACCGGGTAGGGCGATATAAGTACCAAGACGATAAATTAATATAAGTCCAAGCGTCAAGAGAATTCGCTCGCGCAACTCTTGAATGCTCCAAATATTTTTTAATGTTTCAATAAATTTTTTCATTTGTATATATACTATTTTTCCGTCTAAAATTCGTTATATCTCTCACTCAAAACAATCAGTTTATATTTAGCAAAGAAAGGATTTCTATTCAGAAATCCTTTGTATAGCTTTTTATAAACCAATAACGTTCAATTTGACTATTTTACAATAGTAACTGTTCCTCCCAAAGCTTCAATCTTCTGTTTAGCAGTTTCGCTGATAGCATGAACTGAAACATTTACTTTAGAAGTTAATTCGCCAGTTCCTAATACTTTTACTTTTTCTGTTTTACTCAATAAGCGATTTGCTCTCAAGTTCTCTACAGTAATTTCAGTCAAAGCGTATTTTGCCAACACAGCTTCAAGCTTACTCAAGTTCAATTTCTCGAATTCAACACGGCTGAAGTTTTTGAAACCTACTTTTGGTAGACGTCTTTGCAATGGCATCTGACCTCCTTCAAAACCTTTTTTCGCTTTGTATCCAGATCTTGACTGAGCACCTTTGTGACCACGACCGGCTGTTCCGCCTGTTTTGCTACCTTCTCCTCTACCTAGTCTTTTCTTTACTTTAGTAGAACCTGATGCCGGTTTAAGATTATTTAATTCCATGATTATTAATGTTTATCGGTTTCCCGTTCGAGGCTATTGCTAACCTAAAACTTCGTCCATTAGATATTTTCAATTTTCAATAAATGGGCAACTTTTGCCACCATACCAGCTACAGCCGAAGTGTTTTCCAACTCGTTACTATCGCCAATTTTGTTTAAGCCTAATGCCAACATAGTGCGTTTAGTACGCTCATTTCTGTCGATTGTGCTTTTCACTTTTGTGACTTTTACTTTTGACATGATTTTATTTTTTATCCTTTAAAAACTACTTCCATTGCTACTTTTCTGTTTTGTGCCACTGTGTGTGGATCACGCAACTGGCTCAATGCATCTAATGTTGCTTTGATTACGTTACTTGGGTTTGCAGATCCCAAAGATTTTGCCAAAACGTCTTTTACTCCGGCACTTTCCAAAACTGCACGCATACTACCTCCGGCAATAACTCCAGTTCCGTGTGAAGCAGGCTTCAACATAACTTTTGCTGCTCCGAATTTACCATGCTGAACGTGAGGGATTGTTCCTTTGAACAAAGGCACGTTAACTAAGTTTTTCTTTGCATCGTCAATAGCTTTTTGAATCGCTTCTTGAACTTCTTTTGCTTTTCCTAAACCTTCACCTACGATTCCTTCGCCATTTCCAATCACTACTGTGGCAGAAAAACTGAACGTTCTTCCTCCTTTCGTAACCTTAGTTACTCTTCGGATGTTTACCACTTTCTCTTTCAATTCAAGTTCGCTTGCTTTGAACTTTTGGATGTTTCCTTTAGACATTTTATCTGATTGATATTATTTCAAAATTAGAATTTCAAGCCTCCTTCACGAGCGCCATCAGCCAATGCTTTCACACGACCATGATACAAAAATCCACCACGATCAAACACTACCTCAGTGATTTCTTTAGCCAAAGCTAATTTCGCGATTTCAGTTCCTACCGTTTTTGCTTGCTCTACTTTATTTCCTGTTCTTGTAAAACTTTTCGATTTAGTAGAAGAAGACAACATAGTAACACCTGTTGTATCATCAATCAATTGTGCATAGATTTCAGCGTTGCTTCTGAATACTGCCAATCGAGGTCTTTGCGGTGTACCGGAAATTTTTCCACGGATACGTTTGCTGATTTTATGTCTTCTGGATACTTTACTTGTTCCCATAATTCCTTTTTTTTATTTGCTACCTACTTATTTTTTAGATGCTGACTTACCTGCTTTTCTTCTTAGCACTTCACCTTCGAACTTAATACCTTTTCCTTTGTATGGTTCTGGCTTACGTTGAACTCTGATTTTAGCACAAACTAATCCTAACAAATCTTTGTCTGCACAAGACAATGTTACTTTTGGATTTTGTCCTTTCAATTGTTCTGCACTAGCACTGATTTCTTTTGGCAAAAGCACAACGATTGGGTGAGAGTAACCTAACGCTAACTCCAATACCTGACCGGTAACTGTTGCACGATAACCAACCCCTACCAACTCCATCACACGTGTGAATCCTTCTCCGGCACCAATCACCATATTGTTGATGAGTGAACGGTAAGTTCCGTGAAGTGCTTTGTGACGTTTTTGCTCTGTAGCACGGTCTAACGTTACAGTGTTGCCTTCTACTTTCACCGTGATATCCGGATCAATTGCTTGATGCAATTCACCTTTAGGACCTTTTACTTTTACGACATTGCCTTTCAATACCTCCAAAGTTACTTTGGCTGGCAATGTGATAGGCGCTTTTCCGATACGTGACATAACTCTTTATCTTTAAAAATTCAATTTATTAGAATACTTCACACAAGATTTCTCCACCCACGTTTTGTACGCGAGCTTCTTTATCTGTCATAACTCCTTTTGGAGTAGAAAGAATAGCGATACCTAATCCGCTCAATACACGTGGAATCACTTGTGATCCTGAATACTGACGAAGACCTGGAGTTGATACTCTTTTCAATGATTTGATAACCGGAGTTTTTGAAGCTGCATCGTATTTCAATGCAATTTTGATAACTCCTTGTCCACCGAAACCTTCATCTTCAAACTTGTATTTCAAGATGTATCCTTTTTCGTAAAGGATTTCAGTGATTTTCTTTTTCAAATTCGATGCAGGAATTTCCACAAAACGGTGATTTGCTGCTTGAGCATTTCTGATTCGGGTTAAATAATCTGCTATTGGATCTAATACCATAATGGTTAATTTTCTTTGTTAATGATCTGATTTGATTACCAAGAAGCTTTAGTAACTCCAGGAATTTTACCTTGGCTGGCCAAGTCACGGAAAGTGATACGAGAAATACCAAACATTCTGATATAACCTCTTGGACGACCTGTTAATGCACATCTGTTACGAAGTCTAACTTTTGAAGAGTTCTTTGGTAATTTATCTAACAAAGTCAACTCCCCAGCATCTTTCAATGCCTTTCTTTTGTCTGCATACTGAGCAACTAAACGTTCGCGTTTGCGTTGTCTTGCTTCTATTGATTTTTTTGCCATTGCTTTATTTTGTACAGATTGTGTAAATTATTTTTTAAAAGGCATTCCTAGTTCTTCCAACAATGCATAAGCCTCAGCATCTGTTTTCGCAGTAGTTACGAAAGTGATGTCCATACCGGCCATTTTAGTTACCTTATCGATATCAATCTCCGGGAAGATGATTTGCTCTTTAATACCCATATTGTAGTTTCCTCTTCCGTCAAAACCTTTTGCGTTGATTCCTTTAAAGTCACGAACTCGAGGTAATGAAACTGAAATGAAACGATCTAAGAATTCGAACATTCTTTCTTGACGTAATGTTACACGAGAAGCAATTGGCATATTCTCACGTAGCTTAAAGTTCGAAATCGCTTTTCTTGATTTTGATGCTACTGCTTTCTGACCGGCAATAGTTGTCATCTCCTGAACTGCGATATCTACTAACTTCTTATCTGAAGTAGCTCCGTTAACACCGTGGTTTAAACAAATTTTTTGAAGACGTGGTACTTGCATCACCGAAGTGTAGTTGAATTTTTTCATCAACGCAGGTACAATCTGCTCTTTGTAACGCGTAGCAAGACGCGGAGTATATTTTACTGTGCTCATTTACAATATGTTTTAAGACGATTTCCGACCGTCTATTTTTAAAAGGAACGCAAAGGTATAACTTATCCACATTTCTCCAAATATTTTTTAAAAAAATAGTCGAAGCATGGCAAGTATTCTCAAATTCACAGCACTTCGTATAATACAAAAGAGATGGCTCTTTTGTAAGAAACTCTGCATAAAAAGTGAAAAAGTGAGGGAATTTTAAACTGATTTTGCTATACATTTTGCATATATTAATTGTACAATATTGTTTTTTTGTCATATACTAAGAATACATATCAATAATGGTTTCGTGTAATTTTATATAGTAAAATGACCTTTATATAGCTATTTAACATCGTACAATTTTACAATAATGTACTTTTTAAGGATAATAAGCTATCTATTTTTGTTTCAGCAAAACGCGGAAGCCGAAAAGCGAACAGAGTAGGCACAAAATAAAAATCACAGAATTATGAAAACATCCATCAAAGGCGTATTCGCCATCGCAACCATCGGCATCGGAATGATTATGACCAGTTGTCAGAAAAGTGAAGTAACGGAACCTATCGACAATGCTTCGTTAGTCGCACAACTTGAGCAAAAGAGTCATAGAAATGCCATTACAACTAATGTATGTAATTTCGATGTCGAACCCCAAAACAACCTCCAACAAGGTGCAGTAGATATTACACAGCCGGTTGCAATGAACATTGTCTTCTGCGGAAAAGCCAATGCCGTACCAGCCGCTATGGATAACGATTGGTATGTATTCAAAAAACAATTTGTTCCAAATGTACCGGTTTCAGCCATGTTCAAGAATGGCACCAATTCACCTATGAGTGTAAGGCTTATTAACTTGCAAAACAATGCACAAGTGCAATTTAACCTTTTGCCTGGCGCTACAGGCTTTATCCCTTATAACGGAGCAGTAGGGCCGGTAGCTAACGCAATCGTAGGCAAATATGCGTTGCAAATAAGAACCATTAATACAGGAGCAGGCGTTTACAATTTCCAACCTTAATGTCTGTTACCTTGAAAACTGCAAAACCCGACAACAGAATGTTGTCGGGTTTTGCGATTCTATTTAGTGGCTTGCAGACCTTACATTTAATTACGCGTCAGTACCCCTTTGAGATAATTAATCAACGTTCAGTGTAATAACTTTTACTAAGGCACTTGATTTAGTAGTACCGCCCAAAACAAAAAACAACTTATTCGCATCTTGGTTAACAATGCCATTTACATTTGAAAACCCACAGGATAAATAAAACTCCTTATTTGTAACGACCTGCGTTTCCAATTTCCCGTCAATTTTCATTTTTACTAGCTTTATATCTTCAACAGGTCTTTTTTTCCAACCGGTTACACCCGCTTTTTCCCCTTCGGGATAGGCGCGAGTAAAACAATACACACTGTTATTTTTGTCAATTAAAAATCCACTACTCCCTTCAACTAACGCATCACTAACAAAATAGGTATTGCTCAAATGATGACTCCAAACAACGCTGTTAGAGTCGGCCAACAAAACGATAGGATCTTGTTCGTTGAATCCAGTATAAACATCACTATTTGATGCCGCGGCAGATACATATCGGCTCCATCCTTTTGAAGCAATCTGAGCAGACATGTCAGCAGGAGGCACAGAAGATGTAGGTTTTGTAGCACCCGAGAGAACGATTGAACTTTGACCTACAGAACCAGAATTTACAGCATTTGGACCATAATATGGTGTTGTATTCAAGGACGGTGAATAAATAAAAGGAGTGGTTCCTAATTGAAAATCACACCAGTTAGTTGCAGTTCCCCAAATACTTCCATATCCTGTAACAAGAAATTTATTTTCCGGTGTTATTCTTATGTCCTTAATATGAAACTCATATAGATTAACAGCGTAAATGGCAGCTGCAGCAACCTTTAACTCGTCCATCTTTTCTTTAATCAATGCCGGTGGAACCGTTAGCTTTGCTCTAACTCTTACAACAATGTTTGAATTTTGAATTTGATATATGAGCAGGCCTCCCGGTACCCAATCCTTTATACTTTGAATATAAAAACCTCCTAGATATAATTCTCCGTTAGGAGATTCATAAAAATTAACGCGTGTAAGTAATTTTCCAAAATTGGGCAAAGGCATCTTTTGGAACTTGTCGGACTCTTTAGTTAGTTTAAGCAATGAATACCTTACATTTAGTTCTTCTTCTGAACCATTTGACCGCTTGTCTTTATATTCTTTCACACACACATACATGTCGCCTTTAGAATCTACCGTATACCTCAGTTTATCGCTTACCAGAAAGGGAACTTCCAAAGTTTTTGTCCAAAGTTTATTTAAATTTTGATCAAATACGGTGAAACACATTTTTGCAAGTTCCTTATCATCCTTGGTTCCATCGAGTTTGTAGTAGTATACGAACTTAGTCTTGTCGGTGGATAAATCAATGTAGCCAGGTGACGGAATTGAAGTGGTCTCGTACCCCGCTTTTACCTTTGTGGCAGAAAAAAAGCCATACATTCCTGCATCAGAAGTAATCAACAACTTTCTTTCACCTATAAAGTTATTTGTATGGAAATCTATTTTTTGAAAATATACCGATTCCTGTTTTGCTTTCTTATCGCGCTCATAAGTTACCAAATAGGAAGAGCCATTAAACTGAAAAACCTTAGCTTTATTTACATCATCAAAACCACTGCTTTTTATTTCATATTTCGCGCTACCATTTTCCAGATCAATGCTACCTAAAGGCATTTTTTTTGTACCCGAGATATAATGATCTACAATGTACCCAAAATCAGTATTTGAAAATTGGGGTTTAGCGAAAACACTAAAAGAAAGTGGTAAATTAAATTCCGTGCTTTCCTCCATTCTGACTCCGGAAATCTGAGCCGATAGTTTCAAAACAAAAAAGAAGGAAACAAAAAAGAGACTAAAGTTTTTCATAATTTAAATGGGTATTTAGGTTTTACTATTTGCGGTAAGTATAAGAAAAAACTACACCTCTCTTAATAAGGTACGATGTGCTACAAACTTATCAGGGAACATCGCTTTTGCTTCCTTTTGAAGGGCTGTGGCATACTTCTCCTTATAATCAAAGTAATCGTTGATGGTTTTCGCAAAATATTGAATCGCATAAGCTATTCCATCACTTTGATCTTCTTCCAAAATGCGATACATCTTGAAATTTACAAAACAGCCTGTTTCCATCACCCGCGGAATGTGGTCTTCTTTCATCCAACGCACCCAAATATCGTGTACGTCTAAGTCTATTTTTACGGTAACGTTATATACTATCATTTTTCGATTTGAGATTATAAATGTCTTTTATTCCAATTTGTCGCCACGCAATACCCTGTATCGTTTTCGTGCTTCTACTACTAACAATGAGCTTTGATAATCCACTATCAATTGTTTGAATAATTCCTTTGCCTTTTCTTTATTGTTTAATTCGCGATCAGTGATATCCGCCAATAGAAACAAAGCATCATCGCCTTTCAAATCTTTGCCGTAGTTTTTCACGATGTTTTCTAACAGCGGTATTGCTTTTTCAAACTGACGTTTTCGGCAATAAATCTGTGCTTTGGCATATTCAATATCATCAAATAATTCGTGCCCCGGATAAGTAAACACAATAGAGTCCAATACTTTGTCCGCCTCTCCATCTTTGTTCTGAAACATGAGTAAATCTGCTCTAGAAAACATTTCCATAGGAACCGAAATAGTATCCATGCCTAAATTATCAATAATGAAAACCGACAAGTTGATTGCATCATTCGAAATCAATTGCGAGGTAGATGCTTTCAAAATATTCAACTGTTCTTGTGCCCACTCGAATTCGCCCTTGTAGTATGATAACTTGGCATTCTTAAATCGCGCCTCCTCCCCTAACGGAGAATCTTTTTCTTCCTTATCTACCTGCGAATAGACCAATGATGACTCCCACACATCGCCACTTATTAAATAAAAATCGCCCAACGATAATTTCGCTTGATTTTTCAAACTCTGCGGAATTCCGGGCAAATCAATCAACTCTTCGTTGGTGACAACTGCAGCATTGATATCATGAATATAAAACCCAAACAAATCGGCCAATTCCTTTATTGACTGAGCCGTTCTGGCATTCTTGCCATTCTCAGCAATAAACGATTCGTAATCGGCTTTCAAAGCCTGTATGTCGGCATCGGTGTAATTAATTTTTTTGGCGATTTTTTCTTTTCGGCAATTCAACAAATCGGTACGTGCCTGAAAATAAAGTGAAGTGCGTGGCTCTTTCGCTACCACATATACATATCCTGAAATCGCATCATCGTAAAAGCCTTCCGTTTGAGCAATGTGAGCAATTTCTAACACCCGATACCCATCGCCACTCTTGCGCTTATCAATTGCCTTCATTTGCAATAGTGCACCTTCAAAATCTTTATTCTGAATGTAAATCCATGTCAGCAGTTCAATGTAATCTTCCTTATCGGGCTGTTTTTGAATTTTAGTGTAAAGCTGCGCTTCCATTTCGCTCATCAACTTATCGCCTCCACGTACCGTTTGTATAGTGTTCTTCACCGGCTGTGCATCGTAAGGATGACGATCAATATATTCCAAATAATAAGCTGCGGCTGTTTTGTAATCGCTTTTTTGCAGATAGGCAGAAGCTAAATCGGTGGAGAAATCTATTTTCCCTCCAAACATCTTTTGCGCCTTATTGAAGGTGGCAATCTCGAAATCCAATTCCCCTACTTCTCCGAAATAGCCTGCCGTTTGGCGCAGTTCATTTTCATTCGGACGAAGTTCTTTTATCACTTTCTCATACTGCTTTTGCGCACCGCCTTCATCGCCTTTCTGTCGGAGCACATAACCCAAATCGATTTGATACAAAAAATTTTCGTTAAACTTTTTGCTTTGCTTACGCACTAATTTTTCGGCCTCATCTAATTTCTTTTGTTGCAAGTAACATTTCAGTAATGGTGCATAAAACTGTTGAGCCTGATTGTTGTTCTCCCACAACTGGGCATAGAGATAAGCCGCCTTGTCGTATTCCGCATTTTCAAAATAACTTTTGGCCAACGTTTCATCGCGCCCCTTCTGGGCATACAGCGAACTGCTTCCCAAAAGAACCATCAACAGCAAACCAAATTGAAACACTTTTCTCATGTATTCAAATCTAATCCTTTCTCGTTTATTTCAGACCAATTTCACAAATCTTTTGGCGAATAAAAACAGAACAACGCCCAATGTATTCGCCACAATGTCGAGGGCATCGAAATGCCTATCGGTAGTGCAATGCTCTTGCAACCATTCTATCGAAGCACCAAAACCAATACATACCAAAGCCACTACTAACAAATACTTCAGCGAAGACATCGGAAACCAATGGCTCTTCAGCATCAACAACGCCAATGCAAAATACATCCCTGTATGTACCAATTTATCGACATTCCAAACGCCCACCACCGGCACGTTTCGGGCCGGCATCAACGACAAAACCAATATCGTTACTACCCATAAACAACAAAGGAGTCGCCAATGCAACTCCTTCATTTGGAAATTTCTATTCATAAAGAATTATGCGCCAATAGAAGCTTGATAAGCCGCAGCATCCATCAAAGCATCCAATTCAGCCGGGTTGCTCAATTCCACTTTTACCATCCAACCTGCACCGTATGCATCGGTATTCACCGCCTCAGGAGCAGCTTCCAATCCACTGTTGAATTCCAACACTTTTCCAGAGACCGGCATAAACAAATCCGAAACGGTTTTCACCGCCTCCACTGTACCGAAAACACTGTCTTTCGCCAATGTATCGCCAATGGTATTGATATCTACATACACAATATCGCCCAATTCTTTTTGCGCGAAATCAGTGATGCCAATAATACCGATGTTGCCCTCAACGCGCACCCATTCGTGTTCTTTGCTGTAACGTAAATCTGCTGGAAAGTTCATTTTATTAGTTTTTGCGAACATACAATGAAAAGGGAAATAAATACAGCATCGCCCGTAAAAAATATTTGGGCGTGTTCCTCCTGGGCTCGGAACCGCGCTGTCCGCTGCAATCTTTGCCTCTCGGAATCGGCAAAGGATTTCCGCTTCCATCGCTCACGGGCATGTTGCTCCTCATCAGTATTTAATCGCTGAAGCAAATTTTTAGCAGTAAACGATGTAACTGGAAGAGCATAGTCGTCAGCATTACAAATGGCAAATCAATTCGTCCCCGCCAACCAACTCGCAGGATTTACTTTGTCCTTGCCATGCCAGATTTCTAAGTGTAGTTTAGTGGCTTTATCGCTCGGATCGGTATAGATACTTCCAAGCGATTGCTTGGTAGTTACTTTATCACCTACTTTCACAATAGGAATAACAATATTGGAATACACACTAAAGTATTCGCCATGTTTTACGATTATACAATTCTGTGTAGTTGGTAAATTGAAGATCGTTACTACAGTACCTTCGAACACCGCTTTGGCATTGGATCCCGGCAAGGTCTTAATATCGATACCGTTGTTTTCAATAAACACGCCTTTAATGGTAGCATGTTCGTGTTTCCCGAAATAGCCTACAATAGCACCTTTCACCACTGGCCATGGCAAACGCCCTTGGTTAGATGCAAAGTCTTTCGACAAAGCTACCTCTTGTGGTGTTAAGTAGGTTTCCGGTTTATTCGTTACTACTGGCTTAGGTGTGGTAGCCCCTTTGTTTTGATTCTTCTGCGCATCCAAAGCTTTTTGTTGTGCTTTCTTCTGTGCTAATCGGATTTCTTCTTCAATAATCCGCTGAATGCTGCTATTCAACTGCTTAGACGCCTTATTCTTTTTCTCAATCATGGCGCGGATTTGCTTTTCTTTTTCCGACAGCAGGGCAATCTCTTTATCCTTTTCTTTTTGGGTAACCTCTAGTTCTTTTTTCAAATTGGCTTGGGCTTTCAATTGTGCTTCGGTTTCTTCTTTTGAGGCTTCGAGGTCCGATTTTTTGTCTTCCAACACCAAAATATTATCGCGCAAATGGTTCGCCTGACTGCGTCTGTAATCGGAAATGGTTTTTAAATAATTGGATGTAATAAACGACTTGTTGTTATTCCACAAGAATGAAACATTTCCGGTGTTCTGAATCAACGAAGAATAAATCTGCCCCAACACATAGCCATATTTATTCTTCATCAAATCAACTCGCGCGGCCTTTTCGTCAATTTCTACTTCCGTTTTTTTGATGTCTTTACTCAATGCTCCTACTTCTTTTTTGAAGCTTGCAATTTGCCCTTCCTTTTGTTTGATTTTCTTTTTCACTTCCTCTACCTGTTGCAAAGTGAGTTTCTTCTGCGTGGAAGTGGTTTGAATCGCCTTTTCCATTTCGGCAATTTCGCGCTGCAACTTTTTCATTTGTTGCTGCAATTGATCTTTTTTCTTGGCATTCTCTACAGACATTTGTGCCGTAGCATTCCCTGCATTCAATAGCAAAAATAGCAATAGCAACAACGAAACAGGAAGCGAATTAAAAAGGGAATTCCAGCGGCTCGTGTGCACGGAATTTGTACACCTCACCTTTGATTTTGATGAGCTGGGCACCGCGCTGTATTTGTATATTTCTGGCACAACTGAAAGCATTAGAATCCACCTTTTGGTAATCTTCAAAGGTAGCATCCAACTGTTGATTTACGAGTATATCTTTCAACAATACATCTTGAAGTGTATAGTTTTTGGTATTGCCGTGGTGGACTACTTTCAATTTCGCGTCTTGCTGCGTAAACTGTGTTACATCAGCCGAAGTATCCATCACACATGGGGCTTTTGAGGCAGCAAGCGGGTTACCCAATAAAAAATCTTGAATAAGGAAATAGTCAACTTCACCCGGAAAATATTTGCTGAGATATTGAATCGGATAGCGTTCTTTTTCTCCGCTCATTTTATTCATGATTTTCACCGAGTCAATAGAGATAATGGCTCTGGCTACTTCGATATTCAACGGACCCGTAATCGAAACCCAAATTAAACTGTCTTGCCGGATGCGAATATTAGCCGTAAACAAAAATGCATTCCGTCCATCTTCGTAGTCGAGTTTAGTTTTAAAAGAAAAGTAATCGTATTGATGCGCAAAGGGTCGAAGTGCAGGGTCAATACGTTGAATAGAAGGGACAGCCAATGCACTTCCTTTATTCACAGTGCCCTTTTTAGGCTTACATGAACTCAATAGCATTCCTAAAACAAGGAAAAGAAAGACAGTGTATGGATGAAGGATTTTATTCTTCAACATAACTTTTAGATGCGATTTTGGCATCAATAGTTTTCGAGTCAACTCCAAAAGATTTTGCTTTTTGCCACTGCTCAACAGCTTTATCGATATCTCCCAACTTAAAGAGAATATCACCATAGTGCTCTAACAAAGTACCATTTGTAGTAGATGTGCCGATGGCTTTTTCCTGCCATATTTTTGCTTCTTTATAGTCACCTAACTGGAATAAAATCCAAGCATAAGTATCTTCAAACGAATCGTTATCGGGCTCTAGTTTGTTGGCATAAGCCGACATTTGTTTGGCTTTTTCCAAGTTTTCTTTGCGCAACGATAAATAGTAACTATAGTTATTTAATGTGTATGCACTTTCCGGATTGAGTTTTAATGAACGATCATAAGCGCTATCCGATTCGGCATTTTTCTTTAAATTATAATACACATCCCCTAAATTAGCAAACATTTGTGCTTTTAATGGAGCGTTATCGCCACTCATCTTCTCGCCTTTCGAAAATGTTTTGATGGCTTTTTCATAATTCTTCAACTGATACTCTGCATTTCCTTTGTACAAATAAATTATCGCTTGATTAGGGAATAACTCCAATGCATTGCTACTTGTTTTTTCCAAAGTAGACCAGTCGCGTTTACTGCTATATAGGATAAGGGTTTGTAACCATACATTAAAAATATCTTTTCGTAACACAATGGCTCTATTATAGGCAACTAAAGCGGTGTCGTCTTTTTTGTCAATGTAATACACATCCCCACGAATAGCATGTGCTTTTGATTCATCGGGATGCGTCTTTACCAAAATATCGCTCAACTCTTGTGCCTCAACAATCTTATCCTTCTTGATTTCGTAGTATTGAATATAAGGCAACAACATACGCACTTTTGAATCGATATTCATGTTTGGATTCGCAAATACCTTGCGCATACTTTCAATCCGTGCCACTGTATCTCCTTTTGATGCGTTAATATCAGCGGTGGCCAATAAAGCTTGAGCATTTTCAGGATCAATAGCCAAAATTTGTTGATAGACTTCAGAAGCCTTTTCTTTCTTACCATTCAGTGCATATAACTCGGCTAACATACCCAAATACTGTACTTCACCGGGATAGGCATCAATAAGTTTTTTAATCTCTCCAACCGCTTTATCAAACTGATTTAATTTTAAATACAGTTTCTCTTTTTGCATCACAACACTCTCCTCCAAGCCATAATTTTTCTCAAATTGATCGTACACACGAATTGCGCTAAGTGGTTGAGCAGACTGTAGGTATAAATAGGCCAAATCAAAGTAACTATCAGGATCAGTAGGATTTTTTTGTATCACCTGCTCCAATGTTTTAATGGCCATTTTAGTGTTTCCGGATTTCGTATAAATTTTAGATAATAAATCGGTGTACCATTTATTGCTCGGTGCTAATTTTGCAGCTTGCTCGGCTTCAAACTCGGCATCGTGCATTTTGTTGGATTGGAAATGCAACATCGCCAACTGGTAGTATGCATTATCGTTTTGAGGATCAACTTGCAACAACTCGTTGTATTTTTTAATGGCTTCACCATTATCCTCAATGAGCTTTGCACGTTCAGCGTCTAACTGCAAACCTTGTACTTTCATCAACTGCTCCTCGGTAAGTTTGGATTTACCTTGTGTAGTCTTTTTTGTTGAACCACAAGCGGAAAGCAACACCAAAAGGGCTATGAAATATGTGAACCGAACTGATTTATGCATTATTCTATAACTGTATAATCACCAATACTAAGATCTTCTAATTCCCCTACTAACCTAACATTATTTCCAATCATTGAATTAGTAATTAACTTATTTTTAAGCATTGTATTGCTTTGAATAATAGAGTGCGATATAACTGCATTTTCAATAGTTACGTTCTTGCCAATCGAAACACCTGGCCCAACCACACTATTGATAAGCGTTACAGAGGCATCAATATAGCATGGTTCAATAACAGTTGAATTAATGTTCTTTAACGAAGCATCAACAATGGTTGTCCCTTTTAAATAGTTCAAATAAGCAGAATTAGTTGAAACGGTGGCGTTTTTGTTTCCACAATCAAGCCAATCTACTACTTCGCCTTTTTCAAACTTTAGCCCTTTCTGCTTCATATTTTCCATGGCATTGGTAAGTTGAAACTCGCCTTTCTCTTTTAAATCGTTATCTACCAAATACTGCATTTCAGCACGTAGATATGCTCCATCGCGAAAAAAGTAAATCCCAATGATGGCTAAATCAGACACAAAATCTTTTGGCTTTTCGATAAAATCGGTAATAATACCTTCTGCATTCAATTTCACAACTCCAAATGCTGATGGATCGGCAACTTTTTGCACGAAAATGATACCCTCTTTGTTGGTGTCAATATTGAAATCCATTTTAAAAAGTGTATCTGCAAATCCAACGATGATTTTATCGTTAAGGAAATCGCCTGCACACAAAATGGCATGGGCTGTTCCTAAAGGTTCTTCTTGATAACGAATATGTCCTTTCACATTTATTGATTCGGCAATGCGCATCAACTGTTCTTCGATTTTCTTTCCGAAATCGGAGCGTATGATAAAAACTACATTTTCTATTTTTTCATCTACGCATCTTACTAAATCGTTGACCAAATGTTCCACAATAGGCTTTCCCGCAACAGAAAGCATTGGTTTAGGAACAGTAAGTGTGTGTGGTCTAAGGCGGGTTCCCCAACCAGCCATTGGAATGATAATATTCATTTGTTGTTTAATGTTTATTTCTGCTTAAAAATTGTTTTATTTTCCCGTATGACCAAATCCACCTTCTCCCCTTAGGGTTTCAGAGAGGGTTTCTACTTGCTCCCAAGTTATCTTTTCGTAGCGAGCAATCACCACTTGGGCAATGCGGTCACCGGAATGTATTATAAAATCGTCATTGGAATAGTTCATGATAATTACTTTCAGTTCGCCCCGATAATCGCTATCGATGGTAGCCGGTGAATTTGGCAAACCGATACCATGTTTAAGTGCTAAGCCGCTTCGAGGACGAATCTGTGCTTCGTATCCATCGGGAATTTCAAGAAAAAGTCCGGTAGGAATTGCTTTTCGCTCGCCAGCTTTCAGGATTATTGTTTCTTCAATAAACGCACAAATGTCCATACCGGCAGAACCTTGGGTTTGATATTTGGGCAATGGATTGCCGGATATGTTTTTAATTTTTACGTGCATGCGGCAAATATAACTTTTCGATTGTGATAAATTAATTGTAAAAATGGGCATTAACGCTCAGAAAAGAATGCCTTGAAGTGAAAGTGCATTTGAAGTACTAGCAACAAAACGACTGTTCGCAAACAAAATTTTCCGATTCGATTTCAAGGGTAGAATGATGAACAGATTGATGTGCTAAGGCATGCTTGATTTCTTTTTTTACGCCCATAATTTCGACATCTGTTAGCTGCTTCGATAACACAACATGGACTGTCATTGCGTTTTCGGTGGTACTCATAGCCCATATGTGCAGGTGGTGGAGGCTTATAACGCCTTTAATACCCAATAATGCGGCTTCTACTTTATCTACATCCACATCTACAGGAATACCATCCAAAGAGAGTCGTAAACTATCCTTCAACAAACGGAAAGAACTTATTAGAATCACAACACAAATCACAACACTTAGAATCGAATCTATCCAATACAAATGCGTAAAATACATTGCAATACCGCCAATCACAACACCAAACGACACCAAAGCATCTGCTAACAAATGGAGATAAGCGCCTTTCATATTCAGATCGCTGTCTTTATCGCGAAAGAACAATAAAGCTGAAAGTCCATTGATGATAATCCCTATGAAAGAAACAATAGCCACCGTAATTCCGGGCATTTCCTTTGGTGCATTGAATCGGTGGATAGCTTCCCAGAAGATAATTCCAACTGCAACAAAGAGCACGACCGCATTAATCAAAGTTGCAAGAATAGTCGTCTTCTTATAGCCGTATGTGTATTTCACATTTGGCCTAATGGATGCAAGTTTGAAGGCTAAAAGCGATAGTAACAAACTTCCCACATCGCTCAAATTGTGACCAGCATCAGTGAGCAGTGCTAACGAACTGGTAAAGAAACCGGCACTTGCTTCCACAACAACAAACAAAGCATTTAAACCCACACCCGCTAAAAGTACATTACTGAAACGTTCAATTTTATGGTGATGATGATGTGTATGGTCGTGCCCCATTGTTTACCTATTTATTGAATCAAAGCTATTATTTTTCAATAATACCTCTTGGTTGCTTAGGGTTAGTCGCACATTAAACATTAAATGCAACCGAATGCTAAAGTAATTTGTTAAATCCAAGACCTATTCAATTCGTATTATTTTCAAATCTGAAAATTATTGGCTTATTTTCAATAGTGTAAGCATAAGAACAAAGCATAAGGTAATGCGTATAAAAGAAAACAACCATTGTAATGAAAAAAACTAAACTTTTACTTTTCCTATTCTCTACCCTCTCCATTGCTGTTTTTGCACAAGATTTCGGAAAACTCGGTATTGAATTTCGTGGAGCAGAAGCCTCCGCCAAAATACCCGGAGCAAAACACATTTGGTTGAAAAACAACAATCCCATTCCTGCCTTCATCGAGTTTTATCAAGGTGCTGAACCCGATGAAGAAGGCTTTTTGGTTTGGGCGAAAAAAGCATTTCGATTCAAAAACGATGTAAGTTATATCGTTACCGGTAGAGAACAAGACGAAATAGGATTCATTCATATTCGTTGTCAGTTAACCTACAACGGTATTCCTGTAAAAGACGGCAACTTTATTCTACATTCAAAAAACGGAAGAATACTAAAAGTGAATGGCTTATTTTTCGAAGATGCGAAACCTAAAAACACATTCAATTTATCGGAAGCAGATGCCTTGAAAAGTGCATTAGCCGATATCCATGCTACTACCTACAAATGGCAAGTTGCAGATGAAGAAAGTCACATTAAACTAGAAACAAAAAATCCGGCTGCCACTTATTACCCTAAAGGAAGATTGATGATTATTCAAGCCGAACGCGATGTAACCTCAAACGACTTTCGTTTGGCTTGGCAATTCGATGTTTATGCGCAGGAACCGCTCTCGAGGGAGTATGTATATGTTGATGCACAAGATGGATCCATTTTGCGAAAAGATACAAGACTTCACACGGCAGATGCCCCCTCTACTGCTACCACAGGCTATAGAGGAGTGCAGAGTATTGTTTCAGACAGTTATACGGGCGGTTATCGATTACGAGAAGCAGGCAGAGGAAACGGAATACGCACATTTAATCTTTCAAAAGGCACTAACTACGGCACGGCTGTAGATTTTACCAGCGCTACCTCCACTTGGAATCTCACTAATGCCAACAAAGATCAATATGCCTTGGATGCGCACTTTGGCGGTGAAAAAACGTATGACTTCTTTTGGAATAGCTTTGGAAGAAATAGTATAGACAATGCAGGATTTCAGTTAAACATGTACATACACTACAGCACCAATTATGTGAATGCGTTTTGGGATGGAACTAAAATGACTTTTGGTGATGGAAATACATCCTACTCTCCATTAACTTCGTTGGATATTACCGGCCATGAAATCACTCACGGATTAACTGAATACACGGCAAACCTCGACTACTCCTACGAATCTGGCGCTATGAATGAAGGATTCAGCGATATCTTTGGTGTAGCTATCGAATATTACGCTACGCCAACGCAATCGAATTGGTTAATGGGCGAAGACATTGGCACACCATTCCGATCGATGTCAAATCCAAATGCATATGGCGATCCCGACACTTATACCGGCACCAATTGGGCCACAGGTGCAGCCGATAATGGAGGCGTCCATACCAACAGCGGAGTTCTCAACTATTGGTATTATTTGCTGACTATGGGCGGAAATGGAACAAACGACAAAGGAAATGCATTCAACGTAACAGCTATCGGAAGAACAAAATCAAACGCTATCGCTTACCGCACCCTCACTAACTATTTAATTAATTCTTCACAATATGCTGATGCTCGATTCTATGCATTGCAATCAGCAACAGATCTGTATGGGGGATGTTCGCAAGAAGTAACAAGTACCGGAAATGCTTGGTACGCTGTAGGCGTAGGAACTATTTATACTGCAGCCGTTGATGCGCAATTCACCCAAAGTAATACCGTAGGATGTTCAGTTCCGTTTACTGTTAATTTCACTAATCAATCTACAAATGGAAATACCTACACATGGTACTTTGGAGATGGTGCAACCAGCAACGCAACCAGCCCTTCTCACACCTATACCACCTTCGGAACATATACCGTAAAATTGGTGGCTTCGGGAGGAACTTGTGGCAACGACTCTATTGTTAAATCCAATTTAGTAAGTGTAAGAAATAACAATCCTTGTGTAGTTGTTATGCCTCCGTCAGGCAGCGCGCAAACACAAACTTCGTGCACCGGAACAGTATATGATGATGGAGGCCAATTCGGATTGTATGCAGATAATGTAAACAGTACAGTGACTATCACGCCAACAGGAGCATCTAGAGTTCAGATTTCATTTTCAAAATTCAGAATGGAATCGGGCTACGATTACCTCTATGTGTATGACGGTGCAACTACAGGAAGTCCTATTCTAGGAACTTTCACCGGAAACACGCTCCCAGCTTCTATTACTTCTACAGGTTCATCTATTACCATTAAAGAAGTTACCGATCCGGGAGTTGTTGATTCGGGCTTTGCGATTAATTGGACTTGTATTATGCCAACAACCGCACCAACAGCAAATTTCACAGTAAGCGATACGAGTACTTGCTCGGGTATTATTTCTTTTACCGATAAATCTACCGGTGGAGCTACCGCTTGGCTATGGGATTTTGGCGATGCAACAACTTCTACTTTAAGAAATCCAACTAAAAAGTATCTGAACAACGGAACATATACTGTAAAACTTACGGCTACTAATAGTTTTGGAAGTAATATGAAAACATCCACGAATCTCATCAAAGTGATGAAACCTTCAGGCCCGTCAGTAGTGAACGGGAACCGATGTACTACCGGTTCCGTAACATTATCGGCCACGAGCACGAACACGATTAATTGGTATGCGAATGCCACCGATACTTCCAAAATCAGTTCAACAAATCCGTTTGCCACACCAAGTATTACAACAACTACGAATTACTATGCAGAAGAAGTAATACCACAACTTATTGTAAAAGTTGGCGCTACAAGCAATACCATTGGAGCAGGATCAATCTTTAACGGCAACAACATACGTGCGCTACGATTTAAAGTATTGAAAGCATCGCGCTTAGTATCAGTATATGTTTATGCGCAAGGCGATGGTTTCCGCGTGATTCAATATCGCGATACTTTTGGAACTATAATTGCGCAGAAAAACGTATTTGTTCCAAACGGAGGAAGTAGACTTACACTGAACATGGACTTAATTCCGAGCACAACTACAATATATGAATTAGGCGTCCAAGATTCAATGAACTTATACAGAAATTCAGCCGGAGCAGTTTATCCGTATAACGATTCTAGAGGATTAGTATCAATTATCGGCAACAATATTCCAGGTGGAACAACAACCGGGCAAGCGGGTTACTATTATTATTTCTACGATTGGGAAGTGCAAGAACCCGATTGTATAAGCCTACGGAGTACAGCTACTGCAACCATCAGCAATGTATTGAATGCAACTACAGCATCTTCTAATGTAAATTGTTTTGGAGATAGTACAGGAACTGCTATTGTTACTCCGTCAGGAGCCCAACCTACAGTTTTGTATCAATGGAATAATGGAAAAAATACAGCAACTGTATCTAACCTAAAAGCCGGAACATATACCGTTTCAGTAACTGATGGTGGCGGATGTTCAACTACAAAATCGTTTACAATAACACAACCCGCATCGTTACCATCAGCAACTGTTACGCCTACACCTGTAAGTTGTTTTGGTGGAACGAATGGCACAGCTGCTGTAACTGGAAGTGGTGGAACAGCAGGATACACCTTCGCTTGGACAGGCGGTGCAACCGGAACTTCTATTTCGAATTTAAGTAGCGGAAATTATACCGTTACCGTTACTGATACAAAAGGATGTTCGGCAACAAAAGCGTTTTCAGTTACACAGCCTTCACAAATTACGAGTAGTATGAATTCTACCAATGCAGGATGTGGTGCTGCCAACGGTACAGCCTCTGTTAGTGCAACAGGAGGAACGGCAGGGTACAACTATCTATGGAGCAACGGACAATCTGTAAGTACAATATCTAATCTTGTAGCCGGAACATATACTGTTACAATAAAAGACTCTAAAAACTGTACAGTTGCAAATAGCACAAATGTAAACGGCTCAGCTCTTTTTGCTGTTTCTAAATCTACCGTAAACAGTAAATGTTTTGGCGATAATTCGGGCGGTGCATCAGTAAGTGTAAGCGGAGGAACGCCAAACTACAGCTATAATTGGAGTAATGGAGGAACGAACAGCTCAATAGCAAATGTTGCTGCGGGCACTTATTTCTTAACGACTACCGATGGCAGTGGATGTGCTAAAACTGATACGATTGTTATTACTCAGCCTACATCTCTTTCAGCAAATACAACTTCAGTTAACGCTAATTGTGCCGCTAATAATGGAAACGCAACAGCTACAACATCGGGTGGAACGCCCACATATAGTTATATTTGGAACAACGGACAAACAAATGCAACCGCTACTAACCTCATCGCAGGAAGCTATTCAGTAACGGTGAAAGATGCCAATAACTGTAGCACTTCTGCTGCGATAACGGTTGGCGCAAACAATACGCTAACATCAAGCGCTTCTGTAAGTAATATAAACTGTTTTAATGGCAACGATGGCGCCATTACCATTGCCGCAAATGGAGGATCAGGCAATTATCAATATACATGGAATAATGGCAGCACATCGGCTTCCTTATCCAACTTAAGCACCGGTAGTTATTTTGTAACCATTTCGGATGGAAGTGCTTGTCAGAAAACAGATAGCTTTACCATTAACGCTCCTACTGCTATCAGCACCGCTTTGCAAAGCACGAATGTGTTATGCGCAAATGGCAATAGTGGAAGTGCAACAATAACCGCCTCAGGAGGAACACCAAGTTATGCTTACACTTGGTCTAATGGTGATAAAACAAACACAATTTCAAACCTAGCTGCAGGCACATACGCATTAACAGTGAAAGATGCGAATGGCTGTATGAAAACAGATTCTGTAATTGTTACAGAGAACAGTGCTATTGTGTTAACGGTATCGAAAACAAATTCAACTAGCGGACAAAATAACGGCTCAGCTTCTGTATCAACTTCTGGAGGAACCCCTGGCTACAGCTATGCTTGGAGCAACGGAGCACAAACTGCTGCTGTAACAGGCTTAGCACCGGGCATATATACACTTACCGTTAAAGATGCCAATGGTTGCGAATCGCAAAGCAGTATTACCATTGAATCTTCAACATCAATTACGGCTATTCAAACGTTTGATTTGAAGGTATATCCTAATCCGGCAAATGAAGTGGTTTATATCGAACTACCCGATAATATTCTTTTGGAGCAATTCCGGTTAACTGACGTTATCGGACGAATAGTAAACGTTGAAACAGAATACAACAATCATCGATTGACAATTCAAACAGCTTCGCTTGCAGCAGCTGTATATGAAATCAGTATTCGAACCAATGCAGGTAACGTTAAACAGAAATTGATTGTAGAGCGATGATTTCTCTTTGTTAGCTAAATGAAAAAAAGGGAGTAATTGGCACTCCCTTTTTTTGTAGCCCCGGAGGGAATCGAACCCCCATCACTAGAGCCGAAATCTAGTATTCTGATCCGTTAAACTACGGAGCCGTTATGTCGCCTCTGCAGGAATCGAACCTGCATCAAAAGTTTAGGAAACTTCTATTCTATCCATTGAACTAAGGGGCGAATATGCAAAAATAAAAATTATTCAATAGCGCTTACAAGTGTTTTTTTGATTTTGCTTTTCGCTATGTGCTACTCTACCCAAACCGTAGTACCTTCTGAGCAGTTGGTACAGATATCTATAGACGAGCGAGAACGAATAATTTTCGCCCTAAAATTTCGATAAGCATCGCTATGCCAAATGGCAGAAAACGATTTTTCTTTGATATCTCCTAACTGATGTGATGCGTCTTTATCAAAACAACAAGGCACAATTTTCCCATCCCAAGTCATTACACACGAATGCCATAATTTCCAGCAATGATTCAATAATTTATTTTTGATAGTAGGGTTAGTGGCGTTGATTTCATAACGCGAAAAAGCCTCATTCAACGGTACTAATTCGGCATTGTGTTCAAAGTCGTATACCTGCACCGTTTTGAATTTCAACTCATCTACGCCAATACGTTTCGCCAATTGTTTTGCTTCCTCCATTTGATGTTCGTTGTGGCGCATCACAATAAATTGAAAAACGATGTGTGGCGTTTTTGATTGACATGTTTTTTTTGCTTCTACCAAGTTCTTCGTTCCTTCGAGCACCTTCTCCAAACTCCCGCCAATACGGTATTTGGAATACGTTTCTTGTGTTGTTCCATCTATTGAAATAATAATTCTATCCAATCCGCTTTTTACCGTTTCGTCAGCTTTGCGCTTGCCCAAAAAGTGAGCATTGGTAGAAGTTACAGTGTAAATTTTTCGCTGTGCAGCAGCATTCACCAATTCAAAAAATTGCGGATGCAAGTACGGTTCACCTTGAAAATAAAAATACATGTACAACAAATGCGAATGGGTTTGGTCGAGCAATTGCCGAAATAAATCAATGCCAATATAACCGGTCGGACGCGTAAAAAATTTCACACCACTTGGGCATTCCGGGCATTCCAAATTGCATTGTGTAGTAGGTTCAATAGAAATGGTAATTGGCAATCCCCATTGAATAGGCTCTTTTAGCCATTTCGACAAATAATAAGACGACAAAATCAATCCCGCATTCGCGACTTTCCGAATCGAAGTTTTGCTTAAAAAATTGATGGCGTCTTGTGTCTTCATTTCTTCACCAATGATAAAAAAACCATTTTTGATATGTAAGTTTAATTATTGTATTTTGGAAACTGCTTAATATCAAAACCAACACAACATGAATTTAGCTATTGTTTACTTAGTAGTAGCACTATTGGAAATCGCATCGGAAGTTACCGGCAATCAACTTTTGAAATTTATTTCAAAACCCTTATTGATGCCTGTTTTGATGCTGTTCTATTATAACAACATTAGTAAGCCCGTAAGTCCGTTTCACAAAAAATTCTTGATTGCCTTTTTCTTCTCGTGGTTAGGCGATGTGTTTTTAATGATTCCTTTTAACCAAGAAATCTTTTTCTTATTGGGCTTAGGCAGCTTTTTAGTGGCACACATCCTCTATGCTGTATGCTTTGCCAATGTCACATTTAAAAACAATGAAGCATTATTGCCGAAAAAATTCTGGGTTTTGGTTCCACTACTTGCCTATTTCATTCTTTTATTGTATTCGTTCTTCGGCAATGTACCTGGCGAAATGAAAGGCCCTGTAGCCGTCTATTCATTAGCCATTGCCACTATGGTAGTATTTGCTGTTAATCGCTTCGGCAGAGTAAACGAAAAAAGTTTTGCATTAACTTTTGCAGGTGCTTTATTATTTATGTTTTCAGACTCTATTATTGCTTTGAATAAATTTTTGTTTGACGGCAACCTATTCATGTCAGGTTTTGGGATAATGGTTTTATACATTTCCGGACAATATCTCATTGCAAAAGGCGCCTTGGAACAAGGCGCAGAATAGCTATAAACACGGGTCTTTAACTATTTTTTGACAATTTCGTGACAATCGCGAAGCAACTTTTTGGTTTCTAAAGCGTTCTAATAATCAAGTTGGCAAAAGAATTGCACATTCTTCACTGCCACACCGATTGTTAACCAATGTACTTGTGAAACTATGAGACAGCTGAAGATATCCAAATCAATTACGAACCGAGAAAGTCAGTCGATAGAAAAATATTTGCTTGAAATAGGTAAAGAAGAATTGATTACCGCTGAAGAGGAGGTACAATTGGCCCGCAGAATCCGTGAGGGCGATCAACGCGCATTGGATAAACTAACGCGCGCCAACCTCCGCTTTGTGGTATCAGTGGCGAAGCAATATCAAAACTCTGCACTCTCATTGAACGATTTAATTAACGAAGGTAATTTAGGCTTGGTGAAAGCCGCTCAGAAATTTGATGAAACGCGAGGCTTCAAGTTTATTTCGTATGCAGTTTGGTGGATTCGTCAGTCGATTATTCAAGCATTAGCAGAGCATTCACGTATTGTCCGATTACCATTGAATAAAGTGGGATTGGTATCAAAAATCAATAAAACTTTTTCTGAGTTGGAGCAAAAATACCAACGCGAAGCTACACCGGAAGAGGTCTCCATATATTTAGGACTCAGCATTGACGAAGTGTTAGGTGCGCTTGATTTGGCCGGCCGACATGTATCGATGGATGCCCCTTTCCAAGAAGGAGAGAGTAATTCATTGATTGATGTATTGGATAATCCGAATGCGGAATTGGCTGATGAAGGTGTGGATTACCGCGAATCATTACAACAAGAAACCAACAGAACGCTCTCTACACTTACTGAACGAGAACGCGATGTGATTAAATTATTTTTCGGTATTGGCGTTGAAAATGCAATGACATTGGAAGATATTGGCGATACACTTGGCATTACTCGCGAACGAATTCGTCAGATTAAAGACAAGGCGATCATCAAATTGCGATCTAGTTCGAGGAATAGAGCGTTGAGACCTTATTTGGGATAGAAGTTAATCCCATTTAATACAATTTATCGGAAAGCTAACATAACTGCAAACTTCAGTGTTTTTCACCTTGCCTGCATGCCAGCCTTTGTATAACGCCAATTTTTGTTGAAGCCCTTTAATGCAAACCGGTTGAAGCGAATTACGCTTTTCTTGCACCTCAACAATGTTACCTAGCGCATTTATCGTTAAAACAAGATTTAGCTTGGTTATTATTTCTTCATTTGCATTTACACAAGAATCAAGAATAGCTGGTAACGCGTTGATCACAAACTTTGAAAAATCAATATCATTATTACAATGAGCCGCTTGTTGAGGAGTTTTGTAGATCGTATCGCAAACAGTGCATGTTTGCGCAGTTATATCAGCAGAGATAAAAAGCCACAATAGCAAAAAAAGTCTCAATTTAATAAAACTCATACCCAATATCACTCCGATTGTATTTCTTTTCAAATTGAATTTGTGCGCAAGCTTTTAATGATGTAGTTACTGCGTCTTTCCCATTTGCCCCGTATGCGGTTATTGCCAACACTCGTCCGCCACTGGTCACAATCCTTTCCCCTTCGCGTTTAGTACCGGCATGAAATACAAGCACATCTTGCATAGCAGCAGCTTCAGCCAATCCTGAAATTGTTTTCCCTTTTTCAAAAGCTTCAGGATAACCTCCGGAAGCAAGTATAACAGTCGTTGCAGCGCGTTGATCGATTTCCACTTCTTTCGCATTTAGTGTCCCGTTTCCAATAGCAACACATAATTCCACCAAATCCGATTTCAATCGCGGCATCACCACTTCTGTTTCCGGGTCGCCCATGCGACAATTGTATTCAATTACATACGGATCGTCCCCTACCAGAATCAAACCCACATAAATAAAGCCTTTGTAGATTATTTTTTCTGTGGCTAATCCATTCACCGTAGGTTGAATAATCGTTCGCTCTACACGTTCCATTAACGCATCGGTAACAAAGGGCACCGGGGAAACAGCGCCCATTCCACCAGTGTTCAATCCTCTATCGCCCTCACCCACTCGCTTGTAATCTTTAGCATTCGGCAACAGTTTATAGTTAGTGCCATCGGTCATCACAAACACCGAAAATTCTATCCCTTTCAAAAATTGCTCAATCACAACGGTATCACTTGCTTTACCAAATTTACTTTCCGCAATCATCTCACGTAATGCCTCTTTCGCCTCCTGCTGATCTTCAATAATCAGCACCCCTTTGCCTGCAGCCAATCCATCTGCTTTTAAAACATACGGTCCGCTGTTCTGATCAATATAACGCAAACCTTCGTCTAAACTGTCTAAGTTAAATTCGCGATAACCGGCCGTTGGAATTTGATGTCGCTCCATAAAGCGTTTAGCAAAAGCCTTACTCCCTTCCAGTTGTGCGGCCACTTTAGAAGGACCAATCACCGGAATTGTTTGCAATTGTTCATCATTCGCAAAAAAATCATAGATGCCTTTTACCAAAGGGTCTTCCGGACCAACTACAACCATTTGCACTTGGTTGGCTAACACAAATGCCTTCAATGCATCAAAATCTGTGGCGCTGATATTTACGTTCTCTCCAAATCCTGCTGTGCCGGGATTGCCGGGTGCAATAAAGAGTTTTTCGCAAAGCGGACTTTGTTTCAATTTCCAAGCAAAAGCATTTTCGCGTCCACCGCTTCCTAACAAAAGAATATTCATTGCTTTTATAATTTAAGATGTATGATTATGATTTTGGATTCACCAGCATATTATCGATCAAACGTACTCCTCCAACAAAAGCAGCAATCAGCAACACTTGTTCTGATTCCGGATTGTACTTGGCCACAGGCTTTAATGTTGAAGCATTTCGCCAAGCAATATACTCCAGTTTAACATCGGGGAATTTCGAGATACGCACCTCTGCCTTTTTCAATATCGTTTTGGCATCCTCTCCCGTATCCTGACGAATGATACGTTTCAAATAGTTCAATGTCTTCGACAATTCCAACGCTAATATTCGTGAAGCTTTATCGAGTCGAACATTCCTTGAGCTCATAGCTAGTCCATCCTTCTCGCGAACGATAGCGCAAACCACCAACTCCGTTTTCAACTTTCGAATTTTGATGAGTTGCCTTACAATCATCGCCTGCTGAAAGTCTTTTTGTCCCATATACAATCGATCAGGATTCACGGTTCGCAACAACTTTTCTACAATTTGTGCCATACCATCGAAATGACCGGGACGAAACTCCCCCTCCAAAGTAGTAGCTAAATAGCCAAAATCGGGTTTATCGGTATTGCCAAACCCTTTCGGGTACATTTCATTCACCGAAGGCAGAAAAAGGATATCGCATTTCACCGAAATCAGCATTTCAATATCCTTTTCTATAGTAGCCGGGTACTTTTCAAAGTCCGATTTATCGTTAAACTGGGTCGGATTCACGAAAATACTGCACACGGTAATGTCGTTTGCGCGGTTCGATTTCTTAATTAATGATAAATGCCCCTCGTGGAGTGCCCCCATGGTGGGAACAAAGCCTATGGATTTGCCCTTCCCTTTAAGTATATTAACTTGATTATCAACATCTTTTTGGGTTTTTAGAATGAGCATTTCCGGTGGTTTAGAAAGAATTGGGCGAATTGGATTTGTGAACTTTAAAATTTTTATTATTATCTTTGTCCCCTGCTTAAAAAACCAATATCTCCTATTGATTTTATTGCAGAGCCAAAATATCATTTATTCAACAAAATAAAAGCAAGATGGAAAAAAAGCGAATTTTGATTGTGACACAAGAGATGGATCCTTATATCAATTTAACTGAAGCCTCTAAGATAGCGAACTCTTTGCCGAAGTATATGCAAGAAAACGGAATGGAAATTCGAGTACTAATGCCGAAGTTCGGAAACATCAATGAGAGAAGACACCGTTTACACGAAGTAGTTCGCCTTTCCGGAATCAATGTAATTATCAATGACGAAGATTACCCTTTAGTAATTAAAGTAGCTTCTTTGCCTGGAGCAAGATTACAAGTATACTTTTTGGATAACGAAGATTTCTTCAAGCGCAAATCGGTATTCGAAGACGAAAACAACAACTTCTACGAAGACAATTCAGACCGTATGATTTTCTTCTGCAAAGGAACAATCGAAACGGTTAAGAAATTTGGTTGGGCTCCGGATATCATCCATTGTATTGGTTGGATGACTAGCTTAATCCCATTGTATTTGAAGACTACATACAAAGACGATCCTTTATTCGCAAAAAGCAAAGTAGTATACACTGTTACACAAAATTCGTTCAGCAACAAGTTGAATAAAAACTTTGCCGATCAAATTCAAATCAGCGAAAACATTACGCAAAAACACATCGATTTCTTTAAGGATGGCGATAACACCAGCTTAAATATTGGCGGTTCTGAGTTTGCCGATGCCTTAATTTTGGAAGAAAAACTAGACGAAAAGGTATCCAGCTTCGTGAAGAAAGCAAAAGGTAAACCGGTATTCAACTTAACTACAGTAGAAGACGAAGCTTTACCGCTTGTGAATACGTTCTACCAAAACATTATGGCTAACTAAAAAAAGTGAATGGTTTTGGCGTGATTTTAGTATCTACGCACTCGACCGATAAAATATCCTTAGATGAGAATTAATTTCAGAATAAATACCGTGTTTTCAATAAGCGCGGTATTTTTATTTGCCTTTGTCCTTAACGGTTGTAAAGATCCAATCGTTAAAGATTCTTCGTTAGTTAATGGCCCGAACGATTTTTTAAATTTGAACACCACCGATACTTTCACCGTTATCAGCAAAACTATTGCAGACCCTCCTTACTCTGCAGCCGGGGTGAGTAATGGTATCGTTGGCAGCATGGATGATCCAATTTTCGGAAAAGTTGTGTGCGGCTTTTATACGCAGTGCCGATTATCGAAAGATGGTTCCGTTTTTTCCGATAATCCTGTGGTTGACTCGTGCGTGCTTTCGTTGTATTATTACGATTCGTACGGCAAGAACACGAAACCTGTCAATATTGCTGTATATGAGGTTACCGAAAGTATGGATCCTTTGAATACAAGCTATTTAACGAATTCTACCTTTAGTGTAAATGGAAGCCCTATTGGTGTGGTATATAACTTTGTGCCGAATTATACCGATAGTGTAACAACAATTAGTGGCACTGAAGCTCCGCAAATGCGCATTAAACTTAACAATGCGTTTGGACAACGCGTTTTAAATATGGACTCTGCTACACTTTCAAACAACACGAATTTCTTAAACCTAATTAAAGGCATTTACGTAACCGCCCAAGGCGCTTTAGGCAATGGGGTTTCCAATGTAAGCCTTACCGACTCTAAAGTGGCAATATACTATCATAACAACACCACCGACTCATTGCAATTCAATTTGAATATCAGTACCAGTTCGGCACGTATAAATCACTTCGATCATATCTATTCCGGAATCATTCAACAAGCTTTGGCATCAACAGCGGTTTCCGACTCTATACTGTATGTTCAATCCGGAGCTGGAACAAAAGTAAAAGTGACCTTCCCTACCTTGTTAGATTTACCTGAAAATTTGGCGATTAACAAAGCAGAATTAATAGTAACAAAATGGAATGATGCAAGTGGTTTAGACACGACTTATCCTTTACCTGCATTCATCTATGTTTCCAAAATTAATGCATCAGGAGCAGATGAAAGCTTCAGCGCATTTGACAACAATGGATTAGCCACAAATGTAACGAAAACGGAAAGCGGAGTTGATTACACGTGTTATACATTCAATATCACACAACATATGCAAAGTGTAATCAAAGGAAATTATCCAAACAACGGGTTCCATATTTCCCTTTCTTCGGCCTCAAAAAGTGATCGCCTTATTCTCACGAATTTCAAATCAGATAATAAATTTAGAATCAGATTAAAACTTACATTCACAAAACTATCGTAATATATGTGTGGAATTGTTGCTTATGTTGGTCCTAGAGAGGCCTACCCTATTCTAATAAAAGGATTAAAAAGACTGGAATATAGAGGGTATGACAGTGCCGGAGTAGCCTTATTAAATACAACACTCAATATTTATAAAACCAAAGGAAAGGTGTCGGATTTAGAACATCTCACCGAAGGAAAAAACACAGCCAGCCATCTGGGTATGGGACATACCCGTTGGGCAACGCATGGCGAACCAAATGATATCAATTCGCATCCGCACTTATCTCAAGACGGTGAATTAGCCATAATTCACAATGGAATCATTGAAAACTACGGCACGCTTAAAGAAATGCTTATTAAACTGGGACATACCTTTAAAAGCGATACAGATACAGAAGTATTGATTCACTTGATTGAAGAAATCAAAAAATCACAAAATGTAGATTTAGATGAAGCTGTGCGTATTGCTCTCCACGAAATTGTTGGTGCTTATGCCATCGTTATTATCTCAAGAAATGACGGAAACAAACTCATTGGTGCTCGAAAAGGAAGCCCAATGGTAGTGGGTATAGGTGAAGATGGAGAATATTTCATTGCCTCAGATGCTTCTCCAATTATCGAGTACACCAAAAATGTAACGTATCTCAACGATGGCGAAATCGCCTATATTAACGATGGTAAACTCACCATTAAAACGATTGGCAACATTGAGATGACACCTGCTATTCACAAATTAGAAATGAACTTGGAAGCTATTGAAAAAGGCGGCTATGAGCATTTCATGATTAAAGAAATTTTTGAACAACCGAAATCAATTCACGATTCGTTACGCGGTCGTTTTAACACTGAAACTGCAACTTTGGCGATGCGCTCGTTGAAGGAATATGAACACAAAATCAAAAACTTAAACCGCATTATTATTATTGGCTGTGGAACTTCATGGCATGCAGGTTTAGTTGGTGAGTATTTATTTGAAGATATTGCCAGAATTCCGGTGGAAGTAGAATATGCATCAGAGTTCCGATACCGAAATCCAGTGATTAACGAAAACGATTTAGTGATTGCGATTTCTCAATCAGGCGAAACGGCCGATACACTAGCCGCCATTCAATTGGCAAAAGAAAAAGGAGCTACTATCTTCGGATTATGTAACGTGGTTGGCTCTTCCATTCCGCGCGCTTCGCATGCAGGTGCTTATACACACGCAGGTCCTGAAATTGGTGTAGCTTCTACAAAAGCGTTCACCGCACAAGTTTCTGTTTTAACCTTACTAGCTTTAGGTTTTGCCGATATTCGCGGAACGATTACAAAATCAGATTTACGACAGGTTTTTGCCGAACTAGAAACCATGCCCGCTAAAGTAGAGAAGACCTTAAAATGCGAAGCTCAAATCAAAGAAATTGCATACCAATTCTACGAATCGCCTAACTTTTTGTATCTAGGAAGAGGTTATGGCTTCCCGGTAGCGCTGGAAGGCGCTTTAAAGCTGAAAGAAATCTCCTACATCCATGCCGAGGGTTATCCAGCCGCAGAAATGAAACACGGTCCAATCGCCTTAATTGACGAAAATATGCCGGTAGTGATCATTGCCACACATAGTTCTAATTACGAAAAAGTAATCAGCACTATTCAAGAGATTAAAGCTAGAAAAGGGAAAGTGATTGCAATAGTTACTGAAGGTGATACGAAAGTAAAAGCCATGTCGGATTACACTATCGAAATTCCGGAATCGAGAGATTGCTTGGAGCCGTTAATTGCTACTATTCCACTTCAGTTGCTATCATACCACATTGCCATGCTAAGAGGTTGTAATGTAGATCAACCAAGAAATCTAGCAAAATCGGTTACTGTAGAATAAACGTTGAACAGAGGAATTCAGGTTAATCCTGTTTCTTTCTTAACTTTAGCGTAAAAAAACGCAATATGAGATACTTTCTTTTGTTGTCTATCGCTTTACTAAACTACAACGTTTTAAATGCTCAAAACAATGTTGGTATAGGTATTTCAACACCTGATCAATCAGCCATACTCGATATATATGCGCCTGATAAAGGTGTTCTTGTTCCCAGGCTAACTACCCTGCAAAGACTTGGCATATTAAATCCTGCAAACGCACTTTTAGTATTCGATATAAACGTTGGTTGTTTCTTTTTTTGGAATCAAGCAACGGCACAATGGATTAACTTATGTACCGCTGGTCCTGCTGGATTGACTGGGGCAACTGGAACAACTGGTAACACTGGACCTACAGGAGCCATTGGACAAACAGGAGCAACGGGAGCAATAGGAGCTACGGGCATTACGGGTGCTACAGGTCCACTAGGTGCCGCATCAGGCGATTTAGCAGGGAACTACCCAAATCCTTCAGTAGTTGGAATACAAGGAAACCCAGTTAGCAATATTACCCCCACCAACAATTCTGTTTTAACTTGGGATGGTAACGCTTGGGCTCCCAATGATGGCAACAATCTATTTTGGAAAATAACAGGAAATACAGGCACTAATCCACCCGCAAATTTTATTGGAACTATTGATGCAAAAGATTGGGTACTAAAAACAAACAATACAGAAAGATTAAGGGTATTAGCTTCTGGAAATGTTGGAATTGGAACCCCTATTCCCGCCACACCCTTTCAACTCAACGTTGTAGGTGGCGGAGTTGCTGCTATTCAAGATTATGGAAGTAATTATACGGGTATCTCTTTAAATAATGATTTTACACTAAACGGTTACAACATACTAAGTAGTACAACCGACCAAAATTTCTACCTTAATCGACCCACCAATAACAATATTTATTTTCGAATGAATAATAGCGACCAAATGCGACTAACCCCTCAAGGTAACTTGCGCATTGGTAATATGAGCTATACCACCATTTCCCCTTTGTTTACTGATGATGATCGAGTCAAACTCTCTGCATTAGGCGGGTTTTCATCTTTTGGCGCATTCAATAACGATCCAAATGTAAATGCGCAACCACCTGCGAGTGTTTGGCTGAATGGTGTAGGTACGTTGGCTATTGGCATCAATCGATCAGCAGGAACTAGTGGTGTTGACTTTTGGAACTGCACTGCAAATGGGCAAATTGCTGCTGCACTAAATACCGATAGAGGCTTTTATTTTAGAAGATATAGCAATGCTGGAGCGGAACAATTATTGGGCAGAATTGAAGGTGATGGAAAGTTCTATGGAACAAGTTTTACGAATGTGAGTGATAGTAGAGTAAAAAAAGACTTTACGCCCTATCCTTCTGTACTTGAAAACGTAAATAAGATAAAAGCATATAATTATACGCTACTTGAGCAGAGTTTCGACTTAAAAGGCAACCTACGTTTCAATGATGCAACTACTGTCCAAGATTTTGGGTTTATTGCGCAAGAACTTTACAAGCTTTTCCCCGAGGCCGTCCATAAGCCTAAAAATGAAGAAAGAGAATTGTGGGGCATTGATTATGCTAAACTAACCGTCATACTCACTAAAGCTATTCAAGAACAACAAGTCCAAATAGAAGAACTACGAAAAACCATACAAAGAATAGAGATGAAGTAAGTCCGTCAAAGGTGCTCACCGAGACAACATCAACAAAAAAAGGCAGGAAAAAGCATGAACAATTATATCGGCAGGGTATTGTGCTGTATGTATTCTGGCTTTAAAATATAGCCTATTTAGCCCTCGGCTGCTGTTTCGTCTTGCACTGCTGTTTCAGGCAAATCACTCACTACGTCACTCACTTCACCAATCGTGTTCTCTCCTTCCGGAGCTATAACATCTTTCAGTTTAGGCAACTCTTCCGTAGAGTTAATGCCAAAGTAATCTAAGAACAAAGGCGTTACTTTATACAATACCGGTTTACCTACAGCATGCTCTAAACGACCCGCTACTTCAATCAACTCTTTCTCAAGCAATTTCTGCACTGAATAATCGCAGTTCACACCACGCACTGCTTCGCACTCGCTCTTTGTAATTGGGCCTTTGTAGGCGATTATTGATAGGGTTTCTAACGCTGCTGTTGACAAACGTTTTTTCTCTTTTTGTCCGATGAGAATAGAAACCGTTTTGTGATAAGCCGGTTTCGTAAAAAACTGATAACCGCCACCAATCACACGCAATTCAAATGAAAAATAATCGGCTTTGTATTTCTGTAGAATATCTTGAAGATGTTGTTCAATCAACGCCTCTTCAATAATCGATTCAGGATATAACTTTTGGATACACACCACAATATCTTCCTTCGAAACAGCCGTTTCGGAACTGAAAATAAGCGCTTCGATATTTTGGTGAAGATTCTCCACGTTGCGTGTGCTAAATTGTATTAACTATAAAATGGTTCGTAAGCCAGTGGTATTATCAAATCATCAAATCCACTCATTATCCAATTATTTTTCCTCCAACGCTGCAGCACCGCCCACAATCTCCAAAATCTCTTTGGTGATAGCCGCCTGACGCTCTCTGTTGTAAAGAATTTTAAGTGATTTCAGCAATTCGTTAGCATTGTTTGTTGCCGCTTCCATTGCCACCATTCGTGCACCATGCTCTGATGCATTGGTATCTAACATAGCTTTGAAAAATTGCGTATTCAAAATTTTCGGACCTAACTCTTCCAACAACTTTTCTTTTGCAGGCTGGAAAATATAATCTGCCTTAGATTTAGAAACCGATTTTTCTTCCGCATTTTTAGCAAAAGGCAAAAACCGTTCTACCTTAAAATCTTGCGAAGCTGCATTCAAAAATTTAGCATATACTAATTCTACTACATCATATTTAGCCGCAACAAAATCATCAGCAATGGCCGTAGAAACAGTTTGCGATTTGTCGAAAGAAATAGTAGAGAATAAATGAAGATGATCGGTAATAAAATTAACATCTGCATTTTTTTTCAATGCATCATGCCCTTTTTTACCAATACACATAATTGTTACATTCCCTGCTTTGCGTTGTGCAGCATAAGTTTCATTCAATAAACGGTTCGCTGTTTTAATCAAGTTCGAATTAAAACCACCACATAACCCTTTATCGGAAGTAAACACCACAATCAATATATTTTTCGGTTCGCGCTCTTTGCTCAACGGCATCGATACATCACCCTCCAAACCTGCGGTAATATTTCCTAGAATATAATTCAATTTCTCGGAATACGGACGCATCATAGTAATTCTATCTTGCGCACGTCTCAACTTCGATGCAGCTACCAACTTCATTGCCTTGGTAATTTGCATAGTGGTGTTCACCGAGCCTATTCTTATACGAACTTCTTTTAAGTTTGCCATGTGCTATAGCGATTAGCTGTTCGTTACCGATTCCCGAAAAATTTCGGGAACCGACAACTCTATAATATTAATAAAAATTAAGCGCAACCTCTTCTGCCAACGTTTGTAGTTGTTTCTCTACTTCGCTAGTCAATGGTTGTCTCAATGCTTTCAATGTTTCAGGGAAACGAGATTCTAATTGAGCCAAGAAATCTTTTTCGAAATCTTTCATTTTGTTCACCGGTACTTTGCTCGCCAAGTTTTTCGTTCCAATAAACAAAATAGCGATTTGCTTATCTACCGAGAATGGAGAGAACTGCGCTTGTTTCAAAATTTCCACGTTACGTGCTCCTTTGTCCAACACCGCTTTCGTAGCAGCATCCAAATCAGAACCGAATTTAGAGAAGGCCTCCAACTCACGATATTGCGCCTGATCCAATTTCAAAGTACCTGCTACTTTTTTCATGGATTTGATTTGCGCGTTACCACCCACACGGCTTACAGAGATACCCACGTTAATCGCAGGACGAACACCCGAGTTGAACAAGTTCGACTCCAAGAAAATCTGACCGTCTGTAATAGAAATTACGTTAGTAGGGATATAAGCAGAAACGTCACCCGCTTGTGTTTCAATGATAGGAAGCGCTGTAAGCGATCCACCACCTTTAATTTTACCTTTCAACGACTCAGGAATATCGTTCATTTGCGAAGCTACTTCTTGGTTGGCATTCACTTTTGCCGCTCTCTCTAATAAACGAGAGTGCAAGTAGAATACGTCACCAGGGTAAGCCTCACGTCCCGGAGGTCTTTTCAACAACAACGATACCTCACGGTAAG
Source organism: uncultured Chitinophagaceae bacterium (assembly GCA_964398475.1). Lineage (GTDB taxonomy): Bacteria > Bacteroidota > Bacteroidia > Chitinophagales > LD1 > CALAYL01. The sequence continues at coordinate 86,138 of CAYNMP010000009.1, read as the reverse complement.
CCACCGCTTGTTTCGACAAATCATCGTAAACAATCAATGCCGGACGACCCGTGTCACGGAAAAATTCACCCACTGCACATCCTGCAAATGGAGCATAATATTGTAATGGAGCCGGATCAGCCGCTGAAGCCGAAACAATTACCGTGTAAGGCAATGCACCGTTTTCCTCCAATGTTTTTACCACACGTGCTACGGTAGATGCTTTCTGTCCGCAAGCCACATAAATACAATATACAGGTTCGCCTTTATCGTAGAACTCTTTCTGATTGATAATAGTATCGATAGCGATAGCCGATTTACCAACCTGACGGTCACCAATAATCAACTCACGCTGACCTCTACCAATTGGAATCATCGCGTCAATCGCTTTGATACCTGTTTGCAAAGGCTCGTTAACCGGCTGACGGAACAAAACGCCCGGTGCTTTACGCTCCAATGGCATTTCATACAAATCACCTGTAAGCGGGCCTTTACCATCGATAGGCTCGCCCAATGTATTAATAACACGACCAAGCATTCCCTCTCCTACTTTAATAGAAGCGATAACGCCTGTTCTTTTTACTGTATCTCCTTCTTTGATAGTACCCGAAGCACCCATCAATACCACACCCACGTTGTCTTCCTCTAAGTTCAAAACGATCGCTTTCACACCGTTTTCAAACTCCACCAACTCTCCCGAGCCGGCATTTGTAAGCCCGTAAACACGAGCAATACCATCACCCACCTGCAATACCGTTCCAACTTCTTCAAGTTCAGCAGCAGATTTAAAATTGGATAACTGTTCTCTCAGAATTGCAGAGATTTCGTCTGGTCTTACTTCAGCCATAAAATATATTTATTGATTGTTTTAATTCGGGGGCGAAAGTAGCAGATTTGTGCTGAAAAGCAAACCAAAACGAGTGCTTTATTCTGAAATTTCTTCACTGTATGCAATTTATTCTACTTTCTTCCTTGTTAAAATCTTCAAACCGTCATCTCGACCGAGTCCCTGAGTGGAGAGATCTTTGACTCTTGGCCCGTATTCTCTACCGAATACCCCCAAAAGCTTTTAACAAAGCAATAATTTGGGCGTGTGCCGCTTGGAATCGGCACCGGGTTTTCCGCTGCAATCTTTCCCCGCTCTGAAGCGGGTAAAGGATTTCCGCTGCAACCCCGCACGCGAAGTAGTACTGAATTGAACGGTGTGCTCTATTTTGAAATGACAGCACTAAAAAGCCTCTAGCTGCAAGCTTCTAGCACTAGAGGCTTACCTACCATATTTTGCTCGTCATTCCCGCGGAGGCGGGAATCTGCATTGGCGATATATTCATCGTTTGCTTCTCATGAGTGATGAATAAAAATGCAGGAGGCGGTGCTGGAAATCGCTCGCAAGATGCGAGCGAGGGCGTTTAAAGCAATACTATATTCACCCAAAACAATGCATTCCTTACCATTCAGCGCCTTTCTAGTTTGTAAACACTATTATTGTAACATAAACAAAAAACAATTCACCATGAAAAAAATCACCACTGTTATTGCAATGCTTGTTGTATTGTTATCGGCTTGTAAAAAAGAAGAGACTACCACAAATCCTGCCGTTGGCAATTGGTCAATTAAAATATGGGATGGAGCTATATTAGTGGCCCCTGAAGCCGGCTTTATTAACCTCTCCAATTCAACCGCAACAACAGGCGCGGCCGATTTCAGCCTTACTTACGATGGCGTATTGTACACTAGAGAAACCGATGATTACACCCTTTCTGCGAACAACACAGTGATTAACTTTACCGCCAAAACAAGCTCAAGCAGTACGCCCTATTTGGAAGGCGGTAATCCTTGGACCATCACTACACTCAACAGCACTACACTAAAAATGACGAGCAAGTATAATTTAGTGGTGGAAGCTACAAAGTAAGTCTTTTCAATTTTTCCCAACTTTGGTTGGTGTTCAGCTACTAACCAAAACATTTCACACTACTCGGTTTGGCGTAGTCTCCGACTACGAAAATGCGAACATCAATCGGAGATTGATTTACCGAAAATGTTAATCAGCGATTAACTAACACTGTGACGTAGTCAGAGACTACGCCAAACAGGGGTAAAGGATTTCCGCTGCAATCCCGCACGCGAAGTTGTGCTTGCTTCAACTATGCATTAAATTTTGAGTGGCTAGTGCTAAAGAAAATTCAGCCGCTTTTTTATGGATTAGAGGTTGACGAAAACCTTATTTGTACGTAAACACCTAACTATCCTTTCTAGCTCTCAACCTGCTCAGTGTTTCTTGTGTGATACCTAAGTAGGAAGCAATGTGGCCTAGCGCAACACGGTTCAAAACAGTAGGATGACGAATCTGAAGTGTTTGGTATCGCTCATTAGCAGACTGGAATTGGATGGATGCCAATCGATCGGAATGAGCTTTCAAAAATTCAGTGGTGATTATTCGTCCAAAACGTTCAATCTCGTGCGACTCACTAAAAAGATTCATTAAATCTACATAGCTGATTGTACTAATTACACTTGGCTCTAAAACTTCAATGTTATATCGACTAGGCTTCTGTTCAAAAAAACTATCTACTAAAGTGGTAAAGGTATTCTCCGTTACAAAAGCGTAAGTAATGTCCTTCCCTTCGGAGTGGTAAAAAATTCTGAGTAGCCCCTCTTCTACAAAATACAATTTCCTACACACCGTATTTTCACGATGAAGCAAATGATTTTTAGGGTACATTTCAGTACTTATTGCATCCGCTAAATGAATGGAAGGCGGTACTTTTACTTGCGATTGAATGTAGTCGATCAACTGCATTTCTCCTTTTTACAAAGGTAGAAACATTTATGATGATAACTTATGGCTCTAGCGACTTATAAATAGCAACATATTGTAACAATGTACCCGCTAAAACAAATACATGCCAAATGCTATGCTGATAAGTTAAACTGCGCCATTTGTAAAATATAATTCCAAAAGTATAGGCTAGTCCGCCTCCCAGAATCCATCCAAAAATAGACAATGGCATATTCGCCATTAAGGGCTTAATGACAACTATTGCCATCCAACCCAGAAGAATATAAATTGCCGTAGATACTTTATCGTATCGCCCTGTAAAGAACAATTTCAACATACTGCCGACAATAATGAGGAACCACATCACACTCAAAAATAATGCTGTTGTTTGGCTATCGGTATACATACAGATTATTGGCGTGTAGGTTCCACCTATTAAAAAAAAGATACTGATATGATCCCATACGCGCAATGCTTTTTTTGCATTGGGTTGTTGTACCATATGATACAAAGTAGACGATAGGTATGCCATCAAAAATCCAAACGAAAAAACAAGCGAAGCATAAACAAGGGTAAAGTTATCTTTTGAATAGGCTCTATAAACTAACATTGGCACTAAAACCAGCGCCATTAAAAAACCAATAGCGTGTGTTACCGTATTGGCCAGTTCTTCTTTTTTGTTCTGAATCTTATGATCACTCATTATTTGAATTTATGAGTGTAAAGCTAACCTATACAGTATGTATATTTTTTGACATTGGTCAAAAAATGAAAACTAGTTTTTATCTAAAAAGGCACTTACAACCGCTCTTCTCTTTCATGCCGATAAATCACATTCACTTGCCTCTTTGGTTGGTGTTCCGCCACCAACCAAAACCATTTACATCTTTTGCCCTCCCTCCTTACAGCGAGTTTGTATATAGATAAATGCCTAAGGCATTCATGGAATTCGTTTGCAAGATACGAACGATGCGAAATTTAGCGAAGTATGGCATTTCTAACTAAAGAAATACAAGGCAACAAAAAAGAGAAAAAGATAAAATAGCCAACCCATCGAAATGATGAGATAAAACTGATCGTTTGCCACTCTTCCAAATTGCGCAATTTTTTGAGTAGCATATGTTTTAAGAAAAAAAACCGGAAATGGTAGAAAGAAAAACAGTCGCTTTTCTTTTGGGGTAAAACAATCTACTTTTTGTCTTTTCATATTCCTCCATTTTAGTGTTCCTGTCACAATAGTTTATGAAACAAGTTTCAAGAAAATCAATAGTATAAGAGGCAAAAAAAGTGATACTAAAAAGTAGGGTACAAACCGTCCATGCTGTTGATTCCCATACTTTTCAAAAAGCCATTCATACCTATTGTTGTGCATAATTAGAAAATAATTTACGAGAACACATGGCAATAAAAAAAGCATAAAAAAGCTAATAGCATCATCTAGTTTCTCGCCAGGAAAGACATCGACATGAATATTATAAATCATCTTGTGTAACAAAAAATGCTGGAGCAAAACTAGCGCCAATAAAAGATTCAGCGCCATGGCCATCGACATAAACAACATCGTCATTAGCTTCCAATTACTTTTATTTTCCGGCTTTTTTCTGGCCAATACAATTGCCTCTATCCAAATATTATAATAGCTATCTAACAACATATTTAACACCTTTCTTTTATCGGTATTCTACTTATAAAAAAACTATTTACTTACAACCCCACCCCTCTTTCATACCTATAAATCACATTCCCATCTTTGTCGATAAAGAACACCAACATCATTCCTTTTGTGATGGCTACTAAGGCAAATCCGGCTTTACTTTTTGCAAACAACGTATGTTCGTAGGCCGCAGAGGGTCTAAGTTCTGAGCCTGCCCCAGAAACAAAATAGTCTACCGAACTACCTTTCGGTTGTTGGTGTTGTAAGTCGTGATCGTGTCCGCAGAAGTATGCCTGTACACCATACTTTTCCAACATTGGTTTTAATTGTTCTTTCAATGGCGGACTATCGCCATGCATAGGATTCGAAGAATACACCGGATGATGCCCAACTGCAAATTTCCAGGTAGAGGAAGACTGTTTTAATACAGAATCCACCCAGGTCCATTGCGGCTTATTCGCCTCAGCAGAAAGATGTACCAACGGCTCTGAATTCGTAAACACAAAGGTTATTGTAGCCCCATTCTTCGCATTGAATGTTTCTGCATAATGATCAGCCGGCATGTGCCAACGTGGATTCACTTTCGTGTAATCAATTTCTGCTTGTTGTTTGCCATAATGATCGTGATTGCCTAACACCGGATACCATCGCGTTTTACTGATGTTAGCGCCATTGTAAACATCTTCATACGATTTCTTCCAGAGCTTATCTTTAGTGCTTTTTACGCCAAAGGTATAGAAGTTATCGCCTGTAGACATGATGAACTCGGGTGCTATCATTCCTGCGCACTTATTCATGGCTTCTGCCACCGGCCTTTGATTGCCTTTGCCTTTTCTTCCCCAATCGCCAATCACATAAAACACAAAAGCATCTTTCGGCACAAACGAAGCATTAAAAGGCGTTTGCGTGGTATCGCCCGGCAATGCAAAACCTGTAGCAACTTGAAAACAGACAAGCAAAAAGAAAAGATATTTCATCATTAATATTTACGGTGAAACTAAGGAATAAATTCAAAGTATATTCTACAGACAAATCGATACTAACTTTCCGATTTCCAGAAACACAGATTCCCGTTTTCACGGGAATGACGGCCAATCGAAGCGTCCTAAGTCCCTCCTTTGGAGGGATTTAGGGAGGTGCTAGACAACTGGTAACACAAACAAAAAAATCCCGACTCTTTCGAATCGGGATTTCAATATGATTTACTAGACAAATTAGTCTAAGTTCTTTCCTGTAGTTTTTGCGAAACGAACAGATTTTCCACCTTCGGTTTTACGACCTACTTTAGTGGCTTTACCGTCAGATACCAATGCTACGTTAGAAACGTGTATAGGACCTTCTTGTTTTACAATTTCTCCTTGCGGATATTGTGCATTCGGTTTAGTGTGTTTGCTTTGAAGATTAACACCTTCAATAATTACACGCTGTGTTTCTTTATTTACTGTTTTTACAACACCAGTTTTACCTTTGTTTTCACCGGTAATAACGATTACATTATCGCCTTTTTTTACACTCAATTTCATGTGTATGATTTTTTAAAATTCTTATAATACTTCAGGAGCCAATGAAACAATCTTCATGAAAGATTTATCACGCAACTCACGCGCTACAGGTCCAAAAATACGAGTACCTCTTGGCTCATCGTTCGCATTCAACAACACTACAGCGTTATCATCGAAACGGATATAAGAACCGTCTTTTCTTCTGATGGCTTTAGTGGTTCTAACCACAACTGCTTTTGATACTGTTCCTTTTTTAGCACCACCGGTTGGTAACGCCTTTTTAATAGCTACTACCACTTTATCGCCAATGGAAGCATATTTTCGAGCTGTTCCACCCAAAACACGGATAACTAATACCTCACGGGCACCGCTGTTGTCAGCCACATTCGCTCTTGATTCCTGTTGTAACATGATTACTTTATTTAATCTTTATCTTCAAAATTATTTTGCTCTTTCTACCACCTCTACCAATCTCCACTTCTTCGTTTTACTCATTGGGCGAGTTTCTGCAATTTTCACAGTATCACCGTGTTTTGCAGTGTTTGTCTCGTCATGTGCAACATACTTTTTCGTACGTTTCATGAACTTTCCGTAGATTGGGTGTTTGATTTTAGTTACTTCAGTAACAGTGATAGACTTATCCATCTTGTCACTCAATACAACTCCAACACGCTCTTTTCTTAAATTTCTTTCCATAATTCAGCTATTTCGTTCGTCTTTATTAATTAGGCTTTGTTTTTTCTTGCGGTTTGTTCAGTTAGCAACTGAGCTATACCTCTACGTTGAACTCTAAGGCTCATCGGATTCTCAATCGCTGCAATAGCGTGAGAAAAAGTAGAACGTTGCAAATCTGCTTTTTCTGCTGCGATACGAGACGCCAATGCTGCATCGTCTAAGCTAGAAAGATCTGTTTTCTTTGTGTTTTTAGCGGCCATTTTCTTTTTATTTATATCAGTTATCTACTTGGATATTATGCTACCTCGTTATACTCAACAGCATCTCTACGCACCACAAATTTGGTTTTCACCGGCAATTTCTGAGCGGCCAAACGCATTGCCTCTTCTGCAACTTCGCGAGAAACGCCATCGCATTCGAACAATAACATTCCCGGCTTAACAGGTGCACACCATCCTTCCGGATTACCTTTACCTTTACCCATCCTTACCTCTAAAGGCTTACGAGTGATCGCTTTGTCAGGGAATATACGAATCCAAACTTTTCCTTCACGTTTCATGAAACGTGTAACCGCAACCCTCGCAGATTCGATTTGTTTGTTTGTGATTTTGCAATACTCTAATGTTTTCAAACCGAAAACACCAAAAGCAATTTCCGCTCCACGAGTAGCTGTGTTTTTATTTCTGCCTTTCTGGGGCTTTCTGAACTTTGTACGTTTAGGTAATAACATCTCCTGACTATTTTATCTTTTCCGTAAATTTATTTCTTAGGTGCTCTTGCTCTTCCACCATCTCTGCGCGGTTGACGACCTCCGTCTCTACCACCTTGTCCTTGTTGTTGACCAGCCGGACCTGTTGCTCCTTGCTCTAATGATGATGAACTAACCAATTCTTTTTTGCCGTAGATTTCTCCTTTGCAAACCCATACTTTAATGCCCAATTTTCCGTATACAGTTAACGCCTCGCTCAATGCATAGTCGATATCTGCTCTCCAAGTATGTAGAGGAGTTCTTCCTTGTTTGTACTCCTCAGAACGCGCCATCTCTGCTCCACCAATACGGCCCGAAACTTTGATTTTGATTCCTTCAGCACCCATACGCATTGCAGAAGCGATAGCCATTTTAAGGGCTCTTCTGTAGTTGATACGTGCTTCCAATTGTTTTGCGATAGTTTCGCCAACGATTGCAGCATCCAACTCCGGTCTACGGATTTCTACTATATTAATTTGAACATCTTTAGATGTCAATTTTTTCAACTCTTCTTTCAAACGATCTACTTCATTTCCACCACGACCGATGATGATTCCCGGACGAGAAGTGTGAATTGTTACAGTGATTCGCTTCAACGTACGCTCAATAACAATACGGCTAATACCTCCTTTATTGATACGCGCATTGATATACGTTCTGATTTTAGCATCTTCAACTAATTTCTGAGCAGAATCTTTTCCACCATACCAATTGCTATCCCATCCTTTGGTGATGCCTAATCTGTTTGCTATCGGACTCGTTTTGTGACCCATTCGGTTATTATTTTTTTTATCTATTTCTGAAAAAGGGAACGCAAAGATATAGTTTATCCACACTCTATCAAATATTTCTCTGAAAAAATTGGACAGTGACTCATAATTAATTGATTTTCAGTGAAAATTATACTCAAAAACAATATTTACTCCTTTCCGAAAGGCTATTTGAGGGGGAAGTTTTTCACTTCTTCCATTTTGAAATACGATTTATAGGATAAACTGCCTATCTTTTTCATACAATATAAAGACGCTTCGCTCTCCCAATAATATTTCCTATTCTTGAACACGTATCCATAACATCAATTGCCCATGAAAGAAAATAAACACGTTAAGCCCGAGCCAAAAACCCGAGCCCCACAAGCCAAAGCCACTAAAAAGTCGGAAACAGAATCGTCCGGAAAGTTCATGAAAGTGGTGGCAAACGTTGGAGGAGCATTCATTGCAGGTATTTTTTTAATGATTTTATTCCAACACAACGAAGAGAGCCAAAACGGCTACGATTGGCTGTTCAACACCATGTTGGCCAATAATTTAAAAACCATTGAGCAGCACCCCGATTTGAATACGCAACAGAAGTATGAAGCCAAATGGGGGCAAGGCGAAATTACTTATGTATATAGAATGAAGAACGAAACACCTGAATCTGCTATTATTCTCTTGCCACCCAAGAAAACATTCACGGATGTAGGATTCAAAAGTGCGCCCGACTTACCGTGGATTACTTATTTCTTGTATCCACGTGTTGTAGTATACGAAGATGAAAAAGCTACGAATCCCAATTATGCGAAAGCCAATTACTTGATATCGATTAACGGCTGGGGAATCGACAAAGTATCTACTCCCATTGAGAAACCGGAGCCGTTCATGATTTTGAAATTAAAATAATTGTGCCCTAATTTTTAATGTATCCATTGCCATAACTAAAGATCTTCTACTATGATATTTCTCTTAATTTTTATTACTGGATTAATGCTTGTCACCACAATTTCAAAGCATTTCACGCTGCTCGAAAAGTTGGCATTTGCCTTCCCTATTGGTCTAGGCATAAGCAGTATTTTTATGTTCTTAAGTGATTTACTTCTTCACTCCGTTACATTGGGTAACTTGCAGATACTGCTTTTGCTCTGTATTGCCATTTGTGTTGGCATATTAGCCTTCTTGCATAGCAAAGGCATCAGACCATTTGAAAAGCCTGTAATTAAACCTGATTTCAAATGGTTCAACTTGGTGTGGCTTGTATTTGCCGGTATGACTGCCTATTTAGTGTGGGGAATTTCCACTAAATGTTTGTACTGGCCACCGGCTGAATTCGATACCATTGAAGGCTATGATTTATTGTCGAAAGCTATTGCGCACGAAGGCCATCTAGCGAATTCTATCTTAACAAATAAAGCGATGGTAGATGGTTGTGGACCTCGCTTACTCTATCCGCCTTTATTAGCACTCAACAATGCTATTTGCTATATGAATGGCATGGACACGCCAAAGTTGATTAATACATTATTCTTTGTGCCGTGGGTGTTCTTATTTTATGCATTGCTCAGAAGATTTGTGAGCTCGACAAGCGCAATCTTCTTCACCTTATTTATGGTGATTACTCCGGAAATGTTTGCGCATGGAGCCTTTTCGCTCACCAACTATCCTTGTACTGTTTATACTGCGGGTGCAGTGTTATGTTTTTTGGTTTGGTATGAAAAACGAGTACCCGGCTTTCTAGCCATTTCGGCACTGCTCATGGCTTTGGGGATGTGGACGCGTTCAGATGTAGTGATGGTTGCAGGTGCATTATTACTCGTATCCGTATTTGTTTTAGTAAAAGAAAAAAACGTAAAACCTCTTTTATTCATTGGCGCTTCCATGAGTACCTTTGTAATTTGGAGCCTATATTCAAAAGCGGTTATACCAAAATCACAAGGCGGTTTTTTCATCGATCATTTATTCTGGAATTCAGAAAAATTAGGACAAGTGCTTTCTACCGCTTGGGGTATTATGACTAATCCACAAACCTATGCATGGACCTTCTGGATATTTGTATTGGCAGTATTAGTAAACATTCCGGCCATTATCAAAAAAGATAATTGGGCATTCTTATTCATCATTGCAGTAGCCCTTGGTGGATACACTTTGCTGTATTATCAAATGGATAATACCGATGGTACATTATTCAGCAATGGCGGATGGATGCTTTCAGGATACAAGCGAGGCTTGTTCGTTTACGCTCCGCTGGGCTTGGCTTATGCCGCCATGAGTAAACACATCAATTGGGTGTTCGAAAAGTTGAATAGCTGGTTAACGTTTTAAGTTGCTTTATTTTCCTAGTCGGAAGTTTTCTACCCAAGTAGAAAATGAATTCGCTACACTCGATGTTGAAGCGTAGAACAGCAACAATGGTATAAAACAAAACATACCACGCTTGAATGACGATTCCATCAATTCGGAAATAGGCGCGGCTTGTTTCTTTTCGTCAAGCATATAGAAAATCATAAAGTACACCACAAATGAAATCAAAATAAACACCAGTTTTTCTGCATGATCTTTTCGGATATGTTTCACATTCAGCAAAATGATGATGATTGGTAAAATGAAAGCCAACCCATACAGCAAATGTCCTGGTGACATAGTGCCAAACTGTAACCACGATAGCATTGAAAGCACATACAACACCATTACTTCCATTTTGTGTGCATCGAAACCGAAATGATCAACAAAGCGCGAAGATTGCGGAATGTCGATTTTGAGTTGGAGATAAAGCGTCCAAAGGACCAACGTAGAAAACGATACTGCTGCATAAATGGCGATTCGCTTCCAGTCTTTTTCTTTGGCTAGAACCCATGTTACCACTGCAACAGCAGCAACGGCAAATCCTATGGTATCATTTCTTGTCCAGAGCGACAAGGCAACAAACGCTGCTGAAAGCCATAAATAAGCATTGTCGCGTTTATCAATCCAATAAAACAAAGTTATACCCGCAACAGCAACATTGGCTGTTGTTGGAATATTTCCCAACAACAAAGCAGCATGCGAATACATTTCCGGAACCATTTCCAGCAACAAGGTAAAGAACAAGGCATTGATTGCGCTCACATACTTCTTGCACAAAGCATAAAAAGAAAGCAATAACGAGGCATAGAACAGCGTAGTAATGATCTTTGGCGATTCTGCTCCGAAGAGATACATGTAGGCTATTCCCCCATGAAATAATGGCGGATAAATTCCTCCCGAACCTTGCAAGTTATATTGAAACAAACTGATTTTTATTTTTCCTTCCAAAGCCATCACCATACCCAGCTTATCGAACGAGGCAATTGAATCATGCTCTGCAGCCGGCCAATAGAGATTCTTCTGTGCAATAATGTAAAACAACACCAGAATCAGCAAGAACAATAAAGCGGCAGGATAGTTAAGCGCACCGAACGAAAACGCAGGTAGTTTAATGTCTTGTTTGTGCTCTTGATAGTAGCTGTACAATAAATCGTAGCTAAATATCACCAACCCGAAACTGGCAAAAAAGAGCACCAATTGCGTGAATCCAAAACCAATTAAATCGGCTATGAACATGAAAAACGTTTGCGCGGCTATACCCAACAGAAACGAAAAAGAAATCATTTCTTTCCAGCTAAACCGAGTGCCAAAGCGAACAAGAATACTTGCGCCAGTCACATACAACATCAAAATTCCTACAAATAACATCATGGCTGTAAAATTGACGATTTACTTTTTTAGAGAATCAATGGGCAATACAATTTCGCTGGTGCGTTTCTCAGGCGAATAGTGGAGTTTATCGTAACCCCAACCGTTAACGATAGCAACATGTGTTACCTTGGCATACAAAGCTTTGCTCTTTTCTTTATCGTCTTCACCCACACACAAACGCGGGAAAATAAAGTACTCTACCCACTCGGCACTGTTCAAAAATTTCATCTCGTCAGATGTATCAATAGCCGAATGTGGAGGTAACAGAATAACCGCATTTTCGGGTGTATTTTCGCGCAAATATTTCAAATACCAGTAGTTACTGATTTTAAACAGACGTTTATCGTCCATTGTCAACTCGGGCATATTTGTGTTTAGCCGTCTGGTTTCAATACGATCAATAAGTTCTTTGTTACGGACCGCCATTTCTGTAATCGCCCAATGATAACCGGGCACCGAAACGTAGAGCAGTAATAATATCACTCCAAGTATAAAGGCCACTAGCAGATTCCTCCGCAACAAACCCGGATTATTTTGTTCTTGTTTCATAATTAATTGACAAACCTGAATTTAAACAACACCCACAAGGCTTTCACGCCATCTTTCCAATTCACTTTTTTCCCTTCGTCAAAAGAACGCGGATAATAGTTCATCGGCAATTCTTTAATCTTATATCCTAACTTCGACACTTTGGCCGTTACTTCCGGACAAAATTCAAAGCGATCGTAGGTTAACTTTATCGACTTCAATATATCTGCTCGAAACACTTTATAGCAAGTGGGTTCATCGGTAATGCGCTGACCGTATAGTACATTCACTGCTGTAGATAAGATACGACCTCCCAATTGATACGATAAATACAAATGTGCCTCTTTCGGGTTCAAATACCGCGAACCATACACCACTTGCGCTTCACCGCTTCGGACAGGCGCTGTTAGCGCAATAAAATCGTTCGGATCAGTTTCTAAATCGCCATCCTGAATAGAAATAATTTCACCCTTTGCGTGCGGAATTCCGGTACGAATACCGGCCGATTTTCCTTTATTTACCGGGTGATATAATACTTGAACGTTATCGAATTTTCCGTCATATTCATTACGAAGAATGTCGGTGGTGCCATCGGTAGAGCAATCGTCTACGATCACCAATTCTTTTTCGAGGGGTACTGCCTGCACCTTCGCAATGATCTCGCGAATGGTTTTTGCTTCATTAAAGACAGGCATGATAATCGATAGTTTCAAAGCGCTTTCTTTTTGTTGGCTAAAGAAAAGGAAAAAAAGTGAAAAACGAATAGGAATACTACTGTTTGAAGGAAGTTATCCTTGCCACATATTTCCCAATAATATCAAACTCCAAATTCACTGTTGACCTTGCTTTCACGGCATGAATATTCGTATGCTCGTATGTGTACGGAATGATAGCTACAGAAAACACATCATCATGCACATCAAAAACGGTTAGACTTATACCGTTAATACAAATTGACCCTTTCTCTACCACCAACGCATTAGCAGAAGGCAAATAACGAAATGTAAACACCCAACTGTTTTGATTTTCCAATACATGCACACAGGTTCCGGTTGCATCTACATGACCAGAAACAATATGTCCGTCTAATCTTCCACCAACAATGGTACATCGCTCCAAATTCACCACATCACCCACCTGCAGTTGTCCTAAATTTGTTTTCACCAACGTTTCCGGTACAGCCGTTACGCGATGTGTATCGTCACTCAGTTCCACCACCGTTAAGCAGGCACCATTGTGTGAAACACTTTGATCAATTTTCAACTGGGAAGAAATAGCTGATTGAATTACAAAATCTAAACAAACGCCATTCTCTTCAATGGCCACCACTTTCCCAATTGTTTCAATAATTCCGGTAAACATATTTTGTGTTTAGCATTAGCGGAGCAACTCAATAAAACCGCCTCCTTTTTTGGATGGCAACGGCTTCTTCACTTCTGCTCCATAGTGTTGTTCGTAATAATAACCGGCATAATAGTACACCCCATCCGGCAAATCTTTTCCTGTTTTCTGATCTTGTCCGTTCCATTTCAATTCCGGATCAGTAGTTTCAAACACCTTTTCCCCCCAGCGATTAAAGACCTTGAACTCTACCCGCGATACAAAGCGGTAAGGTTTTCTTGGCGTAAACAAATCATTGGCTCCATCACCGTTTGGCGTAAAGGTATTTGGCAAATCATACACCGGACAGTTATCTATACAAACCGTATTCGTTTTCGGACTTTCATTCCCCAATCGATCAATAGCTGTTACAACATAGCAACCGGCCAAGCTTTCAAGGAGTTGATGAATATAGGTTGTATCATTGATATTACCGGTAGAATCAACATATTGAAATCCGGTTGTTGTATCGCGTTGGAAATAAATTTTGTACTTCACCACATCGGCCCCACAGCTATCCGTATAGTTATGCCATTTCAAAAAGTTGGCATACACAAAAGTATCAGAACTCAAGTTCGCACATTGATTGGAAACCTCTAACAACGGAGGACAAGGCGCAATGGTATCTTTTGGAGCGGCACATTGTATCTCCGACAAATTGATGAGCGGTCGTTGAATTAACGGATTAGTATAATGCCCAAACGATTTGATGTAATAACAATAGGTAGTATCGTTGGTCAATGCAGTATCGGTAAGTGTTTTCGCATTGGTTGTAGCCAAATAATTAAACAACCCTGTGCCATTATCTCGTTTAAATACATGAAACGTGTCATTCGCCCAAGGCGTGTTAAAATCCCAACTCAAATTCAATTTCTGATCGCTGGCACCAATACTCAAATACACCGATGATCCGGGATCTGAACTGCCAATGGTATCGGCTTGCGAATAAAAATAAACTTGATAGGTATATGGATTCAATTCGGTATTCAAATTCAAATCAGTGAATATCGTATCGTTCAAGTCGTAGTAAGTATTTTTGGTAACGCTATACACCAACTGAGGCGAAGCCACATTATATCCTGTAGAACGATACAAGTCAAATCGGTATGGAGGTGGGTCAAGTAAGGTATCTAGGTTAGTGCCGCCCGCTTTGGGTTTTGTCCAAGCAATATCCATTTTGCCGGTAGTTGCATCGGTTGTTTGTACGCTTACTTTGGTCAACACCGGTACATCCAAAGGCAAATAAATACACACCTCGTTAGAAGGTACACTTTCAATTTCATCCCATTCAAAAATACCGTTTGGCGATTTTTTGGTGAAACGCGCTAAAACTCGGTAACAGTACTCATTACCGCGAATAGCCGTATTATCTACAAAGAACGTATCGGTAAGTCGGTCGGCAATTTTAGTATATCCTCTACCGGCCAATCCTGTTTCGCAATAAGTTGGAGTAAACGGATTACTGGCAATTTTTCGCCATACCGAAAAACCTCTGAAATTCCCAAAAGAGCTACAATCATAAGCATTCCAGCGTACCGTAATTTGTTTGTGCAAGGCGGTAGCGGTTACATTTTTAACCGGTGGCGGCACCACATTAATCAACCAAGTTTCTTGATCCACCAAAGGGGTACTGAAATTATCTTCCGCTTTAAACACCATGGTATATGGCAATCGTTGAATGTGCTCACACAAGGTGTTCCATGTAAAGGTACTCGTTACCGGATTCCCCACTTGAGTAGGGAACGTGGCCTTATTGTTGGTTACTTGCATGGGTCCGCCATTCCCTGATAGTGTTACGCGTTGGGCCGCATTTCCATCTATTGCAGTTACATCTTGAATCAGAATATCTCCTGCTCGAATACAGGTATCATTCAATGCATTAATCTGTGGCGGCTGATTGTTGTTGTTCTCCACAATAATTTGCATGTCGCGAATCATAGTACCCATCACCACACCCCGCCTGTATTCGCGAATCAAAATAGCAATGTTGTAAATCCCACTGGCCTGCGGCACCGCCCAAATAAACTCGCCTGTAAAGCGATTGAGCGAGACTTTATTATTTGCACTGATATACAATTGATTCGGGTATTTATAGCCCGGCACAGGCACACCGCTCTGTTGCAGGGGATCAATCAATTCATAGATAAGGCTGTCGCCATCAATGTCGTAGGCTAACGGGTTATGATAAAATGTATCGCCCACATTCGCAAAATCGATAGGCGGATTAAGTAAGATTGGTGACGAATTAAAGCCAATATTGGAAATATCATTCGGGAATTTAATGGTGTCTTCCACAAAGAAAATCACTCCATCTGATGATCCTCCATTGATGTTCAAAATATTATTGTTACGGAGCGAATCGGCACAAGTAATCAAATAAAAATTGTTAGGTGCAGGAGGCACACCTGCATACACGTGCGTTGTCACGTAATAATTCCGCTTAATGTTATTCCCAATATCCTCGCCATTGGGGAAACCATCACCGTTAATCGGTCCGTTAATGCGAGTTGCTACCGAAGAAGACCCATCGCCCCAATTCAGCGAAAGTTGGTTTTTATCCGCCCCGGGATTCGCTCCTACAATTTTGGTGTACGTGGCAATAGTAGCCTTTATAGTAAACGGAGCGGTTACTTGGTAGTAAATTTCTCCGGCTCGCACATGCGATGCTTGGGCAAACGCAGGGGCAAATAGTAAAACGACAAAAAGTGACTTAATCTTCATTTCGATTCAAAATAAGAATATTTTCTTGAACCTTTAAAACTAGGGCGCATTTATAACAAAATTGATGAAGATGAAATTTGGCGCATCCCTCCAAGAGTCGGGTCGTGCTGTTCGCTGCAATCTCTGCCAATAGGAATTTGCAGAGGATTTACGCTGCCATCACTTGCGGGCAGTGTATTTACTTTGCTAATTGTTCAAGGTAGTAGCGGTGGCATTAATTCGTTGCTCTCGCAAGTTTAGCGAAGCGCAACTTGCGAGTATAAATAAGCAAAGTTTGTAACTTAGGGTTAAACAAAAACTATGAGCTGAGCATATAACGTGTACAACATCACTTTAACTAAAAAAATAATTACGGCACATATTGCACATTTCGAAAAAGATTTTTAACTCGTTTATACATGCCCATTAACGTATTTAGGCTATATGAAAAGACTAATAAAAACCACCCTGTTAATGAGCCTACTCCAACTCATATACACTCCCGCAACCGCACAGATAAATCTGGTCCCTAATCCGAGTTTTGAGGAGTATGTTAGTTGTCCGAATAGCCTCGAAGAAGTAGATGGCAATTTGAAGAATTGGAGATCTTTCAAAGGATCACCTGACTATTTTAATAATTGTTCTTCAAATCTTGGATTTGCTAATGTATTAAGTTATCAAAAGGCGCATACGGGAGAAGCATATGTTGGGTTCATAAATTGTGATGTAAATAACAATGCAGAACAAATAGGTGTAAAACTAAACAGCTCATTAATAAAAGGCAATAAATACTATGTGAGTTTTTATCTATCGCTAGCTTATAATAATTACTCCTTAAATATTTCCTCAAACAAAATGGGAGTTATGTTCTCAACATTATATCATTATGATAGTTTAAGCATTAAGCAATTATCAAATTACAGTCAAGTATTTTCTAGTATTGTAATTAAAGATACCGTAAATTGGATAAAAGTTTCAGGTTCTTTTATTGCTGATTCCGCATATGAGTATTTAATCATTGGAGGACTTTTTGACATTAATCAATTAGATACATCATACTTGTCAAACGCTTCTCCACCTTCTCAAAGTTATTATTTTTTAGATGACGTCTGTTTGAGTGAAGATTCCACAATTTGTTACTCTAATGTATCAAATTGTGATTTTATTTTACCTACCGCCTTCTCCCCAAATGGTGATAATATGAATGACACATATAAATGGATAACTAATTGTACAAATTATGCGGATTACATAATGAATATCTATAACCGATGGGGAGAAAAGGTTTTCACCTCAAACAACAGTAATTATACATGGGATGGGATATTTAAAGGCGAACAACAACCCTCGGATGTATATGCTGTGTATGTTTCAGTCGTTGTAGATGGCAAACCTATTTCCAAAATTTCAAATCTCACCTTATTTCGATAATCATTTTTTTAATAACCAAAAACAACTACTATGAAAAAGTTAAACATCCTTTTATTGCTGTTGGTATGATCGTAATAACAAAATCTACGTTTTGCCAATCTACAATTCTTGGTAATAATGGCACAGTAAACACCCCCTGCTCTCGCAAGTTTAGCGAAGCGCAACTTGCGAGTATAAATAAGCAAAGTTTGTAACTTTGCGTTAAACAAAAGTTATGAGCCGAGCATATAAAGTGCACAACCCCAACGGCATTTATTTTCTAAGTTTTGCCACTGTAGGTTGGATAGATGTATTTACAAGAAACAACTACAAAGATATTGTTGTAGATAGTCTAAAGTTCTGTCAATTGCACAAAGGACTTCGTGTTCACGCATGGGTGATAATGACAAACCATGTGCATCTAGTAGTAAGTGTACAAGAGCAATTTAGTTTAGTAGATGTAATTCGCGATTTGAAGAAACATTGTAGCAAAGCAATTATAAAAACAATTGCCAATCACCCCGCAGAGAGCCGAAAAGAATGGATGTTGGCTATCTTTAAAAGTTCGGGAGCGTATAATCCTAACAATAAGGAATTTCAGTTTTGGCGACAAGACAACCAACCCATTGAACTTTTTTCAAATGAAGTAATAGATCAAAAAATTGACTATATCCACAATAATCCAATCGTAGCAGGATTTGTGTCAGAAGCTGAACATTGGATCTACGGAAGCGCTGTAGATTATGCGGGTGGAAAAGGAATGATAGCCATTGATTTCTTATGATGTTTAAAACATCATTTATTTAATTTCGCAAGTTACGCTTCGCTAAACTTGCGAAAGCGATGATTGTGACTTTTAATGAATCTTAAATCGCCAACACTCACCCTCTCCTAATCTGTGCTCCTATCTCTTTCTCAAACTTATCCATTAAGCGATTCATCACTTTATCAATGTCTTTATCGGTGAGCGTTTTAGTTTCATCTAAAAAAGTAAAACTTACCGCATACGATTTTTTGCCGGCTTCAATTTTTTCACCTTTGTAGACATCAAATAACGATACCGAACGCAATAATTTTTTGTTTTCCGCAAACGATAATTGCTCAATTTTTTCAAAGGCTAATGCATCTTCTACTATCATCGATAAATCGCGCTGCACGGCCGGGTATTTCGACAATTCCGTAAATCGCACTTGCTGGAAAGCACTGCGTTCCAATACCACCGACCAATTAATATCCGCAAAAAACACATCTTGTTTCACATCTTGCTGCTGACAAATTTTCGATTTTAATTTGCCAATGGTTCCGGCTAACTGGCCTTCTACCATTATCTTCATGCCGAAATCAAATACCGATTCGTTTTCAAATGATGCGGTAACATAGCCGCCCATAAAACGATTCAACAAATTCAACACATCGGTTTTCAAGTGAAAGAAGGTGAATTTTTCCGCCTTCGAAATCCAGTTTTGCTCGCGTGTTTTGCCCGAAAGCAGTAGCGTTAAATGGCGCTGCTGAGTATAGCCTTCTGCGGTTTTGTGATAGGTATTACCAAATTCAAAAAATTGAATGTCTTGATTTTTGTAGTTGATGTTTCTACTCACTACTTCCAATAAACCATACACCATAGAAGTGCGCAAAGCATCCAATTCAGTAGTTTGCGAATTCAACAAGCGAACGGTTTGCTCTTGCAACGTTTTATCTTGCTCAAACTTCGACTGCGTAATCGAGTTGGTAGACGCTTCAAAATAACCGGCTCCTACTAAATAATCGGCTGCCTTGTTATCCATTTTTAAATAATCGATGGCCGGTGAGAACGAAAGCGATGCATGTAACCGTTTTGGCATAGGCACTGTGTTGTAACCATAAATGCGCAAAATCTCTTCCACCACATCGGCTTCGCGCGTTACTTCCACGCGGTATGTAGGTACCGTTAAATGCACCACCCCACCCGACATCGGTTGAATCACAAAACCTAAATCGTTCAAAATCGCCTCCACTTTTTCCTGCGGCAAATTCGTTCCCGCTAATTCGTTGATGCGTGCAAACGAAGTCTCTACAACAGCATTCGCAACAGCATCCGGATACACATCCACTAGCTCTGAAACTTCACCTCCGGCTAACTCCACAATTAAAGCTGCTGCACGCAAAGCCGCTACACTAGTAGCATTCACATCTGTTGTCTTCTCAAAATGTTGCGATGCATCGGTACGCAACGAGTGGCGTGTGGCCGTTTTACGCACACTAATCGGGTCAAAAAATGCCGATTCTAAAAATACATCAGTTGTATTATCCGATACGCCACTATCTAACCCACCATACACACCCGCAATACATAATGCGCGTTGTGTGTCGCAGATCATCAAATCTTCTGCATCTAGCTTGCGCTCTACACCATCTAGGGTTACAAAGGTTGAGCCTGCTGCGCAATTGCGAACAATCACTTGCTCACCTGCAATTTTTGCTGCATCAAATGCATGCAGTGGTTGCCCCATTTCGTGCAACACAAAATTGGTTACATCTACTACATTATTTATCGGCTTAACACCAATAGCTTTCAATCGATTTTGCAACCAAAGTGGAGACACTGCAACTTTCACATTTTTGATATACAAAGCGCTGTAACGCTTACAGGCCTTAGTATTCTCAATTTTAACTGCAATTGGCGAGGAGAACTTTTGCGCCACATCTTGCGTAGGCAATTTCAAAGCCAAACCTACATTGTACACACCACGCAAAGCCGCACGTAAGTCTCTCGCCACACCAATATGCGAAAATCCATCCGAACGATTTGGCGTTAATCCAATGGTATACACGATGTCGCTTTCAACATTGAAATATTCAGCAGCTGATAATCCTATCGGAGTGTCTGATGGCAATTCCATAATGCCGGAATGACTTTCCCCTAAGCCCAATTCATCTTCTGCGCAAATCATACCAAACGATTCTACTCCTCTAATTTTCGATTTCTTAATAGCGAATACTTCCTCTGCATTTACCGGATACAAATTTGCACCTATCGTGGCTATTGGTGATTTTAAACCCACACGGCAATTCGGTGCACCGCAAACTATTTGTAACAATTCGCCTGTGCCGATATCTACTTTTGTTACTTTCAACTTATCGGCATCCGGGTGTTGTTCGCACTCCATAATTTCGCCAATCACAACCCCTTTTAATCCGCCCTTCACCGATTCCCAGGTCTCGAATTCTTCTACTTCTAATCCGGTATTGGTCAAAATTTCCGAAACATCTTCTGGCGTAAGAGTAAAGTCTACATATTGTTTCAGCCAGTTATAACTAATTTTCATATTCTTTTTGTACTTATATTATCTATTCAAAACGGATTCCCTGTTAATTCTCGATTTCAACTTCTTTTGCTTGTAAAATCTCTTTTGTTGTGGCGTAACGATGTATGAATGCCAACACCTTCAAGTGTTTGTATTCGTAATTTTTGCCTGACACATTTACTTTATAAACTCGTTGTACAGTTGTACCGCGTTTTAAATCGTGATTTAACTTATCGCCTAAAGTATCACTAAACGATTCCCGCACAATTTCATTATGTATATAGTTTGTATCCACGGTATTATTCGGCTGCAACTGAGCAGTAACGATACTGTCTTCCACTAAAAACAAACTCAATTTATTCGGTTCGGTTTGGGCTTGGGTGTAATGCGCTTTCACATCAATCAGTAATTCTCCGCTTGTAGCATTAAACGTAGGCGTTAATGAAATATTCACCGGTGTTGCTGCCGACAAGCGTTGTGGCAAAAGTGTTGCCCAATCCAAATAATCGTTGCATAAACTTTGCGCACCTGAAAAATTTACCCGATCAATAGCACCATTCGGTTTATACCCAGGGTATAATAAATATTCTTCTATCTTTTGAGCAATAGCCGATTTCAGTTCCTCTTTGCTGTAGGCATATACTTCACTTTGAATATTACTATGTAAACTAATACCAATCAATCTACCCGGATAGGTTTGCTTCAAACTGCGCAATTCAGCATGCCCTTGCGGACAGTTTAGGCATCGAACGCCTGTGAATTCTTCAATAAGAATCATTTTTGTTTCAGGCGCTTGAACCGCTTCGAGATAAGCTGTATCCAGCAAAAGGCCTAATGGCTTGCTTTTCCCTAAATCTACCACTGTGCCAACTTCCTTACAAGAAGAAATCAAAAGCGTACTTACTGCAATAGCAAAAAATATCTTAAACGTATTCATAATGCATTAAAATGTGCTGGTTAAACTTAATCTCACCCCGCTAAATGCAGGTTCAAATCTACAAACACCACCCGTACAAACAATTCCACCCACTTGTTTCACATAGTTTAAACTCACCCGTGTGGCGTGGTAGGTGTAGGCTGCAAATATGGAATAGAAATGATGTTGTGTGCGATAAATATCTTCCGGATTATCTTTGTTTGGCTTGAAATTCCACATGTCGGATACAGCTACCGAAAACATAGGCGCCACATTGAACTCCACCAAGGCATACATCCATTGCCCGAAATCTTTCGGTACATATTGATATTGTAGCTCGATACGGTACGACATTTTTTTATTGAACTTATGTTGCCATTCTACAAAAGGCGTAAAGGCATTTACACGTATATCGCCATCGCCACGGTAGATTTGGCGGTTGTAGCGTATAAATTGAAAGCCAAAATCGAGTTGCATATTTCTGTTCGGCTTATATTCTGCAGCGCCAAACCCTTCAATAAAGAAATTGCGAATCGGAGTATTAACGGTATCAATACCACCGCTTCCATTCGCTTTTGTGGTGATGTCGTAGGTCAATGGTTTTTTCAATAAGAAATCACCTATCTCGGAACCGCTCAACACAAACTTCCATTTTTTATTGGGCGAATAATTTATCTCCCCACTAAAGGCTAGTTCTTGTTGATCGAGGGCAGCAGCAAAATACCGAGCCGGCATCCGCAAAGCATTCTGGCGCGCTAAAGGCGGCTGGAAGTTCAATAAGCCACGAAATAGATTTTCGTTAGCTGAAGTTCGCAACTGGAAATTTTCTGTCCGCTTAAATTGAACGTTAACGCCAATCCCTTTTTTGGAATAGCTTAACGATGTAAAAATTGTACTACCACTTTTATTCAACAATTGATTGCCTATTCCATAAAAAGCATCCTTTGTTTTGTATGCCCCCTCTACATACCAAACAAAATTACCTGCTGTAAGTGTGTTGTAGAATGTAAATGCATACACGTTATAATTCGGAATAAAGCGATCGTTAGTGTCAAGTGCCTCAATACGTGTAATCAATTTACTTATCGAATTTTGATCCATGGAACGATTCATTACGCCTACACCGGGCACAAGCGATATTTTATCTTTGATGAGTACATTCCCTTCAATAGCCCCTCCACTGATAATTGGCATATAAACCGGGCTTGTATTTACGGAAAGCATATAATCTTTTTGCAAACCGCTAAACGCAAAAATATGAAGATGTTTCCCGGTATATTCTGCTCTGCCGCCAACCAAGGCATTATCGATACCCAGTGAACGCTCCTCATAGGCACGATAAATAATACCGGAACCGATTTGTCCATAAATATAGCCACCGGTAAACGTGAAATCCTTAACCTTTTTTCTGATATAAAAATTTCCCAGGCCCACGTTGGTGTTTGGTACAGTTGGATTTCGCAAAATTGAATTCAAAAAAACATCAACACGAACACCTGCATCTAAGCCTAATTTCTCGTTACTGTAGTTCGCATTTAACCAAATATCACTCCCAATTTTTAGTTTATCGTAATGCGGCAAATTGGCTGCCCCTATGGATGGATCACGAATAAAAAAATTGGTATTCGATTGAAAAGAACCTGAAAAAACAGACTGACTATTTCCATTCATTAGAAACAACAATCCACAAATCGTGGAAAATATTTTTGCTGCAAACTTCATCGTATATAAAGCAATTTCATAAATTTAATTGGTGTAAATGATTGTTCTTCACAAAGAATCTTTAGCTATACACCTTCAAGTGGACGCAATTATAAAGTTTGGCACGCACATTGAAGTTATAAACTTATAAAAATATAGAATGAATACTATAAAACTGATGATATTGTTTGTGGCTTTGGTAGCCGTTCCTTTTACCGGAAAATGTGTGGAAGGCGGGAAAACATTGCCCTCTGTAGCGATCACCGACCTTAACGGCAAATCGATAAACAGCTTGGATTTCACCAAAGACGGAAAAATTACCATTATCAGCTTTTGGGCTACTTGGTGTGTGCCTTGTAAGAAAGAATTAAACACGGTGAGCGAGCTTTACGAAGATTGGACAAAAAAATACAATGTAAAAATGATTGCCGTATCTATTGATGATTCTCGCAATTCAAGCAAAGTAAAGCCCTATGTGGATGCACAACGTTGGGATTTTGGCGTATTTCTAGACATCAATCAAGATTTTAAGCGCGCTTTGAATATTCAAAGCGTTCCCTTCACTGTGTTAATCGACCAAACCGGCAAAATTGTATATACCCATTCCGGCTATGTAGAAGGCGATGAAACAATTTTAGAAGACGAAATCGCTAAATTGAGCAAGTAATCTAACGGCCCTTTTTCTACCCATTACCTACTTAAAAAAAACTTAATTTTTTTCAGAAACTTCCCTTTCTGACATAGTTTAGCGAATATTGGTAATGCAATACACCCTGCAAAATTTAAAAGCAATTTGGACTAACGTGCTGGAAGAGAAAGACTTCGCTAGACGTTTCTACATCAATTTTGCCTTTTGTTTTGTAACGTATATTGCCTTTGCGCAATTGGTAGCCATGAACAAAGACCGGCCCGGTGTTGTGCTGAACGATGTGATTCAAAACATGTTACCTCCACATAATTTTTCACCGCTTATTTTCCTTCTCACCTACTCTGGCATAGTTATTTTTTTGCGCCATTTTATCTTCTATCCAAAATTGCTCTATAGCGCCTTTCAGGGCTTTACCGCCATTTTCATTGCACGAACAATTCTTATCTTTTTGATACCGCTTGCTGCACCGCTAGGGCAAATCGTTTTAGTAGATCCATTTCTGGATTGTTTTGTGCCGGGAAGTTCTTCGGAGTTAACAAACGATTTGTTTTTTTCGGGACATGTATCCGATTTGTCGTTTTTTATTTTCTGTAGCCCCGAAAAATGGCTGAAATATTGGCTCACTGGCACTGCCTGTATAGTTGGATTTCTCCTCATTTGGCAACGCGTTCATTATTCAGCAGATGTATTTGCTGCTCCTTTTTTTGCCTATTGGGGATATGTAGTTTTTGTAAAAAACAGAGGTTGAGTTTATCGCACGGCCATTTTCCGAATCATTATGGAAAAAATCGATGGAAAATGTCGTTTCATCCAAACTCCAAACTTTTCTTTTAATCCGCCAATCACCACTTCTTCTTTTCCATTTTCAATAGCGCGTAATATTTGATTCGCAACATCATCGGGCGATAGTCCTTTATCCGTAGCTTCATCCATTTGCTTCAAAGGTTCTCCCTTTTCATTCAATGCATTGATTGAAACATTTGTGCGCACAAAACCCGGACACACCAACAGCACTTTAATGTTATCGTCATACAACTCGGCACGCATGGCATCAAAAAAACCATGCAAAGCATGCTTTGAAGCTGAATACCCACTCCGCCATGGTGAACCAAATTTTCCTACGGCACTGGTTACTACAACAACTTGTCCATGTTGTTTTCCAAGCATAGTAGGCAGCACTGTTTTTGTAAGTGCCACTGTACCTAAATAATTTATATCCATCAATCGCTTATCAACAGCCAATGGGGTTTCCTTTACTAAAGAACGCTGGCTAATACCCGCATTATTGACCAAAACATCAATAGTCCCGAACCGATTTAATACTTCTTGAAGTGCTGGCGCAAACGCTTCTGCATGCTCGATATCTAACGGAAGAACGAGCACATCATCTACATTCATCTTACAGTTCTCTTTCACCCGTATTAATTCCGATGCTCTTCTAGCAGAAAGCACCAGTTTTGCACCACTTCGTGCAAAAGCATAGGCAAGTGCCTCACCAATACCCGAACTCGCTCCGGTAATCCATACTACTTTGCCTTTCATCATACTTTTTGAATTAAATCTAAACAGTTTCTTTATAAAGGTTTACATTTTGCAGATACAGCCCCTCTTTTTTCTTTGTTATATCAATATTTTTTTACATTCGCTGAGCTCAAAAAAACCTTATTGATAATGAAAAAAACAACTTTGTTACTTTCTACGCTGATTTTCTTCGCTGTGTCAACGTTTGCACAACAGGAAGCACCTGCCAAATCAGGTTCAGCATCTGCATCTACAACTCCTGATAAATTAAGCTGGAGAAAAAACAGAAAACTGGCTAAAAAGTCTCTAAAAAAGGGAAGCTTGGAAACAGCTACTGCCTATTTGGAAGCCGGTGCTGCAAAAAAGCCAAAGAAAACATACTTCGCAACAACACTAGCGCCTACAGAGCTTGCGTTGAGAGATTATACAGCATCTAACAAGTGGTATAAAACATTGGTAGACAAAGATTCGGTTAAACACAAAAAACCGGAGTATTTGTTCCAATATGCAATGACACAAAAATATCTCGGACAGTATGAAGAGGCTGAAAAAAACTTCAAAAAATACACCAAGTTAGCAAAAGACGATGATGCCTCTGTAGAGTTGAAAAAACGCGCAAAACGCGAAGCTGAAGGATGTAGAAAAGGCATTTTCTTCCGCGATTCGGTAGAAAAACCGGCTTTCAAAGTGCGTCACTTAGACGGTAACTTAAACCAACCTTACGCTGATTTTTCGCCAATCATGAAAGACGATGCGTTGTATTTCACTTCATTGAAATCAAACCAAACAAAAGAGGTAAACAAAAAAGAAATTTATTCTACTTTTTCTCGAATTTACAAATCGCAGAAAAACGGAAACGAATTTACATCAGGTGTTGAAATTTCTGAAAACGTGAACGTACCAAATGTACATGTAGGTAACCCTGCATTCACAAAAGACGGCAACACCATGTATTATACGCAATGCACACAAACTGATTTGCAACATTCGAAATGCAACATCTTTGTAAGCAAATTGGTGAATGGTGTTTGGGAGAAAGGGGTGAATGCCGGTGCGGTAAACGATCCTTTATTTACATCTACGCAACCTGCAGTTGGTAAAAACAAAGAAGGGGATGACGTGGTTTATTTTGTTTCGGATAGAAATATTGGAAAAGGGTTAGACATTTTTGTTTCGAAAATCAATACAGACGGATCGTTGAGCAAACCGCGTTCTGTAGGTCCGCAAATCAACTCGAAACTAGATGAAGTTACTCCTTTCTATGAGCCGAAAACAAATACATTATATTTCAGTTCTAACGGATGGATTAACATTGGAGGATTTGATGTATTCCGCACTACTTGGGATAACGGTGGAGAGTGGATGGAGCCGGAAAACTTAGGACTACCGGTAAACTCTAGCGTAGATGATATTAACTTTACGTTGAACGAAGCCAATACAAAAGGATTTGTTGTATCGAACCGTGCAGGTGGCATGAGCTTAAGAAATGAAACATGCTGCGATGATATTTTCTTTGTAGAAACATCAAGACTGTTCTTAGCCGTAAACGGAAAATTGTTTGAAGAAAAAGATAGCGTAAGAACATTAGCTGAGAACGGAAACGTTGTGTTATTTGACGAACGAAATGGATTTGAATTAGGCCAGTACAACGTAATTAATGGGCAATACTTCTTTGACCTAGAGCCTAACAGAGGCTACAAATTAACGTCTAAAAAAGACGGCTACTACGAAACGCAACTTTCGTTCAATACCGATAATCGTACTTCCTCTGACACGCTTTTATTCGACTTAATGTTGAAGAAAAAAGTAGAAGTTAACCCACTTTTTGGAAGAAGAATCGGCACTATCTATTATGAATATGACCGTGCAAGAATCTTACCGGAAGGAAGAGACACTTTGAAAAAAGTAGTAGATATTCTTAAACAATATCCAAACGCAGTTATTGAAGTGGGGGCGCACACCGATGGAAAAGGAACAGAAGACTACAACTTGAAACTTTCTCAACACCGTGCAGCAGTGGCCATTAACTATTTTGTGTACGAGAAAAAATTAAATAAAGCACGATTTGTTGCAAAAGCTTACGGAACATCACAACCGGCTGCACCTAATACGAAAGAAGACGGCAAAGACAATCCTGAAGGAAGAGCGAAAAACAGACGTACCATCTTTACTATCATTGATGAATTAAAGCCTATTGATAGTACAGCTGCACCTAAAAAATAAGCTTATTTTTTTTCTTTTTAAAATGCCATTTCATTCGAAATGGCATTTTAATTTTATGGAAAGTATAAGTTGCATTCCGATATTAATGCTAATTTTACAATACAATCAATGAACATGAAATCCTTAACCTTAGCTCTTGCAACCGTTATTCTTCTCTTTATTTCCGGTTGCGATAATAAGTCGTGCAAAGACACCGTTTGTGGAACAAACCAAGTATGTAACGGAGGTGTGTGCTATTGCCGCGATGGTTATGAAGGAACCGATTGTTCACAACTCAGTGCAACAAAATTTTTAACTAAAAATGGAATGACCAACTACCAATGGACTGTTTCAGAAAATTGCCAAAATGGTGGAGGTGGCTCAACGTATTATACAAGTTTCCAAAGCACAGGTAGCAGCAACGTATCGGAACTTGTACTTAACAATTTCCTAAATCAATATACTATAACCGGATATGTACGTGGGGCGGCTGACGGCTCAGGGAATACGATTGAATTTCCAAATCAACAACTCGGTGGCTCGGGCACAATCTACGGAATGGGAACCTATGACATTAACAATAATCGCATTACTGTTAATTTCGAATACAGCTTGTACGGTGAAAACAAAGCCTGTACACATACCTTCTATTAAATCAGAAAGGCTTTACAACATATATTGCAAAGCCTTTCTAAATATCGAACGAGACATTTTACTTCTTACCAAACATACCGGCAATTGTTCCTAACAATCCACCAGCTCCTCCTTGGTTTGACAATAGCTGACCGGCAATTCCTGCCATATCAACACCCTGTCCGCCACCTTGTGAAAACTGGCTCAACACCGAATTGAAATCTACACCTCCGGTTTTGCCACCTGTTAACGAACTGATAACGGTATTCATATCTACCGAACTATCGTTAGGATCAGCTGTTTTTTGTGTGAACTGACTCAATACCTGCGGTATTAATGAAGATGCGATAGATGAGGCAGCGCTGCTGTCAACTCCGTATTTCGAAGCTAAATTACCCGCAAGGCTATTCACAATGTTTCCCACCAACGGATTAGAAGCTACATTGCCACCACCATTGCTGAAAAGACTCATTACATCTTGTAAATTTCCATTAGCCACTGCACCTGAAAGTACTTGCTGAATAGCACTACCGGCTTCGTTTATGGCAGCATCGTTGTGCTGATTAGGAACTGCATCGTTATTCACGATAGCACTTTGCGCCTGTTGCTTTACAATATCTAATAATTGATCGAACATGATTTTTGATTTTAATAGTTAATAATGATTTACCAATTTACTCTTTTTAAAAAATATATTTGAAGTCAAAATCCAAAACCAAAGGCTTTGCATTTTAAGATTGACATACATACACATATCATACCAGAAAAAATGCCTCGCTGGGCAGATAAGTTCGGGTACAAGGGCTTTATACACTTAGAGCACCACAAACCTTGTTGTGCTAGGATGATGAAAGATGATGAGTTCTTCCGTGAAATCCAGTCGAATTGCTGGGATCCGGAGAAGCGAATCGAAGAATGCAATCACCATCACGTACATATGCAAGTGCTTTCCACCATTCCGGTAATGTTTCACTATTGGGCGAAGGCTGCTGATGCTTATGATACTTCGCGCTTTTTAAACGATCACATTGCTGAAATTGTAGCAAAATACCCGAATCGATTTTTCGGTTTAGGTACCATCCCTATGCAATCGGCAGAACTAGCTATAAAAGAGATTGAACGCTGCAAAAAAATTGGGTTAAGCGGTATTGAAATTGGAAGCAATGTAAACGATTTGAACCTGAACGAACGCCAGTTCTTCCCTATCTACGAAGCCCTTCAAGCCTTAGACATGAGTGTATTTGTTCACCCATGGAATATGATGGGCACCAAACAAATTCAACAATATTGGATGCCATGGCTTGTGGGTATGCCGGCTGAAACCACTCGTTCGATTTGCGCGATGATTTTTGGTGGTGTGTTTGAACGCTTTCCAAAACTAAAAGTGGCATTTGCACATGGTGGCGGAACTTTCCCGGCTACCATTGGCCGAATTGAACAAGGCTATAAAGCGCGCCCCGATTTAACGGCACTCGATAACGATGTGAATCCGCGTGAATACTTGGGTAAGTTTTATGTGGACTCACTTACACACGACCCCAAAATGTTGCAGTTTATTATCGATTTAATCGGCAGCGACAAAATTATGTTGGGCACCGATTACCCTTTCCCGTTAGGCGAATTAATTCCGGGGGAAGTAGTTGAATTACTAAATCCTAGCCAACCTATAAAAGATCAATTGCTTTATGAAAATGCACTGAATTGGTTGGGCATGGAAAAATCGCATTTCATGCATATGCACAAATAAGTAGTAACCATTCGATGATATGACATTTGAAAACACACTCGCTTTCGCGAAACAACTCGACAAGAACGATCCTCTTGCCGCTTTTCGCAACGAATATTTTATCCCGAAACACGATAAAAAAGATAGCATTTACCTTTGCGGAAACTCATTAGGACTTCAACCAAAAGTGACCCAATCGTATATCGAACAAGAGTTGAAAGACTGGCGCACCTTTGGTGTAGAAGGTCACTTTCACGCCAAAAATCCGTGGTTGAGTTATCATCGCCAATTCGAAAAACCATTAATGAACTTGATAGGAGCTAAAAAAGGCGAAGTAGTGGCTATGAATCAGCTCACTGTAAATCTCAACTTATTGCTGATTTCCTTCTATCAACCGAAAGGGAAAAAGAAGAAAATTTTGATGCAAGCCAGCGAATTTCCATCCGATTATTATGCAGTGGAACAACAAATTCGTTTGCATGGTTTGAAACCAAAAGACTGTATTATAGAAGCAAAACCACGCAAAGGAGAAGAAACACTTCGCATGGAAGATATTGCCGAAACCATTCGCAAACACAAAGAGGAGCTTGCTTTGGTGTTGTTCAGTGCCGTAAATTATTATACCGGGCAATTTTTCGATATAAAAGCCATTGCCAAAACCTGCTGTGAACACAAGATTACTTTTGGGGTAGATTTAGCGCATGCCATTGGTAACGTGGAATTGAAACTCCACGAATGGAATGTAGATTTTGCCACTTGGTGCAGCTATAAATATCTGAATTCGGGTCCGGGTGGAGTGAGCGGTATTTTCGTGAACAACTACCATGCAAAGAATTTTTCGTTGAATCGATTAGCCGGGTGGTGGGGCAACGATGAAAAAACACGCTTTAAAATGCAAAAGCATTTCGAGCCAGCCGAAGGTGCCCAAGGATGGCAAATCAGTAATGCGCCCATTCTTTCTATGTCGGCTCATGCTGCTGCACTTTCGTTGTTCGAAAAAGCAGGAATGAAAAACTTACGCGCTAAAAGTAAAAACCTGACGAGTTACCTTTATTTTCTACTTTCTGAAATAAAAAGCGATGATTTTCAGCTCATTACTCCAAAAAACCCTAACGAAAGAGGTTGTCAACTTTCCATCCAAATGAAAAAAGATGGCAGAAAAACATTCGATTACTTAACTAAAAACGGGGTTATTGCCGATTGGCGTGAACCGGATGTAATTCGTGTTGCCCCTGTCCCAATGTACAATTCGTTCGAAGATGTTTTCCGATTTGCAGCCCTTTTTGAGGCGGCTTTGAGTAGAAAATAACTCCAATTATACTCGGCACGGCTTTTGTAATTCAAGGAGAATGTTTATCTTACTTACACAACATTGTCCTATGAAGCAATATATTATAGTATGTTGTCTGATATTGGGAGTATTTTCTTCCGGCAGACTGTGTGCACAGGAAAGTGGAATAGCCAGTTTTTACGATAATTATTTCAACGGAAAAAAAATGGCCGGTGGCGGGTTGTTTGATAACACAAAAATGACCTGCGCCCATAAAACATTACCTTTTGGCACTATACTTAAGGTGACGAACTTGGCCAACGACAAGTCGGTAATTGTAAAAGTGACCGATAGAGGCCCATATGTAAAAGGGCGAGTGCTCGACCTTACTAAAGCAGCTGCAAAAGAATTAGGGTTTATCAACAGTGGAACAACACAGGTGATGTATGAAATTATCAGCAAAGATAAAACAGAACCAGTTGACTCTATCCAATTTCAAAACTCTCAATTTATTACCATTTCACCGCCCGATACTGTTCTGTTCCAAGATTATGGCATCAAAATCGCAGCGTATGAGAATGCGGATATAGCCTTAAAAACGGCTAACGATTTAGTAATAAAATACAAAATGCCGGTAAGTTTGGAGCGCTTTGCCCTTGCCAGAGGAAATATGTATCGCCTATTTTTAGGTAAATTCTCCTCCGAAACAGAAGCAGATGCTATAATCGATAAGGTAAAAAAGGCTTATCCCGGTTGCTATGTGATTCAATACAGCAAATTCAAGTAATCACAGATAAAATTTGTGATTGTTATCGTTCAAAAACTTTTCCTTATCGCGATAGCTAGGCATAATCTTCTCGACCAAATGCCAAAATCGATTAGAGTGATTCGGGTGAATTAAATGCGCCAATTCATGAATTAACACATAGTCAATAACATCTTGCGGAGCAAAGAGTAACCGCAGCGAAATATTAATATTCCCTTGTGTTGAACAACTGCCCCAATTACTTGTATTGTATTTCAGCTTCACGGAGTTGATGTGTTTACCAAAATAACGACTGTTTAACTCATGGATACGTTCGGTAATAATGGGCTGAAAAAACTTTGTCAAACACTTACATACCAAATAACTATTAGTATTGGCTTGGGCTTCAGCCGATAAGCCTTTCGCTAACGAAATCACAATCTGATTATTGAATATTTTTGCCGTGCTCTTTTTCTGCTCTTGGAAGAAGATGCTGATAAAAAAATCGTAGCCTCCGATGTGAATCACTTCGCCATTCATGTACTTGCGCTGCGGAAGGAAATCAAGCAACTCGGGTTTACTGCCTAACTTTTCCTTTGCCCACTTCAAAAAGTAATCGATGTTTTTACGCTGCTCCTCTTTGGGTTGTTTCGCGCTGATTTTTATGGTAATTCCATTCGAATTTACTGTAACTCTATTGTTGAATCGATCTTCGAACAAAATCTTAACCGGTACAGCCAAATCGCCAACATTAATTTCGAATGCCTCTACACGTTCTTTCTCTTCCACAACTTCCTGTGACTTAGGCATTATATTTTCGAAAAGCGATAGTAGCATGACGGAGTATTGAATCGGGTAAATTTGTATCCAATTTCTGCCATTGTGAAATCAAATTTTCCACAACTGTTATAATTTAAGGTGTTCGACATATGCGTATTCCGCTACATCGAAGTAG
Source organism: uncultured Chitinophagaceae bacterium (assembly GCA_964398475.1). GTDB lineage: Bacteria > Bacteroidota > Bacteroidia > Chitinophagales > LD1 > CALAYL01. The sequence goes on along the minus strand of CAYNMP010000009.1, from coordinate 52,709 downwards.
GGTAAGTGCATTGCATCACATTCAGCTTTCCATTTTTTGACACGCCAATTTTTGTTAGAAGTATCGAAAATATATTGTTTCGTTTCAAACAAATGACGAAGCACTGCCATTCGTTGAGGTCGATTTCCGGATAATATTACAGCATCTATTTTTAGCTTTGCAGCAATAGCCGCTCGTATCTTCACGGGTTTATCAATGTGTAGAATGCGTTTCCCTTGAAAAAAATATAATCGACCAATGGGCAATTCAGATTGCAGAACACTAGCATTAGCAATAGGAACGTTCTGCTTAATTCCTAGAGCCCACCAGTGGTGCTTGACATGAAACAACATACTGTTTTCGTTCTGTTGAAGGGCACTATCAATAGCTGTAAATACCGTAGTATTTTGAATGAAGACTAATGCACAATGCTTAGGTATCGAGTAACAAACGATTTGTGTTTGATTTTCGTTCTGAAAAAGCCGAATCGCACGAACAGCGACATATATACATAACATTGAAAGCAAAACGACAAAATATTTTCCCCTCGGTGAAAAGCAATACAGCAATGCTAAACCAATAATCACATAGATCAAATACATTTCTGTTTGTGTTACTTGAATTTCTTCAATTAGCGCAAAAGGTAAACTATCGATGAAGTAAACGAACTTATTGATCCACACCAACAGAAAATTGAAGAGCCAACCTACAATCTTAAACACAAAGGGTATTTTGAATGTAATGCAAATCAACATCCCCAAATACAACACAAAATCGCTGGCCGGGATGATGATTAGATTGGAAATCAAAAACAGATTCGGGAACTGATGAAAATAATACAAGCTAATGGGGAACGTGGCTATTTGAGCGGCTATAGAAAGACAAGTAATCGACCATGCACCCTTCAATAATTTATTTTTGAATGTCAATAACGGTTGCAGAATCGGATAAAGCACTACAATACCCAAAACCGCCAAATAAGAGAGTTTGAAGCCTATTTCAGTAATTAAATACGGATTCCAAAACAAAAGCAATAGACAAGAAATACCAAGCACATTATACATATTGTTATCTCGATTTATGGCCTTAGCTATCACAAAGAAGGAGAACATCACAACAGCGCGTAATACGGATGGACTGAGTCCCGTGAGCACTGCATAAAAAAACATTACCGCTAAAACAAGCAGCACTTTTACCCATTTCAATTGTCGATATTTATCCATCCACTGCAATAGAAACTGTAGTGCTAAAAACAAAATACCTACATGCAAACCACTTACACTGAGCACATGCAAGGCCCCACTGCTGGCATAGGCTTGTACTATATCAGCATTCATATAATCGCGATAACCCAACATAATGGCACTGGCTACCGCTAATTCATCTTTCGTTTTTACATGCTGTTCGATGAGTGTGAGAAAGAAATCGCGCAAGTCGTAAATGGCTGCTAATAGACTATTCCCTTTTTTTTGAGCAACTATGCGCCAAGCATTCTCTTTCAGAAAAATACGAAAATAAATATTGTGAAATCGCTGATATTGCGCATAATCAAACTGGTAAGGATTTTTCGGACATCCTAACAATTCAGGAAGTCCATGAAATAAGAGCTCGGAACCATATTTAACCTTTGCACTATTCGAATCGGTTCGCATTTGTAGCATCACCAATCCTGATATGGATTGCTGTTTTTCCCCATACTTCGTTACCAATTCAGCTACTGCCATAGTAGTCTTTTCTTTGCGCACTGGTGGCTCAGTAATTCGTGCAGTATATATACATTCTTCCGAACGAAAATGAATCAAATGCGATCGATCAAACACGCTAGTATGGACAAAAACGAGCAACCAACCGATAATAAACATTTGTAATTGCACGACTGCTCCCGCAACAAAACGAAGATGATAGCCAGTGACTACACTTTTCAATCGATTCAAGAACAATAACACAACAATCAAGAAAGCAATGAACAGCAACAAATAGCCAATCACAAACGTATAATACGGGTAGAACAGCAATGGCTCAAACCCAAAGTGCAAAAGAGACACAGCCCCCATAATACCAGCAATTAGGGGTAATAAAAGGCGCACAGCCGGGGCGTCATTCCATAGCGAACGAGTACTATCCATGCTTCAAGGTAGGGCTATTTCTAAAAACAGCAAAGCCGCATAAATATCACGCGGCTCTGTTATTTCGTATATAATGAAGGCTTTTACACCGTCATAATTTCCTTTTCTTTCAACTCTAAGTGCTTATCTACATTCGCTGAAAAATCGTTCAATGTGTTCTGAATGTCTGTCTCTGCTTGCTTCCCTGCATCTTCAGGCAAACCGTCTTTAATGTATTTTTTGATTTTCTCGTTACCATCTCGTCTAAAACTACGCAACGATACACGACAGTTCTCTGCTTCCACTTTTGCTTGCTTTACCAAGTCCTTTCTGCGTTCTTCGGTTAATGCCGGGATGTTCAAACGGATGACTTTCCCATCGTTCTGAGGTGTTAAACCAATGTTCGCCATCAAAATTCCACGCTCAATAGGGTGCAACAAACCGCCATCCCAAGGCTGAATGGATATGGTTCTTGCATCCAAAATAGAAATGTTCGCTAACTGGCTAATAGGCGTCAAAGCCCCGTAGGCCTCGGCATTTACACCATCAAGAATTGACGTAGTAGCTCGTCCTGCTCTAATTTTCGACAACTCATATTCAAAATGCTCAATGGCTTTTTTCATTTGCGCACGCACTTCGCTCAATAAATCTTTAACATCTGTATCTGTCATATTCTGTTTTTTAGCCTTGCGAAAGTAAAAAAAACCGATGAAAGTTTTGGAAGAGAATTGCGTTCAATTTTTTTATTTAAGTTTAAGTTCATTTGTAAAACCATGTTAGTAAAAACCTTTGGAAGTGCAGTTTATGGGGTAGATGCCGTAACCATTACGGTAGAAACCAGCGTGGAGCAAGGGATGAAATATTTTATGGTGGGCTTGCCCGATAATGCGGTAAAAGAAAGTCAGCACCGCGTGGAAACCGCCATAAAGCATATCAACTACAAAATGCCCCGACAAAAAATTGTGATTAACCTCGCCCCTGCCGATATTCGAAAAGAAGGCTCTGCTTACGATCTTACCATTGCCCTTGGTATCTTAGCCGGATCTGGGCAAATTGATAATATCGATGAGCTCGACAAGTACATTATTATGGGAGAATTATCCCTCGATGGAAGCTTGCAACCCATTAAAGGCGCATTGCCTATTGCCATTCAGGCGCGCAAAGAAAAATTCAAAGGCATTATTCTGCCGAAACAAAACGCCCGCGAAGCTGCTATAGTGAACAACATCGAAGTGTATGGTGCAGAAAGTTTGTTGGATGTAATTGAGTTCTTCAATGGCAACTCCACATTGCAACAAACGGTGGTAGACACACGTGAAGAATTTGCCGCCAACATTCAACATTCGGAATTTGATTTTGCCGATGTGAAGGGACAAGAAAACATCAAACGTGCGATGGAAATTGCTGCTGCCGGTGGACATAACTTAATCCTCATTGGTCCGCCAGGTGCAGGGAAAACCATGCTTGCCAAGCGAATGCCCACTATTCTTCCTCCGCTTTCTCTCAGTGAATCGCTCGAGACCACGAAGATCTATTCGGTAGCAGGAAAACTATCAAAAAACACTTCGTTGGTGTATACGCGTCCGTTTCGTTCGCCACATCACACGGTAAGCGATGTGGCGCTCGTAGGTGGTGGCTCGAATCCGCAACCCGGAGAAATTTCGTTATCGCACAACGGTGTTTTGTTTTTAGATGAATTGCCGGAATTCAAACGTTCGGTTTTGGAAGTGATGCGCCAGCCCATGGAAGACCGAAAAGTGACCATTTCGCGGTCGCGTTTTTCGGTGACATACCCTGCCAGTTTTATGTTAGTGGCCTCGATGAACCCTTGTCCTTGCGGGTATTTCAACCATCCTGAAAAAGAATGTGTATGCGGACCAGGCATCGTACAAAAATATTTGAACAAAATTTCGGGGCCCTTGCTCGATAGAATTGATTTGCATGTGGAAGTTACACCGGTATCTTTCAACGAACTATCTTCAGAACGAAAAACTGAAGACAGTAATACCATTCGGGAGAAAGTGATTCGGGCTAGAGAAATACAAGCCAAACGTTTTGAGCAGATGGAAGGCATGCATTGCAATGCGCAAATGGAAGCCCAAAAAGTGCAGGAAATTTGTGTGATTTCCGATCAAGCCAGAATGTTGTTGAGCAAAGCCATGCAGCGGCTGAACCTCTCTGCCCGCGCCTACGATCGCATTTTGAAAGTAGCCCGCACCATTGCCGATTTAGCGAATTGTGAAGAAATAAAAACAGAACATATAGCAGAAGCCATTCAGTTTCGTAGTTTAGACAGAGAAAACTGGGGGCAATAATTTTTAAAACGACCAACATCAAATTTTCAATTTCCATTATGCTGTTGAAAGGAAAACAGATATCTCACTTTGGTCGACACCACAAATTGTGGATGTATGTTATATTCCTAGCGCTACTGTGTATTCAATGCGCTTATTCAACTGCTTTCGCTCAAGACACTACTTTCCATTTCCGCAAAAAAACATCCATTTTAGATTATTCTCCCAGATTAAATAAAACGAGGATAGGCATAGTTTCCGGAACCATTGGTGCGGCTTATGTTGGGGGCATGTTATACTTGAACCATGCATGGTATGCACAATATCCAAAATCAAAATTTCACTTTTTTAATGATGCTGCCGAATGGAATCAAATCGACAAATGCGGACATATCACGGGTTCTTATGTAGAAGCGCAATACGGCTATCACATTTACCGTTGGGCTGGCATGAACAGAATGCAGGCTGCAGGCTACGGGGCATTGAGCGGATTCTTAGCACAATCTTCCATTGAAATTTTAGATGGCTTTTCTTCGAAGTGGGGTGCCAGTTGGAGTGATATTGGCGCCAATGCTTTTGGCTCTTTACTCGCCATGTCGCAGAATATGGCTTGGGGCGAACAGCGCATACAACTTAAGATGTCGCTGCATTTGGTGGATTATCCGCGAGGTGATTTGCGTAACCGAGCCAACGAATTATTTGGCACATCTGTATTCGAAAAAATCTTAAAAGACTATAACAACATTAATTTCTGGTTGAGTGTAAATCCGGCACGTTTCAATCCCAATCAAAAACACGCGAAATGGTTAAGTATTGCTGTGGGCTATGGAGCCGGCAATTTATATGGCGGTTTCGAAAATAAATGGACCGACAAACAGGGCAATGTGTATGATTATTCTTCCGTAAAACGCTATCGCAAATTTTTCATTTCGCTCGATTATGATTTAACGCAAATCAAAGCCCGTACGCGTTTCGGACGAATGGTATTAGGTGCCCTCAATTGGATCAAACTACCTGCACCGGCTATAGAATTCAACACCCTAGGGCAAGTGGTTTTTCACCCATGTTTTTTCTTAAATATGGAAATGCCGATTTATTTGAAGAAATAATAGGGTTCTATTGTTTGTCATGTTGAACGCAGTGAAACATCTCATTGTTGAACATAGGATATTGCCAATCAAGTCGGGTGAAAACACCCTACTTCACCTAAACCTAAAGATTCCGCGCCACCAACACATAATGATCAAAAAAAAATTCCTTCTTAATACAAACCGTTTTTTCTATCGCACAATTTCTGCGCTCTAAAAACGAACTGTATTCTTTCAAATCGTATTGATGGGGATGTAGAATATCGCCCGGAATCAATCGAAACAAAAACTTGAAAAAAGAAAAATTATGCGCATCAATGCTCACTACAATAGTGCTGTTTTGTTGAGCGCTGTTCACTACCACATCGAAGGCTTTATCTATGGCATGCACATGATTAATAGCATTCATGCAAAACACGATATTGTATGTTATTGAAGAAGAGAAATCTTCTATCGACTTTGTAACGAAATGAGTTTCCGGATAGTCTTTCTTATTGAAAAAAGGAATCGTTGCAGCATATTCATCCAACAAAGGATCCACTGCAGTCAGTTCTTTTTTCCACTGTTGATTGGCTAATGGAAGTCCGAATGGTCCGCAACCAAAATCAATAATGGTATTTGCTTCTTCAATTGTTCGTTCCAATTCCAAAGTGCGCATTAACTGCAACCAATAATTGGTTTTCCAGGCGATATACTCCTCCTTCGACTTCCCCGAAAGGTAGCGCTTCCACCACTGTAACTCAAACCATTGTGCAATCTTCCAACGTAACAACATATAACGAAGGTAATATTTTAGCTGCTAGAAGCTAGAGGCTAGCCGCTAGAAGCTTCCGCCATCCACCATTTCCAACAAGATATGCACAAAGCTGATTTCGCTATTTGTATAGAAAAATAAACGTATAATTTTACCGACAGCTGTATGTTGCTTTGTCGCTTCAGATTTATCTGGAGAGGAAAGTCCGGACAATAAAGAGTGCCGCGCCACCTAACGGGTGGATGTTGTGTAATAGCAACAGAGATAGTGCCACAGAAAATAACCACCGCCACTTCGGTTGCGGAAAGGGTGAAAACGTGTGGTAAGAGCACACGAATTGCGTTAGTAATAGCGCAGTTGGGTAAACCTGGCGGATTGAAAGCCCATGTATATCAGCGCTTGAGGGCTACTCGCTCGAGCTGAGGGGTTGGGTGCATCAGGCATCAAGTGATTGATGTCGCAGTTAAATGACAAAGGTCTTTGAGCAATCAAAGAAACAGAATCCGGCTTATAGGCATACAGTGAATGAATTTTTAATCTCGATTTCTAGTGAAAAAGAGAAACAACATAAACAACCTAAAAACGAACAACCATGCCCAATGTACTGATTGCAGATGACGAAAAAGCCATCCGCAGAACCCTCCGCGAGATTCTGGAATACGAAAACTACAAAGTAGACGAAGCGGAAGATGGCCAGAAAGCCTATGATATGCTGAAAGATGGCGATTACGATGTAGCCCTTTGCGATATCAAAATGCCGAAAATGGATGGCATGGAAGTGTTAGACAAATTGAAAAAAGAAGGAGTAGAAACGCAAATGATTATGATTTCCGGCCACGGAAACATCGAAACAGCCGTAGAAGCCGTGCGTAAAGGAGCTTTCGATTTTATTTCAAAGCCGCCTGATTTGAATCGTTTATTGATTACCGTTCGCAATGCCATGGATAAAGGCAATTTGGTGACCGAAACCAAGGTGTTGAAACGCAAAGTATCGAGTACCCGAGAAATTGTAGGCGATTCACCCGCTATTTTGAAAATTAAAGAAACCATTGATCGTGTTGCTCCTACTGAAGCACGTGTTTTAGTAACAGGTGAAAACGGAACCGGAAAAGAATTAGTAGCGCGTTGGATTCACGAGAAATCGAACCGTGCGCAAATGCCCTTAATTGAAGTGAACTGTGCAGCTATTCCATCGGAGTTGATTGAAAGCGAATTGTTCGGTCATGAAAAAGGAGCCTTTACATCTGCCATCAAAACCAAATTAGGAAAATTCGAATTGGCGAATGGAGGGACTTTGTTCCTGGATGAAATTGGCGATATGAGCATGTCGGCTCAATCGAAAATGCTTCGTGCCTTACAAGAAAATCGTATCACTCACGTGGGTGGCGATAAAGACATTTTAGTGGATGTTCGTGTGGTTGCTGCAACCAACAAAGATTTGACAAAAGAGATTGAAGAAGGTCGATTCCGTATGGACTTGTACCATCGTTTGAGTGTGATTATTATCCACGTTCCAACGTTGAACGAGCGCGCTGATGATATTCCGCAATTGGCTGAAAAATTCGTGAAAGAAATCTGTGAAGATTATCGCATTCCGAAAAAAGTGATTACACCAAAAGCTTTGGAAGAGTTGAAAAATATGAAGTGGGAAGGCAATATTCGCGAGTTGCGTAACGTAATTGAGCGTTTAATTATTTTGAGCGAAACGAAAATAACAGATGAGGATGTGAAAACCTTCGTAACGAATATTCACGCCAAAAATACACCTACCGATACCTTTGAACAATTCGAAAAATTCCAGGATTTTAAAGAGCACATGGAAAAATTGTTCATTGAACACATGCTTAAAAAACATGGCTGGAACGTATCGAAAACAGCAGATGTATTGGACATTCAACGTTCGCATTTGTATAATAAGATTGAGAAATTCGACTTGCGCAGAAATTGATAAAAAGCTTTAAATTAGGCTGACAAAATTGCTGTAGCAGAATTTTGCATGCTATTTGCATTTCAGTATTTAAAACAAAAATTATGTGGATATTATCATTAGTCATTTTAGGAATCAGTTGGTTGATTCAATGGCGATTAAAAAGTAAATTCGAAGAATACTCGCAGGTTCCATCGCGTGGGAATTTGAGCGGAGCAGAGATTGCTGCGAAAATGTTGCGTGAAAACGGTATTGACGATGTAAAAATCGTTTCGGTTGAAGGACGATTAACGGACCACTACAATCCGGTTGACAAAACCGTGAATCTTTCACCCGAAGTATACCAGGGTAGAAGTGTTGCGGCTGCTGCAATTTCAGCCCACGAATGCGGGCACGCAGTACAACATGCACAAGCCTATTTGTGGTTGGGGATGCGTTCTAAATTAGTACCGGCTGTGAGCTTTGCATCAAATTGGGTACAATGGATTTTATTAGCAGGAGTAGTTATCATGGCATTTGCCGGAATGGTAGGCGCATGGGTTTTGTTGATTGGTATCGTTCTTTTTGCCATGACTACATTATTCAGTTTCATTACTTTACCGGTAGAGTTTGATGCATCGGCACGCGCTTTGGCTTGGTTGGAAACAAGTGGAGTTACTTCATCGCAAGAACACGAACAAGCAAAAGATGCTTTGAAATGGGCAGCTATGACCTATGTAGTTGCAGCTTTAGGCTCTTTAGCAACATTGATGTATTACATCATGCTTTTCTTGAGAAGAAGATAATTTAATGCCTTTAAATAGAAATGCCGAGTTCGATTGGTCTCGGCATTTTTTTATGCCGTAAATCTGCTTTATACTTGCACAACAACCCTATTATGAATAATTTGAAAAGCACTATTTTAATTGTCGCGTTGCTACTCCTTTCTATAAATTTATTTTCACAAACAAGCGAAAACAGCACTGCTTGCGAGAAGAAATGGAAACGTATCGATTTCTTAAAGGCCAATAATTTAATCAGTGCTGAACGTTTAAGCATTAAGATAAAACGCTTGCAAGTAAGTTGTCCGAACAGTATCTACACACAAGAACCAAGCTTTTCAAAAGCAAAGCAGAAACCTTTACAAAATGCTACAGAACAGTACAATCAAATTGTAAATCTAGGTTTAGACTCAAAAAACTTCTTGATTTCAGGATCATGCTTTCTAGTCGCGGGCACAACGTTAGTTATTGTATCTGATCGTGTTTCATTTAAAACTGTGAAAGATAAAAATGCAGTGATGGGAACCGGTTTTGGAATATTGGGCTTAGGCAGTATCCTTTCAATCACGGGCATTTCAGAGCGACTCATCTATTCGAACAAGAAAAATCAACTTACTATTCAATTATTAGCGAATAAAGAATTGGGTACTAAAATTACATTTTAGTCCTATTCTCCTTTCTTCTCCTCAAACAAATGCATAATGGCATCACTTACGCCAACATTCGAAAATCCGCCATCGTGGTAAAGATTTTGCATGGTTACATAGCGCGTTAAATCTGAGAACATCGACACACAGTAATCAGCACAAGCATCAGCCGGAGCATTGCCCAGTGGAGACATTTTTTCTGCAAATCCAAAGAAAGAATCAAAGCCTTTAATACCTGAACCCGCTGTGGTCATCGTTGGTGATTGTGATATAGAATTCACACGCACTTTCTTTTGGGTACCATAATAGTAGCCAAACGAACGCACAATCGACTCTAATGTTGCTTTCGCGTCAGCCATATCGCCATAACCAGGAAACGAACGTTGGGCAGCAATATAGGTGAGTGCCAATACACTTGCCCAATCATTTAAGGCATCTTGTTTCATGCAAGTCTGTAAGGTTTTATGCAACGAAAAAGCCGAAATATCATAGGTCTTCTGCATCCATTCGTAATTCACATCGGTATACGTTTTCCCTTTGCGCACATTTGGCGACATGCCAATCGAGTGTAAAACAAAATCCAATTTACCTCCTAAATGCGCCATCGATTCACTCACTAATTTTTCTAAATCTTCTACTACGGTAGCATCGGCACCAATTATAGGCGCATTACAAATTTCGGATAGCTTTTTGATTTCGCCCATACGCAACGCAACAGGAGCATTTGTCAGCGTAAATTGTGCACCTTGCTCATGCGCTTTCAACGCCACTTTCCAAGCAATAGAATTTTCGTCCAATGCTCCGAAAATGATTCCTCTCTTTCCTTTCAATAAATTATTCATACATGATTTTTAGTGACGAACTTTAGTTTTGGTTCGCCTAAATAGCTAAAACTTATTCAAAAAATAAAAAACCGCCCAAAATTTGAGCGGTTTCTCGTTGTCTTAACTGTACAGCTTATCGATTAAAGCTTGATATTTTTCGGTTACGATTTTGCGTTTCACCTTCAACGTTGGTGTTAACTCACCTCCGTCAATAGTCCATTCGTCAGGCATTAACTCAAAGCGTTTAATAGTTTCCCACTGCCCGAAGTGTTTATTTTTCTCGTCAATTTTTTCCTGGAACATTTTACGAACTGCCGGGTCGTTTACCAAATCTTTATTTGATAACGATTTTATGCCATTCATTATACACCACTCTTTCAAATTCACGAAATTCGGTACAATCAATGCGGAAACATAATTTCTTGACTCACCCACTACCAACATTTGCTCAATATATGGAATCTCTTTCATTTTACTTTCCAACGAAAGTGGAGCAATATATTTACCACCCGATGTTTTGAAAATTTCTTTCACTCGGTCGGTGATTTTCAAATATTTTTTGCCTTTATGCATCACAATCGTTCCCACATCACCTGTCTTCAACCAGCCATCAACAATAGTTTCTGCAGTTAAATCAGGTCGTTTGTAATAACCCATCATCACATTCGGACCTTTGCACAAAATTTCACCTTCGCCATCTTTCATGCCTTCGCGATGATCTAAATGCACATCCACTCCATCAATAATAGCACCCACTGTTCCGAACACAATCATGTCTTTTTCAAAAGGAGTTACAGAAATAACCGGAGACGATTCTGTTTGTCCGTAACCCTCTGCAACTAATATTCCTGCTGCAGTGAACACACGTGCTAATTTTGGATTCAACTTCGCAGCACCGGTACAAATACCTACCACGTTTCCTCCCAAAGCATCACGCCATTTAGTATAAATTAATTTATCGTACAACTTGTATTTCAACGAATCAATTAAACCATAATTTTTCGTTAGGTCGTAGTTATTCGCAAACTCCATAGCCGCGAAATACAATTTCTTTTTAAAGCCCTCTAAGTTGGCAGAAGCCGCTTCCAACTTCATATACACCTTCTCTAACAAACGTGGAACAGAGGTAAAGAAATGTGGTTTTACTTCTTTCAAGTTTTCGGCAATGGTATCCATGCTTTCCGCATAATAAATAGAAACTCCGTTAAGTATGTATACGAAACAAACTGTTCTTTCGAAAATATGGCACAACGGCAAGAAACTCAACACTCGTTTTTCTGAATCTAAAGGCAACATTGGATTTACAGCCTTGATGTTGCTAATCACATTATCGTGCGAAAGCATTACACCTTTAGGATTTCCGGTAGTTCCGGAGGTGTAAATTATAGTAGCCAATTCGCTCGGCTGAACAGATGCTTTGATCGCTTCTAACGCTGCTACATCGCCTCCATCTCCCAACGCTAAAAAGTCATCAAAACTTTTGCAACCATCTACCTGATCAAACGAAAATACATCAATTAACGAAGGTACATTCGGCTGAATGGCTTTAATCTTTTTCACTAAGCCGGCATCCGAAACAAAGGCATATTTAATTTCTGCATCATTAAAGATGAAATTGTATTCCGATTCGCTAATCGTTGGATAAACAGGCACATTCACCAAACCGGCTTGTAATGAAGCCATATCTATGATGTTCCATTCTTGTCGGCTTGTAGATACAATGGCAATCTTATCGTCTTTTTTCAAGCCCAATTTCAAGAGAGCCAAACTCGCCTGCGTCATGGTATCAATAATATGCTTCGTAGAGTAGTGTTTCCACTCCCCGTTTATCTTTCTTGAAATAGCATCCGGTTGAGGATATTTCTCGTTTTGGTAATAGACAACATCAAAGAGTCTAGTAAAGTCTTTCATCGTGGTTTGGTATTGATTGTGAATTCCGAATATATAAACAAAGTGTATTAGAACGAAATTGTTTATTGGAAAGGCAGATTTTTTTCAATTAACCACCAAAAAATTCTGTAATAATTTCTTTTTTCTACTTTTACACATGGCAACAAGAAATTCTACCAGCGATAGATTCGCTTTCGAAGGGATAACATTTGACGATGTTTTACTAGTTCCCGCTTATTCTGAAATCTTACCACGCGACACCAGCTTACGCACCCGACTTACACGTAACATTGAAATTAATGTTCCGTTGATTTCTGCGGCTATGGACACGGTAACCGAATCGGCTATGGCCATTGCGATTGCACGTGAGGGAGGTATTGGCATTCTGCATAAGAACATGTCCATCGAAAAACAAGCAGAGCAAGTGCGTAAAGTGAAACGTGCCGATAGTGGTTTGATTCTCGATCCTATCACATTACAAGCTGAAGCCACAGTAGGCGATGCCATGAAAATCATGAGTGAAAACAGAATTGGTGGCATTCCTATTACTGATAAATCGGGAAAATTGGTAGGTATTTTAACGAACCGCGATTTGCGTTTCGAAAAAAATAAAAAACGAAAAGTGAGTGAGGTGATGACGCGTGAAAACCTCATCACTGCGCACAAAGGCATGGATTTGAAAAAAGCCGAAGGCATTCTCGAAAAATACAAAATCGAAAAATTACCGGTAATCGACAATGCCGGAAAATTAGTGGGTTTAGTTACCTACAAAGATATCTTGAAACTCCGTTCACACCCTAGTTCAAGCAAAGACGGCTTCGGAAGATTGTTGTGTGGCGCTGCTGTTGGCGTTACGCCCGATATGTTTACCCGCATTGAAGCCTTAATGGCTGTTGGTGTTGACGTTGTAACTATTGATACCGCGCATGGTCATTCAAAAGGGGTTTTGGAAAACGTAAAAAACACAAAAAAGAATTTCAAAAAATTGGAAATTATTTCGGGCAATATAGCTACAGCAGAAGGCGCTAAAGCCCTCATTGATGCCGGTGTTGATGGTGTGAAAGTGGGAGTTGGTCCGGGTTCTATTTGTACTACCCGCATTGTAGCGGGTGTAGGAGTACCGCAACTTTCAGCAATCCATCAAGCTTATCAGGCAGCTAAAAAAGCAGGAGTACCTATCATTGCCGATGGCGGAATTCGCTACACGGGTGATATTGTGAAAGCACTGGCAGCAGGGGCAGATACTGTTATGGCAGGAAGTATTTTTGCCGGAACGGATGAAAGTCCGGGTGAAACGATTATTTATGAAGGCAGACGTTTCAAATCATACCGCGGCATGGGTTCTGTGGAAGCGATGCAAGAAGGTTCGAAAGATCGCTATTTCCAGGACGCAGAAGACGATATTAAAAAATTAGTACCTGAAGGCATTGTAGGCCGTGTACCATACAAAGGAACGGTGGCGGAAATTGTATATCAATATGTAGGCGGATTGCGAGCAGGCATGGGATATTGCGGTGCGAAAAACATGGCTGAATTGAAAAAAGCTAAATTCGTTCGTATCACTTCATCGGGCATCAACGAATCGCATCCACACGATGTGATGATTACGAAAGAAGCGCCTAATTACTCTAGAAAATAAAGTGTTTTTCCTTTTTTTCGCTGCTAAATGCTAGAAGCCAAGGCTCCTTTTTATACTAAAAATACTTAAATCTCGTTACGGTTTATACAGAAGCACGTATAACTTACTTCTATTTACACCATGAAACTGCTCAAAAGCATAACCATTTTAAGTGTACTTACACTTATACAAAGTTGCTCCAAAGACAATTCTTTGGATTGGGCGACTGCTTTGCAGGGCGATTATGTAGATGCTGAACGAACAAAACACGCTTCCGTTTCAAAGGTGAGTAACCGCGAAATTGCTATTGATGCATATAATGGAAGTCCGGCCGCTTATACTTTAACGCATGTAAAACTGCTGAGTGCTGATTCCTTCAGCATCAATGAAACTGATATCACGGGTGCATTAAACATTGGAAGTGGTACGATTAAAAATGGAACATTAACAGTGAGTTACACGCGAACAGTGGATGGAGCATTCACGAATGAAATACGCTATTCCCTGCTTAAGAAATAACCTAACCGGATCTTGAAGAATTCGTTTGCAGATAATGCAGAACAAATCTCCACAAATATTATTTTTGGCAGATGCAAGAGATATTCGACAAAGCAAACGCAATTTTAAAACAAATTGAAGCGGAACAACCGGCAGATGCTGCTGCGTTGGAGCAATTCCGTATTAAGTATATCGGTACTAAAGGGATCATTAAAGATCTTTTTGGCGCTATGGGGCAAGTGCCTAACGAGCGCAAAAAAGAATACGGGCAATTAATGAACGTATTGAAGCAAACTGCTGAAACAAAATTCGACAATTTGAAAGATTCGTTTGGCGACAGCAAAACTAAAAGCAGCGATGCCGTTGATTTAACCGCACCTGGATTCACTACTGATTTTGGTGGGCGACATCCCATTTCGATTGTGAAAAACAAAATGATAGAGATATTTTCTCGTTTAGGTTTTGTTGTAGCTGAAGGTCCCGAAATTGAAGATGATTGGCACAACTTTACTGCGTTGGGAACGCCTAAAGACCACCCTGCACGCGACATGCAAGACACGTTCTACATTTCGGAAGACAAAAATACTTTGCTGAGAACACACACTTCTTCGGTTCAAATACGAATGATGGAATCGCAAAAACCACCTTTGCGTATTTTGATGCCGGGCCGTGTGTACCGTAACGAGACAATTTCAGCCCGTGCGCATTGTACATTTCACCAATTGGAGGGTTTGTATATCGATGAAGGCGTTTCCTTTGCCGATTTGAAACAAACCATGTTTTACTTTGTGCGTGAAATGTTTGGACAAAACACAGAAATTCGTTTCCGTCCTTCGTTCTTCCCTTTCACAGAGCCAAGTGCCGAAGTAGATGTATCGTGCTTTATTTGTAACAGCAAAGGCTGTCCGGTTTGTAAATACAGCGGCTGGGTAGAAATTGGCGGTTGCGGCATGGTAGATCCTGTGGTATTGGAGAACTGTAAATTAGACCCGAAAAAATATTCGGGCTATGCATTCGGCATGGGTATTGAACGTAGTACTATGCTTAAATTTCAAATCAACGATTTGCGTTTATTTTTCGAAAACGATATTCGCTTTTTGAAACAATTCAAAAACGCCAAGTAACATGAAAACCATTAAAACAATTGGCGTTTGTGGTGCAGGCACCATGGGTTCGGGCATTGCTCAAGTATTCGCCCAAAACGGATTTAGCGTTGTGTTATTTGAATTAAATGAAGTCGTTTTACAACAAGCGCAAAAAGGGATTGAAAAAAACCTGAGTACAGCTGTAGAGAAAGGAAAACTGACTGATACAGAAAAACAAAAAACATTAGCGGAAATTTCATTTACCACTGATTTGAATCAAGTAAAAGCGGATTTAATTATTGAGGCTATCATCGAAAACTTAGCTATCAAACAAAAACTCTTTGCTGATTTAGCTGCAATAAATTCACCGAAAACAATTCTTGCATCAAACACATCTTCATTGGCTATAACCGCCATTGCTAAAGGGATTAGCCAACCGGGCAGAATTGCAGGTCTACACTTTTTTAACCCGGCTCATTTAATGAAATTGGTTGAAGTCATTATGGGCGCAAGTACGGATGCGGAAACCATTGAAACATTAAAAGCCTTATGTATTACCATTGGTAAAACTCCGGTGTTATGTCAAGACTCATCCGGCTTTATTGTAAACCGAGTAGCGCGCCATTACTATGTTGAATCGTTGAAAATACTGGAAGAAAGCGCTTGTAAAATGCAGAACATCGATGAATTACTGGAGTCAGCAGGCTTTAAAATGGGACCCTTTAAATTAATGGATACCATTGGAAACGATATTAACTTTGCAGTTACAAGCTCAATGTATCAAGCCTTTCATCAAGAAGCGAAATTCCGACCATCGCGCATTCAACAACAAAAAGTAGATGCAGGGCACTTAGGCAAAAAAACAGGAAAAGGCTTTTACGATTACAACGCTTAATTTTCGTTGACAACAACAGTTAATACCGCAGGAACAATTTCAATCTCAAACGGACCTGTTCCAAGCACTTCACCATCTGCCTCTATGTAAACATCTTGATCGGAAGACACTACTTCGATATTAATTTTCTTTGTTTCAAACGCATCTACTTCATCCATGTGAATCAAATCACCGCTATAGAGCTTGTGAATGTTGGTTACCACTTTCATACGCGATAAATTTTTAGCTACAGAAACAAAAAACAATCCATCGTCCAAAAGCGCACCGGGCATCAGTTTCATTCCTCCTCCTCCATATTTTCCAATACCGGTAATACACAAATAACACTCGGTTGTTACTGAATGCTCGGCCGATGAAATTTTCAACACCGGCTTTTTATAAGAAAATAAACATTGTAACATGCCAAGCAAGTATGCAATCGCACCATACTTCTTCAGATGCAAGGTTTTCGCCACCACATACGAATCAAAACCAACACCCGCAAAGTTCACACAGTAGCGAGTTTGACGAACACCATCCTTCGTGAACGTTACCCTACCAACATCTTGAGTAATCGTTCTCCCTTTTTTAATTGTATCTATTGCTTTGGATAGTTTACCGGGCATGGCTGACGTTTTAATCCAATCGTTGCCTGTTCCATTAGAGAGTAAAGCCACTGTAACCGCGGCAGATGGTACTGCATTTTGAATTAAAATACCATTAGAAATCTCCTGAAGTAGGCCATCGCCTCCCACGCCAATAATCTTGCGATAACCCATTTCAATGGCTTTAATAGCAATCTTTTCGCCATGAGCAGGGTATTCCGTAAGTTGAAATTCAAAGTTGAGATGTTTTTGTAATTCGACACGAATAGAGTCCCATTTCTTTGCCACTTTTCCGTTGCCTGATGCCGGATTAACAATTACAAAATATTTATCGGTTTGGTTCATCAAGGAAAACTAGGTAATAATCTCCGTATTTGGAATTGACAGAGGCAAAAACGACACTTTGTTCTGAATTGCCGAAGGAGAAACTGACACTTTGTCTAATACCATTGAACAAAACGGCCGTTTTGTCCTAAAAAATCCAATGGCATTTTGTTTGAAGATTTGCATTCGTAATCACTTTTAAAAAATCAAAAACAAAACAATATGACACTAGTAAGCGTAAGACCGGAAACAGGAAGAGTAACTTTCCCAAGATTCTCTAATCTTTTAGAGACCTTTTTCGAAAACGAGTTCCCAGCAACTCCACACTTCGATAGCCTTAAAACACCTGCTTTGGTAAATACCATCGAAACGAAAGACAGTTTCAAAATTGAAGTGGCAGCTCCGGGCTTCGAGAAAGACCAAATCAAAGTGGCTGTAGAGGAAAACACATTGAAAATTTGGGCTGAAAAGGAAAGCAACAAATTGGAAGAGGGTGAAAAATACACACGAAAAGAGTATAACTTCTCAAGCTTTAGCCGTCATTTTACTTTACCGAAAACAGTTAATGCTGAAAAAATCGAAGCGACATACACCAACGGTATATTGAGTGTAATGCTTCCAAAAATTGAAGAAGTAAAAGCAAAAACGCCAATCGAAATTAAAGTTGGATGATTTTAGTAATAGTTACAAAAAAAAGGGCGCAAATTTGTGCCCTTTTTTTGTTTGAGATTACTATCATTTAAGTAAACCTTCTAATGCATTACTTCGTGAACCTTTGATTAATTGGGTAGTAGAACTAAACTGTTGTTGTTTGTACCAATCCTTTAATTGTGCTACATTTTCAAAATAGAGCAACGCTGTATTATGCCTTAAGAAAGCAAACTTTTTACCTACAAACACGCTTTTCATCAGGTTCATTTGCAAAACAATATTGGCAATCTTTTGATGCTCTTCCGTTGAAAACTCCCCCAACTCCATCATTTCGCCTAACACTACTATTTTATTCTTTGCATCAAGCAACGCAAAATTCTTTAATGCTTCTTGCATGCTGCTAGGATTTGCGTTGTATGCATCAAGGATTATAGTATTTGTTCCAACTACAATTTTTTGTGAACGGTTATTGGATGGAACATATTCTTGAAGAGCATTGACCATAAGCATTTCGTCAATACCGAAGTATTTCCCTACACAAATGGCGGCCATAGCATTGTCAAAATTATAGTCGCCAACTAATTGTGTTTGGATAGAAGCGCCACTTGGCAATGCAATACATAAACACTCCCCGTTCCTTACTATTTGTCCGGAAACAAATGAGGCTTCATTTTCTCCATAGTAAACAATATTGTTTTCAGTTGAAAAAGCGTTCGCACGTTCTATCAACCGCTCACTTCGATCATTTACAAAAAGAAACCCACCCTTTCGTCCAACGTATTCATAAAGCTCCGTCTTCCCTTTCACCACGCCTTCTTCGCCTCCAAAGCCTTCTAAATGAGCTTTTCCAACATTTGTAATCAAACCATAATTCGGCTCCACATAAACACAATATCCTTTAATTTCCAGTTGATGATTCGCACCCATTTCAATTACAGCGATTTCGGTATCGGCAGGCATTTCCAATAATGTTAAGGGTATGCCGATGTGATTATTTAAATTCCCTTTGGTGAAATGTGTTTTGAACGAAGTACTTAATATCGCTGCCATTAACTCCTTTGTGGTTGTTTTTCCATTACTGCCGGTTAATGCAATTACTTTACATCCTATTTGTTGACGGTGATACAAGCCTAGTTGTTGCATGGTTTTAAGCACATTATCCACTAAAACAACATTCGCCAAATCGCAATCGGCTGGATGAATTTGCTCATCGACAACAACGTATTTCGCTCCGTTTTTCAATGCTTCTGCGGCAAAGAGATTTCCATTAAACTTCTCACCCTTTAATGCAAAAAACATACAACCTTCCTTTATACTTCGAGTATCTGTAGTGACACCCGTACACTGCATAAACAGTAAATACAACTCTTCTATCTTCATAACTAAAACTATTCTTTCCTAAAAATAGAAACGGCTGACAAATTATCGTCAGCCGTTTCTATTTTATTTTTTGAGAAACTATTTTCCTCTGTATTTTCTTGCGCCAGTTTCTTTGTAGTGATTACCACCTTTAAATTCATTTCCTGCCGGTGAACCTAAACGATCCATAGTACAACGGAAACCAATATCATCTGTAGATAATGCTTGATCTAAGTATCTTCTAGAACCCGGAGCGATAAAGTAAGCTCTATCTTTCCAAGAGCCTCCTTTGTACACTCGAGCGTCATCGTTTACTAATGAAGAAGTAGCGAATTTGTAATCAACGTTTGATACCTCATCCCCGTCAATGTAATTTCTAACTTCACCATCACGATAATTTCTTCTGTTTTGAGACTCTTCTTTTGTTACCATTCTGTATGAAATCTTACCTAAACTATCTTTCTCAACAGGTTTTCCATCTGCGTCAGTTACTTTTGTTTTGAACTGATTACCACGATAAGAACGGAAATCATTCATATCTGTAGAAGTCATTGGACGATATACATCCATAACCCACTCACTTACGTTACCTGCCATGTTAAACAAACCATAATCGTTTGGAATAAATGATTTAACCGGTGCAGTAATATCTGCATTATCGTTCAACTTACCTGCAATACCCATGTTATCTCCACGACCTCTTTTGAAGTTTGCTAAGAACTCACCTTGCCAGTTACCAGCTTTAGGGTAACGTGTTGATGTTCCGTTCCAAGGATAAATTCTTCTATCGGTAACACGCTCTTCACCAGTTGCTGGTTGGTTACCAATGGCTGCAATAGCAGCATATTCCCACTCCGCTTCAGTTGGTAAACGATAGCTTGGCAACATGATACCATCCTCCATTTGCACTTTACGCGTACCGCTTCCTGCCGGATTTAAGTCTTTCATTGGACGTTTTCCAGCAGCACCTTCATACTGACCTTGAAGATATGCTTCAGAATTGAAGTTATCATTACCGATTTGTGATGGATTTTCAGCCAAAACACCACGGTCAATTAATATTCTTTCGTTTACACGATCAGAACGCCATGCAGCAAAGTCGTTGGCTTGCAACCAATTTACACCTACTACAGGGTAGTAATTGTAAGATGGATGACGGAAATAATATTCTACATAAGGTTCGTTGTAAGCCAACTCATCTCTCCAAACTAATGTATCCGGCAGTGCTTTTTTCACAACTTCAGGGAAGTCTGTTCCGAAAACACGGAACAACCAATAAACATACTCTCGATAGTGTACGTTAGCAACTTCTGTTTCGTCCATGTAGAATGAACTTACTGTTGTTCTTCTTGGCACAGAGTGATAATCATACAAAACATCGGTTTCGGTATTACCCATCACAAAAGTACCTCCTTGAATAAGTACAAGACCTGGTCCTGTTACTTGTCCTGAATAAGGACGAACTTCAAACCCACCATTTTTGGTGTTGTTGTATTCCCAGCCGGTTACTGAAGACTTTCCAGCCGATCCTCCGCTATTAGAGCATGAAGCAACCCCAAATAACACGGGCAAACTGGACAGTACTAACCATTTTTTTAGATTCATTTTCATTTATTGTCTGTTTTTTAAAGGTTCGCTAAGATATAAATTTTTTATTACAAAATGTTAAAACTTTAAGATTTCCGGACACTCGATATACGCTTTATCTGCATTTGGATTGAGCGAATTATCATCAGACCCGGAAAAATTGAAAATAAGTGATAATTCATGACTACCGCCTGTCTTACCTGCCAGCTTAGAAACAGTAATATCGTAACTGTATCCCAACCGGAATTTCCCTTTTCTTATACCTAATACGGCAATAACCGCATCAGGGTTACGAAAAGCGTATCTAAACCACGCACCAAAATAAACTAAACTTACACCTCCCATTAATCCTGCATTAAATTGAATGTTCTTCGCTTGATTTGCAAATAGAACGTTTGGAGATATAAAAATATTGTATTTGTACATCCGAGCGTGCTTAATATTGAAGTTTGCACCGGCATGAACAATAAAGCGGAATGGTGCTTTTGCTGCAGAATTAGTGTAAAAAGATTCTTTGGGCATGATTGCATTTCTCATGGAAAAACCACCATAAAATTTATCGTTGAACAAGAGCAATCCAAAACCGGCATCACCTCCAAACGTATTTAAACGCTGAGGAATCGGCTCCCCGGTCGAGTTAGGCACATTAACGTTATTGTAGAACCCTGTGTAGGGATTTATCATGTCTGAAAAGGTTAAATCGTTCCAATTAATTCTTCGATGAATAAATGAACCCTCAATGCCTAATCGTAGCCCTAGTTTCTTGGAAAATTTAACTTGGAATGCATAGGAAAGCGTAACTTTATTAGTAGACAACAACCCATTTGCAATATAATCGCCCGTGTAAAGTAAGCCAATACCGCTGTGTGCCTTTGGAATATAGCCATCCACTCCGGCCATATAGGTGGTAAAGCCCCCATTAAAGCCGTTGCCAAGCTCCGGCCATTGATTTCGATAATTCACAGAAGCTCTCGGCCCTACTGATATTCCGGCCATAGCAGGATTAATGTGCAAAGGTGCCGTCCAATATTGCGACAACTCCACATCCTGGGCATGAAGCACAGAAAGTAAGAAGCAAAATTGAAATGCTATTGTAAAATAAATTTTCTTTGCGCTATATTTATACATACTAAAGGGAACGAATCTGCGTTATTGCATTCGAATTTCAAAATTCAGTTTATAAAAAAAGAAATCATCATGCTAGTTTTCAACGTCAAACCCCTAAATATGTTGTGTATTAAACAATCTTTTTTCTTGTTCGCTGTGCTATTGGCATCTATACATGCTTACGCGCAAACACAGCACATACAAATAGATTGGAGCAAAACCAATGTATTATTTAATAGTGAAGGGAAAACGATTTCAGTTCCTACGTTTAAAAATGCAATTCATTTACCAACGCAGAAATTCATTCCAACCTATTTAATCCGTTTACCTATTCCCGGGGAAACAATTCTTTCCGCCACCATCACTAATGAGCAGTATCGTACGGTAGATGCATTCACAGAAAACAAGGACTCGTTGCCCACTGATATTGTTGTGAGCACAAATGTTTCCACTATTAAAAAGAAAAATTTTGCAACCGTTTCAATTTTACCAATCCGCTTAAAAAATGATATAGTAGAGCAACTGGTATCGTTTGATATAACTATACAAAGCTCTTCAGCGGCTTCGCATAGGGGAGGTAGAAGCTACGCCTCAAGCTCTGCGCTAGCTACCGGCACATGGAGAAAAGTTGCCGTTACCTCTGATGGGATTTACAAATTAGATTACGACTTTATTAAAAACACGCTGAAACTAGATGTATCAGGCGACTTCAGTAAAATTGCAGTATTTGGTAATGGAGGTGGAATGGTGCCAGAAAAAAATAACGAATCGCGTTTTGATGACATCCAAGAAAATGCAATTCTTAGAGTAGACAATAACAGCAACAACATATTAGACGCTGGCGATTATATACTTTTTTATGGTCAGGGTGCCGACAAATGGTTGTTTGACGCAACTACTAAAACGTTTTCACATCAAAAAAACTTATATGCCGACAAAAATTTTTATTTCGTAACCACTACACAAGGCACCGGAAAAGCAATTGGAACAGTTCCATCGGCAAGTTCCAATAATCAAACAGCGTCAACTTTTGACGATTATCAGTTTCATGAAATAGAAGAGTATAATTTACTTTCATCGGGCAGAACGTGGCTAGGCGATAAAATGAGCAGTTTTAAAACTGATATCTCTTTTTCATTTGATTTTCCAAATATAGTTACCTCCTCTCCTGTAAAATATACTTCCGATGTTGCTGCTAACTCACCGTACAGTTCAACAATTACACTTACAGGAAACGGGCAAGTAATTGCTTCGCAAAACATCAGCGGAATACCTGAGTATACCTATAAGCCGGTATTTGAAGAGAACGTAAAAAAAGGCAGTTTTTTTGCTGCTTCGAATCAAATTTCGTTTAACTATAACTTCAACAACCCTGATCCCAATAGCACATCTAACGGATATATAAACTATTTAGAAGTTGTAGCCAAGCGTTTATTAACACTAACAGGCAATGCTATGCCTTTCCGAAATGCAGACGTAACCGGAATGGGCAATACAACTCAATTCACTTTAAACAATGCGAATTCCAACACTACTATTTGGGATGTTACAGACCCTACAAATGCTATCTCAATTGCAACACAATTGAATGGAAGCACACTAACGTTTAATTACGAAACAAATACACTCAAAGAATTTGTAGCTGTTAATTATGGCGCAAGTTTCTCTGCTCCAGAATATAGTGGAGAGGTGGTCAATCAAAACCTACATGGCTTGTCGCAAAAAGATTTGTTGATTGTAACAAGCAGCGATTTATTAGCTGCAGCTCAACAGCTTGGGGATTTTCACAACACTCGAGATAATATGCGTGTGGCCGTTGTTACAACAGAGCAAATTTATAATGAGTTCGGCTCAGGAAAACAAGACATTTCAGCTATTCGAGATTTCGTAAAAATGTTTTACGATAGAGCTGGAGGCGACTCAACGCAATTACCAAAATACCTGACCCTCTTTGGTGACGGATCATTCGACCCTAAAGACAGAATAAGCGACAACAACAACAAGGTACCAACCTACCAAAGTTATAATTCAAACTATCCATTGAGTTCCTACACATCTGACGATTTTTTTGGATGCTTAGACCCAACGGAAGGAGGAGATATGAATTCACGACAAGGTGGAGACATTGCCATTGGAAGACTTCCGGTAAGCACATTGGCTGAGGCTGAAGGTGTTGTCAGTAAAATCAAGAAGTATAAATCGGCACCTTCGTTAGGTGAGTGGAGAAATATTATCACCACTATTGGCGATGAAATTGGACATGGAGGAACCATCTTTCAGCAACAAGCAGATAAATTAGGCGAGTACATTCGCATTAACAACCCCAACTACAATGTAGAAAAAATAATTTTGGACGCCTATCAAGTATTATCGACACCCGGAGGTGATCGTTACCCTGATGTAAATGCGGCTATTCTAAATCGAATCAATAATGGAACACTTGCGATCAGCTACACTGGTCATGGTGGAATAGCGAACTTATCGAATGCACGGATCTTTAATTTGAACGATATTCAATTATTAAAAAACGAATATCGATTACCCCTTTTTATTACTGCAACATGTGAATTCAGCAAGTTTGACGATCCTGAAAAAAAATCTGCCGGTGAATTTTTAATGACCAATAATATGGGTGGTGGAATTGGTTTGATTACTACTGTTCGACCAGTTTTTTCTGATGCAAATGACGCACTACAAGATGCTTTGTTTAATAAGTTGTTCGAACAATTTCGTGGTGAAAAACCTACCATGGGTGATTTGATGACAAACACGAAAAACTATATTATGAATGCAACAGATATAGAAAACACAAGAAAATTCGTGTTCCTAGGAGATGCTGCTTTAACACTCAACTATCCGGAATATAATGTTGTTACTACTGAGATTAACAATACACCTATTGGCTTATCAACAGACACGTTTAAGGCACTTAAACAAGTTACTATCAAGGGAGAAGTACAAGATTGGAATGGCAATCGTTTAAACTCGTTCAATGGAACATGTAACCCTTTAGTGTATGATAAACTTTCCAGTTTCAAATCGCTTGGAAATATACCTGGCTACCCAATTCAATCGTTCAATGCGTATAAAAATATTTTATTCAAAGGAGCCTGTTCCGTAAACAATGGAGCATTTGAGTATTCCTTTATTGTTCCTTCTGATATCAATTACCAAATTGGAGATGGCAGAATTAGTTATTATGCAGACAATGGTGATCAAATTGATGCGCATGGGTATAATAATGCAATTAAAATTGGGGGGGCAGAAGACTCGTTCAATATTGATACAAATGGTCCGCAAGTAAAGCTTTATATGGATAGCATTACTTTTGAGTTTGGAGGATTGACCGATGAAAATCCAAAAATGTTTGGGATTCTTGAAGCCAAAGGAGGAATAAATACAACAGGTAACGGATTAGGACATGATATTACCGCAATACTTGATGGTGATGCTAAAAATCCTATTGTACTCAATGAGTTTTATCAATCGGATTTAGATAATTTCAGAAAAGGCAAAGTAGAGTATCCTTTCGCAAAATTATCAGAAGGAAAGCATAGCCTTAAACTTAAGGCTTGGGATATTTATAATAATTCCGGAGAAGCATATACTGAGTTTGTAGTTTCCAATTCCGCAAAGTTGGCTTTAACGCACGTTTGGAACTACCCTAACCCTGTAGTGGATAAAACTTGTTTTTCGTTTGAACATAATTGCGCAGACGAGCAGTTTACTGTTGACATCAAAATATATAGCGTTGCAGGAGTTATGGTGAAAAGAATTGACCAAACACTTGATGCTGATGGATTTAGAGTTGATTGTATAGAATGGGATGGGTTAGACAATGGAGGTGCATCAATTGGTAAAGGTGTGTATATTTATAAACTCACATTAGTTGATTCCAAAGGAAATGCAGTGCAAAAAACGGAGCGATTAGTTGTGCTCAAATAAGTTATAAAACATAGGCATTACAACTATTTCCGCATTTTTTGTGTCTATAAATTGCTTAAACAGTTAAAAAATATATTTTTGTTACTTAACCTGCTAATGAATGAAGCACATCTACGTTTAGAATTTTAAACAAAACAGACAAATTATATGAATTGGTACAGCAGGAAAGCGTGGTGCACGATATTTGCATTCTCAACTATTACAGCCTCACAGGTAGCAAATGCGCAGGTACAAGTAAGCAGCGGTTACGACCCAAATAAAGTAAATACAATTACTACAGCAGTTCCCTTTTTACGCATCTCTACGGATACCCGCCAAGGTGGAATGGGTGATGTGGGTATAGCTATGGCTCCCGATGCAGGTGGAGCACAAGCCAACGCAGCTAAAATGGCTTTTATTGACAAAGACTTTGGATTTAGTGTATCCTTTACACCATGGTTAAAATCGTTGGTGGATGATATCTATTTGGCGAATATCTCGGGGTATGGGAAAATTAAAGACAAACAAACCATCCAAGCTTCATTAAAACTTTTCTCTCTAGGAAGCATCAATTTTCGCGATGAAAATAATAATGATTTAGGAACTCGAAAGCCATTTGAAATGGCCCTAGATGCAGGCTACTCAAGAAAATTTGGAGAAATTTTCTCATTAGGGGTTACACTACGGTTCATCTATTCCAACCTTGCAAGTGGGCTTACTTCAAACGGAGAAGTAATTCAAACTGGAATTGCGGGAGCAGGAGATATATCTTGGCTTGTCCATAAAACATTTGCAGGAAAAGGAAAAATGACGCACGAATTGTATGCAGGCATGAACCTTTCCAATTTGGGCAGTAAAATTACCTACACTGCAAGTACGACAAAAGACTTTATTCCGGCAAACATGGGTATTGGCCTAGGGTATGTATTCAACGCAAACGAGAAGCATCAATTGGGCTTTTATTTTGATTTGAACCGATTATTAGTTCCAACGCCTGTTCCAAAAGATGTCTATTATGATGCCACAGCGAAAAAGATAAAACCGGAGTTCGATAAAAACGCAAATGGTGTACTAGATTATAAAGAGGCATCATCGGTTCAAGGTATATTCAAATCGTTTGGTTATGCACCAGGTGGTTCAGCTGAAAAATTTAACGAAAACATGTACAGTATAGGGTTAGAGTATATGTACAAAAAAATGTTTGGTGTTCGTGCAGGATATTATTACGAGCATCCGTCTAAAGGCGCTCGTCAGTTCCTTACTGTTGGAGCAACTGTTAAATACAGTGTTGCTTCGCTTCACCTTTCTTATTTGGTACCTACTACATCATTAAGAAATCCTTTAGATAATACATTCCGCTTCACGTTAAATTTCGAATTCTCTAAAGGAGGAAAGAAAAAAGCAGAAGAAGGAATATCTACAACATCTGAGCCGCTTCCAACAGAACTTAAACCGGCTAAGAAAAAATCGCAAGAACTCATTCCATCAACTGATGAAATAAAGAAAGAATAACTGGCATCACACGTCAATTAAAAAGCCGTTTCGCGATTGTGAAACGGCTTTTTAATTGAAGGCCACTATTTGTTCAAAAATCCTTCGATCGTTAGCTAATCGGGGTATTTTTGCTTGCACTCCTAAGCGATTATTTCCTTTCAACCATTTAGCAAAAACACCTTTTGATCCAATAACAATCTCTGCACATTTGAGTGCTAAATCCTTATACCGTTTTGCTTCGTAATCGGAATTGAGCCGCTGCAACTCAAGATCTAATTGTATAGCAAAATAAGCAAGATCCTGAGGTGGTGTTTTAAACTCAATTAACCATTCGTGATAACCATTCTTTTCATTTGAAAAATAACTCGGTGCCACTGTATAGTCAATAACATGTAGATTAAAATCAGCTGTTACCTTAGCGAGTGCTGCATCAGCATTCGCCTGAATAAGCTCCTCGCCAAAAACGTTGATGTATTGCCCTGTTCGTCCCACTATGTTGAGCCTATATGGGGCTAATGATGTAAACTCAACCATATCCCCAATGCGATAACGCCACATGCCCGAATTCGTAGTAACAATTATGGCATAACGCTTGGCTAATTCTACATTCGCTAATGGAACAACTACTTTTGACTTCTCTTCTTCAAACTCGTAAAACACATCATTAGCCAAATCAAGCAACATCGTATCTTCATCTGTGTCTTGAAAAGCAAAAAAACCTTCCGAAGAATTATAGACATTTCTATAAACAACCCGTTTCCCAATAATCTCTTCAAATTGTTTCCGGTAAGGTGCAAAATCAACACCTCCATGAATCACCAACTCTAAATCAGGCCAAACTTCCGCAATAGTTTCTTTTCCTGTCTTGGCTAAAACTGTTCTAAAGAGCAATAACATCCAAGTAGGTACACCGGAAATATTAGTGACGCATTGAGGAATACTTACTTCAGCTATAGCCTCTAATTTTTTTTCCCAATCATCCATTAATGCCACATCAACAGACAGTGCTTTGAAATAATTTATCCAAGTATCCGTAAATCGGTATAGCAGTGCTGAAACATCTGCAATTTCAGGGTTTGAAGAATAATCGTATTGGTAATAACTTCCCGTGAGCACAATTCCCTTGCCCTGGAAAAATCGGCTCTCAGGATAGTCATGTAAATAGGTGCTTAAAAAATGTTTTCCGGTAGCAATATGAGAATCTACAAGCCCTTCGCGACTAACAGGAATAAATTTGCTCTTTCCGGAAGTAGTCCCGCTGGAACGCGAAAATTGCTTGATAGTAGGCCAGAGTACGTTCTGTTCACCCTGTAACATTCTTTCGATATAAGGAAATAAAACAGGATAATCCACTACCGGAACATGCTGCACAAAATCTTTGTACGTTTTTATTTCAGCGAAACAATATTGCTTGCCGTACACGGTATCTTTGCCGACTCTTATAAGATGATGTAGGGTGTGCTGCTGAATGGATACAGACCTAACCGCTTTCATTAATACAGAATAGCGAGTTGCGAAGTAGGTTTTAGCAATGCAATCGATTAATTTCATACTGCACAAACTAGACACTTTTCGCCTTAGGGCGAAGCACAAAATTTTGACCCAAATATACTTTACGCACTTGCTCGTCTTCCGCCAATTCCTCAGCTGATCCTGCTTTCAAAATTTTCCCTTCAAAAAGCAAATACGCCCTGTCGGTAATTGACAATGTTTCTTGCACGTTGTGATCGGTGATGAGAATGCCAATATTTTTGGTCTTTAACTTCGATACAATTTGCTGAATATCTTCAACCGCAATGGGATCAATACCGGCAAAGGGTTCATCGAGTAAAATAAACTTAGGATCTGTTGCTAACGCTCGTGCTATCTCTGTTCGTCTTCGTTCACCACCGCTCAACACATTGCCCATATTTTTTCGCACCCTATTCAAACCAAATTCACTCAACAAACTTTCTAGACGCTCTTTCTGTTCCGCTTTTGAATAACTAGTCATTTCCAATACAGCAGCCACGTTATCTTCCACTGTCATATGCCGAAACACACTTGCTTCTTGTGGTAAATAGCCAACTCCGTTTTGAGCCCGCTGATACATAGGCATGTCGGTAATGTTTTTGTCGTCCAAAAATATCTGTCCTTCATCGGGCTTAATTAAACCCACCATCATATAGAAAGAAGTCGTCTTTCCGGCACCATTAGGACCCAACAGACCTACAATTTCACCTTGACTTACATTCACAGAAACTTCGTTAACAACGGTTCTTCCCTTATATCGTTTGACTAACTTTTCTGATCGCAACAACATTTTTTTCTCCATCATTTTTTAAAAATCATATCCGAAGCCCAAATACAACACCGGCTTTTTACTCCAAGTACCACTATCGTAACCCCAGCCTGCGTCAAATTTTATAAAATAACCCAATAAAGCTGCACGTAATCCAAAGCCTGTGCCAATCACTGCAGGTGACTTCACTTTACGAATACGCAAGGTGGTGGTTTGATTCTGATACTCCTCGTAAAACACTGGGTAATTACCTTTGAATACATCCCAGCTATTCCATGCGGCCCCTGCATCAACAAAACCAATAATTTGGAAGGTTCGAAGAAATTCTGAACGCAACTTATTTTTTGCCAATACCGAAAACAACGGAATGCGTACTTCAAGATTGGCGGTCGCAGCAGATGAGCCATTTCGAGTATTTGCTAAAAATCCTCGTACAGGCGATACAATGGTTTGATAGGCATACTTCACCGTATTGTCTACAGGTGCACTTGCACTTGCAGTAGGCTGACCAAGGATAGACCCTAAAGCAGGAATAGAAGTAAGTAAGTTATTCTCTGTGCCCCCGATATAGTGCATCATCTTCACATTTCCCAAAGAAGTATTGAATGTTACTCTAGTAGCTAATGTTATTTGCTTATAAAGCTTCTGATAATGCCGCGCATCAATACCAAATTCTCCGAAGATAGTTTTGTTGAAATCAGGCAAACGAAGTTTAGAATCTAATACGTTATATTGCTTTGTAGGTATGTCTTTATGTAATTCCGCAAACACTTTCACACGTGAACCCGAACGAATATTTTCCATCACTTCAAACGAGTTATCAAAAACATATTGTGCTTTGCCGATAAACCAATGAATTACATTATCGTTCAAGAAATGAGAATATTTATCTTCCGATTTAAAAACATAACGATCGTTACGGTAGGCTAATCCAAAACTAACCGCATGAAACACATCAAAAGGATACTTGAATTCTAAATTAAGCAAGTTGGTTTTTATGCTGTAGTTTACCGATTGATTGACAGGTAGCGCATCCGTACTTCCAGGGATTACAGTGGTGGCCACATCGCTCACCGATTGATGATAGAACGTAAGTTTTTTATCCCACCGTTTTTTCAAATTTTCGTAGGTGAGAAAATACCCCAAGTTGGTGAACGAAAAACCACCTTTCCCCAATGTTGGGAAAGTTAACCCTCCGTATATTTTGTGATCCTCCAACAGGTCTGTAATTCCTAGTTTAAACAAGATATTCAGCGGTTGAAACGAATATTGTGGATTGGCAGCGTTGTAGGGTTGATAGGTAGTAATGATAGGGTCGTTGTTCAACTGCGTTATAATCTTATCGACCATAAATCGAACAAAATATGGACGAACCTTTGATGGTTTAAAACGTGCGCCTGCTACTATATCCTCTTCGTTCACAAATGATGGTGGAGATACTTCTTGCGTAACTAATTGTAATGCGGAATCGGGCTCAATACTATGCTCTAAAAAATCGAACTCGCTCTGGAAATCGTTTGTGTTATATACAGGTGCAGCATTTGCTCCATCAATAACAATCATCTTGAACGCTTCTTGCTGTGGAGGCAATACCTCAATGGGTTTTGTTTGTTTAACTACTCGATCGGTTTGGATGAAATCGGATTTACTGTTATCTACCGAAGTGTCTAATATAAACTTGTACAGTGCAGGCTTCCCCTCTTTTTGAAATCGTGTTAACGCATGGTTCTGCTTTGTTTCAAAACTGAGTTCAAGAATATCCGAAGAAAAATTTGCGAGTTGATGGTTTACGCCTTTAATTTTATATACATCCTCTTTTCGTGTATTAAGAATACTATAAATTGAAGTATCTAAGATAGTAGTTATATCAAGGCTTTCAGGGAATGATGTTGAATCTGTTTCGTTACTTTCTTTATTCAGCACATAGTATGTTACCTGCTTGTGATCGAATTGTGATTCTAAGTGGCCGGTATGAATATTCATTATTCCATTTGCATCACTTAAAAACTGATACTTATCGGAAGAGAACTGAAAAGGCTTACGTTCACTAATTTTGGGCGTTTTCGTAATCTGATATACTTCGGCCGCATCCAAGTCATACATGAAAATATCACATTGCTTATTAAAGGCTTGGTTGTTGTACCGCACTTTACGTAATGTATCATCGTCTCGGTTACTAGAGAATACAATGCCTTGAATTTCGTCTACATCAACAAAAGCCGGATCAAAATCATCGAAATAATCATCGGTAATCTGCTTAGTTGATGTGGATGCTAATGTATAGATATAAATATCACTTTGCCCCTTTTGAAATGCCGACATTACCAAAGACTTACCGTCTGGCATATAATTGATAGACGTTATTTTTTGGAATTTTTCTACACGAACCTTTTCTTGTTTTCCAGTTTCTATAGTGTGATGCACCATTCGGTTTACAGCCCGCTTATTGTATACAATAGTTAACTTGTCGCCTTTGGGTGTGAACGCCAACAATGGCAACTTTAAATCGGTAAACAGCGTTCTAGTTCTCCAACCATATTTGTAAATGGTTTTACATTCGCCCGATGTTGTATTTTTGAGATGAATCTGTATTCGGCCCCAATTGTTTGTTGCGTAGGCCATAAACTTCCCGTCAGGAGAAATTTTCGTTTCGAAATATTGTGTTTCCTTTTTTACCGGAATTTTGACCTTATCCTTATCGCGTGGAGTTATTGTTTGAAGGTTTTCAGCCTGAAAACGATTGCGATAATAGGCAAACCATTGCACTAACAATTCGCTGGAATTTACCCCTATAGAAAACTGCAAACCATAATCAGTACTGCGATTTAAGCGTGTGTAGTAAATAACATTATTCAC
This sequence comes from uncultured Chitinophagaceae bacterium, assembly GCA_964398475.1. Lineage (GTDB taxonomy): Bacteria > Bacteroidota > Bacteroidia > Chitinophagales > LD1 > CALAYL01. The sequence goes on along the minus strand of CAYNMP010000009.1, from coordinate 20,177 downwards.
TGCTGTTTTTCCATATTTTTCTTCGATGTAATGAAAAATAGAATAACCAACATGCGTTATCTCATCGCTGCCTAACTGCCTGAAGGTTTCATAGCGCCCGCTCACAATACCATCGCGTAATTGATCTTCAGCAGTGGAGGTCCACGGTTTAGACAAGTACAAATTCAAACCGCTAGTGAACCATTCCGGTAAGCGTTTGTAGAAACGTGTTTCGCGTTCCTTCCCGGATACGGCACGAGCACCTAACACACGGGCTATACCGGCCTTTACTTGCTCATCGATATGCTCGTGACTACCGTTGAAATAAATAAAAATTCGATTGTGGGGTAATTTTGCTAAGCCTCCTTGATTCTGATCTGGTTCATAAATGCCGATATTGGTTTGATTTAAATCCTCAAGCGTATTATAAACAATGATATCCGTCTTGGCTTTTACTTTTACATCCAATTGCTGCGCTAACTCATCGTAATATTCTTCAGCGGCATTCACCACATATTTCCCGATGTCTTGGCCGCCTTGGTAGAAATAAGTAACAAAGTGATCAGAAGGATAATAAGAGAAATTAAAATCTTTGTATTGCACCCTGCTTTGTCCGAACTTTGTGTCCGGAGTTTGCGCAAACATGCCGCTAAAAATGAGCATGGAGTATAAAAGAAAACGTTGTTTCATTATTTGGTGCCGTTTCTCCATCGGAGAATGTTACGAAGATGGTTAAATATATGCTATTAGCCTATAAAATTTGAAAAGTTTTTGAATTTTCGCCCTACAAGAACAAAAAAACATGATCTCACTAAAGCAATTTACATTTAATCCTTTTGCAGAAAACACTTACATAGTGCATAACAATGCCAAAGCATGTTTAATTATAGATCCGGGATGCAGTAACGCTTACGAGATTGAACAAGTAACGAATTACATTGAAAAAAACGGCTTAACTCCTATTCGATTATTGAATACCCATTGTCATGTAGATCACATTCCGGGAAACCCAATAATGGCTGAGCAATATAATCTTGGATTAGAAATTCATGCGCTTGAAGAAGATGTTTTGGCGCAAGCTCCGAATTACGGACCTATGTTTGGTATAGAAATACCAAAACAACCCGCGGTTTCCCGCTTTTTAAAAGATGGTGATGTGGAACAATTCGGAGATACAGCGTTTCATGTTTTGCATACACCCGGGCATTCTCCAGGCAGTGTTTGTTTCTATTTTCCGAAAGCAAAAATCATCATTGCCGGAGATGTTTTGTTTAAAGGAAGTGTAGGGCGCTATGATCTCCCCGGCTCTAATGGCGAAGACCTCTTTCATTCGATCACTACAACCTTAATGGCATTGCCCGATGATGTAATCGTTTTTAGCGGACATGGACCAAAAACGACAATTGGCGAGGAACGAAAATCTAACCCTTTCCTGAACAAAGCATTTTTCTTCCAATTGTAAACTTTATCTAAACAAAAATGCCTGCTCAAAAGAGCAGGCATTTTTATGTATGCTATACCGCTAAATTACTTTTTCGCCTTTTTACTAAATGTTCCCCCTTTACCCAGTTGGAATATACGAGATATGGTAAACCCTAAACGAATTTGACCTGCGCTCCATGTTTTTGTATTATATGGAAGAAAATCGTTTTCAATCAAACCTTCCGAATTCGTTAGGTTTATAGCAAAAACGTGTCCGCCAGTTTCAAACTCAACACCAACATGAAGATTCGGATAATAGTCTAGGCCTTTCTTCCCACGAACAAAACCACCGTATTGGCGATTTCCCATAGCGCCTAATGCCGTGAAATACTCGAAAATGATGGCGGTGCGTTTGGCTACTTTTGCCCGCCCCGAGAACCCTAAAAAGAACATCCCGTTCACATCGTTATATGGCACATAGTTTCGCCATATAAATGTTGGAGAAAGCTGTAATGACAGCCATGGTGTTGCTTTACACGCAAATAACCCTTGTAACATATATGAAGCTCTATGGGCAATAGGCTCATTCTTTAGCAATTGATTCGCAACAAACGGGTCGAATTTTTGGGAAGAAATCACGGCATTTGCAATAAATGTAATTGACATTGGATATTTAAAATCGGTTGTTTGTTTCAACGCGCGATATTTAATATAGCCATTGTATAGCTCTTTCAAACCAACATTTGCAGTCCCTCCTTTTGTTCTTCCTACACCAATGGAGAGATCGTCTAAAATACCGTACTCTACTGAAATTAAAATATCTGATGCATTATCTATACCACCTAAAGTATGCCCACTTACTCCTTTAACTGCAATATCCCCAAAACGGTGAGAAATACGAACATCAATGGCATTCTTCTTTACCATTTCTATGGAGTGTCCATTAATGATACGTGTACTCTTAAATGTATAGGCTACATATTCGCGCTTCGGTTTTTGTTCATTTAGAATATCATCAACAATATCGTTTTGTGCAAAGGAAAATTGCCCTAAAAGCATCATTAAAAAGAGTAGATTTTTTTTCATCAGTTTTTGTTTTGAATTTTTAAAAAACAAATCCATATCTGTGGATATGGATTTGCATTATTATTGTTGAATTGAATATTTCATAATTGAAAACAGCTCACACTTTATTTTTTCTCGTATTTCACAAAGATAAAAGCCACATCTACCTTGATTTCTTCGGCAATATTTACGCCTACAACACTTGGTATTTTGATTTTGTGGTCGGATAATTTTACCATAAAATCTGCAGTTGCAGACACCGGGGCTCCTCCTTTCACGGTAAGTTTGCCCTTTACCTCACGAGGCACCTTAACACCATGCAAATCCAATGTTCCAACTAAAGTTACATCGTAAACTCCATCTTTTGTGAAGTCGATTTTTTCTTTAATAACTGCATCCAATGTTGAATATGGAATTTTATCTGACTCCATATAATTTTCGTTGAAGTGCTCCTCCATCAGCTTATCGTGGAATTTAAAGGTAGTAATGGTAAGCTTTGCTACTACTTTTTGATTTTCGGTATTTAAGGCACAAACCGTTTGATTTGAAGTAGCCTCAATATCCTCCATAGCCGTTTTGGAAAAAAAGTGCGCTTTCCCGGTTTTGCAAACATATTGTTGCGCCTGTGAATGGAAAGTAAAAATCGATAAGATGATGAACAACAGACTTCGCATAACTTTGAATTTTAAGTTTTAAATCATTCGCATTGGCCCCCTGCCGACCAATCACTAATTACAGTAATCAAAGAGTCTGCCAACTTTCCGGAAGGTGGCATTAACACACAACCATCTTCCTTAATACAACACAATCCTTTGGTTATTCCTGCTTTAGTGGCTGCATAAGTTGAGAAGTCGTAACCACTTTGCTTCGTTGATGCATCGTGGCAACCGGATGTTGCACAATTATCGTCCATAATAGGTTTAACCGTTGTGGTGTATGTTATACTTGATGGAGTACAAGTGTTATTGGGAGCTTTATCTTTCGAACATTTTACCAATAAAAGGCCAAATGAAATAAGTGTTAATAGTGTTAGTGTTGTTTTTCTCATGTTGTGAAAATAAAAAGTCCGGACGAATTCGCCCGGACTTTAACGTTATTATAAATTAAAGTTTAATTAAATGTTTACTTACTGCCCCTTTTGCAGTGCTTACATTAACAATATAGTTGCCTTTTTGTAAATCGGCAATATCATAACGCACATTGTTGGCACCTCCATTTAACGTTCCTTCAAAAAGTGTTTTAACTACACTTCCTTTCATATCCATTACTTGTATTGTAGTTTTCAAAGCCTCTTTCAATTCGATATTCATAGCAAATTCAGCTACCGTTTGCGTTGGGTATAATCCTAAATTAGCAATAGAAGAAATATTTCCGATTGCATTTGGAGTTAGAGCAGCATTGATGAATATACTGCTTTTATAAACTACATCACCGGATTCATTATTGTTTCCATTGGCTAACATTCCAACATAATAGAAAGCAACGTCATCGCCACTGGTTGGAGCTGTCCACTGCCAAATCCAAGATTTTGTAGTATTGGCATTCTTATGACTCATACAAGTAGTTCCTGATGCCCCCGTAACAATTGCTGTAGTAGTTGCACTTGTTGCAATAAATGAGCCGGATTGAGCATTGGATCCATTAAGCGAAGAAAACGAAAACCCATAACGATTAGCTGATCCGGTGAGTTGTAACGACATAAAATACGTTTTCCCAGGAATATATTTTGTAGAAGAAGTAACCACACTGCCGGAAAGTCCTGATTGTACTGTGTCCATTTGTAAAATAAATTGAGTATCATCTTCGGTACTTGTTCCTGGATGACAACCACTGGTTTGGCAAGTGCGATTGGATGCCGGTGCTCCGGAATAACCGCCATTAGGTGTTTTCGCAGGCTCTGCTGTTAGATTGGTAAATTTTACGATAGCGACAACGGAAAAAGAGAAGGCTAGAAGAGTAAACGTTTTTTTCATGTTTTTTTCAATATTTATTTCATCGAATGTATAAAAAACAGACCACTTTATTCCTTTAAACGACTTTTTCATATAAAATGACACGGTAACACTATTTAGATTCATTCTAAATATTATATTTGTTTAGAACTGTTCTAAATAATAAAAATGAAAAAAAGATCAACCTTCCTAACTGGTACATTTTCGTTTCTGCTGGTATTGCTCTTGATGCCTGTAGGTCATGCTCTCATGGTTTTTAACGAGAAAATGTTAGTGCACAATAAGCTAGTAGGAGCAGCCGGCATTGGTTTTCTAGGACTGCTTCTGCTGATCTGGGGATTTCGGATGAATGAGAAAAAAGGGACAGCTACGCTACTTGGCTTGTTATCGGGTATATTAATTTGGACCGGTTGGATAGAGTTTTCTTTCGTTTGGATAGCAGAAAAACAAAATGTTGCACCGCTTATTGAAAATGGAGAAGTGACTACAAAGCCGGAATATCTTGTAATGCTATCATCTGTTGGACTGCTGATTGCATTCTTACTTCTTTTCTTATTTACACACAACAAGTGCTCTTTTTTCAATTGGTTCCAAAAACTTGCAGGGTTCAAAAAACTGCTCACATCTACTGCACATAATCAACGTCCACTAGCCATTGTTACGTTTGTAGAAACGATAATGGTTCTGTGGACATTCTATATTGTGCTTCTATTGGTTTACGACAAAGAAATAGCCGGTGATAAGCATCCTGCCACCTTTATCGTGGCTTTTGGCTCATTATTTTGGTCCATTTATTTGTACTTAAAACTCATCAAAATCAGCAAATTTGATTACGCAATTCGCTATGCTATACCAACTGTAGTCATTTTTTGGAATTTTGTTGAAGTAATCGGTAGATGGAATTTATTGGAAGAGATATGGATTCACCCCACCCAATATTGGTTTGAGAACACCATCATTGTGTTGATTCTCGTTGTTTTCATTGCCTATTATGTTTACGAGCAGACACTAATCAATAACAAGCAGATGACGGGAAATACTGAAAACTTAATCGAATAACTGTTGGGTACTATTTTCGGTATCAACCTTTTCAATCACTTTCTCGATCTTACCTTTTTCATCAATTACAAAAGTAGTTCGGTTAATGCCCATATACTCACGTCCCATGAACTTCTTAATCCCCCAAACACCATAATCGTTAACCACCTTTTGATCTGTATCGGCAATTAACGGAAAAGGCAATTCATACTTTTCTATGAACTTCAAATGTGATTTTTCACTGTCAGTACTCACACCAATCACCTGATATCCTTTTTTCAGCAATGCGCTATAATTGTCGCGGAAATTACAAGCTTCCTTCGTGCAACCGGGTGTGCTGTCTTTGGGATAAAAATAAAGCACCACCTTCTTCCCTTTGAACTGAGTTAAAGTGATTTCATTACCATGCTGGTCTTTAGCATTTATAGCCGGAGCTTTGTCGCCAACTTTAAGTTTCATAATTGTGTTGTTTAGTAAATGAATTTTGACGCATACACTTTTTCATTGTCTCGTTCATCAGTAACAACAATTCGAATCTGATGTTCACCCAATGTCCACTTATTTTCATTAATCACAGCTAACGAAGCATATTTTGCATCGTAGGCAGCTAATGTCCATTCTCCGTCAATATACACATCGTATTTTTTAATTCCGCTGAGTGCATCCGACATTGAAAAAATCCATTTTTTACTTGTGTGAACCGGCTTAACAGTGCTGAATGAAACCGGACGAATCACAGGTGGTACAGTATCTATCCCTACACAATAGGTTCCAAATTCGCGCACATTTCCATTTACAAAGCCACTTTCAAAAGCTCCATTTTTGGAAACTGTTTTCCCTTTTTCATCTCGCCATAAAAGCACCGCTTTATTTTGCAAAAAAGTTGGAATTACTGCCTTAATCTTAATTGTAAATGTTCCTAATAAATGCTCCAAACTTTGATTAATGGTAAAAACTGCTGAAAAAATCCCACTCATTTTGGCATCCGTTTTTTCCACCTTCAATTTAGTGGTGTTAATAATACAATCACCGGGAATACTTAACTTTAGGCTATCTGTATTGTAAACGTTCAGAAAATTATTCTTCAACAGAATAGTAAAAGGGTCGTTGTTCGATTTGAAAAAACCGGAGGCGGTATCCTTTACAACGTTCAAACGAATGAGTGATGTATTGTTCGAAAAATCGGCAATGGAGACTGTAAGTTGATGAACTTGCCCATCCAATAAATTGATTTTACCATTATTCTGCACTGCACTGTATGCACTCAATTTATTACCCGGCTCCACAAAGCATTTATGAAAAGCTCGGAATCCTTCGTTCAAAAATACAGGGTAATCTAAATGGGCAATAATCATGCGCTTTTCATCGAAAGAATGACGATCATTTTTAAACGTGAAGACATCCTTTCCATTATCGGAGAGGGTGATAGAATAAACCCCAAAAGAATTCGTAGAATTGGTCATCCGATCGAAGCTGTTAACTGCAATACCGAACGCATCCGCATTGATTCTTAAAATACTGTCGGACGAAACAAAGGCATCGCCTACTTTTTTCAATGCGATTCGCTTTTTTTCTCTATCCAAAAAATCCGCATCCTGCGAAAAAAACTCAACGGCATTTACCACAGGAGCAACATCATCTTTTACTATAAACCCGAAATGATAAGGATTAATGGTTCGTTCTTGTGCATCGCGAATTTCAAAATGTAAATGCGGACCACCACTCCCACCGGTATTACCACTCAAAGCAATTACTTCTCCCTTTTTTACAAGCAATTTATTTTTGGGGAAAGTGATATCTACTGCAAAACTCTTTTTCGAATACTGCTCTTTGTGAACCTCTTGTGTAAACCGACTATTGAATTGCTGCAAGTGTCCATACACGGAAGTATATCCATTGGGGTGCGTGATATACACTGCATTTCCATAGCCAAATGGAGAAACACCAATGCGCGAAATGTATCCATCGCCAATGGCATACACATTCAAACCCTCTCTTTCATTGGTTTTCATATCAAGCCCCATGTGAAAATGATTCTTTCGCGTTTCCCCAAAATTACCCGATAAAGCAATAGGAATATCGAGCGGAGAACGAAATTCATTCTTCGGAAAAATAGGCAAAGGCTCGTCAACAATAGGGTGTGGCTGATTCGCAAAAACAGTAAACAACAATAGCGTAATCCAATTCATTTCATTCCTTTATTTGCTTCAACCCCTAAGGGATAATTTGTTATCCTTGATATTCACCATAAATGCCTCGCAATACATCAGCTACTTCGCCCAATGTGCAATAGGCTTCCACGGCATTCACTACAAATGGCATGATATTCTTCCCTTCAATAGTTGCATCCGTAAGCGCCTTCAATGTTTTAGCCACCTCTTCTGCATTTCGTTCAGCGCGGAGTTTAGTCAACTTAGCCGTTTGCAATGCTCGAATCGAATCATCAATACGCAAAATTTCAGTATCGTTTCGTTCCGGCTCAACAAACTTGTTTACACCCACAATAACCTTTTGCCCCAATTCCATTTTTTTCTGAAAATCATAAGAAGCTTTTGCGATTTCATCTTGTATAAAACCCTTCTCCACAGCGGAAACAGCACCCCCTATCGAATCGATATATGTGATGTACTGCCATGCTTTTTCTTCGAGTTGATCAGTCAATTGTTCTACAAAATATGAACCTGCCAACGGATCAACTGTTTCCGTTACTCCACTTTCAAAACCAATGACTTGTTGCGTCCTTAGCGCTAACTTAGCCGCATCGGCAGTTGGCAAAGATAATGCTTCATCGAAACCATTGGTGTGTAACGATTGTGTACCGCCCAATACAGCCGCCATAGCTTGTAAACTCACTCGTACGATATTGTTTTGCGGTTGTTGAGCCGTAAGTGTTGAACCGCCTGTTTGTGTGTGAAAGCGCAACATTTGTGCACGCGCATCAGTTGCACCGAGGTCTTTGGTAATTTTGGCCCACATTCTACGGGCCGCACGAAACTTCGCAACTTCTTCGAAAAAGTTATTGTGTGCATTGAAGAAAAACGACAGTCGCTGCCCGAACTGATTAATGTCTAACCCCTTTGCTATTGCTGCTTCACAATAGGCTTTACCATTCGCTAATGTGAATGCCAATTCTTGGGCTGCTGTTGATCCCGCTTCACGAATGTGATACCCGGAAATGGAGATCGTATTCCATTTCGGCACTTCAGTATTACAGTATTCAAAAATATCGGTAATGATTTTCATAGACGGACGGGGCGGATAGATATACGTGCCCCGTGCAGCATATTCTTTCAGAATATCGTTCTGAATGGTGCCTGAAATTTTCTTCAAATCGGCTCCCTGTTGTTTGGCTAAAGCGATGTAAAACGCCAATAAAATATAGCCTGTAGAGTTGATAGTCATTGACGTTGATACCTCTTCCAATTTTATTCCATGAAATAGTGTTTGCATATCTACCAACGAATCAATAGCTACACCCACTTTCCCTACTTCGCCATCAGCTAACGGATGATCGGAATCGTAGCCAATTTGAGTTGGCAAATCGAAGGCAACACTTAAACCACTCACCCCTTGTGATAACAAATAATGATACCGTTTATTACTTTCTTCTGCAGTACTGAAACCTGCATATTGGCGCATCGTCCACAACTTCGAACGATACATTTCGGAATGCACACCGCGTGTAAAAGGAAAAACACCGGGTTCTTCTACTAATCGATCTTTCGGGGCATATACCCTTTCAATTTCTATTCCGGAATCAGAGATGAACTTTTTTTCTTCGCCTGCCATGCCAACATATTTTGCGCAAAATAAAGAAAAGCAAGGTCTGTTGCAGCAACAATTTTCCAAGAATTGAATTCTAGGCGAAAAGAGGCTGTTTTCTCTCCGAGTTCTTCTTATATTCACCGTTCCAAAAAAAGAATTATGAGTCAGCATTTAAGCGAACAAGAAATTGTTAGAAGAGAGAAAATAAAAGAACTGGAAGCCTTGGGCGTGAACCCCTATCCACCGGAATTGTTCCACGTTTCACACTATTCGCAAGCCATATTAGATACGTTTGATGCCGAGCAAAATAACTTACCGGATGTGAGTTTAGCGGGTCGAATTATGTCGGTGCGCTTGATGGGAAAGGCTGCCTTTGCTGTGCTACAAGACGCAGGAGGAAGAATCCAATTATACATTGGTCGTGATGCGATATGCCCTGGCGAAGACAAAACGCTATACGATGAAGTATTCAAGCGCCTTGTAGATATTGGCGATTTTGTAGGTGTGAAAGGCTATGTATTTAAAACAAAAACCGGAGAAACTTCGATTCACGTTTCATCATTGCAATTATTGGCGAAATCGTTGAAACCGCTGCCGATTGTAAAAGAAAAAGATGGCGAAATTTACGATGCCTTTACAGACCCTGAACAGCGTTACCGTCAGCGTTACGTAGATTTAGTAGTGAATCCACATGTGCGCGATACCTTTATCAAACGTACCAAATTGGTAAAAACCATTCGTGATTTTTTGGATGCACACGGAGCAATGGAAGTAGACACGCCTGTGTTACAAAACATTCCCGGAGGTGCTGCGGCTCGTCCGTTTGCTACACATCACAATGCATTAGATGTTCCGTTTTATCTTCGAATTGCTAACGAATTATACTTGAAACGCTTAATTGTAGGCGGCTTCGACTTTGTGTATGAATTCAGTCGTAATTTCCGTAACGAAGGAATGGACAGAACGCACAACCCAGAATTCACCGTGTTGGAGTTTTACGTGGCCTACAAAGATTATTTCTGGATGATGGATTTTACCGAAAATCTATTGGAAAAAATCGCCACCGAGTTACACGGAACAACAGAAGTAACCATGGGCGATAAAGTGTTGAACTTCAAAGCGCCTTTCAAACGTGTTCCCATTTACGATGCCATCAAAGAATTCACAGGCTTTGATGTGAGCGAAATGGATGAAGCCGGCTTGGTAGATGTATGCAAAAGATTGCACATCGAAACCGATGCGTCTATGGGTAAAGGGAAATTGATTGACGAGATATTTGGCGCGAAATGCGAAGGCAACTTTTCGCAACCAACATTCATTATTGATTATCCGGTGGAATTAAGTCCGTTAACTAAAAAACATCGCAGCAAAGCCGGACTTGTAGAGCGTTTTGAATTAATGGTAAACGGAAAAGAAATTGCGAACGCCTACACCGAGTTGAACGACCCAATCGATCAACGTGCACGTTTTGAAGAACAAGCGAAATTGATGGAGCGAGGCGATGATGAGGCGATGTTCATTGATCACGACTTCTTACGCGCTTTAGAATATGGCATGCCGCCTACATCAGGCATTGGTATTGGCATCGACCGATTGGTCATGTTAATGACGAATCAAGCAAGTATACAAGAGGTGTTATTCTTCCCCCAAATGCGACCGGAAACAGAAGGTGAATAATACAAGTTTAAGGCATTCTACCTACTGCTTTCCTGAGATAAATGATTTTCCATGGTGTTGTCATGTAACGGCCGTAAATTCGATAGCTTAACGTCATGATGAGCACAGTGATTCGATTCATCCTACTTGGCTTTTCCCGAGGCACTATTTTATAGGGATAAAGGGTATCAAATAAACGGGCGTAATTGGCGGAATCGATTAAAGGTAAATCAACAGCCTGAACTTTATGCGATACAACATCATGTACACTCGCTAAAGTATTCGCTGAAACCCAGTATTGATTTTGGAAATAAGGGTCTAACATTGCCCAAGAGTCGTTAATCTTGAGTTCAGCTACTGTGTGATGAGATATAGAATCGTAACCATATAAGTATACCAGATGCCCTTCAATACCTGCCTGTTCAGCCAGAGCCAATAAAACAAGCGCTTTTTGATCGCAAGCACCATATCCCTTTTCAAGGATTTCATAGGCTGATACATCGTCAATCTTATCGCCATCCTTATGATTTCGGACATGCTTACCCACGTACCTACAAAGTATAACCGCTTTCTCAGTTTCGTTCATTTTCCCAAAGTGTAAGTCATCCAGTATCTCTGTTAACCCGATATAATGGTAAAGAGACTGGGGACTTTGCCGTGAAGTAAGAAAAACAAGAAATGGAAATGCATAAAAAAATAAAAGCACTACCGGTAATACCAGCAGTGCTTTTATTTTCCAATGGCTGTGAGTTGTATTGATTTTTATTGTTTTACAAATTGTTGTCTTGCCATTCCTTCATTCGTACTAACATGAATCGTGTAGATACCTGTTGGCAACGATGCAATATCGATGGCATTTTTATCGGTAGCACGACTAAGTATAACATTACCCAAAACATCCACCACATCAATGTGTTGAATGATTGCTCCATTCGTTTCAATGTTTAGCAAATTTTTTGCGGGATTAGGATAGACATGCAAAGCCATACTAGACTCATTTTCAATAATACTTGTTGTAGGTGTTCCGCCATAATCGAGATTCAATATGGGTGCATACTCAGGGTTGCTTGAGTTGTTGAAATTAACTACACCTCCGGTGAAACTTGGTGCTGAAATAACAAATTGCGTGGTAGCATTTTTAGTAATAAATGGCAACACAGCAGCAGGCAAATCCAAACGAATCCAATTACCATCTCCTGCATTCGAGCCAAACAAGCAAGGCGCTCCGGAAGCATCGCCAGTTGCAGCATAATCAGCAGCTTCTACATTTACGGTTGTTCCAAAATTTCCGCTTTTTACCTTAATGGATAAGTTACTACTGATTGGATTAGTACCTGTAAGTCGATTTCTTCTTAAGAATATACTTGCCTTTTTAAGAATAGTATCAGCCATGTTTGATGTATTAAACGAAAGTACTGTTGCAAAGGAATTTCCTCCACTTTCTCCTAACAGCAAAGTGTCTGCCACAGCTCCGGCTGAAGAAACTGTACCTGTTTGCATATTGTTTTCAGAAAGTAAATACAAATCATCCATTAAATACTTTTGATAAAACTTCTGCAATTGATAGTCGATAAAATCACTGTAGCCTTGTGGAGAAAGGTGAAAGCAATCGCGTGTAATACCATAATCGCGCATCGATGTTTTCGGTGAAGGATAATTAGGGTCGCCTTCCGGCATAGGCAAACTATAAGGGGCATAGGTTCCACTTGGTGCAATACCTAGTGGGGTTGTTTGTCCAAACGTGTTTTGTAACAAACCAGTGCATTTGTAGAATTCCACTTGTGGATCACCGGCTGAATATACTTCCATTGAATCCGAAAATCGGTTCAACATGGTATTCAATTGAATGAATGTCGGAAATTCCATTTTCTGCCAATTACTATAGAATGGGTGACCAGAACCCCATCCAGAGGTTTGAATTACTTCTCCAAAATTTGGATACACATAACCACTCCAAACTATTTTTATTCCAGGCTTTGTTGTCTTAATGAAAGTTACAATAGCATTCATTCGTGTTGAAATATTATGAAAAAGTGTATCTACAAAACCTGAAGATGAGCTTACTTTCCAATCGCCCAACACATCATTACCTCCTATACTCAAATGCACAACTTCAATTGAAGGATTCGCCTTGATAAGTGAATCGATCATGTGTTGTTTATCTGGCTTTAAAAAATCATCCGTTTCAGCTCCATTTTCAGCAATAACAGTATTTGTAAGGTATTTGTAATTGGAATGACCAAACTTTTTAAATGAATTATTAAACGTTTTGTCAACGTCCATAAAAAACGCCCAACTGTCGCCTACCAATAACACTTTAGGTTGATTAACTTCAGCACATTGTGCAAATAGTTTAGTAGCAAAGAGCTGAATTACAATTGTAAACAGTAGAATTCTTCTTGTCATATTAGTTTGGTTTTATATCCAATAATACGAAAAGAATAAGAAGAAACTAAGTGATGTGTTTAAAATTTCAGACATAAAAAAACGTCTCGGAAATTCCGAGACGCTTTTCCTAAAACATAAGGAATCTATTATCTGAAGTTAATAGTCATTACAACTCGTCTGTTTTTCTGACGACCAGCAACTGTATTATTATCTGCAATTGGCTGAGTTTCGCCAAAACCAGCAGTTTCTAACTTATTGCCATCAACACCTCGTTTAACAAGATATGCTTTAACGGCTGCTGCTCTTCTGTTCGACAAGTCTAAGTTTTTAGCATCGTCACCCACGTTATCGGTGTGCCCTTCAATTTTCAAACCGTAACTAGGTTTGTCAACCAACAATTTAGCTAAACCATTCAAGGAAACATAAGACTTAGTTCTAATCACGTCTTTTCCTGTTTCGAACTCTAAGTTTTGGAAAGCGAACTTCACAGTTTCAACTTCTTTCTTATCCAACTTAGGACAGCCTTTGTTTTCTGCTACTCCAAATACTTTCGGACAAGCATCATCTTTGTCTAACACTCCATCTCCGTCTGTATCAGGCCAAGGACAACCTTGGTTTTCAACCGGACCAGCTTCACGAGGACATTTATCTTCGTTATCGTACAATCCGTCTTTATCAGAATCTGGGCAACCTTTGTGCGCCTTTTCACCAGGAACATCCGGACAAGCATCGTCTTTATCGGCAACACCATCGTTGTCGCGATCAGGACAGCCATTCATTTCTTTTGTTCCTTTTTCAGTAGGACAGTCGTCATATTTATCCCAGATTCCATCTCCATCTGTATCAGGACAACCCAAAGATTCTTTTGGTCCTTTTACATCCGGGCAAGAATCACGCATATCAGGAATGCTATCCCCATCTCTATCTGGGCAACCTGCCAAGAATAATGGTCCTGCAACATCCGGACAAAGATCCATTTTATCTGTAACACCATCGTTGTCCTTATCAGAACAACCTCCGGTAGCACAAGTTCCTTTCTCTTTTTTACATTTATCTTTCTTGTTCGATACACCATCTTTATCGCGATCGCGGTGCAAGCTGTTCGGAATTGTAATTTTCAAACCCACTTGAACGTTGGCGTTGAAACTTGTTTTCTTTCCAAACAATGTAATCACGTTCGATGATGTAACAAAAAGTGGTCCGGCACGCAAACCTGCACCCGCACTAAAGTTACCATATTCATCATAAGAAAGTGGAACATAAACACCCACCCATTTGTGATCGTATTTCGGAGTTAATGTTACCGAAGTTGGGTAATGAATCTGGTTTCTGTTTTTCGCCATAACCGGAGAAATAGTAGTCCCCAAGTTCAAACCAAAGCCTTTCCAAATATGGTAGTCGATGTAAAGATTGAATCGTGTAGGCAACCAAACCGTAAATTTATCTGATCCGGTATACGTGCTTCCGAATTTAGAGTTAAGTACTGAGTCGAAAGATTGAACACCATTGATAGGCTCTTTCTTTACTTCCCAATTGCGAATATCGGCATTAAAGTCACGATCATTTACAGATTTGCTGAACGAAATTGCCCCCAAGTCAATTACCGAAAATCCTACTGCTAATTTGTATTTATCGCGTTCTCTTTGATACCACTCTTTACAATCCATGGTGTACTTGTACTTATCTTGATCAGGTCTCCATTCGTAAACAACACCTAAATCTGCTGCTGCACCCGGAGTGATGTATTTTTTAAGTGACCCTAAACCGTCATATTTAAACGTTCTATCGCCAAATTCTTCCAAGCCTTTGTTGTGTCCATATCTTACATCACTGTTGTAGATATTCAAACTATCATAATTGTTAAACTGATAATCGGCTTTATTGGAGTACAAATATGCTGACGCAACACCCAATAGCACCTTAATAGTACCTCCTACTTTGATAAAGTGCTGCCCTTTATCATAAACTACTCTAGAATATGTAGCGCCAACATCCATCCACTCTAAGTTACGGAGTGCAACATTTTTTTCGGATAAGTTTTTAAAGTTGAAACCGGTAATTGAATCGGCTTTATTACCCAATCCAAAATAACTTGAACGAGCTAAGGTTTCACTGATATTATCAATATTCGAAATACTGTGCATATTAGCCGTTAACGCAATAGCATTTTTGTTGGATCGGTTTTTTCCCCATGCGAACATGAAGGATAGAGGAATCTGCGCATCCATACCAATAAACGCCTTTTTATTTTTCCCGTTTACACGCTCAATCAAATATTTATCGGCAAACTTATCGTCATTGAAAAGATCTCTGTTTAAAAGCGGCTTATTGCTTATTCCAAGGTAGTTGTTGTTAACCTCCAAACCAACTGAAATTAAGTTCAAATCGAACTTCATACGGTTATCGGCAATAGCAGGATTGTAACTAACAGTAGATACTCCTCCGAAATTACTTGCAGCTAATACTTTATTGTATTGTGCATGTGCATTGGAAAAGAAACAAACGGCTAGAATCCCTAGTAAAATGGGTTTAAGTTGTTTCATAAATTATAAATTTTGATTTGCGATTTGCAAACTTAATGCCAAAAATTGCAATTGAGAACTTTTGATTGCATTTTTCTTGTGGCATAAGCATTTGGAATATTTTGCAAAAGGCTTACATTTGCACCGCATTTTAAAAATCAATCACGTGTTTACAGCCTATATAAAACGAATCATCCTTTTCTCGGGAATTGTATTGAGTAGTCTAGCCGTTTCTGCTGAAGAAACAGAGACTGTAGTTGCAACAACAACGGAAGAAGCGCATGCAGAAGCACCAAAAGCGGATGAAAAATTCAACCCAACGCCAATGATTCTGCACCACATAGCCGATTCACATGAGTGGGATATCTTAGAAATGGCGCATATCGGTTTACCTTGTATTCTTTATTCAGCTGAAAGTGGAATAACCACTTTTCAATATGAAGACGGCAAAGAAGTAAATGGCTACACATGTGAGCACGGGGGTATTGTACGCGAAGATCACGCAGGATTTATCGACTTTTCAATAACTAAAAATGTGGCAACCATGTTGTTAGCTGCATTTATTTTGATTGTTGTTTTCACTTCAGTAACTAAAGCCTACACCACCAACAAAGGAAAAGCACCTAAAGGATTGCAATCACTTATCGAACCAATGGTAGTTTTCATAAGAGACGATGTTGCTAAACCTGGAATTGGACCTAAATACGAAAAGTATTTGCCTTACATCATGACCATCTTCTTCTTCATTCTTGTGTTGAACTTGTTGGGCCTTATCCCAGTATTCCCTGGGGGTGCAAACGTTACAGGAAACATCGCATTTACTTTGGTAATGGCTTTTGTAGCCATGCTTGTGATCAATTTTAGCGGAAACAAAGGCTATTGGAAGCACATTCTTTTACCTCAACCTTATTTCTTGTGGCCAATTATGTTCCCTGTTGAACTTTTGGGTATTTTCACTAAACCTATTGCATTGATGATACGTCTTTTCGCCAACATGGTAGCAGGACACATCATTGTATTAAGTTTGATTTGTTTGATATTCGTATTTGGCAATGCAGGTAAGAGTGTGGGAGGATCAATTGCAGGTTCAGCTATTGCCATTCCGTTTACATTGTTTATCAGCTGCATTGAAGTTTTAGTGGCATTCATTCAAGCCTTTATCTTCTCTATGTTGACAAGCGTATTTATCGGTATGGCTGTTGAAGAACACGGTCACGGAGAAGAAGCGCATCATTAATTCGGTTATTATTCATTCATTATAAAAACAAAAAACATGTTATTAGAAGCAGCAGTACCAGGAGTAGCAGCTATCGGAGCAGGATTAGCAGCAGTAGGCGCAGGTCTCGGAATCGGAAGAATCGGAGGAAGCGCAGCAGAAGCAATCGCTCGTCAACCGGAAGCCGTTAACGACATCAGAGGTGCAATGATTTTGACAGCAGCCTTCATCGAGGGGGTTGCCTTGTTTGCCGTTATCGTTGCATTGTTGAAGTAATTCAACCTAAAAACAGTACTCCAATGGGATTGCCAACGGAGTACTGTTTTTTTAAACAAAAGAATTTCAAAGAAAAATCTATATAAATATGAACACGTTATTAGTTGTTTTGTTATCAGAAGAAGCGAATCCGTTCAGCTTAATTACTCCAAATCCGGGATTAGCAATTTGGGCGCTTATTATTTTTGTTGCCTTGATTTTTATCTTAGGTAAATTTGCGTTCAAGCCCATTGCAAGTGCGTTGAAAGAGCGCGAAATGCACATAGAGGAGTCGTTAACACAAGCGGAAAAAGCAAGAGCGGAAATGGCGGCATTGGTATCGAAAAACGAAGAGTTATTAAACCAAGCCAAAGAGGAAAGAAATCAAATTTTGCATGATGCCCGAATCGTTGCCGAAAAAATGAAAAACGATATCATCGAAAAAGCGAAATCAGAAGCGGATAAAAAAGTGGGAGATGCCATTCGTGAAATCGAGATTCAGAAAAAAGCAGCTATTGTTGAAGTAAAAAATTCAGTAGGCGCTTTAGCTATTGAAATCGCTGAAAAAATTGTTCGTAAAGAATTGAAAAACGATACCGATCACAAAGCATTTGTTGATGCGTTAGTAAAAGAAAGCAACCTCAACTAATTTTCTGTTATAGTTTAAACCTGAATTTATGTCATCATTCCGATTGGCTTCACGCTACTCAAAATCATTACTTCAATTAGCACAAGAAAAAGGCCAATTAGAAGCAGTGAAAGCAGACATGGCGCTTATTTCAAATACACTAAAAAGTAGTCGCGATTTACATGTCATGTTGCAAAGCCCGATTATTCCTTCCGATAAAAAGGAGGCGATTTTGGTCAAAGTTTTTGGATCAAGTGTGCATGAACTAACGAATAAGTTTATTGTACTTTTAACTAAGAAAGGTCGCGAGAGCTTCTTAGGCGAGGTAGCTGGTTCATTTATCAACCAATACGATTTGCTGAACAATATCACCAATGTGAAGTTAACAACAGCTACTGCTGTGGACCAAGCAACGGTTGATACCATTATCAATAAATTAAAAGCAAAAGAAAACATTAAAGAAATCAAATTGGTGCATGATGTAGATGCTTCATTAATTGGAGGCTTCGTTTTAACCTATGGCGATAAGCAAATTGATACTTCTGCCCGTAAATCTCTAAATCGATTGAAAACGTTGGTAGATGACGATTCGTATATAAAAGCATATTTCTAAATGCTATAACAATTTTAAAGAAGGCTGTTTCTTGGTTGAAGCAGCCTTCTTTGTTTGCTATTGCATCAGCTTTTCGGTACCAAAAACCTCTCTTTCTAATTTGGTATCTAGTCCATAAATATCATGACGGAAATTTAGTTTTCCGGTATGATCTACCCAAGCCGTAAAATACCCTATAAATACAGGAATAGATGGCTTTACACGTACCTTCTTCTCTTTGTGCTGATTCATCAATACGTGTATACTATCTGCTGAAAGTGTCGAGTCGTTTCTAAATACATATTGGGCCAACTTCTCGGGCTCCGACAATCGAATACATCCATGGCTGAAGGCTCTGTTTGTTTCTCCAAAAAAACTTTTAGCCGGTGTATCGTGCAAATAGATGTCGTAAGAATTCGGAAAATAAAAAGCAACAAGCCCCAACGCATTTGAAGGTCCGGGCTTTTGCCGAATGACAAAGGGCACTCCGGTTTTGTATTTACTCCAGCTTACTGAATACGGATTTATTGGCTTACCGTTTTTCAGCACCTCTAAATTATTTTTGTTGATGTATCCCGGATTTACTTTCAATTTAGGCAACATTTCATTCTTGATAATACTCTGTGGCACATTCCAATACGGACAGAACCCTACAACCGATAAATTACCTGAGAAAATACTTGTAGCCGTTGCTGTTTTACCTACTACCACATTCATACTCCATTGATATTGCTTGTTTTCAAAAATATGGAGTCTGTATTCCGGAATGTTCACTAAAAAATAATTGTCGGGCGCCTGTTCCGGAATCCATCGCAATCGTTCCATATTCAGCATAATCTGTCGAATCCGTTGGCGAATAGGCACATTCATCTCACGAATAGTTAAACTGTCCGGAATGCCGGTAGCACGGAGACCCATACGCGATTGAAAAGATTTTAGCGCGCTATATAACGAGTCGGTAAACATCGTTGATGAATCGTTTTCGAGAAGATCTTTAGTGTTTACTAAATACAGTTTAAGGAGAGGGATATGTTCGCTCGAATCTCCTTTCCGAAGGCCTTTTACGTATTGCACAACAGGAAAACCTCCCTGCTTTTCTATTGCTCTATACGTTATTAGAGCAGACTTAAGATGTCGATAATAATCGTTTACAGGTTCGTTGATTTGATAAGATGTTGGCGATTGCACTAAAGTATCCAACAGGTGCTGGTAATCTTTTTTCTTTCGTGGAATAAACCATTCTAAGTCTTTTGGATTCTTATCGGTACCGAAGTAGGCCTTTTGTGCATATTGAAAAAATGTAGAGGTGAGACCAAGTTCAAATCTCAAACGCTCCTCTGAATTTTTTGCAAAAAAATTTGAGTCTGCTTTTGCTTGATTCCATAAACTAATTAATGCAGGGCGAGCCAACGATGCGTCTTCAAAATTAATCTGATAGTCATTAAGTGTGCTGAAGAACGCATCCGTACTGTTCGACATGCTGTTGTTCGTAAACCAAGCAGATTGAAAGTTTCTTCGGCTGTAAAAGGCTAGAATGTCTTCTGAAAACACCTCTAAAGCAGTGTCCTTAGCGATATAATGGACTATAGACGCACTATCTAGAATTAAATCGCTGTAGTCTAAATTTGAGTAAATGGAAGAATCTTGCACAATACTTTCACGCCCGAAGAAGCGCTTGTACATTTTACCACAACCGGAA
>CAYNMP010000008.1:0-153875 GCA_964398475.1 uncultured Chitinophagaceae bacterium | reverse complement strand
TCTGGGGTGGTCAGTTTAAATCGGTCGAGGGTGGTCAGTTTAACCGGATTTTGCAGGTTGTGAAGTTTTCAAAAAATCGGTGATGTATTTTGGGAATAACCCCAGCTGTGTATTGAAGTCCTCCGAGTGACCCTTCACATATCCACCATCTGTCAATAGCACTTCTTCTATTGCAGCTTCAAATGTTGATTCTGTATGTATGCCTTTTGCCATGAGAATATTTAGGGTTGTTTACAACATTTGATTTAGTTGCTCATATACCTGAGGATTTGTCAAAAGATTAGCTAAAATATTGGAAGAAACATCTGAGCCAAAAGATTTTATCTTTTCAATAAAGTTTTTCTTTTTTGTTTTTTCGTCTTCTTTAGAATCAAGTATTTCTTTCAGCTGTTCAATCTCGGAATTTCTTAATTCACCCTTTATAACATCAAATATCAATTCTAAGCCAACATTTACAGAGGTGTTTTGAGTTTGATTATTACTTTGGTTTACATGTAATTTTACACTTTTGTCTTCAGAAGGTTTGTTTGAAACTGGCACGCCAAAATGTTCTAAATCCTTGATTATATTTTCTAAGTATACTTGAGCTTCTTTCTTTGCGAGATTTGTCCTATCTCCATTTCCCTGATAACTAAATTGTTTCGAAACAATTGCTCCAAAATTATCAATGACATCTCTTTTGTCTGGGTAGATATTTGTTAATGTAACAGATGTCATATTTTGCCAATTGTTAAATTCTTGATAGGTTTTAATGTTACTTATTAGCCCAATCTTCTCCTTTAGTGCTGCAATTGCTCTTAGTACAGTTATCATTTTATTTTGTTTAGTTCTTTATTTCACCCCTCACATCCACCTTACCCGTTACCACCTCAGAGATTAAGGCGGTTTTGTATTCTTTTAATAATTCTATTTCTTGTTTAGCAGAATTTATTATTTGTTTAATTTCAAATTCTTTTTTGCAGATATATTCTGAAATTTCTTTTTGTTCTTCTAGGTCTGGATACGTTATTTTAAAATTGTTTATTTTTTCTTGAGAGATAGCTGGAGTGCTTCCGCCAGCGGTATAAACATTAAAATATCCTTGAAAGTAATCAGAAATCATTACATAATACAAGAACAATGGTTCAAGTTTAATCTCTTTAAAGACAACCAACTGTGGGTTTAAAGTCATCTCTGGTGTATCGGCAGGTATTATTGCAGTCTTTCCAATAGTTGAACCTGTTTTAACTAAAATAATATCGTTACGGTATATTTTAATCTCGGGTGACTCATTGTATTTTTCCCATGAAAGATATGTGCAATCATCAATATTTAAAATATGATTCTTAATATTAGAAGGACTTAACGAGATTGCACCTTCTCCTTTTTCTACTAAATCCGCAGTAGTATATCCTCTAAATCCAATTCTTCCAATAATATTTACAATGTTCTTTACTCTAGCCTCACTCCAATGTGCAGGTATTTCTCCCAACCATTCAATTCCAGAATCTTTCATTGGTGCATTCGGGTCCAATCCTTTTGTTACGGCTTGGTTGATTACAGCTGTTCGCTCTTCTTGTAGCAACTCAATCAACCGTTCTTTTTTCTGGATGAGATTGTCTATCTGGGTTGTTTTGTGGTTAAGGTATTTGGCAATGAGGGCTTGTTCTTCAAGTGGAGGTGATATTATCTTAATCGACATTAATGCTTCTGCTGTCAATTTGGGTTGAGCAGAACCGCTGACGTAAATTTGATAATCTAAACTTTCGAGTAATTCAACTAGATAATTAATATTCTCTTTTTTGGGTTTGAAAATATGTGCATGGTTGTTTACCCAATATTTACCAGAAGCGATAAATGCAAGTCTTTTGCTTCTGGTTAAAAGATTTGCTCCATCTTCACCGAGTAGGATTAAGTCTTCTTCAAACAAGTAATCTTCAACTTTATCTATAACACCAGAAGCACCGTAATAGTCATATACTTTAGATTCCATTTCACCTCGTACTTCTGAACTCAAAGGAATACGAATAGAATTTCTATTTTCTACTCCATATTTTAAACTTTTAATTGTCCAGTGGCTTGGGATGAATTTTACCCAAGCAAGGTCGCATTCTTTATATGAGTCGTATTTCTTCATGATTACCCAATCACTTCTTTAAATAAACCATCTGTTTCTTGTTCAAGCAGCAAGATGTCTTTGCGTATTTCATCCAGCGAGCGCAACGGTTTGTATTGATAGAAATATTTTGTGAAATTGATTTCATAACCAATATTGGTTTTGCTTTCATCCACCCATGCATCGGGTATGTGGGGCAACACCTCACGCTTCATGTATGCCTCTATATTTTCTTTCAATGGAATATTCTCCGTATCTCTTAATGTGCTATCTGGTTTAGGGTTGCCATTTTTATCTTTTATAATTTGTCCTTTTGCGTTACGCTCTGGTCGTTCCACGGTTACTTTAGCATAACCAAATTCCTTATTATCAAAAATCTTACAATACTCACCAGCTTTAAAATTGCCGTACATTTTTGTTATCTCAGTAATATGCTGGTCGCTTAGTTCATTTCGTTTATCACCTAACGATTTGCTCATTTTCTTAAAGAAATCAACAGCATTTATCAATTGAACTTTTGCTTTGCGTTCTTTAGGTTTTTTGTTTGATATAACCCAGATGTAAGTACTAATGCCTGTATTGTAAAACAATTGATTTGGAAGGGCTATAATCGCCTCTAAAAGGTCGTTTTCAATAATCCATTGTCTTATACTGCTTTCATTCTTCTTTGCGCTTGGTGAGCCTGAAAATAGCGGAGAACCGTTAAATACAAGTGCCAATCGAGAACCCTCGGGTTTCATTTTAGACATTAGGTGCATCAAGAACAAAAACGAACCATCGCTAACGGATGGTAATCCAGCTCCGAATCTACCACCGTGCCCAAGTTGTTCATGTTCATCCCTTACCTTTTTCCCAAACTTCTCCCATTTCACGCCAAACGGTGGATTGGTGATGAGATAGTCAAATTTATGATTCTCTAAATGGTCTTCAGAAATGCTATTGCCCTTTTTAATGTTTGCTGGGTTTTGCCCTTTAATCAACAAATCGGATTTGCAGATGGCGTATGATTCTGGATTTAATTCTTGTCCAAAAACTTCTAATCGAGCGTCTGGATTCAACTCATTCAAATACTCTTCAGCAACGGATAACATGCCACCTGTGCCAGCACAACAATCGTATATTGTTTTTGTAATTCCCTTCTTGGTCAATACATCCCTATCGTTTAAGAAAAGAATATTTACCATCAACTTAATCACCTCTCTGGGTGTAAAGTGTTCCCCAGCGGTCTCATTAGATATTTCAGCAAATTTTCTAATTAATTCTTCAAACATGTAACCCATTTCCATGCTTGAAATCTTATCTGGATGGAGGTCCACTTCTTGGAATCGTTTCACCACCATGAATAAAAGATTTGCATCATCCATCTTGGTTATCTGATTGTCAAAGTCAAACTGTTCAATAATTTCACGAGCGTCAGCCGAAAAGCCATTGATATAGTTTCGGAGGTTGGATGCAATATTATTAGGGTCTGCTATTAGTTTGTTGAAATCAAATTTACTGCGGTTGTGAAAGTTATAACCAGCGGCTTTGTTAAGTATGGGGTCCAAATTTTCAATCTTCATGCTCTTTACTTGGTCGAGCTTTTCTAAAACACTCTTCTTAGACTTCTCCAGAACGCAATCTAGCCGCCTTAACACCGTTAAAGGTAAAATCACCTTACCGTAATCACTTTGCTTGTAATCCCCCCTTAAAAGGTCTGCAATGGACCAAATAAAATTCGCTGACTCTTTTACGTTTTTCATAGTGTTATATGCCTGTCTACAATAATAAGCTCTAAATATAGATATATTAATTTCTCAAATGTTTGTTAATGGATAAGCCCTTTTATCTGTACCTTAAGGGACTACGTTAGCCCGTGATTGCTTTGTGGATTAGCACGTGTTTACTATACGGATTAACTACAAACTCAATGACCTTCACCAACCGTATACCCTCCCTCCGTAAAATTTACCAGCCCTCCCCATACCACCCCCTCCCTGTGTTGGGGTTTGGTTTTAAAAAGACGAGTAAAAAAATGTTACCGTTCTTACTATAGAAAAAAATGTAAATACACTCAAAAAGGCCTATGATGGCTCAAAAATATTTTCCAGATTTTTTTTATTTCAATATTGAAAACCTATTGATTCAATTCATCTAAGAATGTATCAAAATCAGTTGTTGTGTCATCTTCCAGTAGTTCAGTTGGAATAAGATAATCTAAATGTAGGGCTGGTGCAATGCCATATAATTCTGTAAGCTTAGAAGTAAATATTTCTTTCAGTTGCATAGCCTCAGATTCCTTACACACAAAACTATCATGTATCGTGTAAGGTCTTATCCCTTGCTTTTCTAGCAATGGCATAATAACATCGAGTACGGTGTATGATTCTTTACTTTGTAATAGCTTTGCTAGGGTGCTATTACACTGCTTGTTGATGTCGTTGATATATTGCATCACCGTTGGAAAATATCCTCCAAAAAACGCCTTTAAATGCCCAAAACTTTTGACCTTCGAAAAGAAGATTTTGTAGAGGGCTTTTTTCATTTGCATCCGTGTTCTATTATAACCAGTTTGCTTCTTGTACTCAACGGTTAAGAACTCGTAGAGCGTACCATCTACAACGAGCTTACCAAATCTATCCAGTTCCTCTTTATTGATGTCTTGGTTATCCTTGATACAGGTATAAAGAAAATAGGGTTGTGAGTTCTTGATGTCAAGGTGCATAAGCTTTTCAGAAGATATTAAGAAGGGGCGCAAAAAGCTAGGTAGTGAAGTTAAGTTAGTATCAAGTCGACCATTGGTATTATTGCGTTTAAAAAACAAAAATCCGTCATTGATAGCGTTGATGCGAGTGGTGTATATCATGTAACGGTGCATTATACTCTCTAGTTCTTTATTCTTATCTACTAAGAGCATAAGCATACGTTTGGTCTCGTGTCCCTTATCACAGTTTATAATGCTTATTATATCGCTATCCGAAAGATTGATGTTTAAACGATAGGATAAGCTTTTAATCGCTTCTTTTGTCTTGGTGAGTATTTCTTTATTTGCCTTTTCAATATCAATTCTAAACGTCTTAAAATAGTCCGTTTGGGCAAACTCTAAATTCTTTGCTTTACTTTTTTTGTATTTAATTATTTGAGCCGCTATACGTTTATTAATGTTCTTATCTTGAATAACAACAGTAACACAACGACCTAAAAATTCCCTAGGTATCTTATAGCTCTTGGATTTTGCCCCAATCACATAATATTCATTACGCTTGATAAGGTGATTATCAATTAAAAATTGAATACCATTATTAAGCTGGTTACTGGAAGGTATTAGTTCTTTAAATTGACTTAATGCAATTTCAGTGTATCCGTATTTATCTTGGTAATCTGATTTAAAATAAATTTCTTTTCTATGAATCAGGTCAATGATGACATAAAGGTCATCTATTCGGTTGTATTTTAGTTTATCTAGTTTTTCCTTTAGTAAAATGGGGATGTAACGATTGAATTGTTTTTGTTTTTTCACTTTTCATAATATCTCTGTTTTGTTGTTATTGTATCCCTGTAATTATACTGGACAGAGACCTGTCGGAAGCAACCCCGACAGGAACCAGTAAGCACAATTAAATGTGTTTGATATAATTTAAGAAATAAAACAGAAATAGTAAATAGGCTGGAGTAGTTTCTGCTTAATTTATTTTATATTTTTTTATTCAATTCGCTGTAACTGAGTATTCATAGTCCATTCGGAGGTGAATTACATATAAAAAGGAGACTATAAGTATCAGGGGCATGGCCGCTCACGCTGTCTTATAGCATCCTTTTTATTTTTTTAAACAGTCTGCATCTCAATATACGTAAGCAATACAGGTTAATTGTAAAAGGAAAGACAGCTCAAATTCTCTTTTTGCGAAGACTGGGATTTGCTTGGGAATAAACTAGTTGAGAATAGTCTGCAAAAAATTAAAAATAAAATAGCTAGTTAATTTGATTGTAGTTGGTCAATTCTATCTTGAAGGATTTGGATTTGCTGTTTAAGATTTAAGATGATAAGTTGTTTTTGAATTTGTGCTTTCTGGTCACTGGTATCAGCAACTTGTAGCTTGGTCTGATTGATTTTTATCTGATTTTGTATGTTTTGATTGTCCATGTCCTTTTATAGATAAATAGCACTCCAAATATTTTTTAAATTATTTACTACCTTAATTAACCTATTTAAAGTATTTCTTAGTTTTGTAAAAAAAGTGAATGTTAGCCATATATTGTAGAACGTCAAAAAACAAAGCGGAAGGAACGGACTATTCGATTGAAACGCAACAGCAAGGAGGTATACTGCTTGCTAATCAGTTAGGTGAGGAATACAAATTATACATTGATGAGGGTATAAGTGGCACTTTAGATATAGAGGTTAGACCAGCATTTGCTGAGCTAATGTCTGATATTAAAAAGAAAAAGGTAACGGCAGTATATTGTATTGACCAGTCTCGAATTGAAAGGAATACCGACACTTGGAGGTTTTTTGTTGGTGAGTGTATTAACGTTGGTTGCAAATTTTTTCCTAACGGTATTGAGTTAGACCTAAAGAACACAGACAACCTCTTTTTTGCGAATTTACTGTCCTTGGTTAATTCTTATTACGCTGCTATAACATCAAAAAAAGTCAAACTAGCTAATGACAATAAAGCTAAAGTTGGTAAAACACATGGTTTAAAGCCATACGGATATGACAGGGATGAGAATAACGATTATGTAATAAATGAAAAAGAAGCAAAACAGGTAAGAAGATTTTTTGAACTATCGCTAGAAGGGGTTGGAACATATACAATTGCAAATTTACTGAATAAAGAGGGTGTGCCTACTAGGTTTAACCAGTTTAAAGGTAAAATCAGGAGAACGGATAAATACACTAAAAACGAAAAGTATTTTGAAAAAAGCAATGTAAAGTGGAGAGGTAATGTTATTTTAGATATGCTCCGTAATCCAATATACAAAGGTGTTAGAGTCTGGAATAAAAATGATTTAGACAGACGGTTAGATGTAGATATTAAAGTTGCTATAATTTCACCTGAGCTATGGGATAATGTAAATAACAATTTACCATCAAACAAAAAAAACGTTGGAAAGAAGGCAGAATACCACTATTTGCTCAATGGACTTACATTTTGCGCCCATTGCGGAAATGAAGTGGTTGGTAAGAAACGATTGAAGGGTCATGATAACGCTTATAAGTGCAAAGGGAAATCACAAACCCTGAAAAACTGCCCAGAGAGTAGAGGTTTATCGTTACCCAAATTGGAAAACTTTATAATCAAACACCTGTTTGAATCGAAGGAATTAAAAAGGCTTTTGTTGGAAGCTCCGAAAAACGGAACAGAATCTACACAACTAAAGAAAAAGTTAAGTGGGAAGCTTACAGACAAAGAACATCTTACAAAAAGTATAGAAAGGATTTTCGAGCTACTTACAGACCCCTTATTAAAAGAGGATTCTGACTTACGAAAAAATTATATTGCCAATAAAGATAAGATGATATTACTTGATAGAAACATCGAAGATTTAAGGGCAAGGATTACTGAAGTGGAAAATCAGGGTCGAAAAAAGAGAATCAAATCGCTTTTAGAGTCCTACACCTCAGATATCGGGTTTGATGAATTAAAAAAGCTTATTCATTCACTAATTGAACGAATTGAAATTTATCACGGTAAAGCGAACGGTTCAGGTTACTTTTTAATTAAAATAATATACAAGCAATATAAAGACATTTCCATGTTTTCGACTAACCATATGGCTATGAAATGGAACTGGGAAACATATTACCGTAGTATCGCAATAACAGAAGGTGATAAACAACAGGACACAGAATTATTAAAAACCCATCTGAAAATGAAAGGCAATAAAAAAGTAATAATTCCAAAGGGTTTTAGTGGATTTGAGACGGTTACAGGTATGTATAGCTCTATTACATTATCTAAAGATGAGCTGGTTGTTTTTGATTAATTGAGACTACCTTAATTACCTTAATCAACATGTTCCTACGATGGATGGTTCGCCCCAACACAACAGGCGTAGATTTCGGACTTTGGAAAACAATAAAACCCGCACAGTTGCTGATGCCTTTAGATGTGCATGTCGATCGAAAGGCACGTTTACTGGGCTTACTAAAACGCGAAAAAACAGATTGGCCGGCTGTACTCGAACTCACCGAAGCCTTGCGCCAATTCGACCCGAACGATCCGGTGAAATACGATTTTGCACTGTTTGGCATGGGTGTGAATCAAGTGAACGACTAGTCTTTTATTGGCGCGTTCCCGCTAAGAAGCGGCAAACAGGCTATCCGCTTCAATCTTTGTCCCGCTATGAAGCGGAACAAAGGATTTTCGCTGCTATCCTTCGCGCAGGCATCCGTGTGCTATTCGTTGTTTCTTCTTAACATCATACGCAACAGCTTGATTACATTGAAATATAATGCTGTTTTTAAATATGAAACCGGTTTTCTTGTATTTAAAACCACCGCATTTTTCTTCTTTTATTTTACCAAAATGTATCTTCGGCAACTCAATATAAACACATGAAAAAACTATTACTCCTCACTCTTTCTGCTTTTCTTTTATCGGAAACCTTCGCCATCAACGATAAAATTCGTTTGGGTTTTGTGGCTTCACCGGGCATGGGCTGGTTCGCCCCTAAAGGCAACGATTTGAAAAAAGGCACTGTGCAATTCGCCATGAACTATGGGGTAGTGGTCGATTATTATTTTAAAGACCAAAACTACGGTATACAATCGGGGTTGTTTGGCGGCATCGACAAAGGACAATTGTCGGACAGATTAGCCTTTACAACCAATACCGGCAGTGTAGTGAAAGAAACATACAACAATCAATACCTAGCTATTCCTTTATACCTTAAACTGAAAACTAACAGTATCAAAGGGTTTCACATTTTCGGACAAGTGGGTTTTACCAACGTGTTCACTATCAGTTCTCGTGCTACTTTCGATCATTCGTTGAAAGATGGAACTGGAGCAGATGTTCCGGTTGTAAAAGAAAACATCATGAAAAAAGGAAACGCGGTGAATGCTGTAATTAACAACTTTAAAAGCAATGTATACGATTTCAGAATCAGTGCCGGTGCAGGTTTCGAATATGATGTCACTGAAAAAATTGCAGTTACCTTTGGCGTATTCTATCACAACGGGTTTGTAAATACCTTGGCCGATCAAGATGCCAAAAAAGATCCTGTATTGGTACGAAACCTATTGTTCTCGTGCGGAGTAATGTTTTAATACATCTCGTCTATTTTCCTTTTGAACAAAAACAAAGGCAGAACGTTGAATTCGTTGTTGTAGATATAGTTTGAATCTTATCTTCCGCAATAATCTGCAACTATGCGTCATTTTGGGTTTGTACTTTGTTTGTTTTATTCTGCGTTGACGGCTTCGCCCGATTCAACGGTTGTACAGGTAACAACCGTTAAAGAAGTTCCGTCTATATTTCTGAAACTCAGATTGAGCAACGATTCTATTGCCAATAACGACCGGCTCAACGAAGAATTGGTTGATATGGTGCAGGTAGATGAATACGACCGAAAAGTACCCACGCTTTACACCACGCATCAAAGTTACGGTTTCGGTTGGTTCACACGCATGATTGGATTTTACTGGCATCCGGTAGATCGAATGCGCTACAAATTTGTGGGCACCAACCTTAACGGCTTGAACATGCCCGGAGAAAAAGACGAACTCACCGAACACGATGTGAACTTCAATTTAATTCCGCATTTAGATCCCTACCTACACTTTGTTTATAGGGGTAGAACCGCACAATCGAAACGGTTCTTGTTCAGAAGAAGGGATAAGAGAGCGGATATCACTAAGCCTCCGTATATCCCACCAACATTGGAAACGGCTGATGTGTATGATTTGCATTGCGAACTCACCCCACCTAAAAAAATGCGCGATTCGGTGAATGCCTATTTCTATCCATGTATGCACGGATGCAATCTCGATCGACATCCGAACTTTTACGACATGAAACCAACAGTTGGCCTCTATGGTGTGTTTGTGTTAGATTGTAATCATGCTTGCCATCCTGAAATTCACCCGTATGAATGGTTGTGGTGGATGAAGACAACTGCGGAAGACAGAGCTAACAACAACTTCAACAAGAACTGGATGCTCGGCTTTTTTAAAGAAAGCAGCAATCGCTTTATTCTTTGGTCGCGCCCACCACGCGTTGGTACCATCTCCATTCCTTTCATTTTCAAAACATCGGAAAGTACTTCTTACTTGAAATTACATCATGTTGTAACCGGTAAATTCAAACCGAAAGGTATTGCAAAAATAAAAGATCGAATTCCCGCAAACACACACGAGTTCAACTTCTCAGACACACTTATAAAACTACAGCTTTCTGAAAACAAAAGTTTTCCTTTGCACTTAACTACAAATAAAATTATAGCAACACCGGCATTACAATGGTGGTTCAGCGATGTACAAACCGATGAACAAAACAACTGGGTATGGGGCTATTTCAATATTGTGGTAAGTGTGAAAGACGGATATACCGGGAAGTTGGAGACTGTGGCGAAATAATGATTTCAAAAAGAAAAACGCCTACTGATTTTTTAAGTACTCTTTAATCGTCTACACTAATACTTGTTTGTGGATTAGTTTTTTTTAGAAACCAAAGGATTACGTTATTTTTACAAAAAAAGCAAGACCGGTTGTCCATCATTCGAAAAGCATATAATTCCATATTTTCAGACGATAAAGAGTTGTCTAAATATGTACGCTCTATCACCGGCATTACGCCTTCAAAACTCAAAATTTACAAGCAAGTTTTTCGTCACCGCTCTGCATATATAAGTGCTAAAGAAAACAACGAACGCTTGGAACTCCTTGGCGACTCGGTTCTAGACCTATTGGTTGCCGAATTCTTATTCAAAAAATATCCTTTCCGCG
Source organism: uncultured Chitinophagaceae bacterium (assembly GCA_964398475.1). Taxonomy (GTDB): domain Bacteria; phylum Bacteroidota; class Bacteroidia; order Chitinophagales; family LD1; genus CALAYL01. The sequence continues at coordinate 142,848 of CAYNMP010000008.1, read as the reverse complement.
AAGAAGGCTTTATGACTGAAATGCGCGCAAAGATTGTAAATCGCGCCTCTTTAAATGTGGTTGGTCAGAAGTTAGGTCTGATTGAAAAGCTGGAAGTAAACCGAAAAGGATTAGGCGATGCGCCAAAAGATTTAGCCGGAAATACCTTTGAAGCATTGGTGGGTGCAATTTATTTGGATGCCGGTTTGGATGCCGCGCGAAGATTCGTTCATAAACGTGTACTTCAAAATTTAGTCGACATCGATAATTTGGAAGCCACCGAGACCGACCATAAAAGCAAAGTCTTCCATTACAGTCAACGCAATGGTAAAAAATTAGAGTTTGTTGTGAACACTGAAGAACAACGCAACCGCAGATCATACTTTGTTATCGACCTTACAATTGACGGTCAGGTGATTACCTCCGGTGAGGGGTACAGCAAGAAAAATGCTGAACAAGCTGCCGCTATGAAAGCCCTCGCTCTACTCAAAAACGAGGAAACCCTACTTTGATAGGATAAATCTTTACGTTTGTTGAGAAATTATTGCATTTTAGCGACTCATTAAATATGAAAACCGAAAAAATCATGAAACAACTTTTCACGACTTGTCTTTTTTTTATTGCCGTTCACTTTACCTCAGCACAAACTGTTATCCAAAACGGTGGCCTAGAAAACTGGGAGAACTTGGGCTCGGCAACAGAAGAACCTCTAAACTGGAATTCCAATAAAACCGGGGACAATAACGCTAGTTCATCATTCGCACCGCAAACTTGCTTCCGCGATGTGAATCCACACAGTGGAACCTATTGCGCAAAAATTGTGACCGGTACTGCTCAAATCGTTGGAACTGTTGTTAACGGTTCATTGACTACCGGACAAATTGATGCGCCTACTACCAATAAACAAGACGGATATATTTTCACAGACTCTACTCGTGCAGGAAAATATATGTATTTCTCCGGTCGTCCAGATAGCTTCATCGGCTGGTATAAATTTAGTCCGCAAGGTGGAGACGCAGCTCGTATCACGGCCTTTTTACATGATGGAAAATACGCAACACCGGACAATGGTTATTTAAGTGGTACCGCACAAAACAAAATTGCGGAAGCTGTTTTTATCACGCCAACAACGGCTGTGGGCACTTGGACGCGTTTCGCTATTCCGTTTACATACGCGAACGGAAGAACACCTCGTTTTATTTTGATTGCGGCAACAAGTAGTGCGAATCAATTGGGCGGAACAAAAAACAGTACATTTTGGTTAGATGATTTGGAAGTGTTCTATCAACCGGCTGTTACTGTTAACGCGATTACGCCAACCACTTATTATGTTTCATCAACAGCAGGCTCTGCTATCAGTGTTCCGTTTACTTTACTTGGCAATTTTACTGCCGGCAATACTGTAACAGCTCAACTAAGCGATGCTTCAGGATCGTTTGCTAGCCCGGTGGTAATTGGCTCAACAACAGCTATTGCTTCGGGAACCATTAGCGCTACTATTCCTGCTGGTACATTAGCCGGAACTGGTTATCGTGTTCGTGTAGTAACTTCAACTCCGGCATTGATTTCAGCCGATAACGGTGTAAACTTAACCGTTATCAATGTTAGCAATTCCATTGCACCTACAGCAACTCAAAATATAGCTGCCGGTCAAAACGGAACATTGCTTACTGTTACCGAAACTGCCGGTGCAACAACAAGAGCGTGGCAATATGCTAGTACAAGTGGAGGACCATACACGGCTGTTAGTCCGGCTCAAACAGGAACAACTTACACACCTAACTTCAGCGTAGGTGGCACATACTATGTAGTTTGTGTAACCACATATCCTGGAGGAGCAACAGCAACAAGCAATGAAGTGCAAGTAAACGTAATTGGCAATTCTATTGCTCCACCTGCTCCTCAAAATCTTTCGGTGAATGTGGCGGGAACAACGCTTACGGTAACGGAAACAGCACCGGCAACTACTCGTGTTTGGAAATACAGTACAGTATCTGGCGGTCCTTATCAATTGTTTTCGCCTACGCAAACCGGTACAACCTATACGCCACTTTTCGCAACAAGCGGAACATTTTTCGTTATTTGCGAAAGTGTAATTAACGGTTCTACCGTAAAAAGCAATGAGGTGGTGATTACGGTAACATCTCCTTTCCTGATTACCGGAAATATTACCGGTTCACCGTTCGAGTTTAGTGGTACATCGCCAAACGCTAACGTTAACGTGCCGTACAGCACTACCTCTGCAGTATTTGCCTACAACAATATCTTCTCTGCACAACTCTCAGATGCTACGGGCTCATTTTCAAGTCCTACGGTAATTGGCACAAGAGCCGATTCAGTAAGTGGTGTGATTAGTGCTATTATACCTTCTACAACACCTGCAGGTACCGCCTATAGAATTCGCGTGGTGGGAAGCAATCAAGCCATCACAGGAAGCAACAACGGAGTAGATTTGATTATTGATCAGTTTCACAACTCGATTAGCCCAACTGCGGATCAAACGATACTATACAGTACAAACGGAACTCCTCTTGCTGTTTCTGCTTCACAAACATCAACTCATCAATGGAAAAACAGTACTGTAAGTGGCGGACCATATCAAAGCTTCAGCCCTGCTGTAACCGGAGCGTCTTACACGCCTAATTTTGCTATTCCCGGAACATATTACGTGGTTTCAGAGTCGAAAAACCAATACCAGGATATAGTCACCAGCAACGAAGTAAAAATTATTGTCACCAACGGAAGCATACTAACCACTTCGATTGTGGCGGGTTCTCCATATTTAGTTTCCCCTAAAGCAAATGTGCAAATTCAAGTGCCATTCACCTCAGATGTGGTATTCGACACGAGTAATATTTTCGAAGCGTATTTAAGTGATGAAACAGGTTCTTTTGCCGGAACTCCGGTGAAAATCGGACAAGTGAAATCGAATGTAATTCAACCATTCACCGCACAAATTCCAAACAATGCCAATGCCGGAACGCTTTACAGAATTAGAGTGGTATCTACAAATCCGGCTATTGTTGGAACACCTTGCACAAACGACTTAACCATTATTCCATTTACGAATACTATTGCACCTATCGATACACAACGCATAGTTATCAACCAGGCAGGAACTTCGCTTTCTGTAACTGAATCGCACACCGCTAGCAGTGAATGGAAATGGACTACACTTTCTGGAATAGCCTATAAGAGTTTCAGCCCTATGCAAACCGGAAAATCGTTTGCGCCAAGTTTCTCAGCCGCTAAAACATACTATGTAATTTGTCAGTCGATCAATGACGTTGATGATACGGTTAAGTCGAACCAAGTGGTTGTCATCGTTTCGTTGGGAACTGCCATTAATGGTACAGGCGAGCAAGTAATCAGCAAAATCTACGAAAGTGCTGGTCAATTAATGATTGAAACCAACATGCAATTAACCGCAGAAAACAATTTGTTTGAGTTATATAACATGGTAGGACAAACAGTAATTTCACAACATATCACTACCGAAAAAACAAGCATTAACATCAACGGATTGCCGGCCGGAACCTACGTATTCCGCTTTGCTGACGCTACCGGAAAAATAAACCTCCGATAACCAAAACCATACGGAGTATTAAAAGACTATTCTCTCGCGGGAATAGTCTTTTTTTATTTGCCTTTTTTGTTGGGATTTTTATTCCTTTGACTTCTGATTTTTATTCATCTGTTGAACTTTTCGATTGAAACGTAAAGTCGCCAAGGTTAAAACATTCATATATGCATCAATATTCTGAAACAGTGAGAAAAGCTATTGGCTATTGGCTGATACTGGGTTGTGTTTTGATTTTTTTCCAAGTGGTGATTGGCGGAGTAACACGCCTTACCGGTAGTGGATTATCGATCACCGAATGGAAACCTTTGGTAGGCGCTATTCCACCAACGAATGAAGTAGAATGGCAAAAAACGTTTGATGCCTATAAGGAAATTGTTCAATTCAAACACCTCAACCAAGACATGAATTTGAGCGAGTTCAAACAGATTTTTTTCTGGGAGTATTTTCATCGCTTATGGGCACGATTCATGGGCTTTGCTTTTATCATTCCTTTTGCCTTTTTCATTTACAAAAAATGGATAGATAAAAACTTAATGAAACGACTCGGTGTTATTTTAGTGTGGGGCGGAATAGTTGGGTTATATGGTTGGATCATGGTGAAAAACGGACTCACAGGGCTTTACGTACCTCCGGTGTTTCTCAGCATCCACTTAATACTAGCGTTGAGTTTATTTGCTTATTTGGTTTGGTTGGCTACATACATGCTACGTGGACATACACCAATGTTTGCACTTCCTTCAACCTTAAAACGCCACGGCATAGCTATTGTTGTGTTGCTTTTTGTGCAATTAATTTTGGGTGGAATTGTTTCAGGAATGAAAGCAGGATTGGCCTATCCTACATGGCCGTTGATGAATGGCGAATTTTTCCCTTCTGCCTTGAACTCGTTTTCTCCAACACTAAGTGGAGTGCTGCACTACGACCCGTCTGATTTCTGGGGTAGAACGATGATTCAGTTTGTCCATCGTATGGTAGCTTACACGCTGTTTATAATGATTTTTTATTTCGCGTTTCGTGCAATAAAATTAAGCACAGATAAAACTTTTCGCGTGGGTGTTTTACTATTGCCGGTAACGGTTTCTATCCAGGCATTTATTGGCATTATAACCGTTTTAAACTGCGAAGGAAGTATTCCTGTGAGCCTTGGGGTATTGCATCAAGCAGGCGCCATGTTGCTTTTAGCGAATGCAATGTTTGTTGAATTTCACCTTACAAGAAAATAATTCGTTCAGTTTCACGGGTTAATACAAAGGATACTGCAATGCATTGACATTCCATTGAAATTAGGGTAGCTTTAGTAAAAATCCTGCCCATGGATAAGCCTGTTCGAAAAATCGACCACATGATGTGGGATGTTGAAATGCCCACCAGTCTTGTTACCATCACCGGTATGATGACATTCAAGAAAAAAGTGAATGTCAAAAAACTGCACGAAGTACTTACAGAACGCTTGTTGAAGTACGAACGCTTTCACAAAAAAATTGTGTTGAAAAAAGGGCAACCCATGTGGCAAATGGATGAAGCCTTTCATTTAAAAGGGCATGTGTTCCATTCAACGCTTGGCGGCAAAGGCGATTATGAAGCGCTACGCAAAAAAATCAGCGAATTAATGAGTAATCCTTTGGATTATTCTCGTCCGTTGTGGGATGTACACATTATCGACAATTACAATGGAGGCTCAGCAGTAGTTTGGCGTATTCACCACGCCATTGCCGATGGTATTGCTTTGATAAAAGTGGTGTTTTCATTAACCGGAGCTTCTGCTAAAGAATCGTTGAATCATTCGCTTGGAGCTTATGCGCCTAAAGTGCCTAAAAAACATGGTGTTTTAGATGATATCGGACAACTATTTCACACCGGAGAAAATCTATTTCATGAAGCGCAACACTTGTTACAACATCCAGAAACATTGAAGGATGCGCTCGACCATACATGGAAAGCAGCAAAAGAAATTGGCGCTTTGTTTGGCAGCAAAGAAATTACGGGCAGTTTGTATAAAGGCACCTTAAGCCTAAAGAAAAAAACAGCTTGGGCAACGACTTTCGATTTGGATGTGATAAAGGCTGCAGGTAAAGCCCATCAAGCTACAGTAAATGATGTGTTGCTAGCACTGTTAAGTGGAGCTATCAGAAGGCATCTGTTATTGCACAAACAAGACGTAAGCGAAGGCCTTCGTGTGGTAGTGCCGGTGAATGTGCGCGGACATCATGACGATATCATCCTTCACAACGAAATTGGTATGTTGTCGCTAGAGCTTCCGGTTCACTTGAAAACGTTCAAACAACGATTACTATACATCAAAGCGAAAACAGCATTGCTAAAGAATTCTATTGAACCTATGCTCGTCAATAAAGTAATGGAAGTAGTAGCCGATTATTTGCCTAAACCCGCAAAACAAAAATTTGCGGAAATTATGGGATCAAAGATTGCGGGAGTAATTACTAATGTGCCTGGGCCCCGCCATCCCGTGTATCTGGCCGGTAGCAAAGTAGAAGATTTAGTATGTTGGATTCCGCATACCGCACCACTTGGTATCGGCATTAGTTTACTCAGTTATAATTCAAATGTTTCTGTGGGTGTAGTAATCGATCAAAACAGAGTGAAAGATCCGGATGCCATTACCATTGGTTTTAAACGAGAATTTTTGCAATTAACGAAGCAGATAAAAGCAAAAAAAACCAAAGACTAACTTTCGTTAATGCAGTGTACTAGTTTTTTTAATATCGGCTTAACCACTGCTTCCACTGCAGGTTTTAGCACAAAGGATGGCATCAACTTTAGCGCTTCCGTATTGATTTTCAACTCTACTTCTCCGCGACACGATTCATCATCAACATCGGTAAGTGTTATACCCATACAAGGATAGAAAGGCCCGTCATTACATGCGGTTACAATCAAACACCCTTTCTTAAAATCAATAATTTCATATTCGAGATGCATGTCGAATCCTAAAAAGTGAGTGGTTTCTTTAAAGCGCAAACCCTTTAGATTGTCCCCTTTCACATGATGTGTGATTTTGGTTTCATCAATAATGGTCATGAATGCTTTTCGATTGCTTACTTCTTTGAGATAAGCAAAAGCGTCTTTTTGCGATCGGTTAAAATCGAGCGTGTAATTAAGATGAAGTTCCTTGCTCATGATTACCGAAGTTACAGCATTCACAACAAAAAAAACAGTTCAGCAAACCGACTTTAGAGAATACAAAAATCAAATGTTACTTTGTTGCATGATTATTAGGCCAATACAGGCAAAAGATAATGTTGCCATTGCAAAAATTATTCGCGATACATTGATGGAATTCGGTGCGGCTAAGCCCGGAACGGTCTATTTCGATGCTACCACAGACCATCTATTTGAATTATTTCAGCAACCTAAAGCCGCTTACTTTGTGGTGGAAAACGAAGGTGTTGTTTTGGGCGGAGGTGGCATTTTCCATACAGCCGGATTGCCGCATGATACTTGTGAGCTGGTTAAGATGTATCTACATCCAACGGCACGTGGATATGGCTTTGGAAAAAAACTTATTGAACAATGTGTTCTTACAGCGAAAGAAAACGGCTTCAATAACATTTATTTAGAAACCATGCCGGAATTGAAGCAGGCGCTTAATGTGTATGAAAAATCAGGATTTCGTTATCGCACAGAACCATTGGGCAACACAGGGCATTTCGGCTGTGGTTTATGGATGGTGAAAAAACTTTAACCATTTTAATCATTACTTTCCTTTTTGAAATCAAACGTATGAAAGCCGCTACACTCAACGAGTTGAAACACGAACTAAGTCATCTTCCCACAGAAGAACTCCTCGATCTGTGTACGCGTTTGGCGCGCTTTAAAAAGGAAAACAAAGAACTGCTTACCTTTCTTCTGTTTGAAGCGCATGATGAACGAAGCTATATAGTTAGCGTTAAAGAATCTGTCGCTTCTGAGATGGATGAAATTCCGAAAGACAACAATTTGTATCTCATCAAAAAAAGTTTGCGAAAAGTGTTGCGCAATGCAACAAAATACATTCGTTATTCCGGTTCAAAAGTTGTTGAAGTAGAGGTATTGCTCTTCTTTTGCGAACAGCTCAAACACTCGGGCATAGCCATTCACAAAAGCCAAGCCATTGTCAATTTGTATGAAATGCAATTAAAGAAAATCAACAAAACTATCGCCTTGTTGCACGAAGATTTACAATACGATTACCATCGGCAAATGGAAGCATTTGTGTAAAAAGAATCGAGAACTGATTTTTTTCGTCTTGTTCTTTATATTCATGCTATGAACCCAACCAACCAATATTCAAAAACGGTTTTCACAACTGCCGTTATAGTAGCCGCATTAGGCTATTTTGTTGATATCTACGATTTACTTTTATTCAGTATCGTGCGAAAAGCCAGCTTAGAATCAATTGGCTATTCCGGTGCTGATTTAGAAAAATACGGTTTAATGCTTATCAATATCCAAATGGCCGGAATGTTGATTGGTGGCATACTTTGGGGTATGTGGGCCGATAAACGAGGAAGACTTTCTGTTCTTTTTGGATCGATAGTGTTGTATTCTTTAGCGAATATCTTGAATGGCTTTGCCAGCGATATTACCTTTTATGCAATTCTTCGTTTCGTGGCAGGTATTGGTTTAGCGGGCGAATTAGGTGCAGGTATTACCCTTGTTGCTGAATCGTTACCGAAAGAAAAACGCGGTTACGGCACTATGATTGTAGCCACTATTGGCGTATCCGGAGCTGTGTTTGCGGGTATTATCAGTCGGTATTTCGATTGGCGTACGTGTTACTTTATTGGAGGTGCACTTGGCATTGCTTTGTTGATTTTGCGTATCAGCGTTTACGAATCGGGTTTGTTCCAAAAAATAACAGAACAAGAAGTGAAACGCGGCAATTTCTTCCAATTGTTTTCAAACCGAAAAATATTTCTTAAATACCTCAACTGCATTGTGATTGGCATGCCCACTTGGTTTACTATTGGCATCTTGGTTACCTTCTCACCTGAGTTTTCTAAAATGCTCAACGTAAATGGCGTTATTAAAGGTGGAGACGCTATTATGTTTACCTACTGCGGCATTACAGTGGGCGACTTCGCTTGCGGCTTCTTAAGTCAGGTTTTGAAAAGCAGAAAAAAAGCAGTGCTTGCTTTCCTTTTGTTGACCTGTTTGGGCCTACTGCTCTATTTCACCGCATATAATAGTTCCTCTGTCTATTTCTACTTCACCATGTTTGTAATTGGCACCGGCACCGGTTTCTGGGCCGTGATTGTAACAAATGCGGCAGAACAATTCGGTACAAATATTAGAGGCACAGTAGCCACTACAGTTCCTAACTTTATTAGAGGTTCTTTGCCTATTATAACATTAGGTTACACATTACTTCAACTTGGATTTTCAAAACTGGTAAGCGCTGAAATTTTGGCGGTAATCATCATGAGCATTTCCTTGTGGGCCCTACATCATACGGCTGAGACCTACGGAAAAGACTTGGATTTTGTGGAGGAATAATCAATCGAATAACAAGGATATACTCACCGGTTGTGCATCAATAAGCAAATTGAATTGCACGTTTTTTTCTTTCAAAATATTGATGTAGAGTATCTCTGTGTCTTTCTTCGTAATGGGAAATTTATCGGGCGAAATATAAGCAAGTTTGTTATTCGCCAATTCGCTTTTCAATACTCGAAGGCCGACTGTTTGTTTGGCTATTGAATCTAAAACAATGGCAACTTCTTTTTCCTTATCTACTTTATTAGCAAACACCAATGTCACAGGACCCTTTTCTTTACTGCCTTTCGGAGCATGGAATACAATGCTTTTTTGACCGGTTTTGGAATCTTCCAAAACATTAAAGGTTACCACAGGACTGCCACCCGAATACAATTGCAAATCAGGTGTAAAGGTTTTTACACTACCGCGAATCATCAATTCAATATCTTTCTCTCCGGTATTCGTTACTACATAAATCGATTTGCTGATGCCCCCTAAATGCGCTACACTGCTGTATTTGGCGCGAATGGTATCGGTTGCACCTGGAGGTGTTGAATCTTTCTCCCAACTTGGACTATAACAACCGCAAGAACTTTTCACTTGTGTAACCCGCAAAGGTTGGTTGCCTATATTTTTATAAACATATTTCACTTCAGGCATTTCGCCTTCATAAATTACGCCCACATTTACTTCCGTATTAATAAACTGAATTCTGGGTTGCGCGTAAACAATTACAGCGTTCATCATAAAGACAAACGCTGCAATGTTTTTAAAATATTTGCTGAAAAATTGCATATTATCTACTTCCTCTGATATAGTTGCTCAACTCTTCTTTACTACTTGAAAAACTGAAGACGTTGTTTACTTTGAAATAGTTAGAACGGTCGATGGTATGATTGTATGCGTATTTCGCAAAATCTAACTTTGAATCTTCGAAGCTAAACAGTTTGCAGATTTGCGCCACTTGATCGGCATATAAACAGTTAGAAGAAATAATTTCCTTAGCGGTCGACAATTTAGTTTCATCAAACGAAGACGCTTTAATTGTTGCTTTTGCTTCTTCAAAATCTTTTGGATTCATGCTGTATGAATAGCTACAGTCTCCGTATACATTAGGACGTGGAGCAGGTTGGCCCGGACGAGCAGGATTTGTAGTTGTGGTATGCGAAGAAGAAGATGTGGTAGTGGTTGTTGTGGTAGTAGAACCCTGAATAACCGGATCATTAATGTTGATATTCACACCAACGCCCATGCCGCCCATATTCACATTTACGTTTGCACCCGGAGTACCCGTTGTTGTGGTGGTGGTAGTAGTTTGTTGAACTACAGGTGCCGGTGTTGGTTGTCCCCAATGATATACCATAACATTTGATGGTGCTATATAATCAGGACGAACTGGTTCTTGCGAGAAAAATTTCAGCGTTTTTTTGCCGTTATTTTTATCGGTTTTGATTTTATAAGTAACATCCATTGGTAACCCATCTGCATCTCTTACCATCAATACACTTTTGCTGATTTCGCCTAATGCTTTGTCTTCGAAAATAACTTTGCAACTGTAATAGGGTTGCACCAATTCCTCAACACGAATATTAGTTTGCGCTACATTGTTCTGGCGTTCTCCATTCAGAATTAAGAAAAACTTGTTTCCATCTTCTGAAAATATAGTCAGGTTAGCGGTTGGGGCAGGTTGTGCAAAAAGAATCGCTGCATTTACAATCGCAACAAAGAGAAGTACAGTCTTTTTCATAATTCAATTTTTTGTGTGTTTAATAATTCCTCAACATCTTTTTCGGCCGGAAGTTCAATCCAAAACGAAAACTGTCGATTTATAATTTCTTGCTTCAAAAGCATGCCAAAGAAAAGCATTTAAGACTTATTAAGAAATAAAACCATCTATAACATCAACAATTTTGTGCGGCAATCCAAGCTGTTGTCCATGCCGCTTGAAAGTTAAATCCACCAGTAATGGCATCAATATCGAGCACTTCTCCTCCAAAGTATAAACCTTCGTGTAGCTTGCTCTGCATGGTTTTGAAGTCGATTTGATTTAACACCAAGCCTCCACAAGTTACAAATTCGTCTTTGTTAGTACTCTTCCCATTCACCCTGAAAAGACCTTGCGTCAATTCCGTAGCTAAGGCATCTATTTTTTGATTCGAAAGGTCAGCCCATTTATCGCTTTCTGTGATACCTGAAGCAGCTCCTAAACTTTTCCATAAACGCATCGGAATTTGAAACAGGTTGTTCGCTAATACCGTTTTCTTTGGCGCTTCGGTTTTTATGTCGCGCAACTCGGTTTTCATACTTGCTACATCGAAGTCTCCGGTCCAATTCACCAACAGTTCGAATTGATGATTTTTCTCTTTTAATAATCGAGCGCCCCATGCCGATAAGCGCAACACTGCGGGACCACTCATGCCCCAATGGGTAATGAGTAACGGTCCATTGGCTTGCAACTTTTCGCCTTTCACCGTTACAATTGCATTCGGCACAGAGAGGCCTAACAATCCGGTTATTCTTGGATCTTTTATGTTGAAGGTAAACAACGATGGCACTGCAGGCTGCAATTTGTAATTCAATCCACTTAGAATATCCCACATCTTAGATGCGCTACCTGTGGCGATAAATACGACATCGGCAGAATACGTTTTATCTCTATTCGTAACAACTTGCCACTGTTTATGCTCGTCTTGTTTTAAGTCCTCTACGCCTACAAGCGTTTCCACACGTACATTCCAGCGCTTCGCTTCATTCAAAAAACACTGAATAATAGTTTCCGAACTATCAGTTGTCGGAAACATCCGTCCGTCTTCTTCTGCTTTTGTTTTCACGCCTCGCTCTTCAAACCAAGCAATGGTGTGCTGTGGCATGAATTGATGAAAGGGTCCCAATAATTCTTTTTCACCCCGTGGATAAAAACGAGTAAGCGGTTTAGGTTCGAAACATTGATGCGTTACATTACATCGCCCACCGCCCGAAATACGCACCTTCTCTAGTACTTTGGGCGATTTCTCCAAAATGGTAATCTGATAATCGGGATGCTGTTGCGCACAATTTATGGCAAAGAAAAACCCTGCTGCTCCACCGCCAATCACTATAACCTGCTTTGCTTTTTGCATGGCGATGTTTTGCTTTCGATTTAAATGATAAAGGCCCCGTCTTTATAAATCAACTCGCCATCGGCCCAAATCTCGCCCCCATTGCGCATATCGGTAATCATATCCCAGTGCACGGTAGATTCGTTCTTGCCGCCACATTGCTTGTAGGCTTGTCCCACCGCCATGTGAATACTTCCGCCAATTTTTTCATCGAACAAAATATTGCGCGTAATACGTTGAATATTCATGTTGGTACCAATGGCTACTTCGCCCCATTTTCGTGCACCTTCAATAGCAAACACTTTATCGAGCACTTCTTTTCCTTTCTCTGCGTTCCAGGAAACAATGAGTCCGTCTTTCACTTCCAGCGAAACACCTTCTACATCTTTTCCCATGTAAATGCAGGGATACGAAAAATACACTTTGCCGTTCACGCTGTCTTCTACCGGTGCGCTGAACACCTCGCCACTCGGCATGTTGGAGCGTCCGTCTGAGTTAATCCAAATTCTGTCTTTCACCGAAAAACGAATATCAATATTCGGCCCTTTGTAATGCACTTGATCGGCTTTGTTCAAGCGATCCACATACGCTTGTTGCTTGGCGCGCACATTCAGCCATTGTTCTACCGGGTTTTCGTCAAACAAATAACACGATTGAAAAACAAATTGCGTGTATTCTTCTAATGTCATGCCCGCATCATCGGCTCCGGCTTGTGTGGGGTACTGACATAAACATCTACGCATACTACCATTGCCAATGCGTTCGAAATACAACTTGTTCAACTCGTGTTGCCCTTGCTGAAACAGTTTAAATTTCTCGGGATGAGCCGGTTCCACATCGCCATCGCCACGGTGGAAAGGCGCACGAATATTCAAATACGCATCGAAGGTTTCGAAGGTCAGTTTTTTCATGGGGTTCACCCACAATAGTTGATGTTCTTCGCCTACTTCAAGCAACGAATCGTTCACCCCATTCAATTCAATGTTGAATATCGGATGCCCTCCTGCTAAATAAATTTCGCGGGCTACTTCGCGCAACAAAGGTTCAGCCAAGTACGATGAGTTGATGTAAATTTTGTCATCTTTCTTCACTGCCAAACAATAATTCACCAGCAGCTTTGCATATTTTTTTACGATTTCTTGCATTCGGATTTTTTGAGAAACCGAATATAGAAATTATGGGATTCTTGATAAGAAATTCTTCTTTTCTATATTGGCTTAAACTGCTCAAACCCTTGTTTGCATGCGAAACAAAAGCGTATGGCTCTGCACAAGGTAGAACCAAAAGCCGAGCGTAATGTTGTGTCGGTGCTATGGCAATGCGGACAACGAACACGATCCAGCGCCTCTTGTGTAAGTTCGCTATCATCTATGGTTACAGGCGGAGCAATGCCGAATTTTTCGAGTTTTGTTTTGGCTTCCGCGCTCATTTTATCGCTCGACCAAGTGGTGTTCATATCCACTACAACTTCGGTGGCAATGCCCAATAATTCCACTTCGGTTTTGATGTCGCGTTTCATCATATCCAATGCCGGACAGCCCACAAACGTTGGCGTAAAGTAAATAACGCATTTATCGTTGTTGAGTTCCACTTTCGAAATCATCGCCATATCCACCAAGCTCAACACAGGAATTTCAGGGTCTTTCACGCGTTCGAGCGCAAGCCAAATATCTTGTTCCGTGACGGCTATACTGTGATCCATTATTTTTTCATTACTTTTTTAAAGAGCCAATAGCGAAAGAAATAAACGAGAATACTCGTTAAGCCTACACCACCTGCTGCTATTTCATCTAACCAACCAATACCGGGAATTAAATCGCTGGGTTCGGGAATAAAAATATAGACAAGGCATACGGCAGCAATAATCAATAGCAATTTACCGGGCGTTTTAGTGCTTTGCTTTTTATCGTCAGCATTAAGAATCGTTACTTCGTTGTTCATGGTTTGATATTTACTTTTCTATCTATCCATACATTTCCGTGCCAATTACCATTCGGCATCCGGGTCGGTATTCACCACCTCGCACATTTCGGAAAGCAACGATTGCAGATATTCCGAATGAAAGCCTTTTCTCCCGCCATTGACCGCCTTGCTTGGATCAACGGCAGGAACAGTAAGTCCCGCACCTTGAAGTATCGCTGAAACCTTTTCCAACCAACGTTTTTGGAGTTCTGCTTCGCCTAAAAACACGTTGCTGTCGATTAACTCTTTTTCTGAATCTACCGTTTCGAAAATCCCAAGGGCATAAGGAAAAGCAAAATTCAATGCCGATTGCATACGCGCCTTGCTTTCTTCAGTGCCGTTGCTCAATTGTTTTATCCACGAATCGGCATGCATTACGTGGTATTTGATTTCTCCTTTTACTTTTTTCGCCAGTTGCGCCAATGGTTGAAAACTAGAGTTAGCGAGCATTTCATAACGCAAACTCTCCGCATGGTCAAACAAGAAATGGCGCATCAAACTGAAATCGTATTCACCAATCGGCAATTCTACCAATTGGCAACATTTAAATTCTTTCTCTGTGCGTTTGAAAGCCAATGTATCCGGCTCTGCTTCGCCAAACGATTCGTGCAAAATGGTATACAAAGCAAAGGCATGTCCAATTTTATCTTGTGCCATCGATGAAAAAGCCAAGTCTTCTTCCAACACCGGGCCAATGCCCGTCCACTCCGAATTTCGGTGACCAATAATCAAGGCATCGTCTGCCATCTTAAAAAGCAAATCTTTTATTCCGCTCATAATGTGTTTGTTATGTCAAATCTAATGATTAAACACCAATTGCGTAAATGCAATAGCGTTTTTGAAAGGCGTGTTTCTCTTTTTTCCAGTCCTCAATTTTTTTCGTGGCGGTGAATTCGGTGGCGAGGGTTAAATCGCAACTTACATGAAAGAGAGTACTAGGTTGCAAAGCAATGAACACATCGCGCAACATCGATTCGTTTCGGAAAGGCGTTTCCATGAATAACTGCGTGAAACCTGTTCGTTTAGCTAATTCTTCCAACTGACGTAGTTTCTTAATTCGGTCGGCCGATTGAATAGGCAAATAGCCATGAAAAGAAAATTGTTGTCCGCTAAACCCACTCGCCATCAACGCCAATAAAATCGAGTTCGCCCCAACCATAGGCACCACTTGAATGTTTTTGCGATGCGCTTCCTTCACAATCAAGTTTCCCGGATCGGCAATGCAAGGTGTGCCGCATTCGCTCATCAGACCTACATCGAAGCCTTGTTCGCATTTTTCCAACCAGCTGTGTATAGGATTTCCTTTGTGTTTATCCCACTCAAAAAACGTTACTTCTTCATCGAAGTTTTTCTTGTAGCCCATAGCCCGTAAATGTCTTCGGGCGGTTTTCACATCTTCTACAATAAAGCAAGTAAGCGCGTTGACCACGGTTTTGTTCCCTTCTAGAATGGTGTTGCTATCGGCATCACTCAGAAACGTTGGAACGATATATAATTTTCCTTTCACAGTTTTGATTTATTCTTTAGGTAACTTCCACACCGATGTATCAGTGGCATTAACAATATTGCTGCAATCGAAATTAGGTGCATAGGTACTGTCGCTCGGCATAGGGAATCCGGCATTCGGGTTCAAATGGAGTTGATTATTGTTATAACTCTTGCGCAGAAACTCACCAACAATGGGCAATGCAGCGGCTCCACCTTGTCCGGTGGCGGTAGATGCAAAATGCACACTCGGTTGATCGAAGCCCACCCAACAGCCGGTCACTAAATCGGGTGTAACGCCTATAAACCACGCATCGGCATTGCTTTGTGTGGTTCCTGTTTTACCCGAAATGGCCATGGTTTTGAGATTGTAGCGCGAACGCAATTTAGCACCCGTTCCTTTGTCGATTACACCTTTCATCATTTCGTTGGTAGTGTACGCCACATTTTCCGCTAATGCTTCTTGTTGGTTGGTGCCGAATGTAGCAAGCACATTTCCTTTTTTATCCGTAATTTTTTTGATGAACACCGGTTGCGAATACGTTCCCAAATTCGCGAAGGCCGTATAAGCACCCACCATTTCCGTTAATGAAATATCGGAGACACCCAAACACAATGCAGGAACAGGTTCTAACGCACTTTCAATTTTGAGTTTGCGCGCCATTTCCACCAACGCCTCCGGACCGAAATCGCACATTACATTCGCAGTCATACGGTTATCGGAATACCACAAGCCTTCTTGCATCGGTACCGATTCTCCTTCTTTCCAGCGGTTGGTACCGGCAGGATTCCAACCTCCGTTACCACAAGCCGGAGCGCTGTAGATGAATGGGTGACAAGGCTCGTAGCCGCGCTCAATCGCCACAGCATACTGCAATGGTTTCATGGTAGAACCTACCTGACGCTTCGTTGATTTTTTAGCATGATCGAGCTGGAAGTACTTCATATGTGTGCCGCCAATCCATGCTTTGATTTCACCTGTTCGTGCATCTACCGCCAAGAAGCCGCATTGCACCATTTGCAAGTAATACGCCAACGAATCCAAAGAACTCATCACGGTATCTTTGTTATAATCGCCATTCTCGCCATTATAATCGTAGATAGTCATCTCATGTTTTTCGTTAAACGCTTTCTGAATTTCCGCGTCACTCTTTCCGGCTGCTTTTAATTGATCATATAGCGGAGTTTCGCGCATGGCTTTGTTCAACAAATCGGGCTTGGCGCGTTCTCCGAATTTCCAAGGTTGTTTGCCTCGCCATTCGGCAAAAAATGTTTTCTGCAAATACTTCATCTGTTGGCGCATCGCCTCTTCTGCATAGGCTTGCATTCGCGAATCGATGGTAGTGTATACATTTAAACCATCTTTGTAGATATCGTATTTCGAGCCATCCGCTTTCTTGTGATTATCGCACCAATGCTTCAGTTCTTCGCGCACAATCATGCGAAAATATGTGGCTATGCCTTCTCTAAAGTCGGGATTGTGAAAATTAAGTTTAATCGGCTTTTGTGCTACTGAATCAAACTGCTTTTGCGAAATAAAATTCAACTCCACCATGCGCTGTATAACCAAATTTCTGCGCTCTCGCGTTTTTGGTTCGCGAATTCTAGGATTGAACAAAGACGGACCATTTAGCATCGCCACCAACGTGGCCGACTCTTGCAAATTCAAATCCTTTGGCTTTTTGTAGAAATAAGTAAATGCAGCCGTTTTAATACCATACGAATTGTAACCGAATGCAATGGTGTTAAAATACAAATTAATGATTTCATCCTTCGTGAAATTGCGCTCAATTTTTGCCGCCAAAATCCATTCTTTTAGCTTTTGCTTAAAGCGACTTAACTTCCCTCGTTTCCCAAAATCTTGGTGAAATAAATTTTTCGCCAGTTGTTGTGTTAGTGTACTTCCACCACCGGCATCTTGCCCCATTAAACCGGTGCGAATAAACACGCGGAACAAGCCTTTTAAATCGATTCCTGAATGGTCGTAAAAACGTTTGTCCTCGGTAGCCACCAAAGCTTTCACTAAATAAGGCGAGAGTTCATCGTAAGAAACTTCAATGCGGTTTTCGTTGTAAAAGGTGCCCAATACTTCACCATCGGAAGACCACACACTTGTCGAAACTGCAGTGTGCGGGTTCTGAATAGCTTCTAAATCGGGCATTTCACCCAACAGCCCTTCGTTAATACCAATAAAAAAAAGGATCACAACGAAAATAAAAGCCCACAAATAAATCTGCACCAAACGAAACGTTTGCCAGAAATTATTGAAATTGGTTTTGGATTTTGCCATGCGCGAAAACGCTAATGTATTGAATTTGAGAGAATAACCTTATCTCTTTTTTTGCTGATCGTAGGCTTCGAGCACGTTGTAAAATTCTTCACCGTATTTACGTATGATGGGTTCTTTAAGAAATCGATAAACAGGCACTTTCAGCTTATTGCCGTTTTTGCAAGCAGCCTTACAAATACTCCATCGTTCGTAGTTCACCGCATCAAAATCTTTCTTCTTCGAAATGCGAATCGGATACAGATGACAAGAAATCGGTTTTTTGAATTTTATCTTGCCATCATAGAATGCCTTTTCTATACCGCAGACAGCGATACCGTTATCGTAGTTGATATAAGCGCAAGGTCCATTTTTAATCAAAGGCGTTTTATAGCTTTGATCTTCTTCCTCCCACATATATTTTTCTTTCTCTAATACTGCAATTCCTTCGGGGGTTAGATAGGGTTTCACTTGTTCATAGATATCCGTAAGTATATCCAATTCTTTTTCTTCCAGTGGTGCACCTGTATCGCCTTCCACACAACAAGCGCCTTTGCAGGCATTCAAATCGCACACAAAATGCTCTTCGAGCACATCATCGCTCACTATTTTATCATCAATTACTATCATTGCATATAATTCAACGTTCCAAAGATGCAAAACTCGCGAATATTCTTTTTTGTTTTTGTACTATTTTATCAAGTACATGGTTATGGGCAATCCCTTTGTTGGAAAATCAGCAAAACCGGAGCCAAACACGATTCGTATGTTTTCGGCACTATGCACAGCTCCGATGCGCGTTTGTTTAAATTTAGCAAAGGAATGGAGGAGGCTATGGACAAATCGGACGTGTTTGTGAATGAAATGGACATGGAAAACCTTGACGTAATGGGCATCATGAAAGACATGATTAATCCGAAAAACTCTATAAAAGCAACGCTGAAGGAAAAAGATTATGTGCTCTTAGACTCCATTGTGATGGCTAAATTTTCAGTGCCGGTAAGTGTATTCGATAACATACAGCCCATTATTATTAGCTCGCTAATTGAAACAACAACCGGTGACGAAAAAGACTCGAGCGGACTATTTTTGGATTTGTATTTGGCACAAAAAAGCAAAGCCAACGGAAAAAAAGTTATTGGGCTTGAAACTGCCGCAGAACAAATTAAAGCCTTAAATGCATTAAGCTACGAAGATCAAATTAAGTTATTGGTGGATGCACTTCACGAAGAACAAAAACCCAAAAGCGACTTCGATCGCATGATTGATTTTTATGTGAAAGGAGAAATCGATAGTCTTCTAGCCATGAGTGAGGAAGCCAAAATGCCACCTCGAATGATGGAAGAGTTGGTCATCAAACGCAATAAAAGAATGGCCGACAGAATGGAGAAAATGTTTGCCGAAACA
Organism: uncultured Chitinophagaceae bacterium; assembly: GCA_964398475.1. GTDB lineage: Bacteria > Bacteroidota > Bacteroidia > Chitinophagales > LD1 > CALAYL01. The sequence continues at coordinate 123,590 of CAYNMP010000008.1, read as the reverse complement.
TCGCATTTTTTCACTGTAGGCGCACTGCATTTGCCGGGCGAAAAAGGAGTGATAAATCTATTGCGAAAAAAAGGGTTTACGGTAACACCTGTTCTTTAAACTACTTCCCGTTTTTTCCAATATTACCTGCCATCACGTATCCTGAATCAACGTAAATTCGTGGTTGCATTGTATCATGCATTACAAAACAGGCGTTTGATTTTAAGGCATCATCGAAGCGGATAGACCATGCTTGTTCGCGGTAAATATTGTGGGTGCCCGACATAAAACTAGGAAACACGAGTAATGTATCGGTAATCGAATCAATTACACCCTGATATAAGTATGTTGGATAAAGTACATTCGGACGTAAACCATCGGCCTCAATTCGAACCGTTGTTGTAGACGAATCGAGTGTTTCTACTAAGGTTAATTTGCCAAATACGCCAGAGTTTCTATAGGTTGTTAGGGGATATATTTTGGTGCGCAAGTCTTTTTTACAAGCGGCAAGGGAAAGGACAATAAGCAATATGGGGGTTATCTTTTTCATGATTTATAATCAGTGCGGATGATTCGTTTTTTTGCGATAGCGAATGTTAATCACTTCTACTATCAACGAAAATAACACCGAAACATATACAATCCGTTTATCTACATGAAATTCCAAGCCTTCCATAATCAATGTCATTCCAATCATTATCAGAAACGAGAGCGCTAAAATTTGTAAGGTAGGATACTTTGTAACCAATTTCCCAACGGGCTCAGTGAACTGCATCATCACAAACATAGAAATAACAACAGCAACAATCATTACAATAACTTCCTTCGCTAAACCCACAGCAGTAAGAATTGAATCGAACGAAAAAACGATATCTAATAGCGCAATTTGTATCAGTACAGCAAAAAAAGCTTTGCCTTTACCGGTCTTCATTTCAGCCTCTTCATCGTGTGTTACTTTGTGATGGATTTCTGTGGTGGATTTGTAAATCAAAAAGAGTCCGCCAAAAAATAGGATAAGTGCTCTCCCGGTGATTTCTTTTCCAAACACACTAAACAAAGGTTCGGTTAAACCCAAAATCCAACCGATAAAACACAAAAGGGTAATTCTTAGCGCTAACGCCATTAGCATACCTAGCTTCTGGGCTTTTTTTCGTTCCCCTTCGGGTAGCCTACTGGTTACTAATGAGATAAAAATGATATTATCTACACCTAAAACTATCTCTAAAAATGTTAGTGTCAATAAACTCACCCATGCACCGGGTTGAGCAAATACGTTTAAGTTAAACTCCATAAATGCAAATATAGAAAAGCGAGTGGTTTTCAAAACGTCTTGTAATAATTCCGTTTATTTGTAAAACAATTTTTCACATGATTTCTTTTGCTTCATTTGGCGATGCTGGTTTAAACTACGGTGATGTTGACCAACAACTGGTAATTACAATGCTCACTAAGTTTGCGATTTTTATTGGGATTCTCTTATTTGCCGGTTTAGCTTTTCTAATTGCTTTGGTTACAACTTTATTTATTTCTACCAACAAAGCATTGCGCAATAATTCGATAGAGTCGGGCTTAGGTGTTTTCTTAAAGGGTCTCTTTTTTATTCTTGTATTCTTCATCACGCTCTTATTAAGCTTGATAGCCCTTTTCTTCATTAAATCGATGACCTGGTGGATGGTATTAGGCATCGGCTTATCGGCCGGTCTTTTATTGGCGTTCATTACTATATCGGCCATTCGCTTTGTGCTTACTAAACTAATCGCAAGAGCAATTGTAGTGAAACAAGCCTCAAGCTTCCTCCACAGACTATCGCTACTGATAGGGCATTACATCAATAAATAAAAAGGGAAGATCTTACTTCATTTTCCGCATCAACACCGCTGCATTATGTCCGCCAAACCCAAAGGTGTTCGACAGGGCCGTATTAATTTCACGATGCTGAGCAACATTTAGCGTTAGATTCAAACGTGGGTCAATTTCCGGATCAGGTGTAACATGATTAATGGTTGGCGGAATAAAACTGTGCTCCATCGCTAACAAACAAGCAATGGCTTCCACGGCACCCGCGGCACCTAACAAATGCCCGGTCATTGATTTGGTAGAACTAATATTCATCGCATAAGCATGATCTCCGAAAATGTCTATAATCGCCTTTAGTTCTGAATTGTCGCCAAGTGGCGTAGATGTTCCATGCGTATTGATATAGTCGACATCCGAGGCTTGTAAACCCGATTCACGCAATACTTCTCGCATCACAATCTTTGCCCCTAATCCATCCGGATGCGGTGCGGTTAAATGATAGGCATCGGCACTTAATCCTGTTCCAATTATTTCGCCATGAATGGTGGCTCCTCTTGCCATCGCATGTTCATACGCTTCAATCACCAACGCACCTGCGCCTTCGCCCATTACAAATCCATCGCGGTCTTTGTCGTACGGACGAGATGCCGTTTCCGGACTATCATTCCGCTCGCTCAATGCTTTCATAGAATTGAAACCACCAATTGCCCCTTCGGTGATTGTAGCCTCTGCTCCTCCGGCAATAATCACATCAGCTTTGCCCAACTGAATCAATTGAACGGCTTCAATTATAGCAATTGTTGATGATGCACAAGCTGCTACCGGTGAGAAATTCGGACCGCGATAACCATATTTCATGGAAATTTGTCCGGCTGCGATATCAGAAATAATTTTAGGAATAAAAAACGGACTGAAACGAGGTGTTCCATCGCCCTTATAATATTGCGAGTATTCCTCTTCAATCATTCGCAAGCCACCAATTCCACTAGAAAAGATAACCCCAACGCGATCCTTATTCAATGAATCATTGAAATTGGCATTGCGAACTGCTTCGTCAGCCGCTACCATAGCATATTGGGCAAATACATCAAAACGTTTCGCTTCCTTCCTATCGTAAAACTCGGAGATATCAAAACCTTTTATTTCGCAAGCGATTTTGGTTTTGAACTTTGTGGTGTCAAAATGGGTAATTAACCCTGCACCACTTTGGCCGGTTTGTAAGGCGGATAAAAACGCAGATAAATTATTTCCGATTGGCGTTAAAACGCCCATGCCGGTAACTACAACCCTGCGGAGCTGCATATATAAAGTTTAAGCTAGAGTCTTTTCAAGGTATTCTACAGCTTGACCAACTGTAGTAATCGTTTCTGCTTGCTCATCTGGAATAGAGATATTGAATTCTTTTTCAAACTCCATAATTAACTCCACAGTATCCAATGAATCCGCACCAAGATCGGTAGTGAAGCTAGCCTCTGAAGTCACTTGACTTTCCTCAACACCCAATTTATCAACGATAATTTTCTTTACTCTTTCTGCAATTGTTGCCATTGTTATTTTTTTAATACGAAGCGCAAATTTACAAATTCAAATTACATCACCAAGTAGTTAACAAATCCTCAAAAATCGGTTCAGGCTATTTTACTAGATTTGCATAAACAATTCAACAAGGTGGCGGTTAAGAAAATAGATGACGATGAAATTGCTTGGGGTGAGTTCCAGCTCATTGGCATTAACACCTCTTTTAAAGGCTATACGCTCTGCTTTCATTTGAATCAACTACTTGAAGCTGAGTTCATTAAGCTAAACGACCATCGGGTTTTGTTAAAAGGCAAAAAGAGCGATACCCTATTCCAAATTTACGGCTGGAACGATGAGGCCCACAAGCTCCAGTTGCTTTTATTTGAAAACAAAAGCGGGAACGATTGGCTATTGCCTGAAGCTGCAGGGGTGGATTTTATTCTTCGAGTAGACGGCATAAAAGAAACCTCAGGATTGCTGGATGACCTCAAAAAGCTACCGGAAATTTCGGCTGCTATCCGCTTGCCATCGTTTAAAATTAAATCGATAAAGAACCTAGACTACAGCGAATATTAACAACCTAACGAGACATTTACTCGTATAAAACAGACCAATACCAGCTAAAAAATGAAAATACACCATAATAAAACGAAGATTATTGCCACTTGGGGGCCATCGTGCGAGGATAAAAAAGTAATGACAGAGATGATTAAATCGGGATTGGACTTATTCCGCTTTAACTTTTCGCACGGCACACACGAAAAACACCTCGAAGGTTTTAAAAAAGTACGACAAATCACTACAGAGCTTGAAGCGTCCATTGGAATTTTGGCCGATTTACAAGGACCAAAAATTAGAGTAGGAAAGGTGCTCGATAATAACCAGCCACTAAAAGCAGGTCATACAATTACTATCACTACCGAAGAATGCGTATCCACCTCCGAGCGCGTGTTCATCAGCTACGAAAATTTAGCAAAAGAAGTGGAAGTTGGGGATGCTATTTTGATTGATGACGGACGAATGGAATTACGCGTTACGTCCACCGACCGCGACCGTACGCTGGAAGCCAAAGTAATTACCGGTGGAAAATTGAGCAACAATAAGGGCGTTAACCTGCCCGATACCAAAACCAAAGTGCCTGCGCTCACCGAAAAAGATAAAGAAGATTTAAAGTTTGCCATCGAACATGGTGCGAATTGGATTGCCCTCTCGTTTGTGCGAACCGCCAAAGATGTGTTGGATTTGAAAAAAATCATTGGCGAAAAAAATAGCTACATGAAGGTGATGGCGAAGATCGAAAAGCCGGAAGCACTCACCGAACTTGATGAGATTATTGATGCAGCAGACGGTATTATGATTGCTCGTGGAGACTTAGCGGTGGAAGTACCACAAGAAAAAATGCCGCTCATTCAAAAAGACATTATTAAGCGCTGTATCCTAAAAGCTAAGCCCGTGATTGTGGCTACGCAAATGATGGATTCGATGATTGAATCGCCCAACCCAACACGTGCTGAAATTACGGACGTAGCCAATGCGGTGTTAGACGGTGCCGATGCAGTGATGCTGAGTGGAGAAACCTCTACCGGTAAACATCCGGTGCGTGTTATTCAAATCATGGAAAAGATTTTGTTGAACGTGGAATCGAACGGCATGATTTACGATAAGGATTTAAAGCCGAATAAATTTTCGCAAACCTTTATTTCCGATGCTATTTGTTACAACGCTGCTCGCCTCAGCAGTGAGCTAGGCGCTAAAGCCATTGTGGGCATGACGTTCTCGGGCTACACCGGCTTTATGTTGTCGAGCTATCGCCCCAAAGCCAATATCTACATTTTTACCGAAAACCGCGAACTGCTCAACTCCCTCAGCTTATGTTGGGGCGTAGAGGCTTTCTACTACGATAAATTTGTGGGTACCGATTCTACCATCAAAGATGTAATCCGCATCCTAAAGGAAAAGGGACTTATCGAAAAGCACGAGCTCATCGTAAACATCGGTTCCATGCCACTTGCCTCGAAAGGGAGAGCCAATATGGTAAAGGTAACAGAGGTAGAATAACGTTTGTTGATTTAAGATTTACTGATTTAAGGTTTAGGCGTGTTAACGCGCTATTCGTTCCAATCTTTGTCCCGCTATGAAGCGGGCAAAGGATTTCCACTGCTATCGCGCACGCGGCATCCTGCTGCATTCAACAAAAGTCAAGCAAAAGTTTATTTGTTTTCGGAGTCACATCCTTCGGAAAGCCCTATTCAAAGTCACTCATCACCAAGTTCCTAAGTATGCATCGAAAACGGATGCATTCTCTAGTTCTAAATCATCTTGCGAACGATAACTTGCCTGTAGAAGGTCGTAAATAGCATCAACATCCGAAAGCCCTATTTTACCTATGTTTTCTATATGTCTATAGCCTTCTACTGCGGCCAAATAGGTTTCGCTTCCAACTAATAATTGCGTATTGCTTATTCGTTTGGCTAATAAATTAACGGCTATACGCAAATCTTCCAATTGATGATAGAGTGCCATTGCTTTTTGCTTTTCCGGGGCATTAAACCCTTCCGGTTGTACATCCGGATTATTCACTAGTACATGAATTGTGTTTTCGGTAAAAATTCTGGTTTCAGTACCAATCGGATACAACTTATTTCGTTCAGCAGCTGGTAGCCGATGCAGAAAAGGCATGTTGTTTTGAATGGTTTCTAACGCAGTTTTAACGGCTGCGATTTGTGCCTCAGTCATAGTTGTACTGAGGTTGGCTTTGGGGTTGTTTGCCATAGGATATGGTTTTTTTGCCTACTCTTTGATTCCCTTTTCGGCATCCGGGGTGTATTGTTTTGTAATAGGGTGAAGGTAAACAGAACGCCTACCAACGTTAAGTAAAGGTAAATATCGTTTTTGAAAAAGACAAGTTAGTGCTGATTTAGAAAGATGGTTTTTGTCGCTTTTTTTACCTCTTTAGCAATTGCGGCAAAATGAATGAGCCTATTTCACTCATCCCAAACAAGCCATTCCGAATTATACCCTTTTTGCTATGTTTGTTTTCAAAATAAAACTGCATGTCCATTAACGTAAATCTCCTGAAAGCCTGTTGCGAAGTGCCGGGCATATCGGGTTTCGAGCAAAAAGTAAGAGAACTCATTACAAAAGAATTGAGCGGTTGCGACCTCTCGCTCTACACCGATCACATGGGGAATTTGGTGGCCCTCAAAAAAGGCAAAAGTTCCACCAAAAAAGTGATGGCAGCGGCTCACATGGATGAAATTGGTTTTATTGTAAAACAAATTGACGATAACGGTTTTTTGAAAATACACACTGTTGGCGGTTTCGACCCGAAAACATTAACAGCACAACGTGTAGTAGTACATGGTAGCAAAGATTTGATTGGGGTGATGGGCTCAAAACCGATTCACATCATGAGTCCGGAAGAACGCACTAAACCGGCTCAAATCCACGATTATTTTGTGGACTTAGGTTTGCCGAAATCGGAAGTAGAAAAGGTAGTAGAAATTGGAACTCCGATTACTCGTCTTAGCGAATTACTCGAATTGGGCGAGTGTGTAAACTGCAAATCGATTGATAATCGCGTGGCGGTTTTTGTATTAATCGAAACCTTAAAAGAACTGAACGGCAAAGAAATTCCATTTGATTTTTATGGTGTGTTCACGGTGCAAGAAGAAGTAGGAACAAGAGGTGCACACACGGCAGCACATCATATTAGCCCAGATTTTAGTTTTTGTATCGACACTACTATTGCCTTCGACACTCCGGGTGCAAAGCCCGAAGAAATGGTCACCAAATTAGGTGCAGGTGTGGGCATTAAAATTATGGATGGTGGTAGTATTTGCGACTATCGCATGGTGCGTTTCATGAAAGATTTAGCAAACCAACACAACGTGAAATGGCAAGCCGAAATATTACCGGCCGGAGGTACAGATACAGCGGGTATGCAGCGTATGGCTACCAACGGAACCATTGCCGGTGCTGTGTCAATTCCAACGCGACATATCCATTCGCATATTGAAATGGCGAACAAAGCCGACATTCGCGCCAACATCGATTTGCTGAAGTTGTGCTTGGAAAATTTAGACAACTACGATTGGAGTTTCAAATAAAAACATGAGCAACACATCCTCTTGGACAGCAACCGATAATGCCCTTTCGAAAACATTCGTGTTTGCGGATTTTGCTGAAGCCTTTGCCTTCATGACGCGTGTAGCCCTTATTGCCGAACAACTCGATCATCATCCGGAATGGAGCAATGTGTGGAATCGCGTGAGCATCACCTTACGCACACACAGTGCAGGAAACACCGTAACCGAAAAAGATCGCGAATTCGCACAACGGATAGACGCATTCATTCAATAAATTAATTTGCAACGTGTATAGCGCTCAACAACAAACAGCCCTTCAACAACTCACCGGCACACTTTTGTCGTCTTTTCTTCCGCCCACAGCCGAGGAGTTGCGCAGTGTGTTGCGTTACCATGATTGGCGTTACTATGTGTTGAGCGAACCCATAATCACCGACACCGATTACGACTTTTTGTTCAAGGCATTGAAAACACTGGAGGAAAAGAATCCGGCTTTGATTACACCCGATTCGCCTACACAGCGCGTGGCGAAAGGATTAACGGAAGACTTTCAACCTGTAAATCACTTGGTGTCGATGCTTTCACTTGAGAACACCTACAACATTGAAGAAGTAGCCACTTTCGAAAACCGGGTGAAAGAGTTGGTGATGAATGGCGATGTTGAATATTGCATTGAACCTAAATTTGATGGTGCAAGTATTGCCTTAGTATATGAAAACGATTTGTTGATTCGTGCTGCTACACGTGGCGATGGCACAACCGGTGAAGAAATCACAAACAATGCAAAAGCTATTGCTTCTGTTCCGCTCTCAGCTCCTTTTTCAAAATATGGGATTTATAAAATTGAATTGCGAGGCGAAGTGGTGATTCAAAAAGACGTGTTCGAACAAAAAAACAAAGAGCGTGTAGCTCGAGGCGAAAAAGCTTTTCAAAATCCGCGTAATACCGCTTCCGGTTCATTGCGTATGAAAGATCCGAAAGAAGTGGCACAGCGAGGCTTGCAAGCCATCATGTACCATATCAGCTATGCTGTAGATAAGGCAGGGCAAAACTTAATCGGCACCACGTTGCTGCATCACTTCGACAATATAAAAATGATTGCGGAATGCGGATTTAAGAGTCCGATACAAGAAGTATCAGTATGCAAAACTACCGAAGCAACAGAAGCCTTTTTAGCAAAATGGATTGAATTGCGCTATACCTTTCCAATTGAAACAGACGGTATGGTAATTAAGGTGAACAGCCTGAAACAACAGCAACAATGCGGTTCTACAGCACATCACCCCAAATGGGCGGTGGCCTATAAGTTTCCGGCAAAGCAAGCGCATTCCAAATTATTGAGTGTCGATTTTCAGGTGGGACGAACCGGTGCCATTACACCCGTAGCGAAAATTGAACCGGTGCATTTAAGTGGTGTAACTATCTCTTCTATTTCGTTGCACAACGAAGATATGATTCGCGAAAAAGGGATTATGCTAGGCGATACATTGATTGTAGAAAGAGCCGGAGAGGTGATTCCATACATTGTTGGTGTTGTGCCTGATTTACGTAACGGAAGCGAGCAACCATTGGTTTTTCCAAGTAATTGTCCTTCGTGTAAATCGCCATTAATTCGTCCGAATGAAGAAGTAGTTTGGCGCTGCGAGAATGCGGATTGTCCGGCTCAACTGGAAGAACGAATCATTCACTTTGTATCGAAAGAAGCCATGGATATTGACGGACTTGGCCGACAAATTGTAATCGATTTTATTACCAACGGCTTGCTGAAAAACATTGAAGGTATTTATGCGCTCGACTTTGAAAAAATTCGCACCTTGGAAGGTTGGGGCGAAAAGTCGATAGAGAATTTGAAGAACGGAATCGAGCAATCGAAGAAACGTCCGTTGTGGCGATTGTTAGTAGCCTTAGGCATCCGACATGTTGGAACCGGCACAGCCAAAGACATTGCGGGGCACATCTTATCCATCCATGAGCTATCGACAAAAACGGTAGAAGATTTAGTGGCGATTGAAGGCATTGGTCCGAAAGTGGCGAACAGTATTCACGATTTTTTTACGAACGAGGCAAACATTCATTTGCTCCACGATTTAGAAAAACTTGGGCTGAACACGGTGAACAATCCGGCTGAGAACGCTCCGGCATCCAATAAGTTAAACGGACAAACCTTTTTGTTTACGGGGACGTTAACCCAATTCGGTCGTGATCGTGCAAAGCAATTAGTAGAAGAAAATGGCGGAAAACTGTTGAGTGCCGTTTCGGCCAATTTGAACTATTTAGTGGCTGGCGAAAGCGCTGGAAGTAAACTCACTAAGGCAAAAGCCATTTCTTCCATAAAAATTATTACCGAAGAAGATTTCCTGGCGTTAATCGCCTAAATCAAAATGTAGGGCAAAGTTTTGCAACACAAAGAGCCTAAACCGTTTAATGCGTTGGGTTTCCTGATTCACCAAATTATTATTCTCTGTTGAGTCGTGTTTCAATTCGTAAAGTTCTTCTTGTTTAAAATCTTTTGAAAATATGTATTTGTAAATCACCGAGTCTTCGTTGTTAATGATTGCATATAGTTGTCGTTTGGTTTCTAACCCCGCCTTTCCAGTTTCATGAAATGAGTATTGAACCCTTGTAGAATCGAGCAACGAAATTCCTTGCCAACAAGAAGGAAGTGTGAAATGCAGTGCTTGAGTAATGGTTGGTGCAATATCTATTTGGCGACTGAATTTCTCGGAAGGGTACTTGTTTTCATTATCGATAATGAGTAAAGGTACTCGCGTTTGTGCTTGATACAGCCAATCGACATGACCATCAACACCATGCTCTCCAAGTCCTTCACCATGATCGGCCGTTATAATCACCATCGCATTTTTTAAGATGCCTTTGTGATTTAGCTCTTCAAATATTTTTTGAATTGTAAAATCGGCTTGAAGAATTTTGTTATCGTAGAGATTCGTTAAGCGCAACAATCGGTCGTTTGTACTTCCTGCGGTTTTCGCATAAGGTTTCCATATGGCAAATTCATTTTGCAAAAGCGCTGTTTCGTGTGGCGACTGCAGGTGCAAATAAAAGAAATTGTTATCCTCCTTAAACTGACCGTTTTCAATACCTTCTAACACTACCCGATCGTCTTTGAAATAGTGTTTATGCGCATCCATGCCGTCAAAATAATAATCGCAATCGTGGGCATAGGTTCCGGCAATATTATACCATGTTTTGTGCGCTCCGGCAATAATAGCAGATGTTTGATAGCCTTGCTTTTTGAACAACTTGAACAATGTAAACCCATCGTGGGTACAGTTTTTCCATTCCTTACTTTGCATTAGACTTGGAATACCACAAATGGTGGATGCTGATGTGGTAATACAGTTCTCGATTTTTTGTATTTCTCCGCTGGCATATAATCGACTTAGAAAAGGGGTTGTGTTGCGCGAATAACCATACATCGGCAAATGGTCGGCACGAAGTGCATCACACACAATTAATATCACATTTCGATTGTTATTGAGCTGTTTTGGATAATGTGCGGCAACCCTTTGATCGTTAACGGCCACTTTTGTTCGATAGGGATTGAAAAATGGGTTATCGGCTGCTCCCCACATTTTATCGAATGCAAACACTAAAAAAGGCTCACTTCGAAAATGAAAAAACCGTTTTATAGGTAAACAAAACAACAGCAAAATGAAGAACAAAAGAACAGCAAAGCGTGATCTTTTCGTATTTGGAGGGGGAAGTATTTGTTTACATACCAACAATACCCACAAAAAATTGACGAGCAGAAAAACAAGTATGAACAGATAAACCGAATATGGCGAAATAGCAACAGAAGCACAAAAATCAGTGAGGTTTAGAACATATGGTTTGAGAATATTTACGGTAAGAATGTCTCCCCAGTAAACAAGTCCAACACAAATTATAAAATAAAATAATGTAACGCCTAACTGATAGCTATATAGAAAAGCAACACGTAAATAGAACGAATGAATGCTATTCCACGTAACCGATAGAAAATAGTGAAAAATAGCGATAAATAGTAGGTGGTAGAGAATTGAAACAAGTGGGAGGCTGAGGAGGAGGAACAATATGGCACCAAGCACAGACTGCAGAAGCAACAGCAAAAACAGTCTATTTTCTCTCATGGCGTATTTTTTTGTTGAGCTGTTTTGGAAACTTGCTACGAAGCGAAAATCGTTACATTGTTTTTGCACAATCTAAAAACCAAAGCCTTTTGTTGTTGGAAAAAAGATTGGGAAATAAAAAAAAATAAATACGTTTGATTCATGATTCGAAAGAATCGAAATTTATTACAACTCTTTTCAGGGGTGAAAAACGGTGAGGCTTCCTTCGGGAGGCTTTGCTGTTTTTAGTCCCTATGTTATTTCAAACTACATTGCAGCGTCCCGTTCAAGTTTCTTTTTAAGTCCTTTATTATAGAGCCATTGAAAGAACAGAAACAACACGATAAAATATCCAAAATAATAAAGTGTAGTTTGAATGGACCATTCGAATACATCGAACAAAAGAGGCAGTGCAACACCAATGGAGACTAATGATGTGACAATAAGAATAATCGCTACATTTCTGTCGCTAATACCCAAATAGGCCAAATGGTGCGTGATGTGATCTTTCCCTCCAACAAAAGGAGATTGTTTTCTAAGTAAGCGTCTAATCGTAACTGTTGAGGTATCGATAATTGGAACCGTAAAAAACAACATAGGAATAATGAATTGTTGTATTTGAAAATGTTCTGAAGTTGGCTGTTTAAACTTCCAGAAATATACAATTCCGCCAGCTGCTAAGAAGACGCCTAAGAATTGACTTCCGGTATCCCCCATGTATATTTTAGCCGGATTCCAATTAAAATAAAGAAAGCCTAAAAGACTTCCGAAAACGCCAATCATCATCACTAAGTAAAAATTCTGATTGATTGATCCGTCAGAAAAAATAATAACAATAAACCCTATAATAATTGTAGCTGAAGTAGAAGCGGTAATACCGTCCATGTTGTCTAACATGTTCACGGAATTCATAATTCCAATAACCCAAAAAGCGGTAAAGGCAAAATCGAGAGCCGGAATCTCAGTAACATGAATATAAACATCACAAACAATTAGGATGAAGGCACAGCTTAATTGACCAATAAATTTGACCAGAGGGTTTGTGTTGTAGGTATCATCAGCTAAGCCAATGAGAAAACCAAGTGTTGACGCAATCGTTATACCAATAATATGCTTGTCGAACAACCATTCCGTTTGTCGCGGCATAGCGCCAATAAATGCACTTGAAATCAAAAAAACAATGAAAAAAGAAAACCCACCAACTGAGGGTTTTATGTTAGATGCCCATCTTACTTGCTCTAGCGTTTTTTCGTTTCTAACGCCTAAATTAAAAGAGAAGCGCAGAAAAAGCCAATTAATGAGAAAGGAAATAAAAACGGCCATCGCGAAAAACAAAGTCAAGAAAAAAAGCCAATATTTAATATTGAAAATCATCCCTTTGTAAAAATTTTAGTGAATATTTTTTGTATAAGCGATTGCTTCTTTTTCTCTGATCCTCCATAATAGCCATACCCTTTTTGATTTCCATAATTATAGCTGTAGCCATAACCGTAGCCGTAGCCATAACCATAGCCGGAACCCGAACCATAATAGTAACCATAACTTGAAGCGCCTCGACCAAAGTCGTTAAGGATAACCGACAGCTTTTCAATTTTACTGTCTTCTATCAACTTGTTAGCATTAATAATAAAGGTTCGGTTTGAGTAGGCTGCACGAAGAACATATATCGGAAAATCTGCCTTACGCAAAATCTCTAGAGAATCTGTAACCAACCCAATCGGAGGTGTATCAATAAATACGTAGTCATACTTCGTTTTTAAATACGCTACCATTTCGTCCATTCGCTTAGATAAGATAAGCTCTGAAGGGTTCGGTGGTACGGGACCTGAAGGAATAATATCGATGTTTTTTATACCGGAACTATAGACACATTCATCTTCCGTAGATTGATTACTTAAAATCGTACTTACGCCTATTGAGTTATCGCAGTCGAAGATTTTATTGATACGTGGTTTACGTAAGTCGCAATCGACAATTATAACTTTTTTGTCTAATAGACTGATAATAGCAGCCAGATTAAGCCCGGTAAACGTTTTCCCCTCTCCGGGAATCGTAGATGTTGTTGCAATAACTTTAGGACCGGGTGTATTATTCATAAACTGGAGGTTAGAACGTATCCCTCTATATGCTTCAGAAATAGTAGACTTTGGATCCTTTGTTACAACAATTTGAGAACGGACGAGTTTTTCCTCATAGCTTGGAATAACGCCTAATAGAGGAGCCTTAGACTTGTACTGCACCTCTTGAACAGATATAATCGTTTTATGGAGTAGATAACGTATAATAACCAATAGCAAGCCCAAAAGTATGCCCGACAAAATTCCGGCTAACTTTATCATTGTTTCCCTAGGAGATATGGGCGAATTCGGTGTGATTGCATTCTGGAGTATTACATAATCGGAAACAACCCCGGCATTAGCAATCATATAATTGGCCCTCTGTTCAATAAGGTTTAGGTAAAACTTATCTTTTGAATCCTTTATTTTGTTCAAGCGATTAAAGTCTGACTCCACTTGAGGTAAGCCATAAATTTTTGCCAATTTTTCGGCACTTTCAGAAGTGAGTTGCTTAAGTCGCCCGTCAAGAACGTTCAGCGCATTATCAAGGTTATTCCCAAGTTCTGTTGTGAAGTCTTGAATTTGTTGGTCGAGTAAACGAACCTTTGGATGGTCGGGGGTTACATCTAAAAGCACTAAGTTGCGCTCGTTTTTTAACGCATTAACTCTATTTATCAACGAACTTACATCAATATCTTCTGTGCGGATTGAAATCAGTGGAATTGTTGTAAAGGAATTGTCTGTTATGAGTTTTCTAAAGCTTTTTATAGAAACAATATCTTGTGAAAGGCTACGGATGAGCTTATTTGTTGCAGAAACTTCGGTTGACATCGATTGCAATTCGTTTTTATCCATGTAACCGAATTGAGCTCTTAATGCCGAAATTGAATCTTCAAAAGCTGTGTTCCCTTCCTCAAACTGACTTATCTGATTGTTCAAAAAGGAAATTACATTCTCAAAACCCTCACGTTTTTTCTCAACATCATACTCCACAAATACCTTAACCATCATATTGGTGATGTCTCTCGTTTTGATAGCACTCTTGTCTTTGTAGCTGATCTTAAAACTTTTTGTTTTGAAATCCAACGGTTCTATAGACACCTTGTTTACAACATCGGCAATAACCACCGACTTATCGTATACCCTTACATAAAATACACCCCTAAAATCCTCTTTCTGGAATTTTTTAACCTTCTTCTGTACTACTCCTTTAAAAGACGGAGAATATATATCTTGGCCAAACTTATAAATACGTTCAAACTCTCCGTCTTTATATATATGGTTAATGGAGAATTTCTCTTCATCAATGATGTTAATATAAATCGGGACTCTAAGAATATCCTGATCTTTCACTTCCATTGTGAGTTCAAAAGGGCAAGAGTTATATAGCTCTTCAGAAATAAACTTTGTTTTTCCTTCTTTAAAATAGGCCATTTGCAAAGGCAAACTATCTACAATTCTTTCTACGAGTAATTTCGATTTAAAAAGCTGAATCTCTCTATTAATAGCTGCATTGTCTTGTTCAATAGCGATTTTTTCAACCCCTAAAATCTGTGCTTTTTTCTCTGTTGAAAAGAGCATCGTAGCATTAGATTCATATATTTTAGGGGCATATCGCAAATACACTAAGGAAATTATAATTGTAATGATGGTAAGTACAATTATCCATAAAATACTTTTGTTGAGTACATACACAAACAAACCCACATTGAACTCCTTCAATGGGTTACTCAGCCTATCCTCTTCTTGCTGTAGATCAAAACTGTTTTGATTATTTTCCAATAGTCCTTATTAATAGTATAAAACTAAGCACAGTGGTTACTGCTGTAAAAACCGGTGCAGCCTCCAAGAACGCGTCTCGCACAATTCGTTTCCTATCTTCAACATAAACAATATCGTTAGGTTGCATTGTTAACTCAGCTGTTCTTAAGCCTTCAAGTGTAGAAAGGTCAACTAAGTGCACCTCTGGGTTTTTTACATCGCCTCTTATTATCTTGATTTTAAACGCCTTAAGCGACCTGTCTAGCCCCCCTGATCGGGCCAAAACCTCTATCAGAGAGGTTGGAGACTCGTTAAGCGGAATTACTGATGCTGTACCGCCTTTAAAAACAAAGACCCTCCTATTTGTTACTTTAATCACTACATATGGGTCAACAAAAAGGGATGCGTATTTTTGCGCTAACTCTTTTTCCAATTGAAGGTGCGAATAGCCCTTTACGTAGTAATCGCCCAATATGGGTAGTTTGGCGAAACCCTCATTATCTACCAAGTAGGTCACTTGATTAGTATTTGTAGTATTACTAACATTTGTTGACGACATTCCAGTAGCGCTACTGCTTTGCGTTCCCGAGTTTGTTGATCCCCCAGAAACGCCTCCTCCTAAAACATCAATAAGCTTAAATCCATCGCGCGAGTATACCTGAAGCGATAATTGATCCCCGGGTTCAATCAAATATTCTTCCATTTTTTTATGCGCAAACTCAAAATATTGATAGTCTTTTTGCTTAAACATCTGATTCGGGTAAAACAACTTACAGGAGTTCATGCCCATCAATGCGATTAATACCCAAAAAAACCCATTTCTATTTTTCATAAACCATGCAAACTTATTATTTTATGCAATACAAGTCAAGAATTTACTAGGGTTTTGCCATTGAACTGAATTGATTATCTTTATTTCAAATTCATTATCTATGGAAACCGGTAAAGTTTACTCCTCATTTTCAGAGTTTTATCCGTATTACTTAACGGAGCACGGCCGGCCAATAAACCATTATTTGCATTTTGTAGGCACTTTTTTTGTCATCGCTAGTTTTATTGGTGGAATAATTACACAAAACGGAAACTTATTGTTTGCTGTTCCCTTCTTTGGATATGGGTTTGCTTGGTTCGGACATTTTATTTTTGAAAAAAATCGTCCGGCTACTTTCGTGTATCCGCTATATAGCTTGGGTTCTGATTTTGTTATGTTTTGGCATATTCTTACCGGCCAAATCAATCAAAAAATGGAGGAGGCCCACAAAATCGTTGGCATTCCCAACAAATGGAAATAAACCTTTAATTTAAAATATGTCATCCAATTCACTGGAAACAAAAACGCACCAAGTTATAGACGCCTATATTCGGTTGCTCGACAAATATTCATTAGACCAACTCGTACAACAGCCGGATGAAAACAGTTGGTCTATCGGCCAAGTGTACATCCATGTTTGGATGGCTTCTAAAGGCTTTTTCTTTAAAAATGCAGCGCTTTGTTTGAGTGGCGAAACAGCGGTGAAAGGAAAATCAAAAAAATTAATAGCTTATCCTATTTTCCTCTTTGAAAAAATGCCTACCGTTAAAATTAAAATGCCCGATAAGGTTGCCGTTCAGCCCCGCCAACCCGAATCCAAAGAGCAACTCGTGCAAAAACTTACGGAGGTAAAAACACTGGCAAGTGAGTTCATACAAAAAATTCCGCAATCTGACCCTCTCTTAAAAACGAAACACCCGTTCCTTGGTTACCTAAACTGTGCAGAGTGGGTAAAGCTATGCAACATCCACTTTAAACACCACCAAGCACAAATTGAACGCATCAACAAAGCCTTATATCTTTAATTTTTCAGAAATAATGCGCAGTGTGTTTCCCCGCAATTTATTTCTCCTACTTTTGCAACTCAATTTTATTTTGTGAAACACATTGGATTGCTTTTTCTGTTACTCTCCGCCTCAACATTTTCGTATGCTCAAAAAAAGTGGACATTACAATCGTGTATTGAATATGCCGTGCAAAACAATATTCAAATCAAACAAGCCGAGTTATACGAAAAAATTGCGGCTAACAATACCCTTCAAAGTGGCTTGAACTTATTGCCAACTATAAACAGTGGCGCGAATTATAATTTTTCGTTTGGAAACTCTATTGACCCCACAACCTATTCTTATGTCAATAGCAATTCGCAGTCGCTAACAACCAACTTAAATGCCAGCCTAACACTCATCAACGGTTTTCAAAAAATAAATACCATTTACAGAAATAAAGCTGAACAAGAGGCTGCAAAATTTGACAAAGAAAATTCTATTAATAACACGGTACTTCAACTCACAAACTATTTTTTGCAGATTCTTTTAAATAAAGAACTACTGAAAACAACCGAAAAACAAATTGATATTTCAGATATACAATTGTCTAGAGCAAAATCGCAATCAAAGTCGGGAACGCTTGCAGAAAGTGGCTTGTATGAGTTTGTGGCACAACTAGCCCGCGACAAAGCATCCATGATTCAAGCGAAGAACAATGTCACCCTTTCGCTTTTGCAATTAAAATTGGCCTTGCAGCTCAACGACTCTGTTGACTTTGACATCGAATTTCCATCCGTTACTGAAAACATGGCTGTTAACTTCGAAACACTTAACGCTTCTGAGATTTATAAAACGGCCGTTTATAATCAACCCTCTATTCAAAGTGCACAAGCAAAGGTAGCAAGTGCAATTTTTGCAAAAAAAATTGCGCTAGGTTCGTTGAGTCCTACTATCAGCGCTAATTTCAGTATGAGCGATAACTATTTTAATAAAGCAACTCGTGTGGTATCCGTTGTGCCATATGTAACTGAACCCGTAGGCTTTAACGATCAGTTTAAAAACAACTTTAGTAAAGTGGTTGGTTTTAATTTTTCGTTGCCCATCTTAGCCGGTTGGTCGCGTATGAACAATATCGCGAATTCCAAAATCCAACAACAGATTCGAACACTCGAACTAGACAATCAAAAAAACAGATTAAGACAAGATATACAGCAGGCCTACAACAATGCAAAAGCGGCACAAGAATCGTATGTTGCTAACGATAAATCAGCTGCGGCAGCACGAAAATCTTTTGATGTTTATCAGAAACGTTTTGATGTTGGGTTAGCGAATACCTTTGAGTTGCAACAAGCCAGAACAAACTTGTTACGCGCGGAATCACAGCTCATACAAGCGAAATATACTTACGTATTGGATTTAAAAATTTTGGATTTCTATCTTGGAAAACCAATCAGTTTACAATAAAATCAGATGAACTAATGAAAAATAAAACGTTGATAGGTGTTTTACTCGGTATTGTAATGCTATTACTCGTTATCGCTGTAATAGGAAAACAAAAAAACTGGTTCGGCAAAGGAGATCTACAACAAGTGGCTGTAGAGAAATCCGAAAAGCGCGCTATTGTTGAAACGGTAACAGCCAGCGGAAAAATTAATCCGGAAACAGAAGTGAAGTTATCTTCTGAGGTTTCGGGCGAAATCATTGGCTTGTATGTCAAAGAAGGCGATAGCGTGAAAAAGGGCGACTTATTGGTAGAAATCAACCCTTCCATTTATGAAGCGCAAGCCAGCCAAGC
Organism: uncultured Chitinophagaceae bacterium; assembly: GCA_964398475.1. Taxonomy (GTDB): domain Bacteria; phylum Bacteroidota; class Bacteroidia; order Chitinophagales; family LD1; genus CALAYL01. Next base: position 104,686 of record CAYNMP010000008.1, on the reverse strand, counting down.
CTCTGCGAATGTAAGTCAAGTAAAAGCTAATTTGTTGAGTGCAGAAGCCACATTGAAAAACCAACAAACACAGTTCGAGCAAGCACAGCGTAACTTTGAACGTCAAAAACAACTATACAACGAAAAAATTATTTCAGACCAAGAATTCGATCAGGCAAAAATGAGTCTTCGTACTGCTCAGGCGGCTTTCGAGACCAGTCGTGAACAATATAACGCTTCTCAATTTTCCGTAAAATCTTCGGAAGCGCAACGCAAATTAGCCGGTGATAATTTGGGCAAAACCAGAATCTATGCGCCTATCAGCGGTATTGTTTCATTGTTGAACGTGAAATTGGGTGAGCGTGTTGTAGGTACAGCACAAATGGCCGGAACTGAATTGATTCGCATTGCCGATTTGAATAATATGCGAGCAGAAGTTGATGTGAACGAAAACGATGTGTTGCGCGTGAAAATTGGCGACACAGCTGTTGTAGAAGTAGATGCTTATCGCGCCAAAAAATTTAGAGGGGTAGTAACACAAATCGCCTATTCATCGGCTACAAGCACCGGTATTGTGAGCACTTCGCAAGCCATTAATTTTTCGGTAAAGGTGAAATTATTGAAAGAGTCGTATGCCGAATTGATTCATCCCGAATATGGACAAGCGTATCCGTTCCGTCCGGGCATGTCGGCTACCGTTGACATCAAAACACAATCGAAGGGAGATGTGCTTTCTGTGCCTATTCAAGCAGTAACCACGCGTGAAGAAAGCGAATTGAAAAACAAGGAAACTGCTTCGTACAAAAAAGACGATAATTTTGATGCGAAGGAACACAAAAACATGAAAGAAGTAGTGTTTGTGGTCGAGAACGGCAAGGCTACTGCTGTTGTGGTTACATCGGGAATTCAGGATGCTTCGCACATTGAAATTACAAGCGGACTAACAGCCGGCAAAGAAGTGATCAAGGCACCATTTAAGTTGATTTCAAAAACATTGAAAAATGGCGATTTAGTGCAGGTGGTAGAAGAGAAAGAGTTGTTCAAAGAAAAGAAAGATAAATAACCGCTGTGGTAACCATTAAAATTGGCGGTGTTCCCGAACATTTCAACCTACCTTGGCAATTAGCTATTGAACAACAACTGTTCGAAAAGCACAATATTCATGTAGACTGGAACTACTATGCCGGAGGTACAGGTGAAATGGTGGCTGCACTGAAAAACAACGAACTCGATTTAGCGATTCTGCTCACTGAAGGATTCCTATCGGCCGTATCCAAAGGCTTACAGGCTGTGGTGGTGAAGGAATATATCTCTTCGCCTTTGGTGTGGGGCATTTTTACGGGGTCACATTCCGGTATTAAATCGGTGTATGACGAATCAGCTAAAAAAATTGCTATCAGCAGACCCGGCTCCGGTTCGCACCTCATGGCTTTGATCCATGCCGAGCAACGTGGCGAATCCATCACCGATTATGAATTGGTTGAAATCAAAAGTTTGCAAGGCGCAGTTCATTCTTTAGTGAACAACGAAACCGATTTGTTCTACTGGGAAAAATATACCACCAAAGCGCATGTTGAATCGGGCGAATTGAAGATGATTGGCGAGTTTTCTGCACCATGGTCGAGTTTTTTAGTCACCGCCAACAAAAGTATTCTGGCAGAAAAAGGAGAATCGATTCATACTGTTTTAGCCATCATGAACAACTTCTGTATAGACTTCGTTAAAGACCCGAAAGCCGCGACAGAATTGCAAAAGCGTTTTCACCTCACCGAAGCCGAAGTAAGAACATGGCTTTCGCAAACCATTTGGAATACCAGCTTTTCGCTCCGTAAACAAGGCCTTCGCAATGCCATTGATTCCCTGCAAAAAATTGATGCTTCGTTTGCCATTCCGGACTACAATAGTTTTGTGGCGGAGAATATTTTGTTGCGATAGAAACGCATTAAACAAAAACACAATGTCTATTTGGCTGATGAGCAGATGTTTTTGTTGAGTAACAAAAAAAGAAAATCGAAAACTTGTTTTTTTACATTAGCTCAAGTAACTTTAAGGAGTTGAAACCCTATACCACATTTATTTATGATTAAGCCATTTAGCTTGTTTTTTTCTTTTTTAACATCATTGAGTTTGTTTGCTCAAACTCAAGCATCTCAAGATGTTCAAAACCTTTACAACCCTAATTATAGATATATTACCTATTTAGGTATGGATTTTTCAAAGGTTGTTTTAATTGGAGATTTTTCTGAAGCACTAGGTACCAATGGAAACCCAGCAACCAAAAATGCTTATTTTAAGGCATGGAATAATTTGGTTTCGGGCGAATTCGATAAATACAATATTAAAGCTTTAGCAAACAACAAAAACATTGTTTCAAACATTGAAAATATAATGAAATTGAATTATGCAGCAAACATAGACTCTATTTCTGGTTACAAAACACCAAATTATACTAAAGAAGAGATATTAAAGCACGTAAAAACATTCAATCTGCCAACAAACAAAGGGTTGGGTGTTTTTTTTCTGATAGAAAGTTTTAATAAAGACATTACAAAAGCTTTTGTTGATTTTGTAGTAATTAACATGGAAACAAAAGAAATAGTTTTACTTAAAAAGCTTGAAGTTAATCCAAGAGGTAGTGGTCTCAGAAATTATTGGGCTGGAGCTATCTTTGAGGCTTTTAAGACCATTGAAAAAAACTTTTCAAGTTCTTGGAAATCGGAATTTTCTTTTAATTAGTAAACAAACCCAAAACAATAAACAATGAAGAAATCAATTTTATTCCTAGGAATGCTTTTGGCATTCTCTGCTACGTTTTCACAAAAAAAAGGGAAAGAAGAAATTATTACCTATACCTGTGAAGATGGTACCGTATACACTGTTGGTGATACCCTACGATTTGGTCGCGGTTCAAATCCTAATGGCAATTTTAATTATGTTTACTTACTCCCCAATTTTTTTAATTCTCAGTCTCTACCATACAATTCTAGTCTTAATGGCAAATTTGCAATAATTGATAAAATACAAAAAAGCGGAAGTGATAAAATTGGATACACTACATACTTTGGTTTTAGATACCCTGCGGGTAATAGCGGAATAAATGTTGAGACTGCAATTCAAAGCGGTGAGTTAATCACTCCCGCATCAAAACTAAAAAAAGAACAAGCCGACAAACCTGTCATTATTCAACAAAATCAATCTAGCCTTGCTGACGAACTTAAAAAGCTGAAAGAATTACTTGATAGTGGTGTTCTTACAAAAGAAGAATATGACACACAAAAGCAAAAATTATTAAACAAGTAAATTATACTGCAAGTTAGGCTTGTTACTCGAAAACAATTGTCTCTAATTTATAATAGCTCTTTGTTTAAGTTGGACAAAGAGCTATTGTTTTTTCCAATGGTACCTTTTATAAAAAGGTTCTTGATTTCGCCCCCCTTTTCCGCCTATCTTTTTCGCTTTTTTAGTATCATTGTCCCACAACATTTTTCAGCCTTATAAACGACAACGATGCCGGAAACAGCCCTACACATTTTTAATACACTCAGCCGACAAAAAGAAAAGTTTGAAGCCATAAATCCGCCTTTAGTGGGGCTTTATTCTTGTGGTCCTACTGTGTATAACGAAGTGCATTTAGGCAATCTGCGCACCTTTCTCACGTTCGATATCGTGCAACGCTATCTTACCCACCTAGGCTACAAAGTGCGCTATGTGCGCAACATTACGGATGCGGGTCACCTTACCGATGATGCCGATGCGGGTGAAGACAAAATCGAGAAAAGAGCAAAGTTAGAACAACTGGAACCCATGGAGATTGTGCAAAAATACACGAACTCTTTTCATGAAGTTTGTACCATTTTTAATCTTACCCCGCCAAGCATAGAGCCAACAGCTACCGGACATATTGTGGAGCAAATTCAAATGGTGAAACGCATTATTGCGAATGGTTACGGTTACGAATCAAACGGTTCAGTGTATTTCGATGTGAAAAAATTCATGGAGAAACACGAGTACGGTAAGTTGAGCGGACGTAATGTTGACGACCTTTTAGAGGTGACGCGCGATTTAAGTGGCACCAGCGATAAACGCAATTCGTACGACTTTGCACTTTGGATTAAAACACCTGAAGCAGCTTTGCAAAAATGGGATTCGCCATGGGGTGAAGGCTGTCCGGGTTGGCACCTTGAGTGCTCGGCCATGGGAACAAAATATTTAGGCAAACAATTTGATATACATGGAGGCGGTTTCGATTTGAAATTCCCGCATCACGAGTGTGAGATTGCGCAGAGCGTAGGCGCAGACGGGGTTACACCGGTTCGTTATTGGATGCATTCCAACATGCTTACTGTGAACGGTACAAAAATGAGTAAGTCTCTAGACAATTCTTTTCTGCCGAAAGAGCTATTCAGCGGTGCGCATCCATTATTGGAGAAGGCTTACAGCCCAATGTCGGTAAGGTTCTTTATGTTACAAAGTCATTATCGTTCTACGCTCGACTTTTCAAATGCTGCATTACAAGCAGCTGAAAAAGGTTTTGCTCGTTTGTTGAACAGCTATAAAACATTGCCGAAACTAGAGTACAAAGCCGGCTCCGTTAATGCACAAGAAATACTCGATGTGAAGCAACTATGTGAGGCTATTTACGCCAATATCAATGACGATTTCAATACGGCAGAGTCTATAGCTGTGCTGTCAGAGCGTAGGCGCAGACGGGGTTACACCGGTTCGTTATTGGATGCATTCCAACATGCTTACTGTGAACGGTACAAAAATGAGTAAGTCTCTAGACAATTCTTTTCTGCCGAAAGAGCTATTCAGCGGTGCGCATCCATTATTGGAGAAGGCTTACAGCCCAATGTCGGTAAGGTTCTTTATGTTACAAAGTCATTATCGTTCTACGCTCGACTTTTCAAATGCTGCATTACAAGCAGCTGAAAAAGGTTTTGCTCGTTTGTTGAACAGCTATAAAACATTGCCGAAACTAGAGTACAAAGCCGGCTCCGTTAATGCACAAGAAATACTCGATGTGAAGCAACTATGTGAGGCTATTTACGCCAATATCAATGACGATTTCAATACGGCAGAGTCTATAGCTGTGCTGTTCGATATGAGCAAAAAAATCAATGCTTACAAAGAGGGCGTTTTGTCGATTGGAACATTAGATGCTGAAACCTATGAATTGCTGAAAAGCTCGTTTACCGTGTTCTTCAGAGATATTCTTGGTTTGGATAAAGAAGAAGAACAAGACAACAATGTAACCGAAGGCTTAATGAATTTAATTTTGGAATTGCGAAAGCAAGTGCGGGCGAATAAAGATTTCGCGAGCTCCGATAAAATCAGAGATGCGCTAAACGAGTTGAATATTAAAGTGAAAGACGGTAAAGACGAAACTTCCTGGAGCATTGAACAATAAATCAATCATCAAAAAATAAAAGAACATGGCGTTACAAGATTACACCGACCAAGGCGGAAAAGACACACGATCAGGATTTGGCGTTGGTATGTTGGAGTTGGGCAGAAATAATCCGAATGTGGTGGCACTATGTGCCGATTTACTCGGTTCGTTAAAGTTAGATGATTTTGTAAAAGAATTCCCTGAACGCTTTGTACAGTGCGGTATTGCCGAAGCGAATATGATTTCGGTGGCTGCAGGTATGACCATTGGCGGAAAAATTCCTTTCGCAACCACCTTTGCCAACTTTGCTACGGGACGTGTGTACGATCAAATTCGCCAGTCGGTAGCGTATTCGGGCAAAAACGTAAAAATTGCTGCATCGCATGCCGGACTTACCCTTGGTGAAGATGGCGCAACACATCAAATTTTGGAAGATATTGGTTTAATGCAAATGCTACCGGGAATGACAGTGATTAATCCATGTGATTTTAATCAAACCAAAGCCGCAACATTGGCGTTGGGCGAACATGTTGGTCCTGCTTATTTACGTTTCGGTCGTCCGAAATGGCCTAATTTTACTCCCGAAAATCAAACCTTCGAGATTGGAAAAGCCGTTTTAATGAACGAAGGAACAGACGTTACCATCTTTGCTACCGGACATTTGGTTTGGAAAAGTTTGGAGGCGGCTCGTCAGTTGGAAGCCGAAGGTGTCTCCGTTGAACTCATCAATATACACACCATTAAACCTTTAGACGAAGAGGCGGTCATACGCTCAGTAAGCAAAACCGGATGTGCTGTTGTTTGCGAAGAGCATAACGTGATTGGCGGTTTGGGAAGTACCATCGCTACTTGTTTGGCGAAAGCAAAACCAACACCTACTGAATTTGTGGCCGTAAACGATTCGTTTGGCGAAAGTGGCACACCCGATCAATTGCTGGCTAAATACGGATTGGAAACAGTAAACGTGTACCAAGCTGCGAAAAAAGTGTTGAACCGAAAATAGAAGATATGACCGATAGTGCTTTATTAGAACTCTTTCACAATGGAGCTCGTGAGCGCGCGTTTAATTTGTTGATGGAAAAATATCAGCAAAAACTGTATTGGCATATTCGAAGAATCGTGAATAACCACGACCATACAGGCGATGTACTTCAAAATACATTTATTAAAGCGTGGCAGGGCTTAGACAACTTTCGTGCTGAATCGCAGTTGTTTTCGTGGTTATACAGAATCGCCACAAACGAAAGCATCAATTTCTTGAATAAGGAGAAGAAACATTCTTCTATTTCTTTTGAGGGTGGCTTTGGCCTAGATAATGACGAAGATGGCAATTCTTCTGCGCCACAAAACTATGTACAAAGCAGTGGAGCCGATATTGATGGCGATAAAATTCAGGCGAAGTTAGAGAAAGCCATTGCAGCGTTACCGGAAAAACAGCGCATTGTTTTCAACCTCCGTTACTACGATGAAATGCCTTATGAACAAATGAGCGAGGTGCTACAAACCTCTGTTGGCGCATTGAAAGCCTCCTATTTTCATGCAGCACAAAAGATAGAAGCTGCGCTTTTGCGTGAAGAATAATTTGCAAGTGATTAAACCTTTTGCGTTTTGAATAGTCATAACGACACGAAAATGAGAACAGAGAATACCATACGAGAAGAATTAAAACACATTGCTCCTGTTTTAGCCAATGTTGAAAAACGTGAGAACGATGCGGTTCCGGCTGCTTTCTTTTCTGCCATGAACGAAAACGTGATGAGCACTATTCGTGCAGCAGAAAAGCAAAAAGAATTACAGCCTGTTGCTCCGTTATTAGCTTCTCTTGAAAAGAATAAAGAGGCCGTTGTCTCTGATGCTTTCTTTGCACAAGTGCAAGCAAAAACTTGGAAACAAATTCAAAGCCAATCATCAACTACTAAAAAGCAAGTGACGGAAAAAACAAATGCTTTGGATCGGTTGCTCGATTTGCTTTTCAGACCAAGTTTCGCGATGGGTTTTGCAGCTTTTTGTGCGTTAGTATTTTGTGGAACGCTCTTCTTGTCGAACAATTCAACACAAGATTATACAACCATTGCAAGTGCTCAACAGCTCACCAATAGTGAAATTCAAGCCTACATAGTCGAAAACAATGACGAGTTTGATGAAGCAATATTGACAAAAGATTGGGAGACTATCGACAACAAAAGCATACTCGAAAATTCAACGCTGAATGAAGAAGAATTAAACGCCTATTACAATAGTGAACTTAACAACGAAAAAATATAACATGAAAACGCTAATCAACATCTTGCTTTTAAGCCTTGCGCTTTCTGCAACAGCTCAACAACCACAAGATAAAGGTCGTCACGAACGCGTAGAGTCTTTCCGTATCGCCTATATCACGGAACATCTAAAGCTTACACCTGAAGAGGCACAGCGATTTTGGCCGGTATACAATGCATATCGTGGGGATATGAAAACACTTCGTAAGAATTTTAAGGCCGATGATAAAGACGGCACTCCACTTACTGCCGATCAACAGTTAGAGTTTGAACAAAAGAAATTGGATTTGAAGAAACGATTTAAACCTCAATTCGAGCAAGCTATCGGCAAAGAAAAGTTGAACCTGCTTATGCAAGTTGAAGAAAACTTCAAGCGAGAGTTGATGAAAGCTATGCAAGAGCGGAGAGGTAGATAAAATTGGCTTCCTAACGCAAACCTATAGAGGAATGCTTTCTACTAAAACAGCCTCACCGGAAAGGTCAAAATAAGTACAGGTTTTTTCGGCAACATCAATTATCCATTTATTAACACCCGTCTTTGCACAATCAACACAGAAAGTAAAAAAGTCGGTTTCTCCGCGTTGATGTCGCTTCAAATCAGCTTGAAACTGTTGAGCATTATGCGTTTCCGCAATAACCAGTGGCGGATACTTTGAAGCAGCGGTTACGAAATAGCTTCCATATCCATGAAAAACCGTGTTGCCCTCTACTACAAAGGTTTCCAAACGAAGCACACCCTTTTCGATAAGCTCTTTCATGTAGTTGGGAAAATCTGCCCCACTTTTTACTTTGACCTCAGCGGCATTCAGCTGTTCTAATGTGAAATGTTGCATATGTATATTTATTGAATCGCACCAGTTAACTTCATATAAGAGCGAATGAATACAGCGCCAACATTTTTGTGTGGAGGAATGTAATCCACAAATCGAATGTAAGATTCTGAACCTTTCAATTGCTTATCGAGTTCTGTCCAAATTTGTGCCCACTCAACGTCTCTACCTTCACGTACAGCATCTGCAATACGTTTCAGCATAGGATTATTCACGCCCTGCACACCAATTTGTTTCGATGAAATAATATGTGCTTCCGGGGCACGTTGAATCACTCCGGAAAGATTGTGATATCCACCACAAGAGCCTAATACAAAGAGTTTCGCGGATGGCTTAATTTTTTCAATCGTTTTCGAAGCATAATAACTATGTCCGCGGTGAATCAATACATCCGGCTGAATGCCTGCGCTATCTAATATTCGCTCAAGATACGCTTGTCCTTCATATTCTGCTTTTGGCTTATTGGCATAAATCACAACAGGCAATCCATTCACAGAGCGAATAACCACATGCAAGGAGTCTTCTTCTTTTACAGCCCAATTCTTATCGGCAAAAGTGTTCATGAACGACTTAAATGAAGCGCCTCCGTCTTCATCATCATAGAAATACATATGCCAAACCGACTCCTTATTTTGTTGGAATAGCGTGGCGTTTTTCAGCATGGTGATATCCGGAATACCGTATTTCTCAGAAATGTTCTCGTACCAGTCTTCATTGAATTCTCGTCCGCTATTGAAAAGACTAGTTAGTAATCCATAAATAGCCATTCCTTCGCGCGATTTGGTTTGTTGTGAACGCTTATACTCTTCCCGAATATTTTTGCGAATAAAGGTCAGAAGTGTTTCATCGCTGATTCCGGTATAGGTATCGGCAACTTCCACGGCTTGATCAATACTTGTGTTTGCATCATCCAAACCGCAAACGAACATTTTCAATAAAGCCTTTTGGTCGTCTACAGTCATAGTCGCCATAAACTCATTCAGCTTTCCAAAAGAAGCGCATTGTTTTATAAACGTTCTATAGCGATTCATACCTACCGACTTCAAAAAGGTGAGTCCATTTGTTTTTCCCATTTTAGCGAGAAATCGTTTCAGCAGTCCGTTAAACGAAGAGGTAAACACTTCTTCCTCGCTATAAACAATGAGCGTATACAGTTGCTCAGGCGTAAAATTGTCGATCGATGCAAATCGTTTGCTATCCGGCTCGTTGTGCAATTCGTTCAAATTTCTAACAAATTTCAGCGATTGAATTTCCAATTCCTTTTCTAAAGAGAATTCCCCAATAGGATCTTTCTGCATACGAATCTGAATCATTTTTTTTAGAAAGGTTACCGGCTTCTGTGTAGTGAAATCTGCTGAAGCCAATGTCATTTCACCTCTCACGATGGGGTCCATCAAAACATAGGCTTGGGTCCGTTTGCCAAGATTTTCGGTTATTTTCAGAATCTGTTGTACTGCGGGGTCTTTACTTTCTTTAAATATCTTGTTGATGGGGTTGCCCTCTAATACATACTTTTTCATTTCGTTTGGTGCAACTTTACCCACGCGCTCCACAATTTTATTTCTATACGGTCGGTCCCAATACTGATGATAGTTTTCAACCACTTCCTCCGGATAATTTGTAGCGGCATACAATAAAAAGGGTTCTGTTTCGGGTCGGAAACTATACAAAGAAACCTGCTTAATCGAAATCAAAATGTTCGTTTTAAGAGCGCTAAACAAATCGTTTTTATAAATGCCGTCCAAAATGTGAAGGATATTCGTAATCTCTCGATTGTCTTTATCTAGGGCGTTTACATTCAGATTCCTTACACGTGTTAAAGTATAGTATAAGTAGTAAGCTATCGAATCGCGTTGCCCTTCATTAACATCTACCTTCAACATCAAACGCCAAATAGAATCGACTGTTGTAAAATAGATTTTATTTGCCAGTGCCGTTCGTGAAGAATCCGCCAGTTTCAGGCGTCCATCAAGTTTGCCATCGAGCTTGTCGATTCGGTTTTTTTCCTTTATGAGGTAAAAGATAGGGTCGTTTTCCTTCTGTGCATAACTGGTTTGCGACAAGGCAAAGAGCAAACAAAAGATGGTTAATGCTTTTTTCATAGTTCTATAATCCAAATGTTTTATAATAAGCCCGTTGAAATAGCGATTCTATGTTTTTATGCGGAGGAACATAATCGTAGAATAACGAGTAATTCCCGAGCTGTAATTTTAATTTCTCCCAAAAAGTAGGCCATTGTATATCTTGTCGCTGACGAAAAGCTTCGTTAATAGAAAAAATAATTGGGTCGTTAATGTGTTGTGTTCCGATTTGACGTGTTGCAATGATATGTGCATCGGGAGCGTTCTTGATGGCTATTGATGCTTTGTAGAATCCACCACAGGAACCAATAAAAACCAGCTTAGCAGAAGCAGGAATTTTCTCTAATGTTTTTTCGGTATGAAAGCTATGGCCTCGATGAATAATAATAGCAGGTTTATAGCCGCCCTCAGCAAAAATCTTATTGATGTTTTGTTCCCCGCTCTCTTCGTAGGACGGCTTATTGGCAAATATTTCAATGCTTTTACCAACTGTACTGGTTACCCTAACATAACTGTAGTATTCTTCCAGTTTCCAGTTTGTAGAACTTCGGAAAGAAGATAAAAAACTCATATACGAATCGCGACCGTCCGGATCGTCATAGAAATACATGCGCTCGATAATCTTTTCATCATTATCCATGCTTTTAAACTGAAGCGTAGCCAAAGCAGATGCTTGGTATTTTTTTGACATGGTGTAAAACCACTTTTTGTCGTAAACCGCTTTGTCTTTACAGAGTCCCGCCAAGATTCCATAAATAGCCATACACTTCGAGTCGTTCAAAGAATCACAAGTTGTGTATTGTTGTTTTATGTTTTTTTCTATGGCCGACAAAATTTCTTCGCTGTTGGTATTGGCAATAGTTTCAGAAACCATTACGGCATCATCGAAAGAATTATCGCTTTCATCTAGTTGCGAAACAAATTGTCGCAAAAGAATTTCTCGCTGGCTTGTTGAAAAGTAAGAAAGAAGCTTGGACAACTTGTAGTTTGTTGCACACAGCGCAACAAAGGTTCTCAATTTAGGTAAGGCTAAAAAACGTTGAAAGGCGATGTCGTCCATGGGTTGAAGCGAACTTTCGAAACGGGCAAAAATTCCAAGAAATGTGCTGTTGAACACTTCTTCTCGACCATAAACCGTTGCACAGTATAGCTCATCTTTACTCAGATTATCTAATGCTGCAAACCGAATGTTATCGGGTTGAGCTACCTTATCGTTGATATCGCGTATAAAGCGTAAAGCGTAATATGAAAACTCCTTTTCAATACTGTTGCGCCCTACATAGTTTTTCTTTGCAACTAACTTAACCAACTCTTTAAACAATCTATCTTGATTATTACAAATGGCCAAAGCTGTTTCAATAGACATTTCATTGCTCGTAAGTTGATTAATCAATAGATACGGTTTTGATTTAAAACCTGTAGCCATATTGATTTCTATCATCTTTCTGATAAATGGATTTTCGCTTTTGGCAAGAAAAAACGTAACTAAATGATACGGATTTACCAAATATTTTTTTGCAGAAACTGGCGCTTGCAGCGCAGCCATTTCCAACACTTCTTGCATAAAATATTTTGACTTAAATTTTTCTGCCCTTTTAAACACCTCATCCGGTTCTATTTCTGCGGCATATAACAAAATTTCTTTAGCGAAAGGCTCGTTGATAAAGGCATCAATATTTTGCAACGAAGCATATATATTCTTTTTATAAATGAGCTTTAGTTTTTGTTCATCTGTAAAATCAAAATAAACAGGTTCTATGATTTCCTCAGCAGGTTCTAGGGATGGTTTTAACTCTTCTACTTTCTGTTCAACTTTAATTTTGTCTTCAATTTTAGCAAGCGATAATTGAACATCTTCTTTTTTTATTGGTGCTACATCTTCTCTCCTGCGCTGTTGAAAAGAAACCGGCTCTTCCTTTTCAATAATATCGGTGTTTATCAAATCCGGGGTGAGATCGTCTAATGGCTTTTCATAAGAAAGGAGTTCTTTTAAAAATAAGCTATTGGGCTCTCCCACGATTCGAATAAAGGATTCCAACTTATCTTCTTGTTGTAAAAAACGAACGAATTCGGCCATGCGACTCGTTGGAAAGTTTTCAAAATAGCTTTGTTCTACAGGCACCTCACCTTTTCGCAATAGAATGCTTAACATATTCGAAAAATCAATAGGATACATTTCTTTGTATCCATATATCAAAACCGCAATAATTTCTTCTTTCGAATACTCTGTTATCTGGTAATAATTTACAATAGCAGCATCCGATTTTAATGACAATCCACGAGCTACATCAACAGCTATGTAATCTAGTTCTCTGTTCAGCGAATACAAACCAATCGGATTAGGCTTTTTCATCACGTCAACTAGGGCCGAAAAGGCGTTCTCTTTTATTGACATTAGCGTATCGGCACGAAAAACAGAGATGCTTTTTTTTACAATTGGATCGACTAAAAAATAGGCTTTTGTTCTTGCGGGTAATTTTGCATTAATGGTTCTAAGTGTTTGAAAAATGGCAGTAGTGTCGTTAAGCAAAATGTCTTTTATCTTAGAAGATCCTGCAAAATAACGTTTTGCCGATTCTGGTGCAACTAAAGCAATCTTGGCAATAATTTTAGGTGCATACCAAAGCGACACAAAGGATTCGCTATTGCGTAAAATCTCATCGGGATATCGTGTGGCCATCGAATCCAAAAAACGATATGCTGCCGTATCCATAGCAAATAAGCGGAGTGCCTTAATCGAGAGTCGTGGATATTGCAAAACGTTTGCATAAAGTTCTTTGCTGTTTTTCCACTGAATCAAAAAAAGGTTATAGCGCAGTAAAGAGGTATACTTTCCGTTTTTAAAAAACTCGGGCTCTTTTGTGCTTTCTAGAAAAAAAGCAAGCCGTTGTTGAAACTCAACTCTGTGTTCAATAGCGATTGTGCTATCGTTTATGGCATTCAAGTTTTTTTGCAACAATGAGAAAAAATCGGAAGGCGCCTGTAATTTTTTGTCTCTTATAGCATCAATAGCAGCGTTTATTCTGGTTGTATTTAACAGATATGCCTCTTCCGAGTTTTGCTGCGCCTCCGTTTTTTTTGACACCAAGAAAACCAACAAGAACAAACAACAAAAATATTTGCGACTCAATTCCATGAATCGTAATATTATTGGTTTTTAGGGAGATTTTTACTTAAGATTTTTAAAAAAATAACAGGCTGTAGTTTTTCGGGCAAATCTACTTATGCCAACTTAAGCGCAAAACTAAACGTTGTGCCAATTCCCACTGTGCTTCTAACATTCACGGCTTGTCCGTGTGCCTCCAAAATGTGTTTTACGATAGACAAACCAAGGCCTGTTCCTCCTTTTTCTCTAGAACGTGCTTTATCTACACGGTAAAAACGCTCAAACAAACGAGATAGGTGTTCTTGTGCAATACCCATTCCATCATCTGAAATTTCTGTGAGTACCGTGTTCTCTGTGATTGAAAACCCCACAAAAACATTCCCCTTTTCGCGTCCATATTTTACAGCATTAGAGATTAAGTTGTTGAGCACTTGCGAGATGCGAACTTTATCTGCTTCAACATAAAAGGGAATATTGCTTTCGCTTTTAAAGGAGAGGTTAATTTGCTTGCTTTTGGCTTGATAACTTAATGCATCAAAGATATCCTGCGTGAGTTGATGAATATCAAATCGTTCAATATCTAAAACGAGTTTGCCCGATTCGTATTGCGAAATTTGCAACAAATCCTCTACAATACTCGCCAAACGATCAAGGTTTTTTGTTGCCTTTTCTAAATAGTCTTTATTGATTTTCGGATCGTCTAATCCGCCATCTAAAAGCGTCTCAATATATCCCTGTGTATTGAAAATAGGGGTTTTAAGTTCGTGCGAAACATTACCCAAAAAATCGCGTCTATATTGTTCAAGCTTCTTTAGCTCTTCAATTTCTGCCGATTTTCGCATCGAGAAATCAATCACTTGCTTTTCAACATCGTCAATGATATTTGCGGAATGTTGCTCGTTCACCGGGTAATCTTTGCTGATTTTGAGTTGATTAATCACCGAATAAATTGTTCTTATTTTTTTAAAAACATACTCTTCTAAAATCAAATAAGTAAAGGCATACGTGAACAACAAACTACAAATCGATAAAAGTACAAGCGGAGTCACTGCAATTGACTCCTGTTTTATCCAAAGTAAGAAGCTGGCTACAATCAATACAAAAACTGCGACTGCCGCAGCAATCATAAATGCAAATTGTTTTTGAGCCGGATTTTTCACTACTGAGTTACTAAAATATGAAGGACTAACATAAGAAAAAACAGCAACCTAATGTTGCCGGTAATGTTAAGCGTCAAATTTGTAACCAATCCCTTTAATGGTTTTGAAACAGTCGTCTCCTATTTTTTCTCTCAATTTTCGGATGTGTACATCTATCGTTCGATCGCCAACAATTGTATCGTTTCCCCAAACACGACTTAAAATTTCTTCGCGCTTGAATACTCTTCCCGGCTTAGAAGCCAACAGCATCAATAGTTCAAACTCTTTTTTGGGCAAGGTTAGTTCCTCCGTTTTTGTTTTTACAATATAACGCTCTCGATCAATTTCTATGTCGCCTACCTTTACAACCGTTGGTGTTTCTTTCGTTTCTAACCTGCGCATCAAACCTTTAATTCTGCTCACCAATACCTTTGGTTTGATTGGCTTTGTAATATAATCATCGGCTCCTACTTCAAAACCTGCAATCTGCGAGTAGTCTTCGTCTCGGGCCGTAAGAAAGGTAATCAGTGTGCTTTTAAAATCGGGCATGGCTCTTAACTCTCTACATGCGGTAATACCGTCCATTTTGGGCATCATCAAATCAAGAACAATAAGATGTGGTTTTATTTTTTGAGCTAGGTGAATTCCGTCTTGCCCATTTGATGCAGTATAAACCCAAAACCCCTCCTTCTCTAAATTATATTTCATGAATTCTAACACATCCGGTTCGTCATCCACAAGCAGCACTTTAAAATCATTAAACTCCATATCCCCTTTTTGTTTGTGCAAACTTAATATAGTCAAGTTAAACTAATGTTAAGTATGGTTTAAGTAATCAACTTTTATTTCCAACCCAAATATTACGAACAGGCCATTGTTAACCTAGTGATAACATAGCCTTTACAATTTGCTTTCGTGCCGTCCTTAGTTTTGCACGAAATTTAAATGACATGCGTTTAACATTACTCTCTGTTTTACTTTTTTCGCTCACGAGTGTATTCGCTTTTGAACCCGGGAAAGGAAGTATAGCCGGTAAAATTATAGATGCAAAAAATGCCGATGTGTTGATTGGTGTTTCGGTGTTTATTGAAAATACAACTGTGGGTTGTGCGTCCGACATAGATGGAAATTTTGTTATTTCGGGCGTTGCAGAGGGAAAGTATAACGTTGTATTCAAATATATTGGCTATCAGCAAAAAATAGAACGCGATATAGTGGTAGAAAACGGCAAGGTAACTTCGCTAACTGTTTCCATGAAGGAAGAACAGGTGAACTTGAATGAGGTGGTGGTAAAAGCGGATATAGTGAAACGCGATAACGAAAGTGCAATTGTTGTTATGCAACGCAATAGCACTATCATTCAAAGCGGTATTTCTTCGGAAGAAATGAAAAGGTCTCCGGATAAGAGTTCCGGTGATGTAATTAAACGCGTTAGTGGATCTACCATTCAAGACGGTAAATTTGCTATCATTCGTGGGCTTTCGGATCGCTATAATATTGCCCTCCTTAATAATGTTATGCTTCCCAGTACTGAGCCCGACAGAAAAGCTTTCGCTTTCGATGTTTTTCCTTCCAATATTTTAGATAACATTATAATCATGAAAACGGGACAGCCGAACCTTCCGAGTGAATGGGCCGGGGGGAATAATTCAACTCAACACAAGAGACATTCCGGAAAAAAAACTTCATCAATGTTAGCTATGGCATTGGTGTTAATGAAGGAACAACCTTCAAGGCTTTTGATGTATACGAGGGTAGCAAAACAGATTTTCTTGGATTCGACAACAGCCTGCGAAACTTACCGAGTAACTTCCCGGGTATTGTGGCATTGAACGATTTAAAAATTAAAGGAAAAAACGACTCGCTTGTGTCTTTAGGTAAACAAATAAATAACAGCAGTTGGAAAGTAAACCAAAAAAAGATGGCTCGTCCTAATCAAAGCCTTCAACTTAGTGGAGGATTTGCTATCAGAAAAAAAGCCGTTCAATTTGGAGGTGTTTTTGCTTTATCTTATTCTAATACGCTACAATACGCTGATGGAAAACGTACGCGCTTTGAAAGTACAGGTGAATATTATTACGATTATAACGACCAACGCTATAACACTTCCGTTACTGCTGCTCTACTTGGTAATGTAGGTGTTGTAATTAAAAACAATCACAAAATTAGTTGGAAAAATATTTACACCATTAACAGCGATAATACGGTTTACGAACGAGAAGGAATAAGCATTTTCAGTGCAACTGAGCAACAAAGAAAAAGCCTTGAATTCATTAGTTCTAGAGTACTTAACTCCAATCTTTCGGGAGAACATGTGTTTTCTAAATATAAAATCAAACTCAAATGGAACGGGGGGCTTGTTTTGGTTAATAGAGATCAACCGAAAACAATGCGTTATAGTTACGAAAGATTCTACTCAAGCGCTGTTCCACTTGGCCCGAATACCTCAACGGATCCCTTCATCTATCAAATTCAAAATGGCGGTAGCGATCCAAAACTTAGCGCGCTCTTCTACAGTAAATTATCCGAAAAAGTATACAATGCGGGGGCTGATTTAACTGTACCATTCAAACTGTTAAAGGAAAAACAATCGGTTTCTTTCGGTTATAGTTTCCAACATCGTCAACGGAATTTTGAAGCAAGAAACTTATTTTTTGATTACACTAGCGCCAACTATGGTAGCGACCCTATCATTCAAGACCCGAACGTAGACCACATCATCAATCAAGCGAATTTTGAAAACGGGAAACTCACTTTAAATCAGGTAGCACTTCCTACCGATTTATATCAAGCAAAGTCTAACCTACATGCTGCCTATGTAATGCTCGAAAACACTTTCGGTAGTCGTGTTAAAGCGGTTTGGGGATTTAGGTTCGAATCGTTTAGCCAATCGCTTACAGCACCAACAAAAATTGGATTTGAAGTAATTCCCCACGATCCTGAACCGCCTACTATTCAAACCAAACTAGAAGATAGTACATACGTTAAACAATACTTTAGTGGAGCATATACTTCCGATTCATTAGGGAAAGTGAAAACCGTTTTTCCCCTACTCCCTTCGGTTAACCTCATCTTTAAGTTAAACGAAAACATGAATCTACGGGCATCCTACAGTCAAAGCATGAGTCGTCCGGAATTTAGAGAAACGTCTCCCTTTGCCTACTACGATTTTCTTCGCGATGTTAACTTAACCGGAAATGTTGCGCTTCAACAAACCTTTATTCATAATGCAGATTTAAGGTATGAGTGGTTTTTGGGGAAAGGACAAAGCTTTAATGTGAGCGCTTTCTACAAAAACTTTACAAACACCATTGAGCTTACATCTATGGCTGCAGGTGGTGTTCCGCAATTTCAATATAGTAATTCAGGAAAAGCTTTTCTTGTTGGAGCAGAATTAGAAGTGCGCAAAAACTTTGGCTTTATCTCGAAACAAATGGAAGATTTAGTTTTTGTGGCAAACATGAGCTACATCTACAGTCGTGTTAACTTAACATCGGTAAAAAACAATAGTAGTGACGAGTTAATAAGACCTATGCAAGGCCAAAGTCCTTACATTATTAACCTTGGGCTAAACTACGTGCATCCTAAATGGGGCACCGGTGCATCGATTTTGTATAACCAAACCGGACATCGATTATATGCCACAGGCGAAGTTGGGAACCCAGCATGGTACGAGCACTGGAGACCATTATTAGACTTTCAAATCAGCCAAAAATTTTGGAAAAACCGAGGCTTAATTCGCTTTACAATTAGCGACCTCATCGCACAAAAAACCGTTTTCTATCAAAATGCCGATCTTGGGAAAGAGCGTCAATATCAAAAAGCTAAAGACAAGGTTGTGCTTAGCCAATCCAACTTCAGAAACTACACACTCCAGCTTTCATTTACATTTTAGTCGGTTTACACGGAAAAAGACAATAAAGGAAACAATTATTTAACGGTAGCAAAACCTAGTGTTTATGCTACCGTTGCATTTTTGCAGAAACAAATTAAACATGAAAATGAAATCTCTACAAAACACATTAGCTGCATTAATTGTGCTAATCTCCACAAGCACATTTGCTGCTACCATTAGTGTTACGTCTGCTATTACTGCGAACACAAATTGGACCAACAATAATCTTTATGTCCTTTATGGAGATATCGTTATTAAATCTGGCGCTACATTAACCATAGAGCCTGGAACAATAATTAAAGGTGATAAAACTACCGGAGGAAGAGTAGTGGTAGCCATGGGTGGAAAAATTAATGCTCAGGGAACCGCTTCACAACCAATTGTGTTTACTTCAAATCAACCTGCGGGTCAAAGACAGCGTGGCGATTGGTCAGGAATTGCGATATGCGGAAAAGCACCGGTTAACTTTAAAGATGCTAACGGAAATGCAATTCAAGGCAGATTAGAGTGCGGTCAAACAACCGATTACGATTTTGGTGGAACCGACCCGGCCGATAACTCAGGCGTATTAAGCTATGTGCGTATTGAGTATGCTGGTTTTGTGTGTGGATCTAACAGCGAGCTTAACTCGCTTACTATGGGCGGTGTAGGTGCTGGCACTAAATTAGATCACGTTATGGTGAGCTACGGTCAAGACGATGGCTTTGAGTGGTTTGGTGGAACAGTAAACGCTTCTCACCTTATTTCATTTGCTTCACGTGATGATGATTTTGATACAGATAACGGATTCAGCGGTAAAGTGCAGTTTGGCTTAGTAGTAAGAATTGACACCATTGCAGATCAAGGGGATATTTCAAACGCATTCGAGTCAGATAATGATGCAAATAGCACATACAATAATCCGGCAACGAAAGCTGTGTTTTCAAACATTACAGTTGTGGGTCCTGCACAAACTACCACTTCTACAATTGATGCTAAATACGGCTGGGGTGCAAGAATTAGAAGAAACACCTCGCTTTCAATTTTTAACTCTCTTTTCCTAGGTTACAAAAGAGGTTTAAGAATAGAAGGGGTTGGTTCGCAAAACAAAGCATTGACCGATTCTTTAGAATTTAAATACAACATCATTGAAGGCAGTAAAGAACAGGCTTGGGAATCTAGTTTCGATTCTTCATACCTTGCTAATGCAACTACTTACAACACTGTTTATGGAGGCAATGCTAATGCTACACTTAAATTAGTAAACCCATTCAATAGAACGAATCCGGATTTTAGACTTGATGCTACCTCTCCGGCATTAACGGGTGCGAATTTTACCAACACCAAACTAGCTGGTCTTCCTACAGTAAATTACAAAGGTGCTTTTGGCGGTACCGATGATTGGACTGCAGGTTGGGCAAGCTTCAATCCGCAAACAAATCCCTATACTGCTCCAACTGCTATAGACGAGGTGGTTAACCTTTCTAACACAGTGCTTGTTCCAAATCCTAACCAAGGAAAAGCGGCATTACTTGTTGACTTGAAAGAAAACGCAACGTTAGCTGTCGAATTGTACGACATTGCCGGAAGACGTGTAGCCTCAATTGCAAATGGCGAATTTAATAGCGGTATTCAATCGTTAAACATCGATTTGTCTGCTGTGAATAATGGCGTTTATTTTGTTAGCGTTATTATTGAAAATGCAGGTACCACCACGCTTAAAATGGTTGTCAATAAATAATTACATTTTTCGTTGGCGTACAGTCCTCGAAAAAAACGAAAGCTCTCGCCCGTAAGGGTGGGAGCTTTTTTGTACAATACAATATCCCAGTCGTTGATATCAATTTGCCGGTTCTACTTTGTATAAAGCCGTCATATTATATATTTGCCCGAAGTGAGAGGGCGATTCAAATATTTTTTATTGTTATGTTTTGCTGTTTGTTATTCGTTTCAATGTCAGAACAATAACAATACTTCTGCTGCTCCGGTAGCGAAATCAGCTTTTGTAGGGCATTCCGATTCCCTCAAGGTAGTGTACTCCAACCTCTTTTATAAACTCGATACTTTTTTCAAAAACAAATATCGTTTGGGCGGTTTCAATGGTGCAGTAATTGTGGCGAAAGGCGATCGTATTTACTATCAAACGGCCCTTGGTTATGAAAACTACCAAACGAAAGACACCCTTACAACTGCTTCGTCTTTTCAAATCGCATCGGTATCTAAAACGTTTACAGCTACCGCTATTTTGTATTTAGTGGAACACGGCAAATTGAAAATTGACGATACCATCGGCACATTTATTCCCAATTTCCCATACCGAAATATTCGCATTAAAGACTTGCTTTCACACCGCAGCGGATTGCCGAATTACTTGCATTTTGGTGAAGTGTTGTGGAAAGATAAAAGTCTGTACATGACCAATGATGCCCTCATTGAACTGTTGAAAAAGTTTCCGAGAATGGAAGGCTCTTATCTTCCGAACAAGCGCTTCGAATACTGCAACACAAATTATGCTGTATTGGCCACTATTGTTGAAAAGATTTCCGGCAAACGCTTTCCGGCTTTCATGAAAGAAACGTTTTTCGATCCGCTAGGTATGACGAACTCTTGGATTAATGATGTAACCGATACTACCCGCAGAAAAATTGCGATCAGCTATAATTCGCGTTGGATACCGCAAAAAGACGACCCCTATGATGGCGTATATGGCGACAAAGGGGTATATTCCAGTACATCTGACATGTTAAAATGGAACCTTGCCTTTTACCAAGGCAAACTCATTAGCAACGAATTGCAGAAAGAGGCCTATTCACCACGTAGTTTTGAACGTCCGGGTGTACGCAACTACGGCTACGGCTGGCGATTGATGAAACAGCCGAACAACGAATATTTGGTTTATCACAACGGTTGGTGGCATGGCAATAACACCGTTTTCTATCGCTACGTGCCCGATACCTTTGCGCTCATCATTCTCTCGAATCGCTATAACCGTGGCGTTTACAACGTGCAGCCTATTTTCGACCTCATCAACGGAACAAGTTCTGCAGGTGGCAATATGAATGGGGAGGAGTAATTCTTCACAATCCCATCGGCACCTCCATCAACAACACTTGAGCATCAGAAAACGCTTTTATTGTAACTTCATTTACATCGTTTATGCCCATACCATCTCGTTTAGACAGTGTTTCTCCACCCACTTCAATACTGCCATCAATCACAAAAAGGTATACTCCATTGCTTGCCTTGTTTAGTGTATACGTTATGGTGTTTTCTTTCGAAAAATCGCCTAGCGAAAACCAAGTATCCTGATGTATCCATAATCCGCTTTTGTCGGGCGAAACAATGGTTTGCCATTGGTTCTGGCGGTCGGCCGCATCGAAGCGTTTTTGCATATACCGAGGTTCCACGTTCTTCGCATTGGGCATTACCCAAATCTGAAGCAAACTAACCGGACGTTCGCTACTGGCATTATGCTCGGAATGATAAACACCGGTACCGGCACTCATCACCTGTACTTCGTTTTTTTCGATTACGCCTTCATTGCCCATACTGTCTCTATGGCGTAGCGCACCTTCCAAGGGAATGGTAATAATTTCCATATTGTCGTGAGGATGCATCCCAAAACCCATTGTTGGCGCAACCCAGTCATCATTAAGTACCCGCAAAACACCAAAGTGAATTCGACTTGGATCGTAATAATTTGCAAAAGAAAAAGTGTGTTTTGCCTTCAACCAACCATGATCGGCCGCGCCTCTGGATTCCGCTTTGTGTATAACCGTTTTCATACCCCTATTTTGATGCAAAATTAAACCTTAAATCGGGCTTATAATCTTCGTTATGTTTTCTTAAGACTTCGAAAAGATTATATCTTCGCACCCATTTTAAAATTCACTTCACATTTTATGAAAATGTTTTTCACCGCATTGTGTTTTATTGGTTTGATGGGCTGCACTGGCAACTCCGCAAAACAAGCCGAAGCAACAACCCCGTCTAACGATACTACAACTGTTCAAAGCCAAGAGCCGAAAGCCGTTGTGAACAGCAACAACAGCTATCAAAATACCGCGCTTTACCTTGCCGGTTTGGCAAAGACAGTAGAAGCCAATGTTCCTGCAGCATTAACGGATAACAATGCCTATAAACTATTCTCCGATACCATGAACATCGGTTTCTCGAACATGGAAAAAAACCGTTTCGTGAAAATGCGCGAATGGGCAAAAACAGAATTGGCGCCTGAATTAGCGAGTCCTAAAACGGTGTTCTATCCGTTTAGCGGACCGGATATTCTCCACTGCGTTCAGTTCTATCCTGATGCCGATCAATACATCATGATTGCGTTAGAGAAATATGGCTCGTTGCCAAACGTACAGAAAATGGATAGCGCAAAAGCGGGCTATTACTTGTCTTCTGTAACCAAATCATTAGAAGATATTTTCGGCAAAAGCTATTTCATTACACGTAAAATGTTGAAAGACGTTAGCAATTCCGTGAATGGTGTTGTGCCTTTAGTATCCGTATTTCTTGTGCGCACAGGATTTGAAATTAAAGACATTCAGTACAAACACTTAAACGATGACGGTACGTTCACTGCTATTGTTGCCGATGCTTGTGGCAAACAAACGAACGATTTAGTTGAAATCTATTTCACGAAACCGGGTTCCGATAAAATGCGCAAGATTGTTTATTTCAAAACCAACCTTTGCGATGAACCCTATGGAGGAATGCCTAGCTTTACCGAAAACAAAGCGTTACAGAACTATTTGAATAAAATGCCGGAGTGCTATACTTATGTGAAATCGGCTTCGTACCTCATGAACTACGGAACATTCAGCATTATTCGCAATATCTGTTTAGCAAAAAGCAAGTCGATTTTACAAGACGATACAGGTATCGCTTTCCGTTATGTTGATAAAAGCAAATGGAACTACAAACTTTACGGTTCATACATTAAGCCCGTTGATGATTTCTCGGGGGTTTGGCAAGATGATTTAAGTGCTACTTACAAGAAAGACTCTGTCAATGTGAAAAAATTGGCGTTCTCTTTGGGTTACCATTGGGGCAATCAAGCAGGTCAAAACTTGATGAAGTTCGAGCGCAAATAAGCTTTTCGGCATCCTGTTAAACTTTTTTACCATTTGATGGTCCAAAATGGCATTACAATTGTCTTAGTACTGAAATAAATATACGCCATGAAGAATTTACTGCTGCTACTCTGTTTTGCAACACTATTGTCGTCTTGCAAAAATTTAGTCCCTTATACCGATGCGATTCGCCAACGCCACAATTGGAGCGAACAAGAGTTGAAACAAATTCAATTCTACACCTCCGATCCTATTGTGTTGCAACGCAAAATTACAGAGGGCGGCACAGAGATTATCTCCGGAAAAATTAAAATGGTGAACGGAGAAAAAGTGGAAGAAATCATCATCAAAGAAAGAACTCCGGGTCTTTTAGTACGCGAAGCAAGTGGCAAGTTCAGCATCAGTTTTGAAAAGAGCGATGATTATTTTGTCAACTTCGGACAAAACCCGAACATGCAAGGCCGCTATTCTATTGCCTTTTCAGGTTTGAAAAACAAAGTGGGCCGAATTAACTACAACGGTAAAGAATATTACACGGCTCCGGAAAGCGTAGAAGCTATTCTACTGGTAGATCTTCGTAAAATAGACAAAAGCGAAGTAAATCAACGTGTAGCAAGCGGTAGAAAAATAAAGTGATTTTGGCTACCTTGGCGGCATGAATAAAGCCTCCAACCAAAACATAACCAATTGGCTGTTACTGCTTTCGCTTACACTGATTTGGGGAAGTTCCTACATCTTAATTAAGAAAGGCCTGGTGGCTTTTGCTCCAATAGAGTTGGGTGTACTACGACTTTCGTTATCGTTTTTGGCCACCTCTCCGTTTTTGTATTCTGCACTAAAAGATAAAAGCCCAAAAAACTATGGGCGAATACTTACTGTTGGGTTGCTTGGCACCGGCATTCCGGTTTTCTTATTTGCCTTTTCCACCACTAAAATCAGCAGCTCCGTAAATGGCATCATCAACTCGCTATCGCCTTTGTTTACAGTAATTACAGGTGCGGTGTTTTTCCAATTGAGCATTCAAAAACAAAAGATGTATGGCGTACTGATTGGCTTGGTTGGTGCAATGGTATTGGTGATAGGCCGATACGGATTTAACTTCAATTTATCGGCCTATGCATTACTTTCTGTTGCCGCTACCTTTTGCTATGGCACCAACTCGAACTTTGTGAAGCAATATTTTCCGCAAGCAAACGCCTTACACATCACCGCTATTGCGATGGCGATGATGGGAATACCGGCCACTTTTGTGTTGTTTGGCATGGGCGTTCCCACTAAAATCATCACCCATCCTGAAGCGGTTAAATCGCTGCTGGGCGTTGTTTTCCTTGCTGTATTCGGAACCGTGATTGCTTGGATGATTTTTTACAAATTAGTGCAACGTACCGATGCGCTGTTTGCGGCTTCTGTTACCTATTTAATTCCTATTGTAGCGCTTACCTTCGGGTTGATAGATGGCGAAGGTTTTTCAAGCATACAAGTGCTGGGAATGGCGCTCATTCTATTGGGCGTATATTTTGTGAGTAGAAAATAAGGGTATTTACTTTTGCTGAAGGACGCGCAACAAACGCTCGATCACCCCTTCCATTTCCTGATAGATCTGGGTATAATCCAACAATTCTTTGTGCTTATACACCCAACACAAAGCCATTTGCTGTTGTTGTGCTGCAAGCGCCTCGTAGAGTTTGATTTTCTGCTTCCGGTAACTTTCCCGCATTAAGCGTTTGGCTCGGTTACGATCTACTGCATGTTTGAATTTTTTCTTGGAGGCCGAGAACATGGCTTGTGCCGGAAAGTGCGTGTTCAACGCTATCGGCAAATAAACAAGGGTAAGGCAATTGCTATGAATGACCTTACCCTCTTTAAAAAGTTGTTCTATTATTTTTTCCCGCTTGAGTCGCTCTTGGCTACCAAACGTTGCTTTATTCCCGAAATAACAGGAATAAACAGGATTACTTAAGTCGTTTTTCGTCAGAAACGGTAAGCTTCTTACGTCCTCGTGCTCTTCTTCTGGTAAGTACTTTTCTTCCATTTTTTGTACTCATTCTATCACGAAATCCGTGTTTATTGATTCTTTTTCTTCGGCTTGGTTGAAACGTTCTTTTCATTTCTAGCTATTTTTAAAATTACTATTTTTTCCGTTAAGGGAGGGCAAATATAAACATTGTTTCCACAAATCAAAGCACATTACACCCTATTCGACAATTTTTCTTGCTCTATTTTTCTAGTGGCTAGTAGCTAATGGCTTCTTTTACGAATTCATCGATGCAAAAAACTCATCGTTGTTTTTCGTGCCACGCATATGTTTCAGCAACAAGCTCATCGCCTCTTCTGTCTTCATATCTGCCATGTGATTGCGCAGAATGTTCATTTTGCTCACTACATCTTTGCCTAACAACAAGTCATCTCTTCGGGTACTTGATGACGTTACATCGATAGCCGGGTAAATACGCTTGTTCGACAATCGTCTATCCAATTGTAACTCCATGTTTCCGGTTCCTTTGAACTCCTCGAAAATCACCTCATCCATTTTAGAGCCCGTTTCAATCAATGCCGTAGCGATAACCGTCAACGAACCTCCGTTTTCGATTTTTCGCGCAGCGCCAAAGAATTGTTTTGGCTTTTGCATAGCATTCGCTTCAACCCCTCCCGAAAGCACCTTTCCTGAAGAAGGAGATACTGTATTGTATGCTCTGGCCAAACGGGTAATTGAATCCAATACAATCACTACATCGTGGCCGCATTCTACCAAACGTTTCGCCTTCTGCAACACCACATTAGCCACTTTTACGTGCTTATCTGCCGGTTCATCAAAGGTTGAAGCAATGACCTCGGCACGTACGGAACGTTCCATGTCGGTAACCTCTTCCGGACGTTCATCGATTAACAATACAATTAAATAACATTCCGGATGATTTGCGGCAATGGCGTTGGCAATCTCTTTAAGGATAGTGGTTTTACCGGTTTTGGGCTGTGCAACAATCATCGCACGCTGACCTTTCCCAATTGGCGTAAACAAATCGATTACACGATTCGTAATGCTTGGTGAGCCCTCTTGAACTAAGTTCAATTTTTCGTATGGAAATAATGGCGTTAAATAGTCGAACGACACGCGATCTCTGATCTCTTCCGGTTTACGACCATTGATGGTATCTACCTTCAACAAGGCAAAGTATTTTTCGCCTACTTTTGGGGGACGAACATATCCTCGTACAGTATCGCCCGTTTTCAAACCAAATAACTTGATTTGCGATTGCGATACATAAATATCATCCGGTGAAGACAAATAGCTGTAATCCGAAGAACGCAAGAATCCGTATCCATCCGGCATCATCTCTAAAACGCCCTCTCCGCCTACAATAGCATCCGTTTCTACACTGAAAATATCTTGTCCCGGACGAGGTCTGTGTTGACGTTCATTCGTGTTTTCTGTTTCCTGGGATTGTTGGTCGGCTTGTGCTTCAGTGTTATTGCTTTGTACTGATTGCTGCGTTTGTTGGGTTCCGTTTTCTTGCTGTTGCTCCGGTTG
Organism: uncultured Chitinophagaceae bacterium; assembly: GCA_964398475.1. Taxonomy (GTDB): domain Bacteria; phylum Bacteroidota; class Bacteroidia; order Chitinophagales; family LD1; genus CALAYL01. The sequence goes on along the minus strand of CAYNMP010000008.1, from coordinate 77,414 downwards.
TGTTTCCGGGGCATCCAAGTTACCGGTATCGGCAGGTTGTTGTTCGCGTTGCTCGGTATGGCGTTCGTTTTTGCGAATTGGCTTGCGTTCCGGACGTTGTGTTTTTTGCTGTTCCACCTTTACCTCCTCTACTTTTGCTTCGATTACAGGTTCTGCCTCAACAACAGGGGCTTCAGTTTTTTCTTCTTCTACCGGAGGACCAAATAATGGTGTAGACGTTTTTTCTATTGGTTTGCGAATACGTGGTCTGCGTGCTTTTTCTGAGACAGGCTTGTCTTCTGTATCCTCTTTCTGGGTAAGCGCCTGTGCATCAAGAATAGCGTGCACTAGAGCCGTCTTATCGAGTTTTTGCGTGTTTTTGATTTTAAGATTGTCTGCGATTTGCTTCAATTCGGGCAAAATCAGGTCATTCAACTGTAGAATGTCGTACATGTTAGATAAATTAAATAAATATTGATTGTTTTTTCTTCAATGCGATTGAAACTTTTTGCACGCGAGACACTCCAATACCAATTCGATGATTTTTACGTTAAATGCTTTTGAAAAACGGAAAGGAAAGAATGATGTGCGGAGCAAATATGGATTATTGTTTTTAAAAATGCAAATCAAAATGCATAATCCTCGAATTTCGAAAATCTAAATCCTAAATTTGGCGTTATAAAACCAAATTTTTTCTGTTATGCCAAGCTTCGATATTATTAGTAAAGTAGATGCCCAAACCGCTGAAAACGCTATAAATGTAGCCAAAAAGGAAGTGTTGAATCGATACGATTTTCACGGCTCAAAGTCAGAAATAGACTTCAACAAAAAAGATTTGGTGATTAATATCACTACCGAAAACGACATGCGCTTAGATGCTATAATAGATATTTTGATTTCCAGAGCCGGAAAACAAGGCATTGACCCAAGAGCTTTCGATGTAAGCAAAGAACATTATGCTTCGGGGCCTATGGTGAAAAAAGAGATTAAAATGCGCAACGGGCTCGATAAAGATGCCATGAAAAAAATTACAAAAGCCATTAAAGACTCCGGTTTGAAGGTTCAAGCTGCGCAAATGGATAATATTATCCGTGTTTCGGCCAAAAAAATTGACGACCTGCAAGCCGTGATGACGCTATGCCGTAAAGAAGATTTTGGCTATGCTTTGCAGTTTGATAATATGAAATCGTGATTTTTACGAATTGAATAGTGTATATTGAACGTTGATTTGTTTTGCCGCCTTGAAAATTGAACTTTAAAAATTGAAAATTAAACACGAATGGGGTTTTTCGACCAAATGAAACAATTGAACGAGATGAAATCCAAGATGGAGGACATCAAACGTAAAATGGACGAGCTAGAGATTGTTGAAGAAAATCAATATTTGAAGGTGGTAGTAAGCGGCAACCGAAAAATTAAAGCATTGGAGATTAAAGACACGAGCGTATCTTCCGAAAACATGGTGCAAACCATTAATCGTGCCTTAGAAAAAACCGATGCTGTGATGCAAAAAGAAATGATGGGCGCAATGCCAAACATTCCGGGACTAGGATAAAAATTAAACCCTATGACAGTAAAACAATTAGACTTGCTTAACATCGGATTAATGCTACTGGCTTGCGTTGTAGCGTTTGTTATTCCATTTGAATTGTTTCTGTTAGCCTATGCGGTTTTAGGCCCACTGCACTATTTGACCGAAATTGGCTGGTTACACAATCGCAATTATTTCGCCACCGGCAAATACGATTTTGTGTGGTTGATTTTGTTGTGTTTAATCTTATGTTCTTTCTTTTTCATTTTCACTGATGTACCGCAAGAGAATAACGCATTATGCCTATTTCTGGCCTTTGCCAGCGGTTTAGCCATGATTTTATTCGACAATTTTGTTTACAAGGTACTCGCGATTTGTATTGGCTTTTTTGTTGGCGTTGCGCTACAAGACATTCCGGTTTTCTTTGTATTGTTTGCTGTTTTATTGCCTACCATTATTCACGTTTTTGTGTTTACCGGGCTCTTTATTTTTTCGGGAGCATTAAAAAACAAAAGTATAACAGGCTATTTGTCGTTATTGGTGTTTATCCTTTGTGCCGTTAGCTTTTTCGTATTGCATCCACACTTTGCGTTTTATCAAGTGTCCGATTATGCTAAAGATAATTTAGTAGCCACCAACTTTCATTTCGTGAATCAATACCTAATGTATTTGGGTGGCGAGAAAAACCCAACCCTCGATAAAGTAATGGGTTCTGAGATGGGTTTCAGCATCATGCGTTTAATTGCATTTGCCTACACCTATCACTACTTGAACTGGTTTTCGAAAACCTCTGTGATTAAATGGTATGCTGTTCCTAAAAAATGGTTAATAAGCATTGTTTTAATTTGGGTGTTTAGTGTTGCACTTTACGCATACGATTATGTAACAGGCCTGAAAGCTTTGCTATTCCTGAGCATGCTGCATGTTTTTCTTGAGTTTCCGTTGAACTTCCGTTCATTCCAAATCATCAACACCTCCATAAAGGGCATGATTTTGGGAGATAAAACGGCATCGTAATTATACATATGAAAAAGGTATTCTTTTCTCTACTTAGTGCATTTGTCCTTAATTCGTTTAACGCGCAAGCACTTACTATTTATGGAGAAATTTTAAATAACAACAATCTTCCGCTTCCTGCTCGTGTGTATCTAAAAAGTGTATCGCTTTCGGGCTACAACAGTCTCGATTCTGCCGATGTCAATGTTTTCGGAGCCTATACGCTTACTAAAAACGTTGATCAATACGGACAGTATTATTTGTTTGTGGGAAAAATCAATTACACGGTGTTGCTTTCTCCCAACGAACCTAGCCTTAAAATAACCAACGAGCTGGGCGACAAACAAAAGATTTGGATTGAAAATTCTGCTGAAAATGATGCCTATAAAATCTACAAAGAGTTTAAGGGCTATTTCGAAACACAAATTTTGGCTACCATTCACAGCGGCTTACCGGCCGATACAATTCACCCAAAATTGAAACTGTTGCTAAACCAATATTTCGAGCAATTACAACAGGTGCGCGGTTTTTATCCAACTACTTTTACCGGAAGTGTGATTTGTAAAATGAAACAGTTTGCTTCGGTAGGTGCTATAGCGCAGCAAAATAACACGCTTGAATTTTCGCGCAAACATTTTTTGGATAGTATTGATTGGAGCAACCCCGTGCAATTAGAAGAGCTGAGTTTTGACGAAACGTTTATGGCCTATGTATCTTCGATTTCAGACACTTCTTTCGCCAGTTTTCAAAAGTTTGAAGCATACCTCGCCTCGCTTAACAATGTGAATTTGGAACTATACAAATACTACCGCAGACAAATTTTTAATTTCTACATGCTCGTGCATCAAGAACAAAAACTGGAGTATTTCATTCGCCAAACACTGGCCGATAGTAGGATAAAAGATGTGCCGGTTTTAGAAACGCAGATGAATGAAGTGAAACGCGTATTGCCCGGCAACCCCTATGTTGAGGTAATGGGGTTAGACGTTAATAATACGCTGTTGTCGCTTTCAGAAAACATAAAGAAGAACAAACTTTCGCTTCTTCTTTTTTGGGAACCAAGTTGTAAGCATTGTAGAGAGTCTATGCCCGAATTATCTCGCATTTACAGTACTTACAAGAAAAAAGGGTTCTCCATTTTCGCTGCCAATTTGAGTGATGAAGAAGCAGAATGGAAAAAAATTATTTTGGACAATCGTTTAGCGTGGACCAACGTAATACTTCAAAGAGAGCCCAATAAAAAGGATGCGCCTTCTTCCTATTTCGTAATTTATACACCAACCCTAGTACTCTTTAATAATGAAGGAAAGATTTTGCGTAGATTCATTGGCGTAAACGAACTGGAACGTGAATTACAAAAACAACTAAAGCTATGAGTAAACGTGCTGTAAAAGTGGCTGTTATCTCTGATGTACACTTGGGTTTTTTGGGCTGTAAGGCTAAAGAATTGAATAAATATTTGAAATCCATTAAGCCGGAAATCCTCGTTATCAATGGCGATTTTGTTGACATTTGGCAATTCAGAACCTACTATTTTCCAAAAGCACACGCGAAGGTAATTCAACGAATTTTCAAGTTAGCGGCCGATGGCACAAAAATTTATTTACTTACCGGCAATCACGATGAAGCCCTGCGTAATTACAGCGGTATGTCGTTGGGTAATATTGAATTGGAAGACAAGCTGATTCTTGAATTAGACGGCAAAACACACTGGTTTTTCCATGGCGATATTTTCGATGTTACGATGCGTGGATCGCGATGGTTAGCGAAGCTGGGCAACACAGGCTACGAATTACTGATCTTGCTAAATAAGTTTGTGAACGGATTGCGTTATTTATTTGGCAAAGGTTCTATCAATTTCACCAAAGCAATAAAAGACGCTACAAAACGAGGCGTTAAAAAACTCAACAATTACGAGATGGCTGCCGCAAACATAGCTATAGATAATGGCTATGACGTGGTGATTAATGGCCATATTCATTTACCTGTTATCAAAGAAATTGAAACTGAAAACGGCTCAGTAACCTATATGAACAGTGGCGATTGGGTGGAGAACATGACCGCTTTAGAATACCATAACGGCAAGTGGGAACTCATCCACTACAATAATCTAAAATTCGAAAATCCGTACTTGAAGTTTGATATCAACGACTTGCCTTAAAATTTAGGACAATAGCTCGGATACTGAATATAAGGATCGTTCTGCTTTTTGAAGATGTAAACAATGGCTAATTCAACTGCTCCTTGAGCTTTCGATGCACCGCGTAAATCAGAATGGTTCATGTCGTAACTGATGCCAATTCGGGCATTATAAACGTCCACTCCAAGATTCAACACTGCGGCATCTTTCACGCGATAAAAAGCACCTCCATACACACCAATGTTCTCGTTGCCTGTTTGATAGTTAACCCCAACTCCCAAGTTATACATTTGCGCAAACGATTGCATCATGAATAAGAATACAGGAGAAATTGTCCATTGATCTTGGTAACCCACTGTAATTTCACAACCGCCTTGCACCACATGTCTGCGCGCTAAACGATTGTTTTGATCGCCAATAAACGATTCGCGCGGACTTGCAACATGGTGTAATGAATAGCCGAAATTAAATGCGAATCGGTCTTTGGGTCTTGACGTGAACGCTGCACCAATCGTAACATCCGGATACAGAATAGATTTTCCTCCATATTGCTCTCCATTAGGTAAAGATGGATTCCAACCGTATTTATCGAGTTGTGTTTCGAAAATTAAATCTTGAAAATTGATGCGTTTGTTGACCACTCCTGCTTGAATTCCAAACGAAAGATGCGATCTGCCGTACTGGCTAACCGATTGATGGTACGCTATGGAAACCATTCCTGTATTGGTTTGTAGCGCTCCATTTCCTGCTTTATCGTTAAAAAACATACCCCCAATACCTAGTCGATTATTGCCTAATGAAGTGGGTAAAACATTTCCGTCAATGGATGCCTGGAACGTTTGATAAGGTGATCCGGAATTCATCGTTGGTATGGTGAACCATTGATTTCTATAATTGAAAGTAGCTCTGAACAATCCGTTGAATTTGCCTGTATATGCGGGGTTCATGGCTACCGGAGCTGCCCAATATTGCGAGAAGTGAATATCTTGCGCAAAAGAGCAACTAACAAAAATAGTTAGTAACAGAGTTAAAGCGTTTTTCATGCCATTGAAAATCAGATTGTAATTTAGGGATTTTAATTGAAATGGACGAAGAATTTTGACGCCTAACGATAGATTGGCTTGCATTTTTAGCATTTTCGTTCTACAATTCCTAGCTCAGAGTAATTTACTGCAGATTTTCGAGGACAAATTTCCGACAGTACTCTTTTATCATCAAACGCACTTCTGCAAAATGTTGTACGATTTCTTTTTCTTTTCCTACCGCTTTAGCCGGATCCGGAAAGTTGTAATGAAACGTTCTTGCCCGTGTTGGAAAGAAAGGGCATTGTTCCCTTGCATGATCACATACTGTAATCACAAAGTCGAAATCGATATTTTGATATTCGTCAATATGGTTAGAGCTATGGTTAGAAATGTCTATCCCATCTTCCTTCATAGTGGCAACTGCTCGAGGGTTCACGCCATGAGTCTCAATGCCAGCACTGTAAACGATAGCTTTATCTCCGGCAAAATACCTTAAATAACCTTCTGCTATTTGACTTCTACAACTATTGCCTGTGCACAAAACCAGTATTTTTTTGATCATTACTCTGTGTAATATTTTTGCTTAAACCAAAAAGCCAATTGCACTAATCCAATCAATGCCGGCACCTCTACCAATGGCCCAATAACACCTGCAAAGGCTTGTCCTGAGTTAATTCCAAACACACCAATGGCTACCGCAATAGCTAATTCAAAATTATTCCCGGTGGCAGTAAATGCAATGGCGGTAGTTGTTGAATAGTTGGCACCTAGTCGTTTAGCTACAAGAAACGTGAAAACAAACATTACCCCAAAATAAACAACCAAAGGGATTGCAATTCGTAGTACATCTAAAGGAATTTGCACTATTAGTGCCCCTTTTAAACTAAACATCAAAACTATGGTAAAAAGCAACGCTATAAGAGTTATGGGAGAAATAAACGGCACAAATTTTTGCGCAAACCATTCCTCGCCTTTTAGTGCAACAAGACTGTACCTGCTTATTATTCCGGCTATAAACGGAATGCCGAGGTAAATAAAAACCGTTGTTGCTATTTGTGTTATGGTTATTGAAATGGGCAAACTTTTCAACCCGAAAATCGGAGGAACAACAGTTAAATAAAAATAGGCATAAAACGAGTACAGCAACACCTGCAAAACGCTATTTACGCCAACTAAACCGGCAATATATTCGCGATTGCCGTCTGCCAATTCATTCCACACAACCACCATGGCAATACAAGGTGCTATGCCTATCAAAATAAGGCCGGTCATGTATTCCGGATAGTTGCTTAAAAACACATATGCCAATAAAAACATAAAGAATGGTGCTATAATCCATGTAATGAACAGCGATAGCGCGAGTAGCTTTATATTTTTAAAAAGCTGTGGAATCTTTTCGTAGCGCACTTTTGTAAGAGGCGGGTACATCATTAATATCAAGCCTATGGCTAATGGAATGTTGGTTGTTCCGCTCGAAAGGCTGTTAACGCTATTGGCTATTTCAGGAACATAGTAACCCAACGCCACACCAATGGCCATTGCCAAGAAAATCCAAACCGTTAGAAAACGATCTAGGAAGCCAAGGTGTTTCCGCTCATGAACCGGTACACAGTTGTTTGTCGACATAGCTCTATTTTAGCAGCAGCCTCCGCCAGGTGAACAGCAAGATGATGTTGTTGTCAACTCTTCTAGTTTTACTTTTAGCTTTTCTGTTGGAATACCACATTTATCGGAAGCCAAGCAGTTTGTTTGTTTTGAGGTCAACACAAAATTCTTTCCTTCAAAGTTTAACCCAAACTTACCAATTGTGGATGCTTGATATTCCACTTCAATGTCTAGGTCTTCTATCCCAAGCATTTTTTCCGACAAAGCTATTATGTTCAACAGCTTTTGTGGTTTGAGTCTATGGTCAAAATCATTCGCCTCCCATAGCTGCAAGCTAACTACCTTTTCCGTGCGAACGGTTCCTCCGCAATCAATAAAGTTTTTTGTAATCATTCCAACCTCCGTTACATGAAAATGCTCCGGAACCATTGTTCCGTTTTCCAACGTAAAGTTAACGTCTGTAAGACTTTCAAGCGCCTTTTTAAATGCTGATAGTTTCATATTTCTGTGTTTTAGTTTTTAGCAACAATTGTTTTTCTTCTTTTCCAGTTTCGATGCCATACCTGAAAAGTAAACTTGTAATTTGTCGAGTGTTTTTTCGTCTATGCAATAGCAAATTGCATTTCCTTCAATATTTCCTTTAATCCATCCTGCAGTTTTCAACTCTTTCAAATGTTGCGAAACGGTTGGCTGTGCCAAAGGAAGTTCATTTACGATATCACTACAGATACAGCCCTCTGTTTTCATTAAATACTCTAATATGGCTACGCGAGCAGGGTGGCCCAAAGCTTTTGCCAGCATGGCTATTGCGTTTTGCTTTTCAGTGAAATGATCTGTTTTTGTAGCGCCCATCTTAATGTCTATATTGCAATATTACGATAAAGAATGAAAACAAAAATTTATTTATTTCTTTTCTCAAAAAATTAACAGGATTTGTTTAGTCGTTGATGCGTTTCCACAATTCGTCTTTCAGCTTTTCGATGTTAGACTGTGTGGCTGAAGAGATAAAAACAAAGTCTATTTTCAATCTGCCTTTGAGTTTAGCTTTTAAATCTTTTTCAAGCATTTCGAGCATTTCTTTGTCGACTAGATCGGATTTTGTTATCGCTAAAAAACGTTGTTTGTTCAACAAATCAGGATTGAAAAGCTTAAGCTCTTTCAGCAAAATTTTGTATTGCTCTACAATGTCATCAGCATCTACCGCTATAAGAAAAAGTAAACAGGCATTGCGTTCTATATGTTTCAAGAATCGGTCGCCTAAGCCTTTGCCGAGATGCGCCCCTTCAATAATGCCCGGGATATCAGCCATTACAAACGACAAGTGGTCTTTGTATGCTACCATGCCTAGATTAGGCGTAATAGTAGTGAATGCATAATCAGCAATTTCAGGTTTTGCTGCAGAAACAACCGACAGCAATGTTGATTTTCCCGCATTTGGAAAACCTACCAAACCTACGTCTGCCAATAATTTCAACTCAATAACAATCCAGCCTTCTTCGTTGGGTTCCCCGGGTTGTGCGTGGGTTGGTGCTTGGTTCGTAGGTGTTTTGAAAAAATCGTTTCCATGTCCGCCTCGTCCGCCTTTTTTTACAATAAGCTCTTCTCCGTCTTCATTGATTTCACCTATAATTTCACCGGTTTCAAAATCACGCGCAACAGTACCCAGCGGCACATCCAATATTTGATCGTCTCCGGCTTTCCCTGAACGCAAGGCTTTATCGCCACGCATACCATCTTCAGCCATTACGTGTTTTCTGTATTTTAAGTGTAATAGCGTCCACAATTGCTTGTTGCCGCGCAGTATCACATGCCCGCCACGACCGCCATCGCCACCATCAGGACCTCCCTTCTCCACAAATTTTTCTCTTCGAAAATGCGATGAACCGGGGCCACCAAGACCGGACTTACAGTGAATCTTTACGTAATCAATAAAATTCTCAGCCATGGGTTGCTAAACTATATTAGCGTGTTTTACAGGTTATTTATCTGGAAGCAAAGTGCTTCAAAAATCTCGTCAACAGAGCCCTCTCCGGCAATTTCGGCCAGTTTGTTTTGTGCTGTGTAATAGTTGGCCAAAGGGGCCGTTTTTGTGCGATACTCTACCACGCGGTTCTTTACGATTTCTTCGTTCTGATCATCGGCTCTTCCGCTGGTTTTGCCTCTATCTAATATTCTTCTGGTCAATTCTTCTTCTGATACTTTAAGTGATAACACTTTCAGAATAGGAATAGCGCGTAATTCTAACAATGCGTCTAATGCTTCTGCTTGTTTTACAGTTCTTGGGAAACCGTCAAACACAAATCCTTTTGCATCTTTATTGCTATCCAATTTATTTTCAATCATGCCGATCACCACCTCATCCGGCACTAAATCGCCTCTATCCATAAGGGTTTTAGCCTCTAATCCTAACTTAGTTTGTCCTGCTATTTCTGCACGAAGCATATCTCCGGTAGACAAATGAATAAATCCGAATGTATTGATAATGTTCGTTGCCTGTGTGCCTTTGCCGCTTCCCGGAGGGCCAAAAAGTACAATATTCCTCATGTTCCGATATTATTTTTAATCGAGCTAAAAGTATAAAAACAATCCTAAAAACAGAAAAGACCACCGCAATGGATGGTCTTCTGTGCTATATAACATTGTACTATTTATTGGCGAGTAAAGCGCTTCACTACATTTCCGTTCTTGTTGGATAGGTCGCGAACGGTAGCAAAATAAACACCGGAAGCATATCCGCTTACATTTAAGATAGCGTTGTCATCAAAACGTTTGGTTTCAATAACAGCACCCATAGCATCAGAGATAGTTACCTCATATTGTGAATCAGACGGTTTGTTCACAAACAGGTGAATCTGATCGTTTGCCGGATTTGGATACAAGTTTACGTTCAAGTCAAACTCCTTAATGGTTTTTACCGATGTAGGTCCTTGATAAGAAGCACAAGATCCGCCTAGTGTGTTGTCCAAAATTGGGAACTCAATTTGTGTTGGATGTTGTGCTGAGAAATGAACGCGTTGAACAGCCACCCGTGGAGCCATATCAACTCCGTTGAAAATATACGATTGTCCATCGCCCGGATTTCTTCGGAAAAACTCTCCATCATTCATCGGCAAGTTTGGATTCACTTGGTAACGTGTAAAGTTAGAGCTGCTGATTAACACTACTACTTTATGGCCTTTTCCCCAGCTATATCCAATAGGAATACCGTGGAATTCATAGTCTAATACTTCACCGGAATTAATGTTTTGGTATGGTGTGGCCAAATCATCTCTCGTTTCAATTTTATCGAGGAAGGTTTTCACGTAATCTCTTGCACGAGCATTGATTACTGCTTCTGTAACAAAATAAATTCTGCCATCAGGGAACTGATCGCCAATTCTAATCATCCAATCGGTATCGGTTGGCTTGCCATCTAAAACTCCCGCTGGATTTGATTTTGCCCACATTTTCACTTTCGGATAACCGATAGTTGTCAAAGAATCAACAATTGGTTCGCTCTCAAATTTCAATACACCCTCTCTATCCATAGTATAGGGTGCATTTGTTGGGTCTGTCCATTCCATTTGTCCTTGTGATGTGCGCGTTCCATCAGGCGAACGCACAATCATATTCGAACCGCCCACCGTTAAGATAGGATCGTTCGGATCGTGCACATACACACGGTAACCTTCGTCTGTAGTTGGTGCTGTGTTATTAAATGCACCATCGGCATGCATATACATGGTTTGCATACGAATGTTTTGGCATGGTGGGAAGCGCTCCGACTCCATCCAATAGTTACCCACCTTGTCGTTACCGGTTACTCCAGCTGCACGGTCAATAGAGTCGTCCGGGCCGGCAATATACATTCGGAATGTTGGCACAGTATGGAAATCTCTAAATGGAATTCCGCTTTCCGGAACCGAATCCGAGAAACCTAATGTTCCTGAACCTAAACGAATTGGAAGAGGAATGGTTTTAATGGTTTCTGTTGTGTCGCTTGGGTTGTCGCGCTCGGCATAACTCATGTTCGACAAATCGCCTTTACCTGCCAAGAAGTTAATCATTTTAGAAAAAGGCACCACATAGTCTGTGGCCGGAATTCTGATTTGGTGGCCCAATAAAAAGTCTTGCCAACGCGTTCCTGCGCGGATAACGAATTTCGGCTCTCCAATTTTTTGATCAGTATTATAGTTCAGGTTGTATCGGAACCATGTAATTAAATCTGAATTGATGAGTGTTCCTAACGCCACATTCGCAAGGTTCACATTTCCGATGTCAATTTTAGTGATTTCGTTTACACTCTCCGGATACTGGCGGTCACCTGTAAGTCTGCTACCAATGGTTTGGTGCGCCCATGGTCCGATAATAATTTTTTGAAGATTTTTAAATGAGTCAATAACATGATCTTGCGTAAGCTGGAGTGTTCTAATTTGTCCTTCAATGAAAATATCCCACCATCCTGTTAGGTGCAGAACAGGTGTTTGAAGGTTTTCGTAACGGCTGTGTGTTAAATTCGGTCGAGGCAATTGTGTTGTTCCGTCTACGGATTCTCCTTGTGCATCCACATACGCTACACTGGCATCCATATCTGCGCGTCCGGCAGAATTCGGGTAAAAACCTGCAGGGCTCATAGGGTCGTTGGTGTAGGCCGGTTTTTCATACCAAGGATATCGAACTGTTGAGAAGTGGTCGATTGAAATATTGGCCGCTTCGAACTTATTTTGTTGCGCAATACGCGTTACACCATTCACCGTATAAGGTTGTGGCAACTTATAATCGGCTGATGAGTGGATAGAGTTATCTCTATATCCAGCTCCGGTAGCAACATCTATTGGGTTCAAATCATCATCCGTTCCGGTAAAAATTTGACCTTTCAACCAGCCGGTAACAATTCTGTTTCTGAATACACCATTGTTATAGCCGGTAGACAAATAATGTTCAATGGTAGCTACTATAGGCAACAGGCATTTCAATTGCGGTACTGAATCCAAGATACGGTGTGCTGCAGCAAGTTGGAGCTGTGTGTTTCCTAACGCAGACGCACCAATCATTCCAATACTTCCGTTATTCAGTTTTGTATTTGTGTGCGGATAGCCATTATAGTAATTTAAGAAAATTTCTTTAGCCGTTGAATCGCCATATGTTGCAATGTATGCCGAGTCGATAATCGCAATTTGTTTTACAGAGTTATATCCATCTTCATGGCGATTGCTGTTTCTCGGGTCCGATAAATCATAAGGGTCTAAGATGTGGGAATAGCTTGGGTGATATCCATTTTTATTCCAACTGTCGCTATACATCGGGAAATATATACCACCTGAAGAGTAGCGCCCTCGCATATCTTGAAGCATATAGTTATAGCCCAAGATAGACATGATGGAACCTAGAGCATCATATTCTTGTGCCGGCCCTTTGTCATATGGTGTACGCGTAAATACGGTTGGCAACTGATACGGGTTGGCGTTAGGCTGTCCATTCAACGAATCATAAAGCATAATCTGCGCTCCTTTCGGAATAATTTCAACATTGTACCCCAAAATATTGGTTACCAAAGAATCCCTTGTTCTTGGCACATAAAAATCGGTAAACAATTTTGTTCCATCGGGCATAACCAAAGGCACTGTAAACTTCGAAGTAAACTCCGAAATATCATCAAGCTGCCCGTTGTTGGCTACTCCTTGCGAAAAAACCTGCATAAAAGAAAATGCAGAAAAGAAAAAAGCGTAAATCTTTTTCATCTGGTTTGGTGGTTTGAGGCATGAATATAGTAAAGGATTTTTATGGATTAAACTTTTGTATAGCTTTTTTGCCATATGTTTTCCGCATCGGGAAGAGACGATTTGCTTTTTCTGTCTGCTTTCAAACACACTTGTTGCGAAATTCATGCTACATTTGCAACGAATTAAACGAATAGACATTGACAGAAACATCCACTATACATATAGAAAGAGCTGTTCTTATTGGTATCTCAACGAAAACCCAAAACGAAGAACAAACCCGCGAATACTTAGATGAACTTGAATTCTTGGCATTAACCTCAGGTGCAGAAACCATAAAACGTTTTTGGCAAAACCTGCCTCATCCCGATCACAAAACCTATTTGGGAAAAGGGAAACTGGAAGAGGTGGCCAATTATGTAGCTAACGTTGGCGTTGATTTAGTCATCATAGATGACGAGATTTCACCTTCCCAACAACGCAACATCGAAAAGGTGGTGAAGTGCAAAGTGTTGGATAGAAGTATGCTCATCCTCGACATTTTCGCGCAACGCGCCAGAACGGTGCAAGCCAGAACCCAAGTAGAACTGGCACAGTTGCAATACATGTTACCACGTTTGAAGGGAATGTGGAGTCACCTCGACCGAGTAAAAGGAGGTATTGGTATGAAAGGTGCCGGGGAGAAGGAAATTGAAACGGATAGACGAATTGCAGAAAAGAAGATCTCGCAATTGAAGTTGAAATTGAAAGAAATCGACAAGCAAAACGAAGTGCGCAGAAAAAATCGCGCAGAAATGATTCGGGTCGCATTGGTGGGTTACACCAACGTTGGAAAGTCAACGCTCATGAACCTTTTGGCAAAAGAAGAGGTGTTTGCCGAAAACAAATTGTTTGCCACGCTCGACACCACGGTTAGAAAGGTAGTGTTCAATGCTGTTCCTTTTTTGCTTTCCGATACGGTCGGGTTCATCCGCAAACTTCCACATCATTTAGTAGAAAGTTTCAAATCTACATTAGACGAAGCCATAGAAGCCGATATTCTTTTGCATGTAGTCGATATTTCCCATACCGCATTTCAAGATCAAATGCATGTGGTGAATTCGATTTTAGAAGAAATTGGCGCTAAAGACAAACCGGTTATTATTGTTTTCAATAAAATGGATTTGTATGAAGCTAAGAACTTCGATGAGTTTCTTCCTTTAGATGTGAAGAAAAGCATGTTACTCGAACTCGAAAATTCGTGGATGGCCCGAACCAACGAAAACGCCATTTTTGTTTCTGCTACTCAAAACCGAAATACGGGCGACCTCCGTCATCTTATTTTTGAAAAAGTTAGAAAGCTTTATTTAGAGCGCTTTCCATACAAAGCCGGCTACTGGCACGATTATTTGAATGTAGAGACCGAAGGGTAACCATCAACTTCTTAAAATCGAAAACCCGATAGATTGCTGTCTGTCGGGTTTTTGATTTTAAAACTTGAAGCTATTTTGTAAACGTTAGCGTTTCCGAATTACTTTCCTCTTTTGTATAGGCAAAATCGCCTAAGCCGTCAGAATCGTTCTTGGCTTCTTTACTATTGGTTACTCGCGATAAAATGAGTTGGTCTTTCTTTATTTGGACCTCAAAAGTTCCGAAATTATATAGATTCAAAAGTTGCTTCGTTTCTGTTGCGTTTCCCCAATTCCAAGGAAAGTTGTAGGTTGTTGTTTCGGGTTGTGCTGATGAGGGAACCACCGGACCGTTTATAATATGCGTATCGAACTGTGTAGATAGGTCCTGCTTAGTGTCGCTGTACGTCACATTTCCATCTTTTGAAAAAGACAAGGTAAGGCTATGATTAGAAATGGTTGTTGTTCTCATAAACGTTGTAGCGCCCGGAGTTAGTGTTGTTTGGCTGAGATCTACTTTTGTTTCTTTCCCTCCGGAAATATTGCTCGTAGTTTCATCTGTAAGGGTTTGGTCGGGGGTTGCGGCAGCCACATAATTCTTTTGTTCCACTCTTCTTTCAGAGGAACTTCTTGTGGACAGAGTCCATGTTCCATCGGTAAGATACTTATCGTAATTGTCGCGTTCCTTTGCGCAACCACTCATCAATAAAACAGCAACAACAGGGGCAATGAAATAAATTAATTTTCTCATTCGTTTATTTGTTTTGGGTTTGAAAAATTATTTCGAAAAATGATAGGTAACACCTTGATTGGATTCCGATGTTTTGACATATTCTCCTGTTCCGTCAGTTCCAGAACTAGTGCCTGCTCCGGAAACATTTAAGGCCATCGAAAAGCTGTTTTTGTTTATCGATACATCAAACGTCTGACCGTCAAAACTCAATTGTTGTTTTGTTTCTGTTGTGTTCACCCAATACCAATAACCCTTTCTACTGTTTGTTCGTTCTGCCTCTGCTACATTTACCACAGGGCCGTTTCCTAATTCCGTGTCATTTTGTGAAGACTGGCTTTTGGTGGCACTCGCCTGCTCGTAGGTACCGTCTTTATTGAATTTAAACGTTAGCGTTACTGTTCCTACTTTAGTTTCCCGCGTAAAAGTAGTTCCTCCGGGCACATAGGTGGTTTGGTTATATCTAACGGTTGTCGTTTTCCCGTCTGCGTAGGTTGTTGTTTGCTGAGATGTTGATGTTTTGGTAGGTACTCCTGGCAATACATAATCATAGGTTTCCACTTCTATTGATTGTTCGTCTATAGAAGACATTGTCCATGTACCATCTGTTAAATATTTGTCGTAGTTATCGCGCTCTTTGGCACAACCCGACAAAAGCATTATAGAAACAACGGAAACAAATAAAATGCTGTTTTTTCTCATAAGGTGAATTGGGTTATATGGAAATCTAATCTAATGTGTTTTTTTACTGATTCCTAACATATGTGACAAATCTCATAATTCGAAAGCCTCGCTACGAATTTCGTGTCCGCCTTCAAACCTACGAATAGCAAAACCCAAACCGGAAAACAAAGCACTTACCGCTGCTACTTTATCGGCAGTAATGTATTGATCTGTGGTGCCGTAAACAAAGGTTTTCTTTTGGGCCGAAAAGCTTATGGTTGCGGGTGTTATCATCATTTCAGCGCCTATTTCGCCTGCATATAAAACCATTTCTTCTATGTCTAAGTCGTTGTTATTCAACCAACGAGAAACCGTTGTTGCACCTTGCGAGAAGCCCAAAACACTTATCGTTGTCTGCTCGAGTTTTTCTGCTTCTATTTTTTGAAACACTTGATTGAGATAGTTCACATAATCTTTAATCTCGTTTTCGCGGTCGTCTTTGGTCATCCACGTGGCGCCTGTTTTGTCATAGCTGCCTTTCAAATAACTGCGATTTAACGCTTCCGGTGCTACGATATACGTTTTCCCGTCATCCAAAAAGTCGAACATTTTGATGAAGTCTTCTCCTCGTTGTAAATAGCCGTGAACCACTATCCATATGCGTTCTGTGGTAGCGTTCAGTACTCCTTGCGAGTAATATCGTGCGGTTTTAGTTACCGTAATGTGGTGTTCGTTGAGCATGGTTTCGTTTAAAGCCTATGCTACGAACGTAAACAAAATTTGCTTTTACCAAAAAGGAATCGTATGTTTGCGCCAGATTTAGACGCAGAGAGGGGACCGAAAGTCCCCTCTCGCTTTTATAGCCCATGGAAATAAAAACGAAAATAGAAGGTTGGTTAGTTCCTTTTTTAGAGGAGCGCAATCTTTTTCTTGTTGAACTTAAAGTGCAAGGCAAGAAGAAAATTGAAGTGTTTGCCGATAGCGACACCGGCATCTCTATCAACGAGTGCGCTGAAATTTCAAAGTTTTTGGGAGGTTTGTTAGACGAAGCCGATATCATGAGCGATAACTATACGCTAGATGTGTCTTCGCCAGGCATGAGCAATCCGTTGCGGGTTCCTCGTCAGTACAAAAGACGAATCGGACGAACACTCGAAATTTTGAAAACAGACGGCAAAGAAGTAGTGGGCGTTTTAGAAGAAGTGCACGATGATCATATTGTTTTGCTACCAGTGGTAAAGGAAACGAAAGGAAAGAAAAAGAAAACCGATGCGCCAGAAGAAGCGCCATTGGCTTTCTCGCTCAAGTACGATGAAATCAAGCGTGCGCTCATTCAAATTAACTGGAAATAGAAAATTATTTAAAAACATAAATTCATAAATCTTCAAAACACATTAATATGAACAGTTTGGAACTGATCGACTCGTTTAGCGAGTTCAAATCCTTAAAGAATATTGATCGCTCTACCATGATGAAGGTGCTGGAAGACGTATTTCGCACGCTCTTGAAAAAGAAATATGGCGATACCGATAATTTCGACATTATCGTAAACACCGATAAAGGAGACTTAGAAATCTGGCAAAGACGTGAAATCGTGGAAAACGGAGAAGTAGAAAACGAAATCACTCAAATTGCTATCAGCGATGCACAAAAAATCCAGGACGACTTTGAAATTGGTGAAGAAACGTACGAGAAAATTGAATTAGAAAGTTTCGGAAGAAGAAGTGTTTTAGCGGCAAGACAAACGCTTGTGTCGCGAATCATGGATTTGGAAAAAGACGAGACGTACAAAAAATATAAAGATAGAATTGGCGATATCATTAGCGCTGAGGTATATCAAGTGTGGAAGAAAGAAATTTTATTGTTGGATGAAGAAGGTAACGAGTTGTTGTTGCCAAAATCGGAGCAGATTAGAACCGACTTCTACAAAAAAGGCGAAACACTTCGTGCGGTGGTGAAACGCGTAGATATGCGAAACGCGTCTCCGGTTATCATCCTTTCAAGAACTGATGCTGCTTTTTTAGCGAAATTGTTAGAGCAAGAGGTGCCGGAAATTTTCGATGGTTTGATTGTGATCAAAAACATCGTTCGCGAACCGGGCGAAAAAGCAAAAGTAGTTGTTGAATCTTTCGATGATCGTATCGACCCGGTGGGTGCATGTGTGGGCGTGAAAGGCTCTCGTATCCACGGTATTGTGCGTGAGTTGAGAAACGAAAACATAGATATCTTAAATCATACGACTAACTTAAGTTTGATGGTTCAACGTGCTTTGGCTCCGGCAAAAATCTTGTCGTTGGATATCAACCACGATAAGAAACGTATTGCTGCTTACTTGGATCCGGATCAAATTTCGTTAGCCATCGGTAAACGCGGTGTGAACATTAAGTTAGCATCTAAACTCGTTGGTTTTGAAATAGATGTATACCGTGAAAACGATGATCATTCAGAAGAAGAAACTTTCGATATAGATTTAGAAGAATTTGCAGATGAAATCGATCAATGGATGATCGATGAATTGAAGAAAATCGGTTGTGATACTGCCCGTTCTGTGCTTGCTTTATCGCATGACGAATTGGTGAGAAGAACCGACTTAGAGGAAGAGCAAGTAGAGGATATTTTAAAAATCTTGAACGCTGAGTTTGAAGACGAAAGTGCTGAAGAAGCTTCGGAAGAAGTGGTCGATGCACCTGAAACGACAGAAGACAATGGGTAACAAATTGCTGTAAGGCTTTAGCTGCGAGTCGCAAGCTCATGGTTAATGGTTTACAGCCGACAACAAAATAAAAACAATTAAGCATGAGCGAACTCAAGGCCATCCGTTTAGCAAAAGCCGCTACTACCTACAACGTGGGTATGGAGCATATTGTGGCTGAGCTAAAGAAAAACGGACTAACCGTAGAAAACAATCCAACCGCAAAACTAAGCCCTGATATGGTTTTGATTTTGGAGAAGGCATTTAATGCCGACAAAGCCATCAAAGCCGAAGCAGACGGTTCTAAGGTTTTGGAAAAAATCAAGAAGGAAACGCTTGAGCTGAAGGAAGAAATTCCGGTGGCACCGAAACGTGAAGTGGAGGAAAAAGAAGTGCTAATCAAGAGCAACAAGGTGATTGCGCCAGTTGAGGAAGTAGTCGCACCAACACCTCCGGTCCAAACTACCACACCTCCACCTGCAACGGAAGAGGGTAAGGTTGAAACCGAGTTCCAAAAATTAGACGGACCGAAAATTATTGGCAAGTTAGATTTAACGAAACCGAAGAAAACCGTTAAGCCTAAAGTGGAAGAGCCTGTAACACCTCCGGTGAAAGAAGTAGAGCCGGTGAAAGAGGTTGTTGTTGAAACGCCTGTTGTTATTGAAAAAATTGAACCGGTTGTTGCTGAAAAGGTACAAAAACCGGAAGAGGAAATTATCTACCATAAAACGGTACGCGTAGAGCTTGATGGCCCTAAAATTATGGGTAAAATCGAACTCAAAACGCCTGAGAAAAAACCGAAAGAAGATCCAAACAAAAACAAACCGGTAGACGCTAAACGTGTTAGAAAACGTATAGAAAAGCCGGTACGTGAGCGTATTAACACTGCCGGTGGTAATAACAGCAACTACCAAGGCAATCGTCCTAATTTTAATCAACAAAACCGTCCTGCCGATAATAAAGGCTCAGAGCCTGTTCAAATTTCTGAAAAAGAAATCGAAGACAAAATCAGAGCCACCATGTCGAAAATTCAAGCGATGACTAGTAAGAGTGATCGTTCGAAAATGAAACGTGGGAAGCGTGAAGCGATGCAAGAAAAGAAACAGGCAGAGCTTGATGGTATCGACCACAGCAAACTACAGTTAACGGAGTTCATCTCGGTGAGTGAGTTAGCGAGTTTAATGAACATTTCGCCTACCGAAATCATCAAAACCTGTATGGGGCTTGGTGTTATCGTATCTATCAATCAACGTTTAGATGCCGAAATCATTGAGTTGATTTGTAGCGACAAAGGTTTTGAGGTAGAATTTATTTCTGCGCAAGATCAAACAGCTTTCGAAGAAGAAGTAGACGATCCGGCAACTTTAGTTCCACGCTCTCCTATTGTAACCATCATGGGTCACGTTGACCACGGTAAAACATCGTTACTCGACTTTATTCGTAAGGCCAATGTAGTATCGAAAGAGGCGGGGGGAATCACGCAGCACATTGGTGCCTATGAAGTTAAAACGGCTAGCGGCAAGAAAATTACGTTCTTGGATACACCCGGTCACGAAGCCTTTACGGCCATGCGTGCGCGTGGTGCGAAGGTGACGGATATTGCAGTAATTGTAATCGCTGCCGATGATGCGGTGATGCCACAAACCAAAGAGGCCATCAACCACGCACAATCTGCGGGTGTTCCTATGATTTTCGCTTTGAACAAAGTGGATAAAGACGGAGCTAATCCGGAGAAAATCCGCGAGCAATTGGCAAGTATGAACTTATTGGTTGAAGAGTGGGGTGGTAAATATCAATCGCAAGAAATTTCAGCTAAGAAAGGATTGAACATTGATGCACTATTGGATAAAATTCTTTTAGAGTCGGAGATGTTGGAATTGAAAGCCAATCCGGACAGAAGTGGCTCCGGTTCTATTATTGAGGCTACTTTGGATAAAGGTCGTGGTTACACTTCAACCGTTTTGGTACAAGCCGGAACATTGAACGTGGGCGATATGGTGGTGGCCGGTCCGTATTACGGAAAGGTGAAAGCCATGCTCGACTACAACGGAAAGAAAACGAAATCTGCAGGGCCTTCGGTTCCTGTACAATTGTTGGGATTGAATGGTGCGCCACAAGCGGGCGAGAAATTCAAAGTATTCGACAACGAACAAGATGCTAAGGCTTTGGCCCACAAACGTGCTCAAATCGACCGTGAACAAGGTATTAGAACGAAGAAACACATTACACTAGACGAGATCGGAAGACGTTTGGCATTAGGCAACTTCAAAGAGTTGAACTTGATTATCAAAGGAGACGTGGACGGTTCGGTAGAGGCGTTAGCAGATTCACTATTGAAATTGAGTACAGACGAAATTCAAGTGAGAATCATTCACAAAGGCGTAGGACAAATCTCCGAATCGGATGTATTGTTGGCTACCGCTTCTGATGCGATTGTGATTGGATTTAACGTTCGTCCTTCGTTGAATGCGAAGAAAATTGCGGATACTGAAAACATCGAGATTAAATTGTACTCTATCATCTATAACGCTATTGAAGAAATCAAGGCGGCTATGGAAGGATTGTTGGAACCTAAGATTGAAGAAAAAATCATTGGTAACTTGGATGTACGTGAAGTGTTTAACATCACGAAAGTGGGAACCATTGCCGGTTGTTTCGTTCGCGATGGAAGAATTTTACGTGCCTCGAAAGTGCGCTTAATCCGCGATGGTATTGTGGTTCACACAGGTGCATTGTCGGCATTGAAACGTTACAAAGACGATGTGAAAGACGTTGTTTCCGGTATGGATTGCGGAGTTCAAATTAAGGACTACCAAGACATTCAAGTGGGCGACTCTATCGAGGTATTTGAAGAAATAGAAATTCAACGTAAGCTGTAACAGATACGTTACTTCCTACTTAGAAAAATTGATAAAAAGGATTGGCGAAAGCTGATCCTTTTTTGTTTGTAGGCCGCATTTGTAGCTTTGTCTATCGTTTAACCATAACGCCTCTTTTATGTCCCTCAATCATCCTGCCCTTGTTGACTTATTGAAACAAGCTTATTCTGCTGAAAAAGCTGCATCTTATGCGTATCAGGGACATGCAGGGTCGGTGAAGCTACAACTAGAAAAAGAAGAGATTCGCCAAATCGAGATGGATGAATGGGAGCATCGCAAAGAAGTGTTGGCGATTATGCAGCAATACGATGTTCCTGTTTCGCGATTTTATGAAATTAAGTATCACATAATTGGAAAACTCATCTCGTGGAGTTGTTATGTGATTGGCAGGTTTATGCCGTTTTATTTTGCCGGACGTTTAGAAAGCGGTAATGTTTGTGAGTATTTCAGAATGATTGGTTATTTCCACGAGTTAAACATTTACGAACACGACCAGGCGCTTTATGCTATGGGCATCAAGGAAAAAGAGCATGAGGTCTACTTCTTGGAAAAAGTAAAATCGGATCCTTTGTTACCGATTTTTGAAAAGGTGTTTGCATGGGGAATAAAAGAAAGTTTAAATAACATCGACTTGGCGAAACAGCATCAGGTAGAGCATTCTAGCCGGTATTGTAAAAAGTAATTGGAACAGGTTTGCCTTATTGCGAGAGGGATAGCAGCGGAAATCCTCTGCCAATTCCTATGGCGGAGATTGAAGCGAATAGCCCGGTGACGATTCCTATCGGCACTTGCCCTACTCTTGCTATTTTTGAAGATTTTTAAAACCCGTAAATGCCGCTGTACTTGTCTTCCGCGTATTTCAAGAAGTAGTTGAAGTTCAACTTTTCGCCTGTTACTTTTTCGCACAAATCTTGCGAATTGTAGAAACGGCCGTGTACGTGGATTTTTTCGCGTAACCAGTTCAGCAAAGGAGTATTATCGCCTTTGGCAATTAAGTCGTTCAAGCCCGGAATATCTTGCTCGGCTTGTCGGTAGTATTGTGCGGCATAGGCGCTTCCCAACGAATACGTAGGGAAATAGCCCAACAAACCGTGCGACCAATGCACATCTTGTAAGATGCCCGTTGCGTCATCAGTTGGTGTTATGCCTAAATATTTTTGGTATTGTTCGTTCCAATAGTTTTTCAAATCAGCCACATTCAAGGTACCTTCCATGAGCGCTTTTTCAATATCGAAGCGAATCATGATGTGGAAATGGTAAGTCAACTCATCGGCCTGTGTGCGAATGAATGAAGGCTCTACACGGTTAATGGCTTTGTATAGAGTGTCTTGTGAAATGGCTGAAAACTGCGCAGGGAAAGTCTTTTGTGCGATCTCGAAATTGTATTTCCAAAACGGCAATGCTCGTCCCACATTGTTTTCCCACAAGCGCGATTGCGATTCGTGTACACTCAACGATGCCGCCTCGCCCAAAGGCAAGCCATAATTGCTGGTGAGCAAGCCTTGTTCGTATAATGCATGTCCACCCTCGTGAATAGCGCTAAACAAACAATCAGTCATGTCGTTTTCGTTGATGCGGGTAGTTACGCGCACATCTGTAGCCGCAAAGTTAGTGGTGAAGGGGTGTGTAGAGATGTCTTGTCGGCCCGCACCAAAATCGTAGCCCATTTGTTTTAAAATGGCGATGCTGTAATCCCATTGTTGTTGGCGATCGAAATGTTGATGCAAACATCTGTTATCGACTTGTGGTTGCGCCTTGATTTTTTCAAGCAAAGGTTTTAATCCACTGCGAACGGTATTGAAATATTCGTCCAACACTGTAGCGGTCATGCCCGGCTCGTAATCGTCTAGCAACGCATCATACGGGTGTTTTTCGTAACCAATGATTTCTGCTTGTTTGCGTTTGAGGGCAATCATTTTTTCGAGCTGTGGCGCATACAACGAGAAATCATTTGCCTTCTTCGCGTGTTCCCATGCAGCAAAGGTTTGCGAAACCGTCATGCTCATTTCCTCTACAAATTCTTGGGAGAATTTTTTGGCTTTCTGAAAATCAGACCACAATAATTCAACATTTCTTTTTTGCAATACATCTAGTGATGAATCATCTTTTGCGGCTTGTAACAAGTTGCTGAATTTCTCGGATGTGCCCATCTCAAAGGCAATGCCCGAAAGGGTTGCAAGTTGACGAGATCGTGCCTCTACGCCATTGGCGGGCATATTAATTTCCATATCCCAGTTCAATACGGCTGCTGCGTATTTTACATCGGCAATGCGTTGGGCTTCTGTTTTTAGTTGTTCGAAAGTTGACATGTGTGGCTTATTTGTGTGTCGTCAAATGACTGTTTTTTGGGGAAATCGAATTAGGCGTTGTTCGGTCTTTTCGATTTGTGGAATGGCTTTTTTCCTTTGGGTTTGTCGAATGTGTTGCGCTTTCGTTCCGGCTCGTAAGCAGGGCTTGTTCCTAACGCTTCCGGCAAAGTCAGTTTCGGAATTTCGTTGCCGATTAAGCTTTCGATATCGAAAAATTTCTTTTGGTCTTTTTCGTTGATGAATGTAATAGCTGTACCTGTACTTTCCGCACGGGCTGTACGTCCTACGCGGTGAATGTAATCTTCCGGATCGTTGGGTGTATCATAATTAATCACCAAACTTATGCCGTCTACATCAATACCTCTCGATAAAATATCGGTACCAATTAATACTTGCAATTGGCGGTTTTTAAATTGGCGCATAATTTCCTCGCGTACGTTTTGTTCCAAGTCGGAGTGAAACGATTTTATCTGCACGCCTGCTTGGCGCAAATCGATTTCGAGTTTTTTGGCCGATTCTTTTGTAGATGCGAAAATGATTACGCTTTTGTAATCGCCTTGCTTTAAAATCTGTTTTAATAAAGGCAATTTCTGATTGTCGTACACCACATAAGCTTGTTGCAAAATTCCTTCTGCCGGTTTTGAAATGGCAATGTTAATCTGCTCCGGGTTCACCAAAATTTTATTCGCCAACATTCTGATTTTGGGTGGCATAGTAGCCGAGAACAGCACGGTTTGTCGGTTTTTCGGCAGATAGCTGATGATGCGCAAAATATCATCCGAGAAGCCCATGTCGAGCATTCTATCGGCTTCGTCAAGCACCAAATGTTTGAGTTTGCTTAAATCCGCAGTGTTGGAACCCAGCATGGAAATCAATCGGCCAGGTGTGGCAATAATAATATCTACTCCTTTTGTAATCGCTTTTTTCTGTTGCTCCCAAGCCATTCCATCACCACCGCCATACACCGCAATGGAGCTGGTGTTGGTAAAATAAGCGAAGGCTTCTACTTGTTGATCAATTTGAATGGCCAATTCGCGTGTGGGCGCAATAATCAATGTATCGATATGTGAAGATTGCTGTTCGGCTATTTTGTGCAGAATCGGCAACAAGTACGCTGCTGTTTTTCCGGTGCCTGTTTGTGCGCAGGCAATCAAGTCTTTATTCGCTAAAATGGCCGGTATGGCTTGTTCCTGAATGGGTGTGGCTTTATCGTAACCCATGGCATCAAGACCTTCTAGAAGCGTCTCGTTAAAATTAAATTCGTTGAATTTCAAAGTTGTGTTCTTTTTACGTTTATGTTGACCTACTCTTTGCGCTCGTTTCGACTGCAATAGACAACCCGATGATACTCATTTTTATCGTGTTTTATTAATTTTTTATTTCTTTGTGCGGTCATTTCAATCTATTCATTTTATTAAACATTCATCATGCCTGTTTCTCCTGACAAAGTTGTAAGCATTTCATACCAACTACGAACTGAAGCTAACGGTCCAATTATGGACGAAGCGCCAAAAGATTCACCATTCGATTTTCTGTGCGGACACGGAAATTTATTAGATAAATTCGAAGAACATTTGTTCGGTTTGGAAATCGGCAAAACGTTTGAATTTATTTTATCGCCAGAAGAAGGCTATGGCGAATATGAGCAAGAAGCCGTTATCACAATGCCAAAAGAGGCTTTTGTTTTAGACGGACAAGATGCTTCAGACATGATTGTTGTTGGTAACGTTATTCCATTGCAAGATCAAAACGGACAACCATTCCAAGGAAAAATTACTGCTATTGGCGATGTGGACGTAACCATTGACATGAACCATCCTTTTGCCGGAAAACATTTGTTTTTCTCGGGTGAAATTTTGGCGGTTCGCGAAGCACATGCTAATGAATTAAGCCACGGACACGTGCATTCAGGCGGTGATCACAGTCATCATTAATCTATTCGATGTAAATAAAAAAAGTCCCCCGCCAGTGCGGGGGACTTTTTTTATTCGCTTAATTCTAACCAGCGCATTTCCTTTTCTTCTAACTGCAAAGCAATTTGTCCGATACGGTGTGTAAGTTGCTGTATTTGATCGAAGTTTAATTCGGTGTGCGTTAGCTTTTCGTTGATGTCATCGCGTTCTTTTTCGAGAGCTGGAATTTCTTTTTCGAGCTTGTCGAATTCCATTTTCTCTTTGTTGTTCAACTTGCGTTTGGTTACCGGCTTTTGCTCGACAGGCTTTTCGGTTTTGGTTTCTAGGGCCTCTAACTTGACCTCTAAAATACTTTGATTCTTGTTTTTCTTTTGCTGATCTTGATAGAAACGGTACAGCGTATAGTTTCCTGGGAAGTCGTTAATTACGCCATCGCCTTCAAACACAAACAAGTGCTCTACTAATTTATCCATAAAATAACGGTCGTGCGACACAATCATCAAACAGCCCGGATAGTTTTCCAAAAACATTTCGAGCGTCTGCAATGTCAACAAATCCAAGTCATTCGTAGGTTCATCCAAAATCAAAAAGTTCGGAGAACTGAATAAAACCGAAAGCAGTTGCAATCGTTTTTTCTCGCCTCCACTGAGTTTAGAAATGTAGGTGAATTGCTGCTCCGGTGTGAACTGAAACAGTTGTAAAAACTGACCTGCCGATACTTTCGTGCCATCAGCCAGCGTGAAATTTTCGGCAATGTCTTTTACATATTCGATGATGCGTTTATCTTCTTTGATGTTCAATCCTTTCTGATCGAAGTAGCCGAACACCACGGTTTCGCCCGGATTTATTTTTCCGGAATCGGGCAATTCTTTGCCTTGTATGATATTAAGGAAAGTGGTTTTCCCAACACCGTTTTTTCCGATGATACCAATACGGTCGCCTCGTTTAAAAGTGTAGTCAAAGCCTTTAAGGATAGGCTTTTCACCAAACGACTTATATAGTTTTTTGAGCTCGAGAATTTTTCCGCCTAAGCGCGACATTTTCATGCTTAGTTGCAATTCCTGATCCTCTTTTTTGGCGGAAGCCTTTTTTTCCAAATCGTAAAAGGCATCGATTCTCGATTTCGATTTTGTGGTTCGCGCTTTGGGCTGTTTGCGCATCCACTCTAACTCTTTGCGCAATAGGTTTTTGGCCTTATCTAAACTGGCACCGGCAGCCACTTCTCGTTCGGCTTTTTTCTCTAGAAAGTACTCGTAGTCACCCTTGTAAGGAATGGCTTCGGTTTCGGTGAGTTCAATAATTTCGTTGCAAACGTTATCGAGGAAGTAGCGATCGTGGGTTACGAGCAACAACGTGATACTGTCTTGCGTTAAATAATTTTCCAACCAGTCAATCATTTCGAAATCGAGGTGGTTGGTGGGCTCATCCAGAATCAAAATTTTGTGACCCATGTCAAACTCAATATCCAAAAGCGTTTTGGCAAGCGATAATCGTTTCTTTTGTCCGCCCGACAGTGTTGATGTTTTCTGATGCAAATAGTAAATGCGCAACACATTCAAAATTTGTTTCACCTTTTGTTCGTAGGTCCATGCGTTGAGCTCGTCCATTCTGCTCATCACATCTTGCAATTTATCAACGTCCGGATCTTCTTGTTCTATGATTTCTTCATAGTCTTTCACCGCCTCAATTACCGGATTGGTGTGGGCGAAAATAGATTCGAGCACATTTTTTTGCGGATCAAATTGCGGATCTTGATCGAGGTAGCATACCATTACATCTTTGTGTAGCCAAACTTTGCCACTATCGGGGGTATCGTTTCCGGCTATAATCCTCATCAGCGTTGTTTTTCCGGATCCGTTTTTGGCGATGAGCGCCACCTTATCGCCCTGACTGATGTGAAAGGTGATGTTATTGAAAAGCGGTTTGTCGATAAACGATTTGGTGAGATTTTCTACTGATAGGTAATGCATGGCGCGAAGATACTCGGTTACGGATGGCTACCAAAAGTGTGGCAATATATTTGTTGTATTTTATTAAAATCGGGTTGCTTTTTATACGCGATTTGTATGTTTACAAAAAATTATAGAAATGAACTTTATCATTAAGTTGTTTTTGAATGCTGTTGCTGTTGTGATTGCTTCTTATGCATTGAGCGGAATTCATGTTGATGGTTTCGGTTATGCCATTGCTATCGCCTTTGTGTTGGCTATTTTGAACGTAAGTTTGAAACCCATTTTGGTTCTTTTCACTTTGCCGGCAACGATACTTTCATTAGGCATTTTCTTGTTATTCATCAATGCTGCTATTATTAAAGTAGCTGCTTGGTTAATTGGTTCTCCCGGCTTTGTTGTTGATGGCTGGGGTTGGGCAATTTTGTTCAGCTTGCTGCTTTCTATCTTAAACAGTGTTTTAGAAAAAGTGGTGAAACCGGCAATTGCTCCGAAAGAGAGCGACACAAAAGTGTACGACAAAGACGGAAATCGCATCGCGTAACTTGTCCCTGTTCGCAACCTCCGTCCGGGCGAAACATATTCGTGTTTCTTTCGAGCGAAGCGAGAAAGCGGAAAATTTTTTGGGGTGTTTTTGACCTGTATGTCTTGGATTAGCCTTGCTGAAGTCCTTTATTTTTAATAGTTTTCAGCATGACAACGAAACGAATTTTTCTGTTTGCCGGCTTGGTTTTGGGATTTTCTTGCTCTTTGCTCGCGCAACATTTTTCGTTCGATAATTTCTTTGATGCAAATAAAGATGTGTTCGATTCTGTTGTTTCCAATAAAGAAAAATACAAGCTACAAATTCTCTACACGCAAATAAATCGAAACGAAAAACAAGAACCTAGTTTTTCTACATATTCTTTTGATGCCGATAAATACTACTACTACTGTGCAAGTACCATAAAATTGCCGGCCGCTGTTTTTGCCCTAGAAAAGTTGAATAGCTTAAGTAAATATCACGTTACTAAAGAAGATTCTTTTTCAATCGAAAATTTATCGTGCGATAATCTCACAGATGAAAATCTATCCATTAAAAAAAGGAAAACGTGTATAGATCAGTTGATAAAAGAAATGTTGTTAGTGAGCAATAACTATGCTTTCAATCCACTTTACGATTTTATAACACCTGAACTTTTTAACAAACGACTACATGAACTAGGATATAAAAATGCAGTGGTGTGTAGACGATTTGCCGGCTGCGATTCTTTGGAAAATTTATTAACAAATCCAATTACTTTTTATGATTCTCTTTCGATTCCTAAAGTAAAACAAGATGTTGTTTCCGCTTATGACTTAAAAGGGTACTCCGGTCCTCTTTCTCCTTTGGTTGGAAAAGGAAATATGAAAAGTGGACAATTTATAAATGCTCCTTTTGATTTTTCGAGATTCAATTATATTCCTCTTTCCAATCTGCATGATCTGCTGCAGAAAATTATTTTTCCGGATACTGTTTCAAAAAAACTAAATCTTACACAACCTGATTATAAATCACTTGTGAAATATATGGGCATGTTTCCACGTGAATCTTTTTATCCTGAATATAACGGAGATACTTTTCCGGATAATTATATGAAATTTTTTATTGGACTTGATAGTGGTGAAACTTGCATGCCTTCTAATCTTCGCCTTTTCAATAAGGTTGGTCAAGCCTATGGTTTTATAACAGATTGTGGATATGTGGAAGACACTGTGAATAAAGTGGAGTTTTTCCTTTCTGTTTCGATTTACGTAAACAAGAACGAAATTTTAAACGATGGTATTTATGAATATGATGCAATTGGTTTTCCTTTTCTACATCAGCTCTTCAATAAAATCTACGAATCAGAATTATTGCGAAAGCGAACTGTTAAGCCCAAATTCCGGAAAATTTATTTTGATGAACACTTCCCTGAACCAAAGGAAGAAATAGAAGAAAAATTAGATACTGAAATTCCAACGATTCAACTCGAGGAAAAAAAAGGAAATAAACATCACAAAAGAAAAAACAGAAAAAAATAAATTATTTCTTTTTTGCTAGCAATGTTTCACCATCAACTACAGTCATTCCTTTTTCTACCAAAGGCAAATAATTATGTGGAACAACTACGGTAACTTGCGATCCCAGTTTAATCAAGCCAATCAAGTCACCAATTTTCTTTACTTGCTCCGGTTCAACAAAATCAACAATTCTTCTAGCTAAAAATCCTGAAATCTGCACAATCTTGAAATGCTCTCCGGATTTATCCTCCATCAAAATTTCGTTGTGTTCATTTTCATACCGTATTCCTAAATCATTACTCATTAAAATGGCATTGTTAAAATTTCCGGCAGTATGCTTATGAGAAACAATTTTCCCATCAACAGGCATACGCTGATAGTGGACATGCGTTGGATTCATTTGAATAGAAATAATATACCCCGCAGTATCCACATCGGTTGTCCACAAGTGGATAACTCCAAACTTTTCTT
The DNA here is from genome assembly GCA_964398475.1 of uncultured Chitinophagaceae bacterium. Taxonomy (GTDB): domain Bacteria; phylum Bacteroidota; class Bacteroidia; order Chitinophagales; family LD1; genus CALAYL01. The sequence goes on along the minus strand of CAYNMP010000008.1, from coordinate 47,423 downwards.
TGGTTACATCCATCCACTGTTTATCGAACTTTGTTATTGAAACCACTTCTCCGTTTGCTGGTGAAACAACAGTATTCGTTATCTGTGGTATGTTACGTTTCGGACAACGCAAAAACCAAACTCTGTAAAACGTTAAACAGAACAAAACAAGTATAATAAGGAGTATGGCAATTTTTTTGAGCAGCTTCATTTTTTTATTTTGATAAGGTAAATGTAATCCGTAAAAAGGAATCTTATAGCAATGCCAATTTATTATTCATCCACAATGCTAATTTGTATTAAATAAGATTTTTTAAAAATTAGGTATTTAAATACCATTATTAGGGCTGTGGATTGTTGGATATTTTATTTTCCCTTACTCTTGTTTTTGTTGTTATCCAACTTCTATCTACAGTAATTCACAAATGGAATGTTTTTTGAAACAACTGTATATAAAGGGTTTGAGTTGGATACTAACATTTTAGTATTAATGCTTTCCACATTATTTGTTGTATAACTACATATTCACATTTCTGTTTTTCTCATGTGGAATAGTCTGGGTTTATAAACATGTAATTTTCTCTTTTCCTCAGGTGTTTTTTTTTTGAAGCGAACAAAAAAATATGTCCTAAATATATCCACAATATAAACAGACTATTAACAGCCTTTTTGTGAACTTCTTTTACTTTTTGTAATAGTTGTTTTCTTGTATGTATTCCCAAACATTATCAGGAAGAAAATATTGAACAGACAAGCCTTCTTTAATAGTGTCTCTTATAAATGTTGCAGAAATATCGAGTTGTGGGAATTCTAGAAAGTGAATATTACTGTCTCCTTGATATGGGTTTGTTTCACTGTTTCTATTATAAACGAAAATGGAATAGTCGCGTAAAATTAGATCAGCATTTTTCCATTTATGAAAAGAAGAAAGATTATCGCCTCCCATGATTATTGAAAAGGTATGTTTTGGATATTTTTCTTTTAAATGTGTAAGAGTATCTATTGTATATGATGGCTTCGGTAATATGAACTCAATATCTGATGTTCGGAAGTTTGGATTATTTTCAATTGCAAGTTTCACGAGGAACAATCTGTCGTGTTCTTTTAAAAGATTTTTTGCTTTTTTAAAAGGGCTTTGTGGAGAAACAACAAACCAAATCTGTTTTAGATTTGTTTTTTGTAAAATCATATTTGCAATAATCAAATGCCCATTATGAATAGGATTAAACGATCCAAAAAATAATCCGATGTTCATATCAAAAGTATTTTTTGAATTTGAAGTAGACAAGCAAAATAATTGCTACGAGACCCATTCCGCCCAAAGTAAAAAAGTAACCCAATCTTGAATGTAGCTCAGGCATGTTATCGAAGTTCATTCCATACACACCGGCAATAAAAGATAAAGGAATAAAGATGGACGACATGATTGTTAATGTTTTCATCACTTCATTCATCTTATTATTGGCTTGAGCATGATAAAGTTCAATTAAGCTATTTACCGATTCTTTGTGTGTATCTAGATTATCTAATACCCGTAAAAGATGATCTGTTAAGTCGCGCAAATATACTTTGTTCTCTTTTTCAAAAAACTGAACATCGTTACGCATAATCGTATGCAGAATATCATTTACAGGAGAAATTGATTTTCTAATTCTTAAAGTATCTTTTCGCCATTTGAGCAATTGTGTAAGATGTAATCTTTTAGGATTGTTATTGATTGGGTTTTCTAACTGTCCAATTTCTTTGTAAAGGTATTCCTCTATTTCAAAGTAGCTATCTATGATAACATCGAGTAAACTATAAAGTAAATAGTCTTCTCCTCGCTTTGTAATATTATTTCTATTGTCTTTAATTTTTTGTTCTATTGGCAGAAGCACATTACACTCATTTTCTTCAAAACTTATTAAGACATTATTTTTTACAAACAGTGAGATCTGCTGCGATTTTATTTCATTTTCTACATGGAACATTTGTAGAACAACAAAAAGCGAATCCCCAAAATCATCTATTTTTGGTCGTTGTACAGTATGAAAAATATCTTCAATCGCTAAAGGGTGAATGCCGAAATTTTTACAAAGTGACAGTAATTTCTGCTCTTCGCCTAATCCATGAATTTGTATCCAATATTTTTTTTGTGGGTCAATTGTTTGTGTCCAATCGAATATTTCTTTTTCGTGAAATGAGTCAGCCGAGTATTCAACAACTTTCATTTTCGTTTGCTTTTGTGAAAAGGATGATTCTTTCAACTCCATTTGCTAAAACTCTTCTTTTGATTACAATAGAAAGATAGTTTTTTCTTCTTATTTTACTCTGCAAAATATCGTTGGATGTATATCTCAAGTCTACAAAATGCTAAAATAAAGGAACTTAAAAAGCTCGAAAAAAGTGCTTACCGAAGAGAAACGGGAACATTTCTTTTAGAAGGATTGAGAGAAATTAATCTTGCCTATAGAGCCGGCTATTCTTTTGACGGTATTTTTATTTGTTACTCAAGAATTAAAGAAACCGAACTATACAACCTGGCGTTTGTTGAACTGATAAAAGACACCGTTTCTGTCTTTACTGTTTCTGAAGATGTTTACGCTTCAGTTGCTTATCGCGAATCAACAGAAGGCGTTTTTGCCGTTACTAGAATGAAACAACACTCTCTTGCTTCATTACAATTATCCGACAATCCATTGATATTGGTAATCGAAGGTGTTGAAAAACCGGGTAACTTTGGAGCTATGCTGCGTACCTGTGATGCTGTTAACGCAGATGCTGTTATCATCTGTGATGCAAAGACAGACGTATATAACGCTAACGTTATTCGCTCGAGTGTTGGTACCGTTTTTACTAACCAAATTGCCGTTGATTCTACGTGGAACGTTATTGAATATCTTAAAGAACAGAACATTAATTCTTATGCTGCGTATTTAGAAACGAATCAAGAGTATTACGCATCGGAATTTACACAACCAACAGCGATTGTTGTTGGTACTGAAGCAGATGGACTTTCAGCGGAATGGATAAATGCTTCAAGCTACAAGATTAAAATACCAATGTTAGGGGAAATTGATTCTTTAAATGTTTCCGTTTCGGCTGCTGTTCTTTTGTATGAAGCGCTCCGGCAGCGAAGGAATAACTAAATCATATGTTACCTTTTGTTTTTCTTTTACTGTTTTTACAGCAAGATGCCAAGAAGCAAAAAGAACCTACGTCTATAACCAATGGTTACATTGCATTAAGAAACAGAGATGAAGTAAAGATTACTCCTTTGCTTGATACCTTAGTAGCTGAACAGGAATATGTTTTTGATATTTCTTTTAAAAGTAAGTATGTTTTTTCCGAATTGTTTTTGGATAAAGGCGTTGCTATACGTACGGCAAATACTTTAACGATTAAGCCTGTCAACAAAACGAATAAGGCGGACACTGCAACCCTTCGCATTATTGGCTTTTCGAGTAACAATAGAATTTTATTGTATCATCAATTTATTGTTGAACCAATTAAGAATTTGTATCCAAGGGTTGCAAAAAAGCATACACTGGTTCTCATGAGTAATAATGCATTGGAACGAAATTCAACGTATAAGAAAAGTATGTTCGTTAAAGATGCATCGTTTGAATATTATGAAGACGATTTATCGGATACGGTTATTGTAAATGGCCTTACACTTTCTCTTGTTAGCGGAAACGTTCGTAAAAACTTATATACAACAAAGCCATTTCTAACAAAAGAAATGCACGATGAGATTAAAACGCTTAAGCATAATACTATGGCTTATGTACGCTTAGATGTGAAAGTCGGAAAAAAAAGAAAATCAACCTGGACGAGATTTACTATTAAGCCCTGATGTGTTATTTCGCTAAGACGTAGATATCTTTTAGGTTTCTTCCTAACTCGTTATAATCTAATCCATATCCAACAATGAAATCGTTAGGTATTTCAAAACACTTATAATCTACGTTATAGCTTCCTTTGAAAGCTTCTGGTTTAAATAACAAAGTAGCAATCTTTAACGACTTTGGGTTTTTTTCTTGAAACAAAGGAAGCAATGCTTGAAGTGAGTGGCCACTGTCAACAATATCTTCTACAATTATTATATCTCTTCCTGTTATGGTATCATTTGGTCCAAGAGAAACATTTACTTTTCCGGTACTTTCTGTTCCTGAATAAGAGGAAGATTTGATAAACGATATTTCACAATCAATGGATATTGACCGCATTAAATCAGCTGCGAACATAAAGGAGCCGTTCATGATGGCTACCAACAAAGGTTTTTTTCCTGCGTATTCTTTGCTCAATACTTCACCTAATGCATTTACCTTTTCTCCAATTGCAGAAGCATTTAAATAAGGTTTAAAAGAAAGGTCGTGAAGCTGTACGAGTGTTAGAGCGTTTTCCATGTGGAACAAATATTTCCGCTAATTTCTAAAAACAATTAGGTATTCAAAAATATTATTTCTTAATGTCGGAAAACAACTTTTCAAACTTATCGACTTTTGATTTCACAACATACTGACAGTAAGGTTGCTGTTTATTTTGGTTGTAATAATTTTGATGATATTCTTCTGCTTTATAGAATATCTCAAAAGGCGACACTTCTGTTACAATAGGGTCAGTGTACACTTTTTCCTCTGTCAATTTTTGGATAGCATTCAATGCTGTCTGTTTTTGTTTTTCATTTCTATAAAAGACAACAGACCTATATTGTGTTCCTTCATCAGCACCTTGTTTGTTAAGTGTAGTTGGGTCATGAATTGTAAAATAAACAGCAAGAATTTTTTCAAGCGAAGTTTCCTTTTTGTCAAAAACTATTTGTACAACTTCTGCATGACCAGTTGTTCCGTTACACACCTCTCTATATGCGGGGTTCTTTGTAAAACCACCACTGAATCCTGATTCTGAAGAAACAACCCCTTTCATTCTTTGAAACACAGCTTCCATGCACCAATAGCATCCTCCACCTAATGTAATCGTGTCTAATTCTTGTGTTCCCATATTATGTTCTGCTTTAGTGGTTTCTTTTTTTGTTTGAGCACTACACGAACCTAAAAGCGCAATCGATAATAGAAAAAGTAATTTTTTCATATGTGTTTTTTAGAAATCTTTTTCTTTAGATTCTCTATTCTTTTAGCTTAATTTTTTGACCAATAGCTAAATTTTCTGTCGTCAGTCCGTTTATGTTTTTAATTTCTGCAATCGTCATATTGTGCTCTTTGGCAATTGTGTATAGCGACTCTCCCTTCTTAACAATATGATAAGATGTTTTGTTCATTGGGGCAGAGGTTTCGCACAAAGCAATAGTTTCGTCTTTGATTAACAAACGATCTTCTTTGTCTCCATTATAGCGTAAGAGTGCTGCCAATTGTACACCCAATTTTTGTGAAAGCAAACGGTATGTGATTGTTTCAGTAACTGTATAGGAACAATTATTGCTTTTTGTTCTTTTCGGTTCGATGAATAAAACATCTCCTTTTTTAAAAGAAAGCCGAACATCTGCATCATTAAAAAGATAAAGATTAGATGTGCTTATCCCACAACAAGTACACAAGTTTTCAATGGGCAAACTATCGTTGTAAATAACAGCTCTAGTTCCATTAATTATACATTGTGTTCCACATGGAACAGCGTTGCTCAATGCCGTTAGTGAGTCTAGCTGAAACAATTTATATCGTTCTATTATTCCGATTAATACTTCCGGGTATTTTGGATTTGTTGCATAGCCGGCTTTTTTTAATCCGTATGCCCAACTGCTATAATCCGTTTTTGATAAATTGAATAAGGGTTTATACCAACCCCGTGAAAGCAGAAATTGAGAGTGATCTCTATACGACTCTTCAGGGTTTTCATATACTCTGAAACACTCCTGCGGTGCATCGTCATCGTGATGATATCCATTGCCTTTCCAATCTTTATGACATTTTATACCAAAATGATTATTTGAGTTTACCGCTAATTTTGATTTACCTGCTGTTGACTCATGAATTCCTTGAGCTATAGTAATACTAGCGGGTATACCAAACTTTACCATTTCTTCAATGGCAATAGATTTATATTTTTCTATATACGCACGAATGTCCTCATCGCGCTGTGCATATATAAACTGCGGTAATACTAAAAGAAGGAATAGATAATATTTTTTCACCAATTTATTTTTTTCGTGCAATTGAAATTCCATCTCGAATTGGAAGTATGACAACTTCGAGCTCCGGATGGTTTAATACGGCTATATTAAAGTTGTGTATGGCAAGCGTATCGCTATCCATTATTGCAGCCGCAACCTTTCCTTTCCATAACACATTATCTGTTATTAACAATGCACCTGAATTCATTTTAGGAATAAGAATGTTTAAATAATCTATGTATTTCTTTTTATCTGCATCTAAGAAAACTAAGTCGAAACTATCGTTAATTTTGGGAATCACCGAAATGGCATTACCTATTATATATTCAGTTCCACGTGAAACATTGGCTTTTTCAAAAAAAGATTTTACATCCTCTTCCAATTCACTATTTATATCGATAGTATATAGTTTTCCGCTTTCTTGTAATCCGGAGTGTAGACAAATTGTTGCATAGCCTGTAAATGTTCCAACCTCTAGTATTACACGTGGCTGTTTAATTGTCGAAATCATTGAAAGTATTTGTCCTTGCAACTTTCCACTTATCATGTGCGGCATCTGAACCTTCAAATAGGTAAATCGTTCTAATTCGTCCAATACACTTTGTAATGGCGATGACTGTGCTATGCAATAATTTTCAATTTCCGGATTAATCATTCTCTTTAAACCAACTTGCGTACATCACATAATTATTTCCTATTCGCTCTATCAAATGCCTAAAGTTTTTTTCATCCATTTCCTTTATTTTTTTTGCAGGTACACCTGCATAAATGGAATTACTCTCTAATACCATATTCTCTGTAACCACACTTCCTGCACCAATAATTACATTTTTATTTACTACTACATTATCCATTACAATTGCGCCCATACCAATTAATACATTGTCGTGTATAGTACATCCATGTACAATTGCCCTATGTCCAATCGAAACAAAGTTTCCAATGTTGAGCGGTGCTGTTTGGTAGGTGCAGTGTAATACAGCTGCATCTTGTATGTTTACCTTGTTTCCGATTTTTATGTAATGAACATCACCTCTAACAATAGCGTTAAACCAAACACTACAATCTTCTCCCATTGAAACGTCACCTACAACGGTTGCATTTTCTGCAAGAAAACAGTTCTCTCCAAAGACCGGACTTTTACCTCTTACTTTTTTTATTAATGCCATTTATCTGTTATTGGTGAAGTTTTTCTTTTCTTTTGCTGTTGAGAGCTTTTCAGTGTTATTTTTTGGGTTTATTTCTGCTTCAATATCCCAGCCGCTTTTGATATTTACAGTCGATTTAAGTACTACTTTTTTTTCAGGTTGTAGCTTCTGCTCAAAATTACCGCTATCCCAATACCCGTTTTTGTTATCATCAAAAGTTCCAACAATACTATAGTTACCGGCCGCAATACCATCAAATCTTATTTGTTTTTGCAATGGCGATAAATATTTTTTTGCTACAGTTTCGTCTTTTTCGTTTTTGATTTCAATAATTAGAAAGCTGCTATCTGCCTCACTAAGCTTGAGTATTAAATTTCCGGTTTCCATTTCTTTCGGACAAGAAAAAGAAAAGGATTCTCCTTTTGTGTAATGGCCAAATATGTCTTTAATGCATGAGTCTCCCAATTGGATAATATACTTACTTCCTGTTTTTTTCACAAACGAAAAGTGTATACGATTCTCCTCAAATTTTAGGAAAGAAGCGCTTGTCTCTATTGTTTTTGTTGAGTCTTCGGTGATCGATATTTTTGTCGGGTCAATTTTTTCAATCGGGTTACTTATTGTAACGATAAATGATGATTGTGGAGCAATACTTATGATACCTCTCCCCTTTTTAAAACTTAGCGAATCTTTGTTGCTTTGGTTTTTAATCTTTAATAGTGTTGTGCTATCGTTAATTACAAGTCCCAAATCTATGCTATCCGGACTAGCGTTTTTATACCAGTAAAACAACGTGTCTCTTGTTTCGTTTAGTGTGGCAAACTCTATATCATTTTTAGGCGAAGCTGTTACGCTTACTTTTTCTATAGGATGCGAGAACGCTACATCTAATTTATTTCCACGTGGAACGTAGCTTTCAACAATTTTACCTTTTGGCGAAGGAAACAAATTCAATTTTAAATTATTGATTGTGTCTTGAAGAAAAATAATGGAATCCAAAAAACCACTAATTCCATCACCTCGATCAAATATTCGATTCATGTTTTTATCTTCAAAGGCTGCAACTATATATCTTCCCCTCTTAATGTTTCTTAAGCTAAAAAGCCCTTCTTTATTTGTGTTTGTAAAATAGAATGGTTTGCTGTAGTCGGTGTTTTCCGGATACAACCCCACCATAACGTTTTCTACAGGTTTCATATCGTTTAATGAAATGCTTGATCCGCTTAATAAGCTAACGTCTAAGCTATCCCCGGTAGAAAAACAGAAACTAAAATCTTGAATTGGATTACCCTCGTTTATGTCCTTAATTGTATTGCCAAACATTATACTGTAGGTAATATTACTGTCTAGCGTTTTAGGAAGATCGATAATAATTTTCTTCCCTTCTACATAAAACTTTGCAGCCGGTTTCATTTCCGGAGTCACTTGTATTTGAGCAACATTTAAACTGTAGTTCAGGAACTCATCAAATTTTAGTACAACTTTTTTTGACCTAAAATTTCTCGCTTCATTTGCCGGAAAACTAGCTACAAGTTTCGGTGGTGTCGCGTCCTTAGTTCCCCCCGTAGGCGCAATTTCATTTGCACAATTCGATAGGAGAAGCAGCAGAAAAACAGAAAAGGACGAAAGAAAATATTTCACTTTGTGCAAACGTACTTTTTTCATTGATATTATAATCTACCCAAACGAACCATTAACACTTGTACATCGGCCGGAGATACGCCACTAATTCTACTCGCCTGTCCCAAAGTTTCCGGTTTCAATTTAGCTAGTTTTTGACGTGCTTCAATAGAAAGAGATTTAAGCTCGCTATAGTCAAATTCTGGATTAAGATGTATATCTTCTAAACGAAGCATTTTATCGGCCAACTCTACCTCCTTCTGTATATAGCTTTCGTATTTCATTTCTATTTCTGCAGATTCAAATATTTCATTATCAAACTGTTGTCTCATTTCGTGCAAAGGAACAACCCCTTTTTCCAATAGTGCAATATCTACGTTCGGACGAGCTAAAACCTTTTCTAATTTCAATTTTTGCTTCAATTCGGCACTGTTCACTGAAGCTAGTACAGTATTTAATTCATCTGGAGAAACACTATACTCTTTGAAGAACTTTTTCAGCTCGTTCATTCCAGCTACTTTTTGATCCAATCGCTTCAATCTATCTTCTTCTGCTAAGCCAAGGTTGTAGCTTTTTTCGGTTAGGCGTATATCTGCATTATCTTGTCGAAGTAGTATTCTGTACTCTGCTCGAGAGGTAAACATACGGTAAGGTTCTTCTGTGCCTTTTGTAATCAGGTCATCAATCAACACCCCAATATAAGCCTCGTTTCTTTGTAGTGTAAAGGCTTCCTTGTGCTGAGCGTTTTGATGAGCATTGATGCCGGCCATTAAACCCTGACATGCAGCTTCTTCATACCCCGTTGTTCCATTGATTTGCCCGGCAAAGAAAAGGTTCTTTACCAGTTTTGTTTCTAGCGTGTTTTTTAATTGTGTAGGCGGGAAATAGTCGTATTCTATAGCATAACCCGGTCGAAACATCTTCATCTTTTCAAAGCCGGGTACAGCCCTTAACGCTCTATGCTGAATATCCTCAGGCAGTGATGTGGAAAATCCGTTTACATAAATCTCTACCGTGTTCCAGCCCTCCGGCTCAATAAACAATTGATGCGAATCCTTGTCGGCAAAACGATCAATTTTGTCTTCTACTGAAGGACAATACCTTGGTCCTAGTCCTTTTATTCTCCCGGAAAACATGGGCGACTTATCGAATCCTTCACGTAGAATATCGTGAACACCTTGATGTGTATGTGTAATCCAACAGCAAAGTTGCTTCTCCGGTTTTGGTAGATTCTTGTACGAGAAACCAACAACATCTACATCCCCTTCTTGGCGCTCCATCTTTGTATAATCTAAACTTCTTCCATCAATACGAGGAGGCGTACCCGTTTTCATTCTACCGGCTTCAAACCCTAACGTTACAAGTTGCTCTGTTAGCCCATATGCCGCCTTTTCTCCTGCTCGACCACCACCAAAGTTTTTTTCACCTATATGTATTAAACCATTTAGAAATGTTCCGTTGGTTAACACCACTGCTTTGGCTTTTATGTCTATGCCCATGGAGGTTTTAACCCCAATTACTTGGTTGTTTTCTACCAACAGACTAGTAATTGTATCTTGCCAGAAATCCAAATTAGGCGTTTTTTCCAACATAGACCGCCATTCCCCCGCAAATAACATACGGTCGTTTTGTGTTCGCGGGCTCCACATGGCCGGCCCTTTAGATCGATTCAGCATTCTAAACTGAACCATACTTCTATCCGAAACAATACCGGAATAGCCACCCATGGCATCAATTTCACGCACAATTTGTCCCTTGGCAATGCCACCCATAGCCGGATTACAGCTCATTTGCCCAATGGTTTGCATATTCATGGTAATGAGCAGTGTGGCCGAGCCCATATTAGCAGCAGCAGCAGCAGCCTCACAGCCTGCATGCCCCGCACCCACTACAATTACATCGTATTCTCTAAACATAGCGCAAATGTAATCAAATACTTTTATTGAGCGTTCCACGTGGAACGTTAGGCGCATAGTTCCACGTGGAACTATGAAAGGGGCGGCTATTTAGCCCTTTTCCCGATACGGGGAATGTCTTTCCATTGGGTGGTATACTCGGGAGACCGCTCTTCGCAACGGGTTTTCCAATCTTGAGTCAGTCCAACCGAAGCAAACTTTACGGTATCGCGCCCCAGTTTTCGGTTCAGCATATCCATGGTTTTATTGAGTTTTACAACTTGTGGATTAGCTTCAACCGTGTCGAATAAATTTTTCTGAATGGCATTGTCGGGAACTAGCATAAACAAACAAACGCCAGCCTTTTTGTACGCTACTCCGGACTGAAAGCCTTTTTCAGTAAGTTTTTGGGCTTCTAAAATGAGCTCATTTGTGTTTGCTGTTGCCGAAGAAAGGATAGAAAACTGCGTGTTTTTATGATAGGGAATAGCATAATCGAACTTGTCGGAACGAAAAAACACTTGTATGGCACCAGCTGCAGACTCTTGTAGGCGAAGTTTTTCAGCTGCACGAGCAGTATATGTGGCAATAGCCTCCTTTAAATCTGAAAGTGTGGTTACCGGTTTTCCAAAGGAGCGCGTACTGGCAATCATCTTCTTTATCTCGAGCCCCTCTCCTAATTCTATACATGGAATGCCGTTCAATTCGTTAATTAGTCGAACACCAACTACACCACCAAGGTGTTTTTTTGCCCAAGCGGTATCTTTTTTCGAGAGTTTTAGAGCGGTGTCGATTCCCCAAAAGCGTAGTTTTTTGCTGTTGTTTCGACCAACACCCCATATATCTTCAATAGCTGTGTTGGCAAGTGCTTCGTTAATTTCGACCGCATCGCTGAGGATGAATACGCCATTGTGCTTTGCTTTGTGCTTTTTACAGATGCGATTAGCTACTTTTGCGAGTGTTTTTGTGGGCGCAATACCAATGGAAACCGGTATTCCGGTCCATTGAAAAACGGTATCTTTTACTGTAGTTGCGTAATTTTTTATGAAGTCATAAGGAATACTTTGTAAGTCTAGAAAGGCCTCATCTACAGAATATACTTCTATTTCTGGGTTGAAATAGAGCAAGGTTTCCATCACTCGTTTTGAAAGATCTCCATAAAGCGCGTAATTGGAAGAGCAAACAGTAATGTTTTTGGCATTAATCTCATTTTTCGCTTTAAAAAACGGACCGCCCATAACTATTCCAAGCCTTTTGGCTTCATCGTTTCGTGCAATAATACAACCGTCATTATTCGATAATACAACAATGGGCTTTCCTTTCCAATCGGGTCGGAAAACTTGCTCGCAAGAAGCATAAAAACTGTTGCAGTCAACAATGGCTTTCATCAAAAGGTGTTTGCACCGGCCAAAATATCATGAATAACAAAAGTAACAACCCCCCAATGTTCAAAAACAATCGGTTTTTTCGCTTTCTGCTGCAAATGAAAAAGAGAAATATTGTTCCCGAGCTTCACAAAGCGATCCAAAACAAATTCATTTTCGTAACAAGCCACCACCATGCAACTATGAAAAGGAGAAATGGAACGATCAATCACCAGTAAATCGTTTTTCAAAACATTTAGAAATTTGAAATCGTCATTTTCTACTTTCATAAAAAAAGTAGAAGGCGTATTTTTGACCATCAATTCATGCAAATTCAAAATTTTGTCGGAGTAATCATCCGAAGCGGCCGGAAATCCACTCGGAATTAACCGAGAATCTCGTTTTTTTGTTAAAAAAAGGCTGGATTTAGATACAGATTGAAATGATATAGGCAATTCCATTGCTATTTAATTTAGTTTTGCTAAAATAAATAGTTTTGTTGAATAAAAGGCATTTAAATCAATAAAAAAAGAATACAGTCGGTAAAAACGAGCTAAATGGCTATTTTTGTGAACTAAAATTACCCAAATTCTAAAATATGAAGAAATGGATACTCAAGGCAATTGTTCAAAGAACAATTGCCTATTTACCCTATGCAACCCAAATTAATTTTCTATTTCAGAAATATGTTACAAAAGGAGTCTTTCTTTCGGATGAATATTTTTACGACCGCCTTGGTCATGGACGAGATCATCTAAATGCTTATCAAAAATATTCCGGGAAGTCTTTTCCGCAGACTAGCCTAGAGATTGGAACCGGTTGGTACCCCGTGGTACCCATTTCATTTTTTTTGGCCGGCACAACAAAGATCTATTCTGTCGACATAACTTTTTTAACCTCAAAGCAAAGGGTTAAAACAACTATAGAGAAATTTCTAGAATGCTTTGAAAATGGGCGGTTGAAAGAATATGTTGCAGTTAATGATGAACGAATGCGCGCGCTTAAAGAGTTGTACGACAACTATGATTTGTACACACTCCAACAGGTTTTGGAAAAATTGAATGTTACTTATTTGGTTGAAGATGCTCGCAAACTCTCGCTACAGAACGATTCCATCGACTTGGTAAATTCCAACAATACATTTGAACACATCTATCCGGAAATTCTAATTCCTATTTTAAAAGAATTTAAGCGAGTGGTGAAAAAGCAGCAGGGCGTGATGTCGCATGCCATTGACATGTCGGATCACTTTGCACACTTTGATAAAAGTATTTCCATCTATAACTTTCTTCTGTTCTCTACAACGCAGTGGAAATGGATAGATAACAGCATTCAACCGCAAAATCGACTTCGTTTTTCTGATTATAAAAAGATTTTTTCCGACTTGCAACTGCCGATTATAGCGCAAACATTTCGGCCGGGAAATAGTGTAGAAGTTGCTCAAATCCCTTTGGCAAAGCCATTTTCAGACATGACTCCAGAGGCCGTTGCGATAAGCCATTGCTATTTTGTTGTTGTTTTGAACGAATAAAGGGATGCAAAAAGACTAGAAGGTGCCAACTCGAATAAACACCCCGCCAAAAACACCACTCACGCGGTAGGTTTTTAAACGATAGTAATCTTGTCCGAAAACGGCTCTGGCACCAACGCCCGCACCAACACGAAAGTTTTTGTGTGCGTTCCAAATCGCATTTACGGAAGGAATAACAATACCATAATTAAAGCGTTTTTCTACGCTTGGATTTCCCAGACCGTCAGCCGGTTGTACAAACTTGCAATCGGCCCAACCCACAGAAATTTCGGGGTTTACAGAGAATCGCTTTTTCGCAAAAGCAATGTAGCCGAAATTAAGCGAAGCCGATTGATGGCTTGCTCCTACTTTGCCAGACTTATCAATTAGCGGAAGAAGTTTAATCACGTTCACCGGAGTAGATAAAAGATTGTAGCGAACACCTATATAATATTTGTAATTGATTACCCAGTTCACGCCAACCCCACTAATCATCGACACTTTGTTGAATACATAAGCGCCTTGCCCTTCAAACTGCACAAAAAAAGCAGAGTGAAATTTCTTCGCATAGAAAAAAGGTTTCTGCACGCTGTCTTGCTGGCTGTATGCCGACAGGCAAAAAAGAAAGGAAAATAGTAGTGCGTATTTTTTCATTCTGTTTGCAAAATACAATTTCCAAATGAAAAATAGATGTTGCTGAAAAAAGACGAAGTTCTATTGAAAACCACAATAGCCCCAAAGAAAACTCTGTTTTAAATTAGTACGTTTGCCGCCATGTTTGCAGTCATCGATGTAGAAACCACCGGAAATCAATATGGTAATGATAAAATTACCGAAATCGCTATCATCGTTACAGACGGAGAAAAAATCATTTCCGAGTTTCAAACCCTTATTAATCCTAATCGTTCCATCGATCCATTTGTAGAAAAGCTCACCGGTATCACCAACGCCATGGTGCAAAACGAAAAACCCTTTGAAGCCTATGCCGAAAAGATTTTTTCGATGATTCAAGGCCATCATTTTGTGGCACATAATGTATCGTTTGATTTTCCGCTTGTCGATAGACAGTTGGCTGCTGCAGGGTTTCATCTCAACGTGTCGCAAATCGATACCATTGCCTATGCACGAAGAATTGTTCCGGGGCTACTTTCTTATTCTCTCGGCAACCTCTGTGATGCAATTGGAATAAGCCATACCGACCGTCACCGGGCATACGGAGATACTTTGGCAACAGCAGAATTGTTGCATTTTTTAATTGCACGAGACGAAGAAAAAAGGGCTCTGAAATCCTTGCTCAGTCATGGCTTGGATGAGAATTGTATTCCCCAAAACTTAACGGCACAAACGTTTTTATCGCTTTCGCCAAGCCCGGGATTATTTACGTTTCGCAGAGCAAACGGAGATTTGATTTTTATTGAGGCCACCAAAAATGTTCGCAAAAAAGCCATTGAAAAAATTCAACAGTTATATGCTGAAATAACCGACAAAGAACTGTTTCACGATATTGTACATGTTGAAGAAGAGTTAACGGGAACCGAATTAATGGCAAAGCTTTTTAAACAAGAACGCGTATTAAAGGAAAAACCTCTCGTTGGAAAACTGCTTAAAAACCCACTACCGCCATACCTTGTCGTGTTAGCCGAAAACACAGCTGGCGTGTTTCAACTGAAAGTCGTGAATCGCAAGGATGCAGAAGGTTTCCAGGGTATACCTTTTACTTCGAAATCATATGCGAACAAAACCATTGATAAGTTGATGAAGCTAAACGGTCTTCATGCCGCTTATGCTCAGGTGATGATGGAGCAAGACGAGCGCTTGTTGCAAGCACGAAGGATAGAATATAATTTGCGTCTCGAAAATGTTTTGTTGAGTAGCACCTATCGTTATCCGAATATGATAGTTATAGATAAGGGTATTGACAAAGAAACGTATGCGGTGCTGTGGATTGAAAACGGCCAATACAAAGGCAGAGCTTATATTTCAGCCGATACGCAAATTGATAAAAATAATATTAGCGAAATTATAGAGCATCGCGAAGAAACGGCAGAGGCACAAAAACTCATTCGCAATTATTTAAAAAAGGCGAAGGTGGTTAAGTTGATTCGCTATTAATTACCAGTCTTTTTCAATCTTCACATCAACAGGTTTGCCTTGTTTTTTCTGCATTTTTTCCTGTGTCTTTTGCTCTTCGTTTTGAAGGGCTTGCAATAATTTTTCAGCAGCTTCTTTAGATAGTTTTGGCTGTTGCCCTTGCTGTTGTTGATCTTTATTATCTTTCTGGTCGCCCTTACCTTGATCGTCTTTTTTATCTTGACCGTCCTTTTTCTGGTCGTCTTGTTTTTGATCCTTGTTGTCTTGCTTGTCTTTTTGATCTTGCTTATTGTCTTTGTTTTGATCGTTTTTATTATTCTGGTTCTGATTTTTTTCTTTCAGTTTAGCATTCGCATACGCTAAATTATACTTCGAATCTCTGTCGTTAGGATTCAGCTTAAGTCCCTGTTTATAAGCATTCACAGCTTCTTCATATTTTTTGTCTTGTAAGTAGGCGTTTCCCAAATTATGAAAGGCTTGCGCTTTTTGCTTTGGGTCGGTGAGCGTTTTACTTGCTAATAAAAATTGCTTTGCAGCATCTTCATTGCGGTTTTGTTTGTAGATAGCATCGCCCAAATTGAAAATCGCTTCCGGGAAATTATTCTTTTTCTCTAGCGCCTTTTTGTAATTGGCTTCTGCATCAGCATAGTTTCCTTTATCGAAGCTTTTGTTACCGGCACGTGTGAGGCCTCGCTCTTCTTGGGCTTGAAGCGAAAGAGCAAAAAATAAAATTAACATCGACAGAAGAAGAGATTTCTCCCTGCGGTCGAAATGACGAGAAATAAAGCAGCTAGTGTTTAATAATCTTTTCATGCTTACAAATTCAATCGAAGTTTACTTCGTCTTTCGGTGAACAGAAAATCAATCAATAAAAACAGCAACGAAACAATTAGGCAATATTGAAACTGATCATCATAATCTGTAAACACCATTTCCTCAAAATCCTTTGTTTCTAAGCGACCTAAGTCTTTTAGAATGGCAGAAACGGTTCCTTCGTTATTGTCAAGTAAATACGATTTCCCATTACCTTTCATGGCAAGCTGACGAAGCGCATCCTTATTCACTTTCGACAATACAATGTTACCATCACCATCGCGCTTGAAATCCCCATTCGGTAAAGGAATCGGACCGCCATTATCGGAACCTACGGCAATAGTATATACTTTGATGCCCGCTTTGGCTGCATCTTCTACTGCAGCGTCAGACCCTTCTTCATTATCTTCGCCATCCGAAATAATTATCAAGGCTTTTGATTTGTTATCTTCTTTGGCAAACGACTCTTTCGCTAAATCAACAGCTTGAGCAATTGCTGTTCCTTGTGTAGGAACCATATCGGGAGATACCGATTTCAAATACATCTTCGCTGCACTGTAATCCACTGTTTGCGGCATTTGTAGATAGGCTCGTCCGGCAAAGACAATCATGCCCAATCGATCGTTTTTTAAATCGTCAATAAATTTTGAAATGAAATTTTTGGCTTTCGATAATCGGTTCGGTTGCACATCTTCAGCCAACATACTTTTCGACACATCGAGTGCAATCATTACATCAATACCACTGCGTTTGACCTTCTCTTGTTTGGTACCGATTTGTGGATTGGCGATGCCCAATACCAGAAAAACATAAGCAAACGAAAGCAAAATAAATTTGGTTATCAGTTTTGTTTTCGAGTAATCGGGCATCAACGATTTTATCAAATCTTTGTTGCCGAGTTTTGCGATTTGCTTTCTTTTCCAACGGGCATTCCACACAAAGAAAAGCAGAGCAGGAATCAATCCCAGCAAAAGCCACAAGTATTCTATATGTTCGAATCTAAACATGCTTTACGGAAAAGATTTTAAAATTGTATAACGACTCCACCACTCCAAACACAATAGAATTAATGCTAACAGCGCAAACACCAAAAATTTTTCGGTTTTATGTGTGTAGGCCGAAACCAAAATTTTTGTTTTCTCCAGTTTATCAATCTCTTGAAAAATGTCTTCTAACTTTTTGTTATTAGTGGCACGGAAATACTGTCCACCCGTTTTTTTTGCCACATCTTTTAACAACGGCTCATCAATTTGCACTTCAGCATAATCGTATACTAAATTGCCTTGTGCATCCATGGCTACAGGCGTGTAGGCTTGTCCTTGCGTTCCTACGCCAATGGTATACACACGAACACCATACTGAACAGCAATGTCTGCAGCCGTTGTAGGGTCAACCAATCCTTTGTTGTTCACGCCATCTGTCATCAAAATAACCACCTTACTTTTTGATTCGCTTTCTTTCAAACGCTGAGTGGCAGTAGCTAAGCCCATTCCAATGGCTGTGCCATCTTCAAGTAATCCGTTTTTAATGTCTTTCAATTGGTTTTTCACTACGGCATGATCGATAGTTACCGGACATTGGGTGAAACTTTCACCACCAAAAATAACTAGGCCAACACGGTCGTTCGGACGACCATCAACAAAATCTAAAGCCGTTTTTTTGGCAGCCTCTAAACGGTTCGGTTTGAAGTCGCGCGCCAGCATGGATGAAGA
Source organism: uncultured Chitinophagaceae bacterium (assembly GCA_964398475.1). Lineage (GTDB taxonomy): Bacteria > Bacteroidota > Bacteroidia > Chitinophagales > LD1 > CALAYL01. The sequence goes on along the minus strand of CAYNMP010000008.1, from coordinate 29,182 downwards.
AACGTCCATACTCATAACAATATCGATACCCTGAGTGGTTACCTTCGATTCGTCAAATGATGTTTGCGGACGAGCAATAGCCACCAATAAAGCAATAACCGCAAGAAGTCTAAGCAATGGCAACCCTTCGATGAGTTTCCCTTTAATGGGGTTGCGAAAGTTTTTAAATGCCGATGTTTCTGAATAGGTAAATGTAGGCACCAATGTTTTTCGCTTTCTGAACCAAAGCAAACCCATGAGCACAGCTGCAACCGGAATGAGCCAAAGCACCCATTTGTTGGCAAAAGTGATATGTTCTAATCCGAATATCATGCTTTATTCTCCGTATTTTGTTGTTCGGCTTTTTTCTTGGTGTGTTCAATAAACGCCTTTGCATTTTCCATGCTTCTCATGTTCTGATCCGGAAGCGGAGTCATTTTTGCAAACTTAGCGAAATCGGCCAATTGTAAGGTTTCTGTCAATCGGTTTTGATGTTCGCGATTGATGGATAAAGACGAAATTAGTTTAGCAATCTCATCGGTTGTAGATTCCATTGCCAAAATATCATAGCGGTATTCCAAATAGCTGCGAAGAATATCGCTGATTTTAGAATAGTAGAGTTTATGTTGATCGTTTTGCCACAATTTTTGTTCTTCAAGTTTTTTCAATTCATTCAAGGCCCAAATATGTTCTGGTTCTGTTGGGCGAGTTGATTCAACAATAGTTTCTTTCTTTTTGTAATATTTTCGATAAAGGAAGAAGCCTATAATAATTGCCAGTAAAGCAATTCCGGCAATAATCCACCAGAAAAACTCGCGCAATTCATAACTTACCCTCAGTGGTGCTTTTATGGGCTTAATTGGTTTTGCAGTGTCAACATCAAGTGTTTTAACGTCAATTACATAATCGTTCGTGAAAACCGAATCCGTTGCTTTTTGTTGATTGAGAAAGAAAATAGCTTGTGGAGAAATTACATAGTTGCCCGAGTCAAAAGCAGACACCACAAATGTTTGCGTAAATACCGACTTATCACCTAGAGCACTTGTGTCAATTTTCGAACGTTCAATGATTTCAATTTTTCCAAGCGTATCGCCATCAAATTTAGGCCATTCGATGACATGCGTTTTGGGTGACCGAATGGTCAACTTTAAATTCAGACGATCGCCAATTTCAATGTGGTTAGAATCGGCCTTAAGTGTTGCCGTTACTTGAGCAGAAACGCTACAAGAGAGCAAAACCAGTACACCTAGCAATATGTTTAGTTTGCGTTTCATCTTCTTACTCCTCTTTCTTTAAACATTTGCATTAAATCTTTTACGTAGTTGCTGGTGGTTTCAATGGAAATAAATTGAGCTCCACTTTTGGCAAAAAGCATTTTGCTGTTTTGTTGTCGGTTTTCGAATTGTGAACGAATCTCGTTACGCAATTTTTTATCGGAAGTATCGGCAAAGAAGGCCTGTTTGGTTTCAGCATCCTCAATATATACCAAACCAACATCTTCCATGAGGTGTTCCCGTTTGTCGAAAATCTGAATGCCAATAAAATCGTGCTTTCTGGAGATAATGGCCAATTCTTTCGTATAGTTTTCTTTCGCTTGAAAGTCGGAAATAAGAAACGCAATACTTTTCTTTTTATTTACGTTGTTGAAGTATTGCAACACGGTAGCAATATCGGTACCTGAAGAGGTAGACGCAAATCCATCAATCTCTGATATGATGCGCAAAATGTGTGACTTTCCTTTTTTAGGTGGAATGTATTTCTCTACCTTATCGCTGAAAAAAATCACGCCTACTTTATCGTTGTTGGTAATGGCCGAAAACGCCAAAATACCGCTAATGATTTCAATGATTTCTTTTTTGAATTCGTTCTGTGTGCCGAATAGTGTGGATTTACTGACGTCAACCATGAGCATCAACGTAAGTTCGCGTTCTTCTTCGAACACTTTTACGAATGGCTTTCCTCCACGAGCGGTTACGTTCCAATCGATGGCACGCACATCGTCTCCGTATTGATATTCGCGCACTTCAGAAAACGACAAACCCCTTCCTTTAAATGCAGAATGATAACTTCCCGAGAAAACTTGGTTAGAGAGTTTTCGCGTGATGATTTCGATTCTATGGATTTTATGTTGCTTGGAGGAGGGTTGGGTGTTGTTGGTTGTGAGTTGAGGGTTGTTGGTTGAGGGTTGTTGGTTGAGGGTTGTGAGTTGTGAGTTGGGTGATGAAAGAATAGCTGGACCCTTCTTTTTTCTGAGCAAGAAAAAGAGTCCAATGAAGAGCGCTATAGCCCCAATAAGTATAGCTATTACAATCATTTTAAATTGTTCTCTTTGGTTAAATAGTTTATAAATCCTATCAATTGCTTTCGAGTACTCTCTAGTATTAATAATACAGCATCAACTTCTTTTTCTGCCGCAAAGTTCAAATCAACGGATAACAATAATTGTGTTTCTAATTCATTGAGCGAGCCTTTGGCCATGTGCAAAAATTGAAGGGTTTCTTTTTTGTATTGTCGTCCATGCCCCTCAGCAATATTCGAAGCCACAGAAATGGCCGCTCGTCTAAGTTGGTTGGTAAGACCAAATTGTTCTGATGCAGGATAAGCCTTTGTCAAAGAATATATCTCGACACACAAGCTTCGCGCGGAAACCCATACGTTCAAGTCTTTATATGTTTTATATTCTTTCATTAAAAACGCTTTTCTCTAAAGTTGTTACAGTCACCCCCCAACCTCCAACCAGTTACCCTCAACCCATTCCCCTACGGTACCTCTACAATATTTAAGATCTCGCTGATGATTTCATCGGGTGTAATGTTTTCGGCTTCTGCTTCGTATGTCAATCCAATTCGGTGACGCATTACATCGTAACAAACAGCTCGTACATCTTCCGGAATTACATAGCCTCTGCGTTTGATGAATGCGTATGCTTTTGCCGCAATAGCCAAGTTGATGCTGGCACGCGGAGAGCCTCCGTAGCTGATGAAAGGTTTAATTTTGTTGAGTTTGTAATCTTCCGGTTTACGCGATGCAAAAACAATATCTAAAATGTAGCGTTCAATTTTTTCGTCCATGTACACTTCTCGCACCGTTTTTCGGGCATTAGCGATAGCTTCTTTAGAAATTACAGGATTGATAGTAGGTTGTTCTAACGCCATATTCTGACGAATAATCATTTGCTCTTCGTCTTTTTTCGGGTAGTGAATAATCACCTTCAGCATGAAACGGTCTACTTGTGCTTCCGGTAATGGGTAAGTTCCTTCTTGCTCGATAGGGTTTTGCGTAGCAAGCACCAAGAACGGTTCGTCTAGTTTGTAAGAAAAATCACCAATGGTTACCTGGCGTTCTTGCATGGCTTCAAGCAATGCCGATTGTACTTTTGCCGGAGCACGGTTAATCTCATCGGCCAAAACAAAGTTTGCAAATACCGGCCCTTTTTTCACCACAAAATCATTGTCTTTTTGATTGTAGATCATCGTTCCAACAACGTCTGCAGGTAGTAAATCGGGCGTAAATTGAATACGCGAAAATTTCGCATCAATTGCTTTTGCCAACGATTTGATGGATAGCGTTTTTGCTAATCCCGGTAAACCTTCTAACAAAATATGCCCATTGGCTAAGACGGCAAGGAGCAATTTTTCAGTCATGTTTTTTTGTCCAACCACCACTTTGCTCAATTCCATATTGAGGATATCAACGAATGCGCTCTCGCGGTTTATTCTATCGTTAAGCGCTGCAATATCCACCGATTGCGAAGACCCAATAATTTCCATGTTCAAATGATTTTGCACAAAGTTATCTTTAACAAGCATTCACGCCTCTAAAAAAAAGTTAATGAAAGGTAAGCGGTTGTTGGGGTTAAGAACTTTTTACAAATAAAAAAACCGCAACATATCTGCTGCGGTTTTTTTGATAAAGAATTTTTTCAATTAGAATTTATATCCAATACCTAAGTTGAACGCTTCACGGAATTGAGTTCCACGACCCTTGTATGCAGTGCCATCGCCTCTGAATTTAGGCGTAGCGATATCATGATCGTAAATCAATTGTGTTTCAAGAGAGGCTTGAAGGAATTTGTTGATTTTAAAAGAAATCATTGTAGACCAGTTCACGTCTGTATTTCCACGGTTATCGTAGTACAATTTGTTAGTCATAGACGAAGGTGCAGAACCTGCGCCATTAATCGCTTCGTAATCGTCAATTTCAGTAGCAACTAAGGCATCTTTGTGCTTCTTATCCAAGTAGTTTTGGAATAATTCTACAGACGTTTTCAAGTTCACGTTTTTAAAGATGTCTTTTTGGAAATCGGCTCTAAGGAAAGCTCCAAACTCTGCTCTGTAGATTTTCCCTTTTTCAACACCATAACGTGTTACATCTACGTTGTTGGTACAGAAGGTAAATTTTCCGGCAACAGGAGAAAGGTAAATAGAGAAATAACTCACCGGTTTGTAGTTAATACCTAGCGAAAGCGTTAAATAAGCCGGGGCGGCAAATTGTGAAATTTTTGTTTTCACAGAATCGCCAGGGTATTCGTAACCAGGCGTTATTTGGCTTCTAAAGTCAACTAAACCGGCAACAAACCATTTGTTCTTTTTGTCGATAGCATATCCCGCTTTAGACGTAAGTTGTAAGATGTCTACGTTCTTACGCACCGGAAATTTATTGTTTTTCAGGTCTCTCAACTTTCCTTGGGCAATAATACCCCACGAAACGATTAGGTCGTTATCCCAAGCCCATTTTCCTTTAGCGTATTTCACAGAAGCATTTCCGTTTAAAAGCACCGAGATAGAGTTTTGTCCACCTCCTGCCCAGTTTACAAGGGCAACTTGTCCGAAGTTGGCATTAACAGATCCGGCAAATTTCCAATGTTTTACCGAGTCGGTTACAACAACGGAGGCATCCTTAGGTTTTAAAGCGGCTTCTTTAATCGCTTTTTCATCGTCTTGCGCAAAAGCAGCAACACAAAGTAGAAGGAGTGTAGAAAGAGAGAGTAATCCTTTTTTCATAAAAGTAATTTGGTTAGCAATATTTTCCATCGCAAATATCGAATATTATGCCAAAAATCAATAATACGAGCTTACCACAAAAAATATCTAAATAGAAGACACTGCAAAATTTTTTCTTGCTGAAAACCAATGCATTAGAAAATAGTTTAGTACTATGTATTGCCAATTACAATGTTTTGTATATATCTTTGCATTGTATTTAACAACAATAAAAAACAAAATCATGGATATAGAAAACAGTAAAGCTCAGATGCGCAAAGGCGTATTAGAGTTTTGTATTCTTTCTGTGCTATCGCAAGGCGAAAAATATCCCAGCGATATCTTGGAAGAATTGAAAAGCGCAAAACTTTTGGTGGTAGAAGGAACATTGTATCCTTTGCTTACCCGACTAAAAAATGAAGGGCTATTAAATTACCGATGGGTAGAATCGAGTTCAGGTCCGCCACGAAAATATTTTACGCTCACCAATGATGGGGTAGCCTTTTTAAAAGAACTTACCGGAGCATACAAAGAACTCAGCGATTCGGTACAAACATTAATCAACCAAAACCTATAAATCAACGAATATGAAAAAGACAATCAACATACACATAGGCGGAATGCCATTTATTATTGATGAAGAAGCGTATGCTATACTTCATAACTATATCGAAAAACTGAAAAGCCGTTTCTCTAATGAAAACGAGCGTAACGAAATTATTACCGACATCGAAGCGCGCATTGCTGAAGTGTTCGCAAAACGATTAGACAAAACACGTCAGGTAGTAAACGAAGAAGACGTGGCTTTTATTATAGAACAATTGGGCAAACCGGAAGATATTGCCGGAGAAGAAACACAAAGCGACAATACCAATCAGCAATCAACAACTGGAAACAACAGTTCTTATACTTCATACCGACAATATACACAGCCGGGCACTAAGAAGCTGTTCCGCGATGGAGAAAACAAAGTAGCCGGAGGTGTGATTAGTGGATTGTGTCAATATTTTGGCATTGCTGATCCGATATGGGCGAGATTACTTTTTGTGTTGTTACTTTTTGTGAGTTTTGGCACTTCAATTTTTGTGTATCTGGTGTTTTGGTTGGTGATACCGGAAGCCGTAACAACAGCCGATAAACTACAAATGAAAGGAGAGCCGGTAACCTTAGAGAACATCGAGAAAGAAGTGCGCGATACTGTTGGTAGAGCCACAGACGCCTTTAATCGACCAATAAACGATTCTAATATTGTTGGCAAAATCGGAACCGTTTTGTTGTTAATTGCAAAGGGGTTTTTGAAAGTGGTTTCAGTATTTGTTTTCTTAGGTTGTTTGTTGGCGCTTATCGTGTTTTTATCGGCCATGTTTGGCGTATCTTTTCTAGGCATGAAAGACTTAGCGCCAATTACAGAGCTGGTATTAGATAGTCGAATGACATTCATTATCGGATTTATTGGTTTATTCTTAACAGTAGGCATACCCATTTTCTTAATCATGTATGCTTGTGGTCGTTTTATTTCTTCTAGCAGAGTACCGGTGAATAAAAACTACTTTTTTCCCGTGTTGATTTTATGGGCTTTGGGAGTGGCGATGTTTTCGTATGTTGAATACAAAGTTGGACGAAATTTTAAAGTAGAAGAAACAAGAAGAGAACAAGCAGAGCTTATTCAGCCAACGGCCGATACGCTTGCCATAGGTTCATATCGCGATACCACTAACATAAAGTTTGATTTCGATCATAATGTTGACGAAGAAGATGCCATTGGCATAATCATGAATAAGGATTTTCTGAAAACGGAAAACGGATACATTGTGGGCGAATCGGAATTGGAGTTGACAGCATCACAAGACAGCTTTTTTCATCTAGAGAAAATAGTATCTGCATCCGGAAGAAATAAGATGGACGCTAACAAAACCATTGATATGGTGAATGTGCGCCATAAACAAGAGGGAAATTTATTGCTGTTGAACGCTTGGGTAGAAATTTTTAAAAACGCTAAGTTTAGGAAGCAAGACCAACGAAACAGAGTATATATTCCTGAAGGAAAGTTTGTGAAAATCGACAGCAGAAACCAAATTGATGTGGAGATAGATGGTGATGAAGACTTCGATTCAGACGATTCGAAAGGAAAAATATTCACTTCAAAAAACGGAAAAGTAGTTTGTGTGAACTGCTTAAAGGAAAAAGAACAACCGGTTGCTGAAGAAGAAGACGAAAATGATGACGAAACCACCCAGGTCATCATTAACGAAGATAGCATTCACATTGAAGGGAAAAACGAAAAAAAGAATGTACATATCCACGTTGGCAAAAACGGAGTTGACATATCTACAAAATAGAAAACAAAAAAAAGGAACAAAAAAGCAAAACAAATTTTGCTTTTTGTTCCTTTGTATCGACCTGAAAAGGGCAGTCTAAAAAGTTGAAAATGAAAAAACTATTACCCCTTGTTATTTTTTTTATTGGTTTGCAAGCCAAGGCTGAAGTGCCGGGAATTCACACAATCAGTGGCGTTGTGCTCGATTCATTAACCGGAAAAGGCTTGGATTATGTGATTGTTGCCTTAAAGGATAATGAGAATGCAAAAGTTGTTGCCTCTGCGTTTACAGAAGCCGATGGAACATTCACTCTCAATCAGTTAAAGCCTGGAGAGTATTGGTTGAATATTGCCTATGTAGGCTATGTGTCCCACCGGCAAAAGATTTCGTTGAGTAAGAATCTGAAATTAGACCCTATAATGCTTTCACAAAGCACAACACAGTTGAATCAAGTAGAAATTGTAGCCGAACGAAATCTAATACAGAAGGAAGCCGGCAAAACAACGTACAACGTTTCAAAGTCTTCTATAAATGTAGGTGGCACGTTAGAGGATGTGGTCCGGAATTTACCCAACCTCACAGTAGATCAAAAGGGAAATATCTCAATTTCGGGAAATAAGAGCGTTTCTGTTTGGTTAGATGGAAAACCAAGTACTATGGCGGAGGTAGATTTAGCCGCTTTTTTGAAATCTATACCGGCTTCAGCCATTGAAAATATTGAGGTCATTACGAACCCTTCCTCCAAGTACGATGCTGCAGGCTCGGGCGGAATTATTCACGTTCACCTGAAAAAGGATAAGCGCGATGGGTTGAACGGAAACGTTTCAGCCGGCTATGGTTTTCTGTTTCGCGACAATTTAAGTGGCTCCGTGAATTACAGAACCGGAAAGTGGAACTTTTTTGGAAGCTATGGTTTTCAGCGCGATTACGACCCACATCGATATGACGAGGATAGAACAGTGAAAACGGCCGATACAACCTATTACTATAGTATGCGCAATACCGGTACCGGTAAATCTTATGGAAACACAGGAAAAATAGGCGTAGATTTTATTCCAAGTAATGCTACAACCCTTTCCTACACATTTAATGTAAACCAGCGAACAGCAAGTGCTACAGGAACAACCAATGGGCAGAGCTATAATTCGCTCAAAGAGCCCGACCTTACGTTCAAAACATTAAACCGCGATGAAAATCCATCATTAACTATATCCAACGACATAACGGTGCGATCAGATTTAGATACAAATGGCAAGGCCATCAACATTGGCTTAACGCATACTTGGGTGAGTAATCAATCGAACTCGGGGCTTCAAACAAAAGCCTTTGATCATACCTTTAACGAGCTCACCGCTTTGGGTCTTGATCGGAAAACACCATCGAAAAGCGATATTCATAATGTTATTTTCCAGTTCGACTTTTCCATGCCGACATCGTTTGGTTCGAAGTTGGAAACAGGTCTGAAAAACGAAACTACGCTCAACAGAAATCAATACGATGTTTTCGACTTGAAAAACGGTTCGTATGTACGCGAAGAGCAATTGAGTAATAACTTTCAATACCTCGAAAACATTAGCGCATATTATGTGATGCTTTCGGGACCTATCAAAAACTGGTTGGAATATTCAGCCGGATTACGAATGGAACATACGTTTATTAATAGCAACACGTCTAATGTTAATCGCAATTATTTGAGTTTATTTCCGAATGTAGGATTAACGGCACATCCAAGCGAAGAGCAAAGTGTAGGTGTGGCATATAGTCGAAGAGTGCAACGGCCCGACTTTAGCCAAATCAACAACGTGATTTTTTACAGCGATCCCTATACTTCATGGCAAGGCAACCCCAATCTTCGTCCGGCATTTAGCGACATTGTTTCGTTCAATTATTCCATTATGAAAAAGAAATGGATGATTAGTTTGGATGCGGAGGGCATTATTAGTAACGATATGTTTTCGGAAGGAACAAAGTTAGATGCAGAAGGCATTACGCGCTCGGGCGTTTACAACGGCTCAGATGCTATTTTTGCGAATGTTTCCCTTTACACAAAATATGATCCAACGAAATGGTGGTCTATTCAAATGAGCAATGCTTATAACTATCAAAACTACAGCGCAAAGAGTGGCATTAACAACGGAAAAAAAGTGGGACACCAATATTCACTTTGGCTGAACACAACGTTCAAATTCTGGAAAACAGCTTCGTTAGAAATCGGAGGTTGGATGAATACAGGAGGTGTATTTGCCCAAGGACGAGGTTTTCCTGCAGGTATGTTGAATGTGGGTTTAAAGAAAAGCTTTTTGAAAAACAAACTAAGTGTTACGGTTTCGGGCAAAAACTTATTGAACACAATGAATTTTAGATGGACAGTAGAAAACGACCCGTTGAACACCACCGGCAGATGGCAAGTTTTGAATCGAACCGTGTTTGTCACCCTATCCTATACGTTCGGATCATCCAAAAAGTATGAGCGAAAAGAGAATGAGGGGAACAGCCGTTTGAGTGGAGGAGGAAAACGATAAGTGATTATCGGTTTTCATTCATGAAAAGTAACTCGTTGTTGTACTTTTCTTTGATCATCGTTGACAGAATAACATCTTCTTTGTTTATCTGTTGAACCGATGCCGATGGGCCACTTTCTATAGGCAACCAATACTCTTTTACAAAGATAATATCGCCAGGTTTTAAGTGGTCAATTTTGCTTTTGTTCAGCGCAATTAAATCTGCAGCAGTAACCTGTTCTTCTTCGGCAATCGATTCAATGGTTTCGCCATTGCGCACAATGTGGGTAGAGAACTTAGCGTATTTTTCTTGATGATTTACTGTTTTTGTTGGTGCAATTGGTGTTGCTCCGGAAGATGCAGATGCGGGGCTTGTTGAATAATTGCTAGGTTTTGGCGCAGTTTGAATCGGAGGTGCAGCGTTTACATCTGTTCCTTTCTCTTCAACTGTAGGTACTTTAACGATATTACCGGCTTTCAGATGAAAATCGGGCGCATATTGCGGGTTGTTTTTCATTAACACCTGTGGGCTTACATGGTATAATCGTCCGATAGCGTATAGCGTTTGGTTGGGTTCAACTTTGTGTACAATAACAGCAGTTACACTAGGTGTTTGTGCAGATGCGCCAATGCCAAAAAAAAAGAGATTAAGCGTAAAAAGCAGTTTCACATATCAGATTTAGAACAATATGTACGATTATGTTCTAAAAAGGTTGCAATACCTCTGCAATAAGCACTTGCATAGTAATTACAATTCATTAGATTTGAATAAGCTATAAACGAAAACTATGTACGGAAATTCATATGTATCACCCGAAGAGGCAGCACGATTTAATGCAACAGCCGAAGAGCCCGAAAAGCTAGCGGCATTTGAGGCCCGAATTGCGAAAGGCGAAAAAATTGAGCCCACCGATTGGATGCCCACCGAGTATCGAAAGCAATTAACACGAATGATTGAACAGCACGCCCATAGCGAAATTGTGGGTGCTTTGCCGGAAGGAACTTGGATTACAAGAGCGCCAAACTTCAGACGGAAATTAGCATTGATTGCTAAAGTACAAGACGAGATTGGCCACGGACAAATGCTATACAGCGCTTGTGAAACCTTAGGAAAAACACGAGAGGACATGATGGCTGATCTAATCAGCGGCAAATCGAAGTACAGCAATGTGTTTAATTATCCTGCACCAACATGGGCGGATGTTGCTGTAATTGGCTTTCTGGTGGATGGGGCAGCTATCGTAAATCAAGTGATTAACTCAAAAGGTTCGTATGGTCCGTATTGCAGAGCATTAGAGCGAATTTGTTATGAAGAGAGTTTTCATTTAAAACAAGGACACGATTCAGTGGTTTACTTAGCTACCGGAACACCCAAACAACGTGAAATGCTACAGGCGGCTATTAATCGTTGGTACAGACCGTTGTTGCATTTTTTTGGTCCACCCGATAAAACATCGGAGCACAGTGAAAAATTAATGCGATGGAAAGTGAAACTAGCATCAAACGATGATATGCGCAATCAGTTTTTGGATCAGTATGTACCTAAAATTTTGGAGCTGGGCTTAACCTTCCCTGATCCGAATCTCAAAAAGAATGAAGCAACAGGTGTATGGGAGTTCAGTGATCCGGATTGGGATGAGTTTAAACGCGTTATCAATGGCGATGGACCATGTAATGCCGAGCGCTTGGAAGTGCGTAAATATGCAGAACTTGCCGGACGTTGGGTACGTGCAGCCTTAGCTCAAAAAACAGATCATTACGTAGTTCCGCTAGCGTAACAATTTATTGTTTTAATGTTTGAAGCCCAGCTTCTATATAGTTTCGGATGTCATCGTTTTGATAATGCGGATCGTTCGGGTTGCGTTTAATTTTCTTGCCTAAACGAACAATCACGGCATTTTCATCGGCAATCACGAAAATAAATTGACCGAGAATTCCTCTGAAGTAAGGGATTTGATGTCCTCTATAATTAATCATCCATGTTTGAAAACCATACCAGTCGCAAGTTCTGCCCTGCGGATCCTTTAATGATGATTGAGGCGTTATCATTTGTAGAATGTAGTTGGAGTCGATAACCTGAGTGCTGTCCCAACGACCATGTTGCAATACCAATTGCCCTAGCTTAGCGAAATCCCGTGCCGTAGCGTTTAAGCAACAAAACGATTTTTCCATACCGTTTTTATCGACACTCCAAATGGCATCGCTCTCAGCGCCAAGTGGCTGCCACAAATACTCTTGAGCATTTTCAGCAATCGATTTTTTGGTGGTGTTTCGAATAATGTAACCTAAAATTTGAGTACAGCAACTTTGGTATTCCCACACTTTGCCTTGTTGATTATCTTTTCGAAGTACTAATTTTCCCATGAGTTTATCTAGGTCGTTTCCATAGTACGATTCAGCAGTAAGCGAAAAAATATTCCAATACGATTCACTCCAGTCGATGTTGGCGCTCATGGTAATTACATTTCGAATGGTGAGTTTACCGGCCGGAATGCTTGTCAATTCAGGAACATAAGCCTTAACGTCATCGTCAAGTGATTTAATTTTTCCTTGTTCCAGCAGCTTTCCAATCAAAAGAGCATTGACCGTTTTCGCCATAGAAAACGAACCCGATATAGTTTCTTTAGCATAATCTTCCGCATAGCGTTCATACACTACTTGGTTATCTTTAATAACAACAAAGGCGCAGGTTTTTCGTTCGTCAAAGAAACGAAGCAATTCCGCAGAAGGAGCCTTCTTGTTGTAGTCCGTTGCAACAGCCCAAGGAGCAGGAGTAGTGGATTTATGTACAATGTGTTGATCGAAAATTTTATAATCATCTACATCCGCAAAAACATACTTGAGTCCCATTTGCACATGGTAGGGTAGCATGAAATATATAAGAACAAGCGCAAGGATAACACCGATTAGCTTTTTCATATTATAGCTTTGAATTAATGTTTAAGAAAATAATAAAAGGTTTTCATCCATTCGTTGTTGAATGAGATGAGACCTTCTTCGCTTTGCCACCATTGGTTTTCATCGTAATGTACAGATTTTGCACCACGCACAAAAATAGTAATACCAGAGCCGTCAAAAGTTTTGGAATATACACGCTTAACTCGAGCGGTATGAAAATAGGTACTGATGACTATAATTGATTTAAACTGATGAAGTAAGCAATAGGCTTTAACCGCTTGCGCTTCCTCTAGAGTGCTTGTTCCGTCATAGATACAAACGACAGACGAATCGGACACCCCGGATTGCAGAATTTTTTTCTTTGTAATGTCGCATTCGTAAATAGAGTCGCCAAAAAGAATTAAGTAATTAAGATCTAGATTTCCTCCCGGACAAATTATTTTTTTTGCAAAACCGTTTAGCAATAATTCGGCTCCTTTATTTCCGCGCTCAAAAGCGCTACCTGAAAGCACAACAAGCGCATCGGCTTTTTGGAGGGAGTCTTCGCTGATTAAATATGTTCCGGCAAATCGAAGAATGGGCGTGTGAAATGTGTTGAAAACAGCCACAAGCATTACAAGTAAAACAACAAAACCGAACAATTTTTTCATTTACTGAAAAGCGATGTTAAGGTTATAAAGCTTAAAACGAAACAGCAAAAAATTAATGCCCAAACGGATGCTTGGCTAATGCTTGATTAGCGAAGGGGTGATATTCGCCTTGCAGTCCAATTGGTGTAGCATGACGGATGTCGTGAACAATTCCAATAGAAGGATAGGCCTCGTCTAATCCAAACCCACGACCCGCTAAAATTTCTTTATAACTTGTTGTGTGCAAATCGGTAAAACCATCACTGAATTCGATTTCTTCGCCTTCAATGTTCATGGAGCGATAAGTTCTTTTGCCCTGTGCTCTAAGTTCTTCAGGAATGGTATCGGCATTGATACTTAAAAACCAACGCACTTTAGCGCGATCAAATTCCAAAAACCCGGCTGCTCGATCATGCGTGTGCACGTGAACAACATTGGTTTTTACCTTTCCGAAAATCCAACTCAACATGTCGTAAAAATGTACACCAATGTTTGTTGCAATTCCACCGGATTTGGCGGTATCGCCTTTCCAGCTTTGATAGTACCAATTTCCACGGGAAGTGATATATGTAAGATCGAACTCAAAAATTTTGTCTTTAGGCGCATCCTCCACTTTCTTTTTCAAGGCAATGATGGCCGGGTGTAAGCGAAGTTGAAAAATATTCCACACCTTGCTACCATAGTCTTTTTCCATTTCTTTCAACCCGTCAATATTCCATGGGTTAAGTACTAATGGCTTTTCGCAAATGACATCGGAACCGTGTCGTAGACCAAAACGGATGTGCGAATCGTGAAGATAGTTAGGCGTACAAACCGAAGTGTAATCTAGCTTATTATCAGAACGGATATATTTATCGATAAAACGATCAAAACGTTCAAATTCCGTGAAAAAATTAGAGTCCGGAAAATAGGAGTCGATAATTCCAACACTATCGAAACGATCTAAAGAGGCAACCAAATTATTTCCTGTATCTTTGATTGCTTTTAAGTGACGAGGAGCAATGTATCCTGCGGCACCTATTAGTGCAAAATTTTTCATGTGCAAGTTTAATTAATTCAAAGATATACTTTATTAAATGTCTTCGTTTACAATAAAAGAAATATTCCCTTTACTTGACAATTATCGCTTTTTAGGCGATGAAAACGGTATAGTGAACAGTGTGGCCAATTTTGAATTGGAGGGTGATTGGAGCCAAAGTGTGATGTGGTTAGCAGACACGGCAACAGACAAAAATCGACAAGCAATCCATTCTGGTATCGGGCTATTGGTTTTGTCGGAAGAAAGTTATGAAAGCCTAAAAGAAAAACCCCAAAACACGATATTGGTAAGCCAACCAAGAGAAGTCTTTCAACAAATATTAAGTGCGTTTTTTGAGAAAAAGTGGACGCCTATGATAGAAAAAACAGCAGCGATTCATGCCGATGTAGCCATTCCCAACTCCTCTTATATCGGCCATTTTGTGGTTATTGAAGAAGGGGTAGTCATAGGCAAAAATTGTTTCATCGGCCACCATAGCGTGATTCATGCCAATACTATCATTGGGAACAACGTAACGATAGGAACGCACAACACCATTGGAGGCGCAGGATTTGGTTATACAAAGAATACTTTCGGGCAGTATAACCGTTTTGCTCATTTAGGGAATGTGGTTTTGGGAAATGACGTAACGATTCATAACAACACCTGTATTGACCGGGCTGTAATGGGGTCCACGATTATCGCAGAGGGGTCAAAAATAGACAATCTTGTGCATATTGCTCATGGAGTGGTCATTGGCAAAAACACATTAGTTATAGCCAACAGTATGATAGCCGGAAGCACAAAAATAGGAGAGAACTGTTGGATAGCCCCTTCTGTTTCTGTTCTAAACAAGGTGAATGTTGCCGAAGGCTCAACAATTGGTATGGGTGCTGTGGTGCTAAAAGACATACCTGCCCATTCAACCGTTTTTGGAAATCCTGCACGGAAAAAGGACGGTTAATACACCATTACCAAGGATTTTTTAAGTCTTTAGCTTCATAGCGGTAGTTTCGAGCCCAAAAGCAAGTTGTAGCATCCGACTTTTTGAGTAGTAAAGCATCTTTTCGTCCAATTCTATAAAGTAAAGCAACAGGAAAAAGAATCAAAAAATAGATAGCGGAAAGTATAATTCTTGAAGAGACAGCTCCCATAGCTAAGCCAAGTTTCATCCACCCATTGCTGATATAATTTGTTAGTGTTTTGGAAAACATTCCAATTAAACCAATCATTAAAGCAAAAAGAAAAACATATTTGTTCTTGGTAGACCAAGCCACCAAAAAGAAACCCACGGCAATCGTGAGTATTGTTTCCAACTGTTTTTCGCGATTTAGTTTATGCATGAAGAATTAAAACAAGGTGTACACAAATGGTGCTGTTGCAGAGCTTCCACCAATTACTACCAAAATACCCAACAACAATAAAACAATAATGATAGGCAAGAGCCACCACTTTTTTCGTTCTTTCATGAAGTCCCACAAATCCTTTAGAAAGTCCATATGCTGTTTTTTATAAAGTTAAAATTAATCTTTTGCAAAAGTAGTTTGCCAATTATCTTTTTCGTTCCATTCGGGCTGCTTTTTTTTGTCGAGTAAAAAATTACCAACCACCAAGTAGTCCATTTCTGTTCGCATGAAGCATGCGTATGCTTCTGTTGGTGTGCATACCGGAGGTTCGCCACGAACATTAAAACTTGTGTTTACTATTACCGAATAACCCGTTTGTTGTTTGAACGATTCTAACAAGCGATAATATCGCGGGTTTGTTGTTTTGTGAACGGTTTGGATACGCGCAGAAAAATCGATATGTGTTATCGATTGAAGATCGGAGCGAGGCGTATATAGCCTATCGAACAGTGGCAACGAATTATAGTTTTCGGGTAGCGGTTTTCTTCGTTGTTGCGTAATCGGTGCTACCAATAACATGTATGGTGAGCTGCAATCTAAGTCGAAATACGCTTTCGCGTCTTCTGCTAAAACGGAAGGGGCAAAAGGCCGGAACCCTTCTCTGTATTTAATTTTCAGGTTTAGCTTTTTTTGCATCTCTTCATTTCGAGCATCACCTAAAATGCTTCTGTTGCCGAGCGCACGCGGACCAAATTCCATTCGTCCTTGAAACCAGCCCACCACATTACCTTCCGCTATAAGCCCGGCTACCTTCGTTGCCAAAACATCAAAGGGTTCAACCTTTTCTACCACGGCTTTTTGCATTTTCAAGTCCAAATTAATTTCCATATCCGAAAACTCCGGACCTAAATAGGATCCCAGCATTTCATCTTCCGTTGTATTAACTGTTCGGGGTTGTTGGAAGAAAATATAATATGCTGCTTGAGCTGCTCCTAATGCTCCTCCGGCATCACCGGAAGCAGGTTGAATAAAAATGTTTTTGAAGATCTTTGCGCGCTCGATTTTACCATTGGCCACACAATTTAAGGCTACGCCCCCTGCCATACACAGGTTTTCACAACCCGTAAGGCGTAGAGCCTCTTTCGCCATTTTCAACACAATTTCTTCCGTTACTAATTGGATTGCATAGCCTAGGTTGCAATGATGTTGTTGCAGCTCATCATCTTCTTCTCTTCGCGGAAAACCAAACAGCGTTTTCCATAGTTCATCTTTCGCCATGCGTAACCCTACAGCGTAGTTAAAGTATTCTTGATTCAGCCAAATAGAGCCATCTTCTTTTATATCAACCAAATGCGCTTTTATTTGTTGAACGTATTTTTCTATGTCAGGCGAATCGGGGTTGCCGTAGGGTGCTAGTCCCATTAGTTTATATTCACCGGAGTTTACTTTGAAACCAAGAAAATAGGTGAATGCGGAATAAAGCAATCCTACAGAATGCGGGAAGCGCAACTCTTTCAACAACTCAATGGCGTTGCCTTTGCCATGACTTATGGATGCCGTTGTCCATTCGCCAACGCCATCAATGGTAAGAATGGCCGCCTCTTCGAACGGTGAAGCATAAAATGCGCTAGCCGAATGTGACAAGTGATGTTCCGGGAATAGAAATTTAATTTTTTTCTTGTCGAATGGTTCAATTTTCTCTAACTCCTCGCGAATAATCCGTTTTAGAAAAAGCTTTTCTTTTATCCAAGCCGGCATGGACTTAATGAACGAAAACAATCCTTTAGGGGCAAAACCATAATAGGTTTCGAGTAATCGTTCAAACTTCAAAAGGGGCTTATCGTAGAATGCAATGGCATCAATATCGTCAATAGAAAGTCCTGCCTGACGTAAGCAAAATTTCACTGCATTTACAGGGAATGCGGCATCGTGTTTGATTCTAGAGAAACGTTCTTCTTGTGCAGCGGCAATAATTTTTCCATCCACTAAAATGGCAGCAGCCGAATCGTGATAGAAAGCAGAAATGCCGAGAATTTTCATGTTTGAAAAATAGCAACAAAAATTAATCTGCGAAGATTTAAATAATCCATCGTATTAACTCGAAGGCTTCGGCATAATCGGCTGCGATTTGTACACCGCGGGTTTTAGCCAACGAACGAATGAAATCGGCATTTAAATACGACCGCGCTTTTTGAGATTCGTATTCATTGAGTGCTTTAATTTTTTGTTGTACGTTGTTTTCAGAGAGGGTAACAAAGGTATTGGTGGTAAAACTCAAATTGTTCCAAGGTAATTCGTAGCCAAGAATAGTTGTTTGTTTGAACGCCCGTAATCCTTCAGCATATATTGTTTGGTGATCTTGGTGAATATCGGTTGAGCAAGGCATAAGCACGAGGTCCGGTTTAATCTTTTTTTCTAGCGTCACCATATCTTCTAAAAGTGTTTGACGGATAGAGGGGAAATGACGAACATCATAATCGTAAAGAATGAGGTTCTCTTTTTTTACACCCAAAAGTTCTGTTGCTTTTTTTACTTCTTCGGCCAAAGTCATTGGGTGTAAATGTTCTGGCAGAGAACGTGTGCAAATGGAAAAGGCTACATAAAAAACTTCTGCTCCGGCCTCGGAAAGCTTATGTATTGTTGCTCCGCAGCCTAGTTCACCGTCATCGGTATGTGGTGCAAGTACAAGCACTTTTTCAAATTGTTTCATAGCGAGAGCAATTAGTTTTTATTTTAGAGTCGAAAACGGAAAAAATTCACGCGCTATATTTCCGAAGAAAAGCAATAGATTACTTTGTTCAGAGATAGCGCTCTTTCAAAATTATAATTTTAAATGCAATACGGAAGAGCAACGATAGAGAACAAACATGAATAACGACATGAAAAAAATCCCTTTCAACAAACCCTATATAACAGGGCAAGAGATTCGCTATATTTCTGAAGCGATAGCCTCTTCAAGCCTTGCAGGGGATGGTGTTTTCACTAAGAAATGCCAGGCTTTTTTTGAACGCCATTATGGCTTTAATAAATGTTTGTTGACGACTTCCTGCACCGATGCGTTGGAGATGGCAGCGATATTGTTTGATATACAGCCAGGAGATGAAGTTATTGTACCCTCTTTTACTTTTGTTTCAACGGCAAATGCTTTTGTATTAAGAGGAGCTAAAATTGTTTTTGCTGATTCTGAAGAGTACAGTCCGAATATAGATGCCTCAAAAATAGAATCATTAATCACCCCTAAAACCAAAGCGATAGTAGTTGTGCATTATGGAGGTATCGCCTGTGAAATGGACGAAATTATGGATATTGCTCAACGGCACAAGTTATATGTTGTGGAAGATGCGGCACAAGCAATAGATTCCTACTACAAAGGTAAACCGGTGGGAAGTATAGGCCATTTGGCTGCCTTTTCTTTTCATGAAACGAAAAACATTGTTTCCGGAGAAGGAGGTCTTTTAGTGATAAACGATGAGCAGTTTTTTGAAAGGGCAGAAATTATTCGAGAAAAAGGAACTAATCGGGGCTTGTTTTCAAGAGGTGAAGTAGATAAATACGAATGGACAGATGTGGGTTCTTCTTTTCTGCCTTCAGATATGATTGCCGCCTTTTTGTGGGCCCAATTAGAACAATTAGAACAAATACAATCACAACGACATAAGGTTTGGCATCAATATCACCAGCAACTTCAGCCCCTAGCGGATAATAAAAAAATTGGCTTATTGCCGGTGGCATTCACCAAACAGCACAATGCGAATTTGTTCTGTATAATTACACAAACCGTTGAGGAAAGAACACAACTTATAGCCTTCTTAAAGCATCGACACATAGCCTCATCCTTTCACTATTTAAGTCTGCATAAAAGCCCATTTTATGCTCGTTATCACGACAATCGCGTTTTGAGCAATGCCGACAAATTCACGGAAAGGCTTTTGCGTCTTCCTTTTTATAGCGAATTAACTACAGAAGAAGTGTTTCATATTACTGAGAGCATTAATGCTTTTTATAGCTCAAATGCTCACCAATAGCTAAACCGGGGGTACTTACTTTCGAATCATTTTAATAGGCTGCCGCAATAACACTAGAAAAGTAGCAAAGAAAGGCATAAGTGGAATTTTGAAACGAACCAATGCGCCATAATTAAAACTGGTAAGCCCAACGGAAACACCTAGAATTATAGTGAAAATCAAACAAAACAACATCACTGGCTCTACGCCAATTTTACCAATTTTACCCAGCCCATAACTAGAACTAAAAGCCACTAAAAACAAATAAAAAAAATACATGCCTTCTAGCGAGGATAAAAGCATTACAGCATTTCTTACTTGCCAAGGAAATGGGCCGAAAAGAGTAATGGCTAAAGCTAAGGGGGATGTTCTTAAAATAGAACCTGCACTAAAATCCATTTGTCCTAACGAGTATCCCGAACCACCGGACTCGTCTTGTAATTGTGTATGCCAGCTTTGGAATCCTTCGGCTTTTTTAGCCAAGTTATCGGCCGAAAATTCAGAAAAAGTATCACTTAGCGTTTGGTAAAGCAGAAGTAGAGAGACTACAGAAATTGCAACCAAGAAAGGAGTAAAGAGATACCTAGCGGCTCCACTGAGCATTCTGTTTTGATAGTTTATTAATACAAACACGATTAACCCCGGTATTGCCGCAACAAGAATATAGCTTTTAATACTAAAAATAACATAAGCGCACAAGGGTAACACAAGTAGATATTTCAATGAAAACTGGAGTTGAATAAAGACCTTATAAAAGGTATATATCAAGATACACAGCATCGACAGACAAATAGTATCTTTATTTACACTGGAACCCCAAAAAATAACAGAAGGAACTTTTAAAAACGCAAAAGAAAGCCCTTGCGACCATTCCGGGTAAAGCCGACAAAACAAGGTGAATAGTTTAAATACGGCTATGTAGCTCAAGAATCCAAAAGCAAGGTTTGTACATAAATAGGAGTTTAAACAAAAAATACTCACCACTGATGATATCCTCGCTGTTAGAAGCGCTCGACTATCAATCAAGATATAGCCCTCTCCATACACATAAGCAGATTTGTAATATACCCATGAGGGAAAGTTTTCATATCCGGAAAAGTTGGAAAAAATCACCCGCAATCCATCACCAAAATTTTCAAAGAGTAAGTACTCGTTGAAAACTGTACCATTAATGAAATAGGTACAAGAGTCGCCTCCGCGATAATAGAACGCATAGATTAAATAAAAACTAAACGAGCCGAACATTTTATACCAAAAGCCCCCGATAAAATATTTTTTATACAATAGGTTATTCTTGTTTTTAGCCACTATACGTTCTGCAAAAAAATAAAACAACAGGAGGTAAAGTGGCGCAAAGAGATCAACAAGAGAGTAAAAATTTGGACGCATATGTTACCAAAGATAAACACTTATTTTATCTATTTATGGGCAACAATAAATCGTGAAGAGGGCTATTTAGGTATTAGGTCGAGCTGCACTACATTTTCAATATGCGTGGTTTGCGGAAACATATCTACAGGTTGTATTGCTGACACGCAGTACTTTTCGGAAAGCAATTGCAGATCTCGCGCCTGCGTTGCAGGGTTGCAGCTTACGTACACCATTCGCTTGCTTTCCAGCTCAAGCAAGGTTTTAACCACATCGTCATGCATACCCGCACGCGGTGGATCGGTGATTACCACGTCTGCCTTGCCGTGTTTGGCAATGAATTCTTGGTTCAACAACATCCGCACATCGCCAGCATAAAAAGTTGTGTTGTTTACATTGTTCAGTCGAGCATTTTCTTTTGCGTCTACAATAGCAGCCTCAATTTGTTCAATACCCGTAACCGTTTTACATGCATCTGATACATATAGCGCTATACTTCCTACACCTGTATATAAGTCAAATACATTTTCAGAACCCGTTAGTTGTGCATACTCTTTTGTTACGGCATACAACTTTTCTGCCTGTGCGGTATTGGTTTGGAAAAAGGACTTTGGATTAATTTTAAACTGATACCGACCTAGTTGCTCAATAATATGGTCTTTGCCATGGAAAACAATAGGTTCTTGGTCGTAGATTGTATCGTTTCGCTTTTTATTCACCAAATATTGGAGCGAGTTAATCGAAGGAAATTCTCGCAAGATAAATTGCATAATCGCACTAATCTTTTCCTTATCATCTTCCGTAACACTGAGCAGCACCATTGTTTCTCCAATGCTTGATGTACGAACGATTAAATTACGCAGAAATCCGCCTTGATTTTTTAAGTCAAAAAAGGTATAGTTGTTTGCAATTGCAAATTGTCGCACTTTATTGCGTATTGCATTCGAATCGCCTCCTTGTAGCCAACATTTCTGAATATCTAATACACCTGAAAAACTTTCCGGAACATGAAAACCAACCCCTCTTCTGTCAAATTCGGCTCCTCCATTTATTTCCTCTAACGTTAACCACTTTCTATCCGTGAAGCCAAATTCTAATTTGTTTCTGTAGAAAAAAGATTCATCGCAGCCCAATATCGGATTGATATTTTTCACGTCTAGCTTTCCAATTCGATTAAAAGCATCTTCTACAATTTTTGTTTTATAGGCTAACTGAGTAGGATAGCCAATATGTTGCCATTTACAACCTCCGCAGGTGCCAAAATGCTCACATGTAGGCTGAATGCGTAACGAAGAGGGCGAAAGCAACTGGTGTATCTCTCCTTCGGCATAGGAGCTTTTGCTTTTTTTCACTCGGATATCGACAACGTCTTCCGGAACAGCGCCTCGAACAAAATAGACTTTGCCGTCAATTTTTGCGATGCCTTTACCTTCGCTCGACATTTCAGTAATACTAACGCCTTCCAGTATTTTAGGTTCTCTTGTTTTCATGTTGCGCAAGATAAAAAATTCAGTATATGCCTATTTGAAATTATAAAAAAAGCCATCTGTTTTAGATGGCTGAAAATTCGCAAATCCTAGGTTGGTTTATTTTACAACCCATGTGCCTCCGGCCTTTTCACAAACGGTTTTAGTGGCATCGTAAATTTCTTTGCTGCTTCCTTCACAATAATAATTATCTGAAGAGCCGTTCAGTTCGCAATGTCCACATTTGTTACATGCGCTTAGGGTTACAATCAAAGAAGAAAAAGCAAATACAAATTTCATTTGTTAACGTTTTATTGAGCATCAGAACAACCTGTAATCATCAACACCTCGCGATAGGCCGACCAAGATGGCGCTCCCACAGTTGTGCCGGCACCGGCAACATAGTCGCTTTTGCAAACAGTGCCTTTGAAAGCCGCTGAAGATGAAGAACAATCCACACAAGCTTTCTTGCAGCTCATCATACTTCCAATCACGAAAAAAGGAAAAATAATGTTTTTCAATTTATTTCTTGATTAAAGAGTTGAAAACTTCTTTGTTTAAAGCAATAGGATAGCGCTCGCGAAGTTCTGCCAACCATTTTTTTTCTAAATATTCTTGGTAATCAGATACAACAAAGCCTTTTGCCTCTTTCAACGATTTTGGTTCCGGTTGCACAATCGCTTTAACACGAATAAACTGGTAGCTGCTGTCGTTTAATTTGGCAACAACGGTAGTGCCCGGCTTCCACTCAATTTTGTCTACAACATCGTACTGTCCTTTTTCGTATTTTCCATTAATCACAGATACTTTGCTTTGCGCATTTGTTAAGTTCAGCTTCAATTGAATATCTCCGGCAGATTTATTTTTGAGCGCCATTTTGCGGGCAGCATCAGCAATTTTTTTGTCGGAACAATTGAAAATTTCCACATCAGCGCGCTCTCCCCACATATATTTTGTTTTGTTGGCTTCATGGAATTTTTCTAGTCCGGCAGTATCTTTCAAAGCATAACCCCATACTTTACGATCGGTTAATTCGAACAACAAAATACCATCGCGATACTCTTTCAATAAACTTGCAAACTCAGGTTTCTTTTTGTCTAATTGCAACTCTTCGTACTCCATACATTTTTGAGTAACAAAATTGTCGTAGTACTCGTTCAACAATCCCTCTTTTGATTTGTCTGATCTTCTACGTCCATATTTTTCGATAAACTGGGCAAAATCTTTCGAGCCGAAATTGATTCCTGCGAATGAGAATAAGTAGTTGTTTAATGGCATTTTGATGCTATCTGCTTTGAACAGTCCACGCTCTAAAGAACTATCTACAAGCGCATAAAACGTTTTGCGGTTGGCAACACTTTCTTGGAAGTTGTTTTCGCGTTTGATACGCTCCAACAACTTTGTTTTGGCTACTTGTGAACGCGCATCGCGCTCTACTTTTTTCTTGTACTCGTTTTTCACTTCACTAAACGATGGCAATGTTTTTCGCTCTAATCGTTTAATGATATGCCATCCATAAGCCGTTTGTGTAGGTGCTGAAACGGCTCCGTCTGCTTTCAATGCAAAGGCTGCAGCTTCGAACTCAGGAACCATTCGGCCGGTGCCGAACCATGGCAATTCTCCATTTTTGCTTTTAGACGTTCTGTCCTCAGAAAATGCAGTTACCGCTTCATCAAAACTAATTTTACCGTTAGTTAGTAAAGCATTAATCGAGTCGATGAATCTATGTGTTTCTGCCTTTTGTGCTTCAGTTGCATTTTCCGGGAACTTACGTAAGATATGCGCTACATGTATTTCGCCCTGTGCTGCTCGATCAGCAATTACTTTTACTAAGTGGTATCCGTACATTGTTCTTACCGGCATAGACAATTCTCCGGGTTTTGTGGTGTATACTGCTGATTCAAACGGATATACCGTTTGGAAAACGGTGAAATAGCCAATGTCGCCTTTATTTTGTTTTGCAGAAGGATCGTCTGATAATTCTTGCGCCAATTTGCCGAAATCTTCCCCTTTCAAAATACGCTTACGGATATCGGTGATTTTTTTGTATGCCGCTAGGGTGTCGGCAGGATTTGCGTTTTCATCGCACTTTACTAAAATGTGCGCAGCACGCACTTCTTTCAACGAACGATCGTAAGCTTCTTGTATTAACTGATCTGAAATTTCTCTATCGGTCAAATAGTTTTTTGCCAATTGTTTACGGTAGCCTTCTAACTCTGTTTTTAACGAAGAAATTGTATCTAAATGTAAAGCCTCCGCCTCTTTCACCTTTAAACGAAAGTTTTCGTAGAGCTTCAAATAATCGTTCAACGATTGCTCGCTGTAGTTTGCCTGATTATTGATGTTGTTTTTCGTATAAACATATTCAAACTCACCAACGGTTACGGGCTGTGCAGCAACAGTGAAAATAACGGCAGACTTATCCGCTTTTTGTGCTTGCGCCAAAAGACTAATTGTTCCGAACGAAAGAGCTAGTAGTTTCTTCATGTATTACTGGTTTTGCGGTAAATGTGCATTATCTGTTGAATGTTTCAAAAAATAGGTGGTGAAAATAAAAATTTTTAACGCTGTTTTAAGTGATATTTAGGGAATGCGTAAATTTCGCAAAGCAAGATGTGCTTTATTGTTGTAATTTTCCGGTAAATCACCAATAACACCGTGCTCGATAAGGTTAAATACGAAAAACTCTCCAACTTTTGCGCCTACAGCGAACGATGCCGAAAAGATGTTGCCGAAAAATGCCGAAAACTGGAGATACCGCAGGAAGAACAAAATGCGTATTTGTTGCTGTTGGAAGAAGACGGTTTTTTATCAGAAAAACGATATGCCGCATCTTTTGTTCGGTCGAAAGCCAACCGCAGCTGGGGTCCCAAAAAAATTGAAATGGGATTAAAGGCTAAAGGAATACCTTCCGAGGTTTTTCTCCCCTTTATAGAAGACCTACAAAAGCCTTTGTTGATCGAAAAAATTCAAGTATTAATTGATCGTAAAATTAGGTCTATTAAAGGCGAAACACCATCCGAGAGAAAACAAAAGCTAATTCGTTTTCTATTAGGCAAAGGCTTTGCCTATGATTTGATTAAAGAGGCTATTGGATCTAGGTCGTTTTAATGACACCATTCAATTTTTCCAACACCCAAACCTCATCGGCATGAATATGAAGAGTTTTAAATGCGTTAGTTTCTCCCTTTGCCACTTCGATGTATGATTTTGGCACACCAATTACTTTAGATAAAAAAGATACCAGATATTTATTCGCCTTACCCTCAACCGGTTGTTCTTTGATGCGAACTTTGAAGCTACCATCAACTTCTTTTTCTATAGCATCTATTCTTGAATTTGGTTTAACTTTGACCCTTAGTATCATTTCATAAAGATAGTATTTCGACCATGAAAACAGTAATCGCCACACTTTTTACCTTATTGGTTTTGTTGTCGAATGCACAAGTGTTTTCCGATACTATTGGTGGTTCAATTCCAGATCACAATAGCAGTGGTGTGAAGTTTTATTTGCCGGTTACGCTCCCGCAAACAACTATAGATTCTACCTTTGGGTTGAAGATGATCATGTTTGATATTAGGCACACTAAGGTCCAAGATTTAATTGTAACACTCATAGCTCCTGATGGCACTACTGTAGAGCTCGTGAATGCCGCGGGCGGTAGCTTTGGCAAAAATTTCGATAGTACGTATTTTTCAATGAGTGCCACACGAACCGCATTAATGGTTGTTGCCGCACAACAAGACTCCTTCGCGTTTCGAGATACTTTTTACCCGCGTCAAAACATTGGCTTTGTAAATAACGGACAGAATCCGAATGGTACTTGGAAATTGGCGGTGAATGATGGGATTCAAAACGACAGCGGATTTGTACGGAGCTGGAGTTTACATTTCGGTTCATCGGCTCCTGCACCGAAACTCACCACCAATGCACTTTGCAATATTTTTAATGCAACAAATTGTGCTTGTCCGGATAGCACTGTTCAACAAAATTGTTGGCTGTTGCCCGATATGGTGATTTCCAAAAATTGGTTTTCTGATTCAGCGTTAGGCTTTGGACATTATTTGGAAAAACCACAGCGTGTTAGCGTGAGCAACATGCTTGCAAACATTGGCTTTGGGCCGCTTGAACTCGTTGGCACCGGGCAATGGTATTGTGGCGATAGTGTGGTGGGAGGCGTGCAACAATGTCCGGACGGTAGTTATTCCAAACAAAAAGTAAATCAGCGGATTTATATCAAAAACAGTTTTGGGTTTTTCGATTATAAAGACACGCTGATCGGCACCATGGGTTTCCATGCAGCTTTGGGGCATCAGCATTTGCATGTCGATAACATTACAGAAAACAGTTTGCGTATTGGTGGTCCGGAAATCAATCCTTTACAATGGCCTATGCTTGCCCGCGGAGAAAAAGTTTCGTTTGCCATCTACGATCATTTGCGCTGCGACAATACGTTTGAAGCATGTGAATACAACAACAAAATTTACACCTCGTCCGATTTTCATAATGCCGGACTAGGAGCTACTTATGGCGCTACCGGGTTTTCGATGCAAGGCATTTCAGTGGGCTATGCCGATTTGTATGAGTATAACCTCGATGGACAAAGCATTGCGCTCGACTCTTCGCTTTGTAATGGAGATTATTACATCTTTGCCAACTTTGATCCGCTGCAGCGTATTGCCGATTTGAACCGCAACAATAATGTGGTGTACGGAAAAATTACCCTAACCCAACAAAGGAGTAACTGTTGCGAAGCTGCTTTTCAAATGGATACTATTGATTGGACGAAGCGCATATTTCGGTTTATCGATCGCAGCAAGGCAATTCCCGGTGAATGGCTTTGGGCCTTTGGCGATGGCGATTCTAGCACAGCGCAATTTCCGGTACATCAATATAAAACAAACAGCAGCTTTGCAGTGCATCTTAAAACCAAAACGAACCAAGGTTGCGAGGCCGATATATGGCAAACGCTTGATTTGCCGAAGGGTTTAGGAATTAACACGTCTGCTATTCTTTCTTCAGTTGCTGTTTACCCAAATCCAAGCAAAGAGATCTTTCATATTGCCTTGGAACACGAAGAAAAGTCGCCTGTTGCCATTGATGTTATTGACGTTCAGGGCAAAACCATCGCACATCATGAAACTGGCAAAAATATATCAGACAAAAAATATAGTTTTGAACTACGCATCGAAGATGCCGGAGTTTACATACTGATTATCAAGACGAATGACGCTGTGAAGCAAATCAAATTAGTGAAAGAATAAGTATATGTCAATCTTATCAACGTTGAAAAAATTTATGGAAAAGAAAGAAACAATGAACTTAGAAATTTATCAGGAAGCCACACCCAACCCCGAGAGTTTGAAATTTGTAACCAACTTACATTTGCTGCCGAACTATTATGCCGAGTTCAAATCAGCTGACGCATGCGGGGAATCGGAATTGGCGGCTAAGTTATTTACTGTGCCTTTTGTGCAGTCGGTTTTTATTTCGAACAACTTTTTAACGATCACAAAAAAACCCGACTACGATTGGTATGAAATTACCCCGGAATTGAAGGAAGTAATTAAGCAGTTTGTGTTTTCCGACCGACCTATTGTGAGTAATGCTTTGTTGGAAAAAGGCGAAGCCCCTAAGGCACAAGCCAGCGATGATCCGGAAGCAAAAATTAAAGACCTGTTAGACAAGTATGTAAGACCTGCAGTAGAAGGTGATGGAGGATACATAGAGTTTCGCAGTTTTACAGAAGGTGTTGTGCGTCTTTCTTTGCAAGGTTCTTGCAGTGGTTGTCCTTCAGCATCGATGACGTTGAAAGGGGGCATTGAAGGTCTTTTGAAGCGAATGGTGCCGGAAGTAACAGAGGTGATTGCCGTTGAAGAATAAGTTTTTTGAATCTAATTTGAATATTTCTATAGCTAGAAAAGTATGAGCCAACAACCAACATCATTAGATCCTCGCGTTAATCGTTTAGATTTGAAAAAAATAACGGACGGAGAACAAAACACTAACACCCATTGGATTACGTGGGAGGTGTTTCATCAAGAAAAGAAAGGGAAACAAGCTGTTCATGTAGGAGTGGTTCATGCACCTTCTGTTGACATGGCCGTGCTTTTCGCAAAAGAAGCCTTTGCCAGACGAGGGAAAACTACGAATGTTTGGGTTGTGAAAACCTCCGATATATATACTGTTGCCAGCGATGACGAGGATATGTTTGAAACTACGCCAGAGAAGTTACATCGCGAACCTGCATCGTATAAAGTGCGCGATAGAATTGAAGCCTATAGAACAAAGAATAAATTATAGTTCAACCAAAAAACAAAAAATGCTTAAGTATTTATTTGTCTTTTTTTTGCTTATTGCAACAGCATTTACCGGATTTTACTTTGGCTCCAAAGTAGTTCGCGATGGTTTAGTGGCCAATTATCCTACCATTAAAAACCTAGTTAACCGAAGTTATGTAGAGGTAGATACTATACTTACTTTTCCAATCACGGCAGAGGAAACTCCGGTATTGTTCGCCTTGTCGTCCGTTTCAAAAACAGATAGCCCAACATTAACGGTAAACGTAATTGCCAAATATGGTACAAACCTAGACACACACTTTTATAAAATCAATAAAAACGGAAATGAAATTGAAGCGATGCTTCCTAAAACTTGGGTTATAGAGTATAA
>CAYNMP010000007.1:168625-176783 GCA_964398475.1 uncultured Chitinophagaceae bacterium | reverse complement strand
ACTACTGTAATCACATCTCCATTATTCAACGTTGAAGAAGAATAAGTTGCACTGTTTGTACCAACATTCGAGCCGTTTAACTTCCACTGATATGCAGGAGTACTTCCACCATTCGCAGGAACTGCAGTAAAGGTTACCAACTGACCCGTACAGGTAGTTGTTGTCGAAGGACTAATGCTCACCGCTGGTGTAACTGCAGGCGATACCACAATAGTAATGTTGTTCGAGCCGATACTTGCAGGGGTTGCACAAGCAGCGTTCGAGGTCAATACACAACTCACCACATCGCCATTCACTAACGATGTAGATGAGAATGTTGGTGTATTACTTCCGCTGTTCGATCCGTTCACTTTCCATTGGTATGAAGGAGATGTTCCGCCATTCACCGGTGTAGCCGTGAAGTTAACCGTTGCTCCTGCACATATAGTTGTTGCTGATGCAGTAATCGACACACTTGGTGTAACTGCTGCATTCACTGTCATTGTAATCGTGTTCGATGTATCTTTTGTTTTCGATGCACAAGCTACGTTGCTTGTCAATACACAAGAGAATACATCGTTGTTGCTGATTGTTGAAGTAGATAAAGTTGCACTGTTCGTTCCTACAACTGTTGCATTTCTGAACCACTGATAAACAGGTATTGTTCCGCCATTCACCGGTGTTGCCGTAAATGTAACCGCACTTCCCGCACAAATTGATGTTTGTGATGCTGCGACCGTTACATCAGGTGTAGATGATGGATTCACTGTAATGGTTACAGGAGTTGCTGTTGCTGTTGGAACAGTAGTACAAGTTGCAGATGATGTCATCACTACCGTTACCACATCGCCATTACCTAAAGCACTGTTTGAATATGTAGTTGCATTGGTGCCAACATCCGAGCCATTCAACTTCCACTGATATGCAGGTGTTGTGCCGCCATTCGTTGGTGTGGCTGTGAAAGTAACTGCTTGTCCTGAACAAATACTTGAAGCACTTGCACTTACTGTTACAGCAGGTGTAACCGCAGGTGATACCACAATAGTAATGTTGTTCGAGCCGATACTTGCAGGGGTTGCACAAGCAGCGTTCGAGGTCAATACACAACTCACCACATCGCCATTCACTAACGATGTAGATGAGAATGTTGGTGTATTACTTCCGCTGTTCGATCCGTTCACTTTCCATTGGTATGAAGGAGATGTTCCGCCATTCACCGGTGTAGCCGTGAAGTTAACCGTTGCTCCTGCACATATAGTTGTTGCTGATGCAGTAATCGACACACTTGGTGTAACTGCTGCATTCACTGTCATTGTAATCGTGTTCGATGTATCTTTTGTTTTCGATGCACAAGCTACGTTGCTTGTCAATACACAAGAGAATACATCGTTATTGCTGATCGTTGAAGTAGACAAGGTTGCACTGTTCGTTCCTACAACTGTTGCATTTCTGAACCACTGATAAACAGGGGTTGATCCGCCATTCACCGGTGTAGCCGTAAATGTAACTGCACTACCCGCACATATTGATGTTTGTGATGAAGCAATCGTTACATCAGGCGTAGATGATGGATTCACTGTAATGGTTACAGGAGTTGCCGTTGCAGTTGGAACTGTGGTACATGTAGCCGATGATGTCATCACTACTGTTACTACATCGCCATTGCCTAATGCACTGTTTGAATATGTAGTTGCATTAGTGCCAACATCCGAGCCATTCAGTTTCCACTGATATGCTGGTGTTGTTCCGCCATTGGTTGGGGTAGCAGTAAACGTAACTGACTGACCAGAACAAATACTTGATGCACTTGCACTCACTGTAACTGCTGGTGTAACTGCAGGCGATACCACAATAGTAATGTTGTTCGAGCCGATACTTGCAGGGGTTGCACAAGCAGCGTTCGAGGTCAATACACAACTCACCACATCGCCATTCACTAACGATGTAGATGAGAATGTTGGTGTATTACTTCCGCTGTTCGATCCGTTCACTTTCCATTGGTATGAAGGAGATGTTCCGCCATTCACCGGTGTAGCCGTGAAGTTAACCGTTGCTCCTGCACATATAGTTGTTGCTGATGCAGTAATCGACACACTTGGTGTAACTGCTGCATTCACTGTCATTGTAATCGTGTTCGATGTATCTTTTGTTTTCGATGCACAAGCTACGTTGCTTGTCAATACACAAGAGAATACATCGTTATTGCTGATCGTTGAAGTAGACAATGTTGCACTGTTCGTTCCTACAACTGTTGTATTTCTGAACCACTGATAAACCGGAGTTGATCCACCATTCACCGGTGTTGCTGTAAATGTAACTGCACTACCCGCACATATTGATGTTTGTGAAGCTGCAATCGTTACATCAGGCGTAGATGATGGATTCACTGTAATGGTTACCGGTGTTGCCGTTGCAGTTGGAACTGTGGTACATGTAGCCGATGATGTCATCACTACAGTTACTACATCTCCATTGCCCAAAGCACTGTTTGAATAGGTAGTTGCATTGGTGCCAACATCTGAGCCATTCAATTTCCATTGATATGCAGGTGTTGTGCCGCCATTCGTTGGTGTGGCCGTAAACGTAACTGACTGACCAGAACAAATACTTGATGCACTTGCACTCATACTTACAGCAGGTGCTACAGGTGCATTAACAATAATAGTTATGGCATTTGATGTAACTGTTGTTGTAGAAACACAAGTTGCATTAGAGGTCATCACACAAGTTACTACATCTCCATTAGCTAATGTAGAAGTGGTGAAAGATGTACTGTTTGTTCCTGCATTCGCTCCATTTACTTTCCACTGATATGCCGGTGTTGTTCCACCATTGGTAGGTGTAGCCGTAAAGGTTACCGCAGTTCCATTACAAATACTTGTTGCTGATGCACTGATTGAAACAACTGGTGTTGCATTCGAACCAACAGTAATTGTTATAGCGTTCGAAGTATCATTACTTGGTACTGCACATCCAGCGTTAGAGGTCAATACACATTTTACGACATCATTATTAACTAATGTAGTTGTTGCATAAGTTGAACTATTCGTTCCAACTACTGCTCCATTTTTCAACCACTGATAAGTTGGTGAGGCACCACCATTGGTAGGTGTTGCCGTAAATGTTACGTTCTGTCCCGCACAAATAGAAGTTGCAGAAGCTGCAATAGTAACATCAGGCACTACTGATGGACTTACAGCCATTGTAATTGCATTCGAATTTACAGTTGATGCACCGCTACATCCATTGGTTGAGGTGAACTGACAAGTTACGATATCGCCATTTGCCAAAGTAGTTGAAGCGAAGCTAGAACTGTTTGTTCCGGCATTTGAACCATTTACTTTCCATTGATATACCGGAGAAGTACCTGCATTCGTTACACTTGCTGTGAAGGAAGCAGAAGCTCCAGCACATATCGTGTTTCCACCCGAAATAGTAACTGTTGCAGCAGCAGGTGTAGTTACCGTCATAGTTACTGTGTTTGAAGTAACAGTAGATGAAGTAACACAAGCCGCATTTGAAGTTAACACACAACTAACCACATCGTTGTTAGAAAGCGTTGTTGTTGTATAGGTTGTACTGTTTGTCCCAACGTTTCCTCCGTTAACTTTCCATTGGTAAACCGGTGTACTTCCTCCGTTGGTTGGTGTTGCTGTAAAGGTTACCGATGTTCCGGTACAGATATTCGTACTACTTGCAGCAATGCTTATTGAAGCAGTTACTGAAGAAGTTACCGTCATTGTAATCGGGTTAGAACTTACTGTTAGCGGACTAGCACAAGCGGCAGAAGATGTCAAATCTAAAGTGATTACATCGTTATTCGCCAATGTAGTAGTGGTATATGATGAAGTTGTTGCTCCACTGATAGGCGTTCCGTTTTTCTTCCAAACATAAGTAGGTGCTCCTCCCCCGTTTGAAACGGAAGCATTGAACGTTACAGATGTACCACTACAAATAGTTGTAGACGATGTATTGATACTAACTGTTGGGGTTACTGCTGCATTTACGGCAATAGTAATAGCATTAGATGTAGCAGTTGTTGTAGATGCACAGAGTGCGTTTGATGTCATTACACAAGTTACAACAGCATTGTTTGCTAATGTTGAAGTAGCAAAGGTAACAGCGTTCGTTCCGGCATTCACACCATTCACTTTCCACTGGTATGCAGGAGTTGTACCTCCATTTACAGGAGTAGCTGTAAAGGTGATTGTATTTCCACTACAAATACTGGTTGAAGAAGCTGCAATTGAAACCGATGGAGAAACAGACGAATTCACAGTCATATTAATCGTATTCGAAGAAGCAGTTGCAGGCGAACTACACAATGCGCTAGAAGTCAATACACATGAAATAGCATCACCATTAGCAAGCGTTGTTGTAGAATAAGATGAAGCTGTTTCGCCAGGAATATTCGTTCCGTTTTTCTTCCATTGGAATGCAGGTGTACCGCCACCATTTGCAGCACTAGCCGTAAAGGTTACGGATGTTCCCGAACAAACAGTTGTAGCAACAGTACTAATAGTAATGCTTGGAGCCGTTGTTGGAGTAACTGTCATAGTTACTGCATTCGATGTAGCCGTTGTAGTAGTTGCACAAGCAACATTCGATGTCAACACACAAGTAACCACATCGTTATTCGATAACGTTGTTGATCCAAATGTAGCTGAGTTAGTACCTACGTTTCCGCCATTCACTTTCCATTGGTATACAGGTGTAGTTCCTCCATTGGTAGGCGTTGCCGTAAACAATACTGAAGTACTCGCACAAACATTGTTATTGTTGGCAACTATCGAAACGGAAGGAGTAACTACTGCGTTTACAATTGTTACAAGTTTATTTGAAGTAGTATTATTCGGAACAGCACAAGAAGAACTGGATGTAACCACACACCAAACTGTATCGTTATTCGCTAAGCCAGATGTATTGTAAGTACTTGAGTTACCTCCTACATTTCCACTGTTTAGTTTCCACTGATAAGAAGGTGTTGTACCTGCATTTGTAGCATTAGCAGTAAAGGTTACATTCGAACCCGCACAAACTGTTCCGGCAGATGTGGTAACAGTTACTGATGGTGCTGTTGTAGGGTTAATCGTCATGGTAATACCTGTGCTCGTAGCCGTTGTAGGCGAAGCACAGCCCGAGCTTGATGTCATTACACAAGTAACAACATCATTGTTCGCTAAAGCGGAGCTACTATAAGTATTTGAGTTCGTGCCGGCATTAATACCATTCACTTTCCACTGATAGCTTGGCGTTAATCCACCATTCGTTGGTGTTGCTGTAAAGTTCACTGCTGTTCCAGCACACACATTCGTAGAAGAAGCCACCACAGCAACCGCTGGCACTACAGAAGATGATACACTCATCGTTATAGCATTAGATGTTACTGTAGATATGGTGTTACATGTTGCCGATGAAGTTACATCACAAGTGACAACATCATTGTTGGCTAAAGTAGTTGATGTAAATGTAGATGAGTTTGTTCCTACATTCGATCCGTTTCGCTTCCATTGATATACCGGAGTAACTCCTGCATTAACTGCATTTGCAGTGAAGGTTACCGATTGACCTGTACAGATAGACGTTAACGAAGCAGAAATAGTAATCGCAGGTGTATTATTCGGATTCACTGTCATTAACAATGAATTAGACGTAACAACTAAAGGACTAGCACAATTTGCATTGGACGTTAACTCTACACTGATGATATCGTTATTAACCAATGCATTGGAAGTATACGTATTTGCATTTGCGCCAAGGATATTGTTTCCATTTTTCTTCCATTGATAAGCCGGAGCTCCTCCTCCATTCGTAGGTGTAGCCGTGAACGTGATATTCGCTCCTGCACAGATAGTAGTTGAAGGCGTTGTTATCGATACGGCTGGCGTTACATTCGGGAATACCGTCATGGTAACCAAATTAGAAGTAGCCGGACTTCCGGTAACACATGCTAAATTAGATGTCATTACACACGATACAACATCATTGTTCGCTGTAGTAGTTGTTGAATAGGTATACGTGTTCGTTCCCACATTCGCACCATTTACTTTCCACTGATAGCTTGGTGTTAAACCTCCATTTGAAGGTGTAGCGGTAAACAATACATTGGAGCCACTACAAACTGCCGTGCTTGGAGATGGTGTAATAATTAATGATGCGTTCAATCCTGAACTTGGATTAACTGTAATATTAACGGTATCTTTTAATGAACATCCGCTACTGGTAGAACTTACTATATATTGGGTACTAGTACTTGGAGTTGCCAACGGATTAGCAATCGTTGGATTACTTAATCCTGCAGATGGAGTCCATGTATAAGACGATCCTCCTGTTACATTTAATTGCACTGAATTACCCGAACAAATTGTGGTATCTCTCGAAGCTAACAACGCACCCGGCTTAATTTTGAACAAGGCATCACTCAAGTCGAATAATGTCGGTGTAGGTGCAGATTGTACACGAACCAACACATTCGGAGCATTAATATTAGGTACGGTCCAATTGTATGAATAAGACGTAGTAGCATAACTAGATACAATTGGAATCCAATTCACTGCATTATCAATGGAATAGGCAATGTTATAGGTTCCAATCGGGCCTCCAACTTCTGTCCATGTAATATTGTAATTTTGACAAGCATTTAATGAATCCGTTCCATTTGGAGTTACAATGGTGATCGGATTTGCTGTTGATGAAATAGTAAATGCTACATCCGATACGTCTTCTTTACAACTATTGATATTATCTCTAACGCGAACATAACAGTTCGTTGAAGGCGTATTCGGCACTGTCCAGTTGTATGTATTGGTTGACGTATTATAGCCTAAAATAATATTCGTAAATGGTCCACTAGGTCCTGCTGTTGAATAGGCAATATCATAGATATTCGAAATACCATCACTCTGCCATTTAATCGGATAAACCGAACCTACTTGCAATACACCACCAAAGTTAGGCTGAATGATTGTTACTGCACGTTGAATAGTGAATACTGCATCGCTAACATCTGCTCGTGATAGTACGTTGAAAGGATATACTCTTACCAATGCCTTATTGGAAGGTGCATTAGGAAGACTCCAATTGTAATTATTAAATGTATTATTATAAGTAACATTCGTTTGAAGCGCAATCCAAGTCAATCCGCTATCAACTGAATATTCAATATTAAATGCGGTATAAAGAGGTGCTTTTTCAAAAGTAATAGTCGTTTGCGTACAAGCGCCTAATACATTTCCTCCATTTGGAGTCGTGATTAGCACATACGGTTTAAACGTAAACAATGCATTATTAACATCAAAATATGTAGGATATCCTGCATTTTCAATTTTAATAAAGGCTTTAGTAGAATATAGATTTGGCAAGGTTGCCCAGTTATAAGTTCCTGAATTTGAAACACCGGAAACAATAGTTGTCCAAGTTGAACCACTATCTAACGAGTAATACAAATTTACTGTTGATGCAAAAACACTTGAAGCAACCCATGTAATATTTTGAGAAGTTCCTGCATACCAAGTTTCGCCACCATTTGGTGCTGTTAAAATAGGAGTAGGAATTTGTATGGTAAATACCGCATCACTTATATCAAATAATGCAGGATTGCTTACATTGCTAACCCGTATTAAACATTGCGTTGAACTTAGGAATGGAACTGTCCATGTATAAGAACCTGTGTTTGCCGTAGCCGCTACCACATTATTCCAAGTTACTCCGTTATCAATTGAAAATTCGATATAAACGTTACTATAAAAAGTGGCAGCATTCCATGTAATATTTCTTGAAGAAAGTGCGTTCCATGTTTCTCCACCATTTGGTGAAGTTAATATTGGTGTTGCAGCTACTATCGTGTTCGATGCATTGCTCGTATCAAATCGACATACATTCTGATTGTCGCGAACCTGTACAAACATATTCGTACTTGGCAAGTTCGGCACAGTCCAATTGTAGTTGTTACTATTAACATTGGATACTAACGTAGAATATGGACCATTCGCTCCCGTGCGACTGTACAACACATCAAAGAAACCACTTGTGCCACTTGCTGTCCATGTGATGTTGTAGTTTGTTAAGGCATTCGCCAATACGCCTCCATTCGGATTCGTAACCGTAATATTACCGCTTGGTAAACCTATCGTGTTATTCGCATCGCTCGAATCCGCA
This sequence comes from uncultured Chitinophagaceae bacterium, assembly GCA_964398475.1. Lineage (GTDB taxonomy): Bacteria > Bacteroidota > Bacteroidia > Chitinophagales > LD1 > CALAYL01. The sequence goes on along the minus strand of CAYNMP010000007.1, from coordinate 168,647 downwards.
AACAATACCGTTCCAGAACTAT
>CAYNMP010000007.1:0-168525 GCA_964398475.1 uncultured Chitinophagaceae bacterium | reverse complement strand
CATTCTGAGTCTCTAACGTTAATGGTGGTAATATTGTAAATACTGCATTTGACGTATCAATGGCTGTTGGGAAACTAACATTGATGATTCTAATTAAGGCTTGGGTACTCACTGCCACTTGAGGGATTGACCATGCTAATGTACCCGTGTTACCGGTGCTCGCTGTGATATCAACCCAAGTTGCTCCGCCATTCGAAGAATATTGGATTTGAACGTTGCTCGCTACTGAGGCCGTATTCCATGTGATATTCTCCGTATTCAATGCACGCCATACTTCGCCTCCATTCGGACTCGTTAATACTGGCGTTGGTAACTGTATCGTAAACGTAGCATTACTCACATCAAACAAGGATGGATTACCTACGTTGCTCACCCGTATTAAACATTGTGTGCTTTGTAAGTTAGGGATAGGCCAACTGTATGAACCCGTGTTGGCTGTAGCCGCTATTACGGTGTTCCAAGTAGAACCATTATCGGTGGAAAATTCGATAAACACATTGCTATAGAACGTAGCCGTGTTCCATGTAATCGCCTGTGTCGTATTCACATTCCATACCTGACCGCCATTAGGGGTCGTTAATATTGGTGTTGCAGCTACTATTGTGTTCGATGCATTGCTCGTATCAAATCGACATACATTCTGATTATCGCGTATCTGTACAAACATATTCGTACTTGGTAAGTTCGGTACACTCCAGTTATAGTTATTGCCCGATACATTGCTCACTAGCGTTGAGTATGATCCATTCGCTCCCGTGCGACTGTACAACACGTCAAAGAAACCACTCGAGCCACTTGCTGTCCATGTGATGTTGTAGTTCGTTAAGGCATTCGCCAATACGCCTCCATTCGGATTCGTAACCGTAATGTTGCCGCTTGGTAAGCCTATCGTGTTATTCGCATCGCTCGAATCCGCAAACAATACCGTTCCAGAACTATTGATTAATTCTACCTTGATACGTAACTGTGACGAGATTAAGGCCGTTGGGGTCCAGCTATGTGACTGGGTGGCACTACCCGTATTATTGTTCTTAAAGCTCTGTATCGTTACCCAATTACTACCCGCATCGGTACTGTAATAGATATTGTAATAGATGTTTGTCGTGTTATAGATGTTAGGGCGGGTGTACACTATATTTACCGGACTACAGCTCGTTAACGTTTGTCCACCATTCTGAGTCTCTAACGTTAATGGTGGTAATATTGTAAATACTGCATTTGACGTGTCTAAAATAGAAGAGACTGTATTGTTTGTAATTCGCACTAAAGCATTTGTACTAACAGCCGCTTGAGGAATCGACCAAGCAAATGTACCTGTATTACCGGTAGAACCTACAATAGTAGTCCAAGTGGTACCATTGTTTGCAGAATATTCGATTTTTACATCAGATATAAACAAACTACTATTCCATGTTATATTTTCAGTATTCAAAGCACGCCATACCTCGCCACCATTCGGACTTGTAATATAATTTGCAGGTTGTTGAATGGTAAAAACGGCATTACTTATATCAAAAACAGTAGAACCACTTGTATTACTTGCCCTCACCAAAGCTTGAGTTGAAGGGGTATTGGGAATATTCCATGTATAGGATCCGGAATTCGGAGCCGCATTGGTGATAAGATTATACGAAAAACCATTATCAGTTGAATATTCCAACTTAACGGTTGAATGAAAAGTAGAAGAATTCCAAGTAATTGCTCTATTAGAATTAATGTTCCAAACCTCACCTCCATTAGGAGTCGTTAATATTGGTGTAGCGGCAGATATTTCAAAAACAGCATTTGAAATATCGAGCTGACAAGAGGTAGTTGCATCCGCCACTCTTACCAAGGCCTGTGTAGTTGGTGTATTCGGTACAGTCCAATTATAATTATTAGCTGCAACGTTACTCGCAACAGTATTCCATGAAGTTCCGTTATTCGTTGAATACGAAATATTGAAAATGCCGGAAGTACCAGCAGGGCTCCAAGTAATATTATGATTACTTAATCCTTGCCAAACCTCACCTCCATTAGGGGAAGTAATAACAATTGGAAGTTGAATGGTAAAAACAGCATTACTTACGTCTTGTTTTGTGGTATCGGAATAGTCACGAATACGCACTAAAACAGTATTCGAACCTACCATGGGTACAGTCCAATTGTATGAATAAACACTCGACACCGGTAAAATATTCAGGTTACTGGCCACAGAAGTCCAAATCGCGCCACTGTTCAAAGAGTAATCGATATTCCAGTTATTGGAAACACCGGAACCTGTCCATTTGATTTGATAGTTTTGGCAACCATACAATACTTCACCACCATTGGGCTGAGTAACGGTTACCGATTGCGCATTGGCATTGGCAAAAAAGAGTACGGCTAAAAATACTCGTAAAAACTGTTTCATACTGTGCTGTTTAAGTGAACTGTTTGTGTTTATCGAAAAACAGCATTGACCTCTATAGACTTATGCTAATTTTTCGGGATACAAAAGTAAACATGCTAACGAGAAAGTGTAATCTATTTTGTACACTTTTTACATATGAATCAAGAGTATTAAACATAAACAAAAATAACACTATACTATTAATAATCAATGCTTTATCAATTTAAATAAGTGATACAAAATAGGATTCCGACAAACTTTATCCACTTTTACATTGTGAACAGGAAGCTTAACTTCGATTTCGAAATCAGAAAAGAAACATGAAAGAAGAAAAAATTGATGGGCTCATACAACTTATTCAGGCTTTAAGTCCGAACGAAAAACGATATGTACGAATAAGTATTTTAGATAATAGTAAAGGCAAAAACTTTGAAATACTTTACAACTATCTTGAAAGTCAAACCACTAAACGTACCGATATCGATATACCCAATAGCATTAAAGCAAAAATGAATGTGAGTTATGAAAAGAATTATTTAAAAAAGATGATTCTTCGGGCGCTTCGCAATTTCAATGAAGACTTAACAGATAACTTGACGGCCCTCCAAACGCTTATCGATCTTGAAATACTATTCAACAAAAAGCTATACGATGCGTGCTTACAAGTTATCGAAAAAATGCTGAAATTTACCACGGAAAAAGAGTTGCTCAATTCAACCATTTTATACTTACAATGGTATAGAAGAATTCTATTGAGAAAAGGCGACTACACCCTATTGGCTCAAAAAGCTGATTATCTGAAAGATGAAGCGAACTTTTGTTTCCGGCAATTAGAAAACTTAAATGGATATAGAGATATTCAATCGTCAATATTGGGCGTTATTTCCAAAAAGGGAATTTTGTTGGCGAAAGAAGACATGGATACTTTAGAGGAAATTATTAAAAATCCATTACTTGAAAACGAGAGCAAAGCGATAACATTTCACTCAAAATGCCATTTCTACGAAGCATGGGTGTGGTATTATTCCCATACGCACAAACCGGAAAAATCGCAACTAACAAGCGAAGCCTACGTCAACTTCTTGGAAAGTAATAAAACAAAGATACTTCAATATCCACAAGTTTACTTTTCCGCAGTTACAAATTTTGTTACAAGATGTTGTAGTATCGACCAATACGACAAAGCACTTCTTGGGATTGAAAAACTAGAAACCATTCCAACATTAAAAGGGGCAAAAGTAAGCGAGGGATTAAAAACAGAAATTAAGTTTTTTGCCATTGAACGTAAACTTTTGATTTATATCCAAAAACGCAATTTCGATAAAGCTGTTCAATTTTATGAAGAAACTAACCCATTTATAGAAAAAAACAAAGGCAATGTGCATGTTAGTTTTCTGAGCATATATAGAATTTTTACAGCCATTGCTTACTTCCACCAAAATCAACTTGAGGCTACCCTAACACAAATCAGAAATATATTTGACGATAAAAACGACAGTCAGCGTTTCGACAACTATCTATATGCACATTTACTTCAAATTATGACGCATGTTGAAATGAAAAACTATCGGATAGTTCCCTATCAAATACAAGCAGCTAAACGATTCTGTAAAGCAAAGAAATTTAAACAGAAGTCAATAACACTGTTTTTTGAGTTAGTGAGTAAGTGGATAAAGGCTGAAAATAATGAGGAGCTAAATATCGTCAAACAAAGTTATTTAGAAAAATTCAGCCAATTACAAATCAATGAAGGCGGAGATGTAGTGCAAAACACTTTAGCCTTTGACCTTTGGCTAAACCCAAATAAATAGCGAACAACTGCGATGTTTCTGATAGTTTTTTACATTTAGCGTGAAAAATCAGCTATGCGAAAACTGGAAAACAATGAATTGAGTCGATTGGACTTAAATGCTTTTAAAGGGGCAAACAAAATTCCCGTATATATCATTTTAGATTCTGTTCGTTCGCATCAAAATGTAGGTTCAGTTTTCAGAACTTCGGATGCGTTTCGAATTGAAAAAATTTTTCTTTGTGGTATCACCGGAACCCCACCCCACCGCGACATTCAAAAAACAGCACTGGGCGCAACAGAGAGCGTAACTTGGGAATACCGAGAAAACATTGATGAACTCATTCAAGAATTAAAATTATTGAATATTTACATTGCATCCATCGAACAAGCAGAAAACGCTTGCTTTCTTAATGCATTCGAAATTCCAAGTGAACAAAAGTTAGCGCTCGTGTTTGGCAATGAAGTGGATGGCGTTGCACAATCAGTTGTTTCGGCATCCGACACAGTAATCGAAATTCCTCAATTCGGAACAAAACATTCGCTCAATATTTCTGTTAGTGCCGGAATTGTTATATGGGAAATCGGAAAACAATACATCAATAGTTTAAAACAATAATTTTTTAGGTTTACACAAAATCAAAACAATGGCGAAGAAAGAGAAAGACACAAAATTCAAATCTATTTTATCAAAAGAAGATTTAGCGTTTTTAGAAGCCTATATCAACAACCCATCTCCTACAGGGTTTGAAGCTGAAGGACAAAAATTATGGTTGAATTATTTAAAACCTTCCATCGACACCTATCAGGTAGATAACTATGGTACGGTTTACGGTGTTATTAACCCCGATGCACCTTTCAAGGTTGCTATTGAAGCCCATGCCGATGAGATTTCGTGGTTCGTGAGTTATATCACACCGGATGGCTTAATCTATGTAAAACGAAATGGAGGAAGCGATCATCAAATTGCACCTTCAAAAAAAGTGTGGATTCATACCGATAAGAATAAAGTGGAAGCCGTATTCGGATGGCCGGCAATTCATACACGTAAAGCAGGAAATGAAAAAGCTCCGGCTTTAGAAAACATATTTCTAGATTGTGGCTGTACCTCAAAAGATGAAGTAACAAAGCTTGGCATTTATGTGGGTTGCGTAATCACATACCAAGATGAATTTTTTGTATTAAACGACCGCTATTATGTTGGCCGTGCGCTAGATAATAGAATCGGTGGATTCATGATTGCTAAAGTAGCACACATGTTGAAAGCCAATAAAAAGAAGTTGCCATTTGGTTTGTATATCGTAAATTCTGTTCAAGAAGAAGTTGGCTTAAGAGGAGCAGAAATGATAGCACACACTATCTCTCCGGATTGTGCCATCATTACCGATGTAGCGCATGACACTTCAACACCCATGATTGATAAAATTGCTGAAGGTGATTTTAAATGTGGAGCAGGCCCAATGCTTACGATTGGCCCCGCAGTGCATAATAATTTATTAAAGCATATCCGTTCGAATGCCGATAAAAACAAAATTCCATATCAAATGGATGCTGCATCACGTGCTACGGGAACTGATACTGATGCTTTTGCTTATACGAAAGGAGGAATTCCATCAGCGCTGATTTCATTGCCTTTGCGCTATATGCATACCACAGTTGAGATGGTACATAAGCATGATGTAGAAAATGTTATTAAATTGATTTATGAATCTATATTGACGCTTAGTCCTAAGTTCGATTTTAAATATTTCAAGTAATTCTATTTCGTAAAAAGGATATACTAAATCATTAAAAGGATAACCAATAACTGGTTATCCTTTTTTTATTACCATCTTATTAAACATACAACAAAGAATAATAATAGTGTAACACTTGCAAACTTCAATAGTGCAGTTTTACAATCGATAAATGAATTGCATAAACACTGCTCATGCTGATTCATACTGGTTCTTCATTTTTTAATTACAAGTAGCTGTTACAAATCTGAAAAACCGCAACACAAAATAAATAACAATTATGAAAAACATACTATCGTTAATGACTGCACTATCTCTTTTATTTTTCAGCCCAGAATCAGCATCTGCTCAAGCATGGGGTCGTCATACAAAAGTGATTGCATTAGGATTTGGTGCTTCGCAATTTTTTCACATTGATAATTATTATTACGGACAAACAAATAATGCTAGACTATGGTATTGGCCACTTACGGGTCAAATCAACGTACAAGGCGAATTTGGAGTGCACGAATATGTTGGTTTAGGTTTTACAACCGGAGTAGGTGGAAGGGCTGGGATGGGCAATGGATATGCAGGAGAAATAAATATACCGATGGGTATGATTGTGAACTTTCACTTTTATCAATTAATTGCAAATAAAAGTCAGAAAAATATTCATGCCGACAAACTTGATATCTATGCCGGATTAAACATGGGAAGTGGATTAGCGATAACTTACTATAATAATAATACACGTTTAGTTCCATTAGCTTTTGGAGGGCCACATGTAGGCCTTCGTTATTATCCAATATCGAAATTCGGATTAAATGTTGAATTAGGATTTGGAAAAAGTATTGTTAATGGCGGATTTGTGTTTAAGCTTTAATCGGCATTAACTATTTTGAGGGAGCAACTGATGCGCATACATTTAGTTCTTCTGCAACAGAAAGAGGATTATAACCCAAACCTAATGCCTTAGAAATATTAAGCGAAACATTTTTCGGACGTTTAGCTACAAAAGCAAAATCGTTTTGAGATACCGATTGGAGAAGCGTTTTGTTCAATGCAAAAATAGCTGCAGCCTTAAGTCCAAATTCATATCTAGACAGTACTTCTTTACCTGCAAGTTGTAAAATGCCATGCTGGTTAGGCATAAGTGCTACAATGCATTTGGCTATCGAGTAGGCTCCACCTATGGAGCGATATTCATCATGAAAAAGAGAACTGATTTTTCCTTCTGCATTTTCGGTAATGAAACGTCTTAAATAATTCCCGTTCCCTCCTGCTTTCACATCGCCATACATTAGCGGCAATCGAGCAACAAAGGCGTTTGGATAAATTTCAAGTACAACGTGTTCTGCTTCTGCTTTCTGTCGCCCGTATGCATTCACAGGATTAACTGTATCGTCTTCGGTGTATAATCCGCGTTCGCCATCAAACACTAAATCGGTGGAGGTGAACACGAACGGAATATTAAAATCAGCCGCAATACCCACAAGATTAACGGTTGCATCAACATTGATCAAACGACTTTCTTCAGGATGTAACTCACAAAAATTCGTATCTGCACTTGCCGCTGCATGAATAATAAAATCGGGTTCAATATCTTCTAATAAATCGCCAACTTGAATATGATTCGTAATATCACATTGCAGCCAATGCACAGCATCAAAATCGCCTTTCTGTGAATGGTACAAAGCATATACATCATACAATTCAGCGGCTTCACGTACCAAATGGTAACCCAAAAAGCCGGAGGCTCCCGTTATAACTAATTTCGGCTTACTCATTTCACTTTTCCCTTTAGCATTTCAAGCGCTTTCACAATTCTACTCTCTCGAGTTGCTTGCTTTTTAGCAGATTCAATCCACGTGATATATTCTTTACGGTGTGTGAAACTCATTTGCTCAAATGATGTTAAAAGCTTTTCTGCTTTAAGGGCATCTGTAAAATCTTTTGGAATAACGATCGTACGTTCGTCAACATCATGCTGAACCGTAACTTCTACTTCATCGCCACCCGTTTTACTAATTTGTGCACGAATCGATTTTAAGACCAACAACATATGCCTTGGGTCACCGTACTTTACCATCGATCCGGTATAAGCAACACCGTCAAATGTAGCTTTTACGGGCACTCTACCTATAACCCCAAATTCTTTTTGCACATCAAAAGGAAAATAAACAAAGGCTCCTCCGCCTTCCGTTATTTCAATTTTAGCATTAAATCGATATACTTTGCCCATGTTTAAAACAGTTAGTGTAGCTAATAGTAATTAAACGTTTTCCCTTTACACCACATCCATGTTTGACCCTGTAACAAAGAATAGCGAACAGTTTCATTAAACAAAAAGAAGTCGCCACTTACTATATCCTTACTGATTTGTACGGGTTGACCGTAATATAGTCCATGCAAACGCGCATACTGATCTTTGTATACTAAAATATGCCGATAGGCTTTCATTGCCAATGGCTGTGTGCGTTCTAACATCTGTAATTTCCCATTGTACCAAACATAAAAATTATTGCCTTGATCGGTAAATGCGACCAAATTATCTTGAACTAACAATTCTTTAGGCCGGTTTTGCGACAACTCTTTTACCTCTCCATTATGCCAAACATTCAACCTACTTTGTTGATCGTAAAAAGCTACAAATCCTTCACCAGTAATAAAGCCTTGAGGCGCAGGTATATTGGTTTCGAAATATTGCCCATTACTGTAGAATTTGATATTTCCGATAACATCGATGTAAACCACCATGTCCCTATCGGCATAATACAAGGTGGGCGGATAACTTTCAATAATTTTCAACTCTCCATGATAAAACACTTTAAAGTTTCCTGATTGGTCTACATAGGCAAAGGTATTATCGCCAATGCGCGGATCATTTTTCTCTTTCGTCAACTCCCATTGTTCAATGTCGTAGGTTTGTCCGTTGTAAAAAACATGGGTTTGCCCAAGGGTACTTTTCCAAACAACTAAACTGTCGGAATACCAATATTCGGTCTGCGCCAACCGATCTAACACTTTAAATTTGTTGTTATACAATACACTCAAATTGCCAAAATTGTAATAGCCAATCCAATTATCGGTTACAAAATAATCGGGGGTATTATCTAACAAATTGTAAACCGTTCCTTGAAAATATGCTTTAAAACGCCCAACAGCCGTGGAATAGAGCATGGCATTCTTCCCAACCTTATAACTGGATAAAGGGAGTGTTTCTAAAAACTTAGTTTCGTTTTCATCAAAAATATAAACTTGCCCATTGTAGTCGGAATAGGGAGCAATAAACTGTGCCTGAATAGTAATACAACTAAACACAAGAACTGTAAAAAGAAAATGCCTCTTCATAATTATATTTTTTGTGTTGTTGATTAGTTAAGAGCTATACATCAAACTTGATGCCTTGCGCCAATGGCAATGTTGATCCGTAATTGATAGTGTTTGTTTGTCTGCGCATATACGCTTTCCAGGCATCAGAACCCGATTCGCGTCCTCCACCGGTTTCTTTTTCACCGCCAAATGCACCACCAATTTCGGCACCCGAAGTTCCGATATTGGCATTTGCAATACCACAATCCGATCCATTCGCAGAAAGGAATAGTTCCATTTCGCGCATGTTGTTGGTCATTATTGAAGATGACAAACCTTGAACAACACCATTCTGCATGGCAATGGCATCCTCTAGTTTTTTGTATTTCATGATGTATAAAATAGGTGCAAAAGTTTCTTCTTGCACCATTTTATATTCGTTCTTGGCTTCAATAATACAAGGCTTTACATAACATCCCGATTCATACCCTTTGCCTTTTAACACACCTCCCTTCACAAGTAATTTTCCGCCTTCTTTAACTGCTTTAGCGATAGCATTTTCATACATTTTCACTGCGGCCTTGTCAATTAACGGACCAACATGATTTTTTTCATCTAACGGATTGCCAATACTGAGTTGCGAATATGTTTTTTGCAATCGCTTCTTCACATCGGCATATAACGATTCGTGAATAATTAATCTGCGTGTAGTAGTACAACGTTGTCCTGCTGTACCTACTGCGCCAAATACAGCAGCACGAATGGCAATATTCACATCGGCATATTCCGAAATAATGATGGCATTGTTTCCGCCTAGTTCTAACAACGAACGACCTAAACGTGCCGCTACAGTTTGTGCAACAGCTTTTCCCATGCGTGTTGAGCCGGTTGCAGAAATCAGAGGAATACGGTTATCGGAAGCCAAGCGTTGTCCAATTTTCGCATCGCCATTCACTAAACAAGAAATGCCTTCCGGCAAATCGTTCTCTAAAAAAACTTTTGCCACAATATGCTGACAAGCAACACCACACAATGGTGCTTTTTCCGAAGGCTTCCAAATACACACATCACCACAAACCCAAGCTAACATAGCATTCCAACTCCAAACCGCCACAGGAAAATTAAAAGCGGAAACAATCCCCACAATGCCTAATGGATGATACTGTTCATACATACGATGATTCGGACGTTCGCTATGCATGGTTAATCCGTAAAGCTGACGAGATAGTCCTACTGCAAAGTCGCAGATATCAATCATTTCTTGAACTTCACCTAACCCTTCTTGCAACGATTTTCCCATTTCATAAGAAACCAACTGACCAAGCGGTGTTTTAAACTTTCGCAATTCATTACCTATCTGACGAACAATTTCACCACGTTTAGGGGCAGGAACATTTCGCCAAATGGCATAAACTTGCTGAGCCGTTTCAATTACTTCATCATATTCCTTCTCAGAAGTTTCATACACACTGCCAATCAATGCTCCATCCACTGGCGAAACACTCTTATATTTTGTTTTGGATGATTGCATCCACACTCTTCCGGTAGACGTTCCAGCATTATCGGCTTTTAGCCCTAATTCCTTCAAAGCTTCTTTGATCATATTTCGTATATTTCGGTTTAATTTATTAGTACAAGATTAATGATTCAATAGATATTTCGTTGATTTATTACGATTGTTTATCCACATTAAAGTTACAAGCAAATCCAATATATTGCAGAAATGAAAAAAAGTTTAACAAGTCTTTTATTGCTGTTTGTTGTAATGGCCCATGCCCAAATCGAAAAGGGCACCATTGCACCCGGAGGCTCCATTTCATTGAGTTACAAAGCGAATTCAAAAACAGAACAAAAGGTTTTTGATTTTGCTGTTGCTCCGCATGTAGGATTTTTTGTTGCCAATAATTTCGAAATCGGACCAACAGTTGGTTATGCAGTTAATTCCATAAAACAAAAATCGGGCACTACCGATTTAACGCAGTCATTTTTTATAGGTCCGCATTTAAAGTATTATGTCAAAATTGGGAACAAAGCTTATGTCCATTTTTTTGGTGCTGTGTTCGGCAATTTCGGATCGTTTAAACAGATTTCAGACCCACCAAGTAACACAATATTAAGCACAAGAGGGGCTATTTGGCAATTGGGGACCGGATTATCTATTTTCCTGCATCCAACAGTTGCGCTTTCTATTTCACCTATATATAGTGGAGATTTTACGCAATCCTATATAAAAAACAAAGCAGGTATTATTCCCGGAACCCAAAGTAATGCCATTACGCATGGCTTTTATTTAAATGTAGGATTTGGAGTTTATCTTCGCAAAAAACAATAAGGAACTATGATAAAATATTACTTATCAATTACACTTTCTGCACTTATCTCCCTTGGATTTTCACAAGGCAAAACAAAACGCGTACTCTTTTTGGGAAACAGTTACACCTATGTAAACGATTTGCCGAAAACCATTGCCGATATGGCAATCACAACAGGCGATACATTATTGTACGAATCTAATTGTCCTGGTGGATATACCCTACAAGGACATGCAACCAACACTACTTCTTTGAGCAAAATAGCCCAAGGCAATTGGGATTTTGTTGTACTTCAAGAACAAAGTCAATTCCCTTCATTTCCTATTAATCAAGTAGAAACGGATGTATTTCCGTATGCCAAAAAACTAGATAGCCTTATTCATGTAAGCAATCCATGCGCACAAACCGTTTTTTATATGACTTGGGGACGAAAAAATGGAGATGCGTCTAACTGCCCTTCATGGCCCCCGGTTTGTACATATAATGGCATGGATAGTTTGTTGCGGTTAAGATACGAAACAATGGCGGTTACCAACAAAGGGCTACTTTCGCCTGTCGGTGTTTTATGGAAATATTTGCGGACAAACGCTCCACTTCTTGATCTGTATCAATCCGATGAAAGCCATCCTTCCGAAGCCGGAACTTATGCCGCTGCATGCAGTTTTTACACTGTATTTTTTAGAAAAGACCCCACGGCTATAACATTCAAAAGTACATTGGCATTAGCAGATGGAGCAGCCATTCGGAATGCAACAAAAACAACAGTTTTCGACCAATTGACCCAATGGCATATTGGCGAATACGATCCTAATGCAACATTCACAAACGCTACCACTCCAACTAATCAAATTGTTTTTACGAATACATCAACACATGCAGCAACCTTTACATGGTTCTTTGGTGATGGTGATATCGATTCGATAGAAAACCCAATACATACCTACAGCCAGCCCGGCACATATAATGTAATATTGCTCGCCAGTAAATGCAATGAAACCGACACATTTACCAAACAAATAACATTGGGCACTACAGCACTTCAAAATCTACAAAACAACATTACAGCATATATTACGCCTAATCCAGTGAGAAGCATTTTATACCTTGGTCCGGCTGATATAGAGGCTACTGCATTCTCTATTTTCGACCCTGTAGGAAGAATCATTCAACAAGGTAGCCTCATCAACGGAGAAAAGTCAATTCCGATTGGCAACCTACAACAAGGGTCCTATTTCATTCAACTTAAAACGCTTAACAATCAATATTTGACACTCAATTTCAACAAAACAAATTAGTCGTTTTGCAACATAAAACAGTTCATTCTTTATAAGCCTTTTCTAGTTTCACTGACGAAAACCAGTGGCATATCAAACTCTTGGGCACAACCATCAAATCTTTTATAGTATTAGTCAATCAAAAAAATAACCATGCACAAATTGCATCTCGCAGCTATTATCTGCTTTCTGTTTAGCACTGTTTCTGCGCAAGATTTAGACTACTCGGATTCATTACCCATCAATCAAATCAAAGTGTTGGGAAGTCATAACAGTTACAGAAGAATGACAGATAGCGGCATTCTCAAATTTATTCATTTGGCCGATCCTTTTTTCAAGAAAGAACTTCCTCCGGCATATCATTTGGAATACGATCATCTTCCACTAGACAGCCAGTTAGAAAATTATGGTATGCGAAGTTTTGAATTGGATATATACTACGATCCAAAAGGCGGAAGGTATTATAAACGACAAGGCAATGCACTCCGGTTTCGCTCTACTAAATCGAATGTTGATGCTTTGTTGTGGCCGGGCATGAAAGTATTACACATTTCAGACATTGATTACAACACCAATTACTACACCTTCAAAGATGCACTGCAAGCCTTGAAAGTTTGGAGTAGCGACCATCCTACGCATCTTCCGCTCTATGTGATGGTAGAATTGAAAGAAGATGGCATCAGCGATCATGTGAAAATAGCAGGCTTCAAAACAGCGCTCAAATTCGACCTCCAAGCTATGCTCGAAGTTCGCGATGAAATCAACTTTATTTTCGCTGATAATCCAAAACAGATTTTATCGCCCGATGATTTTAGAAAAAATCACTCATCGTTGCGCGAAGCAATTACAACTATTGGTTACCCAAAATTACAAGAGGCAAGAGGAAAGATTGTATTTATTTTAATGGCCGGTGAACGATTAAGCGATGAGCTTACAAAGCAATATCCTTCCTATAAAGGACTTCCATTTTTTACTTTTGCAGAACCCAATAAACCCGAAGCTGTTTTCATAAAAGTAGATGACCCTATTGAACATACTGAACGCATCAAAGACTTGGTAGCAAAAGGTTATATGGTGAGAACACGTTCAGATGTGGAAACTATTGAGCCTAGAAAAAACGATTACACCATGTTCAACAAAGCAAAAGAAAGTAATGCGCAAATTATTTCTACAGACTTCTACAAGCCTTTCCCAAAAACCGGATTTGTTTTGAAAAGAGAAATGTTGAAGTAATTACTTTAACGTGCAATCATAACCTTGTGCTTCCCAATTGTATTTATCATCACTCAATTTACCGGAAGAACATCTATCGTAGCGCTTATCAGATGAAGTATCGATACATGTCCAGCCCAAGCCGGGCGATTGAAGTGAATCTAAATATTCTTCATAGTAGCGTATAGTCAAAATATCGGAACTCACTTTTATGCGAAAATGCTTATCGTAACAAACTGCACAGCGATTTTGGCAGGTTAAACATTTCTTGCAACCTGAAGCAAACAACAAAAAGATACCCAGAAGAAAAATTAATCGCATATTTTTACAAAGCTAATTGAGAATTGAATATACATTTTATGCATGATATAGAACCATTTTATAGTTGGAGAGATTATTATATAGCTTCAGAAGATAAATTATCGCCCTTTTACCGCAGAAAATACAGTGAATTTTCTTTCCACAATAAAGTATACAATTATTATATCCATCCGCAATGGGATAGCTTTGGCTCTAGCACATTGTATTGCAAAGTAATTTATGTGGGATACGAAAAGGAGATTGCTGTAATTGAAATGTTGGGCGAGTGGAACGACACACTTCATAACGATATCATGATTTTCAAAGAAGAAGTGATAGACCCGTTAATGCAAGAAGGCATATCAAAATTTATTCTGATTGGAGAGAACGTTATGAATTTTCATGCTTCTGATGAAAGCTACTACGAACTTTGGCAGGAAGAAGTACGCGACATGGATGGATGGATTTTATGCCTTAATTTCCATAAACATGTAGTAGACGAAATGCGAAGATATCGCTTACATCATTATATGGATATTCCTTTGGAACTGGAAGAAACTGAATGGCGAAAGATAAAGCCGGTGTATATCCACAAAATTGCCGAAGAATGGCTGCAAAAGCGTTTAGATAGCTAATCGTTCTACAGTATAAAAACGAAAAAGACCTTGAATTACTTCAAGGTCTTTTTTATTGTGAGGAGGAAGGCGGATTCGAACCCCCGGAGCGCTCATCACGCTCGACTGTTTTCAAGACAGTTCCATTCAACCACTCTGGCATTCCTCCGTGCGTGGTGCGAATATAAAAACTCTTCAGTATTTTTGAAAAAAAAGAGGAAAAAGTTTACATTTTTTCTGCGTTCGACTTATGATAATAAATGGCAGCATTAATTTCATACCCTATCAAAAGCACAAAGGCGTTGATGTTTAGCCAAATCATTAAAATCATTACCGTTCCAATAGAACCGAAAAGTGTATTGAGTTTTACAAAGTGTTTAACATAGAAAGAGAAGCCAACGGATGCCAAAATGGAGAGAAATGTGGCTACAGTGGCTCCGGTTGAAATGAAACGGTATTTTTTCTTCGTTGCCGGCCCGTAATAATATATGAGGGATATAGAGAAAAAGAATAATAAAATAATTGTTGAATAACGTATTAAGTTGAAAAGAATATTGGTAAACGTATTCTGAATATGAAAATAATCGAGCACTAACTCCAATATATCTTGTCCGGCTACAACCAATGCCATTGAAAATATAAACAGAAACACCAATAGAAACGTAATTTTGAGCGCTACAATACGCGTATGAATGGCATTACGTTTTTTATAATGATCGTAGGATTTGTCGAAAGAACTCATCAAAGCCACTACCCCATTGGAAGTAAGAAATATGGTTAAAATAAAGGTACTGGTTAATAAACTCGGACGTTTGTTTTGCGTTAAATCAGATAAAAAGGGCTGGATAAACGATTTCAAGAACTTGAAAATTTCAGGACTTGGCGAGATATCTTTTATCAACTTCAAAATATAAGCATCTATATTTTGCATGTTCAACAATATCAACACATAGGGGATTAACGTGAAGATGAACAGCAACGCAGGAAACATAGACAAAAAGAAGCTATAGGCAATAGATTTTGCCCGAACAGCTAATGAATTTTTTTTGATTTCACTTATAAAAAACGATAATACAGTATAAACAGGAACGCCATCTAAACCAGGTAATGTAAATACACGAAACCATTGATCCCATTTTTCTAAATGAGGATTCTCTAATAATATCTTCTGCCAAATTTTTTTCATTCCATTTCTTTAAAGCAAGCCACCACTTCCTTGGGTGCGTGCGTTAACTTTCTGCTCGTTGCGTCCATAAACATCAATTGAGTTTCAGCTTCGATCAACTTCTCCCCTTTTGCATTGAAAATCAAGTATTCAAACGTAATCAATCTGTCGGGAATTGTGGGAATAAGAACTTGAATAGAAAGTAAATCATCATACAAAGCCGGACGAATATACTTTACATTCATGCGTGTAACAGGCATCATTACTCCAGCTTGCTCCAAATCGGCATAACGAATACCCAATGAACGCAATGCCTCTGTGCGTGCTACCTCAAAAAAACGCGCATAGTTCCCATAGTAAACTACACCCATTTGGTCGGTATCGGCATAAGCCACGCGTAATGTATGTTGGTAGGTATAACTCATTAATGTATATTCATTTCATTCATTTTCTTACGATACAAATTGGCCACTTTATTCTGTTCATCCAATGTTCTAGAAAAAACCGAGTAACCCGACAAATCAGGATTCGCACAAAAATACAAATAGTCGTGTTCTTCTGCATTCAAAACCGCATCCACCGATTTTTTAAATGGCAAACATATTGGACCGGGCGGTAAACCGGAATGTTTATAGGTATTATAAGGCGATTCATAATCTTTATGGTAGTTCGTTACCCGTTTCGCATCAAAATCACGCAAAGCAAAAACCAGTGTTGGATCGGCTTGTAGTGGCATATCTATCTTTAAACGATTCAAGTATACACCTGCCACCGTTCGTAGTTCTTTGTCTTTCATGCATTCTTTTTCAACAATAGAGGCTAAAACCATAACTTCCTTAGGCTTCAACCCCAGTGCAGTAGCTTTCTGCAATCGTTCTGGATTCCAAAAACGTTTGTATACAGAATCCATATGCTGAAAAAATTCCTTTTCACCTATATTCCATTTCGGAAACGAATATTCTTCGTAAATGAAGTGCGTCATAATGTTGTTTGGCGTACAGCCATATTGTGTGCAAAAGCTTTCGTTGTTTAATTGCTCTATAATATCTGTCGAGTCCAATTCCAAAGCTCTACCAAACAAGCCCGCAAAGTCATCATTGGTGCGGATGTTGTATGGTCGGCAAGCCACAGGACTTTGAATACCATAATACAATAAATTGACAATCGCTCTGCTGGTCATCGATTTACCAATAATATAATGTCCGGGTTTCACATGATCAGGATAGCCCTTCAGTTTCGCAAATACCTCGAACGAAAATGTACTGACAAGCAGATTATCTTTCTTGAGCAATGCTAACACCTTCTTGTAACCCGCTCCGGTCGGAATATTGATATACGCTTTTTCTCGATTCGGATTGCTGTTGTTTGCCAAAAACAACCAAGCGCCAAATCCGATAAGGGATACCAAAACCAGAAAAAGTAATTTCTTCATTGCCTAAAAATATAAATAGATAGGATTTAATGAAAATACGACCCGTTCATTCCTCATTCTATATAAAAATTGTATTTTGGGTGTTGTCAAAAATTAAAATTAAACACGCATGCAAAGTAAAGCAGTTACAGTTGAAGCATATACCAATGAGCTACCTGAAGACAGAAAAGAAGCTATACTAAAGTTAAGACATGCCATCACAAAAAACCTTCCAAAAGGATTTGAAGAAACAATGAGTTATGGAATGATTGGTTATGTTGTTCCCCATTCGCTTTATCCTAACGGTTACCATTGCGACCCAAAACTTCCCCTACCCTTCTTAAATATTGCTTCGCAAAAAAATTTTATTGCTGTTTATCATATGGGTATTTATAGCGACCCCAAATTATTGGAATGGTTTACAACAGAATTCCCGAAACATTCAAACGCAAAACTAGATATGGGAAAAAGTTGTATTCGCTTTAAAAAAACCGACCAAATTCCGTTTGACTTGATTGGAGAATTATGCAAAAAGATGTCCCTCCAAGATTGGATAACGCGCTACGAAAAAATGCTAAACAAATAGGGATGCAAACCATTAAAACCTTCGACAATTACTTCACCGCTCATATTTGGAAAGAAAAGTTCGAAGCAAACGGTATTCACTGCTTTTTGCAAGATGAAAATACATCCAGCACTATGCCTGTTTGGAACATGGCCATTGGGGGCATTAAACTGAATGTTGGTGATAGTGATGCCGAATATGCATCGAGTTTATTGCTGAAGTTTGAAGAAGAATATGCAACATCAATAGTCTGTCCGGGTTGTGGTAACAAAGGGATGGACTATGTGGCAAAGCCCACACCTTCCAATATCTTTATGGAAATTGTTACGTGGTTGTTCTCGTCCTACGCCATTGCCTCAAACTATGTATATCAATGTCCGAAATGCCACTTGGAATCTGAGACTATGCCTAATACAATACCTCTAATAGAAGATGAAAGTCGGGATTAAATACTTGTTTTTACTCCAGCTATTGGGATGGCAATCCATACTATTTGCTCAATCGCAGATAAAGGTTATGTCGTATAACATTAGGAATTCAAATGCTGCAGATGGACCAAATAAATGGAAATACAGAAAAGAGAATGTGACCGATTTAATCAAACAATCTGATCCGGATGTATTAGGCACCCAAGAAGTTTTATTGGATCAATATACTGACTTTAAAAAGAGGCTACCTAGCTATTCCGTATTTGGAGCAGGTAGAAACAATGGTAAACATACAGGTGAACACAGTTGCATTTTTTATAAGACTGAAAAGTATAAATTGCTGAATGGCGGAAACTTTTGGCTAAGTGAAACACCTTCAAAGCCCGGCAGTAAAAGCTGGGATGCAGCCATAACAAGAATTTGCACTTGGGTTCAGCTTGAGGAGAAAGAGAGTAAACAATCATTTTTTGTGTTCAACACCCATTTCGACCATAGAGGTGGGTTGGCAAGAAAGAACAGCGCAAGGCTTTTGACTCATTTTATTGATTCGGTGTGTGGCAAATCACCAGTAATTGTTACAGGTGATTTCAATTTTGAACCTGAAAGTGAGGGTTATAAAGTGATGACGAATACATCACATGCTACTCCACTTTATGATGCTTATTCTTCAACTGAACCTAACTATACTGATTGTGGATTCGACATTAAGAATACAGATTGCCACCGCATCGATTATATTTTCTACCGCTACCCTTTCAAGCAGCAAGAATATACATTATACAAAAACAATAATGGAATGTACTACCCAAGTGACCACCTACCCATAAGTGCCAAATTGCTCTTCCATAAATAGCTTTTGAAATTTATCCAGTCAAAAGAAAACCTGAACTATTCATTTTTTGCTATGTTTTCAATAAAACATTCGATTAGCCATAAATATTATGATATTCAGCAACTTAGCAACAAATTAGAAAAAAACACCATTTTATGTAACCTATTGTTGAGTTTACACGTAACTATATGCGGATTATAGTGTATGTCCAAATTTGAGTATCAAAACACAACAATGTTTAAAACAATCAGATTAAGTTTTCTAATACAGTGTATTGTAAGTGTAAAATTGTATCAGGAAGAACGTTCATTCGCCACTCATAAATTCACCCTATGCTAAAGAACAGTTTACTTTCATTCATCACTTTGTTACTCGGCTTTACTGCAATTGCTCAGCAAAGCACTTCACAAGTTTTCGCATCCGGAGGAAAGCATTTAGCAAATACATACGCACAAGTAAGTTTCACTTTTGGAGAACCGCTAACGGCAACATTAACTAATAATTCCAACAGCATTGCCACACAAGGCTTTCATCAAACCAATTTAACCGTTAGTAGTGTCGATGATGTGAGTAATACATTCACGTTTAATTATTATCCTATTCCGGTAACAACGCATTTAATCATATCATCTTCTAACTACAATCAAACAGCTGTAGTTAAAATTTATGATGCCAATGCGAAATTGATTGTAGCACAAACTTTTGAGAATAAATCACAAGTTGATTTATCTCAAGTTGCAAGTGGGAACTACTTTGTTACAATTGAAAACAATGAAAATCAACTCTTATCTAAACGAACCATTTCTATTCTTAAATAAACCTCTATGCGTAAATTTATTCTAACCATTAACCTTCTACTTGCCTTTACTATTATAAGTTTTGCGCAAGCACCCCAAGGCATAAATTATCAATCTGTTATTAGAAACAGTAGTGGAGCTATTTTAGTATCACAACCTGTTGGCATACGTTTCGTCATCCATCAAGGAGCTACAACAGGTCCGGTGGTTTATTCAGAATCCCACTTTACAGCCACCAATCAGTTTGGATTAACAAGCTTAGTGCTTGGTCAAGGTACTCCTAATAGTGGAACGTTTAGTACTATCAATTGGTCGAGCGGAATTTATTTCACCGAGTTGTTGGTAGATATAGCAGGAGGTACAAATTATGTAAGTATGGGAACACAACAATTAATGAGTGTACCATATGCATTGTATGCCGAGCGATCGGGCTCTTCAGTTGGACCTGCAGGTGCAACAGGTGCTACGGGCGTAACAGGTAATACAGGTGCAACAGGTGCACCCGGGGTAGGCTTACAAGGAGCACAAGGAGCTACAGGGGCAACAGGAGCAGACGGACCGGCTGGACAAATGGGTCCTGTAGGACCAACAGGTGTTGGATTACAAGGACCTCAAGGTATAAAAGGTGAAACTGGCGCAACGGGTAATGTAGGAGCAACGGGGGCTATAGGAGCAACCGGAATAGGTTTGCAAGGACCAGTTGGTGCAAATGGAAATACGGGTGCTACAGGAGCAACTGGAGGAGTAGGTCCTACCGGAGCAACAGGAATCGGCTTACAAGGACCTATAGGTGCAACTGGTGAAACCGGGGAGGTAGGACCTACAGGAGCAACCGGAGCTACAGGTATTGGATTACAAGGGCCTCAAGGTATACAAGGGGTTGTAGGGGCAACCGGAGAAATAGGGGCAACTGGTGCCACTGGAGCAACAGGAATTGGTTTACAAGGACCGCAAGGTGTTCAAGGTATACAAGGGGCAACCGGAGAAATGGGTGCAACGGGTGCAATGGGAGCAACAGGTATTGGCTTACAAGGGCCTCAAGGTATTCAAGGTGAAACAGGGGCAACTGGCGATGTTGGAGCAACAGGACCTACCGGAGTTGGTTTACAAGGACCAATAGGAGCTACAGGTGAAACCGGAGCTGTTGGGCCAACTGGAGTAACAGGAGCTACCGGAATAGGGATTCAAGGTCCGCAAGGGAATCCGGGACCACAAGGGCCACAAGGGATTCAAGGCCCCGATGGATTAGTTGGACCAACGGGAGCAGATGGACCAATTGGACCGCAAGGAATTGATGGACCTACCGGACCGCAAGGACCTGATGGACTTCAAGGGCCTGTAGGACCAACAGGAGGACAAGGAATTCAAGGGATTACAGGTGAAACAGGTACAACTGGAGCGACTGGAGCTACTGGAGCACAAGGAAATCAGGGTGTTCAAGGTATAAAAGGAGACACTGGTGATACAGGAGCTACCGGTGCAATGGGTGCTACCGGGGCTACTGGTGCAACTGGATCGCAAGGAACGCAAGGGGTGCAAGGTATACAAGGTATTCAAGGATTACAAGGATTAGTTGGTCCAACCGGTGCGCAAGGTTTACAAGGAATTGCAGGTCCGGTTGGTGCAGTTGGCCCAACAGGAAGTGTCGGTCCTCAAGGTCTTCAGGGATTGGCTGGAGCTAAAGGGGCTACTGGGGCTACTGGACAAAGAGGTGCAACTGGTAATACAGGAGCGAACGGAGATAGATATACATCCTTTTCGTTAGACACAATGACAATTCAAATTGATACATTATCATTTACTGTTGGAACTGGGTTTGCCTACGCTGTAGGTCAAACTATTATCATTGCTAGAGATGCAAACAACAGAATGCTTGGAACTTGTGTTTCATACAATAAGCTAACAGGTGCTATGGTGGTAAGTGTTGAAAATATTTATGGTTCAGGTACATATCCTTCATGGACTATTTCCCTAAATGGTGCACCCGGTCCGGCAGGGTCAGACGGACTCATGGGCGAAACTGGAGCAACTGGAGCAACAGGTGCAACGGGTGATGCCGGTGTCAATGGAGCAACTGGAGCTACCGGTGCAACGGGAGCTACCGGTGCAACGGGTGCAGATGGTTTGATAGGGCCCACAGGAGCAGAAGGGTCTATAGGGCCACAGGGTATTCCGGGTATCCAAGGACCACAAGGTGTTAATGGTGCCGATGGCCTTCAAGGACCTGCAGGACCTATTGGGCCGCAAGGAATACAAGGATTACAAGGACCACAAGGAGAAACTGGAGCCACTGGTGCAGTTGGACCAACCGGAGCAGGAAGTACAGGTGCTACGGGCGCTATTGGAGCAACAGGTGCAACGGGATTAAACGGAGCAACGGGTGCTACAGGTGCTACAGGAGCCTTAGGTGTTAAAGGAACAACAGGTTCAACAGGAGCAACAGGAACAAAAGGGGCAACCGGGGCAACCGGAACTGCCGGTGTAAAAGGAACTACTGGTTCAACAGGAGCTACTGGGGCAGTGGGCTCAATAGGTGCAACAGGAATAGCAGGAACCAATGGCGTTACAGGAAGTACAGGGGCAACCGGAAGCACAGGAGCAACGGGAGCGGGAACAACTGGAACAACAGGAGCAACTGGGGCAACAGGAACTGCTGGAGTAAAAGGTACTACTGGAGCAACTGGAACTACTGGAGCAACTGGAGCAGGAACAACAGGAGCAACAGGGGCAACTGGTGTTGCTGGTCCGATAGGCCCAACAGGAGCTAACGGAGCTGTTGGAGCAACAGGAGCCGGTGTTACTGGGGCAACTGGTGCTACGGGTGTAGCAGGTGTGAAAGGCACAACTGGAGCTACCGGAGCAACTGGGGCAACAGGAGCAGGCACAACTGGGGCAACGGGAGCAACAGGAACTGCTGGTGCAATTGGAGCTACTGGAGCAGTTGGTCCTACAGGTGCCGGAGTTACTGGTGCTACTGGGGCAACAGGAGTTACCGGAGCTACCGGAGCTGCCGGAGCCGGTGTAAGTGGAGGTACAGTTAATTATGTTGCCAAATACAGCTCAGCTTCAACCGTCACGCTTTCTCAAATGTTTGACAATGGAGTAAGTGTAGGCGTTGGAACTGCTTCACCTTCTGCATCAGCAAAAATGGATATTAATGGGCAAATCAAAATATCAGGAGGAACGCCAGGTGCAGGTAAAGTATTAACTTCGGATGCAACAGGTTTAGCTACATGGCAAACACCTGCAAGTGGAGGTGCTTCTGCTGGATTTGCAGGTCATAGAGATGGTTCAGCGGGCGTTCAAAACTTTGCTGCAAGTGGCTTACCAATAAACGTTGATTTGAAACAAGAAGAATTTGATGATGCTTTGAAATATAACACAACAACAAGTACATACACAACCCCATCGGCTGGATTATATCACTTCGATGTTTCACTTATGTTAGACTCTACAAATAACTTAAAAGGGTCAGTAGTGCTCTCGCTTTATGTTGGAGGAACTGGAAACAGTTACTCGATCGTACAAACAGTTAGCCCGAAATCATACACACGTTTAACTTACAGTGTAAACATAAAGCTAGCAGCAAACGAAACAGTACAAGTACAGTTAACCAATATGGGTTCCGAAACTTTAAAAATGACAATCTTTGACTTAGACAATAGATTCTCAGGCTACAAAGTCTATTGACGGAGATGTATAGAGAATAAAAAAAGGTTGCCAAAATTGGCAACCTTTTTTTTATAAACGGAATTTCAATAATTAATGAAATTGTTCTGTTTCTGTTGATCCGGCTAAAGCTGTTGTAGAAGATTTACCTTGTTGAACCACATTCTGAACGGCATCAAAATAACCTGTTCCAACAAAAGATTGGTGTTTAATTGCTTTGAAGCCATCTTTCTCCATAGCAAACTCTCTTTGTTGCATTTCGCTAAATCCGGCCATTCCACGCTCAACATAGTTTTTAGATAACTCAAACATTGAAGAGTTCAATGCGTGGAATCCTGCTAATGTAATGAATTGGAATTTGTAACCCATAGCTGCGATATCTTCACGGAAAGTCAACATAGCCTTTTCATCCATGTATTTAGCCCAGTTAAACGAAGGAGAACAGTTGTAAGCCAACATTTTTCCAGGATATTTTGCGTGAATACCTTGAGCAAACTCACGTGCCAATCCTAAATCCGGATTTCCGGTTTCCATCCAAATCAAATCAGCATATGGTGCATAGCTCAAACCTCTATCTATACCTTGCTCTAAGCCGTTTTTCACATAATAGAATCCTTCAGGAGTTCTTTCGCCAGTGATGAAACGAGAATCGCGAGGATCTATATCTGAAGTAATCAAGTTAGCTGCTTCAGCATCTGTACGGGCTATCACTAATGTTGGAACATTGCAAACATCGGCAGCCAAACGAGCAGCAACCAATTTGTTGATAGCCTCTTGTGTTGGAACCAATACCTTTCCACCTAAGTGACCGCATTTTTTTGCAGAAGCCAATTGATCTTCCCAATGCACACCTGCTGCACCGGCTTCAATCATACCTTTCATTAATTCGAAGGCATTCAAGTTTCCACCGAATCCTGCTTCAGCATCGGCAACGATAGGCACCATCCAATCGCGTTGTGGCTCACCTTCCATATATTCAATCTGATCTCTACGCAATAAAGCATTGTTAATGCGTTTTACAACTGCAGGAACTGAATTAGCAGGATACAAACTTTGATCAGGATACATTTCACTTCCTAAGTTTGCATCAGCTGCAACTTGCCAGCCTGATAAATAAATAGCTTTCATGCCTGCAGAAACTTCTTGTACGGCTTGGTTTCCGGTTAAAGCACCCAATCCAGACACCCATGAATCAGTATGTAAACGATTCCATAATTTCTCTGCACCATTTCTAGCCAAAGAATATTCAATTTGTACCGAACCGGCAATGTTAATTACCTCTTCTGCTGAATAAGGACGTTCTACGCCTTTCCAACGTGGGTTTGTTTCCCAATCTTTCTTAAGCGCTAGGGCTCTTTCTTGTTTAGTTGCCATTGTTATTGTTGTTTATTGTGATTTTGAATTAAGAATGTGGAATGTTTGAATTTGCTAATTTGTAAATATGCTAATGCGCTAATTAGAGTCTAAGGTTCGCTTTGATGTAGCAATTATTTTATTTAATATTTTACTAATTTCAATTTGTTGTTCAATTAATGAACTTGGAGTTGGATAACTGTTCACTTTTTCACATAGCATCAGCCAATATTGCGTTTCATCTAACTCCTTTGCCGCTACCTTTAGTTTATGTATGAAATCCCGCTTGCTTTCACAATTTTGAGCTTCATGGATGTTCGCTCCAACAGAAGTTCCACTCCGTAATAGTTGTTTGGCTATCACGTACTTTCGCTCATCTTCTAACTTTTCACAGAACGTTATAATCTCAACAGCAAATTGAATCGACTTAATTAGAATAATTTTTTCTTTTTGTCTCCTCTCTTGCATTTTATTTATTACATTAATGATACTTCAATATATCCTACATTAGCACATTATCTCATTCCCCCATTAGCAAATCATTAGTCAATTTCTTCGTATGCCGGTAAAGTCAAAAATTCTTTGTAATCGCCCACTTGAATGAGCACGTCAAACATTTCGATAGCACGTTTCATCGTATCTGTATTATAAGCTGCTTCACCAACATAGCTTTTCACTTTTTCTAACTCACTTGGTAAAAGAGCTTTGAACAATTCGTAAGTAACTTCTCTCCCATCATCTAATTTCGACTTGTTCTTAATCCACTGCCAAACCTGAGTTCTAGAGATTTCAGCTGTTGCTGCATCTTCCATTAAATTATGGATTGCAGCAGCACCAACACCTCTCAACCAACTTTCGATGTATAAAACACCAACGTTGATATTCATGCGCAAACCAGCTTCAGTAATGGTTCCCGCAGGTAATTCCAATAAATCAGATGGTGTATAAACTTCACCTTCACGTTTAACGTGATAATTATTTGGTGTTGTCATGTGCTCGTTGAAAATATCCATAGCCAATTTCACTAAACCCGGATGCGCCACCCATGTTCCATCGTGACCATTAGTTACCTCGCGTAATTTATCTTGACGAACCTTTTCAACAGCTGCATTATTAGCCGCTTCATCGTTTTTAATCGGAATAAATGCAGCCATTCCTCCCATAGCGTGAACTCTGCGTTTGTGGCAAGTCTGAATCACTAATTTAGAGTAATTCGCCATGAAAGGCACTGCCATTGTTACTTGTGCTCTATCCGGCAATACAAAACGAGCATCTAAGTTTCTGAACTTCTTAATGTAGGAGAAGATATAATCCCATCGTCCGCAATTCAAGCCCGCCATGTGTTCGCGCAATTCGTAGATAATTTCGTGCAATTCAAAAGTAGCTGTAATCGTTTCAATCAATACAGTTGCCTTGATAGTTCCTTGTGCAATACCTAATTCATTTTGTGCGAAAACAAAAACATCATTCCACAATCGAGCTTCTAAATGACTTTCCATTTTCGGCAAATAGAAATAAGGTCCGGTTCCGTTCGCCAACAAATTTTTCACATTATGGAAAAAGTATAAACCGAAATCAAACAACGAACCACTAGCAATTTCACCATCAATTAACACATGCTTTTCAGGTAAATGCCATCCTCTTGGACGAACCAACAATGTTGCAATTTCAGGGTTTAATTTATATGACTTCCCATTTTCAGGATTTTCGTAGCTGATGGTTTTATTGATGGCATCGCGCAAATTGATTTGGCCTTCTATACAATTCGCCCAAGTAGGTGAGTTAGAATCTTCAAAATCGGCCATGAATACTTTTGCACCTGAGTTTAGTGCATTGATAATCATTTTACGATCTACAGGTCCGGTAATTTCTACTCGTCTGTCTTGTAAATCAGCTGGAATTGGAGCAGCCACCCAATCACCTTCTCGAATAACTTGTGTCTCGGGAAGAAAATCAGGCAATTGTCCTTTATCGATAAGCAATTGGCGCTCTTCTCTCTTTTTCAATAATTCAACACGGGTAGCATTGAACTTTCTGTGCAATTTCACAACAAAATCAAGTGCTTCAGGTGTTAATACCGTTGCAAATTCTGCAGAAACTGCTCCTTTTAAAACTATGTTATTCGCTGAAACCGACATGATGTAATTTTTGTGCCGCAAATATACGAGGAGTTCTAGTAAAATAAAATTGCGAAATTTCGCTAATGAAATACTTTCGCAATATTGGGTTATTCTCTATCTTTAAGTCCGTTAAAGATTATAAAACTTTGCATTACAAAAAAGTCAAGCTATGAATCCGGATTATATAAAAATTATTTTCGGACTGAAAATCAAGAAGTTAAGAGAAGAAAAAGAAATTTCGCTTAAAACTTTAGCTACAGCTACTGGGATTTCGATTTCGTATCTGAATGAAATTGAAAACGGCAAAAAATATCCAAACACGCAGAAGGTTTCGAAGTTAGCAGAAGTCTTCGAAGTTCCCTACGATCAACTCGTTGCCCTGAAGGTGAACAAAGAGTTAACCCCTATCGCCAATTACCTCAATTTGGATATAGTGAATGAGGATCTATTGTCCACTTTCGGTATCGATAAACAGGCATTGCTTTCCATTTTGATTAAAGAGCCGTTGAAAGTATCGGCTTTCATTAATGCCGGCCTGGAAATTGCGCGAAACTATAATTTGCGACAAGATCACTTTTACTTCTTATGTCTTCGTGCTTATCAAGAATTGAATGAAAACTATTTTGAAGACATCGAAGAACAAGTAGATCGCTTTCGGGAAAAGCATTTCGAATTACATACCGCAGGTGTTTCTGCCGCATTATATCAACACGTTTTAGAGAAAGAATTTAATTACACCATTCATAAAACGGACTTCAAAGAATACCCTGAACTAAAATCACTTCGCTCGGTATTGATTCCGGAAAAGAAAATGCTGCTTTATAACGCAAAGCTAACTGAACAACAAAAGATTTTCTTATTCGGAAGAGAAATTGGTTTTGAAGTGTTGGATTTAAAGAAACGCCCCTACACTACATCATGGGTTACAGTGGAATCGTTCGACCATGTCATCAACAACTTCAAAGCCTCGTATTTTGCACAGGCACTGCATTTGAAGCGAGAGTTCATGGTGAAAGACTTAGAAAATTTCTTCGAATCATCGAAGTTCAAAACCACCTTTGTGAAGCATTTGCTCACCAAATATGATGCTTCCCCGGAAATGTTACTCACCCGTTTTACCAATCTGCTTACCAAATATTTTTCGATAAACGAGGTGTTCTTCATTCGTTACAGTAGCAAGGAGGCAGAGAAAAATCTGAAAGAAATCTCAAAAGAAATGCACTTGTTCAAAGCCACGTCCAATTTGAATTACGCACAAAGCGAACAGCAATTCAGACGAGATATAACCAAAGTAGTTGTTCGCTATTTGAGTGAAGAATTAGATGGAAAGGAAGGCGAAAAATTGGCGGCCTTTATCAGTCAGAGTCCCAATGGAAATGAATATTTTACGCTTTCAGCGCTTACGCCTATGCCTGAGTTGAACAATCAGAATAACTCTATCACCATTGGTTTTGTTTTGACAGAATCGGTGAAAAAGAAAATCAAATTCATACAAGATGCGAAGTTTCAATCGACTGAATTGCAACAGTATTTCGATGCGAAAAGACAATCCATTAAACGCGAAGAAGGCGTTTCCCTTCAAGCACAAAAAGAAATAGCCCTGCTTAAATTAAAGCAAGGCTATCTCTAAAAATTGAATCAACTATAATGTTCCTCTCCTCGCCTGTTCGGCTTCAATACTTTCGAACAAGGCTTGGAAGTTCCCTTTACCAAAGGATTTCGCGCCTTTACGTTGAATGATTTCAAAAAACAATGTTGGTCGGTCTTCTACAGGTTTAGTGAAAATCTGTAACAAGTAGCCTTCATCGTCTCTATCTACCATAATGCCTAATGACTTGAGCGTATTCATATCTTCTGCAATGGTTCCAACACGATTTACAACCGTATCGTAATAGGTGCCCGGCACATGCAAGAACTCAACACCCGATTTTTTCATTTCAGAAACAGTAAATACAATATCATCAGTAGCTACAGCAATATGCTGACAACCCGGACCACCATAAAAATCAAGATATTCCTCAATTTGCGATTTGCGTAAACCTTCAGCCGGCTCGTTAATTGGGAATTTTATTCTTCCGTTACCATTCGTCATTACCTTACTCATCAAAGCCGTATACTGCGTAGAAATATCCTTATCATCGAAGGTGACTAAATTGGCGAAGCCTAACGTATTCGCATAGAAACTCGCCCATTTATTCATTTCGCCCCAACCCACATTACCTACCATGTGATCGATGTATTTCAAACCTTTTGTTCCCGGATTATATTCGCTTTTCCATACTTCAAAACCAGGTAAAAACACTCCGTTGTAATTTTTCCGTTCAACAAAAGTATGAATGGTATCGCCATAGGTTTTAATGGCTGATTTCACTACTTCCCCATGTTCATCTTTAAACACTGTTGGTTCCATTACGGCTTCTGCTCCTCTGCCTGTTGTTTCTGCAAAGGCTTTTCGGGCATCATCTACCCACAACGCAATTACTTTCACACCATCGCCATGTTTGCGAATGTGATGCGAAATTTCACTATCCGGATTGAACGGAGTAGTGAGCACCAAACGAATTTTATCTTGCTTCACCACATACGAACAATATTCTTTATTGCCTGTTTCTAACCCACAATAGGCAAAGCTTTCAAAACCAAATGCCGTTTTGTAGTAATGTGCTGCTTGCTTGGCGTTACCAACATAAAGTTCTACATAATCGGTTCCATTGATAGGCAAGAAATCTTGTGCCTCTTCAAATATCTTTTCAATGCCATAATTGAAATTGGTGACATTGGTTAAATTGGCTGTACTCATATTATTGATTTAAGATTTGTGATTAATTGGATTTATGCTAACCATGATTTGTAGTAATCTTTCACGTCAATTTTCATGGCTTCTTCAGTAATCATTACCGGTGAAAACGGGTCAATCATTACCGCTAATTCGTGTGTTTCCTTTTTCCCGATACTGCGCTCAATAGCTCCGGGGTGTGGACCATGTGGAATTCCACCCGGATGTAATGTAATTTGTCCTTTTTGAATATTATTTCTGCTCATGAAATCTCCATCTACATAATACAACAACTCATCGCTATCGATATTACTGTGGTGGTAAGGTGCAGGAATAGCATCAGGATGATAATCATACAAACGCGGAACAAACGAACAAATCACAAAGTGCGCATTTTCGAACGTTTGATGAATTGGCGGTGGCATATGCACTCTACCGGTTATAGGTTCAAAGTTGAAAATGGAAAAAATGTACGGGTAATGATACCCATCCCAACCTGCCACATCAAATGGATGATTCGCATATTGATACGGGAACATCATTCCTTTTTTCTTGATGAAAATATCAAACTCGCCTTGTTCATCATAGGTTTTTAAGTTACTCGGACGAACAATATCTCGCTCGCAAAATGGCGAGTGTTCTAGCATTTGGCCGAATTGATTGCGATAACGACTAGGTGTAAAAATCGGTGAAAAACTTTCTACATACAGTAATCGATTCTTGTCTGTATTGAAATGGATTTGATACACCGTTCCTCTCGGAATAATGATGTAATCACCATATTTGAAATTCAATTCGCCATACATAGTGAAAAGTGTTCCACTGCCTTCATGCACGAAAATCATTTCATCGGCATCGGCATTTTTATAAAAGTAGGAAGTGCTTTCCATTGGTGCTGCCAACCCTATATGCATATTAGCATTCACAAAAAGGGTTTTGCGACTTTTCAAATAATCTTTCTCGGGTTGAATATCAAACCCTTGAAAACTCATACAATCTAATCCATTATCGATAGCAATTTTTGGAGCTACTGAATAGGCTTTGTCTTTTTGCTTCACACGTGTTGGTGGATACAAATGATAGACTAACGAAGACATTCCTGCAAAACCTTGCGTACCCACCAACTCTTCTTGGTAAAGGTTTCCATTCGCTTGACGACTCACCACATGGCGTTTTGCCGGTATTGTTCCTAACTGATGATAAATGGGCATTTACTTAGTTTTAGTATTAGCAATCAGATAACATTAATGACATTTAAAATAATCGAATGGCTCTTTGCAATCGTTGCAACTATATAAAGCCTTGCAAGCCGTAGAACCGAATTGCGACACTACTTTTGTGTTTTTGGAATTGCAACGCGGGCAATGTACATGTGTATTCGCAGGCTTAATCCAACTTGAACAAGAAGAATGCATTGGAGCCGCAATGCCGAAATCGCGGAGCTTTTGCTTAGTTGTTTCTGTCATCCAATCGGTTGTCCATGCCGGAGAATACACTAAGGATACTTTGGGATTTTCAACACCATTTTGTTTTAACAACGCAATAATATCATCTTCAATGATGCCCATAGCCGGACAGCCGGTATAGGTTGGTGTTATTACAACTTCACATGATGTATCATGAAAAATAACATCGCGTAACATCCCCATTTCTTCTATCGAAACCACCGGTATTTCCGGGTCGCAGATAGAGGATAATAATCGAAAAATCCCTTCTTTACTATGAATGTCTTCGCTTACCATTTTGCATCCGGATAGGCACGCTGTAAATACTGCATTTCTGACAAAATATGTCCCAGATACTCCGTATGAATACCGTTTCGACTTCCAGTTTGCATGTAATCAACATTCGGTATGGCTATATTCGAATCTGCTAAAATAGGCTGAACCAATGCTAACCATTGCGGTTTCAACGCAGTTAAATCTGCGCCAATTCCATCATTGGCCAATGCCGCAAAATCAGCATCCATTTCAAACAATTCACCGGTGAACATCCAAAATTCATTGAATCCGTTTTGCAATCGTCTGTGGCTTTCTTCAGTACCTTTTCCTAAACGATAACACCAATCACGCGAATGCATGAAGTGATACTTCGCTTCTTTCACAGCCTTAGCGGCAATAGCGGCAATCGTTGCATTTTTTGAAGTACATAATGCAGTAAACAACAAATACTCAAACGATGATACAATCAACATTCTAGCCATTGTGCAAGCAAAATCGCCATTGGGTAATTCGGCAATGAGATTGTTGTAGAATTCGCGTTCACCGCGTTTGTAAGCCAAATCATCTTCCGTTCTTCCTTTGCCTCCAACTTCTCCGGCATATTTCAAGAAAGCCTGCGCACGACCAATATGATCGAGTGCCAAGTTAGTCATAGCTAAATCTTCTTCCAAGATTGGACCGTTGCTGCATAATTCTGATAGACGGTGACCTTGAATCAAACCATTATCACCAAGAAATAGCAGATATTTATAAAGTGCGTTGTGCGTTGTCATAGCTTCAGATTTAAATTTGTTTAGCTCCTGCAGGAACTACATAAAATGTGGGATGACGATAAACTTTCTCTGTTGACGGATCGAACAGCATTGACGCATCTTCAGGGTTTGAGGCCGTTATATAATTTGAAGGCACCACCCAAATGCTTGTCCCTTCGTTTCTGCGCGTATAAATATCGCGGGCATTTTGCAACGCCATTTTACTGTCGGATGCATGAACACTGCCTACATGTGCATGTTCAGAACCATCTTTTTTCTGAATAAAAACTTCCCAAAGGTCTAATTGTGTATCCATATTCTAATTATATTTTTTGGTTTTGATAATGGTTTATTTTGCATTTGCTTTTGCATAAGCGGCAGCGGCTTCGCGAACCCAAGCGCCTTCGTTATGCACTTTGATGTGATGTGTCATGCGTTGTTTGTTACAGGGTCCGTTTCCGTTCACTACACGTCTAAATTCCTCCCAGTTAATTTCTCCGTGATCGAAGCAGTTCTTGGCTTCGTTCCATTTCAAATCCTTATCCGGAATCGTTAAGCCGATTGTTTCGGCTTGTTGAACGGTTTTATCGATAAAACGCTGACGTAACTCATCGTTACTTTTGCGTTTAATTTTCCAAACGAAAGCATTTCCGGAATGTGGACTGTCGCTATCGTGCGGACCAAACATCATCAATGAAGGCCACCACCACCGGTTCATCGCATCTTGCGCCATTTCTTGTTGCTCTTTTGTGCCTTTCATCATATTCGCCATAATTTCGTAACCTTGGCGTTGGTGAAAACTCTCTTCCTTGCAAATCCGCACCATGGCACGTGCATAAGGTCCATACGATGTTTTTTGCAACGACACTTGATTCACAATCGCAGCGCCATCCACAAGCCAACCAATGGCTCCAATATCAGCCCATGTCAAAGCCGGGTAATTGAAAATATTAGAGTACTTTGCTTTTCCGGTATGTAATTGCTCAATCATTTCTTCCCGAGAAATACCAAGGGTTTCAGCCGTGCTGTATAAGTATAATCCATGTCCGCCTTCATCTTGAATCTTGGCTAACAAAATTTGTTTGGCGCGCAAACTAGGCGCACGTGTAATCCAATTCCCTTCGGGTTGCATACCAATGACCTCGGAATGCGCGTGCTGAGAAATCTGTCGAATTAAGTGCTTACGATACTCATCAGGCATGGTATCTTTAGGTTCGATACATAAGTCCTGATCAAGTTTGTCTTGAAAAGAAGATTTAGTTTCGGTAGTATTCATTTTCACGATTTTAATGGAAACGAAACTATCGAATGCCTTTGCTTGAAAAACTGACAAAAATCAGTTCATTCTATAGAAAATGTAATTGGCTGAAATGAAGAAAATATTACGCGAGGAAAAAATGAAAATGGCACACAAATTTCACTTATCGTTTACATTATAGTAACATTAATAATCTATATTAAAAAAAAAGGAGTACAATAAAACTAATGGATATACTAGGCAACCCCCGATTTATTATTTCTCATTCGAATGGAATTTTTAAGATTGACTATAACATTAAATATGACTGGATAATCCATACAGTTACAGCATCACTTGTCATTGGCATTCCATTGTTTTTTTATGCACAAGAGCAAGGTGTATCTATTTTTTCATTTATTTTTTCAGCAATATTCATTTTTGCTATTTCCAGCGATTATAGGAATCGAAAACGATTTTATATAGACACTAATAAAAGAGAAGTTTATGTGTTTGACACAAATACAAACATCCCGTTTGATACCATTGAATACATAGAAATTCGAGATTACAACTCTGGAAGTTATCTCTATCATGAGTTAAATTTAGTCGTCAATTTACTCCGAGATAAAAAAATCAAATTGCATGGGAATAGTTCGAATTATACCAAAGACAGTGATTGTGATGAGATCATCGGCCTCATAAAAGAAACCCTTCAAAAAGACGTGCAATACACTGATGACCGAGAACATAGAGATTGGAATTTTGGAAAATGGGGCGAAAAATTTTCCGATTGGTTTAAAGACAAAAAAAAGTAGTATTTCTATGCAATAGAAAGGAAAACGTTATTTTAAAAATATATTCACAAACCATTGCTTGCTTAACCATGAAACATTTATTCGCTTTTATCAGCATATTCATTGGCGTGTTCTTTATTCCAAATAGAGGTTCCGGCCAAACCAACACCATCTCAAAAATCGCCTTTGGTTCATGCAGTAGCCAAAATCACCCATTACCTATTTTTGATGTGGTGGTAAAACACGAACCGAATTTGTTTGTGTTCTTAGGCGATAACATTTATGCCGATTCGTGGTCGATGTCCACCATCAAACGTAAGTATCAGCAGCTTGCAGATAAGCCTACTTTTAAAAATCTGAAAGCACATGTGCCATTAATTGCTACTTGGGACGATCATGATTTTGGGCAAAATGATGGAGGAAAACAATACCCGTTTAAAAAGCAGACGAAAAAGATTTTTCTTAATTTCTTTAACGAACCCGATAGCTCAGAACGTTGGAAACACGATGGAATTTACACCTCATACATGTACGAATTCAACGGCAAAAAACTTCAAATCATCTTGCTCGATAACCGCACGTTTCGCGATAACTTAAAAACGTATAAAGGCGAAAAGAAAAACGACAAACGCTATACGTATAAATTGGATTACAGTCCGCATACCGATACCAATAAAACCATGTTAGGGAAAGTGCAGTGGGAATGGTTAGAAAAAGAATTGCTGAAACCGGCTGATATTCGATTGATTGGAACGGGCTCGCAATTTGGGATTGAATTCAACGGCTACGAAGCTTGGGCGAATTTTCCGCACGAACAAAAAAAGATGATTGATTTAATTAAGAAAACTCGAGCCAATGGGGTATTGTTCCTTACAGGCGATGTACATTATGCTGAAATTTCGAGATTAATCTATCCCGACCTCTACCCTATTTATGATGTAACCGCCAGTGGACTTTCATCGAAATGGGATTTTGCTACACCCAATAAAAATAGAGTGGATGGGCCGGTAATGGAGAATCATTTCGGCATGATAAGCATTAATTGGGACTTACCTGTTCCGGCTATCAAAATGGAGATTTGGGATGATCAAAACAAAAAACGTATTGAACGAGAAATTAGTTTAGATGACATTCGTTTTCATTAACATTAAAACATAATATCCAATTTATATTAAGCTTTTCCAATGCGCTTCATAGGTTTATCTCTATTATCTTTCTTTTTTTCAGCTAATGCAACTGCACAAGAATTTAGTCAAGTTGAATTTCAACAAAATCGCATCAACGCAAAGGAAAAATTTGGGTCAATTCAACTCAATGAAAAGATTTTACGTGGCACGGTAATACAACTTGGAGAAGCAGAAAGAGGTGGAATGCCTCAAGATATGAGCAGTGAAAATTACACCGTTCAATTCAATAGAAATGGGGATAAAGTTAGCTGTCATGCGCTCTCTACTGACACTACTATTACTAAAACGATTGTTACGATTTCAGTCGATGAAAACGAAATCTTTTATGGCTGTGGAGAGCAGTTTTCGCATTTTGTGTTGAATGGACATCGCTTCCCAATTATAACAGAAGAACAGGGCATTGGTCGGGGTGACAAACCGCTAACAAAATTCACAAAATTATTTGGTGTTGCCGGTTCAGACGTTAGTACATACTACCCCGTTCCCTTTGCTGTTTGTAAACACTACTCCATTTTTTTGGATAGGTCATCAGCTTCTTTTCCGGCTGTATTTGATTTTAGTAAGAAAGGAAAAATCATCATTGAAGTTTATGCAAAAGGAGCTTCGGTATGCATTCAAACAGGCGAGTCGATGCGGGCTTTAATTGAAGCAAATCCGTATTACGCAAAGTCAGAGAACACTGCACTGCCTAAATGGGCCTATGGAACCATTTTAGGATTACAAGGAGGTAAAAACAAAGTCGATTCCATCCTAGACAATTGTTTAAAGTTAGGCAATCCTGTAACTGCAGTTTGGATTCAAGATTGGTGTGGAAGAAGAAAAACGAGACTTGGCTCTCAACTAAAATGGGAATGGAAGGCAGATACAACGCTTTATCCGGAAATAGAAAAATGGATCATTGCATTGAACAAAAAAGGGATAAAAGTATTAGGTTATGTTAATCCTTTCTTAAGCATAGGAACGCCTATGTATGAAGACGCAAAAAGTAAAAACTTCTTAATAAGAGATAGTGAAGGTAATGTTTATATAACTCCAACTGGCGGGTTTGATGCAGCATTAGTCAATGTTTTGGATGATAATGCGTCTAAATGGTTACAGCAAATTATTAGAACAAATATGATTGATATTGGACTAAATGGATGGATGTCCGATTTTGGAGAATGGTGTCCCTGGTTTGTACAAGACTCCGTTTATAATTCAATTGTAAATGATTCAAAAATCAATTCGATTAAATTTCCTGCACGAAACAGTTACACCAACAAATGGGCATTAGTAAACAATGATGTTATTGAATCGAGTGGTAGAGATGATTTACTTTTTTTTATGCGCTCAGGCAGCGCACTCAGTGCCAACTCTGCACCAATGTTTTGGATGGGCGACCAATCCGTAAATTGGGGAAAAGAAGATGGATTGAAGAGTACGCTCACTGCTTTAAATACTGCAGCCCTGAGTGGAATACCTTATTTACATTCCGATATAGGCGGATACACAACTGTAGATAATGCTTTTGTAAAAGTTAAGCGCGACAGAGATCTGTTTTTCCGATGGGCCGAGTTAAATGTGTTTCAACCATTCTACAGAACGCATGAAGGATTAAAACCAAATTCAAACCACCAATTCTATAGTGACGACAGTACAATGCGATTCTTCGCGAAAATGGGAAAACTTCATTTTGGGCTGAAAGATTACATGCTTCAGTACCAAGAACGTAACAATCTTGCCCTTATTCATCCTTTGCTACTTAATTTTCCAGATGATACTACTTGCGCAATAATTACAAATCAATTTATGTGTGGCGATGAGTTAATGGTAGCGCCAATTCTAGATAAAAAAACCTTCAAAAGAAGTGTTTATTTCCCTGTAGGAACATGGAAGCATCTGTTCACTAAAAAAATATATGAAGGACCGATAAATGTTGAAATTGAAGCCCCTTACGGAACAATTCCTGTTTTTGTGAAAACAGACTCTAAGTGGAATGATTACTTTGATTGGCTTTTAGATTAGATTAAATCATTTATACACCTCAGCATACCATTTCATCTTCTGAATCATAGCACTTAAGCCGTTTGACCGTTGAGAAGATAACAAAGAGCGTAAACCAATTTTATCGATAAACGTTAGATCGCTAGCTAAAATGGCTGCAGCCGATTGATGATTCAAGGTACGTACCAATAAAGAAACCACCCCCTTTGTAATTGCTGTGTTTGAATCCGCAAAATAAGTCACCTTCTCCCCTTCTTTTTGAGCGAACAACCATACTTTCGATTGGCATCCTTTCACCAAAAAATCATCGCTTCTGTGCGACTCCGGGTAGGTTTCCATTTTATTCCCGAGATCGATAATGTAATCGTATTTGTCGTTCACATCATCGAACAACTCGAACTCTTCTACAATTTCAGTTTCTATTTCCTGTATGGTTTGCACGCTTCAACGACTTTTATACTTTGTAAATCACATCCAAATATTTCTTCAAAATATCACTCACCATACCTCGGAACGGCAAACTGGCTGCCATTCCATACACCGGTGCTAATCCTTCTTTTTGTCCTGGATTTGCTTTTACATATTCTACACTCTCTTTCAAATCGCTTAAAAACTTTTCAGCAACTCCCGGTTGTGTATGCCTAAGCGTGAGCGCAATATGTACACTCGAGGGCTTATGTAAACCGTTCAAACTCCAATGTTTCTTGCCCATTTGGTCTAACACTTCATAAATATTCAACGTATCGCTAGCAAATGCGATAACCCAAAATGGATTACCTAAAATTTTCAACTCAGGAATCCCATTTATGCCTGCTTTAATTTTATCGGCTGTCTCAAATATTGCCTTAGTCGCTTTCAAATAGCCATCTTCTCCAATACTCATCAACGAAGCCCAACATGCTGCACTCAATGCACCCGGACGGCTACCGGCTAATGTTGGAGAGAA
This sequence comes from uncultured Chitinophagaceae bacterium, assembly GCA_964398475.1. GTDB lineage: Bacteria > Bacteroidota > Bacteroidia > Chitinophagales > LD1 > CALAYL01. Next base: position 129,884 of record CAYNMP010000007.1, on the reverse strand, counting down.
ATACAAGCCCCCAGGCCATTCAGTTGTGGTATAAAACTGATAGTGACGTAATTCCGGTGTTCTATATAAGACAACAGATGTTCCTTTTGCTGCATATCCGTATTTATGGGTATCGACACTCATGGAGGTTACTCCCGGCAAACGAAAATCAATTTTAGGAACAGGATAACCCAACTTTTCCGCAAACGGCACTACAAAACCACCCAAGCACGCATCGGTATGAAAACCAATACCATGTTTGAATGCAATAGTTGCCAATTCAGGAATAGGATCTATAATGCCATGCGGAAATGAAGGCGCAGAACCAATAATCACAATCGTGTTTTTGGTAATCGCTCGTTCTACATCAGCCGGATTCACAGTGAAATTTTCGTTCACAGGAATTTGCACCATTTTGATCTTGAAATATTGTGCTGCCTTTTCGAATGCCACGTGAGCTGTTGTAGGCATAATCATTTCTGGAGCAGTAATTCCCTTTTCTTCGTAGGCTCTATCGCGATAGGATTTCATGGCTACCAAAATACTTTCAGTTCCGCCAGAAGTAATCGTTCCAACAATATCGGCACCATCTGTTGTTTGTCCTTTTCCATGCAAATGAGCCGTCATACTTACTATCTCCGCCTCGAATTTTGTAGCACTTGGAAACAAATCAGAATGTAAGGGATTACTTTGTGAATGCAAACCATAAATCTTATTCAAAAAATCGATATGCTCACTATCGCCATGATAGATTCCCCCTGAAACATAACCATTCTGCCATGTTGGACTTTCCAAATCGTGCATCTTTTGCATATCGGCTAAAATCGTTTCTCGCGAAATGCCTTTGGATGGCATGGTTGAAATGCGCTCAAACTTGTCATGATAAGGTTTAAGCGAGTGCTCCAACGAAGTCATAATTTTTTCATTCTCGGTTTCCAGCATTTTTTGCATAGCCGGAATTTTCTTCATACGCTTTTCCATAAAGCGCGTTAGGGGTTTAGGAAGCCAACTTAGATTGTTTGAAATGAATTCAATACTCGACATGTTTTGTATTTTCTAGGTTTAAATAGCTTATATCAGAATTACAATAATACTGTTTTGCAGAAATTATTTTAGTTGATTTCCGCAAAAAACAATGCACGTTGAATAACATTCAATCTACAGCAATGTTTAGCGCCAATGAACATTTATTTAAGCGTATGGAATAAAATAGCCATAGTAAGCAGAAAGCACGGTAGGTTTTCAATTTTAGTTTTAGTTTTAGCCAATAAAATTGTGATATGAAATTTGCACTGATTGGCTATGGCAAAATGGGAAAAGTGATTGAAGATGTAATTCTTTCTGCGAATACGAATAAGCTAGTAAAAGATGAAATTGTACTCAAAATTGGAGCCCATAATTTACAAGACTTAACTATTGAAAACCTACAAAAGGCTGATGTAGCTATCGAATTCACTCAACCCGATGCTGCGATTGCAAATATCCAACTTTGTTTTGACGCAGGCATTCCGGTGGTTGTGGGCACTACCGCCTGGTTGGATCAATTACCGTCTGTTAAAGCGACTTGTGCTGAAAAAGATGGGGCTTTATTTTATGCTCCTAATTTCAGCATTGGTGTAAACATCTTTTTTGAAATCAATAAAAAGTTGGCGGCTATTATGAATCACCAACCTCAGTATAATGTGGCTATGGAGGAAATTCACCACACCGAAAAGAAAGATGCGCCCAGTGGTACAGCCATTAAAACAGCAGAAGTTATTCTGGAAGAGTTGACAACAAAAGCCAATTGGTTGTTGGCAGAAAACGGAAATCAATTAGCTGAATCGCTCATGATAAAAGCCCTTCGCGAACCTAATGTGCCAGGAACTCATATTGTGAACTATTTTAGTGATGTAGACTCGATACAACTCATCCACGAAGCAAAATCCAGAAAAGGCTTTGCCGAAGGTGCCGTAATGGCTGCACGTTGGCTACCGGGTAAAAAGGGTGTATTTGAAATGAAAGATTTATTGCAATTCTAAATAGTTCTCATTTTCACTTTGCTAAAAGAATCAAAAAACAAACAACAGGCATTCCTTTTCCCTTTCAAAATGCTATTATTAATCTCAGAAAAGAAATAAAACCGAATGGACTTACAAACTAAGCTTCTCCTCCTCGTTGCCATCTATTACATCGGAATCAGAATAGGTACACAAAAAATATTTACAAAATTAGGCATCCCCGCATGGAAAGCATGGGTTCCTGTGGTTTGCTCATTTGAGTGGTATAAACTTGTTGATAAGCCCAAATGGTGGACTATTTGGTTATTTGTACCGGGGGTGAATGTGTTCTATTGGGGCGGACAATTAACCCGTATGGCCGTGGCTCACGGAAGATTCTCGTTTTTAGATTCAATGGGCGCAACACTAGGAGCTCCAATTTATTGGCCTTGGTTAGCCTATAATAAAAACATTCATTACATTTCTCCGGAGGGATTGAAACCCGGCCAAAAACCCTACCCTAGAACAAAGAGTAGAGAATGGGCTGACGCATTAATATTTGCTGTTTTGGCTGCATTTTTTATCAGAACGTTCATTGCTGAACCATATACTATCCCTACCCCTTCCATGGAAAAAACATTGTTGGTGGGCGATTTCCCTTTTGTGAGCAAGTTCCATTATGGAGCTCGAATTCCAATGACTCCATTGGCTATTCCCTTCTTCCATCATACTATTCCATTTTTGAATATTCCGGCTTATTTAGAGTGGATTAAATTACCGTATAATCGTTTACCTGGTTTACAAAAAGTAACACGTAACGATATGGTGGTATTTAACTTCCCTGCCGGAGATACAGTGGCATTGGAGAAACAAGACATGTCGTATTACGATTTAGTGCGCATTGCCGACTATCAAATGAAACAACAAGGCATTTCGAATATGACTCCGCAAGAAGCCATTCGAAACCAATATCATATTACCACACGCCCTGTAGATAAACAGGAGAACTACATTAAACGTTGTGTGGCTGTTCCAAACGATAAACTAGAAGTGAAAGATGGTGTGCTATACATAAACGATAAATTAGCCTATCAACCTGAAAACATCTATTTACCTTACAATGTTGTTTTCAAAGACAATGTTCAGTTTTCAAACGATAATTTATCGGAGTATGAAATCGAAGATATATCCAATCGATTTAATTCCATGCCAACTAACCATCGTGTATATTTGATGAAGAAAAACGGAGTTGAAAAATTGAAATCGTTTCCTGCTATCAGCTCTGTATCGCCTTTCTCTTATACCAAAGATCAAAACGATGAGTTGATTGAATCCATATTCCCGAATAACTTCAAATACAATAAATGGAACGTAGATAACTTTGGACCAATTGTAATCCCTGCTGCAGGAACTAAACTAGTGTTAAACGATAGTACAATGAATCAGTACAAGCGTTTAATTGAAATCTACGAAGGAAATACATTGGAAACAAAAGACGGAAAATTCTTTATTAACGGAGTTGAAAGCAAAGAATACACCTGCAAAATGAACTACTATTGGATGATGGGGGATAACCGCCATAACTCACAAGATTCAAGATACTGGGGATTTGTACCCGAAGATCACATCGTTGGGAAAGCATGGTTTATTTGGATGAGTATTGATTATACTGCTGATTTGTTCCACAAAATGCGTTGGAACAGGCTGTTTACAAATATTCATGATAAGTGGGCAAAAGAAAATCCATAAAACAAAAAAGGTCAAGCGTAATGTTTGACCTTTTTATTTAAATCTTTTTCTCCATTCTGCAATCTCATCTAATATCCAATCGCCTTGTCGATTATCGTGAACATTGATTTGTAAGGCATCAGCAAAGATTGTTATCTCTAAAACGCCTCGCTCTTTTTTTCGCTTGAAGTGATAATGTATATTGATAGCTTTAGATTTCAACGACCCTTTCATGGATAGTTGCAAACCTCTTTCTTCTGCGAATTTTTCAACAATCGCCTCCTTAAAATTTTCTGTTGGATAAAGTTTTACTTCAAGCATAGACCTAAAGTGTACCCAAGGTTCTTTTGTACATTGGAATTACGTTCTGTAGTCCTAAATAAAGGCAATCGTTTACCAAAGCATGACCAATAGACACCTCCATTAAATTAGGCAATTGCTTGCGGAAATAACCTAGATTTTGCAGACTTAAATCATGCCCGGCATTCACACCTAATTGTAACTCATCACACCATTGTGCAGCTAATGCAAACGCTTTTACAGCTTCTTCCCTATTCACTGAATAATCGTGCGCATAGGGTCCGGTATAAAATTCAATACGATCGGTTTCGGTTTTAACGGCTCCCTCTAATAATGCCCGCACAGGATCTATAAACAACGAAACGCGAATCCCGTTTTTCTGCAATTCTCGAATAACATCGCGTAAAAAAGCTTCATGTTTAATAGTGTCCCAACCGTGGTCGGATGTGAGTTGGTCCGGTGCATCGGGAACCAAGGTACATTGTGTAGGTTTCACATCCAATACCATCCGCATAAAATCTTCGCTTGGATAGCCTTCAATATTAAATTCAGTAGTTACTACTTCTTTCAAAGCATACACATCTTCTCGTGTAATATGGCGTTCATCCGGACGAGGATGTACTGTTATTCCATCAGCACCAAAACGCTCACAATCTTTTGCAAACTGAACTACATTCGGTACATTACCCCCTCGTGAATTTCGAAGTAAGGCAATTTTATTGACATTAACCGACAACTTTGTATTCATACTTCGAAGATAATCGATTCCCCGTTATTGTACGACAGGCGTATCGAAAATATCGTGTACCGATTTACTGATATTACTTGAAATGTTGTCGGTAGGTAAATCATTAGCATCATTTCCAAAGGGGTTTTCAATTTCCTCCGCAATTAGTTCAATACTGGTTAAGACATAAAAAATAAAAGCTGTTACCGGAATACAAAAATAACTCATCGATAAGGCAAGTGAAAAAGGTAAGGTCATTACAAAAAAGAAAATAATTTTCTTTAAAAACACGCTATAGGAGAAAGGAATTGGCGTATTTTTAATACGCTCACAAGCACCGCAAATATCTGTAAACGAAGAAAGTTCCGCATTAATATATAACAATTGTGTATCGTTTAATTGTCCATTAGTTCTTAATCTTTGTATCTGAAAAAACAAGCTTTGGGCAATTTGATTGGGCACATGAAGCTTAGGATTAACTTGTGATTTATGAAAGAATTCACAAGATTCGAATTCATCTTCATGGTACTGTGTTCGTAAATGATTTTTCAATGAAAACGAATAATTCGAAATCATATGCTTAAAAAAATCGCGTTCTTTCAGATTATCTGCAGGCAACATAACATTGAGTTTCATGGCCAAATTACGACTGTTGTTTACCAAGGCTCCCCAAAGTTTTCGGCCTTCCCACCATCTATCGTACGCACTGTTTGCACGAAACACCAATAGGGTTGAGATTGCAAACGTGAGCATGGAATGTAAAATGGAAATATTTTTCAGTTTACTGTCATCGCCCATATGTAAATACGATACTTCCAACCAATAAATAAAATACGAATAGATACTTATAGCCACTATAAGTGGAAACAATTCGCGAAAGGTATCGGCCTTATGAAATTTGAAAATAAAGGAAAACCATTCCTTCGGGTTGTAATTGATCATAGTAAAACATTTTTAAATAAAATAGGCTGCTTCTGGTAAAGAAACAGCCTATCAAAAAAGTCAATCCAATATTATTTAATCAACTCAATTTTGAATTTCTGATGACTATTCAATGTTTCTACAACACCATAATAGAAACCGTTATTCAAACTTGTTTTGAATGTGATTGCATTATTAGCTACTAAACGTTTTTCTTCTGCTACTAAGTTACCCAATACATCATACAATTTTACAACTGCATCGTTAGCGTCAGTATTCAACAAAATAGTGAATTCGCCATTATTTGGATTTGGATAAACTGCTGCAAGTACGTTATCGTTTGCATCGTTAATCCCTGTAGTACGAATAATATCAGCAGCATAACGAACGTTGATATCGTAACCGAAATCAAACGGTGCACCGGTATCGTATTGCGAAACTAAACCAATAACATCAAATGGGCTAGTTGGTGCTGGAGTTCCGTAGGCAGTGGTTAATGAATCGATACGAATAAAGTAAGTAGATGCTCCTTTTGAAGCTCTTACCGTAAAACCAGAACCACTGTTTGACCAACCTGATGTGTATGTTAACCCATTTACACGAACTAAACTACTTTCATGCGTTTCAGTAGGTTTAGCAGTTAAAACAATTGGTGCCAATAATCCGTTTCCGCTGCTAATCTTTATAACAGAATCCAACAAGAATTCAGTAAAACCAAAATATTGAGAAACTCTTCCTAGAACAACAACTGAATCACCTTCTGTTGGAACATATCCGTATGTTTTAGAAGAAGAGAAAGGATAAATGCCTCCTGTATGATCGTTTATATAAAATCCTAAACCAAATTTACGGAAGTTATTTCCATAAACCACTCCACTCGTAAAGCATCTTACATTGTTAGAATCTGCAACCCCACTAGCATCGTTAGTAGTAATTACACCAATTTTGTAAAAAGGTAATGTTGGCGCTACAACCACTGAATCGTTGTCTAATACAGAAAGCACAACAGTATTATCGGTACCTAATAAAAGACCTGCACTTGGAGCACTTAATGTGAATGTAAACGTTTCAGTTCCTTCTTTCAACAAATCGTCAGTAATGGTAACCGGAACTACAGCAGAAACTGAACCTGCTGTAAAGTTAACGGTTTGAGTAGTGAAGCTATTTACATCTGTAGCAGCACCACCGTTTCCAAATCCGGTCAACGTAACTGTTGCTGATTTAGCCGCACCTACCGGTTGATTTAAGTATACATTTAAGTTATATACACCCGCACTTTCAGTAGTAGTAAGCGCAGCAGCACCAAAACCTGCAATAGAATCAGCCGGAGCAGCACAAGATGCCATAGTATGATTTCTCAAGTAAGAAGAGTCGTTAAACGCATATGTAGTCCATTGGTTGATACCTACAGACCAATCTTTTGTACCTTCCTGTACTGAAGCATTTCTTACAAATGTTTTGTTGTAAGCAGAGTCTACTCCATTCACAAGGATGTTCGTGCTTACACCAATTTTACCAAACATATCTAGCGTATCTGTACCATACACCAAAGCAATTGGATCGTTACCATTAAAAGCAATTACGCCCGAAACTGTATCTGATAATGCTTTGATAACTGCCGTTGCACTTGGGTTAGACACTACATAGGTTCCTTTTGCAGGAATAGTGCCGCTCAAATTGAACGTTGATACTGAAGTTCCTCCATTGACAAAAAGCAATAATTTGTATCCGGAAAGGTTTTTAGGTCCAAAAGTAGGGTTATAAATTTCAATAGATTTGTTGTTTCCGTAGCTTTCGAAATACTCGGAAATAAACAACTTGGTACAAGGCTGTGCGAACGAGAAGCCTACCAAAGCCATCATTAAAAATAAAGAGGATAGTTTTTTCATGAACGTTTTGTTTTTTAGATAAAAATTGGGAAAGCAAACACGTTCGCTTCCCGGTTTAATAATTACCCGCCAAAAGTAAGCTAAAAACACCAAACGATGTTAACCAAAAATGAAATGTTTGTAAATCCGAATTTTTAGTTGATAAATGGCACTTTTATACTTGCCGTTCGTCCGCCATATTGAATTGTTAAAATATAGATACCGGAAGGAAATCCTGTCATATCAATACTTGAAACGGTTTGTGCTGATGAACCGGAATAAAGCACCTTTCCTGTATAATCAGAAACAAAAACAGTTGCATTTTCATCGGAAGGGGTAACCACTTGCAATGCATATGGAGTCACCCATTTGTAATCTATGCTAAGCTTATCTTGATCGAAAACTCCACTAACACAAGTTTTTCCAACAACAGTTGCAAAATTGATACAATCGGCCCATTCAGGGTGGTCAATAAATGGATTTCGGTTGAATTGTATAGAGGCAATGTACTCTCCCTTTGTGCGTTCAGCTTTATCAGGTGGATCTTGCGTATTCCACTGTTTTAAAATTGACTCTAATTGTTGATCGGCATTGCCAAATAAGTTATCTAACCCCCAATTGCCCGAATTTACAGTATTATTATAACACAACATTTCATACATCATATTTCTGGCCGCATCCCCTTTAAACGCATCCTGAGGTTCGGCTACCGTTTTGTTATTGGCATCTTTCCCTAACTTGAATTTTAAATAAGTATAAGTAGGTGTCACTACTTTACCGTAAGCGTAATTACTTCGCTTTTCATTTGCTTTATCAAAATTTGTTACCAAAAGATTGTAATAATCAGCTCGATCAGGGTCGGCAGTTGTTCCGCTTGTTGTTTTCATCCAACTTTGCGGCAAACAGTGCTCTTTGCTGTATTCGCCCGGATTTCCGCCAAAGGTAATGGCACCGGTATATACGGTTATTTCACTGCTATATGCACAGAAAGATGCATTTTGATTTCCTACTGTATCTCGCTCCCAGATATTAGGCTGAATTAAGAATTTGTAGGCACCATAACTCACAGGAGTATGCGTGTAAATCAAATTATGTAAATCGTTAACAAAAGAAGGACTAGATGGCCCAATACTTCCATAATAGTTTCCCGGAGAAGATACAGGTGTTGTTATACTGCCTGTTAAAGGGGAAGTTTGTTTATAGTTCGCACTGCCGGCTGTGGCATTGTAGGCATAAATAGTTATGAAATACTCCGTGTTTTCAAGCACTTCACGCACATGAAAACTATCGGCCTTAGCTATAGACACAATCTTAGCATTACCTAGCCATTGTCCTTTTTGGTATTTCACCCCATCTACAGGTGCTGTAGTTGCTACCGATTCACTTTTCAATACCAAAAAGCTGTCGGCTGATGAACGCGTAAAAGCAATATCAAAACCCCAATGGGTGATTCTACGAAAACGAAGATTAGTAGGATTCGAGCTTGGTTCTGTTTGTGAAAATGTAAGTAGGGGGGTGAAGAATAGGAAACATAATAGTGTTTTATTCATCAGTAGTTTTTAGTCGTTTAGATGGTCTTGATGGTTATTTAGTTTAAGAGAAAATTCTCCGAGGGGCGACAAAGATAATTTATACAATGTTAAATTTACATGTTCGAATTTTTCCATATCTGTTAATGGAGAATTCGTGAGGGTACACATAAGGCAACGCATAGCTCGTCCGTGCATACACACTAAAATTTTGGAATAGGGCGAATTCCTAATTTCTTCAATAAAAGGGAGTTGCCGTTTTTGCAAATCAAATGGACTCTCCCCTCCTTCCGGTTTTTGATTTAAATCACCATTGCGCCAAGCAATTAACAAGTTTTTAAACGCATCGCTTTGTTCCATTACGGCCGCATTTCCTTCAAAATTACCCCAACTGATTTCGTCTAATTCAGGGCGAATAATATGCGGTATACCTAATTTTAGAAAATCGCCAACTGTTTCTTGTGCGCGTAAAAGCGTTGACGTGTACACTACATCAAAGGGGACATCCTTATAAGCATCGAAAAATTTTCGGGCTTGCGCTTGTCCGGTATCATTGAGTGGTAAATTCACGCCCTTCCCTTGAACAATCCCCTTTTTATTATGTTCCGTTTGCCCATGACGGATAACATAAATCTCCTTTTCTGTCTTCATGTGTTGGCGAAGTTGATAAAATATATTTTGTTTGATAAACTTTATGACTAGAAATAAATTGTCGGATTCAGCAAAAAAGAAAAATGCACTTGTCTTGTATCGGTTACCGAACAAGAAAAAAATAAATGTAATAAGTGGTGAAGCTATTGCTGTGAGCGACCTTTCCGATATCGACAACGGTTTCGTCATCAGCTCCTTTGACGGAAAGAAACGCTATGTTATTCGAGATGAAAAGGGGAATATTGATTTGCAACTTCTACCTTCTGGCAAAGAAGAAAGCACCAAAGAGCAGAATTTCAAGCAATATGTTGAAAAAATAAAGCGCGGTATCAAACAGAACAAATTCACGAAAGTTGTTGCTGCAAGAACCTTAACGGTAACTAAACCAAAAGATTTTCATCCAATAACTTTTTTTGAAAAAGCGTTGCACTATTCACAAGCCTTTGTTTGCCTGGTTTTTATTGAAAATGAATTGTGCTGGTGTTGTGCTTCCCCCGAATTGTTGTTGCAAACCACCAAGGCCGCCATCGAAACCTATTCCTTGGCAGGCACCTTAAAGGACACTATCGATTTTTCGGAAAAAGAAAAAGAAGAGCAAGCCATTGTTACTCGCTCTATTGCCGATACCCTAGCCTCATTTAAAGAACTTAAAAAGGTAACGTTCAAAACTAAAGTAATGGCTAATGGAACTTTAAATCACTTACTTACGCATATACAAGCGAAGAAAAAACGAAAGTTACATTGGCATAAAATTGCTTTAGCGCTTCACCCCACTCCGGCAGTTGGTGGCTTTCCAAAACAATCGGCAATCGATTTTATTAAGGAAAATGAACATTTCGACCGCAGCTTCTACAGTGGTTTTCTAGGGGAAATCAAAAACGGAAACGCCAAGCTATATGTGAATTTGAGATGTATGGAGGCCACGCGTTCGCAACTTATTTTTTATGGCGGTTGCGGCATTACGGGAGGTTCCGACCCTAAAAAAGAGTGGATGGAAACAAATCATAAAATTGATATCCTGAAAAGTCTGTTGGTACGGTAATTGCAAAATGTCTTTAAAATAAAAGATCGCTCGTTTGACATATCTAATTAATCTATACATTTACCACACTTAAAAACAAAAAAAGTATGCGAAAAATCACGTTATCCTTCTCTATGCTTGCGGTGCTTACTGGCGGTTTATTCTCGTCATGTAATGCTAAACAACCAACAGAAGAAACTAAAACCACAACAACTGAACAAGTAAACACACCAACAGCTATGCCAACAGAAAATCCAAATTGGAGCAAAGAAGACGGACTCTATGCAGAGTTCAATACATCGAAAGGAAAAATCGTATGTAAATTAGAAATGGAAAAAACACCTGTAACCGTAGGCAACTTTGTTGCTTTGGCTGAAGGTAAACATCCACAAACAACAGTAAATAAAGGAAAACCATTCTACGATGGATTAACCTTCCACCGTGTAATTGCTAACTTTATGATTCAAGGTGGAGACCCTGCAGGAAACGGTTCAGGCGGACCTGGCTATCAATTTGCGGATGAATTCGACCCAACATTAAAACATGATGCTCCGGGTAAATTATCCATGGCAAACGCAGGTCCCGGAACAAACGGTTCTCAGTTTTTCATTACACACGTTCCTACACCTTGGTTAGATGGAAAACATTCTATCTTCGGTAGTGTGGTTGAAGGACAGGCAATTGTAAATGCTGTAGCTCAAGGCGATAAATTGGAATCGGTAAAAATTATCCGCGTAGGTAAAGCTGCTGAAAAATTTGACGGTGTTGCTAATTTCGCTCGTGCTGAAGAAATTGCAAAAGCAAAAGCTGAAGAAGCAAGAAAGCAAAACGAAAAAGCGATGGGCGATGCCATCAAAGGTGCTAAGAAAACATCTAGCGGTTTGTATTATGTAATGGAAAAAGAAGGAACAGGCGCTCAAGCGGCTGCAGGAAAAACAGTTTCTGTTCATTATACTGGTACATTATTGAATGGCACTAAATTCGATTCTTCTTTAGATAGAGGTCAACCAATTGAATTCGTTCTTGGACAAGGACAAGTTATCAAAGGTTGGGACGAAGGTATCGCATTGTTGAAAGTAGGCGGTAAGGCAAAATTGATTATCCCTTCTAACTTAGCATACGGTGAAAGAGGTGCTGGTGGTGTTATTCCGCCAAATGCTCCACTTATTTTTACAGTTGAATTGATGGGCGTTAAATAAGCTCAAACTTCAAAACATAAAAAAAGGTCAGATAATTTATCTGACCTTTTTTTAGTTTATCGAAGAACTAAAATTTATCCAACATAAGTCACCGACTTCACCGCATCCATTACTTTTGCAACCGAAGGCATATAGGCCTCTACTAAGTTTGGCGCATAATGCATACTGGCATCCGCTCCACACACTCTGCGAATAGGCGCATCTAAATAATCAAAGGCATAACGCTGTACTTGGAATGTTATCTCTGTAGCAATAGAAGTAAACGGCCACGATTCATCAACAATTACTAATCGGTTCGTCTTTTTTACTGATTCGAGGATAGTTGCAGCATCCAACGGACGAATGGTTCGCAAATCAATCACTTCCGCCTCAATACCTTCTTTCGCTAACTCTTCAGCCGCTTGTAAGGCGATTTTCATCATCTTATTGTAAGAAACAATGGTTACATCTTTTCCTTGTCTTTTCACTTCTGCAACTCCGATAGGAATCACATAATCTTCATCCGGCAACTCGCAAAAATCGCTATACATTTGCTCCGATTCCATGAACATCACCGGGTCGTTATCGCGGATGGCGGCTTTCAACAACCCTTTGGCATCATACCCATTAGATGGGGAAATCACTTTCAATCCCGGTACAGAAGCCAACATATTGGTGAGCATCATCGAGTGCTGTGCGCCTAATTGGCCTGCTGCTCCTTGCGGACCTCTAAATACAATCGGGTTACCGAATTCACCGGCACTCATCGATAACATTTTTGCCGATCCGTTAATGATTTGATCGAAGGCTAAAATGGCGAAGTTCCAGGTCATGAATTCTACTATCGGACGAACACCGTTCATCGCTGCACCGACTGCAATACCTGCAAAACCAAGTTCAGCAATAGGTGTGTCAATCACACGCTTCGGCCCAAATTCGGCCAACATCCCCTGACTTACCTTATATGCTCCATCGTATTCTGCAACCTCCTCTCCCATCAAAAAAACGGTTTCGTCTCTTCGCATTTCCTCGCTCATGGCTTCCCGAATCGCGTCACGGAATCTTACTTTACGCATACACTATATTTTGGTCGAAAATAGAAAAAGAAATTGGAACAAAAAGATTTAGCCCCAAGCGCTTCATTCGCTTAAACCAAATCTTAAATCAAAAAAGCCTAAATCATAAATGGAACTCTATTCCCATTCAATAGTAGCCGGTGGCTTCGAACTGATGTCGTATACCACACGGTTGATTCCTCGCACTTGATTGATAATCTCGTTCGAGATTTTAGCTAACAGTTCATAAGGTAAATGCACCCAATCGGCCGTCATACCATCCGTAGAATGAACCGCTCGTAAAGCCGCTACATTTTCGTAGGTACGTTCATCACCCATCACACCTACTGAATTTACTGTGGTGAGAATTGTTCCCGCTTGCCAAGTTTTATCGTACCAGCCGCTTGCCTTTAAATTGGCAATGAAAATGGCATCTGCCTCTTGTAATGTTTTAACACGTTCAGGGGTAATTTCACCCAAAATACGAACAGCTAAACCAGGCCCCGGGAATGGATGTCGGTTCAAAATATCAGGATATAATTCCAACTCCTTTCCTACTCTTCGCACTTCATCTTTAAACAAGAAACGCAACGGCTCCAATATTTTCAAATTCAAACGATCAGGCAATCCCCCAACATTATGATGCGATTTGATGGTAGCCGAAGGGCCTTTCACCGAAACCGATTCAATAACATCCGGGTAAATTGTGCCTTGCGCTAACCATTTCACTTCCGGGAATTTCTTTGCTTCTGCTTCAAACACATCAATAAAAGCCTTGCCAATGATTTTTCGTTTTTTCTCGGGTTCTGTTACTCCTTTCAATTCACTCAAAAACAAATCGCCTGCTCGAACGCCATCTACGCGCAATCCCATACCTTCGTATTGTGTCAAAACTTGCTCAAATTCATCTTTACGCAACAATCCGTTATCTACAAAAATACAAACCAACTTTTTGCCAATGGCTTTGTGCAATAACAGCGCCAATACCGATGAATCTACACCTCCTGAAAGCCCTAACAACACTTCGTCTTCGCCTACTTGTGCGCGAATCGATTCAATCGCATCATGCACAAACGAAGAAGCTGTCCAATCGTTTTTCAAACCGCACACGCCATGTAAAAAGTTGTTCAAAATTTTATGTCCTTCTGTAGAGTGAAACACTTCCGGGTGGTATTGCAATGCATGTACCGGATTTGCGAATGCACCTTGTTTGCCGCTAAAGGAAGCCACCGGAATGCTATCGGACGCTGCTGTAATAAAGAATTTCTCGCCCACCGAACGAATCGTATCGCCATGACTCATCCATATTTGCGAATGGTTGGAAACGTTATCGTACAATGGATTCAAACGATCGGTGATATCTAAATGGGCACGACCGTATTCGCGTTTATCGCTCTTTTCTACAGTACCACCGAATTTTTTCGCCAACAATTGAGCACCATAACACACTCCCAGCAAAGGCGCATGTTTAATGAGTTTCTCCAAATCCACATCAGGCGCATCGGTTTCATTCACTGAAAACGGACTACCGCTCAAAATAATAGATTTAATGTCGGGTGTCAGTTCAGGAATATGGTTAAAGGGAACAATCTCGCAATACACTTCCGATTCGCGGATTCTACGGGCTATAAGCTGTGTGTATTGAGAACCAAAATCGAGGATTAAAACTTTTTCTTGCATAGGCAAAAATACTAATTTATCGGAATTGCGATTCGAGAATTAGTAACACGTTTTCCCCTTTTTAAAGAAAAGATTTAACGTTTAAAACGAATACCTATAAGGCATTTTTTCACCTGCATACACCGGCTCGCCTACACCGGGCACAACCAATTGAAACGAATAATTCCCTTGTTCGAAAAGCTGTTTAGCCGTTCGAATCGGGTCGCTTAGCGATTCATCCGCCAAATCAAAGGTGCCGTAATGCATAGGAATAAAATGCTTGCACTTTAAATCTTCAGCTGCCATGAGTGCTTTTTCAGGGGAAGTGTGACTGGCTTCCATGAACCACTCGGGTTTATAAGCACCAATCCCCAACAAGGCAAAATCGATATTGGGAAACAATTCACCTATTTCTTTAAAATGCCCGCCATAACCCGAATCTGCACCAAAGTAGATGGTCAATTCCGGTGTACGAATCAAGAACGAGCCCCATAAACGGTAGTTCGTGTCGGTAAGTCCGCGCTTACACCAATGCCTTGCCGGTAAATAAAACAGTTCAATGCCATCGCCAATGGTATATTGTTGAAACCAACCTGCTTCTTGCACTTTAACGGTTGGCTTTATATTTTGAATAAAACTGCCAATCCGCAGGCCGGTAAAGACTTCTACCCTATCTGCCACCCGGAAAACAGACTTCAAACTGCTTTCATCCAAATGATCGCGATGGTCGTGGGAAATGAGCAAATAATCCAAATCGTCTAATCGCCCCGGAGAAAACGGCAACTTCGAGAAACGCTTCATCAATAGTGATGGCGAGCTAAACACCGGATCGGTGAGAAACAACTTTCCTTTCACGCGGAACAAAAAGGTAGCATGCCCTAGCCAACAAAGCCCATCTTTTTTGGAAGTAAGAAAAGCATCTGTTTCAATGGTATCTACCCGAAATGAATCTCTTTTCTTTGTTGCTAACTCAGGATTTGATTTTGATTTCCACTTCAAAATATCGGCAAACTGAGGTACAAAGGGATATTGATGATTCAAAAATCGCCCGCTGGCACTCATAGGATTTCCTTTCCAATTGGCTTTAATAATGGGTAAAGCAGGGTTAGTAAGGTATTGCTTTACTTTACTGTTGTCGAGTTCTTTATACGTTTTATGCATATCCATTTCTTATAACAATATTAAAAGTTACTTGCATAAAATGTGTAAAGAAATGCTATTTTTACCACAAATTAGGGTATGAAAATTCTTTTCCTGTCTTACTCGCAGAGTGGACAAGCCAATGCTATAGTGCAATCTTTTGCGAAAGGTTTTGAAGGTGACAATTGCGTATTTGAACAAATAAAACCGGTGCAGCCGTTTCCATTTCCGTGGACCACCTTTCAATTTTTCAATGCCTTTCCGGAAACATTTGCACAACAAAAAATTGAATTACAGCCTTTTTCGCAACCTACTACCAACGATTATGATTTGATTGTATTCGCCTACCAG
Source organism: uncultured Chitinophagaceae bacterium (assembly GCA_964398475.1). Taxonomy (GTDB): domain Bacteria; phylum Bacteroidota; class Bacteroidia; order Chitinophagales; family LD1; genus CALAYL01. The sequence continues at coordinate 113,798 of CAYNMP010000007.1, read as the reverse complement.
CCTTGGTTTCTAACGCCTTCTCCTGCTGCTTCATCGTTCTTACAATCGGATGTAGCCAAAGAAATTTTTAAAGGTAAGCCTGTAGTAACACTTATTGGTTGCCGGAACATGTGGCTTGGCGCACAAGAGAAAGTGAAAACCCATTTGTTGCGTTTAGAAGGAAAATTAATGGGGAATATCGCGCTGGTAGACAGAACCGATAATGTGAAAAGTGTAATTACCATTTTGCGTTGGATGCTTACCGGTAAGAAAGATGCGTTCTGGTTTTTCCCGCCTGCTGGTGTTGCCGATGCGGATATCCGGAATATGACAAACATGGGAAAAATGGTACACGAGGCACTTCAACAAAGTACTTTAGATACGTTGCAAACCCGCTTAAACGAGAAAGGAGCCATTGAAGTGAAACCGAATTTAGTATTGCTGGAACAGCGTGGACAAAAGGCTTTTGGCATTTGGTCGAAGTTTATTGGCAATGCTAATCCGCAATCGTTGCAAAGAAAAATAAGAGTAGGAATATTCTCCTTTCTATTACCAACTGCTGTGTTCATTTTATCGCCTCTACTCACTATTTTATCGGCAGTATTGTTGCGCGTAAACAAAGCAAAACTAACAGCTGTAGCCAATCAGTTCAAGCAAAATGGGAAGGTCGATTTCTTTAAAGGAAATTAAATAGCTTACTTTTTCTTCTTCACAAAACCTGCTGTATTCACATTTAACGTGAATTGTGCCATGGTTTGTTTCAGCGGTTTGGCTTGTAATCCGAAATGAAACATAAATTGTTTGACATGCACGCCTAAGCCCATGGAGAAACCTGCTAAACCTCTACGCGTTTCTTGTCGGTACTCCATACGGTTTTGATGATTGTAAGCAAAATCGATGTACACAATCTTCTTGATGTTGGCTTCTACGCCAATCACTACGTGGCGGAAGAACTCATCTCCGGCATATGATTTCTTTTTGGTTGAAGAAGAATCTTGAAATAGATTTTGATTCACATCATCGGCCGGATTTGAATAACGGAGATTCCAATTCGTGAGATCATGCATGTTGAAATGCACGCGAATAGGCACTTCTTTAAATCCAAACGATAGTCCGGCTTGTAAATTAAACGGAATCGGTTCTTTTACTTTGGTATCTGTATAGGACTTCAACTGACCACCTAAGTTTTTGGCGGCAATAGAAAATAAAACAATGTTTTTAGGGTCGCGAACAGTTGCGCCAAAATCGGCAGCCATCCCCACTGAAGTGTATTGCGCCAAATGTGAAGTAACTATTTTCAAATTCGCGCCAACAGAAAACAACTTTCCGAAACGATAGGAACCGCCTCCGTAAATGTTGACTTCTCCCGGGTTCATATCCCCGGTTATGTTTGAAGTTTCGTCAGTAGTTTTAATACTTCCATATGCAGCATATTGCACCCCGAAGCCCCATGTGCCATACTTTCTAAAGTCGTGTACATAGGCTACATTACCGAAATTAATACCACCGGGTTGAATGATCTGACTCACCGAAATATGCCGATGCATAGTCGGGTTTAATAAAGCAGGATTTGAAAGCTGAACGGAAGGGTCAAAATCGGAGATGGTGATATTCATTCCGCCCAATCCTGTAACACGAGATGAAGTAGCGTTTGATAAGAATGCATAAGCATAAGTACCTCCTACCTGGGCAAAAGATGCTGAACTCAAGAAAATAAGTAACAAGGAGGTGATATATCTCACTAGCGAAAAATTTAGTACGAAACGGAATGCTATTGCTTTTATTGTGTTCATCTGCCTCTAAAATATAAATATGAATGTATATGGCAATAAAAAAAGGCTGTCTTCGAAAAAACAGCCTTTCCATATCGTTAAATCATGACTTATCTCAAATCGACAGCACCTTTACCCACCACATAACCTGATTGGTATACTTCTACTTTGTAAGTTCCCGGATCTTTAATGTTTTGTGACCACTCAATCGCTAAGTTTTTACTTGCTTGAGCCCAGTCTGTATCTACTTTTTTAGAGTATTGAACATCTTGTCCTGAATCAGCCATTTTCAATGTTCCTGAACCCTGATCGCCAACAGAAATAGTTTCACCTTTTGGATTGATGATACGAACATACAATGCCAAGTTACCCGCTTCCAAAATTTTGTTTTCACCTGTAGCAAAACTGATTTTTAGGTAATCACAATCTTTAGCTTTAGATTTTACAACTTCTTTACCGTTTCCTTTTTTGTGGATACCTTCTACTTTAAGATTCTGCAATTGCAACAAAGAACCTAACTCTACTTTTTTAGCTAAATTCTTTTTATCTTCTGAAAGAGCAGCCGTTGTAGATTTTTCAGCAGATAATGTCTTATCTAACTCGAGGTTCTTAGCTGATAATTCTTGGTTTTGATCGGTCAATTCTTTGATTTTTGTTTGCAATTGTGCGTTTTCGCCTTGCAATTGTGCTACTAAATCTTTGTATTTTTTTACTTCTGCATTGCTCAAGTTACCTTTGCGTTGAGCTTCAGCTAATTGACCTTGGTATTTTTCAATTGTAGCCTGACGTTCAGCAATAATGCCATCCAACTCAGTATTCTTACCTTTCAACGTTTCCAATTCAGCTTTTGCCGCATCGAACTCACCATTAAGAGCTTTGTAATCAGTATCTAATTTCGCAACCTCATCGATCTTTACTTTCTTTTCCTTGTTTTCGTTGAAAAGCAAGTAGCCGGCAATACCGTTTATCAATAACAATACGGCAATTATTGCCATATAAATTCGCTTACTTCCACTATTCGAGTTTTCCATGTTTGTTTGTTTTGCGTAAATATAAAGATTAAATTAAGTGTTTGAAGACATATTAACAAAAAAGCTGTGGCTTATGCCACAGCTTTTGACTATTTTAAAAGACAATGAATTATAAACTCAAAGTACTCAACACTTCGTTCATGTTGCGAACAGCGTCAGCACTTTTGTTGAATGCCGCTTGCTCATCAGCCGTTAATTTGTAATCAACAATTTTTTCCCAACCATTTTTACCAATCACTACCGGTACGCCTAAGCAGATATCGCTTTGTCCGTATTCGCCTTCCAAAGAAACGCAGCAAGAGAACACTTTTTTCTCGTCACGCACGATGCTTTCTACTAAGATTGCTCCTGCTGCACCCGGGGCATACCAAGCTGAAGTACCCATGAATTTAGTTAATGTAGCTCCTCCAACCATAGTATCGGCTGAAATTTGGCTCAATTGCTCTGCGCTCAACAAATTAGAAACAGGCAAACTATTCAATGTAGCTAAACGAGTTAATGGAATCATGGTCGTATCTCCGTGTCCGCCAATAACCACACCTTGCAAGTCGTTTGCAGAGCAGTTTAAAGATTGTGACAAATAATATTTGAAACGAGCGCTATCTAATATACCACCCATACCAATAATTCTGTTTTTCGGTAAGCCACTTGCTTTCAAAGCTAAGTAGGTCATAGTATCCATAGGATTACTGATAACTACAATGATGGCATCCGGGGAATATTTCAAAATATTTTCAGTTACTCCTTTAACAATAGAAGCATTTGTTCCAATCAATTCCTCACGTGTCATGCCCGGTTTACGCGGAATACCTGAAGTAATAACAACAACTGAAGATCCGGCTGTCTTAGAATAATCGTTCGTTGAACCGATTACTTTTGTATCGAAGCCGTTCATGGTCATGGTTTGCATCATATCCATTGCCTTACCTTCGGCAATACCTTCTTTGATGTCTAACAATACCAACTCCTCCGCCAATTCACGTCTTGCAATGTTATCAGCACAGGTAGCACCAACAGCTCCGGCACCTACTACAGTTATTTTCATACTATTAATTGATTTAATTTTTAAAAATGCGATGCAAACGTAAATGAATTTGCAAGAAATAAAAATGAGAATCAGACAAAATGATAAATATCAGTTGTTTAAGCCCCATTATTAACTTTTCAAGTGAAGCGTTTATTCCTCGGGTAGTGCAATCCATTTCTTGTAGAGTCGGCTAAACACAAAATAAATACCCAGTATTAATAATGCAAACCCAATATATTCGGATAAAACCAAATAGTGTTGGAATTTAAGTTCCAAACTGTTTCTTGCATCTTGCGTAAGATTATAGCGCTCTTGGTTTCGATACCAAACTGATACACAAAACACGGGAATAGAAAAGGTTGTCAGCACAATGAAGTTAAGCGAAATGAGCGGCAAATTCTTTTGTGTTTTAAGTCTTAAAATAAACAACGCTATAACCGTAAACAAGAGGTAATAGAAAGCGGCTAGGAAGAAAAAGCCATCCGTATGGGAATTCGTGAGAATCATGAATATAGATGAAAATAAAAATAGCAGTCCGCCCACTAGAAAACTAAGAAAGAAAGGCTTTCTATGATTGTGACGGAACATCCACAGGAACAGGGCAGAAAACATTGAAAGATAAAACAACAAATGCAGTTTTTGACTAGTATGGGTACTGTTCCATTGTCGTTTTCTATCGCGAATATGATCGATTCTGTTTTCGATTCCACCGGTATAATGTTTATAGTTGATATACTCGCTATAAGAAGGCTTGTTGTACTCTTTTTTATATTTCAATGTGTAGAGATCGAAGGAACGAACCGAAGAATCTTCGCGATCCTCATGAATAAGGTATTTATTCTGAATGCGAGCGATAATGGCATTACAGGTATCTTTTTGCTGTGTCTTCACGGCATCTAACACTTCATAAAACAATCGAAGATTAGACCATTCTATTGAATCGGGTTCGTCTGACCCACGATTATACCTCGAACTGTAACTTTGCTGTCCGCAAAAACGAAAATCCGGAATAATATATTCAACAAATGAAGTATCGCTTAAAACACGAACACTATCGCTTTGTTGCAACATATTATAATATTGCGCTGAGTCGCGGTAAATGGTCGTTTTTCGCGGAGGAGTTGCGGTTAAAGTCTCACGTTCAGCATTTTTAGAAACCTGCACTGCTGGTGAAGCAGTTGCTTCCACATAAGTAGTTGTTTCATCGCTGTTGTCCACATTTCTATCGTAAACATTCGCTGTTGTATCAAGTACAACCGTATCGTCAACCGCAACATAAAACTTCAAAGAATCTTTTTCAACAACAGCAATAGAAGTATTGTAGCGATTCTGATCGTTAATTAACTCCTCATAATTGTATTTATTATTGGCTATAACATACTCTGTAATCGAAGGAATAGCCCCCCAAAAATAAATACCGGCAAAGGTGAGCATAAAAAACAAAAAGCTGAATAAGCTATCCTTCGTATCCCACTCGCCAAAACGTTTGAACACATTAAATCGGAGCAGATACATAAGATAAATCACAACAGAAAGTATCACTAAAATAGATATTAATAACACCCATGTGAGTTCATCAGAGGACTCCCTTGGATCTTTATTGACAAACAACAGTAAGGCCAATAAAACACCGGTAACAACTGCTATAAAGAAGGCTACAAAATGAATGCGTGTACTCCATACAGCCGGTTTATTTTTCAACAAATAGTTGTCGATGCGGTGCAAGAATGACGGAATGAATTTATTGCTATTCATAAACTAAATTAAAAGTAGGGACTAAAAAAAACGTTTTGTGGAATGGGTAATGTTGCGGAAATAGAGCACGTCAACATTCTTTTCGGAAAGCGTAGCCAGCAATTCTTTGGCTGTGAAATGACCGGAAAGTGTATAAAAATTACCATTAAAAGCTATAGCAATAGATGGAGGTAGAATTGCCGCTAAATGCGTTCTATCGGTTGTTGTTTCCAGCTCAACAACCAATTCACCGATATCCGATTCTGTCATCAAATCATTATTCCAGAAACAATTCCCGTCTTTAATGAGCAACACTTTGTCGGCCACCTTTTCAACTTCGTGCAGTTGTTGAGAACTTAATATTACTCCCAAGTTCAAGGTTGGCGATTTTACTAAAAATTGCAAGTCGCTGAGTAACGTTTGTTGCGCATGAATATCTAAGTTTGCCAGTGGTTCGTCTAAGATAAGGAGATTGGGTTTTTGCAACAAAATACGGGCAATTTCGAAACGGGTTCGATAACCACTACTAATTTTATCCCAAGTAAGATTGGCGAATTTTGTAAGATTCAATCGCTCTAACATAAAATGCACCATGCGATCGTTTTCTTTGCCATGAATACCACTGATGGCTGCACTGAAATGCAGGTTATCTTTTAACAGGCCAAACCAACGCGGAATGCGCTGAGGAATAAAAGCTACCTTATGCTTAATACTGTAGAAATCGTCTGATGATTCAATCCCAAAATAGCTGATGTCACCTGTACTTTTTTGTAATTGCCCGGCCAAACACCGCAACAATGTTGTTTTCCCATTACCATTCTCTCCAACAATACCAATAATATCACCGGAGTAAATTTCAACATGAAAAGGTTTTAAGCTAAAAACGCTCTTGGCATATTGCTTCGTCAAATTATCGGCTTTCACCAATTGCACACGTTTAGCCGGACCGGCATGTTGTATTTTTTCAGCTACTTTTTGCAGTAAACGAGTTCCGGAATTCAACCACGCCAAAGTATTGTCGCCCTCTTCTTTAGGGGTTTGTAAACTCCAGCCAATGGCTTCATCGATTAGGGTATCATTTTGGGTTTCGTATGCGGCATCCAACAATCTTCGTCTGTAAAGTTGGTAATCTTTGTGCTGAACATAAGCATTCAACTCGCTTAATATTTCCTGCATTCGGGTAATTTTATTTTAAATGTAAACAATGTATATATAGGTATCTCACAAAATTCCTTAACAATTCCGAACGCTATAATTTTCAGAGGACACATTTTGCGTTCCGATTTCTTCAACGCAGTATTCTTTTTTTTATTTCTTTTGTAGTATGAGGAAGACACTAACGCTATTATTTGTTTTAGGAATTCATTGGCTAGTACAAGGACAAAGTAATTTTTGCGGTACATTAAGCGACCCGGCTTATTTATCAAAATATCCTGCCCTAATTGCAGAAGCCCGAAAACAGTCGCCTTCCGCTAGGGTAAATACATTACACATTCCGGTGTTCTATCACATAATAGGAAAATCGGATAAAAGCGGTGTCAAACGATTGAGCGAGGTATTGGCATCCCATTGCGAACTGAATCAGAATTTCCTTCCCTCCAAAATCCAGTTTTATATTGTGGGCATAGATTCATTCTTTAATGATGACTACTATCAATTCGCTGATTTTTCTACAGGAGATGACATTATGAATTCCTTTAATGTGGATGATGTATGCAATATATACGTAAATAAAAATCCGGCAGGGGTGTGCGGTTACGCCTATTTCCCGAATTCGGGACCCAATGGCGGAGGTATTTTCATCAACGAAAATTGTTACGGAACAGGCACAACAACCCTAACACATGAAATGGGACACTACTGCGGACTTCCGCACACGTTTGAAAGTTGGGGTGGTGTAGAATTTGTGAATGGAACAAACTGTGCGAATGCCGGAGATTATTTCTGCGATACCCCTGCCGATTTTTTAGATTATCGATGGACATGTCCATACAACGGCAATCAAACCGACCCTAATGGTGATTTATATCGAACTGTATTAGACGGAGCGTTTTACATGTCGTATGCGAATGATGGCTGTCACAAAAAGTTCAGTCCCGATCAACAAGGATACATGTACGGAACCATTCAATCGCAACGTGCAAATTTGGTCAATAATTCGTTTACCGGTTTTGTGCCTTTAGATACGGTAAAAGTAATTACACCAACGGCTAATGATTCGAATATTGCTGCAGATTATGCCTTTTTCAAATGGCATAAAGTAGACGGTGCGCAATTCTATATTTTAGAAATTCCCGGAATCAGCATTCAACCCTTAGTGGACATTGCCGTTAGCGACACTTTTGTAGCTGTTCGAAATTTAGCAGTGAATAAAGCCTATAGATATCGAGTAATGCCTGTTGCATACAACAACAACTGCAACCGATTCAACAGCCCCACTACTTTTAAAACTTCTCCTATTCGCCTAAACGCAGCAGTTAAAGATATCTATTGCGGTTTGCCCGATGATGGCAGTATTGTATTGAACCCGGTATCGGGAACCGCGCCATATCGATATAAATGGTCAACAGGCGATAGTACAAAAAGTATAACCGGATTGACTGCCGGCTCCTATAATGTAACTGTAAACGATAGCAGCGGACAAGAAGTTATTTCTCAGTTTACAGTAAACAGCTATGCTCCTATTAACAACAATTTTTCAAAATCGGGCAATCGTTTGATTGCGAATATTACCGGAGGTTTTCCGCCATATACTTATGATTGGGCCAATGGAGGAACGGCCAACTATTATTCACCCTTAGTGATTGGGCAATTTTATTCGGTTCGTGTTACCGATAGTCGAGGCTGTTGGAGAGAATTTGACTTGGTGTATAACGCTATACAAAATGTGGAGGAATTCACCTTTCAATTGAATGTATTCCCCAACCCAATTTCCGATCAGCAACTTAACTTTTCGGTAAAAAGCGATAATACTGAACGAATGGAATGCTCTATTCTAGATGTTCAAGGGAAAGTGGTGAAAACCATGAATTTTAAAGGCACTGTAGGTGAGCAAAATTTCAAGGTAGCAATTCCCGATATCAACAGCGGCATGTATGTGCTGTGTATTAAGAGTGGTGAAAACCTGATTACTAAACGATTTGCGGTAGAGTAAGTATCGAAAATTATTTATAAATATAATACTGTTCTGCTAGCTTCAATTTTCGATCCCCTTTTAATACTTCAATGTCTGCAAAAATAATTTTGCTACCCTTTTCATGTAATGCTATAAATTGACGAAGCATTTTAGTTGCATTTGAATTTGTATTGTAATTTGTCCGAAATACACCACCGATAGGATTTGTAAGAATAAGGCTACAATACTTCACGTAATAAATAGAAGGCACACCTATTACTATGTTAATGCTATCAGATAAAAAACGTTTTTCTAACTCCGGTGTTACAGAAACATACTTTTCTTGTGCCATTATGAAACTAAACGAAAAACAAATCAATAAGATTGAAAACAATTGTTTCATAATGTGTTTATTCCTTCACTAAATTAATGAAAATAATTGGACAATAAATTACTCCGCGTACTGCAATTTCAGCAAGTAGGTATAGAGTCCATCGCCTTTAGCTGTAAGTTCTTCGTGAGTGCCTACTTCTTCAATTTTGCCTTTGTTCATCACAATAATTTTGTTGGCTTCTCGAATAGTAGATAAGCGATGCGCAATAATGAAGGTCGTTCTACCTTTCATCAATTCATCTAAGGCACTTTTCACTAAGCGTTCCGATTCTGAATCGAGTGCCGATGTAGCTTCATCTAACAATAGAATTTTAGGATTGCGTAAGATGGCACGTGCAATAGCGATACGCTGACGTTGTCCGCCTGATAACTTCACACCCCGCTCGCCCACTATTGTTTCCATGCCATCAGGGAAATGCATAATGAAATCTAAAGCAAAAGCCTTTTGTGCAGCATCCTGAATTTCTTGATCGGTTGCGCCAATTTTTCCGTAGGCAATATTTTCGCGAATGGTTCCGCCAAACAGCATGGTATCTTGCGGTACAGTGCCTATATTTTTTCGTAAAGAAGTGATATTAAATGAATCGATATCCTTTCCATCAATACTAATTGTTCCACTTTGGATTGTATACAACTTAGCCAAAAGCTTCACTATAGTTGATTTCCCGGAACCACTTGGACCAACTAAAGCCACCTTTTCGCCCGGCTTAACGTGTAAAGAAATATCTTCCAAAATCAATTGATCGGGACGAGATGGATATGCGAAGGAAACATTGTTGAATTCAATATCCCCTTCAATATTTACCGAGAGAGAAGCATCCTCTGTTTTAATTTCTTCATCTAAGGCTAAAATTTCTTGTATCCGTTCTGATGAACCCACCGTTTTCTGCACTACAGCATAACTTTCACTTAATCCGGCCAAAGACCCGCCAATGAATACAGTATACAATAGAAACTTAACGAGTTCTCCGAATGTAATATCGTTGGCCGCTACTAGCGATAAGCCTTTCCAAACAATAACAACAATTGCCCCAAACATGGCAAAAATGATAAAGGAAACAAATGCAGCGCGGAATTTAGCGGCTTTTAGGAAGATCCCTATAACACTATCATTCAAAACACCATATCTTCCCGCTTCAAAACGCTCGTTAGTAAAGGCTTTTACCACATCAATTCCTTGAAAGGTTTCTTCCACAATAACACTGGTTTGCGCTAATGAATCTTGAGCCGATTTAGAAAGGGCACGGATATATCTTCCGAAAATAACAGCAATCAAAATCATTAACGGAAAAGTACCCAACATCCAAAACGTGAGTTCGGTGGAAATGGTGAGCAGAAAAGGAATACAAACAATAGGCAACACCAATTGACGAACAAAAGCGGCCAAGTTTAACGAGAACGACTCTTGTAATTGAGCAATATCGGTAGTGATGCGAGACGTTAACTCCCCTACTCTGCGCGATTCAAAGAAATAGAGGGGTTGCGTAATAATTTTTTCGTACACCTCTTTGCGAATAGTAGCCATGGCATGTTGACTTACATATTCGAATAAATAGATACGGAAAAACGAAAAAACAGCTTGTACTAAAAGGGTAAGGCCCAAAATCAAGCCTATTTCAAGCAACTTATCGCCTTTCATCGAGTTTAACGTGGCCGCATCAATCAATTTCCCGAAACCTACCGGAATAATGGCTACAACTGAAGTGGACACCACCAAACATACCAACCCAATAATAAATTGCCACTTATAAGGAAGAATAAATCGATAAATACTGAGTGCCTTCTTGATTTCGTCTCCCGAAACTTTACGTTTTACCTCTTTTGCCATAATGGGTGCAATAATACATACGTTTAAGCATAGAAAACTTAATTCTTATTTAAATGTTTATTTATGCAGTAGATTTACGCTTCATGAACTATCCACATACACTTTCTGTGATCAAAAAAACGCTTATCCGCAATGGATTTACCGAGTTGGCTGATGAGTTACTGATGGCCGAGGTAAATGCAGGGGAAGATAAAACAGCCATTTTGAAGGAAATCTGCGAAAAACTTGAAAATTGGCGCGATGAGAAGTATGAAGCCTACGATTATATTATAACAGAATCTAAAGCGTTGTTCCGTTTCTATCGGAAAGGAGTCCATTAAGTGGATTTTAACATTTGGTTCATAAAATGTTCATGGAGAATAAGCAACGAAAAGCTACCTTTGGCGGTCTTTAAAAGACAAAAATAATATGCGAAAAATATATCTGTTCCTAAGTTTAGTTTCTTTACTGTTCTCCACTACTGTAAAAGCACAATTACCAACAAAATGTTTTGAAATTCAGAGTATTTTGGTGGATGCCTGCGGAACACCTGAAGGAGCCAACGAGCAGGTACGTGTACTAACGGGACCTAATCCCATCAATATCAGCAGTATTACAGTAACATGGCCGAATAACGGTTTCAATGGCTTTTGTCAGAATGCTACTACTGCGCTAAAGGTAGATTCCTTGAATCAAACCATTTTAAAATGCGGTCGAATCTTAGAACCACCTGCAGGGATTATTCCTCCATACAAGCAGGTTATCTTCTTTACCAGTGCCGATATGAATGTGGCCTTTAACTCTTTTGCCGATTTAACGGATACTATATATGCTGTATTTCAATGTGCCGGGAATACTTTTGGTCATTTTGCGAATTATAATGGAACTTCGGCATTAAGAACGCTTATATTCAATTATACAGGAGGTTGTAGTGATACAGCTGCCTACGATCGTTCTTTGCTTATTCGCCAAAATGGAACCATAGGTATGCAAGACGGTGGGGCAGTATTATATAACTTTGCAGGAAATGCTTCTTACTATAATAATGGTTGTCAGGCTGCAATACCATTTTCTTCTGTTTTTGCAGGAAATGACACAAGTGTTTGCCCTACTGCAACGCTTGTAAGTTTAAGAGGAAGCGTGAGTGGCGTTAAATATACTTCATGGGCTACAGCAGGAACAGGAACCTTCTCGCAAAAAGATTCGTTAACTACAAATTATTCACTTTCCGGGACAGATGTATTTCCAATTACTTTCTATTTGAAAGGGTATTTAGGGTGTGGCGATAGTATTCAAGATACCATCATTTATAATAAATACACGAATACTGTAAATGCAGGACTAGATGATAGTATCTGTGCGGGAACAAGTTTAAATGGTTTAGCGAGTGGCGGAAGCAATTATAATTGGTCGCCTTCGGCAAATGTTTCAGACCCTTCGATTGCTAATCCGGTGTTATCTCCAACTGTTACAACCGATTACACTGTTACGGCAAACTATGGTATAGGCTGTGTTGGAGCGGATACCGTTAGAATAACCGTTTTCAATATTGATACCATTGTTCTCACTAAAGATACCACGATATGCTTTGGCCAGTCGGTGCAATTGAACGCATCCAATGTGCCTTCAGTAGTGTTTTCTCCGGCAACTTCATTGACATGTACTACTTGTTTAACACCGGTAGCATCTAATCCTGCCAATTCAATTACCTATACAGCAATAAGTAATGGTTATTGCCCGGATACAAATACAGTATCCATCACCGTAAATAAAGCTATCACCACAAGTCAGATTTTCGATGTATGTGATTCGATTTTATTCCTCGGCAATACCTATTATGCTTCAGCCACTGTGGTAGATACAACTAAAAGCAGCTTGGGTTGTGACAGTATTATTCGTACTTCGCAAATCAATGTAATTACTACATCTACCAATTATGTCTACCATTGTATTAATACAGGCGACAGCATTCTAATTGCGGGTGTTTATCAAAAAAACCAAGGGATTTACATGGAATTTATTCCCAATGGAATTTGTTCCGACAAGTTGATTCATGTGCTTCAGGTAGTAAGTAAACAAACGGTAAACATTCCTATTGTTGCATGTAACAGTACTGTTTATAATGGAACAACGTATACTGCTTCTACTGTTGTGAGCGATACATTAAAATCAGCGTTAGGTTGCGATAGTGTGTATACTATTGCGAATATTACCATCAATAATAACTCATCCATTTATAACACTTCGGTTTGTATTAACAACGGGCAAAGCTATTTTGTTGGTGGAGCAAATCAAACTACAACAGGCATTTATCGCGATACATTTGCCTTGACTTCAGGTTGCGACAGTATCATTGTTACAGACTTGAAAGTGATTACTCCTTTCAATAATAATAATGCCGTACAAGCTTGTAAACAATATACTTACAAAGGAATTACGTACACCACTTCTACCGTAGTAAAAGACACCGTTAAATCGGTATTGGGTTGCGATAGTGTATACAATAACTTTGCAATTGCGATCAACAATCAAATTGTAACCGCAAATATTTCGGCTTGTATTCTTTCCGGTCAAGGCTATGTTACCGGTGGGGTAAACCATACTACAACAGGCGTATATCGCGACACCGTTGAATTAGCTTCCGGTTGCGACAGTGTAACTGTGTTGAATTTGAATGTGATAAGTCCTTCTACTGACAGCAATAGTGTTCAATCTTGTGATCCATATACCTATAATGGCACTACTTATAATTCATCAACGGTCGTTCGAGATACTGTTTTTTCGGTACAAGGTTGTGATAGTATTTATAATGTAATGAACATTGCGATTTCTTCGTTTAAATATTACGAGACAGTTAACGTGTGCATCAATCAAGGTCAAACTTACTTTGCAGGTGGTGCGAATCAAAGCACGAGTGGACTGTATACAGATACACTAAAAACTGTATTTGGGTGCGATAGTTTTATTACTACCAATTTGAATGTTATAACGGTAACATTGGATACCATTCGTATCGATTCCTGTAATCAGGCTACCTATAATGGAACAGTATACACCCAAAACACAACATTAAACAATTCGATTTCTAGTGCACAAGGTTGTGACAGTGTTGAACGTACAGTGATTATAGGTATCAGAACCTTATCGGTAAACATTACTGAATCGAACGGGACATTGCCTGTAAATTTCGGAGAAAGTGTTCAGTTAAATGCCAATACATCAGGCCTTGTTAATTCTTATGTTTGGACACCTTCACAATATGTTGTAGGCAGTAATACCGGCAATAATATTGTAGTTAAACCGGAATCCAATACAACCTATCAAGTTGTTGTAAAAGATGCTTATTGCACTGCTATTTCCAGCATTATTGTAAATGTTATAGAACCAGATACAAAATTTGCCATGCCAACGGCATTCACACCAAATGGAGATGGCGTAAATGATCTATATCGTCCGATTTTAATGCCGAATTTGGTAACGAAAGAATTCAGAATCTATAACCGTTGGGGCGAAAAAATATTTGAATCTACAGCCGTTGAGCCGGGTTGGGATGGAACATTCCGCGATAGCAAACAGCCTGTTGGTGTTTATGTGTACTATATCAGTGTTCAAAATACGATAACGAATAAAACAGTCTATCATTCCGGTAACATTACCTTGATTCGTTAATTGCGTGTGTCTTCGATAAAAACATATCGCATTGAAACCGAACGATTAGTTATTCGTTGCTATCAGCCTTCTGACGCCCACTTACTATGGCAATCGGTAAACGAAAGTATTGAACATCTTCGTCCGTGGATGCCATGGATAAAAAACGAACCGGAAGATGTGCCTGCAAAATTAGAACGCATTCGTAAAATGCGGGCGAACTTCGACAATGATATCGATTACACTTTCGGTATTTTTGATAAAGAAGAACAAATACTTATTGGTTCTACCGGATTTCATAACAGAGTGGGCGAAGATGCCCGTGAGATTGGCTATTGGATAAATGTAAATCAGGTACATAATGGGTACGCCACAGAAGCCGTTCGGGCATTAACCAAAGTAGCGTTCAGCATTGAAAATTGGGCACGTATCGAAATTCATTGCGATTCGCGAAATACAGACAGTTTCAACATTCCTCAAAAATTAGGCTACCAATTGGAAGCTACCTTAAAAGGAAGATTCAAAGACGAAATAGATATTCCAAGAGATAAAATGGTTTGGACCCTTTTTCGAGAAGAATTTTCCACAACACCTTGTAATACAATTGCTATTCGGGCATTTGACATACTCGGACAAGAAATAACATTGTAGTTAAAAGTATTCTTTTACTTTTATATTCATAAAATTACAATGTAATGCGTTTAACCACCCTTGTTGTTGTTTGTCTATTCTTAGTAAATGCCTATGGACAATCGTTTAGCTACCCACAATTACCTGAAAGTGCAAACGATGACAGTTTGTTTGTGCCCAAAGACTGGACATTATTGAAATCAGCCCATGGGGATCTCAATAGAGATGGTTTAGCAGATTATGCCATTGTGCTTCAATACAAAGATAGTGTAAAGCTTGTGAACAGTGATGAGGATGGAAACGATACCGTAGTTACAAAACCTCGAATTCTAGCCATTGCTTTTTACGACCCAACACTTAAGCAATACAAACTTCTGATTCAGAATAGTACGTTTATTCTGAATCACGATAATCCCTATCGCGATGATCCATTTGATGACATCGGAATTGTAAACGGGGTTTTGTCCATAGATTTTCATTTATGGTTTAGTTGGGGAACATATGAAATGAGTAAAAGCACTTACAAGTTTCGCTACCAGAATTACATCTTTGAATTGATTGGAGCCGATAGCTATTCCCTGCATCGTGCTACCGGAGAAACAGAAACCAGAAGTTACAACTTTATGACCAATAGAGTGAAAACGACTAAAGGAAATATGTCGGTTGAAGAAACGAGCACCACATGGCGAAAACTACAAGTTAGAGAATTGAAAAACATATGGACATTCAAAGCCCCATATACCTTTGAGGTAGAACAAGGATTTTACCTTTAAATGAGCCTTGTATTAATACGTAATTACAATCCCAATGGCAGGTAGTAATGTGCCAAGTTTTCGATCATCGGTAAGTAACTTTGTTTTATAACGTGTTGGATCGGAAGGGTCAATTTGCGGGTTGCCATTCACATCATAATCTAAAACAAAAGTAGGTTGTTGATCAACTTTCGACAACGTTAAGTTTTGTAAATCGAGATACAACTCTAGTCCCCATTGCTTAAACGCCCATTTTTTGGTTACGCGCAAATCAAATGCATAAAAGAAATTCAACCGTGATTGATTCAATTGATTCCAATCTAAAACACCTTCCGGTTGTGCATTATACACCGGAATGAGGGATGATGTAGCTACATCGGTTGGAGTATAAGGGAATCCACCTTGAGAGCGTAATCTTCCGCCTAACTCCCACCCTTTCTTGAATTTCTTACCCAAAGAAAAAGTTAAGATATGTCGAGAGTCCCACGAAGACGGTGCATAATTGCCGTTTTTATCTTTGAACTCGCTCCAGAAAAGTGTGTAAGCAAAAGTTCCATAAAATCCTTTTTTCAATTTCTGTTCGTATAAAAATTCCATACCGTAAGCTCTACCCTCAGAGGTTGAGGTTACAGCTTCGTTTCCCAACACACCAAAACCACCGCCAAGATTGGCTAAGCTTACTTGATTGCGAACCGAGAACGGCATATTGAAATACTGCTTATAAAAACCTTCTAAGGAAAATCGGCCGTTCCATTTAGTGGCATAGTCAAACCCAGTTACTACATGCAAGTTTCTGCTGTAGGTGAGCGTGCTTTTGTTAACTAAGGTACCACTGGTATCTTTGAATCCCATAGCAGTATATTGCGGTAACTGGTGATAGTAGCCTACATTGGTATTCCAGTGCAGATCCTTTGTAATTGACAATGACGATGAAAACCGTGGCGAAACTTGATTAACAATATTAGCCATAGAACTATTGTAACTATTGCCATCAAAGCGAACACCCAACGATAAGGCTAAACGCTCTTTAAATACACTCTTACTCACTTGCGAGAATAAACTGTATTTATGTACAACGAATTTCGTTTCGTAATTCACCACTCCGAAAGGCACAGCAAAGCGACTCTTATTATAATAACGCGCTAACTCATACCCTATACCCACGTTGTATTTCAATCCATTTTTTCGTCCGGTATACTCGATACGCAACTTATTCTCCGATTCCGTTGATTTATAATCGGTAGTTTGCACTTGGGAGCGATCATTATCTTTAAACTTAACGTATTTGTTAATGAGCATATTTCGACTCGCCACCACTTGCAAGTAGGAATTATTCTCGAAATAGCGGTTATACTTCGCACCTACCATGTAACTCCATTGATTATATTCGGGTAAAATCGACAATTGGTAACGTTGCGATTCAGTAGAGTTGGCCGCTAAATTCAATTTAAAATAATCGGCTGAAGACAACCATAAAACCGTGAACTCGTCTTGTTTAGTAGGTTTCCATTTAATTTTAAACTGTTGGTCGGTATAGGTAGGTAAGAACGATAATTTTAATGCTTTGAACAATAATTGCAAATAAGAATAACGGAAAGAGGCCAAAATAGTAGCGTTTTTCTTTTTGTTCAAAGGCGATTCCATCGTCAAATAAGCCTCGCTAGAACCTAAGCGCACTGAGCATCCGAAGCGATCATCACGTCCATCGCGCAAACGAATATCCATACTGGAGCCAAGCATATTTCCGCGGTTGGCAGGGAAAGCTCCGGAATAGAAGTTTACATCGCGAATGAAATCAACGTTGATCATACCTACCGGCCCACCGGACGAGCCTTGTGTGGCAAAGTGGTTGATATTCGGAATTTCGATGTCATCCATAAAAAAACGGTTCTCGGCTGATGAACCTCCACGGATATAAATATCGTTTCTAAAGCCTGTGCTGAAGCCAACACCCGGCAAGGTTTGTACCACTCTGGAAATATCTTGATTGGCCCCTGGCGCACGTTGAATTTCATCTAAACCCAAGGAACGAATGGAAATTGGACTTTCCTCTCTGCGCACAAATGGATTGGCTTTCACCACAACCTCATTTAGGTTTTGGGTACTGTTATCCAATTCAATTTCCAACTCTGCAGGCTTGGAATTGGTAACCCCAACTTCAAAAATAGTTTTTGAGGTAAACCCAATGGACGTCACTTTCAAGTTATAAGTACCCGGTGTAAGTTTATCGATAATAAACTTACCGTTTTCATCGCTTTGGGCACCAATGGATGTTCCTTCAATAACAACAGTTGCCAATTCAACGGGTTTCTTTCCACCTGATTCAATCACAACCCCTTTGATAATACCCGTTTGAGCGTTAACAACTGTTCCAATTAACGTAAAAAAGAATAAAAGATTAAAACGCATGGCTTTTCATTTTGTTGAGGTATAAACAAAAAAAGTAAAATTATGTTTAGCTGATTTTAACTAAATAAGGAATGATTCATCGCAGGAGGAATCTTTCCAATATGTTTGTATGCCAAATCAGTGGCTTCTCGTCCGCGTGGTGTTCGTTTTAAGAATCCTTGCATAATAAGATAAGGCTCGTATACTTCCTCGATGGTTCCTGCTTCTTCACCAACGGCAGTGGCAATGGTAGTAAGTCCAACCGGTCCGCCTTTAAATTTCTCGATAATAGCAGAGATGATACGATTATCCATTTCATCTAAACCATGCGCATCTACATTCAATGCTTCTAGCGCATATTTAGCAATTTCGAGGGTAATAGTTCCATTGCCTTTAATTTGTGCGAAGTCGCGCACTCTGCGCAACAACAAGTTGGCAATACGTGGTGTACCACGACTTCTGCGGGCAATCTCAAATGCTGCTTGCTCCTGAATTTCTACTTTTAGAATAGCACAAGATCGCTTGATGATATTCGACAGGACTTCAGCATTGTAATATTCCAAACGACAGGTAATTCCGAAACGCGAACGCAAGGGTGCTGTTAGTAAACCGGAACGAGTTGTAGCCCCAACCAACGTAAACGGATTCAACGCAATTTGGATAGAACGTGCATTAGGGCCGGTTTCAATCATGATATCAATCTTGAAATCTTCCATGGCGCTGTACAAATATTCTTCGATCACGGGCGATAAACGGTGAATTTCATCGATAAATAACACATCATTGGTTTCCAAGTTCGTGAGCAAACCCGCCAAATCGCCCGGTTTTTCAAGCACAGGGCCGGATGTAATTTTCATATTCACGCCCATTTCATGCGAAACGATATGCGACAATGTAGTTTTCCCTAAACCCGGAGGACCGTGTAGTAACAAGTGATCCAACGACTCGCCTCTTCGCTTAGCAGCTTCGATGAAAATAAAAAGGTTCTCTATGATTTGAGGCTGCCCTTTAAAATCATCGATCCGTTGCGGACGCAGGGCTCTTTCGATTTCCTGATCTTCGTTATTAAGTTTTTGTTCCGGATCTAAATTTGGATTCATGTGCTGCAAAGATGCGTTTGATTTCTGTATTTTGTGTGAAAATAATTTGTTTTTTGAATCACATGCACAAAGCAATGAAATTCTTTGCTTTAAAGAAAAGACTTTACTTTCGCTTCCTTACAATTCAATGCTTAATGATTCTTTCATCGCTCTCGCAACATATCAAAACGCAGGCAACCTCGTTGGGTTTCCAGGATATTGGTTTTTCGAAAGCCGAACGACTGGATGCTGAAGCCCACTATTTAGAGCAATGGTTGAATCAGCAAAAGCATGGGAAAATGGGCTACTTGGAAAATTACTTTGATAAACGTATCGACCCACGCTTACTGGTAGAAGGAGCGAAAACAGTGATTTCGTTATCGTATAATTACTTTACTGAACAAAAACAAAAAGATGAACAAGCCCCAAAGATAGCGATGTATGCTTATGGTGCCGATTATCATATAGTGGTAAAAGAGAAGTTAGAACAGCTATTGCAGTTTATTCGTGAGCAAACCGGAAATATCAACGGCAGATGTTTTATTGATAGTGCACCGGTATTAGAAAGAGCTTGGGCAGAGCGTTCCGGCATTGGTTGGATGGGAAAGAACACCAACATCCTCACGAAACAAAAGGGTTCGTATTTCTTCTTAGCGGAGATAATTATAGATATAGAATTACCTTTTGATAGTCCGGTAAAAAACTATTGCGGAACATGTACGAAATGCATAGATGCTTGTCCGACCGAAGCAATTATCGCACCTTACCAAATTGATGGATCTAAATGTATTTCTTATTTCACCATTGAATTGAAAGATGAAATACTGCCATCCGACCAAAGAGGCAAATTCGATAATTGGATGTTTGGCTGTGATGTTTGTCAGCAAGTTTGCCCTATTAACGCGCAAGCAAAGCCTCATCACGAGCCTCGGTTTGACCCCCATCCTGATTTGTTGAGTATGACTAAAAAGGATTGGCTCTATCTTCAGCAAGAGACCTTTCAACAATTATTCAAACATTCGGCTGTTAAACGAACGAAATTTGCAGGATTGAAACGTAATATTGCATTTCTTCAAACCGAACAGCAGTAGCGCTTTACGCCCAATCAAACCCATTGCACACACACATATCAAATATTTTTTTATTTTTATTTGATGGCAAAGAAGAGGAGGAAGCGAAGTATAACTTCGTATGTTTTATGGTTCAATTTCATAGCAATTATTTGCATTGCCCTCTATTTTCATAAGCCTATTATTAAGTATTCGTTTCGTGCCTATCGCTGGTATGCTCGTAAACACAATAAAGGAAAGGTTTCTCCGGCTGACTTCCCCATGCAGTATGGAGTTCATGGGATAGATGTATCGCATTACCAACCTGATATTGATTGGGAGCATTTAGCTTCCATAGCAACGAATGGCGATACTGTTCGTTTTCAGTTTGTGTTTATCAAAGCCACAGAAGGTGCATGGTGGGAAGATGAGCTGTTTGCCGAACATTGGGAAAATGCCAAAGATAATGGCATCATTCGTGGAGCGTATCACTACTTGTTACCCAATAAAGATGCAAAAAAACAGGCCAAAAACTTTATTGAATCCGTAGATTTAGAAAAAGGTGATTTGCCACCGGTGATTGATATTGAAGAAACCAAAGGCTTGAGTAAAGATGAAATCGTTAAGGCTGTTAAAGATTATGCACTTGTGATTGAGCAACACTATAATATGAAACCGATTATTTATTCCAACCGCAATTTTATTGAGGATTACTTGGCCGAAGATTTTTCGGAGTATCCGTTTTGGATAGCCCATTACTACGAGCAAGATTTAAATATAGATGAGTGCGAATGGAAGTTCTGGCAACATACCGACAAAGCCTCTCTCCTTTCAACCGGTGCTAAAATTGATGCGAATGTGTTCAAAGGAAGTATAGGTGATTTACGTGCTTTGTTGCTAAAAGATAAAACACCTTCCTTCCGGCAAAATTAAACACTGTCTCATTTTCAATTGCGAATGTGTGAGAATATCTAAAACTAATTGTACTTTAAAACTAAATTCAAAAGCATGAAACATTTACTACTCCTTGCGTTATTGTTTTTAAGTAGAGTATCCTTTGCACAAGACAAGTACTATGCTGTACAATTGTGTGCAGAAGGCAACAAAGAAACCTTCCCGGCTTGGTGTTCACAACAGGATATTGAATTTGTTACATACCTGAATAATCGATTTGCAGTAGTACGTGCCAAAGAGGTGAATGCCAAAAAACTAAACGCTTTCTGTTTTTCAACACCAATACGTGTAGCCGATCAACATCTAGGGTTCAACACTAATACTATTCTAGTGCAATTAAACCCAGGTATGGAGAAAGCATTTGTGTATGCATTGAATAGCACGTTAAAACTTAACAAGCATCCATTTATCCCTGATTACTACATTGTGATTTCGAGCGGAAAAAGCAATGAAGAAGTAGCATTCGATTTGGCTGTTATTCGACAAAACAATGCGGTAAAGTATGCAAGCATTAATCAAGTGTTCACATTACAAGCAAGTACTAACGACACCTATTACAATCGCCAATGGAGCATTGAAAATACAGGCTCAGCCGTTCAAGGCAATGGCACTCCGAATGCGGATATGAATGTAGATTCGGCATGGCAATACAATTGGGGAACGTATATTCCGAAAGTAGCTATTTTGGATAGCGGTGTTGATACCTTGCATGAAGATTTAGTAGACAATATTCTCCCCGGCTTCGATGCTTTGGCCGATTCAGTGAGCAATACACAAGGTGCCCCAACACCTAATTTCAACAATGACGGACATGGAACAGCATGTGCAGGTATTGTAGGCGCAATGGCCGATAATGGAAAAGGAATTGCAGGCATAGCACCTATGAGCAAACTCATTCCAATTCGCATTTTTAATTACAAAAATTACGGAGGGTCAATAGGCATTCAAGCCACCACCTCTACCGAAGCCTTGGTGAATGGTTCTGCATGGGCATGGAGAGTGGCAGATGCCGATATTATGAGCACTTCAGCCGGATTAAGCGATTTATACGTTGCCGTGTTGAGTATTGATAAAACGCTTGTGGATAACGAAATCAATGCAGCATTTTTGCAAGCAAGAAGCGGCAAAGGGGTAGCCATGTTTTTCTCGGCTGGAAACGATGATATCGCCACTGTGTTATGGCCGGCAAGTTTGGATAACACCATAGCTGTTGGTGCCAGCAATATGTGCGATAAGCGTAAAAAACCTGCTGATTGCTCAGGAGAAAGTTGGGGCAGTAGCTATGGATTAACATTGGATGTAGTTGCCCCTGGAGTGCGTATTTCAACCACAGATATTACCGGAGCAAAAGGCTTTACAACAAGCGCCTATACGCAAACGTTCAACGGCACAAGTGCTGCTTGTCCGAATGCCGCAGGTGTTGGAGCTTTATT
The DNA here is from genome assembly GCA_964398475.1 of uncultured Chitinophagaceae bacterium. Classification (GTDB taxonomy): domain Bacteria; phylum Bacteroidota; class Bacteroidia; order Chitinophagales; family LD1; genus CALAYL01. The sequence goes on along the minus strand of CAYNMP010000007.1, from coordinate 91,007 downwards.
ATTATCGCTAAATCCGGGACTCCATGCACGAGATATTAAAGCCATTCTCAACAAAACTGCCGATAAAGTGAGCAGCTACACATACGACACCATCACTCCGTATGGTACATGGAATTTAGAAATGGGACACGGAAGGGTAAATGCCTTTGAAGCCCTAAAAATGGCTGAAACCTTTAGCAGTACTGTAAGTATAAAAGAACATACTGGGGACAAAACATTTACAGTTTATCCTAATCCAGCGTCAGGATCGGTAACATTATCAAATACAAGTGCGGCAAAACAAAGCTTTCAAATTTTGAATACGTTAGGACAACGCATTGCTGTTATTGAGTTAGAGAAAGATAGTCGGCAGATAATTGCCCTATCTGCAGGAGTCTATTTAGTGCAATCGAATAACAATGGTGTTCAACGACTTGTAGTAAAATAAGTGCAGATTTTTTTGTAATAAATTATTGAAAGATTAAGTCAAACCCTATTTTCGCGACCTATGGAAATTGTTGTACGAAAAGCAGAACCTAAAGATGTGCCGGCCATAATGGGATTGGTGCGTGAATTGGCTTTATTCGAAAAAGCATCTGAAGAAGTTGTCAATACAGAAGAAAAAATGCTAAAAGATGGTTTTGGCGAACATCCTGCGTTTCAAGCATTTGTAGCTGAAGATAATACAACATCATCAGTTGTAGGTATTTGTTTGTATTACACGGCCTACTCCACTTGGAAAGGGAAATACTTTTTCTTAGACGATATTGTAGTAACCGAAAATTACAGACAGTATGGCATCGGACGAAAATTAATGAATGCTTTTTTAAGAGCCGCACAAGACAATGGAATAAGCCATATCCGTTGGCAGGTATTAGATTGGAACGAAAATGCAATTAAGTTCTATAAGAGTTTAGGTGCAGGTTTCGACAAGGAATGGTACACCTGCAAAATGAACGGAGACACCATCAATAATTATTTACAAACACAATCATAACAAGAGAAGGACAGCGCTATGCAAGTTTACAAATTTGGAGGAGCATCGGTGAAAGATGCACAGGCAGTGAAAAATGTGATTTCTATTTTAAAAGAAAATCCATTTAAGGAAAAGGTAGTGGTGATTTCGGCCATGGGCAAAACCACTAACGATTTAGAGAAAGTAATTAATGAGTATTATGCGCATAATACTGAATGGAAGAACAGTATCGAAACTGTGTATACTAAGCACTTAGCGATTATCAGCGAATTATTCGAAAACCAACCCAATACCTGTGATGTTGCTGTTCGAAAAATCATTGACAAGACAATCGATTTTTTGGCGCAGAACCACTCCCGGAATTATAATTTCATTTACGACCAAGTAGTGTCTATTGGTGAATATATTTCCACCACTATTGTTTCGGAATTTGCCAATCATCAAGCGGTTACCAATACATTGGTGGATGCTAAACATTGTGTTTTTACGGATAATGCTTACACAGAAGGAAAAATCGATTGGAAGAAAACCGAGAAAGCTATCAGCACTGTTGTTCCGCCATTGTTTAAAACCGGATTTGTAATCACACAAGGTTTTGTAGGCTGTACACAAGAAGATTTTACAACAACATTGGGAAGAGAAGGCTCGGATTATACTGCCGCTATTTTTTCGTATTGTTTGAATGCAGAGCGCATGACCGTGTGGAAAGATGTAGAAGGTATTATGAATGCCGACCCAAAAGAATTTCCGGAAGCCACATTCATCAGTGAACTTACCTTTACTGAGGCCATTGAAATGACCTACTACGGAGCGAGTGTTATTCACCCGAAAACGATTAAGCCGATTCAAAACAGAAATATCCCATTAGAGGTACGTTCTTTCGTGAATTACAACAAACGCGGCAGCATTATTTCAGCGAATGCCAACACTTCGTTTTTACCGCCAATTATTATTCACAAACGCAATCAGGTATTGTTATCGTTTTCTGCAAAAGACTTTTCTTTTATTGGAGAAGATCATTTAAGTAAAGTGTTTTCAACCTTTGCTGATTTGCGATTGCGCATTAATATGATGCAAAACGCGGCCATCAGCTTCTCAATTTGTGTGGATTACAAGAAAGAAAAAATAGACGCTATTATTGATGAGTTAAGTAATGATTTTTCTATTGTTCAAAACGAAAAACTATCGCTTTTAACCATTCGCCATTTTAATCAGGGCATCATTGATAAGCTCACAAAAGAGAAAGATATTTTGATTCGTCAGATATCCAGAAATACCATTCAGGTATTGATGCGAGAATAATTTACTTCACTAACATCAACTTCTGCGTAGCAAAAGAAGTTCCTTTTTCATCAGACATTTTGATAAAGTATGCTCCATTTTCAAGCGTTGCAATATCAAGTGCTTGGTGAGGATGAATCACTTCTTGCATCATCAATTGACCTGCTAGATTGAAAATACTCAATTGTAAAGTTTCTTCCGCATCCACATACAATAATCCTGTTGATGGATTAGGATACACAGCAATAGATTGTTTTTCCAAATGTTTTACTGTTGTATAATTGCCTTTGTATTCGTTGAAAATACAACGCATCATCACAGAGCCATTCGTTGGAGAAGAAGACGCTTTCCAGGTTCCATTCGTGAAGATATACATGTGATTTCGACCTTTGGTAGTATTCAAATCGTATCCCACTTGCAGATTACGTGTATCGGTTTGCGACCAACCCAAATAGTATTTTCCGGTAAGCAACAATGGAGTATCTAATCTGTAAGTGGCAAATCCATTTACTGAATCGATATATAATGGCTTTTTGTTTGTACTGGTATACAGAGGTGTATCAACATAAGCAACATCATTGAGTTTCAGGCTTGTCCATACGTTAAAGGTATGCACTAAATCTTCCACGCGAACATCAATATTGGTGTAGTGAATTTGAAACCCAACTAAGGTATCGGGTATATTCAAATTAAACTCGTAGGCGAATTTTTTCAAACCCAAGCCTTCTAAGCCATATGCTCTTTCCGCACTTCCATCATCATAGGAAAGCGTTTTATCGAAGCGTTGTGCGTGAAAAAGAGAATCGTTTTGTTGGTTCACATTCGAAACGGCTAGTGAGGCCTTTGTGAATAATGAAATACTATCTGCACTTGAACCTGCAAAAGTATAATTCGCACGTGGATCAAGTAAAATCGATTTTAAGGGTTCTGCATTAAATACGTTATTAGTGGTAAACACCACACTAGGTGCAGGATACAGCAAATTCACATCAATGTTATAAGGTGTAGCAGGCGGATTATTCGTTGCTTGATCAAAATTATTGTTGCGCACATATAACAAAAGCGAATCCGTTAAATCGTTCGCCCCTGTGTATTGTTTGGCGGGCATTTCATCGAAGTTCTTCAACACGCTCGGCACATCATATACAAAGGCGATGTCGCTAATGGTAGTATCGGTGAAATTTCGGTTTTTGTTTAAGCGTACATAATCAATATGCCAATGATCGTTGTTACCCGCTAATGATGCATAATTTTTGAAACGGAACTGGAATCCATTGTAAAAGTAATTCTGAATAGGCAACACCGTTTGCGGCACCAGCACCAACACTTGTTTAAATGGAGCAATGGAACTTGGGGCAACCGTATCGCCACCCGTATTCCAAACCACATCCCATTTAGATGTGTAACTATTGAAAAACTCCAGGGATAATGAATCTCTTCGATTCGGCCAATCACCCAACCCTTGCGACTGGTAATAAAAACTCAAATATACTGAATCGGCAACTGCTAATCCGCCTAAATTAATGGGCTTAGACGTTAAGTAGTCTGCCACACCCACTGTGGTTGGCGATGTTTTGTTGTACGGTAAACCAAATTGATTCAAACCATCCAAAGTAGCTACACCAATGGTAGGCGGAAAAACTGGATATGTTGTGTTCCAATAGGCATTGTTATCTACCCAATTCGTATTGCTATCGAGACGTGCTTTGTAGACTTCTGCAACATACGTTAAGATGGTATCCGTATAGGTTGTATCTAATGTTTGCCCAACAATATTACCGTTTGAAGAATCAAATCGATAGTGATAAAACTCAGGCCAAACGGTTAATGTGCCTTGTAGCTGATCAAAACAATTGCTGTTCGTATTCGGGAAGAAATTGAAAATGATAGGAGCCTTGGGTGTAGAATCCACTTTCTGGTTCAACACATCGAAGCTATAATCCCAGGTTTGCACTAAATGATAGCGGCCTTGTGTTGTGGTAATGTTTAAGAATGAATCGCAGGCGCCATAAGCGTAAAAGATGGTGTCAAAATTATTGTTTGGAAAGAAATTGCGTTTACGCAATGTATTACGCGAAAAATCATCAATAAAAGGTAATGGTAAAGTATCGGATATAATAAGTACGTTACCATTCTCTACTTGTAAATTGCGATGATGCCATTGCGCAATCGATAATTTATTTTGATGGAAAAGCTTAGCGTTATACTGCAATGGTAACACATTGTCGGTTTGTGCAAACCCAACAATAATGAAAAGGGAAAATACCCACAAACAAGCGATTTTATAAGCAACTTTTTTCATTCGAACAGCACAATTTATTAGCTAAACAGCAAGGGTTATTTTAATACTTCATTCACAAACGCCAATTAGGGCGTATTATTGTCCTCGGCTTCATCATTTTCACCACCGGAAGTAGAATCAACGCGTTGGATATTATAAAAGTCGGGATTAACCGTAATATCGGCAGGCAATTCTTTAGCCACAAAAAGATCGAGTTCTTCGCCCACACGAATTTTACGACCTACTTTGAAATCAGGACTTTGTCGATAGACTATTGCATTTGTAGTATCCGAAACGCCATCATCTACAACCAAAGCACCTAAACTTAAACTAAACTCGTTGCGCAATTTTTGCATCGCATCGGTGTAACTTAAACCAATCAAGTAAGGAATTTGAATTTCTTCCGAAGAAACGCCTTGTCCGATGACCAATGTAACCAGCGTACCTTTTGGAAGTTTTGCGTTTTTACCAACCGATTTTCCATTCACTAAAATATCGAGCAAGGCATTTTGATGCGGTGAAGCTTGAAAAATAGGTTCTCCCACTTTCAAACCATAACTTTCCAACTGCATCTTAGCATATTTGAAGGAGCTTTTCCCGACTAAATCGGGCACTTCTACTGTTGGTGCGTTAAAGGAATTCACTGTGAGATAGATCGTTCGGCCTTGTTTTACTTTTGTTCCGGCACGTGGGGTTTGCTCCAACACAGAGCTTGGTGGCATATCTGCCATGAAAGCAGAATCTAAAATTTTGTACTCTAAATTGGCATCATCGAGAATATCGATGGCTTGTTGCATGCTCTTCCCTTTCACGCTCGGCACTTCCAAGCTTTGTCCGTGGCGGGTATAAATACCTAAACTCCAGTTTACAATTAGGAGCAAAATCAATACCATACCCAATGCTAGGGCAATATTAATGAAAAACGTTTTAGTGAAAATACTCTTCAAGGTCTAGTTAAATTTGGACGAAAAATAAGGAAAAGATTTGAAGTGATGGTATGCATTACCAACTTATCTGAAATCGGATATAAAAGGTCTAATTTTATTGGCTTCTGCTCGAATAAATTCAGGATTTAGCATTGGCGTATCATCAATATTCAGCCAACGAACAACGCTGTGTGCCTGAATGGTTTCTTTCACCCCAACCGAAAAATCACCATTAAAGATACCTGCTAATACCGGAATCTCCTTCGCTTTCAAATATTCAAGCGTCAACAATGTATGATTGATACACCCCAAGTAGTTCCGAACAACCACAATTACAGGTATACAATGAAGTAGCACAAAATCGGCAAAGGTTTGCAGCTCATTTATGGGCACCAAAATACCCCCTGCTCCTTCTATTACAAGGGTATTGGAAGTGGAAGGAAACGAAACATCGTTCAATTGGATGACTGTATTTTCAACCTGAGCCGCAATATTGGGCGAGGCAGGCAAACGCAAACTTACCGATGAAGGGTGGCAAACCGTTTTCGTATTCGTAATATAGCGCTGAACAGTAATAACATCAGGATTATCTTCTGCTCCCGTTTGAACAGGTTTCCAATAATCAGCGTTTAATGCCTCACAAACTATAGCAGAAACAATAGTTTTACCCACATCGGTACCAATACCGGTAATAAAAAGTGTAGCCATGAAACGAAGATAATAAAAGACGAAAAAGAATAATTTCTGTTTATATGCTTTAAACAATTTGAAATCGATAACACAAAAAAAATTGTGTTCTTTCGCACAGACTTAGGAATAGGTCTTTAATTTGCACTATGGCAAACATTCAACATGGCGTAATAGCCCGATACGACAGGGAAAAGCACTTGGGTTTCATTGAAATGGAAGATGGACAGGTGGTATTTTTTCTCTTCGATAAAGCCATGCACTTGAAGTTCTTGAAAGATGGAGGTGATCCTGAACACCGCTTCTCGTATGGCGATGAGGTAGAATTCAAAATGAAACCATCTGCCAAAGAACGCAATAAATGGGAAGCCTACGATTTGCGTTTTATTCGCAATCCGCGTAGAGAAATGTTACTACTTGATGCCGTTGAAAACACTGTAATGCGGGGCTACATTAAACGTATCAATACAGGGAAATTAATGATAAAACATGCCGGGTCTTATGTATTTATTCCGCTGCAAGTGAGCGATTGGGAAACAGATATTGACACCGTTTATACCGCCCGTATCGATGAAATTGTAGATTTCAAACTCACGCAAACGAACGATATCTACAAACTTACAGCTGTTGTTACCGATGCCAAATTCGTCCCGGAATATCACGAGTTATGCCGCTTACAGGCCGAACACGAATTACTTCAAGCGGCATTGGTGAGTAAAAATGCCGATGGTTATTTTGCGACATTGTTAGATGGAAAAGTAGATGCCTTTATTCCCATTCCAAAAGAACTTACAGAGGCACAAAGAGCACTCCTCAGCAACTTGAAAAAAGGCGATACATTGCCTGTTACCATTAAGCAAATCTATCACAACAAAAAAGTTTCGCTGCTTTTAATGGCCTAGGCTTTAGGCTTGTCGGATTTCTGTATTCAATTTATCGTACTCAATCAAGCCATCGCGTAAACCGATGATACGGTGGGCATATTTGGCGATATCTTCTTCGTGTGTAACCAGAATAACGGTGTTCCCTTTTTTCTGAATTTCACCGAAAATATGCATGATTTCGTAAGACGTTTTTGTATCCAAGTTTCCGGTAGGCTCATCGGCCAAAATAATGGATGGATTATTCACCAAAGCACGGGCAATAGCCACACGCTGTCGTTGTCCGCCCGATAACTGATTCGGTTTGTTATTCATTCGATCTTGCAAACCCACCATTAACATCACTTCTTCTGTGCGTTCTTTGCGCTCCTTCTCTCCCACTCCGGCATATACTAACGGTAAAGCCACATTTTCGAAAGAAGACAAACGCGGCAACAAGTTGAAGGTTTGAAACACGAACCCAATTTCTTTATTTCGAATGAAAGCTAACTCATCGTCAAGCATCTTAGCTACCTGCGTTCCATTGAGCGTGTATTGGCCTTCGCTTGGGGTATCCAAACAGCCTAGAATATTCATTAACGTTGACTTTCCGGAACCTGATGGGCCCATTAAAGCAACGTATTCATTCTTCATGATTTCGAGCGAAACATCTTTCAATGCAAAAATCTGCTGGGTACCCAACTGATATTCTTTCTTAATGTGTTTTATGTCAATTACTTTTTCCAATGTATTCAGTTCTACTTTTTAATCACTTTCGGCACTTTGAAATAATCGGAATCGCGTTGTGGCGCATTGGATAAAGCATCAGCTTTTGACACCTGTCCTTTCACTTCATCTTCGCGTAACACGTTCACATCATCATTCATATATTTCAGTGGTTCTACGCCATCTACATTCACTTCATTCAGTTTTTCGACCAAATTCAGAATCTTTTGCAAGTCGCCTTTAATGCGCTCTTTCTCGTCTGCATTGAATTCCAACTTAGATAATTCTGCTAATCTGTCCACTAAACCGTTATCAATATCCATCCTTTTCTATATTTACGGCTCAAAAATAGGAATTATGAATGAGATTGTTGTAAGTGGTGTTCGTCCAACGGGCAAATTACATCTGGGGAACTACTTCGGAGCGGTGGTGAATTTCGTGAAAATGCAGAACGAATACCCCAACTGCTACTTCTTTGTAGCCGATTATCATTCATTAACTACACATCCCAATCCAATAGATTTATCGAGCAATGTGCGTTTAACATTAATTGAGTACTTGGCTTGCGGTTTAGATCCCAATAAATGCACACTTTATGCTCAAAGCGATGTGCCACAAATTGCGGAGTTATACTTGGTGTTCAATATGTTAGCGTATTTGGGTGAATTAGAGAAAGTGCCTACCTTTAAAGATAAAGTGCGCTCGCAGCCCGATAATGTAAATGCCGGACTCCTTACCTACCCGGTGTTAATGGCGGTAGATATTTTGATTCATCATGCGCAAAAAGTACCGGTGGGCAAAGATCAAATGCAGCATATTGAAATGACGCGGAATTTTGGAAATCGCTTCAATCACCTTTATAAAGTGGATTACTTCAAAGAACCACACGGTTTCCATTACGGAGGCGAGCCGGTTTCGGTGCCGAGTTTGGATGGACAAGGAAAAATGAGTAAGTCGAAAGGCGAAAACACCTGTATTTACTTATCGGATGAAGAGGATGTGATTCGCAAAAAGGTGATGAAGGCAACTACTGATTCCGGTCCAACAGAGCCTAATCAGCCAAAAAATGAAGCCATTCAAAATATTTTTGAGTTGATGAATTTGGTATCAAAACCGGAAACCATAGCACATTTCAACGATACGTACAATAACTGTACGATTCGTTATGGAGATATGAAAAAGCAAATTGCTGAAGATATGGTAGCCTTTATTGCTCCAATTCGCGAAAATATTCGCCAATATGAGGCAGATAAAGACCTTTTGAAACGCATTATGCAGGAAGGCGGAGAAAAAGCTAGAATTAGCGCTTCGAAGACAATTCGGGAAGTTCGAGAAATAATTGGACTGAAATTCTGAATTTAGGATACTAAACTTTAAACTTGAACTGATAATCCAAATCATTTGAAAATGGCCAAGACCAAACAACCAAAAGACAAAATTAAACACATTGCCATCGCTGGAAATATCGGTGCAGGAAAAACAACACTTACGAAAATGTTGGCGAAACAATTCGGATGGACGCCCCATTTCGAAGATGTTGAAAACAACCCGTATTTGAATGATTTCTATGAAGACATGCCGCGATGGTCGTTCAACTTGCAAATCTTTTTCTTGAACTCGCGATTCCGTCAGATTATCGACATTCAAAAGGGTTCAGATATTGTAATTCAAGACAGAACCATCCATGAAGATGCCTTTATTTTTGCGCCCAATTTGCACAATATGGGTTTGATGAGTACGCGTGATTTCGAAAATTACACACGTTTGTTTGAGTCGATCAACAGTATGATTAAGCCACCGGATTTATTGATTTACCTACGTGCAACTGTACCTACCTTGGTGAATCAAATCCAAAAGAGAGGTAGAGAATATGAGGAAAATTTACGTTTAGATTATTTAAAGCGCTTGAACGAATTTTACGAGAAGTGGATTTCTACTTACGATGAAGGTCGTTTATTAATTATAGATATTGATCAACACAACTTTGTTGAGAAAGACGAAGCTTTAGCCGAAATCATCAACAAAGTAAATGCAGAACTGAACGGATTGTTTTAAATCGTCCCCGGATTTCTAAACAAGTTGTACACTATTGTTGTTTTCATCCCCTGAAAAGTAGAATAGGACAGCTTTATGAATCTGCTCACTGAGTTTATAAGCAATTTACCTGCCCTTGAAGCGGCAAAAATAGCACAAATACCATTACGGGGTGTGCAAGAAGAAGTGTGGAATGCCCTGCAACTTCAAATTAAATCGAAGAACTACGATAAAGATGCAATTACTGATGAGCTGAAGATCAGTCAGGCCCATTTCGATAAAATCATTTCAGAGCTTTTACTTAAATGCTATAAATGTCTTTGTCCGGACGAAGGGATTTCATTATTAGATTTTTTGGCCAAACGATCGTTCTATAATAAACACTTTTACCACGAGCTCAAACGGCAAATTAAACACGCCCAAAAAACATTAGCGAATGAAGCATTAGGTCAATTTTACAAATCGGCTATGAACCTTATTCATCGCAACATGCTGATTATGCACAAGGATATTGAGCAAATTAAAGCATTAGGTGAAGCCTACATCAAACTTGCGCCCAAATCGGAAGAAAAAGATGCTAAGCTCTTAGTAAAATGCCGATTAATTTACACCCAAATTGACAATGAATTTGCGGCAGGAACCATTAAAGCAAACGAAGAACTTTTTGCCCAACGTTTAAACACTGAATTGGTATTGCATCCAACAGCCAATGAAGAACTTATATTTGAGTACTTCTTAACCCGGATATACTTTTCGCATGGTTTGGAAAAATTTGGACAAGTATTAAGTATTGTAGATGAAGCAACTGTTGCATTGGAGCGATTTGACTCTCCATTGAAGCGCACCTTCCTTAAAAAATTGCTATTCAAAAAAAGTGAAGCATTATACTATTTGAGCCGATTTGACGAATCGTTTCAATTATGTAAAGAGCTAATAGAAGATGATGAATGTAAGGCATTTAACGAAATTGGCTATTACACTACAAAGTTCATTCAAATTTGTTTGATTACCGGTCAATTAGAAAAAGCGAAAGAAGTAGTTGAAGGTATATTACTTCCGTATGGCAATAAAGTCAGAGAGCAGTTGGCTATTCGAGATGTGATTAGTTTTGCGAAATATTATCTATTTGCTCGGCAATACGATAAAGCATTCGACTTCATTCAACTTGGTTTTGAAAAAAACCCGAAAGCAAAATATTTTCAATACGAAGTAGAACTTCGAAATTTACAAACTGCCTATTTTTATTTATCGGGCAATAAAACCGATGCAGTGGAAATGTGCGATAAACATATCAAGTTTCTCCGTTCACATGGCTATGGCGTTCGCGATAGTTCTTTTCCCCACTTTTATATTGTGATAAAAGCTCTTTTTGATAAACAAGGTAAACTACCTACCAAAGAACAAGCCATGTTCGACCGTTATCAATTAGGTAGCTATGGCGTTTACGGTCGTTTATTACAGCTGATTCAAAAAGCGTAATAAATTAAAAAGCCCCTTGTATTGCTACAAAGGGCTAATAATTCGGGGGAATAAAACGGTTTGACTACACAATGATACAGCAAACACATATCCTATAAAAACCTAATATTGGCAAATTCTTACTGTTTGGTTCCTTTTAAAGGAAACGCTAAGTGAAATATGGTTCCACCTGTTGGATTATTCGAAATATAGATATCGCCTTCCATTTGCTGCATGATTTTTTTGCAAACAGCCAAACCTATTCCGGAGCCGCTAAATTTATCTTTGCTATGTAGGCGCTGAAATAGCTCAAACACTTTTTCGTGATAACGGTCAGGAATTCCAATTCCATTATCCGCAAGAGAAACAATCGCAACATCTCCATGCTGTTCGTATGTTATTTTAACCGTAGGAATGGCGCTGGTATTATACTTAACAGCATTCGTGATTAAATTTTGAAAGAGTTGAGTAAGATGAATTTCATCGCCCAATACATGCGGTAGAGTATGCGTTTCAATTGCTACATTTCGTTCTTGAATCAACGCCTTCAAATTATTTTGCGAAAGTGTCAATACTCGATTGAGGTCAATTTCAGTATTTTGTGTCGATTCGGAAAGATTGGAAAACCCGAGCACACTCTCCACTAGCTCTGATAGTCGAGATACGGCATCATGCACAAAATCAAGATACTCTTGTTGTTCCTTCTTGATGGTAGTATCCATGCTCCTTTCTAATAACGTAAGCATAGCATTAATGGTACGCAGCGGTTCTTTCAAATCGTGCGACATAGCATGCGCGAAATGCTTTAAATCTTCGTTTTTAATTTCGAGTTGTCGGGCATAAAGTTCCACTTCGCGCGCTTTTTGTTGTAACAGCAAATTCTCTTTTTCTTTCTGTTGCCATTGAAAAGATTGCTGAGCCTTTGCTATTGCTGCTGCCTTTCGTTGCGTAAACAATTGCTCATTCAGCTGCAATTGTTGCTGTTGATAGATATATGCCATTTTATAATCCTCTGTGGTAGCATAACACAAGGCTAAGTCGCGATACAGTGAAAACAACTCGGGTATAGACTCAATTTTCAATAGTATTTGTTCTGCTTTTTTCCCGGTTTCGATGGCTTCCGGCAAACGCTTTTGCTCTATCAATACTTCCATCCGTTGATGCATAAAAACACCAAGATGATAGGCACTATCGGATTGTTCAATAAGAGACAATCCTCTTTGATACCATTGATCAGATACTTCGCTATTGCCTTTTATGGAATAAATCCTAGAAATATTATTGCAATATATAGCCGCATGGGGAGAGGGAATTTCTTGCTCTAGAATTACAAATGACTTTAGCATCAACTCCAATGCAGTGTCGTACTCTTTTGCATCGTAGGCATTTTTTGCGAGTAGATTATAGCAATTAGAAAGTCCCGTAGCACTATCGGCCTTCTCCATGGCTTGAATCGACTTAGTCATATACGCATCGAACTGCTCTTTATTGATGGAACTGATTGCATTAAGTTGCAATAAGTTAAAATAGTTGGAACCTAAACGATGATAATCGCTTGGAGAAGGCTCAAGAAGTTGTTGAAATGCGGTTATGCCTTTCAAATAGTATTCTTCAGCCTTGTCTAGTTCGCCCAAATGCTTATAGCAAGAGGCTTGAATAGAGTATAAAGTTGGATAGAATTGATCCGCTTTTTGATCAATAATTAATGCTTCGGCTAATCGACAAATTTCAAGTGAATGAACGTAATCGTTTTTGACCGTGAGATAATAATGGGCTTCTGCTATTTTCGCTTTGCTATACCATGGCGCTGGCATCGATTGTGTAATAGCTAACAATTCATTAACGTCAAGAATGCTTTCACTGTTTCGCTTTGTGAAGCGGTGATAAAGCTGCTTAAACTTGCCATTTAGTTCTTCATCTGTTAACCTGGGGTCCATCTCATTTTATTGCTTGGGGAGAAACGTTCAACACTGCAAAAGTAGGCATTTAAAATTTTCTGTAGTTGTTTTTCTACAACTATTCACCACTTCAAATAAAAAAAGCGTTGTCTCCATTGGAAACAACGCTTTTATATATTATTGAAATTTATTACGCCAATGCTACTTTAACTTGCTCAGCGGCTTCTTTCAATTGAATGGCCGACAAAACTTTCAATCCCGACTCGTCAATTAACTTTTTAGCTTCAACCGCATTGGTACCTTGTAAACGAACAATGATAGGCACCGGAATGTTGCCAATAGACTTGTAAGCATCTACAATTCCCTGTGCAACGCGATCGCAACGAACAATTCCACCAAAGATATTCACCAAAATCGCTTTTACATGCGGATCTTTTAAGATAATACGGAAGGCTTTTTCAACACGCTCAGCATTAGCAGTTCCACCCACGTCCAAGAAGTTAGCCGGTTCACCACCACTCAATTTGATGATATCCATAGTGGCCATAGCCAATCCTGCTCCATTGACCATACAACCAACGTTTCCGTCTAATTTCACATAGTTCAATTCAGCATTAGATGCTTCAACTTCTGTAGGATCTTCTTCGTTCAAATCGCGCAACGCCAATAGATCCGGGTGACGGTACAATGCGTTGTCATCTAAAGCGATTTTACCATCTACAGCAATAATCTTGTTGTCAGACGTTTTCAAACATGGATTGATTTCAATCATGCTTGCATCGGAGTTGATGTATGTTTTGTAAACCGCTTTAATAAACTTCGTCATTTCTTTGAACGCATTACCGCTCAAACCTAAGTTAAATGCCATTTTTCGACATTGGAAATCTTGCAATCCCACTTTAGGATCAACGTGTTCTTTGTGCACTTTCTCCGGTGTGTGTGCGGCCACTTCTTCAATGTCCATTCCACCTTCAGTAGAATAAATGAATACATTTTTTCCGGTTCCACGATCTAAAAGAATAGAGATATACAACTCTTTTGGTTCTGATTCGCCAGGATAGTATACATCTTGTGCAACCAGTACTTTATTCACTACACGTCCGGCCGGACCGGTTTGAATAGTAACCAATGTTCCACCTAGTAAATTTGTTGCGATTTCGCGCACTTTATCGTGGTTCTTCGCCAAAGCCACACCGTTTTGCTCGGTTCCTGCAATTTTTCCTTTACCACGCCCACCGGCATGAATTTGTGATTTCACAACAACCCAATCGCTGTTGTATAGCGTTTTCATTTGTTCGGCAGCAGCCACAGCCTCATCGGGTGTAGTAGCAACAATTCCCTCTTGAATGGACGCTCCATTCTTTTTCATTAATTCTTTTGCCTGGTATTCGTGAAGATTCATAATTTTATTTTTTGACTTGGCGAATATAACAGAACACCGATAAATAAAAAATGAATGTTACTAGAAGCGCAAAACTTAACTAAATCTTACGGGCAACTTTGTGTGCTGAACGATGTATCGCTGGCAGTGGAAACCGGCCAAGTGATTAGCATTGTTGGGCCTTCCGGGGCGGGCAAGAGCACACTGTTGCATATATTAGGCACTTTAGATAAACCCGATAAAGGAACCGTTAAACTGGAGGGCGTTTCCGTTTTCGGCCAATCCGATAAGCAATTACCCAAATACAGAAACCAAAATATTGGCTTTATCTTTCAATTCCATCACCTCTTACCTGAGTTTACAGCGTTGGAAAACGTTTGTATCCCTGCGTTTATAGCCGGGCAATCCACTGCTGTTGCAGAAAAAAGGGCGAAAGAATTACTGGAACGATTGAAATTAAGCCACAGAATACAACACAAACCGGGCGAACTATCTGGGGGCGAACAACAACGTGTGGCTGTAGCGCGTGCATTAATGATGCAACCTAAGCTGATTTTAGCCGATGAACCTTCGGGCAATTTAGATACTGAAAATGCCCATGCTTTGCATCAATTGTTTTTTGATTTGCGCACCGAGTTCAACCAAACCTTTATTATTGTTACCCACAACGATGACTTGGCCAACATGGCCGACCGTAAGATTGTAATGAAAGACGGTAAAATTTCTTCATAGCCCAAAACCAATATCCATGAATGCTTTAGGAACTTTAGATAAAATGCCAACATTACGGATTAACCCTGTGCAGTATTTTTTAAACTTAGGTAATCAGCAAATTGCAATGAACGAGCTGATTGGCAAAACTATTTCGCTACGTTTTACCGGCAATATTTATTGTGGAATTTGCAATAAAAAAACATACAAATCCTTTGGCGAGGGTTTATGTTATAACTGTTTCATGAACGCAGCTGAAAATGCGGAATGTATTCTGAAACCGGAGCTTTGTCAGGCACACGAAGGCAAAGGCCGCGATGTGGAATGGGAAATTAAACACCATTTACAACCGCATTATGTTTATTTGGCATTGGTGAATGAAGTAAAGGTGGGCGTAACCCGCGAAACACAAATACCTACGCGTTGGATAGACCAAGGTGCAAACAGTGCTATTATATTGGCGGAAACGCCTTATCGGCAGTTAGCCGGAGCCATAGAGGTTTCGCTAAAAGAGCATTTAACCGACAAAACACATTGGATGAAGATGTTGAAAAACGATTTCAATACTGCAATCGATTTGGCGGTTGAAAAAGAACGAGTGATTGGATTATTGCCCGACCTCTTTCACCAATATATTTCGAACAACGATGAAGTCATTCATATTGAATATCCGGTTTTGGAATATCCACCAAAAGTAACAAGCACTTCGTTCGACAAACAAAAAGAAATTAATGCTAAATTAATAGGTATTCGAGCGCAATACTTAATGTTCGAAAATGGTGTAGTCATTAATATTCGCAAACACAGTGGGTATGAAATTGAATTGAACGCTTAATTCTACTTCGATATGCACTATCTTTTCATCATCTCTTTATTTCTATTTACATCACTATCGCTATTTGCGCAGGACTTAACTGCTGTCAATGATTTCGGCCCGAATCCGGGCAACTTGAAGATGTACATGCATTTACCTTCCAATCAAGCAAAATCAATGCCTTTGGTTGTTGTACTGCATGGTTGTTCACAAAATGCGGGTATGGTAGCCAAACAAACAGGATGGAATCAACTATCCGATACATATGGCTTTGCAGTACTTTATGCACAACAGAAAATGAGCAACAACATGGGCAATTGTTTCTGTTGGTACAATCCGGGTGATGTAGATAAAGGGAAAGGAGAAAATGCATCAATTGCTGCAATGATGGATTTCATGAAACAACACTATGCTATTGATTCAAATCGAGTATTTATAACAGGTTTATCAGCAGGAGCTGCTATGGCGGTGTCGATGATGGCCACACATCCCGAATCGTTTAAAGCAGGGGCTATATTTGCAGGAGCTCCGTTTAAAGCAGCGAATAAATTTATCA
The DNA here is from genome assembly GCA_964398475.1 of uncultured Chitinophagaceae bacterium. Taxonomy (GTDB): domain Bacteria; phylum Bacteroidota; class Bacteroidia; order Chitinophagales; family LD1; genus CALAYL01. The sequence continues at coordinate 74,439 of CAYNMP010000007.1, read as the reverse complement.
CGGGCATGTTTGCGATGGAAGGATGGGTATTAAAAAGCCCTCAACATTGGGGAGATTTAGTTCGCGCGCAAAACCCAAATTACAAAGGCCCCTACCCTACTATGATTGTTTATCAAGGCAAAGCAGATGTAGTTGTGAACAAACGTAACGGCTATGAAATTGTAAAGCAATGGACAAACCTTCAAGGTATTGCTGCTACACCATCCAAACGCATTAAACGTTTTGCAGGAAAAAAGTGTATCGAAAAAAACGTTTTTCAAAATTCAATGCAGGAAGATGTTGTCATCTATTACAAAATACGTGGACTTGGACATGCATTACTTGTAGATCCGGGTAAGTGTGAAATGCAAGGGGGCAAACACAAACTCTATTCTGCCGATAAAAATTATTATTCTACTTATTGGACGGCAGTAGATTTTGGATTAATTACACCTTACACCATTAACGGCAATAAAACCGTAAAAGCATACCAGCAAAACCTAACATTTTCGGTTCCTTCAACCGAAGGCGAAAAATACAAGTGGACGTTCCCAAGTGGTTGTAGAATCATCAGTAAAAATGGGAACATGGTAAATGTCAATTGGGGGAAAGCTTCAGGCACTGTGAATGTGACTGTTTTAAATAACAACAAATGCAAAACCGTTTATCAGACTTTGTTTGTAGATGTTAAATAAGTATCCGGAGAAATCATGATTCTTATTAGTAAATAGGCTATGAATCGTTAATAAACATAGATCCATAAACAAATAAAAACACATTGCCCTTTTATTTAATAACTTTAAGAAGCAAATACGATCAACTGTTCCACCACCTAGCTTCTGCATATCCTCAGACCTACTCGCTACGATTAATACCTTGGTGAAAATAGTCCATCGTTCATATTAAGTGTACAACAACAGATTCCGTCCATTGAGTACTGCATTATGCAGTCTATTGAAAAGAAAAATTTACCCTATGAAAATATACATCAAATACATGGTTAGTTTGCGATGCAAAATGGCAGTAAAAGCTGAACTAGAAAAACTTGGACTCCACTTTGGAATAGTGGAATTAGGAATGGTGGATGTTTACGATATTATTACCCCTGAGACTAGAAAAGCATTAGAAATTGGATTAAAGCGCTCCGGATTAGAGTTAATGGACGACAAAAAGTCAATCCTAATTGAAAAAATAAAGAATGTGGTAGTGGAAATGATTCACTATATTGATGATGCACCAAAGATGAATTATTCCAATTACATCTGCGAAAAAATAGGACAGAACTATACTACTATTGCAACCATATTCTCTGAAGTAACCGGCATTACCATTGAACACTTTATTATTGCCCATAAAATCGAACGCGCTAAAGAGTTATTACTTTATGATGAGTTAAGTTTGAAAGAAATATCATATAAACTGAGTTATAGTAGTGTTGCCCACTTGTCGAATCAATTTAAAAAAGTTACCGGACTAACCCCTACGTTTTTCAAACACTTAAAGCAATTTAAAAAGCGTATTGCTTTAGAAGACGTCAATTAAATCAGGTTTGAACGAACGTTAAATACATCTGAGAGTAAGAGCTTTCTTATGTTGTAATAATTCTATTCCAGTTTAAACTTCAATCTCAATAATTCCGATTATTCCAACAATAGGTGTCTACGCCTAACCATTTGTTGACAATCAAAAAAGCCTAACAAGCATTAATCATACAATGTTACAAGTGTTATAGGAAATTGTGTAACAAAAGGAATTTCATTGTGAGCACCTTTGCATTGTGAACATTTTTTCACAGTGATTTAAATAAATACAACAATGAAAAATAAACTATTAACGACCATTTTAGTGCTGATTGGATTGGGCAGTGTCGTTTTAAGCGGCTGCAAAAAAGACAAAATAAATACTGATCGAAAAACCTCATATCAGTTAAAAGTAAAAGATCAATTAGGAATTAGTGGTATCATCACATTCACTGAAACAAGTGCGTCTATAACTACCATTGAAATTGCTTTAACTGGAGGAAGTAGCCAAAACCATCCTGCACAGATTCATTTAAACAGTATGATTGAAAAAGGGCAAACAAGCATAACACTTAATCCGGTTGTTGGCGGAAATAGCACTACTATTGTAACTGCCTTAGACAATGGTACAGCTATAGACTATAGCCAGCTTGTATTGTTTGATGGCTATTTGAATATTGACGAGAGCAGTAGCAACTCGTTAGTAAAAGTAGCACAATGCGATATTGGAGGAAATGCATTAACTACCTTCAAAACCACTTACAATTTGAATACGGTTGGACTCTCAGGCGTATCGGGTACTGCTGTATTTGAAAGAAGAAACAACGGGTATACACTTGTTTCTATTGCCCTAAACGGAACTTTAAATAGTGGCACCCATCCTGCTGCTATCCACATTGGTTCAGTGGCAACAGTTGGTGGTGGACCAATTACTAAATCATTAAATGATGTAGATGGTACAACCGGCACAAGCTATACTAATATAAGAGCACTTGATGATGCAACGCCCATCACTTACGACAACTTGATGGCATATGATGGCTACTTAGCCATTCATGAATCAGCCATTCTAATGACAAGCATTATTTGTCAGGGGAATATTGGAGCACATTAATACATTAATAGACAATTTAAGACACTGCTCGAAAGGCAGTGTCTTTTTTATAACCCGAATCGTGTAAGTGTTTTACATAATTGTGTAATTGTATTACTGGAAAGAAGTTCAACTTTACAACATGAAAGAAAATCCAAATACAAACAAACGAAAGCACCCCAAGCTTAACGCACTTGATGACTTATCTTATCCGGCATCAGAAGACATTTACAATCAAAGTAAGAACGAAGTAAATCTTGATCCTGAAAGTCCATCGAACTTAAAAACACCTAATGAACCGATGGAGGAGGGAAATAAAAATGAAAAAAGTTTTCTTGAAGATGTATCGGGAAATGACTTAGATATACCGGGTGCAGAACTAGATGACGAACAAGAAAAAACAGGAAGTGAAGATGAAGAAAATAACGGTTATGGTATAGGAGGAGAAAGACATAAGGCGTTAGAAGAAGACAACGAAAACAATTCTTAACAGCAAATTATAGTTTATGAAAATCGTACTTCTCTTTATAATGGCACTGGTCATCCTTTTTAGTCTTTTCCAAATTTATGTTATGCTCTTCAATAAAACAGAAACACAAAAATATACAGTTGAAAAAATAATCAACAATATCGAAATCAGACATTATCCTTCTGTAACCTTAGCCACCATAAGTTCATCGGCTAAAACGTATAAAGTTTTGGCGAACTCAGGCTTTAGGAAGCTTGCCGGATTTATTTTTGGCGGTAATGCTTCAAATGTAAGAATAGCGATGACATCACCCGTTCATCTAGACATTAATGACAGTCAATCGTCTATGAGTTTCGTAATGCCTTCAGGATACACAAAGGAAAACTTACCCAAACCAAACGATACTGAAGTTACATTTCAAAGCACATCGGATGAATATGTTGCAGTTATTCAATTTGGAGGCTATGCATCCGACAAAGCTATACAAACATATTCTAAGCAATTGGAAGAGGAACTATCAAAAGTTGCAATTCCGTTTTATGGACATTTTCGATTGTTAGGCTATAATCCTCCTTACCAACTTTTTGGAAGAAGAAACGAAATTATTGTAAGTGTGAATTGGGATACCACTCTTTTAAAATAAAAACATCTAAACCAACAATATGAAACATATAACTTTTCTCTTTTGCGTTCTCTGTGCCACAACAATTTCTGCTCAGAAAGATACTCTTCAAAATAAAAAGGCTCCGGTAATACTTGATTGCGAGCGGTTGTATCCTGAGCGAACGTTAAATCACGACCCAATAAATCCGGATTTTTACACATACGATCACTCGGGAGCAAAAGAAAGATGCATTGAAAAAAATGCGGCAACCTATGCTAACTCAATCTCGTCAGATACTTCACTGCATGAATATTTACTCATGAAAGGTGGTAAAATGGTTTTTGTTTCTAAAGAAGGAAACACGAATCAATTGAACAAAAATTTTACACTAAGCGATGGAAGCATTGTTATCAGTAATGGAACGGTTATCAGAAAAGACGGAACAAAACTCTTGCTGAAGGAAACGGATTACATCTATATATCAGGTGAAATTGTAATTGGAAAAAGTAAATAAAAATCAAACCATACTATGGCACAAATCGAAAGAAAATTAGGGATTTGGCTCGACCATTCTAATGCGCATCTAATGGATCTAACGAATAACAGTATTTCGACAACAACCGTTGAATCCACATTTTCGCACACTAAAAAGATTGAGACAATGGAAAAAAGCGAACAACTTATGCATAACAAAGAACAGCATGAACAATTAGCTTACTATAAAGTGTTAGAAGAAATCATTTTATCTTATACCAATGTAATTCTATTTGGCCCTACAGATGCGAAAACTGAACTCTATAATTTGATCAAAAACAATAGACAGTTTGAAAACATAAAAATAGCTACACTGCCAGCAGATAAGATGACTGAAAACCAGCAACACGCTTTCGTTAAAGAGTATTTCGAAACATTAGACAAAGATCTTTACAACTCACATTATTTAACCAACTAAACACAACAATATGTTTTACGAAAATTACTACTGGGGTATGAACTTGATTTGGTGGGGACTTTGGATTGCTTTCCTTGTGTGGATATTTGCGCTACCCTATAACATTCCAGGGCAAAGGAGTAAAAAAGAACAGCCTCTCGATATTTTAAAAAGACGCCTAGCCAACGGAGAAATAACAGTTAACGAATATCAAGAAAGGAAAATTGCATTAGATCATAACCTAAGCATTTGACCATATTATGTGATTAAGGTTAGCCCATCAAACTTGTAACTATAAAACACATCGTTGGAATTATGTAACACATTAACAGGGCATTCTTGCAACTTTGCACTCATTATTTCATAACAACAAAAATCAAAAATATGGACACAGGAAAAATTGTATTAGGCGTTTTAGCCGGAGCGGCAGTAGGCGCAACATTAGGTATCTTATTCGCTCCTGACAAAGGATCCGTAACACGCCAAAAAATTGCTCAAAAAAGCAACGACTATGTAGATGGCTTAGAAGATAAATTCAATAGTTTAGTGGATAATATGTCGAAACAATTCGAAACAGTTAAACAAGAAGCTATGCACTATGTTGAAACCGGAGCTGCAAAACTTGAAAGCGTAGAAAACAACATTGCAAATGCTGGCAAAGCAAAAGTATAATATTCAATTAAACCCATCTGTAAACGCAACACGTAATAAGTAAACTTATTGTGTGTTGTGTTTTTTTCATCAAAAACATCGCTAATGGATACACCAGAAATGATCCTTGAGAAAATGATTGAGCAAGGACAGTCGTATAGTTCAACATCAATACAATTAGCAAAATTAAAGTCGTTGGAAAAAGCCACTCAGCTTTCAACAGCATTGATTTCAGGAGTAAGTGTATTAATTCTATTAGCGTTGTTTGCTATTGTACTCACCATTGGTATAGCGCTTTGGCTCGGAGAATTGCTTGGCCATATATACTATGGATTTTTTACGGTTGCATTGGCATACTTAGTATTGGGAATAGTGTTTCACTTTCTACTGTATAGTTGGATAAAGAAAACCGTTAGCAACTTACTTATTAATCAAATACTAAATTCAAAGGAATGAACGATATAACTACAACTATTGAATTGCAAGAGGCGATAAAACAGCTTGAAGCAGAATACATCGTTGAAGAAAGAGCACTAAAAGCTCAGCTGCATACAACCTATGAAGCCATACAACCATTAAATTTTATTAAGTCAACATTAAAACAAGTTGCCGGATCTGACGAAATCAGAAAAACGCTTTTAAACTCAACCATTGGTTTGTCGATAGGCTACTTAACCGAAAAAGCAATAGAAAATAAAACGATAACACCCATACAAAAGATTGCCGGTTCTTTTGTAATACTTGGCATAACAGAGGCATTAACACATCATCCCAACGAGGTAAAACAGGTAGGTAAACAATTCTTTAGCTTACTCAAATTCGGAATCAACAAAATAAATACGCTACACGATATCAACTGTGAATACAACTATTAAAAACATTAATTCAACTTCAAAAATTACAACTGCTATCATGAAAATATATAAACCTATTCTATTCACGATATTGTGTTGCACATTAGTTTGCTGTAAACAAAGCTCCTCAGCACCTGAGGCAACAATTGCTACAAATCAAAGTGATTCATTAGCTACAGAAACAAAAACAGCCGATGAAGAAATAAGTAATACAAAAGAAACAAAAGATGCAGTAGAAGAAACTACTCCAGCTTTAAAGGCAACAGATTCAAAAGCAGATGTAGCTACAACATCAAAAACTAAAGCGAGTACAAATCAAAAACCGCTTACTATTATTGTTACTAATCTCACTTCTGCTGATGCCACTGTAGTGGTTGGATTGTATGGAACAAAAAATAAATTCCCTAAACCAAAAGGTGAACTAAAAGTATATCGTTTTAAACCATCAAGTAAAGAACTCAAAACAACCATCACTGATTTGAAATATGGAACCTACGCATTAGCCATTTATCAAGACGTAAACAGCAACAAAAAAATTGACAAGAACATGATTGGCATACCTACAGAGGCGTATGCCTTTTCCAATAATTATAAACCCACTGTAAAGGCCCCAAATTTTAACGATTGCAAGTTTCTATACAACGCTAAAACAAATAGCGTAACCATGAAAATGATTCAATAAATCAAAGCGGTAATCCGCATATCAAACAGGTCTGAAACATGTAACATTCCTCTACAATTGTGTAATACTATTCCTTTAATTAGGTGCACCTTTACATGGTCAATATTGCTTTAAACAATAAAATATAAACCTTGAATACTACTCCCAAAAAAAGTGCTGAAGAATTTACAATCACAGGAAATTGGACTTCGCTGAGCAAGCAATTTAAAGTGAAATTTCCTCACTTGAGTGATGCTGATTTGAAATTCGTTCCAGGCGAAGAAAAAGACCTTCTCACTCGATTAACAACAAAGCTTCACAAAACAAATGAAGAATTAGTAACGCTAATTCAAAAATTTGAAGCAGATAAAAAATAATAATTGACCATAGGGAGGCCATAACAAGCCTACCCTTTTTTATCACCTAAAAAAAATACAAATGGGAAATCTACTTTATATCATTGCCGTTCTTCTCGTTATCGGTTGGGGCATTGGGTTCTTAGGCTATCATCTAGGAGGACTAATTCATATTCTCTTAGTTATTGCTGTAATTGCTGTTTTACTTCGTGTTATCAGCGGTGGAAATATCTTGAAATAATCATCATTCATCTTTAAAAACAAACAAATGAAAAAAACAATGCTAACAACCGGTGTAGCTATAGCTATTGCCTTGGGCTTAGGTTCTTGCACAAAGTGCGAAGTATGTACGAAAACAAATTCACCTGAAATTCGGGTGTGTGCTAAAGATTACAATACTACAACACAATACAATCTGGTCCTTGATGGATATCAAGGAAACGGATACGTATGCAAAAGCAGTATCTAATTCAATAATTGCACGAAGTCAAATGGGCTTCGTGCTTTCTTTAAAAATTCAATAAAAAGCGTTTATGAAATCAAATTTTAAACCTTCCGGAAATCGGAAAAATGCAACAAGCATTATACTTGCTGCAAGCGTATTAACGCTAACACTAGGCTCATGTGCTAAGTGCCAAACATGCGAAAAAAACAATGCAGATACTGTTCGAGTATGCGAAAAGGATTATAGCAGCAATACTGCTTACGGTCTTAAACTCGATTATTACACCGCCTTAGGTTACACTTGTAAAAACAGTCCATGAGAAACAAAATGAATACAACGCGTACCATAAGAAATTCATTTTTCTTATGGCTATGCTTCTCTTTCTCCGCAACAACTTATGCGCAAAAAGAAATAGTGGTAGATGAAGCACCACGCGCAATGAGTCGCGACACTCAATTTTCTTACTTGGTTGATATACCTCAAGCAACATTAAAAGTTACTGAAAAGAATTGGCTAAGTTATATAAGTGCCGATAGTAAAGGATCCGCAACATTTGTAAATGGAGAACATCTACAAACAGAAGTGAACAATAAAAACATTTCATTCCAACCGGTTAATATCTACAGTAAATTGGTTGAAACCACCGAAGGAGTTCGCTTAACAGTATGGATAACAGAAAAAAACTTTTCGTTTCTGGCCAATAACCCAAACAGTGTTGAGGATTTAGCCATTCAGAAATTTGTTCGCGATTTCGCTGTGAAAGAATACAGAGAAGCGGTTCAAGAAGAACTAAAAACTGAGCAGAATAAACAAAAAGATATGGAAAAGAATGCAACCAACTCAACAAAAGAAGTTGAACATTCCAATAAAAATATCAGCAAAGATCAACGCATTATTCTACAAAGTAAAGATGATATTTCTACGAATACTGCGGATATTAATCGAACTACACTTAAGATAGAAGAGCAAAAGAAAATGGTTGAAAAAACGGCTGCCGATCCAAATGCCAATAAAGGCGCAAAGAAAACATTACGCAACTTAGAAAAGGATAAAGAAAATCTTCAGAAAAAGAATGAACAACTCAGTAAGAAGATTGAGGATTCAGAAAAAGAGATTCGGGAAGAAGTAAAAAATGCTGATAACGCTCAACAAAAAGAAACATATCAAAGTCCGGAATTAGATGCGCAAAAAGCAAAAGTATATGCTATACAAACTAAGTTAAACAACATCAAGTGAAACACAAATACAATACGAATCACTTCATTTGAATTAATCGAAGTCATATTGCTCTCCGTTCTTCTTTTGAAATCTATGCAAAACCAACAAATCAATTACTAAACAGAAAATAACAAAGTATGAAATTAAACATTGGAATTTCCGATAAAAATTTATCAAACACCTCAGCCATCCTCGCTGAAATTCTAGCCAACGAAATGGTTCTCTATATCAAAACACGAAAAGCACATTGGAATGTGAGCGGTTCTAGTTTTATGGAATTGCATAAACTCTTCGAGGGACAATATAAAGAACTAGAAGAAGCAATCGATCAAATTGCTGAACGCATCGGTAAAATGGGCAGTAAAACAATAGGAACAATGTCCGAATTCACTAAACTGGCAAGTTTGAAAGAACATCCGGGAAAATATCATTCACCGAAAGACACTATAGATGAATTATTGTCCGACAATGAAAAAGTTATTCTTCAATTGCGGAAGAACATTGTGGACTGCGCTGATAAGAACAAAGATGCTGGCACAGCCGATTTCTTAACCGGATTAATGGAATTACATGAAACCACAGCTTGGATTCTTAGACGCTATCTAAACTAAAACATTACATAAGAAAAGCCGTTCAACACCAATTATGTTGAACGGCTTTCTTTTTTCTTCTATTGAAGGAAGAAACATCAATTCATTCATACCCGCTTTTGATAACGGTTAAGATCATTTTAAATCTCCCATTTGGTCGAACTAAATTGGGTGCATGAGCAGGAATAACAATGGATTGACCGGTTTCCAATAAATGGGATATACCATTAATAACCATCTCCGCTTTCCCTTCAATGATCTGTACAAAGGTATCAAATGGTGTAGTTTTTTCTGTAAGTCCTTCTCCGCTATCAAACGACATTACACTGATATTACCTGTAGATTTTTTGAGAATGGATTTCATCACAACTGAATTAGGGACGTATTCAATAATTTCAACCGTGATTAACATTTTCGCTTTCTCGACTTCAGCAGCTTCCATTATGGTTATAATTTTTGAGTGAAAAATTGGCAAAAGCACTATGAATAATACTTTTGCCGATTGAATTACTTATTTCTTGTTATTTTCCCCAAAGCTCTTTAATGCTTCGCCAAGGCCATCCATATCGCTATTAAACTCACGCTTAAACGCATCCCAATCGCTTTTTGTCAACTGATAATCGGCAATGCGCATTTTCAGATTTTTGTTCCGAAGTTCCAACGTATCAATTCGTCTTTCATAAAGGCCATCCAATAACTTACCGTCTTTGCTTTTACTTGTTTTCAAGGCAGCAATACGCGCTTCATTATTCGCAATTTTAACTTCAGTTTGCGTTTTAAATTCGGTCCATTCTTCATTACTGGCTATTCGCATAGCATTTGCATTAGCCTCATTTTCAACTGCCTTTAATTCCTCCTTCGCATCTGCTACTTTTTCTTGTGCTTCATTTTCTTTCTTTTCTGCTGAATCGCAACTGCTAAAAATTAAGCCTGCTGAAATCGATGTAACAGCAAGCGACAACATTATTTTTTTCATTTTTTTAATTTAATGATGAATAAAAAAATGCTGCAAAGCATATAACCCTGCAGCATCTATAGGAAGGGAATAGCAATTATAGTGCTGCAATCAATGCATGCAACTCTTCTTTTGATTTTCCTAATTTGATTTGCAAGCGACCCAGCATCTCATCTTTTTTTCCTTCTGCAAACAACAAATCGTCATCTGTTAGTGTTGCAAATTTTTGTTTCAATTTTCCTTTCTGTTCGTCCCAGTTTCCTTTTAATTCTGTAGTATTCATAATTCATGAATTTAGTTGCCGCATCTGGCGGTTCAGTTAGTGAAAAAATTTTCACAACATAAAGGTCTCTCCTTTACGCCCAAAAGCATTACATAATTTCCCGAATTGCTTACATCATTCGAGTTAATATTTTACAGAATTTGAATATCCCGCACCAATTCATCCAAAAGAAAACTACATTTGAGTACAACACGATTAGTATCCGCTTCCTAACACCAAACCATATACATTGATTAAACCCATTCGCTTTGTAAGTCTTCACCCATCTGAATTTTACGAAACGCTGAAGACGAGAGTGAATACTCATTTCAAGTCGAAACACCTTTCGCGTTATGCCAACAATACTATGATTGTAAAAACCATACTATTGCTTTCGGGTTATCTAGGTAGCTTTTGCTTGCTGTTACTTGCGCATCCAAGTTTGGGGATGGCAATACTTTTATGGGCCATCATGGGGATTTGTTTAGCTGGCATCGGCATGAGCATTATGCATGACGCTAACCATGGCGCCTATTCAAAAAATAAGCATGTGAATTATTGGCTAGGCCATACGCTCAACTTGTTGGGTGGATCTGTTTTTAATTGGAAATTACAACATAACTACCTTCATCACACCTATACGAATATTGCGCATTGGGACGAAGACATTCAAAACAAGCTTGCCTTGCGCTTAAATCCGGATGGAGAGGCAAAATCCTTTCATCGTTTCCAATATCGCTATGCCTTTGCATTATATGGTATTGCAACTTTATACTGGGTTATTGCTAAAGATTTTTTCCAATTTTTTCGCTACACCGAAAAAGGAATCAACAAAAACTGTATCACTAAAAACAGAATGATTTTTCTGAAAATGTCGTTGGCAAAAGTTGTGTACTTTTTAACCATGCTCGTTCTACCCCCACTCCTATTCCACCTGGCATTTTGGCCTTGGTTAGGCGGTTTCTTACTCATGCACTTTGTTGCCGGAATTATCCTTACAATTGTTTTCCAGTTAGCCCACACCATCACAGAAACATCGCATCCTGTACCCAACGAAAATGGCACCATTGAAAACGCATGGGCCATTCATCAAATGCATACAACGGCAAACTTTTCGCGAAGCAATAAATGGTTATCGTGGTATGTAGGCGGCTTAAACTTTCAAGTTGAACATCACTTATTCCCAACCATTTGCCATGTACATTACCCGGAATTAGCGCCCATCGTGAAGCAAACGGCAGAAGAATTCGGCATTCCTTACCTGGAGAACAAAACCTTAGCTTTGGCCATTTCATCGCATATCCACGCATTAAAGCGATTTGGTCTACCCAATATCAATCAAGCCATTAACTAATTGACGTCAACAAAAAAGCCGATACTTGCATATCGGCTTTTCGTTTTATTTTTCGAATGAATTAGATGATTAACATCGCATCTCCATATGTGAAAAACTTGTATTTTTCTTTTACGGCCGTTTCGTAGGCTTTCATCATTAAATCAAAACCACCAAAAGAAGCCGCCATAATGAGTAAACTCGATTTAGGCATGTGGAAATTGGTAATCATCGCATTGGCAATTTCAAAATCGTATGGCGGGTGAATGAACAAGTTCGTCCATCCGTTATAAGGCGTTAACATACCCTGTGCGGAAACCGAAGATTCAACTGCACGTATAGAAGTTGTTCCTACAGCACAAACTTTCTTTTTTGCTTCTTTCGCTGCATTTACAATTTTAGTGGCTTTCAAGGGAATATCTACATATTCGGCATCGGTTTTGTGCTTCGACAAATCTTCTACATCAATAGTTCTAAACGTTCCTAGGCCCGTGTGCAAAGTAATCTCAGCTAACTCGATACCTTTGATTTCGAAACGTTTCAGCAATTCACGACTAAAATGCAAACCCGCAGTTGGAGCCGCAACACCACCTTCGTGTTTGGCGAAAACAGTTTGATAACGCTCTTCATCTGATTTTTCCACCGGACGTTTAATCGCTTTAGGCAGTGGCGTTTCGCCCATACCGTATAAGGTGCGTTTGAATTTCTCGTAATCGCCATCATATAAGAAACGAATGGTTCTTCCACGAGATGTAGTATTATCCACTACTTCAGCAATTAAATCATCGTTTTTACCGAAGTATAATTTATTGCCCACACGAATTTTACGTGCCGGATCAACCAATACATCCCACAAAAAGTTATCACGGTTCAATTCACGAAGTAAAAACACTTCTATTTTAGCGCCAGTTTTCTCTTTTGTTCCATACAAACGAGCCGGGAAAATTTTGGTGTTATTCAAAATCAACACATCACCTTCTCCAAAATATTTCAAAGAATCTTTGAAAACTTTGTGTTCAATTTTTCCGGTGTCTTTGTGCACCACCATTAATCTCGATTCATCGCGATTAGTAGCCGGATTTTGTGCAATTAATTCTTTAGGCAGGTTGAAATTAAAACTGGATAGTTTCATAAGTATTGAATTTTACGGAATTCTAAAATGGACGGCAAAACTAAACTTTTTACCGACTTAAACGAGGCTTTTCCCTTTTTTAAAACGCAAAAATTGTTATTTCTTAATCTATGCTAGTCGAGGCATAAATTATACCTGATTCCGAAAATCGGAAACTAATAATTTTATGTAGGTTTGCGCGGTGCAGATTTACTGGAAAATTATTGCTCAAAGTATTCGCTTGTCATTGGATGAAATCCGAGCAGCAAAGTTACGTTCCTTCCTTTCCCTTTTGGGAGTTGCCATTGGCGTGCTTTGTGTAGTATCTGTTAAAACAGCTGTTACCTCCCTGGAAAAAAACATTCAAAGTAGTTTTGCATCCTTAGGTACAGATATATTATATGTACAAAAATGGCCTTGGATTTGGACCGATGATTACCCGTGGTGGAGATTCTTGAACCGCCCCAGTGTGAACGAACGCGAAGTGGAACAACTCAGTGAAATAATGCACTCAGCCGGTGCAATAGCCATGATGGATTTTGCAGGCGGGAAAACCGTGAAATACAATAACGAAAGTATAGAAAATGTAACTGTAACCGGAGCTACAAAAGATTACAACCTCATCAAAAGTTTAGATTTTACACAAGGCCGTTACTTCACACAAAGCGAATTCAGTAGTGGGGCTAGATCGTGCTTGATTGGGGCAAATGTGGCAGAAACACTTTTCGGTACCAGTTCCAATATTGAAGGTCGCGACATATCTGCCAGTGGAGTGAAACTCAAAGTAATTGGGGTATTGAAAAAAGAAGGTGATGATTTATTCGGTTTCACACTCGATAATGCTGTAGTTGTTCCCTATAAAGCATTGGGCTTAATTTCAAACATGAACGGGGGCGACCCATTAGTTGCCTTGAAACCTAAAGAAGGTGTACCTTTCGAGGAAATGAAATTCGAAGCTCGGGGGGCTATGCGTGCTATACGCAGATTACCACCTACCACAGACGATGATTTCGCGCTCAATAAAATGAGTGTGTTTACCGATGGGATCTCATCGGTTCTCACCTTTGTTTCTTTTGCCGGCTTCTTGATTGGGGGCTTTTCGATGTTAGTGGGCGGTTTCGGAATTGCCAATATCATGTTCGTATCCGTAAAAGAACGCACAAATATTATAGGCATCAAAAAAGCCTTAGGGGCAAAACGTATCTATATATTATTAGAATTCCTATTGGAAGCTATCATTTTGTGTTTGTTGGGTGGATTTATCGGATTGTTCCTAATGTATGTATTGGTTACCGGATTAGAATGGTACTTGGTTAACTATCAAGAATCTACCTTTGTATTCTATATTACTGCTTCTAATATAATGACAGGTTTCGGGATTTCGTTCGTAATCGGAATTATTTCAGGTTTCATTCCTGCCCTTCAAGCCTCCAAAATGCGTCCTGTGGATGCCATACGAGGATAATATTCCATTTTTTGGAAGAAATATTTTGAAATATAAAACTAAGTATTAGCTTCGCACCTCGTTTTGGAAAGATAAGGCATCCGAAACAACCGTTTTCTTTGAAATGATTTCGCTTCAGCCCTTGGTAGTTTATACCATTATAATTTAGCGTTTTCATTTTTGCGAAAGCATAAAACAAAAAAACAGTTATGAAAGTAAAAGTATTAAACCAACAAGGGAAAGAAACAGGAAGAGAAATCGAACTTTCCGATGATGTATTCGGCATCGAACCAAACACGCACGCAATGTGGTTATCGGTTCGTCAAATCCAAGCACACAACCGTCAAGGTACACACAAATCTAAAGAGCGTAACGAGATTGCTCGTTCCGGTAAAAAGGCGTTCCGTCAAAAAGGAACTGGTGGTGCCCGTAGAGGTGATATGCGTTCTCCACTTGTAAAAGGAGGAGGTCGTGCATTTGGTCCTAAACCACACCCATATGGTTTCAAATTGAACAAGAAAGTGAAAGATTTAGCTAGAAAGTCAGCATTGTCTTTCAAAGCTCAAAACGGTAACCTTATCGTTGTTGAAACTTTCAAATTCGAAACTCCAAAAACTAAAGAATTCATTTCTGTATTGAGCAACTTAAACATTGCTGAGAACAAAACATTGTTCTTGGTTGGTGAGGCCAACAACAATGTAGGTCTTTCTGCAAGAAACCTTCCAAAAGTAAACTTCTTAGATGCTCGCTTAGTGAACATCTTTGATGTGATGCATGCTCAAAAATTAGTGATTACCGAAGATGGAGTGAAAGCATTGGAGGCGAACTTTTCTAACAATTAAAAACTGAATAAGCTATGTCAGCTATAATCATAAAACCATTAGTTACCGAAAAAACGGACAAGTTAGGCAAATTGAATCGTTATACTTTCAAAGTAGATCGCGATGCAAACCGTTTGGAAATCAAAAAAGCAATTGAAACATTGTACAACGTTAAAGTTGCTGATGTGAATACAGCTGTAATTCCAGGGAAAGCAAAAATGCGTTACACTAAAAAAGGATTTACAAAAGGAATCAAATCGGCTTACAAAAAAGCGTATATCACTTTGAAAGAAGGCGAAACTTTAGATATCTACGCAACCGTTTAATTAAATTTATTCATTAAAACTATAGCGGAGCTAAAACCGCTGATATTAAAAAGAGACTGAAAATGGGAATTAAAAAGTACAAACCAACCACACCGAGCTTGCGTTTCACGACCTTGCTCAATTTTGAAGAAATTACAGCTTCAAAACCTGAAAAAAGTTTGACCAAAAAAATTGGTGGCTCAGGAGGTAGAAATAACTCAGGTAAAATGACTATGCGTTACACCGGTGGTGGACACAAAAGAACTTACCGTGTAATCGACTTCAAAAGAGATAACTTCGATGTAAAAGGAACTGTTAAAACAATCGAGTACGATCCAAACAGAACTTGTTTTATTGCTTTGGTTCACTTTACTAACGGAGATAAACGTTATGTTATCGCTCCTCAAGGTGTGAAAGTAGGTCAGGTTATCGTTTCTGGTAAAACTGTAGCTCCGGAAATCGGAAATACTTTGCCTTTGGAAAATATTCCATTGGGTTCTTTGATTCACAATATCGAGTTGACTTCTGGAAAAGGAGGAATAATTGTTCGTTCTGCCGGAACTTCTGCTCAATTGATGGCAAAAGAAGAAAGATATGTAATCGTTAAATTGCCTTCAGGAGAAACACGTAAAATTTTGAAAGTAAATTTAGCTACAATTGGAGCTGTATCTAACTCAGATCACAACTTGCAATCACTAGGAAAAGCGGGTCGTAAACGTTGGTTAGGTATCCGTCCTAGAACTAGGCCGGTAGCGATGAACCCGGTAGATCACCCGATGGGAGGAGGTGAAGGTCGTGCATCTGGAGGTCACCCTAGATCTAGAAAAGGCTTGAAAGCTAAAGGTTTGAAAACCCGTAGCCGTACAAAAGCTTCGAATAAATTAATTTTGAACAGAAAAAGTAAATAATAAGCATCCCTAAAAACTATAAATCATGGGTAGATCAATAAAAAAAGGACCTTACGTAGCATTCAAACTTGGAAAAAAAGTTGAAAAAATGAATGCAAGTGGAAAAAGAACAGTGATTAAAACTTGGTCTCGTCCAAGTATGATATTGCCGGATATGATTGGCCATACATTCGCTGTACACAACGGACAAAAATTCATTCCTGTTTATGTAACCGAGAACATGGTAGGTCACCGTTTAGGTGAATTCAGCCCTACACGTCAATTCCGCGGTCACGGAGGTAACAAGAAAAAATAAGTTTAATTAATTAAGAAATTTAGATATCATGGCAAATCGTAAAAAAGTAGCAGCAGACGCTCGTAAAGAAGCGAACAAAACTAAGTTTGGTGCTGTTTTAAATAGCAATCCTACATCTCCTCGTAAAACGAGATTAGTAGTGGATTTGATTCGTGGAAAAAAAGTTGAGGAAGCTTTAACTATTTTGAAATTCCACAAAAAAGAATCTGCAGGTAAATTGGAGAAATTGTTGAAATCTGCAATCAATAACTGGGAGCAGAAAACAGGTTTGAAACCGGAAGATCACGCATTATTCGTAACGCACGTTATGGTTGAAGCTGGTCCGGTTGTAAAACGTTTCTTACCGGCTCCACAAGGTAGAGCTTACCGTTTAAGAAAAAGAAGCAACCAAGTAAAATTGGAAGTTGGAACTAAAGAACCGGTTACTGCTGCATAAGCATAACTGTTGAAATTAAATATAAAAAAAGCGCCTTTATGGCGCTTTTTTTATATCCTATCATATCGAACGAAAAAATATCTTTCCCTAAATTGGCTCAAAGGAGCCAATTTGCTTTTTTTTACTATTTTTAGAAGGTTATTGCCTGATACATTTTGATATACTTTGATATTCAATGAGATGAAACAAAAATTACATTTATTTGGCATTCTCTTACTCCTCTCCCATTACGGATTTTCACAGGCTCAAATTCGTAAGTATAGCAACGAGTTTCTAAATATAGGTGTTGGAGCAAGAGGACTAGGTATGTCGAATGCAATAACAGCCTCCACAGAAGATGTTTATTCCGGGTACTACAATCCTGCAGGATTAGCCAATATCAATAACAATCTGCAAGTTGGCTTAATGCATACCGAATACTTTGCCGGAATTGCGAAATATGATTATGGTGCGTTTGCAGTTCCTTTCGCTAATAAAAGTAAAGTAGTGGGGTTTTCCTTTTTCCGTTTTGGTATTGATGATATCCCGAACACCCTGTTTTTAATAGGTCCTGACGGTTCTATCAATTATAACAACATCACTTCTTTTTCAACAGCCGATTATGCCTTCCTTTTTCATTATGCGCAAAAAATTGAAAAAGTAAAAGGCTTAAGCATTGGAGGTTCTGCAAAAATCATTTATCGACAAGTAGGCAAATTCGCAAAATCTACAGGTTTTGGAATCGACTTAGGTGTTCAATATCGAAGAAAAGGACTGCGTTTAGGATTAATGTTGCGCGATATCAGCACCACGTTTAATGCATGGCGATTTACTTTCACCGATGCCGAAAAACAGGTACTCTTAAATACCAACAACGAATTACCGAAAAACTCGTTAGAACAAACGGCACCTATGATTATGTTAGGCGGTGGTTATGAAATCAACATCAAAGATAAAGTATTCATTACGCCTGAAGTGAATTTCCAATTCAGTACCGATGGAAAACGAAATGTGTTGGTACCCGGAAAGCCTATCAGTATGGACATGAGTTGCGGTCTGGAACTTAGCCTTTGGAAGATTGGCTATATCCGTGGCGGTATCGGAAATATTCAGCGTTATTATGATGAGAACTTCAAACGCAAAACCTCCTTTGCACCTAGTGTTGGTGCAGGTGTTCGTGTAAAAGTAATTGCTATTGATTATTCCTTAACGAATCTGACTTCCCTGAAAAGCGGCTCACAAGACAACGGATTATACTCGCATGTGATTTCGCTCCGCCTCGACTTGAATTTTAAAAAGAAAACAAAAACTGAATAATTATGAGTTGTTTAACAGCCATATTAAACGCCTATTATTCTTTGTTCCGTAAAACAGTATCTGTGCTGTTTTTGGTGAGCACCATGGGTATCGTAGTCCAAGCTCAACCTTTCGGGAATGAATGGATTAATTATAATCAAACCTATTTCAAAATTAAAGTAGTCAACGATGGAATCTACCGCATTCCCTACGCTACATTGAATGCCAACATTCCGAATTTGAGTTCCATTAATCCGCAGCAATTTGCCTTGTATCACAACGGTAAAGCGGAACCAATATTTATTTCGCAAACCGGCTCTACCCCACTCACTACTACCGATTATATTGATTTCTACGGCCGCAAGAATATTGGTGATATAGATTCAGTTTTATATGATAAACCTGGGGCACAACCACACCCCTATCACAGTTTGTTTACCGACACTTCCATCTACTTCTTAACCATTAATGCCGGTACAAACAACACTCGCTTTGTTGTGATTCCGAACGATACGGTTTCTCCACAGCCTGCAAAGCAAGATTATTTTTGGCATACAGCGCGTGTAACCTATACCAACAGCTACTTTGAAGGTAAACCATACTATTCAGGTCCGGATATCACGTTCAAATCATTATTTGAAGAAAGCGAAGGTTGGGGTTCGGCTTGGACAACCGGCTCTACTACATCTTTAACATCTGCCTTACCTACGGTTTCTGTTTTCACCACAGGTCCCAATGCCATTTTACGCGTAGGTTTCGGTAGCCGTTCCGATGAACCGCATAATGTTGTTAGCTCCTTTAATAACACGGTGCAACAAACCGATAACTATTACGGATTTAGATTCACCCGTTTAGAAAAGAACATTGCTGCTGCTTCGCTACTGGCCGCAAACACATACAAACTTCAGGAAACAGGGGGGGGGGTAAGTTCCAAACAAAATATTATTCATTATGCTGAACTTATTTATCCGCGAAAGTTTGAGTTTGGAAATGCTACCACTTTTTACTTCAAAATGGATGCCACTCCTTCAAAACAACGTATCGATGTAAGCTTGTTCAATAGTTCAGGGACACAACCTTTATTGTACGATATAACCAACGGATACATTATACGAAGTACGGATCCTGTAGCCGCAACAACGAAGAAGTTTATTTATCCTGCTTCTGCAAATGCCCGCGAATTCTACCTTAGAGCCGATGTGCCGGCTACATTAGTGTCGATTACAAAAATGGATTCCGTAAGTTTTACTGATTATTCTTTGCCGGCCAACCAAGGAAATTATCTCATTATCACTCACAAAAAATTATTGAAGGATAGCTTGAATAATAATTTTGTTGAGCAATACAGAACATATCGCGATAAGGTAGATAATCCTACATCTGGAAAATACATCGCACGCATTTACGATATTGAACAACTATACGATCAATTTGGTTATGGCGTACCGAAATCGCCATTAGCCATTCGCAACTTTGTGGCCTTTGCAGAGCAAACATTTAGCAGCACCAATGCTCCTGAGTATTTATTCATGATTGGAAAAGGACGCGAATATCAAAGAATGCGCCTAGGTGCAGCACTATATAACGTAAATGCTTACAACCAATCGTTGATTCCAACCTTTGGTTATCCGGGTTCTGATGTACTCTTAGCAGGAAAAAGAGGCAATAACCGACCCATTTTAGCTGTTGGTCGTTTGGCAGCCGAAAATCCCTATCAAATTCGCGATTACTTAAACAAAATCAAAGAATACGAACTGCAACAAAGTACTTTTGGCGACCCACATCAAAACAAATTAGAAAAACAATGGATGAAGCAAGTGCTCCATTTTGGTGGAGGAATTGAGGTGTTTGAACAAGTTTTGATCAAAGATTACTTAAACAATTATAAAGGTATTGTACAGGACACTTTTTGGGGTGCACATGTTACATCCTACTTTAAAACGTCTTCTGCACCTATAGACATTACACTTTCACAAGTCATCAAAGGACGAATCGATTCCGGTGTTTCCTTAATGACATTCTTCGGACATGCTGCCACTACTGCGTTTGACATATCCGTTGACGAACCGGAAAACTATACCAATCAAGGTAAATATCCGGTAATCATCTCCAATGGTTGTTTCACGGGTTTCATACATGATGCAAATCAAGGCTATTCCGAAAGATTTGTTTTTGCTCCAAACAAAGGAGCAATTGCCTTTCTTGCAACATCAAGTCTTTCCAGAACTGACGGCCTCGATAATTTTTCTACACATCTTTATAAAAACTTCAATAAGAACGTTTATAACAAATCGTTTGGAAAGGCACTGCAACGCACTTCCATTCAAATGGATACCTTAAGTAATGGTGGCGATTTTACATCAATGGTAGCCTACGAAATGACCCTTCATGGCGACCCCGGCATCAAGCTAAATCAATATGATATTCCTGATTATGAAATTGATAATACGTCTATGTATTTCACTCCTTCAACTATAAATGCGAGTGTAGATACGTTCGAAGTCAATATTATTAATACCAATTTAGGAAGAGCGATTCGCGATACATCATTTCGTGTGAAATTGCGCAGAACCTATTATGATGGGGCTACACCAATTGTTACCGATTATTTCAATAAATATCCGGCTACTTATTACAAAGACACGTTTACGTTCCGTTTGCCAACACGCGTAAACAACTTAGGCTACGGCCAAAACGAGTTCCAATTGTTAGTAGAATCTGACTTAGATATCGATGAGCTTTCGGAAACCAACAACGGGAATATTCAACAGTTCAGCACCTACATAGAATCAGACGATGTGTTACCGATTCATCCGTATGAATTTGCCATTGTACCGAAACAAAATGTAGTGCTGAAAGCTTCTACAGTTAATCCGTTTGCGCCTTTAAGAACATATCAGTTCCAAATCGACACTACAGAATTATTCAACTCTTCGGCCAAGATTACCGGTTTGGTTTCGCAAGTAGGTGGTGTTTTACATTGGCAACCTTCACTTACTATGCGCGACAGTACAGTGTATTATTGGCGTGTAAGTAAAGATTCCGTTTCACCTACCGATAAATTCAACTGGCATTATACTTCGTTCTTATACCTTAAAGATGAATATCCGGGTTGGAATCAATCTCATTTCTTCCAATATACGAAGAACAAAATGCCGCAAGATTTCATGTATATCGATTCGGCTGACCGCATTTTCAAATACTTTCCAAATGCTTACGAAATTCATGTTACTTGTGGATGGGCTGATGCCACCGGAGGCCCAATGCCTGCTTCCGATTTACGATGGGATTTTAATAGCGTAAATCAACACCGTTTCCGTATGGGTGGTTGCGGGTTCTTGAATGGAATTACATTTGGGGTTATTGACGGTAAAACGTTTCAACCTTGGTCAAGTCAAGCTAACGCAACCAACTTTGGTAAATATGGTAATTATCATTGTGCAAATAAACCACTCGATCAATTCGGCTTCGATTTCTTAATCACCGGAAACCACCCAAGTTTAGGTATACCATGGTCCAAAGTCATTACTAACTTTTTAGACAGTATTCCGGCAGGGAATTACATTGTAATGTATTCCAATAACCGACCGGTTTGGACCACCATGGATCCGGCATTAGTTACACGATTAGTGAGTATGGGAGCAACAAGTTTACCAAGTTACAAAAGCGGTACAGTGATAGCACCTTATACGTTCTTTTGCGAACAAGGTAATCCGGCTGTGCACGATGAAGCAGTAGGAACAAGTTTCACTTCAGCAGTAAATAAAGATTATACTTTCTTAGGCAGATGGAATCAAGGCACTATGAAATCGGTGAAAATTGGACCGGCTTCAGAATGGGGCTCTGTGCATTGGAGAAATTATGCATTAGAGAATCAATCGTCTGATAACCAGAAAATCGAAATTTACGGCATTACCGGCTTAAATCAAGAGTTTAAACTATTGGAGACTACAACGCTCGATACAGCTATTACATTTATCAATGCGCAACAATTCCCGTATATCCGTTTAAACTATGTTACGCAAGACGATACCACCAGAACACCGGCTCAACTCTATTATTGGCGAGTATTATACAAGCAAGCTCCGGAGGCTGCCATAAACCCTGCCGCCTATTTTAAAGTAGCCTTAGATACCATTTCGTTGGGCGATTCTTTAGATATTCAAATTGCGTTGGAGAATGTAACCGATGTGCCTATGGATAGTATGCGGACCAAATACACCATTCGTAATTTAGGAAACGGTACAACGCAAGATTATATTATAAAACAAGATTCGTTGCTTGGATTGGATACCATAATTCTCCATTTCAAACAACAAATATTGAACGGAGCCTACACCGGTTTGAATAAAATGGTGATTGAAGCGAACCCGGAAGATGCAGAACATCAATTGGAACAGTTCCACTTCAACAACTACGCTATTCTTGACTTCTCCACCACACCGGATCGGATTAATCCGCTCATCGATGTCACCTTTGACGGTCGGCACATTGTAAGCGGGGATATCGTTTCTGCTCGTCCGAATATTGTAATAACGCTTAAAGATGAAAACAAATTCTTAGCACTAGACGACACATCGCTTGTAAAAGTGTACTTGAAAATGCCCGGGCAAACAGTTCCTGTTCAATACCAATACGATAACAGTACACTTACTTTCTATCCGGCCACAGGTAACATTGCCAAAAACAACAGAGCACGTGCCGAATTTAAGCCGCAGTTGATTAATGATGGCACATACGAATTATTTGTTTTGGATAGAGATAAAAGCGATAACCGCTCTTCGCCATTAGGACTGAAGCAAGAGGGCAATATTTTTTACAACTACCGTATTGCATTTGAGGTGGTGAACAAAGCCATGATCAGTAATGTGCTCAACTACCCGAATCCATTCTCTACTTCAACGAAATTTGTATTTACGATCACCGGTTCGGAAGTGCCTGATTATATGAAGATTCAGATTATGACCATTACCGGAAAAGTGGTGAAGGAAATTACAAAAGAAGAATTAGGTCCGATGTATGTAGGAACGAACATCACACAATACACTTGGAACGGTCGCGATGAATATGGCGATTTATTGGCGAATGGTGTGTACTTCTACCGCGTAATCACGAACTTGAACAACAAGGAAATGGAAAAATTACAGTCGTCAACAAAATACTTGCAGAACTCAAACTTCGACAAATACTTCAAAAAGGGATTTGGGAAATTGGTGATTTTGAGATAAAACGATTGGATTACTACTGCTGAATCAAACTCTTAAACTCCTGCGAATACTGATCGAATGAAACCCGTTTGTAACTTTCGGTATTCAGGTAATTAATAATTAACTCGAATTGCTTAGCGTCTAAATAAGAAGCAATGGGAGGTGTAATCGGCTTCAATGTTTCATCTAAATAAACTGAAGTGGGAAAACCTGCTTTACCATCCATCAACTTCATAGCCAATTCGTGATAGCGTTGCGGATTGTTATATACTTTTCCGGCAAAAGTTATAGAAGGTTTTGATTCTGCATCAAACTTCACTGCATAAAAATTATCGTTTACATATTTCGCAATAGCCGGTTGTTCAAAAGTGGTTTTATCCATCTTCTTACACCAGCCACACCAATCGGTATAGATATCGATAATCACTTTTTTGGGTTTCTTTTTCTGTGCCGCTTGCATTTGCTCAAAGGTCATCCATTGAATACCTTTGTGTTCTGTTTCAGCCGGACGAAAAGCCAATACAGCCGTTAAAACCAAGAAAGAAGCTCCTAAAAATACTACCTTAAAACGATTCATAATCTGTTATTTATTCAGTGAAGATGGAAAAATCATGCCACAATTGCAAGTCATTTGAACGCTACCAGCATTTCGCGCTTACCCGGTGGACCGGGAACCTTCTCTACCCGAAAGCCGGCTTCCTGCATGTTACGTTTCACATAGCCTTTAGCACAATAGGTAGTTAATACGCCTCCCGCCACTAACATGGAAAAGCATTTTTGAAAAACCGACAAGTCCCACAACTCCGGCTGCTTCTCGGGTGCAAAAGCATCAAAGAAAATCACATCATACCTTTCATAGAGTTGAACAGCTAAGAAACTTTGTTGAATTTTTAGCAGCTTAAAATTAGGCGTTATAGCAATGGATTCATTCCAAGGAACATTATGCAATACGGCTGTTTCAATTGGGCAGTTATCCAATGCTTCGTGGTAGCTCAGTTGACTAGCAATTGTATCATCAACCGGATACAATTCTACCCCGGTGTAATCAATCGAAACGTTGTTCTGCTGGGCATAATGTGCACACAACAAGGCGTTCAAGCCTGTGCCGAAGCCTACTTCAAACACTTTAATGAAAGGCTTGTTGACATTCATTAGTCCATGTTGCACAAACACATGTTGCGACTCTGTTAACGCTCCATTCCGAGAATGATAAATCTCGTCAAACTGCTTTGAAAAGAGGGTTTGCGAACCATCCCCTGTCGTCAAAATAGAAATCGAATCAGCCATTTTATTTACTCGACATCGTTACCACCGGTATAATCATTTCTTCTAACGATATCCCTCCGTGTTGGAAGGTGTTCTTAAAGAACTGTACAAAATGACTATAGTTATTCGGATAAATCAAATACTTATCTTCTTTAGCGAAAATATACGTAGAGCTCAAATTCGATTTTGGCAATTGAATTTCTTCCGGATTGCGCACCGCAAAAACATCCTTTTCCTCAAAATTGAGATTCTTCCCTAATTTGTAGCGAATGTTGGTGCTTGTTTGTCGGTCCCCAACACACTTCGAAGGATCTTTTACTCGCACAGAACCATGATCGGTAAGCAATAGCACATTGATATCTTTTCCGGCTAACTTCTTAATGGCATTCTGCAATGGTGAATGCTCAAACCACGACACAGCCAACGATCGGTAAGCCGCCTCATCATTCGCCAACTCCTTCAACACTTCCATTTCCGTTCTGGCATGCGAAAGCATATCCACGAAATTGTAGACAATCACCGTAAGCTTATTATTCATGTAGTTCAGGATGTTTTCTTCCAACTCCTGCCCTGCTCTGTGCGTGGTTACCTTTACATACTGATGCTTAATAGGCTCTGAAAACGTGCGTTTCAAGAAGTTCTCCAAAAAGAACTCTTCATACATATTCTTGCCGCCTTCATCGTCATCGTTCAACCATTTATCCGGGAATTGCTTTTGAATTTGCAAAGGTGTCATACCCGCAAAAATGGCGTTTCTACTGTATTGTGTGGCGGTAGGTAAAATCGACATAAATGTATCTTCTTCATCCACTCGAAATTGATTCAAGAAAAACGATTGAATGGCACGCCATTGATCGAAGCGCAAATTATCGATCAAAATCACAAACGTTGGCTTGTTCTCTTTCAATAACTTCGGTAACTTATTACGTAATACATTGTGCGACATCAAAGGCGCATCCTTCATACCTTCAGCGGTAAACCAACTCTTGTAGTTTTTAATGATAAACTTATTGAACTCGGTATTCGCTTCGTTCTTCTGCATATCGAATACCTCTTGCATTTCTTTGGTATTCGCACGGCTCAACTCCCCTTCCCAATAAATCAAATCTTTATATAATTCCGACCAACCCTTTTGATCTTGTTTATCTTGAATCCGCATAAACAACTCCTGAAACTTGCTGCGGTAGTCGCTTACCGTCTTTTCACTCACCAAATCCGTTTTGTTCAAAATCTTTTTGAGAGCCGATAAAATTTGTTGAGGTTTTACCGGTTTAATCAAATAATCGGCAATCTGAGCGCCAATGGCTTCTTCCATCAAATTATCCTCTTCGTTTTTGGTAATCATCACTACAGGAACATGTTGATTCTGCTCCTTAATAAGCGTAAGAGTTTGAAGCCCCGAAAGCCCAGGCATAGATTCGTCCAATAGCACTACATCGATTTTTTCGTTGCTGAATTTTGCAATCGCATCTTTTCCATTTGAAACCGTAATCACTTCATAACCTTTCTCTTTTAGGAACATCACCTGCGGCTTCAATAAATCAATCTCGTCATCAGCCCATAAAATCGTTGTTTTAGTCATATTTTTTATTTTAACTTGCTAACGTAAAATATCATTTTTTAATCTGTAAAGCATAGCCAGTTTAACATATTTTGAAAACTCAACTCAATAAACGAAAAATTTTCAATGACCCGGTGCATGGTTTCATTACCATCCCACACGAGTTGATTTTTGACATCATTGAACACCCCTATTTTCAACGCTTACGGAGAATCAAGCAATTGGGATTCAGCGATTATGTTTATCCGGGCGCATTGCACACGCGGTTTCATCATGCGTTGGGTGCATTCCATTTAATGCGAAAAGCCCTAAACATTCTGAAAATAAAGGGGGTGAAGATTACGGAACAAGAAGAACTAAGTGCTTCCATTGCTATACTTTTACACGATATTGGACACGGTCCATTTTCTCATACACTAGAACATATCTTGATTCCAAAGGTGTCGCACGAATCGGTGTCAAAGATATACATGAAAGAATTGAACAAACAGTTCAAAGGCAAATTAAAAATGGCCATTGATATTTTTGAAGGCACCTATCCGAAACAGTTTTTGCATCAGTTAGTTTCATCTCAACTAGATGTGGACCGATTAGATTACCTCACCCGCGACAGTTTTTTCACCGGTGTGAATGAAGGTGTAATTGCCTACGACCGCATTATTGAGATGTTTAACGTGAAAGACGATCAATTAGTGATTGATGAAAAGGGCATTTATTCTATCGAAAACTTCCTGATTGCGCGGAGATTGATGTATTGGCAAGTGTATCTCCACAAAACCGTTTTGTGCGTGGAGCAGATGATGATTAAAGCCATTGAACGTGCAAAAGATTTAATTCGTGAAGGCGCAAAAGTTCCTGCATCCGATGCTTTACAATATTTCTTGGTGAATGACGTTAACGTGGCAGCATTTTCAAAATCGGAAACGGTATTAAAAAACTATTCCATGCTCGATGACAACGACATTATCTGCGGATTGAAAGCTTGGAGAACGCATGAAGACAAGATTCTGAGCTTATTAGCCAATGCCATTTTAGATAGAAAACTCTTCAAAGTGGAAATGCGCGAAAAAGCCTTTTCGCATAAAGAAATTGAATCTATTACAAAGGACGTATCAAAGAAATTTAAAGTAAGTAAAAAAGATGCTTCCTTTTTGGTGTTAACGGATTCAACCACTAATCACGTTTACAATCCATCGGAAAACGGCATTTTAATTTGGACCAGAAACGGCAAATTGGAAGATATTGCGCAGGTTTCCGACCAATTGAATTTATCTGTGCTCACCAAACCTGTAGTGAAATACTATTTGTGTTTCCCGAAAGAGAAAACACTATCCCATTAATTAAAGCTTTGCGACCATATACCAACATATGATTCCATCATTCAAATCTGCTGAAATTGCAAGCCTTTTAGAAGGAATACCTGAAGGCGATATCAACCATAAAGTATGTAAATTGGCCAAAATAGAAGAAGGCGATGAAGATTCGCTTTGTTTTATTGCCAATCCTAAGTACGAACATTACGCAAACACTGCTACAGCGGGTGTTTTATTAATTCGAAAAGATTTACAAGTCAATAATTCGAAGATTAAATCCATCATTCGTGTAGATAATCCACAAGCGGCCTTTGCGAAATTATTAAGTGTGTATCAGCAATTCATTCAAGCCGGCAATAAAAAAACCGGCATCGAGCCACAAACCTTTATTGGTGAGAATTCGCACTACGGAAACGACTTTTACCTGGGTGCATTTTCTTACATCGATAAGAATGTAAAGATTGGAAACAACGTGTCCATATACCCAAACGCATACATTGGTGATGGTGTTACCATTGGAGATAACACGGTGATACATGCAGGAGTGAAAATTTATGAAGGTTGTATCATTGGAGGGAACTGCATCATCCATGCCGGTGCGGTAATTGGAGGCGATGGGTTCGGTTTTATACCAACGGAAAATGGATTTCAAAAAATACCGCAAACCGGAATTGTTGTATTGGAAGATGATGTAGAAATTGGCGCCAACACTGTGATTGATCGGGCAACGCTTGGGACTACAATCATTCGCAAAGGAGTGAAATTAGATAACCTAGTGCATATAGCCCACAATGTTGAAATTGGAGAGCACAGCGCAATTGCAGCGCAGACGGGTGTTTCAGGCAGTACAAAAATCGGCAAACATGTGTTGATTGGCGGACAAGTAGGCATTGTAGGGCACATCAAAATTGAGGATGGTGTGAAAATCAATGCGCAATCGGGAATTTCAAAATCGATTGGTAAAAACAAATCAGTTTCAGGTTCACCGGCCACAGATTTCCGTGAGCACTACAAACAACTGGCGCAGATTAAACGCATACCTGAATTATTAGAACGTATCAAAGTGTTGGAAGAGGAGTTGAGCAAAAAACTATCCTAAATAAAAAAGTGTCGGCATGAACCATACCGACACCCTATCCATAAAAGTTTTACAATTTATCTTACCGTGTAGCAAACGTTGGAGAACGATCCGCTAACTGCATAACTGTTTACGTTACCGGTATAATCATCCAAATCCATATTAAATGTACCGGCTACAGTGTGAGCGGTCTCATCACATGATGTAATGGTAATTTTATAATTAGAACTCCCGCCAGCAACACTCGATTGTCCTAATGTAGACGTTGCCCCTTGTGTGTATGTAGCTAAAGCACCTTCATATCCGGCAGCATTGCTGTAGTTTTTGGTTACATCGGCAAAATAGTCTTTGAGTACCACACCATCACCCGAACCGGCATTCTGAAGATTGGTAATTGTTAAAACAATGTACTTTCCATCAGCTGCCTTAGCTCGAATATCCATGCGTTTCACAGGGGAACCACCGTATGAAGATTTCAGCAAAGTACTTTCGTTGGTTGATGCAGCAACAAAAGAAACACCATTGATGGTACAGTTAAATGTTCCATTTCCGCAAGTGGCGGTTGATGTACTTTTTTTGCAACTGGTTGTTGTGATTAATGCAATCACAGTTGCTAGAAATAAGATTCTTTTCATAATTGAAGGGTTTAAGGTTAAACAATTCGCAATACTAACAAAATATTTATTCTGTCAATGCTACATTGGAATATTGCAAGCCCTTGTACCGCACCATCCATACTGAACAATCGTACCTTTTCAAACATATTGCTACCTTTGCCGTCCATAAATTGGCTTTCAATCATGCGTATTGATATCATCACTGTTTTACCGGAGTTATTGGAGAGTCCACTCTCCCACTCTATTTTGAAGCGTGCGCAAACAAAGGGCATACTTGAAGTGCATGTGGTGAATTTACGCGCGTTTTCGCCTTTCAAAAGCAAACAGGTTGACGATTACCAATACGGTGGAGGTGCTGGAATGGTGATGATGTGTGAGCCACTGTCGCTATGCATAGAGCAATTAAAATCGGAGCGCGAATATGATGAAATCATCTACATGACTCCAGACGGAACTACCCTCAACCAAAAAATGTCAAATAGCTTAAGCCTAAAAAAGAACCTAATGCTTATTTGCGGGCATTATAAGGGCATAGACGAACGTATCCGTCAGCTCTATGTTACCCAAGAAATCTCGATAGGCGATTATGTGCTCAGTGGAGGGGAATTAGGGGCGGCCGTTTTAGTGGATACCGTTGGAAGGCTTATTCCGGGGGTACTTAGCGATGAAACTTCAGCATTAACAGACTCTTTTCAAGATAACTTGTTGGCACCTCCCGTTTTTACTCGTCCAGAAGAGTTCAAAGGCTTAAAAGTACCGGAAATACTACTATCCGGACACGATAAAAACATAGCCGACTGGCGTTATAACCAAGCTGTTGAACGAACTAAAACCCGAAGACCCGATTTACTCGAAGAATAGTTTGTATTTTAAGAAAAAAATCTATTTTTGCAAACTCAATTATAAAAACGAACACAACAAAATAATATGAATCCTACAATCGCACTCGTAAACAAGACGTTAAATCCGGAGAGCAAACATCCATCTTTCCGTCCGGGAGATAATATCACCGTTTCTTATAAAATTTCTGAGGGTAACAAAGAGCGTATCCAAGAGTTCCGTGGAGATGTAATCCAATTGAACGGACAAGGAACTACTAAAACGTTCACCGTTCGTAAAATGGCTAACGGTGTTGGTGTAGAGCGTGTTTTCCCATTGTTATCACCTTTCGTTGACGAGATTATCGTAAACAAAGTTGGACGTGTTAGAAGAGCTAAATTGTACTACCAAAGAGATCGTACAGGTAAAGCGTCTCGTATTACTGAGAAACGTCAAGCTATTGAGCAATAATATTTTTACCAACAATATTGGAAAAGGCTATCAAAATTTGATAGCCTTTTTTATTTTTCGCTTCCGAAACTTCACACGCTAAAACAACACTATGCAATCTATTCGCGATACCCATTTTCAATTTCCCGGACAACAAGGCATTTACAACGGAAAAGTTAGAGATGTTTATTTCGTGAACGATAAACTAGTGTCTATTGCTTCCGATAGAATTTCGGCCTTCGACCATATTTTGCCTAAGCCTATTCCTTGCAAAGGACAAGTATTGAACCAAATTGCTGCGTATTTCTTGGAAGCCACTAAAGATATTTGTCCGAATTGGTTAGAAGCAACACCAGACCCTAATGTTTCGGTGGGTATTAAATGTGAGCCCATTCGCTTGGAAATGGTGGTGCGAGGCTATTTGGCAGGGCATTCTGCACGCGAATACAAAGCCGGCAAACGCATCCTTTGTGGAGTTGTTTTACCCGAAGGCATGAAGGAAAACGATAAATTCCCTACACCTATTATTACTCCCGCTACAAAAGCGGAAGAAGGTCACGATGAAGATATTTCGAAAGAAGAGATTTTAAAACGCAATATCGTTTCGCCTGAAACATGGGCTACGCTTGAAAAATACGCATTAGGCTTATTTGCAAGAGGTACTGAAATGGCCTTTAAACAAGGATTAATCTTAGTCGATACGAAATACGAATTCGGTATACACAACAACCAAGTCTACTTGATTGACGAAATTCATACGCCCGATTCATCGCGCTATTTTTATGCAGAAGGCTATGCCGATCGTCAGGCTAAAGGTGAACCGCAACAACAATTATCGAAAGAATTTGTACGTGAATGGTTGATGGAACAAGGCTTTCAGGGGAAAGACAATCAACAGATGCCGTTTATGCCCGATGAATTTGTGCAAGTGATTACCGATCGTTATATCGAATTATATGAGCGTGTAACCGGCAAAACCTTTGTTCCGGCTAACACCGATAATATTACACAACGTATCGAAGACAACGTGAAGCAGTACTTTGCTACATTAGCATAATATGTGGAATATCTACATCCAAGGATTCCGATCCTTTTTGCAATTGGAGAAATCGCTTTCCCCGCACTCCATTGAAGCGTATCTACGGGATGTCCATAAACTGGTTCAATATTTCGATATTCACGATCCCAAAAAGAGTGTAACAGCCGTTTCCTTAAAGGATTTGGAACAGTTTATTGTTTGGATCAGTGAACTGGGATTAGAAGAGCAAAGTCAGGCAAGAATCATCTCCGGCTTAAAAAGCTTCTTCAAGTATTTGTTGTTGGAAGATGTTATATCCGGCAATCCGGCCGATTTACTACAAGGTCCGAAACTCAAGCGCAAACTGCCCGACACGCTTTCGGTTGCAGAAATCAATCTGCTGCTGAATGTCATTGATATGAGTACGCCCGAAGGACAGCGGAATCGCGCAATTATAGAAGTATTGTATGGCTGCGGCTTACGGGTAAGTGAAGCGGTTAACTTACAAATTTCAAACCTACATCTCGATAGCGATTTTATTTTAGTTCGAGGAAAAGGAAACAAGGAAAGGCTTACGCCTATTGGTTCTGAAGCAACAAAATATATTACGTTGTTCCGCGATACCATCCGAAATCATTATACTGTAGCAAAAGGTGAAGAAGATTATTTGTTCATTACTTCGCGCGGTAAACGCATCAGTCGGGTGATGATTTTCCTAACCATAAAGAAGTATGCCATACAGGCCGGCATTAAGAAAACCATTTCTCCGCATACCTTCCGTCATTCCTTTGCAACACATTTAATTGAAGGAGGAGCGGATTTAAGAGCGGTTCAAGAGATGTTGGGGCATGTGTCGATTACTACTACAGAAATCTACACGCACTTAGATAAGGACTTCTTGAGAAGCACACTGCAACAGTTTCACCCACGATTTAAGTAATTTAGAATGGAGGTAATTCGGTGTCAAATTCTTCCGGACGATGTTTTCGCTCCACATCTACATCATCATTAGCTTTCGAGCTGAACTTTTTATAGATGCTCTTATTATCGCCTTGGTTCGCTTCAAAGGTATCGTCTTTCCCGAACTCATCGAAATCGGCAAACTTGGCGTAACGCCCGATAAACTTGGCTTTCACGGTATCTAACGGACCATTTCTATGTTTTGCTACAATAATCTCAGCCGTATTTAAGGTGCTGTTACCGCTTTCATCGGTCAAGATTTTGTAATACTCCGCACGATATAAGAATATAACGATATCCGCATCTTGCTCAATGGCACCCGATTCCCGTAAATCGGAAAGCAATGGTTTCTTATCGCCACCCCTTGTTTCCGTAGCACGACTTAACTGCGAAAGCGCAATAATCGCCACATTCAACTCTTTGGCTAAGCCCTTCAATGCACGTGAAATCTGACTGATCTCCTGTTCACGGTTTCCTCCGCCTTTGCCATCGTGTGAACCGCTCATCAACTGCAAATAATCGATAATGATAAGCTGAATATCGTGCTTTTGCTTGAGTTTACGGCACTTCGAGCGCAATTCAAAAATATTGATACTCGGTGTATCGTCAATAAAAATTGGGGCATCTTTCAACCCGTCAATTTTAGACGTCAATTGCATCAACTCGTATTGCTCCAAATTACCACGTCTGATTTTATCGGATGAAATCTCTGTCTCCATGGAAATCATACGTTGTACTAACTGTCCACTCGACATCTCCAGCGAGAAAATGGCCACACCTTTCTTAGCATCCACCGCACTGTTTCGCGCCAACGCCAAAGTAAATGCGGTTTTACCCATACCCGGACGAGCCGCCACAATAATCAAATCCGATTTCTGCCATCCACCCGTAAGTGCATCCAAGCCTGTAAATCCGGAGCGCACACCATTCAAATGTTCGTCAGAGTGCATACGAATATTGATTTCATCCAATTCCTTTTTGATGATGGAGGCGATATCCTCACTCGATTTTTTGATATTGTTTTCCGAGATGTTCATGATGTTTGTCTCGGCTTTATCGAGCAATTCAAACACATCTGTAGTATCTTCGTAAGCTTCTTTTATCACATCCGAAGAAGTAGAAATCAACATACGCTGTACATACTTTTGAGCGATGATGCGCGAGTGATATTCTACGTTTGCAGCAGAAGCGACTTTATTCGTCAACTGGGCAATCATGTATGGACCACCTACTTTCTCCAAATCTCCGTTTTGTTTCAATCGCTCTACAACAGTGAGCATATCAATCGGATTTTGATTGATAAACAACTGCTTGATGGCTCTAAAAATGTATTGGTGGGCCTCTACATAAAAACTCTCTTCCTTAAGGATTTCCGCCACTTCATCCATGGCATTTTTCTCAATCATCAACGCCCCTAAAACAGCCTCCTCTAACTCTTTGGCCTGCGGGGGCAATTTTCCAAACTCCAATAAAGACGCATCTGCACTAATGGATGATTTCTTGTTCTGGTACTCAACTCTACGCTTAATATTCTCTATCGGATCAGCCATTATTCATTTTTAATTCACTGCAAAATTGAGGCATTTTTTGGATATTGAAGCATGCGTCAAAGCTTTTATTTCCAAACCCATATCCACACTGTTTCCACAAAAACACAAATTACATAAAATTCATAATCAATAGATTACAAAAAATAATGTTAGTTACTATTGAAAAAGGAAACTATGAATTAAGGAGCATCAATTTACACAATTCAACGAAAACAGGTTCAACGTTAATATTGTTTTTAGCACTACAGGTCATATCGGGTTTTACCTTCATACTTTTCACCAACAATTCCAACTCACCCGGACCTAATAAATCGGTTTTGTTAGCGACAATTACAAAAGGTACACCGGCTAATTTTTGCTTCACGAAAGCTATTTCTTCTTCAATATTTTCGTAAGTACTAGCTACAGTAATATCAAAAAGGTAAATAATTCCGTGTGCGCCCAAGAAATAAGACTGTGGCGTATTCCGTTGACTGCTTTCCCCGGCAATATCCCAGATAACTAGGTTCATATTTACATCCGTAAGCTCCACCTGCTTTTTTTCTATTCGAACGCCAATGGTAGAGAAGTAAGTATCGGAAAAACGGTTGTGTACAAAACGGTTAACTAAGGAGGTTTTACCTACACCTAAACGACCTAATAAAAGTACCTTTTTGTTAACCTCTTGCATAATTGTTGCGCAATCTAATTATAAATCTAGCTACTTGGAAAAAATTGGGCCAAACTTTTACTGATTGATTCTTGAAGTTCAGAATTTATATTTGTTGTATGAGTCTTCGCGGTAAACTGCCCGATGTAATCATCCGACTGCTCCTGAATGCTCTTTTTAAATTCGGCATTAATTACACCATTCACTGCAAAGGCAATAGTCATGGTTTGATAGTTCTGAACCATGAGGGTAAAACTTTCATATTGGATGGTAGCCAGCGATTCGTGTTGTTTGCTGAATGCATCTTCAACAAAGGCTTTGATGGCAATGAGCATGCCTGCAACTACGTCCTTATCCCCAATTTCCTGTTTGGAAGCATTGCCAATCAGCAACCCGGATCCATTCTGAATGAGAAATACTTCTTCTATGGTTGGTTTATTCAATTCGCTCAAAATGATGGAAGAAGAATCCGTGCCCGAGAAGTAGGCTTTGATTCTGCGCACCCAAAGATCAAAGGAAAAGGTATTATTGATTTGCTTGTCGATTTGCTCGGTAAGCATTTCGATTTCGGAGCGAATGTATTTTTTAATGAGTTTCCCAATAATCGGATACAGTGCATTTATCACTTCATCTTGCGAATTTTTCAACTCATTTTGGACCGAGGCTTTTAATTCCGATTTAAAATAGGTGCCGAAGTTTTTCTTCAGATCATCTATTTTTTTGTCAGCGCGAACATCTACTTTTTTGGCAAAATTTTCCGGTTCAAGCAACTCATCTTTCAGCACATTAATTTCCCTCTCGATAGATTCGCTCAGCTTCCTATCGTCTTCAAGAATAATAGCCTTAAGGGTTTCGAGGGCTTGTCCCTTTTCGTCAAACATGGATTATGCTGAAATCTTTTCGCCTATATCCGACAATAATTTGCCGAGTTTTCGTCTGTCCATTTTCTTCTCGTTCAACGCATCAATTTTTTCGCTCAACTCTTTATGATTGGCTTCCATGCGTGCAAAAATCTTCTTCTCTAAATCATCAACATGTTTCTTGAAAACAGAAATTTCTTTGTCAACAGCAGTGAAATTGATATTAATGAACTCACGAATTTCAGCAAATTCTTTTTCGTATTCGCGAATGTTATTTCCGAAAATGATTTCCTTAATGGCCTCGAGTTTAGCCGTTTCTGCAGGGTCTGTATTTTGTTTTACTTCCTTCGCCATGATTATTTGCTTTTGGCTAAAAGTATATTTTTTCAAGAAAATCCACAACTTTGCGCAAAAAAGAACATGTCTTTAACGCCTTCTTCCATGCTCGATTTGGGCACCAAAGCCCCTGATTTCGCTCTTTTTGACGTAGTCAGCCAAAAAACACAATCGCTTTTTGAATTAAAAGGGGAGCAAGGAACTGTGATTTTTTTTATTTGTAATCATTGTCCTTATGTGAAGCATATTGAAAAAGCCATCGTAGATGTGGCCCACAATTATTCGATGAAAGGATTTTCTTTCGTTGCTATCAATGCCAATGACGCTAATGCGTATCCTGAAGACAGTCCTGAAAGAATGCGCGAAACTGCAATGCAATTGAACTTCAACTTCCCTTATGTATTTGATGAAACGCAGCAAATAGCAAAAGCATACCAAGCAGAGTGCACGCCAGATTTTTATGTATTCAACCGTAATTTAAATTTAGTTTATCGCGGTCAATTCGATAATGCTCGTCCGGCCAACAGCAACATTGCCAATGGTATCGATCTTACCAATGCACTAGATGCACTGTTACAAAACGAACATCCATCGCGCCTGCAAAAGCCAAGCATAGGTTGTAATATCAAATGGAAGAAATAATTTAACGGATAACTTCTACACGTTTAACAGCACTTTCATTACCTGAAGTAACTTTTACGTAGTAAATACCTGAAGGTTGGCTGCTTAAATCCAAGGTGTTGGAGCCACTTTCGGAAGAGGTAGAAAGTACAGTTTGCCCAACAGTATTCATAACCAACACATTCATTTTATCGTTTGCCGTTGTTCGCAAAGTGAATTTCCCTTTTGTAGGATTTGGAAACACGTCAATGGTTGAAGTATTATTCAAATCACCCAAACCGGTAACCACTTCCACCCAAGTAATTCCTGCTCTGGAAGTGGCCAACATAGCACGCATAATCCCAATTTGCTGCTGAGTGAACATATTTAAGCATCGATCATCAGAATAATCCATGTAGTTTTCCGACATATCCGGATCATCCACCGGGCTATCTACACAGGTATTAGACGATTTATCGCAGGTTTGTTGATGTGCATCGCTTGCCTTTGGAGTATCATCTAAACCATCATCGTTGGCACAAGTGCCGTTGTTATCGCCCCAAATATGGCGTAAACCTAGGTAATGCCCTACTTCATGAACAGCACTTCTTCCGCCTGAAACCGTTGAATCGATTGGATTGGGATTATTGTCCCCTACAACTCGTGTATCTAAAACCACACCTTGTTTGGAAGAGTCGGCCCCACTACTTGCCGGCCAATTCGGGGCATTATCTGGAGGGAAAGCATATCCCAACACCCCAAACAAACTAATATTGCATACCCAAATATTCAAATATTGATCGGTTGGCCAAGGATCTTTTCCGCCAGTTGCTGCCGCTTTTGCATTATCGGTAAATGCATTGAAACCCAAAAAGCCGGGGTTGCCCACAGTATGCGTAATACCGGAAGTTGGATTGCCATCCGGATCGGTATCGGCCAAATAGAATTCTATTCGTGCATCTCCGGCACGATCAATAAATTCAGGTCGAGTATCCACGGTGTCGGCATTTCTTCTTCTGTAATCGCGGTTTAAAACTTCAATTTGGTTGCGAATAACTGAATCGTCAATATTTTCTGCAGGTGTAGTATATAATACATGAAATACACAACGTATATGGTAAACGGTATCGGCAGTAGATCGATGTGCTGATTTGCCGTTTGCATATTGCTTAGCTGCGTTGAAAATAGCATCTACACGTTGCGTATAGCCGGGATGCTGCTTTTCCTTTTCAAGCATTAACTCGTGGGTGAAACAGCGATTTAGCTGTTGTGCATTGGAAAAACCGGCAAAAAAAATTGCCACAAATAGTAAAGTGATTTTGTGCATAAGGTGGTTTTGTGAAACGAATATTAGAAAATAATCCTTTACACCAAACTCTTCTCTACAAAAACTTTATCGACCCTGCCTTTAATAGGAGGCGAATGTTTGGTGACCCGAACACGGGCATTCTTAATACTTGAAAAAACAACTTTAATTTCGGTTAAAATATCCACACACACTTTTTCAATCAAATTGGAAGGCATCTGCATTTTTTGCTCGGCTATTTTGTACACTTTTTCGTAGTTAATCGTATCGTCAACTTTATCGCTCGCTCCGGCTATAGCAAAGTCGTAATCTATATATACATCCACAGTATAATGCGCTCCTGTCTCCTTTTCATGCGCATACACCCCGTGAAAAGCATAAAAGTGCATACCCTCAATTCCTATCTGATTCATTTTAACGATTATGGTGCGAAATTCGAAATTATACCCAAAAGGTAAAAGAAATATTCACAATGCTTTTCTGTTTTGACTTTCTTATGCATCTTCGTTCCGAAAAATGACTTTATGCGCCAAGACTTATACCAACACCACGACTATTATTTAATTGACGATTTATTGACTCCTGAACATAAATTGATTCGCGAATCGGTTCGTTCTTATGTGAAAGAAAAATTGAGTCCGATTATTGAAGACTATGCTCAACGTGCTGAATTCCCTAAACATATTGTAAAAGAATTAGGTGAAATTGGGGCTTTCGGCCCATCGCTACCGGCTGAATATGGCTGTGGCGGTTTAGATGAAATTTCATACGGAATCATAATGCAGGAATTAGAGCGCTGCGATTCAGGAATTCGTTCCACAGCATCGGTGCAAGGCTCTTTAGTGATGTACCCGATTTACAAATACGGTTCAGAAGAACAACGCCATAAATATTTGCCGAAACTCGCTAAAGGAGAACTTTTTGGCTGCTTTGGGTTAACAGAGCCTAACCACGGTTCGAACCCGGCCGGTATGGAAACGAACTTCAAAGACAAAGGCGACCATTATTTATTGAATGGCGCGAAAATGTGGATTTCTAACTCACCATTAGCCGATATTGCTGTAGTTTGGGCGAAAAATGAACAAGGAAAAATTCGCGGATTAATTGTAGAACGTGGTATGGAAGGTTTTACTACACCTACAACACACGGAAAATGGTCGCTTCGCGCATCGATTACCGGAGAATTGGTTTTCGATAACGTGAAAGTGCCGAAAGAAAATTTATTACCGAATGTAGAGGGATTGAAAGGTCCGTTAGGTTGCTTATCCACTGCTCGCTACGGTATTGCTTGGGGCGCTATAGGTGCCGCTTTGGATTGTTACGATACCGCTTTGCGTTATGCAAAAGAGCGTGTTCAGTTTGGCAGACCATTGGCAGGATTCCAATTGCAACAAAAGAAATTAGCCGAAATGATTACAGAAATCACAAAAGCTCAATTATTAGTTTGGCGTTTAGGTACACTGAAAAATGAAGGCAAAGCCACTGCAGCACAAATCTCCATGGCGAAACGCAACAGTTGCGAAATTGCCTTGAATATTGCTCGTGAATCGCGTCAAATTTTGGGCGGAATGGGCATTACAGGCGAATACCCGATTATGCGCCATTTGATGAACTTGGAAACAGTTATTACTTACGAAGGAACACACGACATACATTTATTAATTACCGGACAAGACATTACCGGCATCAATGCGTTTCAGTAAACAGAAAAGCACTTAACGAAACAAAACAAAGGCTATGGCAAGATATGAGTTGATAATGCCCAAAATGGGTGAAAGTATTACAGAGGCTACCATTCTGCGCTGGAATAAAAAAGTGGGCGACAGCATCAAAGCTGATGATGCAGTACTGGAAATTGCAACAGATAAAGTAGACTCTGAAGTTCCGTCTCCCGTTTCAGGAGTATTGAAAGAAATCTTGTTTCAAGAAAATGATGTAGTTGCTGTTGGAAAAGCTGTGGCTATCATCGAAACAGAAGCTGCTGGAGGTTCAACCGTAACTTCGGCTAGCTCCACTCCTGCCGCTACCGTTACTGCACCGGTAAAAACGGCTGCGGTTCAACAACCGGTGGCTGCTATGGTGAACAATGGTAATCGCTTTTACTCGCCCTTGGTATTGAACATTGCGAAACAAGAAGGCGTTAGCATGTCGGAGTTAGAAGCTATGCCTGGTACTGGAGCAGAAGGCCGCGTAACCAAAAAGGATATTCTTAATTACGTTGAAAATAAGAAAAACGGAGTTGTAGTAGAAATGCCGGCTGTGGGCAGTCAGCAAGAAACCATTGCCGTTAAAGTGGAAGAAACACAAGTGGTAGCTGCAAAATCATACAGCGGAAATGTGGAGATTGTGGAGATGGATCGTATGCGCAAGCTTATTGCTACCAACATGGTGAATTCGAAACATGTATCTGCACACGTAACTTCGTTTGTTGAAGCCGATGTAACGAATTTGGTGTTGTGGAGAAACAAAACCAAAGATAAGTTCAAGAAAATGTATGGTGAGAACTTTACGTTCACGCCTATCTTCATCGAGGCTGTAGCCAAAGCATTGCGCGACTTCCCGATGATTAACTCTTCGATTGACGGCAACAACATCGTAATCAAAAAAGACCTGAACGTGGGTATGGCAGCCGCTTTGCCGAGTGGCAACTTAATTGTGCCGGTAATTAAAAATGCTGATATGTTGAACTTGGTTGGTTTAGCGAAAAAAGTAAATGAGCTAGCCGATCGTGCGCGAACCAATAAATTGAAACCCGAAGAAATTGAAGGAGGAACCTTTACCCTCTCAAACGTAGGAACATTCGGCAATGTGATGGGTACCCCTATTATTTTGCAACCGCAAGTAGCCATTTTAGCTGTAGGTGCCATTCGCAAAAAGCCTGTAGTAATTGAAACTCCTGAGGGTGACACCATTGGTATTCGCCATATGATGTTCTTAAGCCACTCCTACGATCACCGTATTGTAGATGGCGCACTAGGAGGTTCGTTTGTGAAACGTGTTGCTGATTATTTAGAGAAGTTTGATATTAATAGAGAGTTGTAGGCATTCTTTAAGCACCTGATGTGCCTAAAGGAAAACTTATCGCGTTAATCGAAATAGAAAGAGCCTTAAGCCACTATTGTAAAACTTATACCAATCAGGATCAATAGTGTTGCCAATTAAAATATTTCTTATAAACAAACGATCTCTTCCTGCTGCAAATACTTTTATCATACGATCTAATCTAAATCGGTTAGTGGAGCGATTATACATATAACGATATTGTATATTATCTCTCTTAAAAAATTCTATTCGGTTATATAATGCAGGCATTGACGCTGTAGAGAGATTAGGTCCGGGGTCGTTACTGCAAAATGCACAATTAGGAATAATTCTTTCGAAACGTTGGAAATTCGTTGACTGCGAACGATACAAGTAAACATTGGTATCTAAATCAAAAAACTTAATCACTTTAAAATTCAAACCCATTATTTGATTGAAAATTAAAGTACCAAACCTATTATCGTGGAAAAAGGAATTTCGATTCAATCGATAGGTTTTACAATGACCATTACTAGAGTTATATTTCAGTAAATAATAATCATCTCCAATTTTGCTTGCTTCTAGCATAGTAATATTATCATCCTCATTGATAATGCGATGAAGCGTGATTGCGTTGCCCATGTGATTATTAATCATACTATCTAAGGGCATTTTGTAGATAAAAAGTCGAGCCGGCACTCGTATTATAATATTGCTTGCACCAACAACCATAATAGAATCAGTTGCCGGTCTATAAAGCAAAAAAAATAGGCTATCGGTACCCTGCTTTATTAATTTAAAAAGTGTAGCATTTTTAACAACACCCTCTTGAACTAATGGTGACACTAGGTTAAAATTCCCATTAAAGAAAAACCGATCGATGCGAAGCGTTCCAGATAGAGGTTCGTAAAACGCAAAATTGGGCCCATTATGTTGTATTAACTGAGGTTCTAAATACTTAGCATAAGACTCTCTTCGAAATAGCTCGCGAGTTGCAGAAGGCAAATGAGGATTTACAGTATCAATTTCATAAACAGAAAAAAAACCAAGTTGACATGCACAATTCTTTTCTGCTTTAATAGGATAAAGTTCGTTAATGGATTTGATATCACGTGAACTGAAATTTTCATTATTAAAATCGAACCCCGGGTTATCTAGTGATCGAATTGTTACGCAGCCATCAAAAAAGCAAAAATTTTTATTGAAAGCAGTATTTTTATAGTGCATGATTGAAAATCTGTCATAAGGACCAATGGCTTCTCCTCTTTTTCCAAAATTTATATCGAAGTTTACATCTGGCAAATCCATGTTTTCTCTAATAATTTCGATATGACGGTCTCTATCCGGCCTTTGATGTTCATGATTAAACCCAATGGCATGCATTGTTTCATGTCGAATAGTACTTAAACCACAAGCAAAATCCTTAAGCGCAATCTCTTGCATTCCACCTGATCGACCTACTATGGAATGTCCACACTCGTTACTTTCAGTGCTGACAACATAACGAACAAAGTCTGCTTGATTAGAATGAGGTATTAAACAAATATTTGTTCGTGTATTGATTTCATTAATGGTATTAAGTATATTTTGTCTAAAACTTCCCGTTATTGCTGCATCGATTTCATATGGGATTACACCATCAATCCATAAACTAATTCCATTACTTGGCCCACCATCGATTGCATTTCCAAATATTACACTTACTCCACTGTCGTTGGCAATACGGTATTTTGTATCAGCTAAAATCTCATCATCGGAAATGTAACATTTCCCATTTTGAATTCGTGCCGGGAAACCGCTTTTAAAACCTAATCCGGGTATAACGCCATTAATGCGAACAAAACGATTCGTTGAATCAGGAAACGCTTCGACACGATTACTTGTAAAAAAACATAAAGAGAAGACAATAAGGTATATATGTAATTTACTCATCTAATTTGATTTTCAATTAAATCTATATAAAATCAATAATATATATGATGAAACTAGCTAAAAAGGAATATATACCTCTCTTTGCATTTCCAATCAATTATTTCCAACCTCCGCCTTGAACTTTGTAAAT
This sequence comes from uncultured Chitinophagaceae bacterium, assembly GCA_964398475.1. GTDB lineage: Bacteria > Bacteroidota > Bacteroidia > Chitinophagales > LD1 > CALAYL01. The sequence continues at coordinate 31,250 of CAYNMP010000007.1, read as the reverse complement.
GTTCACTTCGGCATTTAATAATTACTCCTTTATTATATACTATTAAGAAATGCTATTCAACACTTTAAAGCCAAAATTATTTTCCAAGATTCATTCTTCTTAGAATCACCCGCCTCGCCTTTTTCTTCCACCTCCGCTCTTGGGTGCCCCACCAGGTGCTGCTCTCTTCTTGAAACCGCCTTTACCCTTACCGGCTCCCTTGAAGCCACCTCTACCTCCGGCTGTTTTCTTGAATCCTTCCGGTTTAGGGCCCCACGGACTGCGCTTTTCTCCATCCGGTTTGCCGGTTGTAGATTTTTTGAATCCTTCTTTCGCGCTACCATATTTCTTGAATCCTTTTCTAGCCGCTCCATCAACTTTTTCAAATTCGCGTTCGGCTGATGCAGGTTTATCTTCGTTGGTTGCGCCATAGGTTTTCTTCCCGAAAGCCGGCTTACCTCCGCGTTTAAAATCGGCATAACTGCTTTTCGGAGCGCGCTTAGCGGCTGTTGCTCCTTCCGATGTATAACTGCGTTTGTTTTTAGAGGCATGCGTTTGTTGTGATCGGCTCACTACAATGGCTCTTCCACTGATTTCCTTTCCATTTAATGCTTTAATCGCTGCATTCGCTTGTGCGGCATCGGGCATGGTAACGAAACCAAAGCCTTTATTCAATCCTTTCTCATCTTTAATCAATTTAATTCCACCTACATCACCGTAGGGTTCAAAAAGGGCTCTCAATTCCGGTTCTTTCAACTTGAAAGGTAAACTTGCCACAAACACATCCATTGCACATATAATTTCGGGAAAGGTAGGCTAAATAAACTAAGGAAGTGAATTCCACTTTTTTAAAACCTATTCTGAAACCGCATTTGGAATTACAAGAGGATTACTATCTTGTTTTAAAATTGAGCACACAACCACTTTTCATTATGGACATTAACTATAAAGCACTTCAAGAACTCATTGCCATCGATTCGCCTACAGGCTTCACCCATCATGCTGCGGAATACTGTATGCAATACCTTCGCGATTTGGGCTACTCGCCACAACTTACGCAGAAAGGAGCGGTTACTTGCTCGTTAGGAGAACAACCCACGTTGAGCATTGCCGGACATATCGATACCCTAGGGGCCATTGTTTCTGCTATAAAACCTGATGGCACTTTGCAAATTTCGCTGTTGAACGGACTTTCCCTTAACATGGCCGAAGGCGAATATTGTCGCATTCATACACAAGACGAAAAAATCTACACCGGTACTTTACTGTTGAATAACCCTAGTGTTCATGCCAATAATAAAGTAAGTACTACCGAGCGAACTATTGAAAGCATGCATATTCGTATAGACGAGTTGGTGAAAACCAAAGACGATGTAACTAAACTGGGTATAGCCGTTGGCGATATTATTGCATTCGATACCCGTTATCAGGAACTGCCAAGCGGATTCATTAAATCGCGTTACTTAGATAATAAGGCCGGTTGCTTGGTGTTGTTTGAAATTGCCCGCAGCGCCAAAGCCAGTGGCAAAAGCTATCCTGTGGAGTTGTTTTTTTCGAATTACGAAGAAGTAGGACACGGAGCAACAGGAGGTTATGCTTCTACCATTAAAGATATGTTAGTGATTGATATGGGTGTAGTAGGCAGTAATGTAGAAGGTGTGGAAGAAGCTTGTAGTATTTGCGCGAAAGACAGCAGCGGCCCCTACGATTATTCATTTCGAAAAACGTTAGTGGAATTAGCACGCAAGCACAACATTGCTCATAGAGTAGATGTGTATCCGTTTTACGGAAGCGATGGCAGTGCTGCATGGCGAGCCGGACAACAATTCCGTGTGGCGCTTATTGGTATGGGTGTAGCCGCATCGCATGGAGTGGAACGTACACACAAGAAAGGCATAGAAGCAACTGTTGATTTGTGTATGGCTTACTTAGAAACGATTTAGTACTCCCCGCCTATTTTTCGGGCATTTAAAGTTGCATTATTACCGAAAGACGGTAAGCGCTTTGGTTTTTGCTTTTGCGCAGCAGATACATCGCTGAGGGTTTTCATGAACAGGACGATATCTTGTTTTTCTGTTGCATTTAGGGTAAGTGAATCGAAAGGCAAGGTTTGATTGGGTAAATTAAAGCCTAAGCCTACACCTCCGCCTTTGTGATAGAATTCTACTACATCTTCGAGTTTTGTATATGCTCCATTATGCATATAGGGAGCTGTTTCAGCAATATTCCGCACTGTAGGGGTTTTGAAACCATGTAGATGCAAATCGCGCATGGTAATTTTATATCTTCCACTGTCTGGGTCTAAGCTCTTATTGTCGGAATTGGTAGGCGAGCCTATTACTTCGAACTCCGTTTCGCCATAGAAAGGCGGAGTAATACCGCTAAACAAAGGAAGAAAATGACAAGAACCACATAATGCTTTTCCGGCAAAAAGATTGTAGCCGTTCTTTTCACGAGCGGTTAAAGCTTTTTCGTTTCCGGCTAAATACTGATCGAATCTACTGTTAAACGAAGTGAGTGTTCGTTCATAAGCAGCAATGGCTCGTTGCACAGCGTATGCAGTAATGGTAGCTCCTGATGAACCTGCAAAGGCTTCCGCAAATAGTTTTGTGTACTCTTCACTGCCTTTCAGCTTCTCGCACACATCTTTGAGAGAACTGCGCATTTCCACTTTGTTGTGCAATACCTCCGAAACTTGTTCTTCTAGTGAAAAGGCTCTTCCATCATTAAAGAAGCTGTTCGCATAAGTCAAATTGAAAAGTGGTGGAGCATTACGGGCTACTATGCCGTTTTTGTCCATAGCGATACTTTTCGCCTGTCCATCGCCAAATCCCAAATCGGGATTATGACAACTGGCGCAACTGCGTTTCCCATCACCCGACAATATTGGATCAAAAAACAGTAATCGACCTAAGGCCACTTTCTTGTCTAATAAAGTGGTATCGAAATTATAAGGGGCGAAATAAGATGGGTTGTAAGCTGCTTTTGAGAATAAATTCCGTTGCTTCAAGTCAAGCGCTTGCATCCGGTTCGACCAAGGCAATGCTAATACCTGATGAAAATCAATCAAACTGATGTTCAGCATGAAGATATGTTGACGAATAAAAGCTAATCGATTAAATGAATCATAGTTGGTATTTCTATCTAAAGCCGCTATTGCTGAATCGATTTCCATTTGCAGCTCAATACTAATAGCTACAATAGATACGATTTCACTTTCAGGTTTATTCGCTATAGAAGGATTATCCCCAAAAAAGCCAATAACTTTTTGGATGCCTTCCAAACAAGCTTTTGTTTCGATAATGTTGTCCTTTGTTATTGTGGCATCATAGCCGTTAAGGTTCAAGGAGGCTATTCTTTGGAGTTCTATTTGAGACATTTCCAGCAACATGCCATCCGAAAGTCCCATTTTTGAGTAGTAATTGGTGCTGAACATGGGTACCAAATGCTGTTGGAGGGAACGAATTTCGGGATATAATTCGGATGTATCTATGCTCTCGGAAGAAGCGAAAAGGATTTCTTCGATGCGCTGAAAGCCATTAGGTTCGATGCGGAGATTACCAAAAGCTTCGTCATATTTGGGGACGAGTGGGCCATTAATATAGAACTTAGCAGGTCGTGGATAAAAATACTCCACCCAAAACTCGATATGTTTATAATGCTGTCGGGCTTTTCGATATTGAAGTTGCAAAGTTGGTCTGTCGGATGTGCTTAATGCAGTATTCAGTTCTTGATTAAGTGCATAGAGTTCTTCGCCAAACCATTGGATGGTTAGATTGGACGCATATACTTCGGCATTGAGTGGCGTCACAATTTTGCGCGTGGTAAAACCCACCAATCCGAAAAACAGAAAAAGCAAAACAATATTTCGCATAAGCCACGAAACTATAAAAATGCCATGCTTCTTCCAAAAAGAAAACGCCTGATCTTATGCTGAACAGGCGTTTTTATATGTTTTAGTCGGAATTAATTTCTTCCAGAACTGAAATATTGTAAATCTTTCATGATTTGATTGGCAATGTTTTCAGAAGATGTTTCCGAAGTACTTTCAGCATAAATACGGATAATAGGCTCGGTGTTTGATCTGCGGAGGTGAACCCAATCTTTATCGAAAGTGATTTTCACACCATCTTCAGTATTCACATCATAATTCGCGTATTTTTCGCCAATTTGATCGAAAAGTTTATCGATGTTAGCACTTGTGTCTAAGTCTAATTTCTTCTTAGCGATTACGTAGTTAGGATATGTAGCACGCAAAATTGAAGCCGTTTTGTTCGATTTTACCAAATGGGTAAGGAACAAAGCGATTCCCACTAAAGCATCGCGGCCGTAGTGCAATTCAGGGTAAATGATACCTCCGTTGCCTTCGCCACCGATAACGGCTTTTACCTCCTTCATTTTCTGTACCACATTCACTTCGCCAACGGCAGAAGCGTGATACTCTTGTCCGGCTTTCTCCGTAACATCTTGCAATGCGCGCGTTGAGGACAAGTTCGATACCGTATTCCCTTTCTTGTTCGCCAATACATAATCTGCAACAGCTACCAATGTATATTCTTCGCCAAACATTTCACCGCTTTCGCAAACAAGGGCTAGGCGATCCACATCCGGGTCTACTGCAATACCTAAATCGGCTTTGTACTTTTTCACTTGATTTGACAATTCGCTCAAGTTTTCCGGTAGCGGCTCCGGATTGTGTGGGAACTGTCCGTTAGGATCAGTGTACAATTCCGTGATTTGTTCTACGCCTAGGGCACGCAATAACTTCGGAACGGCAATACCTCCTGTTGAGTTCACGCAATCGATAACCACTTTAAGGTTCTTCGCTTTTATCGCCTCTACATCTACTAATTTCAGTTTTAGAATGCGTTCGATATGTTTATCAATATACGTATCATCGGTGCTATACGAACCAATAGAGCTTACTTCTTCGTATTCGATGGCTTTGTCTTCGGCAATGCGCAACACCTCCTCGCCTGCTTTGGCGGAGATGAATTCGCCATGCGAGTTCAATAGTTTAAGGGCATTCCATTGCTTCGGATTGTGGGAAGCGGTGATAATAATACCCCCTCCGGCACGTTCGTCATGCACGGCAAGTTCTACAGTAGGTGTGGTCGATAGCCCCAAATCTACCACATCGATGCCGATAGACATGAGTGTACCGGTTACGATATTATTAACCATTTGACCTGAGATTCTGGCATCGCGCCCAATCACAATTTTACGGTTGCCGGTGGTTTCGATAACCCAAGTTCCGAATGCGGCCGTAAATTTCATGATATCCTCCGGTGTAAGATTTGAACCCGGAAAGCCTCCTATGGTTCCTCTGATTCCTGATATTGACTTAATGAGTGACAAGGTGAAACGTTTTATTTTTTATGAGGTGCAAGTTTAATAAATCTCTGCACTTTGTTTTACTTTTTTTGCTTGGTAGTATCCGTGCATCAACACTGAAAAAAGGATTAACAAACCTCCTATAAAGAATCTGTAATTCAATACTTTATGCTCATTGTACAAGAAAAAAGCTAAGGCAATTCCATAGATAGGTTCTAAATTTATAGACAAATTTAACGTAAAGGCATCGAGGTATTTTAGGGCGCTGAGCGATAAAATGAGGGTGAGGTGGGTACAGAAAAAAGCCAAAATGAAGAGCAACATCCAATCGGTGGAATTGGGGAACACCTTTTCTATACCAAAAAAGGAAGTGTAAAACGGAAGCACGCAGGTAAGAAAAAGGAAGCCGGTTCCTATTTCTATTAAGGAGACCATCACCGGTTCGTTAGTTTCCAAAATGGGTTTGTTGAGGATATTGAACAAGGAACCTACCCCCGAGGCAATGATGGCTAAAATGATACCGGTGAGGAAAATTTGTTCGCTATAAAAGATGATCCAAATGCCGGCCATGGCCATGAGGCTGAACACAATTTCGGATTTGGAGATGGGTTTTCGGAGGATGAGGTATTCAAAGAAAACCGTAAACAAGGCTTGGGAGGCGAGCATACTTAACGTAATGGAAATATTGGAATACTTGATGGCACCATAGAAAAAGAGCCAGTGCACGGTAAGTAACACTCCTATTCCGGTCATTTTCAATCCATCGCGTTTGGAAGGCAAAACAAAGCGCTTCGTTAAAACTGCATAAATGCCCAAAGTAACAGAGGCAATCATAATTCGGTACCATACCAAGTAGCCTTCGGAGAGATTAATGCCTCTTCCGAGCACACCCGTTAAGCCCCACAGCAACACCGAGAGATGCATGGCGATGAGGGCCCGTTTTCCGGCTTGGGTAGACTTTAGCGACAACGTAGGATTATTTTAGGAGGGCAAATAACTACTATTTCGGGCAAATCCAATATGAGTTGACTGAAAAAAAGCATGCATTCGTATAATTCAGCTTCCACTTACTGATACTTAACGATTTCTTATTGATCGTGCCACGTAAATATGAAAGAGAAAAGCGACTTTTGGATAAATAATTGAAACACATGACAAAGTTTAAAACAATAGTTCTCCTTTTGGTTTCCTGCTGTTCGCTTGCTGCTTTTGCGTTACCCAACGATAAAGATGAAGTACCCGCCAAAACTTCCGATTTAAAGATTTTGTCGTGGAATATTTATATGCTTCCGGCATTGGTGCCTATGCCCGGAAGAATGGAGAGAGCACAGGCTATTGGTGATACTTTACTCAAATCGGACTACGACATTATTGTTTTTCAGGAAGCATTTCATAAAAAAGCGGTAGGCACTATTCGCAAAAAATTATCGGCTAGTTTCCCTTATATGTATGGCCCTTTTAATGAACCGAAACGAAAAGACAGAATTAACAGCGGTGTTTGGATTGTAAGTAAGACCCCTTTAAAGCTATTGAATACGGTTAAGTTTCCGGCCGGAAGAGGCTCAGACTATTTCTCGTATAAAGGAGCTGCCTTGATGGAAGGTTCGTTAGCGAACGGAAAAACATTTCAGATTTTGGGCACCCACATGCAGTCGGAAAATTATCCTGAAATTAGAAAGCAGCAGTTTGATATCATGTATAAAGACTTACTTACTGTTAATAAAAAAGATGGCGTTCCTCAAATTATATGTGGCGATATGAACACCGAAACCTTGATTAAAGAAGAGTACTGTAATATGTTAGAGTGTTTGGATGCTGAAAATGGCCAATTAGATGGGGTGCAAAAAGAGACCTATGATGGCCCCCAAAATGAGCTCATTAGCGGTAGTTGGAAAAATCACAGAGCTACATTAGACTATATTTTATTGCGTCATAACGGTGCGAAAATTTCTAGAACTGAACGAAAAGTGAGTGTTTTAAAGAAACGGTTGAAAAACGGCAAAAAAGACTTGAGCGACCACTACGGTGTGATTTGTGAAGTGAAATTCGACAGTACTGAACCTACACCTGCCACTCGTTAATAATTATTAAGTAATATTTTCTTGTGAAAAGCGTTTTTACTTTAGTATGGTGAAAACGCTTTTTATATTACTCTCAACATTTGCTTTTGTGCCTGCCAATGCGCAAGCCGAAAAGTATTTAGCTGACATTCAGAAATACAATGAATCGTCTGTTTTTGAAGATGAACGTTATAAAGGCATGACTTGGCAAACCTTTTATGCCTTGGATGAAGCACAGGAATTTGTAGATCCGATGAATTTCGACTATGATTTAATGAACGCTGCATTGTTCTTCGCGTTGAACAAATACAGAACGGCACGTGGCGCTTCGGCATTGGCATTTGAACCAAGACTGCGGGATGCCGCTTCGATACATACGGACCAAATGGTGAAAAAGAAGTTTTTCGCCCATGAAAACCCCTATAACACATCCTTACGGGCACTGAATAATCGAGTAGAAATGTGTGGTTTTTTTGGGCAGCATATTGCCGAGAACATCGCCAGAATGTATGTGGACATGAATAATCCGGAAACCTATACACAAGTAGCCGATAAAGTTATTTTGTACTTAAGCCGATCGAAAGAGCACAATATTAACATGCTCGATAAGCGCAACACCTTATTGGGTTGTTCTTTATTGTTTGATGGAACCGGAAATGACGGCTATTTCTATTTCAGAACCACCCACGACTTTGGAGTGCGGTAGTTACTACAAGAGCTTTTTCAATTCTTCCAGAAAAACGTTTTCAACTTCGTTAAACGTATAGACTTTTCCTGTTAGTTCGGCTATACTAGTTACGCCTTTATCTTGCAACCCGCAGGGCACAATTTTCGAGAACCACGCTAAATCGGTATTGATGTTGATGGCGATGCCATGCATGGTTATATGTCGGCTTACCTTGATGCCAATGGCACATACCTTTTTGGGGAAGGTGCTCTGGTTTACCCAGATGCCGGCTGCTCCGGGTAATCGATCGGAGGTAATGCCAAAATGTTTTAGGCTATTCATTACCGCTTCCTCCAATATTTCAACGAAGCGAGCGGTACCGATGCCAAAATTATCGAGATCAAAAATGGGATAAACAACGAGCTGTCCCGGTCCGTGGAAGGTGATGTCTCCTCCCCTGTCGATAGTATGAAACGCTGCCCCTACTTTTTCGGGGACGAAAAGCATATTGCCCATATCTCCATTCTTCCCTAAAGTATAGGTAGGCTCATGTTCGCAAAACAGCAAATGATTTTCGGTAGGTAATGCTTGCAGCTTTAATGCAGTGGCTTGCTGGAACAACTGCAACTGAAGGTCTAATACTTCTTGATAAACTGACCGCCCTGTCCCTCTTGGATGGACAATAATTTCTTTTCTATGTTTATCCATAGGGGATAAAGATATTTATTTGGATTGTTTTCCAACCACAACTTTGGATTATTTTCCAGCTCGGGACGGTTAGTGATAAGTGAAAAGCAACGATATAGACGTGAGTTTATTCGGCTAATAGCGAAATCGTATTCGTTGGCGTTTTGAAAATCGGAACGAATAACGGAATTGCTGTTGGGGCCATTCAGATTTATATCGTAAATTAGGCTCTGCAAATTCTCTTTCGTTTTTTTGCCACCTTGAAATAAAACAATGCTGTAAAAAGGTGTTGGTGGCACTAACTGTTTATCTTGCGCATCGCGGATAACGAAGGCGCTTTCGGCAATTACCGTTGTACCTTCGGTAGTGTTTCCATATTCCTTATACTTCCACTCGTTAGTTTGATCTCGCCCATAGAGCACTCCAAAATCCATGTAATAAACCGAATCGTGCGGCAAATAGATAGCGGTATCCTTTTCGAACAACAGATTTGAAAACACTAATGAATCAGTGGCGATAAAACGAGGTTTATCGTCAACATCCATGAAATAAACTCTATTGTAGTTAAACAAACGAATACAGGCACTGATAATATTCAGATTTGTTTTTAATGTTTTGAGTTCAATTTTATCGGCCAACGCAGTTTCTCCAGCATTGCGATAGGCTTCGATTTGGCGTCTGTTTGTTTTTAAACGCACTACGATTGGACTGTTGCGAAGTGCAACAACTTCTTTGTTTGCTTGATCTATCTCTTTGCGGGTGAAATCCATTTTAAAATTGGAATTACCATATACGATCCGCATAGCTTTCAGGAGTTTGACAGAATCGCGCTCGGCCAAAGTTTGGGCAAAGAGGCCGTTTGCAATAAACATACAAGCAGCCAACAACAATACTCCTATTTTCAACCTTTGGTTCATTTCAAATCTTTTACAATTTCTTTCGGAACAAACTTGTTGATTTTGCCTTTTCCACGAATGATCTCGCGAACGATGGTAGAAGAGATAGATGATAACTCGGCTGAAGACAAAATTAAAATGGTTTCCACGTTGGGGAACATGGCGGTATTGAGGTGAGCAATAGTCTTTTCATATTCGAAATCGGCTGAAGAACGGATGCCTCGCAGAATGTAGTTCGCTTTCTTTTCGTTGCAATAGTTGATGGTGAGGCCCGAGTAGCTATCGACAACAATTTTCTTTTCGCCTTTGAACACGCGTTGAATCCACTCTTTACGTTGCTCGAGGGTGTAGAGCGATTGCTTTTGCGAATTGACTCCAATGGCGATAATGATTTTATCGAACAGCGGCAGTGCACGTTTCACAATATCAACGTGACCTACCGTGATAGGATCAAAGGAACCCGGAAAAACAGCAATTTTCGACATAGTTTTGATATTCAAATGTAGTGAGGAATTGGTGATTGGTTTGTCATTTATTTGTAAAAATAGCAAAGATAGTAGTGCCGTAGTTTTTGAACTTGAAGAAGTTAGGATGTTGTTCGAAGTTATGGTTAGGGTTATGTTCCATAATGAACCAGCCATCGTCTTTCAGCAATTTGTATTGAAAGATGAGATCCGGAATTTCCGGGAGGTTGGGGAGTGGATAGGGCGGACCGGCAAAGATAAGGTCGTATTGCTCGGTGCAGTGTTGCATGTATTTGAAGACATCCATGGGAAACACGCGCATGCCGGTAAAACCAAATTCTTTGGCTGTTTTTTTGATGAAGTTGGCGCATTTAGGAAACTGCTCCACGATAGCAATATCGGTGCAGCCGCGGGATGACATTTCGTAGCTGATGCTGCCGGTGCCGCCAAAGAGATCGAGGAATTTAACCGCTTCGAAATCGAAATTATTGTTGAGCATGTTGAACAGTCCTTCCTTTGCAAAATCCGTTGTGGGGCGGGTTGGGATATTTTGCGGTGGGTGAAACTGACGCGATTTTAATTGTCCTCCAATGATGCGCATATTATAGACTAAAGAGATGAATATTTTGATGTTTCGGATATTGGGCGAAGAGCTTAGACAGCACAACAGCCGGAGATTCCAAGAAGGAAACTTTTTGGAAATAGGTATAACTGATATTGTACAATTGCGATGGGAATGCTACATCTCCTGAAAGCACCAGTTCGGTGGCTTCGCGGTTGATGTGGAGTTCTTGCGCGATGAGGTTGGTGTAGTAGGCAAAATCTTCGGGGCTACGAAAATCGAAGGTGTTGAAGAATCGAATTTCGGTAGGTGAAAGGGCGTAGAACACGTAGAGCAAGTGCGCATCGATATGCACGAAAAGCTTTGCGGGTGTGGCTTGAGCGGCAACGAGTTTCATCCATTGCAGGGGTAGCACGTGATACGTAGCTGTTGGGAAAAATGCCGAATAAAACTCTTGTAGGGATTCATCGATGGGTAGTGAGCCAACTACTTGAAGTTCGTCCCAGTTGGAAGACAGATAGCCCGGTCCTTGGGGTTTATAGAATTCGAGTGGGGTGAGTTCTGCTCGTCCGGTTATGCCGATTTTAATGTGTTTGTAGCCGTTGGCGAAGAGTACATCGGTAGCTACGATTTCTTTCATTTCGTGGAGGGCATCGCTGAAGCGGGTGATTTGGAGGAAGCTGTATTGGCGGTAGTAGATGAGCTCTCCTGAATCGGCTCCGCGTACGCAAACGCGAAATGAGTTTTCGATGAAGGCGAGGCATAGGTCGAAACTTCCTTCGGGCATGGCGCTGAGGAGGATTCCGATTTCATCGATGGTGTAGGTTTGTTTCACGAGCGCAAAGCAAAGAAATTTTTGAGGATTTTTGGAAGAAGAGATTGAAAAGTCTTTGTTATATAGGCATCGAGTGGGAAGACTTGATGGAACGGGGGGAGTTTAAACACATAGATATTATAGGGAAAATAAAAGAAAGATAGCTGCGCGGTTTTTGGAGGACATGGAGGGATGAAACTGGGGTTTCATCAAGGAATAGGATTTTTTAAACACATAGGAACATAGGACTTATAGAATAAAATATCTTCTTTGATTTAGGAGATGGCAGAAAAGGTTTCGGAGAAAAACATGACATACATTTGACTTTACACTTTTAGGTTAAATAATACACAAAACATAATTAGATGCGGAGAATAAACTTGATATTAACCGCATATTTGCGACAAATAAACACTATATTCACCGCAAATAACATCAGATTATGGCAAAATATATCTACCAAAATAAGAATTGGACAAATTTTACTTGGAGAGATACGACCATAAATTCGGTATTTGGAGATGTTCGAAACCTACAAGGAAAAATCTCTGGACAAATGAATTTAATAGGTTTTGCATTGAAAGAAGAGGCAACATTGACAACGCTTACTCTCGACATTGTAAAATCCTCTGAAATTGAAGGAGAACAACTTGACTACGAACAAGTGCGTTCGTCCATTGCAAGACGCTTAGGAATGGATATTGCAGGTTTAGTTCCATCAAACAGAAACATTGAAGGCGTTGTGGAGATGATACTTGATGCGACTCAAAATTACGAGCAACCTTTAACAGATGAACGCCTATTTGGTTGGCATTCTGCGCTCTTTCCATCGGGTAGAAGCGGTATGTACAAAATTGAGACCGGCCGGTATCGTTCGGGTGAAATGCAAGTAGTGTCAGGAGCAATGGGGAAGCAAAAAATACATTATGAGGCCGTAGCTCCTGAATTAGTAAAAATCGAAATGGACAAATTTCTTGAGTGGTTCAACAATGAAAGAGAAATTGACTTAGTATTGAAAGCGGCTATAGCGCATTTCTGGTTTATAATAATACATCCCTTTGATGATGGAAACGGAAGAATAGCAAGAGCTATTTCCGATTTGCTACTTGCTCGTGCGGAAGGTAGCGTTGATCGATTTTACAGTATGTCTAGTCAAATCCTTGTTGAACGAAAAAGATATTATGCAATTTTGCAGAAAGTACAACACAGTAACGGTGACATAACAGAGTGGCTTGATTGGTTTCTGCATTGCTTAAAAAATGCTTTGCTCGAAACGGGAAATACATTGCAACAAATTTTAAGAAAAGCTGAGTTTTGGAAAATACACGAGAATACAGCTATAAACCAAAGACAAAGACTAGTTCTGAATAAACTTCTTGACGGATTTGAAGGCAAATTAAAATCATCAAAATGGGCAAAAATTGCAAAATGTTCACCTGACACTGCATTGCGAGATATTAAGGATTTGATGGAGAAAAATATTTTACAGCAAGACCTTCAAGGCGGACGTAGTACTAACTATGAATTAGTTGAATTTTTAAATCGAAGAGATTTCTCCTCGAAGACTCGATCGAAATGACGGTTGATGATTGGACTTGAAATGTAAATTATAAATGTAATTGCTTGTTATCGGTTTTAGTCGTTTGCTTTCGGCTAGGGGACTTGATTTTACTAGTTTTGCAGTGGTTAGAGGGGCTTGTGGCGGGCCTCTTTGCGTGCGGGATTGCAGTGGAAATCCTTTGCCGATTCTTCGAGGCAAAGATTGGAACGAAAAGCCCGGTATCACGCCCAAAGTATTAAAGTGCATTTGAAAATGTTGGACAGTTCATGAAATGGCAGGCTAAGTTGGTGACGCACCGTGGTGAAAGGCGGATTGCGGTTTATTTTGAGCGGGACAAGGCGTTGATTGCGCGGATAAAGTTGTTGGAGGGTGTGCGGTGGAGTGCTTCGATGGGCGCGTGGCATTTGCCGGACACGCCTTTTTACCGGGCGAAGTTTAAGTTGCCGGAGGAGGTGCGGTTTAGTGCGGGGCATGTGGACCAGGTGGAGCGGTTTAGGCAGTGGTTGTGTTCGAGGCGGTACAGTGAGAGTACGATTAAGACGTATACGGAGGCGTTGAAGTCTTTTTTGGTGTTTTACAACGAGCGGGCGGTGGAGGATTTGACGGAGCAGGATGTGATTCGTTATAATAACGAATATATTTTGGCGAATAAGTTATCGTCTTCTTACCAGAATCAGATTGTGAATGCGATTAAGTTATTTTTTGGGATTGTGTATCAGTCGAGGATGAATCCGGAGTTGATCCATAGACCGAAGCGGCAGAAGTTGTTGCCGAATGTGTTGAGTAAGGAGGAGGTGAAGTTGATTTTGGAGGCGCATGGGAATTTGAAACACCGCGTAATGTTGTCGATGATTTACAGTTGTGGTTTGCGGTGTGGGGAGCTGCTGAGTTTGAAGCCGAATGATATTGACACGGTACGTGGGGTGGTGATTATTCGTCAGGCTAAAGGGCGGAAGGATAGGATTGCGCCTTTATCGGTGCGGGTGTTGGACCTTTTGGGGGAGTATTATAAGAGTTATAAGCCGTTGGTGTGGATTTTTGAGGGTCAGACGGCCGGGGAGCCTTATGATGCGCGGAGTTTGCAGTTGGTGTTGAAGCAGGCATTAGAGAAGGTGAAGATAACGAAGCCGGTGACGTTGCATTGGTTGCGGCATAGTTATGCGACTCATTTGCTCGAGAGCGGGACGGATTTACGGTACATTCAGGAGATTTTGGGGCATAGGAGTAGTAAGACTACGGAGATTTATACGCATGTGAGTACGAAGAGTATTCAGCGGATTGTTTCGCCCTTTGATTATTTATGAAAAGCGGGATGAAATGTTTAGTTTTGGGGGAGAGCGAACTGAATACCTATTTGACAAACCCTATTTATGCCCATTTCCAAAACGAGAGAGAACTTCGCAAAGCACACCAGTTTGGGGTGTATTAGAGAAGGTTTGTATCGGGTATATGCTAGTTATGGGCAACCTTAGACGACAACCCGCAATGACAACAAACAGACAATGGACGAATTTAAAATCTTTAAAAATTGGCTGACACAGGTTTCTTTTCTGACCGAAAAGGACTGTTCGCTTTTTGAACCCTTTTTAAAGACAAAACAACTTAAAGCGAAAGACCATTTTCTAAGTGCGGGAAAAGTTTGTCAGGAAATCGGTTTTATAAATAAAGGCTGTTTCAGGACATATTATCTTGCAGACGGCAAAGAAATCAATACACATTTTACATTTGAAAACGAGTTTGTAACCGACTACGACAGTTTTTTACAAAGTAAACCAAGTCGCTATTTCATTCAGACATTGGAAGACACTGAAATTGTAACATTCAATTTATCAGCGTTACAAAATGCCTACAACCAATCACAAAATTGGGAACGCTTTGGCAGAATGATAGCCGAACAATCTTACAAACTGACAACCCAACGAGTTGAAAGTTTTTTATTCTTAGACGGTGAGCAACGTTACCTTGACTTGCTTAAATCTCAACCTCACATTTTTGACAGAATACCGCTTTATCATATTGCTTCTTATTTAGGACTTGAACGTGAAAGTTTGAGCCGTTTACGAAAAAAAATCGCAGGGAAATAACGATTGTAACATTTGTCAATCTCTTCCTCATATGCCTTTGAGACTTTTGCAGTGTAAAATTTAATGTTTCACTAAAAAAGTTTTAAAATGAAAAAGGTAATTTTTTCTGCAACAGCAATAATATTTATGGTTTTGGCGAGTTGTAGCACTTCAAAACAAGTAACAGTTCCGCTTAGTCGTTCGGTTGAGTTGGACGACACTTACACAATTATTTGGAACGGTATCAGCAAGGCATACCGCTACGAAAATGGACAATGGCTAAGAGCCGAAAGTTACGATTATCAATTTGACGTTGTTCAAAAACGTTACGACAATCATTGGAAATCCGTTAAATCACTACACCGTATTCACCCCGATTATGACGGCAAAGCGGGCGACCGTGACCAGACAATGTATTTTGAAGTTGCTTACAAAAATCTGATTGACGGAAAAGTGCAAGCAACAATCAATTCATCATTGGGTAACGGAACGGGAACAACCGACAGCGAGTTTCGCAAATCCGTATTGACAATGTATGTTCCCAATGCAAGTAAGTTTATGCCGTATAACAAGTTTAGAATTACGCAAAACTACAACTACGAAGAAGGTGTGCTGACTGAAACGGTTGAACTCATTAAAGAGAAAGACGGCAAGGAAATACCGTTTATGAAAAACGAAGAAACCGCTTTGATTTTCATTAAAAGCAAATTAGATAAAGCACCGACAACCTTTAAACAATAACGGCTATGACAAGCGAAGCACGAAAAATAAGCGGCTACATTTTGCTTTCCGTTCCGACAATTATTTATGGTGGGTATTTTTTACTTAGTGTATTGAGTGGACAACACGAAGAATTAGCACTTACCGACTTTCAAAAATCAATGTTCCGTGCAGGACACGCCCACGCAGGAGTTTTAGTAATTCTTGCTTTGTTAGTTCAACTTTTTGTTGACCACGTTACATTATCCAACACTTGGAAATGGGTTGTCCGACTTTCATTCCCAATTTCAGCAATTACAATTAGTTCGGGCTTTTTTGCAGCAGCTATCGGCAGACAAATTACCGAACCGACAGGACTAATTTTTATTTTGTATGTTGGTATTGTAATACTGACTTTCGGACTTTTGACATTGGGAATTGGACTAATCAGACAGAAGAAAGGCAGCCCATAACAGCGGTTTGGCGTAATGGGGGCGGACGTTCTTCGTATGAACATTTTTGCCAAATTTGAACTGTGTGCTTCGTATGAAGTTTTGTGCTGAAAAGCCCCCACTACGCCAAGCCGCAAAACGTTAGCTGCAACTGCGTTTCAGGGTTTCGCCCTGACGATTTTTCAGGTAGTTTTTAATTTAGAATGACCCAATTTATTTTGGTTTGCTTATGCTCTACTTTCCATTGTGTTTTGGGGATAGGGCGCTTGGACACCGTCCGTCTTAAAGTCATTCTGTAATGTCTTGAGGATACTCCGGCAGCAGCAGCTAACAGCGCGTTTGCACTATGCGGGCAGTTTGCTTCATTGGAAAATTTCAGTTACTTTTAAATTATTACAACTATGCAAATCCAATTTCTAAATCCCGCACATCGCAAACGCGCAAAACGTTAGCTG
Organism: uncultured Chitinophagaceae bacterium; assembly: GCA_964398475.1. Classification (GTDB taxonomy): domain Bacteria; phylum Bacteroidota; class Bacteroidia; order Chitinophagales; family LD1; genus CALAYL01. Next base: position 14,557 of record CAYNMP010000007.1, on the reverse strand, counting down.
CAATATGTCCGCACCGCGGCACGACAGAAAATGATACTGATTTTATCAAGATAACATCTTAATTTGATGCTTAAGAAATTAGAAATATGACTGCCACATTTTGAGTTTTTGAAACATCATTTTATGTATTCGAATAGTCATTTTCACTTCTTCAATAATTACTTTGACTTCTTCTTAAATCATTTTGACTATTACAATGACAATTTTGATTTTTAACTAAATCATTTTGCCATTTTGAATACTACTCTTGACTTTTTGAATATTTATTTTGACTTTTAAGATACATTTTTCAACTTTTAAAATATTCATCTTGTTGACACTTAACTTGACGCCTATTTTTAAGGCGAGAGGCATTGAAAAACCTTACACTTTCCTTGTAAAAGCAGGTTTATCTCCACATTCTGCTTACGTGATACTAAATAGCACATCGAGAGTTTTTAGACTAGATCACATTGAGTTGTTATGTGACGTACTAAATTGTGAACCTAATGACCTACTTATGTGGACGCCTAAGAAGGGACAAAAAGTAAATGACAACTATCCGTTGAAAAACTTGCAACAAAATGAAAATAATGAGTCGGCTTTAGAAGTACTAAGAAAACTGACATACAAAGAGCTAAGACAAAAGACGAAAGACATGACCAATGACGACACCAACCAAATTCGAAAACAATAAATCATACTGCAGCTAACAGCGGTTTTGCGCTATGCGGGCAGTTTGGTTAATTGGAAAATTTCAGTTACTTTTATATTGTAACTAAAATGAAAATTATTCACCCAATTCCCGCACAGCGCAAGGAGCCGCAAAACGTTAGCGGCAACTCTTTTAAAAAAATCTAGGTTTATTAAAAAATATATAGTTTAAACTCTAACAACAATAATATATGAAACAAAAATTAATTACACTTATCACAATTTCTTTCCTTTTGACAACTTGCAATTACAATTCAAATCAAGATTCTTCATCAAATCAAACAGGAGAGAATAGTATTTCATTTCCAATTTCTTTTTATAAAAAATTCAAAGGAAAAATTGGTAACGAATCAATCGTAATGGACTTATTCAAAAAGGACAGCATTTTCTCAGGTAAATATTATTTTACTAAAATAGGCGTCCCTATAAGTATTAACGGTCATATCAACTCTGATGGTAATTTCAAATTATCTGAGATAAATGTTAGACAAGATGCTACTTGTATTTTTTCAGGATTATTCACTAATGAAAAATCTATGGCGGGGGTTTGTACTAATTCTATGACGAATAAGGCCTTGACATTTAATCTTTCAGAAACTGAAAACATTGCTACTCTTTCATTTGAATCTAAACACTCTGAAAATTGTAAGAATGCAGAGAGAAATAAAAAGCACCCAACTGCTGACTTAATGTATTTGGATACACTCTGCACGACACTTGATCTCGATTTGATTAAAGTAATGTTGCCATCTAAACAATTAACACAGAGAATTAACAAAACTATAGAAGGTATTATAGGGGAATATAGTTATGATGAAAAGAAGTATATTTCAATTGATGCGTTGATGAATTCAGTAAACTCAGTTGAAAACAATAATGGTTTTGCCCAATCAATTAGATGTGACCTTGTTACAAATACCAATGACATACTTTGCCTAAGAATAGGTCAATCAATATGCGGATTTGGAGCCGCGCATCCATCTAGTGTTTGGAACTTTTACAACTTTAACTTAAAAACTGGTGAGCAAATTTTGCTTGAGGACTTGTTGCTTCCAAACTATGAGAAAACAATGAATCAAGTTGCAGAAAAAAAATTCGTAGAAGCACATGGTTCAGACGGATGGAACTTTGAGAAAGGAAATTTTAAACTAAATAAAGATTTTGCAATTACACCAGGAGGTCTATTATTTTCATTTGACCAATATGAAATAGGTGCTTATGTAATGGGATCACCAGAGGTTTTTATTCCATATACTGACATACAAAACTTAATCAAGCCAGATGGGGTACTTAAACTTTTGCAAAAACGATAGAGCAGCCGCTAACAGCGGTTTTGCGTTATGCGGGCTGTTTGGTTCATTGGCAAATTTGAATTAGATTTAAATTGCACTAAATATCCAAATTATTCACCCAAATCCCGCACACCGCAAGGAGCCGCAAAACGTTATGCCCAATGCTAAAACGACAGTACCAACATCATCAGACCGACAGAAAAAACTATCTTAGGACTGAAATAAATTGACAAGTGAACAGATGACATTAGAACAGTACATAGACAACATAAATAAACGCTATAAACTTGGTAACGCAACTGAACATACTTTTCGGGGCGACTTACAACAACTTTTAGAAAGTTTAGTGCCGACAATCAGAGCAACCAACGAACCCAAAAGACAAAGTTGCGGAGCACCAGACTACATTTTAACAAAAAAAGACGTTCCAGTAGGTTTTATTGAAGCAAAGGACATTGGCGACAAAGACCTTGAAGGAGCAAAGAAAACAGGAAACAAAGAACAGTTTGACCGTTACAAAGCATCACTTAACAACATCATTTTTACAGACTATCTCGACTTTCATTTATACCGTGACGGACAGTTTGTAATGAAAATTGCCATTGGTGAAATCACCGACAAAGGCATAAAACCACTGACCGATAATTTTTCAAGTTTTGAAAATTTCATCAAAGACTTTTGCACCCACATCGGGCAGACAATAAAAAGTTCAAAAAGACTTGCAGAAATGATGGCGGGCAAAGCCCGCCTTCTTTCTGAAGTTATTGAAAAGGCGTTGACAAGTGATGAAACCAATCACGAAGACAGCACACTGAAAGACCAAATGAAGGCTTTCAAGCAAATTCTTATTCACGACATTACACCAAAAGGTTTTGCAGACGTTTACGCCCAAACCATTGCTTATGGAATGTTTGCAGCTCGTTTACACGATGCCACATTACCGACTTTCAGCAGACAAGAAGCAGCCGAACTTATTCCCAAATCCAATCCATTTTTACGAAAACTGTTTGGCTACATCGCAGGACCTGACATTGACGACCGTATAAAATGGATAGTTGACAGCTTGGTAGATATTTTTCTGCATTGCAACGTTGAAGAAATTTTAAAGAATTACGGAAAGTCAACAAAAATGGAAGATCCAATCATCCATTTTTACGAAACCTTTCTAAGCGAGTACGACCCGAAACTCCGCAAAGCAAGGGGCGTTTGGTACACACCGCAACCCGTTGTAAATTTTATTGTTCGTGCCGTTGATGATATTCTGAAAACAGAATTTGATTTACCACAAGGACTTGCAGACAACAGCAAAACAAGAATTAAAATTGAACAGCAAGGCAAGAAAATTGAGCAAGACGTTCACAAAGTTCAAATTCTTGACCCAGCAACAGGAACAGGAACTTTCCTTGCCGAAGTGGTAAAGCACATTCACAAAAAGTTTGAAGGACAACAAGGCATTTGGAGCAATTATGTTGAAACACATTTGTTGCCACGCCTCAATGGTTTTGAGTTACTAATGGCAAGTTATGCAATGGCACACTTGAAATTAGATTTGCTATTAACCGAAACAGGCTACAAGCCAACCACCAACCAAAGGTTCAGAGTTTACCTTACCAATAGTTTAGAAGAACATCATCAAGACACAGGAACTTTATTTGCCAATTGGTTAAGCACAGAAGCAAATGAAGCAAATCATATCAAACGTGATACGCCTGTCATGTGTGTAATTGGAAATCCACCTTACAGCGGTATATCTTCAAACAATGGCGAATGGATTAGCAAACTGATTGAAGATTACAAATATGTCGATGGAGTTCATTTTAATGAACGTAAACATTGGCTAAATGACGACTATGTAAAATTCTTACGGTATGGTCAACACTTCATTGAGAAAAACGGAAATGGCGTTTTGGCGTTTATCAATCCACACGGTTTTTTAGATAATCCTACTTTTCGTGGAATGCGATGGCATTTGCTAAAAACCTATGATAAAATTTACACCATAGACTTACACGGAAACAGCAAGAAAAAAGAAACCGCACCAGACGGAAGTGCTGATGTTAATGTATTTGACATTATGCAAGGTGTTGCTATTACTGTATTTATAAAAACGGGGAAGAAAAAGACAAACGATTTAGGGAAAGTTTTTCATTTTGATTTGTACGGTAAACGTGAAATGAAATATGATTTTCTTTCTGAAAACTCATTACAAAATATCGATTTTTTAGAATTGAAACCTGAAAAACCATTTTTGTTTTTTGTTCCGAAATCATCTATTGGATCTGCAAATTATGACAAAGGTTTTAAAGTAGATGAGATATTTTCAAATAATAATGTCGGCTTTGTAACAGCAATTGATGGGTTTAATATAAGCATGTCCATTAATGAATCTAAGTCAAAAATAAATGATATTTTAAATTTAGAAGAAAATGCTTGGAGACTAAAATATAATAGACCAAAAGACGCACAATCATGGCAATACAAATGGGCTAAAACTGATGCAGAAAAGCATAAAGACTTTGATTTTCAAGTTGTCAATTATAGACCTTTTGATAATCGGTGGACTCTGTATACTGGCAATTCTGGGGGCCTTTATGCAAGACCATCATTGCAGATAATGAAACAATTTTTGAAAGGGAATAATATTGGTTTAGCACTTTGCAAACAATTCAAAACAGGTGACAATTATTATCATGCTTTTGTTTCAAATAGAATATTCGAAAGCTCTTATGTTTCAAACAGAACAAGTGAAATAACATCTACTTTTCCTCTTTACCTATATCCCGCAACCACCGGCCAACAAATCATCGACCAAGCAACAGAAAGAACACCCAACTTAAACACAGAAATAATTAAGCAAATAGCAGACAAGTTAGGTTTAACTTTTACCAATGAGAAAGAAACAACCCAAAATACGTTTGCACCCATCGACATTTTAGACTACATCTATGCAGTTTTGCACTCTCCTACTTACCGAGAGAAATACAAAGAGTTTTTAAAAATTGATTTTCCAAGAGTGCCATATCCAAAAGACAAAGAAACTTTTTGGCAATTGGTAAATCTTGGCTCACAGATCAGACAAATTCATTTGTTAGAAGGCCCAACAGTTGATAAATACATCACCCAATATCCAATAGACGGTGACAACGTTGTAACTAAGCCAAAATATCAAGACGGTAAAGTGTACATCAACGACACGCAGTATTTTGACAACGTTCCGCAGACAGCTTGGGAGTTTTACATTGGTGGCTATCAACCTGCCCAAAAATGGCTCAAAGACCGCAAAGACCGTAAACTTGAATTTGACGACATTTTACATTATCAAAAAATCATTGTGGCCTTGACAGAAACGGACAGACTAATGAAAGAAATAAACAAAATAGACATCGAATGACAGAAGCACTGGGCATAACAGCGGTTTGGCGTAATGGCGGGTGCAGTGCTTCGTATGACAGTTTTGTGGTAAGTTCAAGTGCAGTTCTTCGATTAAACTTTAATGCTAAAAATCCGCCACTACGCCAAGCCGCAAAACGTTAGTAGAAATGCCTTAGTTTAGTCATTGTAAACGTTTAAAATATGAGAATCAAAAACCACTCCCCTCCCCCCTTTTCAGCAAAGCTGTATGGCTATGCAATAAAAAATAAAACAGCTAATCCCTCTTTTAATTTTTAAAGTTTGGTATTAGCCCTTTTATTTTTTGCATCCCGCTCAGCCCTCCATCGGAAGGTTAACCGCTTCATAATATTTGAAACAATCATTTTGTTTCTTTAAATTCATATAAACTTACTCCTATGATAAATTTAAACTTCAAAAAAATATTGCTCGGCAGTATTTCAGCGTTTCTGTTTTCTTCTTCCTACTCCCAAACACTTATCAATAAAGAGTGGGACAAATCAACAGGGAATCCTTCATTAACTTACGACTTTACCGTTTCTACTCTTGATGCCAACAACAGACTTATTGTTGTTGGGAATAGTGTAATGGGCTCGCAAAAAGAAAATTTCCTCATTACTAAATATGACAAAGACGGTAGTACACTTTGGCAATCCAATTTCGATAAAGCGGGAATGGAAGATTTTGCAACTGCGGTTGCTACTTATGGTAACGAGACCTATGTAACGGGTGTTGCTAACGAAGTCGGCAATGGAGACTTCAACTATCTTACAATGAAGTTAGATGCAAATGGAGGTATCGTTTGGGTGAGAACCTACAACGGAACAGGAAATGCAACAGATGCGCCAACCGCCATTAAATTAGATGCTTCGGGTAATGTCTATGTAACAGGAGGCAGTACAGGTAACGGAACATTAATGGACTTCTGTACTATTAAATATGACAACAACGGAAATGAAATTTGGGTCTCTCGATACGATTATAATGGCAATTACGATGGAGCTATCGGCTTAGATGTTGACCCAAATGGAACATCAGTAGTAACTGGTGCCTCCGGCACCAGTTATCAGAATTGGGATTTCTTAACTATGAAATTTGACGCAAATGGAAGTATTATTGCTACTGAAAGAACCGTTACAGCGGGAAACAGTTTCGACAAACCCGTTGACATTAAAAGAGACGACCAAGGAAACATTTATATTGCTGGAAGTACACAAACAAATGGTAACGATATTAATATTAAACTCATTAAGATTTCTTCCAATTTTCAATTACAATGGCAGAAAACATTTGACGGTGCAGGGTTAAAAGACGAACCATCTGAAATCGACATTGACGGTAGTGGAAATATTTATCTAACAGGATACACTGAAAAAACTAACGGAGGTAAGGATTTTATTACTCAAAAATACACCCCCTCTGGAATTAAACTTTGGGAAAAAAGAAGTAAAGCAGAACAAGCAGAGAAAGAAGCAAAAGCAAAAAGTATTGATGTTGACATAAACGGAAACGTATATGTGTTAGGTACAGAAGAAGATGAATATTCAAAAAAATATCGCTTGATTCGTTATGATAGCAACGGAAACGAAATTTGGACAGATGAGTTTAAAAGAAAATTAGAGTCAGAAAATGAGGCAAAGAATATTCATGTAGATGTAGATGGAAATGTGTATGTCGATGGGAAAAGTAAAACTTCAATTGACGAAAAATATGTATCAATTAAATATAACCAAGAAAAAACATATATACCCTTCGACAATGAACTTTCATCAAAACAATGGGCATTTTATCCGAACAAAGGTCAGATAATTAATACAAATAGTATACAAGACGATAACATTATGTATTACACAAACACTGCCAATCCTAAAATGTTTGTTTCTACAGATAAAATTTCCTATGTATACTCTCGCTATGACTCTTTAAGTAATCAAGATTCAACCCAAAGAATTGATTTAGTTTTCCTTTCTAATAACACGGCAAAATTAATTACTTCAGAAAGCAAATATTATGAAGATGAAAAAGAAAAAAGTTGTTATTTAAACTATTACCTAGGTGGTCGACCAGAATACTACGAGGGTATTACATCTGCACAAAGAATTGTAGGTAAAGATCTTTATTCCAATATTGACTTGCAACTATATAGTAACGCAAAAGGCTTTAAATATTATTTTACCATCTTACCTGATGGAAATCCAAACGATATAAAATTTAAATATATAGGAGCAACTAACACTACTTTACTAAACAATCAAATTAGTATTAAAAATAATTGGACAACGTTGCTACAAAACATCTTTGTAGCGGAACAATTTGATGTAAATAATAACCCAATTCCAATTTCAATTTCGTGTAATAATTTAGGCAACAGCACTTATTCATTTTCCTTAGGTAGTTATGATAATACACAACCTCTTTTCATAAAAGTAGCACAAACCCCTCCAGCTTCTGCACAATCCATTGCCAATTTACAATGGTCAACTTATTTTGGTGGAAGCGCTGCTGATGATGCTAGAGATATTGACATAAACAAAGATAATGAACAGTTCTTAACAGGAAATACAAAGAGTACTGATTTTCCTGTAACTACAGGTCTAACTGCTAACGTAAATGGGAAAAGCGGTACATTTGTATCAAAATTTGATGAAAATAACTTATTGAAATGGTGTTCATATTATGGAGGAAATTTATCGGCTAACATAGCAGATGAACAATCCACAAATGGAATAGCGGTTAGCGAATTCGATGACGCTTGTAATACGGGAGCTTTTGTTGTAGCTGTAGGAAACACTACTTATTCAGATTTACCACTACCTGGTGGTGGTAATTTCCACAATACTACCCTTGCTTCAACTACTGAACCTGATATGTTTTTTGCAAAATTTTCAAATGCGACAGGATCATTGATGTATGCGAGTCTAATTGGCAGCTCTGAAAGAGATGAAGCTTTAGCAGTTGAAATAGACAATAAATACCAAGACATTATTATTGCAGGTACCACACAAGGCACCAACTTTCCATTATCAAACTTTGGAAACTCCGGTAATTTTTATGATGGTAATGGGAAAGGTATATTGATATTTTTGGACTGTAGTAATACAGCAAAATGTATCACAGGTTTTGGTTCCCAAAACATTACCGCACCAAGTGCAGACCATGCTATTTCCACTTATATAAAAGATTTAGCTATTGATAACAATCGAAATATAATTATAACTGGAGGTTCTCCTTATGCTTTACCTACATCATCTCCTTACAACATAATAAATCCGACTGGTTCTTTTAGTCAAAGTAGAGCGACTACATCAGCCTTAGACGACAATGGCTTTGTTGCCAAATTTACGCCTCTTACATCTAACGATAGATTGTATTCACTTTATTATTTAACAGAACTAGGTGGCTCAAATATTAATGCAGGACGTGCTGTAACTTACAATGACAATAATGACTTTTATGTAACTGGTGTTGGTTCATGCAACGGCTTTCCAATTATCCCAAATGGCTCAAATTGTACAAATCAATCACGTCAATACATAGCAAGATTTAGTGCATCGGGGAATTTAGTATACTCTAACTTTCTTGAGTCTATAGGAGCGCAATTCACGCCATGGGATATAGCATGTCGAAATAACTATATATATGTATTTTCAAATAAATCAAATACATCTAACAACTATAATCTTATTCAAAAAACAGGAGCATACTTTGACAATTTAAATGTTGGTCAAAAGTGTCTAATCACAGAGCTAAATCCAAATAATCAAGTGACATGGTCAACTCTCTTTGGTGGGAAAGGGCCTAGACACAGTGCAGGTGGAAATGCCTTTGATAAGAAAGGAAATATGTATATCTGCGGGAGTACTGAATCCGACCAATCAAGTGCAAATTCATTAGAAAACTACCCATTGTCTGACAACTTGTTGGGGGGGTATTATTCACCAATATATAGTGGAGGAAAAGATGGTTTTATTGCAAAACTGGATGTAGCCAATATTACGGGGCTTGAACAGATAAATAAATCAACAAATTCAGATTTTAGAATTTACCCTATTCCAGCAAACAATTTACTTTATATCGATTTATCACAGATTAGTTCTAAATCGTCACACATTGAAGTTTTTAATATTGTCGGGCAAAAATTGTTTGATGCCATTGAAAACAACACACAAGTCAACATAACAATACCTTTAAATGACATGCATAATGGTATATATGTAATAAAGGTTAGTAACGAAACCTATCAAGGGTCTCTCAAATTTATTGTAAATAAATAGTACGGTTTTGAAACATCACATTGTTTTTACGACAAATCAATTAGTGACTGCCCTTTTTAGGGTAGTCACTTTAATTCGTTTCTTTATCATTTTGGCACTAATATGCTTTCATCAAAAAGCTTATACGCAATGTTTCGCGTCCTTTTCCTCTATAACAGATTCTAATCAAGTAATGTTTACAAACGAATCCACTATTCAAAACTCTCATTTTTACTGGAGTTTTGGAGATGGTACAGGCTCAAATTTTGTTCATCCAATTCACGTCTTCCCAGCATCGGGTAAATATAAAACCATACTGTATGTCCATGATACTATATCTGACTGTTATACTTACTTTGAAAAATGGACAAAAATTACATTGCCAATGTTTGACAGTTGCAATATTGAAATATTCGACTCATTTTATTATGTTGGCAATAATAAATTCTTAAAAATCTTTGACACCCGTTTCAAATGTGATTCATTTGAATACAATACAGATGGTGGATTTTTTTTCAATTTTACAGCAGGTATGAATATTTTAATGGGGAATACATTAGCAGTAACTCCATTTGAAATGCTTATTCGAAATCAATATATTGACCCAAATTATATTCGGCAAGAAGAAGTATATAAAACTTGCTTTTCAAATTTTAGTCATCCAAAAATAGAAACATCCTGTAGTGCTATATTTGAAACTAGAATCGCGAGAGTAGATACAAATGGATTATGGGTTGAATTTGTTCCTCTTCTTTCTAATTTAAATAAAACTGAATGGAGAATATACGGATTCGGTAATCCAATTATTACAAATGCATCTACTTACGTAAAATTTTACCCATATACATACAACGATATTTGGAGTGTAGGAATGAAATCAGAACATAATAATGGATGTGTTGATTCGTTTTATCAAAGTATATTAGTTTCAAAAAAAACAAAAACAACTGATGGCCTTTTGGTAGATTCAACTAATGAGCAGTTTTACATTTTCCCAAATCCAGTTCAATCTGGCAACATTTTACACATAACTTCAAAAAATCAAATTCTGAGTTTAATCACACTATTTGACATTACGGGAAAACAAATTACCTCCCTTGAACCAAAACGTTTTGCTAATGATGAATACCAAGTTAACTTACCGCTTGTTGCCACAGGCAACTACATAATTAAGTTAACAACACTAAACACGAACATATCAAAGAGAATATGTATTATCTCTAATTAGCAGTAACTGCTTTTCTCAACTATATTTTTTATCAGTATCACAAAAACAATAATATTGACATCATTACTTTAATCTTAAAATCACTTGAAACAAAAAGGTGTCTTTATTAAAAATGCCATTTAGGTAAAAAACTTTAGTAACCCATTGAAATTATATTACATTAATAATAATGGTTAATTTATTATTGTACTATCTATTAATAGATTGGTAATTACATTAACAGAGAGGGCGTCAGGGGGTTCGTTCTCTCATTTTTTTTATATCTAGTTTATATAAACGTTCAATAATATTTCAATTTTTTACTTCGGGCTATTGCAAAATCAAAAACATTTACTATAATTTTGTAGTAAACTAAAAATCCCAATATTATGGCAAGTAATTCAGAAGTCGGACACGCAAAAAATGTAGCAAATTTTGAAAAATTAATCTCCTTTTGTACTGGCTACGGAGGAAGCTACAACCCATCAAAAAACAGTATTAAATTATCTGCACTCAATACACTTTTAACTGATGCCCAAGCAGCAGTAGCTAAAGTAACAACCCAAACAGTAGCCTACAACAATACAGTAAACACAAGAATGCAACTCTTTGACCCAATCAAAAAGTTATCTACTCGTTTAGTAAATGCTCTCAACGCAACAGACGCATCCGTTGAAACAAAGGCAGACGCAAAATCGGTTAACAAGAAAATTCAAGGTAAAAGAGCATCAGAAAAAAAAGAGACAGTTCCAAATCCAGACCCTAACCAACCGGTGCCGGATAGCATTTCAACTTCACAACAATCCTACGACCAACTTACAGAGCATTTCAATAAAATGTTAGAAATTTTGAGTGCAGAGACAACTTACACGCCCAATGAGACAGAACTGCAAATTTCGACATTAAATAATCTGCTTAAAAATATGCACGAAGCCAACACAAATGCTGCTAATGCGTACACTGACGTTTCTAACACAAGAATAAGTAGAAATAAGATCCTTTATACCCAACCGAACAATCTATGTCTTACAGCACAGGAGGTAAAAAACTATGTAAAATCCATTTTCGGGTCAACAAGTCCAGAGTACAAACAAATTAGCAAACTCAATTTTAAAACAGTATCGTAAAAAAAGAAAACTAGCTACTACGCTTAGAAATCTAGCAACTGCAAAAAGAAATCTTCTGCCTGACAAAAGAAATCTTCTAACTGCAATTAAAAATATAGCAACTGACAAAAGAATACTTACTGCTGAGAAAAGAAATCGTACGACTGTAAAAAGGATTCTTACTGCTGACAAATAGATTAGTCTGACTGCTAAAAGAAAACTGCTAACTGACAAAAGAAAACTCTTTATTGCGTATTCAGATAGTCTAAGTACACACTAATATCTATGCACTTGCAGGCACTTTTTGCTTTTGGGGAGTGAAGAACAAAAGCAAAAAAAGCCTGCAAGCCTCGCAATCAGCCCAAATGTCTTTAGTTTTTTACTTCCATTTATTACCAGCCTGATAATCCACAAAGCCTCCCTTGTATTTGTACTTCAATGCGGCACATCTACTAACAGCGGTCTGCCGTAATTGCCGTCTTATTGGTTCATTTATATTACTACTTCCAATAAATCTTTTAATTTAGGTATGCAAATCCGTTTTCAAAACTCGGCAACTACGGCAGGCCGCAAAACGTTAGCAGTAAGCCATTCTGACGATTTTACGACAGATTATTTTCAAAGACTTTTTTCGCAAAAATATCGCATCCGGACAGACAATTTAGCGGTAACGCTCCTACCCTTTTTCTGACATAAACGGACTTGTTCGCAGGACGCTTTCGCCACGACAATAGGACATTAATGACGCAACATTGGTCGCGGACAATTATGACAAACAATCGCTGTATTGTTTACCAGGACATTGACGTAATAACAACTCGACAAAATACATTTCTCTAGATTGTTCATTTTGTTGGGCTGTATTGCATCCAACTCGCCAGACGTATCGTAGGACGATAGTCTGACGGTTGTTATGACGTGATGTGGCCAACTGCTAACAGCGCGGTTGCGCTAAGCGGGCAATTTGCTTCATTGGAAAATTTCAGTTAGTTTTAAATTGTAACAATTATGAAAATCAAACTTCTAAATCCCGCTCATCGCAAACGCGCAAAACGTTATGTGCAACCTTAATTGACGACAATGCCGACAATAGAAATAGCATCAATCAATTCGCCAGGACTTGGACTTAACCAAGCTGAATTTGACGTTGCTATTATCGAAGACAACAAACTTGAAAGCCATCGTGGACTTTTTTACGACTTGCTTCGACAACAAAACGGAGTAATAGTTCATATTGGTAATCCAGACTACAAAGACGATAAAGAAGGTGGCTTTTTTGCAGGAGCAATTGTTGACTGGAGTTTTGAGCCGACAGAAATATTATACCCAGAGTATGACGAAAACGACTCGACTGATAAACAAGGATCGAACAAACAATCTAGGTTCAAGTTTTTAGAACAATATAAACCTGACATTGACAAGCTTTTAAAAATAGCACTTGACAAATCACCAATTAAAAAAGTGTGTTTCCTAACAGACTATCAATTTGGACATAAAGACGGAAAGACAGAAATTATATTTACTATCAACGACTTTTGGTTACGACACGACAAAGAAGGACTGGATTTAAACACAATGTATGAAATGAATAGAAGATAGAAAGGCAGCACATAACAGCGGTTTTGCGTTATGCGGGCAGTTTGGTTCATTGGCAAATTTGAGTTACTTTTAAATTGTACTAAATATCCAATTTATTCACCCAAATCCCGCACACCGCAACAGCCGCAACACGTTAGCGGCAATAAAATCGCAAAACACAAGACTGTAAACAGACGAGACCTGAATGAACATGAAACTTACCACTGACATATTTTCGACAAGAGAACTTTCAATGCTTATTTGGATTTTTGTCGGCTTGACATTGATGATGTTCAATAAGGACATTAGAATATCGTTCGTTGAAATATTCAAACTATTTTTCGGCAAACAGATTGGAAGGATTTTTCTGTTAATGACAGTTTATGTGACTCTTACACTTTTTTTACTCAAAAAATTTGGGACATGGGACTTCTCACTCTTAAAGGACACTTTATTTTGGTTTGTATCTGTTGCGCTAGTTTTATTTTTCTCAATCAACAATGCCAAAAACATTCACTTTTTTAAGGATATCGTGAAGGATAGTTTTAAATGGTCAATTGCACTTGAATTCTTTGTAAACTACTATACTTTCAGTTTTCGGACAGAGCTAATCTTAATGCCAACAATTTTCCTTTTGGCCGGTATAAATGCTTATTCCCAAACTGACAAAAAATATGACCAGGTTAGTAAATTCTTGACTAACATTTTTGCAATCATTGGCATGACGTTTTTTTTATACGTAAGCTACAAGACATTTTACAACTATCAAGAATTCTTTACACTTCACACATTGTTCTCATTCTTACTCCCACCAATCTTGACAGTTTTACTTGTTCCTTTTTTATATCTACTTGCACTTTATATGAATTATGAAATATTATTTATTCATGTTGATTTTATGACGAATGACAGCGATAAAAGGAAAATACTTAAAAAAGAGATTATACTTTTAGCAAACTTGAATTTGAATCGTTTGATTCGTATTAGCCAAAAGCTAAACAAGTTTGACGTATATCATTCAGAAGACATAAAAACACT
>CAYNMP010000006.1:183296-186430 GCA_964398475.1 uncultured Chitinophagaceae bacterium | reverse complement strand
GAGCGGATTCGAACCGCTGTACAAGCTTTTGCAGAGCTCTGCCTAGCCACTCGGCCACCCGACCATTGGATTGCAAATGTAGTTTTTTTTGCAAATACGCAAAATCATTTTTTACTTTTGCAGTACATGACAAAAAAGAAATTACCTCAGCGTAAGCAAAAACAAACCTCAAAACGACACCTTAAAGGGGCCAACGAAACATCAGAAACTATTTTCAGTATTGTCAAACACCTCGGTGCAAAAGCCGATTTGAAGGCTATTTTTGACATCGCACTCGATACATTCACACAAGCTGATATTGTATCGGCATTAGACAAATTAGAACAGCAAGCTAAAATTACCGTTCACCAACGCGGCAGAATAGAAGTTTTATCCAAAAAACGGCCCGAGAAAACCGCTATGGGCAGAGTATTGGTTGGAACTATAGATATTACACGTGCCGGAGCCGCCTATGTTAAGGTTCAGCAATTAGATAGAGATGTGTTCATTATGGAACGCAATACCGGTGGCGCTTTGCAAGGCGATACGGTAGAAGTGCAATTACGGGGCGGGAAAACAGGGCGACCTGAAGGCATTGTAACAGCTATAGTGAAACGCTCACAAGAAAGTTTTGAAGGCACAGTGCATCAAAACAAAACCGGATTTTATTTCCGTCCGCTCGAAAACCGCATTCGCAAAATTTTTCATTTAGAAGATGCCGCTTGTACTGATATTAAAGAAGGACAGCGCGTTATTGCGCGGATTCTTCGATGGAAGCAAGAGCATGGTAAGCCCGATGCAGAAATTGTAGAAGTACTCAGTCATCAATCGATGTCGGATATAGAAATGAAGCGAATTCTGATTCAGAACGGTTTTCATATCGATTTCCCAAGCGAAGTGATGCAGGAGTGTGCAGCCATTTCGGATGTGATTTCGCCAGAAGAAATTAAGAAACGAACCGATTACCGCGATATTCTGACCATTACGATCGACCCGGCTGATGCCAAAGATTTTGATGATGCGATTTCGTACCGGATTTTACCGAATGGCGATTACGAAGTGGGCGTACACATTGCCGATGTGGCGCATTACATCAAGAAAGGAAGTGCTTTAGATAAAGAAGGGGAACGCAGAACCACTTCGGTGTATTTACCGGATCGTGTTTGTCCGATGTTGCCCGAACGCCTTTCGAACGAATTATGTTCGTTACGCCCCAATGAAGACAAACTCACTTTTGCAGCAATATTTACTTTCTCTCCGGAAACCTTGGAAATGCTCACGTTTAGCATTGCAAAAACGATTATACATTCGAAACGAAGATTTTCGTATGAAGAAGTGCAAGAAGTGCTGGAAACCAAAACTGGAGATTATGTGAGCGAATTATTGACCTTAGATAAAATTGCGAAAAACATTCGCAAGTTACGTACTGCAAAAGGCGCTATTTCATTTGAGAAACCGGAAGTGCGCTTTAGATTAGATGCAACCGGAAAGCCGATTGGTATTTACACGAAAGTTCGAAAGGATGCACATTTACTGATTGAAGACTTTATGTTGCTGGCGAATGAATCGATTGCAAAATTTGGTTCGAAGTTGAAAGTAGGGGCTACGCATCAACCATTTGTTTATCGTGTACACGATAAGCCCGATGCCGGAAAGCTAGAGCAGTTCTCGGAGATAGCTAAACGCTTTGGTTATAATGTGAATTTCAAAAGTGCGGAAGAAGTAGCTGGAGCCATGAATGTTTTATTGAAGAAAGTAGAAGGCAAACCCGAACAGAATGTGTTGGAAAGCTTGGCGATTCGCTCGATGGCGAAGGCAGAGTACACCACCAAGAACATTGGGCATTATGGTTTGGCGATGGAATTTTACACGCACTTTACTTCACCGATTCGAAGATATCCGGATGTGTTGGTGCATCGTTTAGTATTTGAATCGATGAATGAAAACCACGAATTTATTGCCCGAGAAGATTTGGAGGAAGCTTGTAGAAATAGTTCACTGATGGAACGCAAAGCCATGGATGCGGAACGCGAAGCCACGAAATATAAACAGGTGGAATTCTTGCAAGACAGAATTGGTGAGACTTTTGATGGTATTATTACCGGAGTAATTGCTCGAGGTATTTTTGTAGAACTCACAGAAAATAAATGTGAAGGCTTTATATCGGTAGATAATTTGGGCAACGATTCATTCCAATTTGATGAGAAAACCATTTCATTGAAAGGATATAAAACGAAGTTGAATTTCCGATTAGGCGATCAATTGCGTGTTACGGTGAAGAATACGAGTTTGGCGGAGCGGAAGATAGATTTTGAGTTGGAACTGTAAGCTATTGTATTTACTCTCCATACAAGTTGAGCGTTTGTGTTTTTAAAGATATTGTTGTTTAAATTATTGCCAGAGGCGTAAAGTTTTATTGCTCGCAAGATGCGAGCAATGGTGAATAGTTGCCATCGCTTGCGTCCCGCGAGCGATTATCTTATTTGCCTCTGGCATTTAATTTTTTTTGTATTTCTTATTTCGAAATTGTACTTTAGGTGTATGAGTGAATTTCGACAAACCACCCCCGATGACACCTATTTCATTACCCTTACCATTACAGGTTGGATTGATTTGTTTTCAAGAAAATGCTACAAAGATATTGTAGTTGAAAGCCTGAAGTATTGCCAGAAAAGTGAGCAGTTAGAAATATTTAGCTATGTAATAATGCCGAGTCATTTACATATGATTTGTAGACGTTTGGATAATGATCTCAATGAATTGTTAGGTCGATTTAAAAGCTATACCTCGAAGATGTTGCTACGGGAGATAGAATCGAGTGGCAATGAAAGCAGGAAGGAATGGTTGTTACAACAATTTCATGCTTTTGCAAAGTCAAACAAGCAATATAGTGATTATCATGTATGGCAATATTCTAATTATGCTACACCTCTTTATAGTAATGAAGTTATTGAACAGAAGCAAGAATATATTCATCAAAACCCTGTTCGTGCCGGTATTGTTGTTGATCCTTGTGCATATTTATATAGTAGTGCTTGTTCAGAAAGTCCTTTGCAGGTAATTGAAATGTAGGTGAGTTATAATAAAATTATTAAGCCAGAGGCTGATGTAGGATTCACTCGCAGGATGCGAGCGAAGGCTAGGATTGTAAAGCC
>CAYNMP010000006.1:84444-183196 GCA_964398475.1 uncultured Chitinophagaceae bacterium | reverse complement strand
AAAGCCGGAGGCTGATGTAGGATTCACTCGCAGGATGCGAGCGAAGGCTAGGATTATAAAGCCAGAGGCTGATGTAGGATTCACTCTCAGGATGCGAGCGAAGGCAAAGTATCGATTAAAGCAAAAAGCAGTAATTAAGCAGAATGCCGCGTGCGGATGGCAGTGGAAATCCTCTACCGCTTCTTAGCGGTAGAGATTGAAACGTACAGCCGGTTACACGCCCAAAAAATCTTATCGGTTAATTTTGATTAGTCCTGGTCAAAGCCCATTTTCTCTACAATATCCAAGTTCAATTTTGGTAGTTTATTGCGTTCAATCAAGAAGCTGGAAAGGTTCGCGAATTCGCTGAAAATATAGTGTTTGTCTAATGCGCCTTTCAAATAATCTTTGCCTGTACTTCCTCCGGTGCCGGTGCGTAAGCCAATAATGCGATGGACCATGTTAATGTGGCGGAAACGCCATGTAGAGAGTAATTCATCGATTTCCAATAATGTTTCAATCAGTTCAAACGGCAAGTGCATTAATGGATAATGTCGATACAACATGATAAACAATGAAGCGCGACTTGCATCTTTCGAAAGTGTCATGCCTTCGCGTTCATCGGCAATAAAGCGTTTGTCGAATTGCTCTAAATTACCCATTTCGTTTTCGTTCAACGTTGATGCATAAATGGCGCGGTAATCTTGCCACAAATTTTCGCTTTTGAAATACGGCATACGTTCTAGCCATTTACTTACGAGTTCCAAAAGGGTGCTGCGTTTTTCCAACGATTTTACGCGCTCTACATCGGCCGGTGTAAGTTGAGAGGTGTAATACGATTGCCCATGTCGGTGCTCAAACTTCAATCCCAATAAGGCTTCCAGCATTTTAAACTGAATGCTTTGAAAGCCCGAAGCCGGACGAAGCATATCTCTGAAATCCAAGAAATCCATGGGTGTCATGGTTTCCATAATATCGATTTGTTGTACCAACACTTTCAAGATAGTGCATACGCGCTGCAAACGATGTACAGCAATTTGTAAGTCGGGCGAGTTGTCGTTAATTTTATCTTGTTCGAAAATATGAATCACTGAATCTACTTCAAACAATACCTGTTTAAACCATAATTCGTAGGCTTGGTGAATCACAATAAAAAGCATTTCGTCATGTGCATGGCGACCATGTTTGTCTGACTCCAATGCTTGTGCTTCCAGAATTTTATCGAGTTGCAGATATTCGCTGTAATAGACAGGTTTCATATAGTTTGAATTAATGGGCTATATTACGAGTCTAAACAGGAAATACAAATAATCTTTGTCATGCTTTGAAAATTTGCCTTTTCGTCTATTTTTACCACATAAAATCAGTACATGTCAACGCCCATAAATTTAGAATTCAACAAGAACGAAGATGCCATGAAAATGGCCATTTCCGATTTAAAAAAAATCAACGAACAGGTGAAGCTGGGCGGTGGGAAAAAGTCGATCGAACGCCACAAAGAAAAAGGGAAGCTAACGGCTCGCGAGCGATTAGAATTGTTGTTCGATAAAAATAAACCAACGTTGGAAGTGGGTTTATTAGCGGCATACGACATGTATCCCGAACAAGGCGGTTGCCCAAGTGCAGGCGTAGTAACGATGTTGGGTTATGTGAAAGGCAGATTGTGTATGGCTGTAGCGAACGATGCCACTGTGAAAGCAGGAGCGTGGTTCCCCATGACCGGTAAAAAGAACTTACGTGCACAAGAAATTGCCATGGAAAACCGTTTGCCGATTATTTACTTGGTAGACAGTGCCGGTGCGTTTTTGCCGATGCAAGACGAGATTTTCCCTGATAAAGAAAACTTTGGAAGAATTTTTAGAAATAACGCGGTTATGTCGGCTGCCGGAATTCCGCAAATAGCGGCCATTATGGGCAGTTGCGTGGCCGGAGGCGCTTATTTGCCGATTATGAGCGATGAGGCTTTGATTGTAGAAGGTACAGGTTCGGTGTTTTTGGCCGGTTCGTTTTTGGTGAAATCGGCTATTGGCGAGGAAATCGATAATGAAACATTAGGTGGAGCCACTACACACTGTGAAATCAGTGGGGTTACGGATTATAAAATGAAGAATGATCAGGAGTGTATCGAAAAAATTCGTTCACTGATTGATAAATATGGTAAGCCTGATAAGGCAGGTTTCGACCGTGCTGAGCCACAAAAACCGGCTTTCCCGGTGGAAGATATCTATGGTATTTTCCCGGAAGACATGGCGAAACAATACGACATGTTGGAGTTGATTAAGCGTTTGGTGGATAACAGTGAAGTGGATCAATACAAAGAGGAATACGGTAAGTCGATTATTTGCTGTTATGCCCGCATTGACGGATGGGCTGTGGGTATTGTAGCCAACCAACGCAAAGTGGTGAAGAGCAAGAAAGGGGAAATGCAATTTGGCGGGGTGATTTACAACGATTCGGCTGATAAGGCGGCTCGCTTTATTATGAATTGTAATCAGAAGAAAATCCCGTTGGTATTTTTGCAAGATGTAACCGGCTTTATGGTGGGTTCACGCTCTGAACATGCCGGAATTATTAAGGATGGGGCTAAATTGGTATCGGCCGTAGCGAATTCGGTAGTGCCGAAATTCACCATTATTGTAGGGAACTCGTATGGTGCAGGAAATTACGCTATGTGTGGTAAAGCCTACGATCCGCGCTTGATTTACGCTTGGCCAACCTCTAAAATTGCCGTAATGGGCGGGGAGCAAGCGGCTAAGACGATGGTACAAATTCAAGTATCGCAGCTAAAAGCGAAAGGACAAGAAATTAAACCGGAAGACGAACAGGCATTGTTGCAAGATATTCGCGCAAAATATTTCAAAACGTTAGATCCGAAGTATGCAGCAGCAAGACTTTGGACGGATGGTATCATTGATCCGTTGGAAACGCGTAAAGTAATTTCTATGGGTATTGAAATGGCTGATGGAGCGCCAATCACCAAAGCATTTAATGTTGGAGTGATTCAAACCTAAACTTTACAGGTTTTACAGTTCGGAATAAATAAGTAAATTTGGTAACGTGTCGGTGCAAAAACAATATGAAGAATTTGGGTCGGTTCCTTTAGAGCAGTTATTAGCTCTGCGGGAAAAGCATCCGTATTTCTCGTTGGCATTGGGCGTTGGGGCGAAGAAAATGAAATCGTCTCCGCATTTCGAGAAGGATGCTTTGTTAGCGTTATTGAGCAGTTCCGATCGCAACGAATTACGCAAGTTTTTGTATATGTCGGATGCCTCAGCTAATGCTGTTGCACCTATAGTTATTGATGAAATTCAGCCTGACGTTGCGCCCAATGTAGCTCCCATTAAGGTGGAGAAGCATAAAGCGTATACCTTTGATCAATGGCTTTCTTTGTTGAATAATGGTACAGGAAAGTCGGCAGAGGAGGCCAGCACCAAAATAGCTGCTGACCAGGAGCCTGACGATGAGCTCGATAAGTTAATTATGAGCAATGCACAAACCTATCAGTTTGCGCAGAAACTAGAGGAAGAAACGCACTACTCTAAGGGATTGGATAGTTTTTTAGATGCACAAAAAGAGAAGAAAAGAAAGCAATTAGCCAAGCGAAAGGGCGAAATGGTAACGGAAACCCTCGCAAAATTATATATACAACAGGGGCTTTTTGAACAAGCTACAGAGATATATAAGAAGCTAATCTTGATAAATCCAGAAAAAAGCAGTTATTTCGCCACTCAAATTCAAAAATTAAAGAAGTAGTCATGTATATTTTAATCACGGTTCTAATTATTATCGTTTGTATTTTATTAGCTGTTGTAGTGTTAATCCAAAATCCTAAAGGGGGAGGAGTAAGCGCATCATTCAGCGGAGCAAGTCAGCAATTGTTTGGGGCTTCTCGTTCTTCAGATGTTGTTGAAAAAGCAACGTGGACATTAGCTGCATTGATGCTTGTATTTTGTTTAAGTACAGCATTTTTCATTAAACGCGATAAAGGTGCAGCTACAAGTAAAGTGGCTGTAGAAAAATCGGAAGTAGAAAAACGTTTGAACGAAACCGGAGGATTTAACCAGCCGGTTCAACCAACTCAACCTACACAGCAAACAGCACCTGCTCAGCCTGCAACTCCTGCTCCGGCTAAGTAGTAACTGCAATAAATTTATAGCAAGAATGCCATAGGGAAACCTGTGGCATTTTTTTTTAATAAAAGAT
This sequence comes from uncultured Chitinophagaceae bacterium, assembly GCA_964398475.1. Classification (GTDB taxonomy): domain Bacteria; phylum Bacteroidota; class Bacteroidia; order Chitinophagales; family LD1; genus CALAYL01. The sequence goes on along the minus strand of CAYNMP010000006.1, from coordinate 179,014 downwards.
ATACCTTTACCCTAAACTTTACGTTAATGTTTTTTTCATTGGCTAACACAATTTTATATGCTTAGATTATTCATGCCTATTGCATTCATAGTACTGTTTATTATTTGGTTGCTTTATCACAGTTTTGTGAAAAAGGATATTAAATCGCAACTGAATAATGTAGCGATTGGACTTTTTTTCTTTTCGGTGTGGGCCGTTATTTATTGCTTTATCTTATAGCGGCTACTGACTGTTTCTTCTAGTGCCTCTTTTTTTCTATCCTTGTATTCTTAACCTACTTAAAAATAGAACATGCCTTCACAGGAATATAATCTCATTCATATCCTTCGCATTCTTAAAAAATGGCGCAATCATATTTTGATTATTCCGTTTGTTGCCATGGTGTTTACAGCCATTTTTTCGTGGTTCTTTTTAGATGATTATTACATGTCGTACGTTCGATTGTATCCTATAAATATGGCGTATAACGATCGTAGTAATATGTTTAATGTGAACGGTGGGGTTAACATTCCATATTTCGGAGATAAAGATGATGTGAATCGTGTACTTACCACTGCGAATTCGCAAGAGTTATCGCAATTTTTGATTGATAAATACGGTTTAGCAGCGCATTATAAAGTGGATACCACTAAAAAGTATTGGAAAACAAAACTGCGAAAGGAGTTTGAATCTAATTTCAAAGCAATAAAAACCGAGCAAGGCGCCATTGAGATGTCGATTTTAGATACAGATCCGTTGTTTGCCAAAAAGATGATTGATGATGTCATTTTGAAAGTGGATGAGATTACCAGAAAGTCGGTGAACGAGAATAAACAGATTCAGTTAGATATGTTTGATAACTTGAATTATGTACAGACCGTGAAAGTAGCCAGTAGTGCTGATTCTATTGCACAACTTGCTCGCCAGTTTCACATTGTGGCTCGCACGGTAGGAGGCGCGGAAGTGGTAGAAGGCGATGATTACAACGCGGTACAAAAATTTAAAGTGCTTATTGGTCAGCAAAAAAATGCAGTGGAGCAGTTGAATATCAGTTTAGATATTCGACAGCAAATTAAATCTTCCATTGATGCCAACTCGTCTTCATTGTCTATTATAGAACGACCGTATGTTGCCGATCGAAAAGAAAAGCCAAAGCGTTCCATTATTGTTTTGGTTGCCGGTCTTTTAGCTTTAGCCGCAGCAGTATTTGGCGTTTTAGCTATTGAGGAAATTCGAGAAATTAGAACCAAACTTTAATGCTTAGCCAAAACACTGAACGTAGTTCATTGCTAATGCTATACGCTTTTGTGGCGTGTACGCTTTTGCTATATATGGTTGGAGTAAAGTTAGATGTTCCGATTATTAGTGTTGTTCCTTTTGCCCTCTTTGTGCTTGTGTGGGCATTTTCGAATTACAAGAGTCTGTTTTTTTTATTGGTGGCCATGCTTCCCATCTCCATTGAGTATTATTTTTCCGATAGTTTAGCCACCGATTTGCCTACCGAGCCCTTAATGATAGGGTTGATGGGTATTACAGCGCTATTGTTGTTTACCCAATATCAGAAGTTTCCGTTTCAGGTGTTGAAGCAAAAAATGTTCTTGTTTTTATTGCTGCATTTGTTTTGGATTTTGTTGTGTGCCATTCAAGGTGAAAATTTTGTGCATTCCTTTAAAGTATTTTTATCTAAGCTTTGGTATGTGACCCCTTTCACCATATTGGTATTATTTATTATTCGCAGTGAAGCCGATATCCGGAAAATATTTTGGTGCCTATACATACCCCTTACTTTAGCCATATTGCTCACTTTATTTCGGCATGGTTATTTTTATCATTTTTATTTTGAAGATATCAATCGCTCTGTTGGTCCGTATTTCAGGAATCACGTGAATTATGCAGCCATGGTATCTATATTTTTCCCATGGTTGTGGTTAGCCGATAAGTGGTATCCTAAAACAACTTTTACCTATAAGCTGATACAGTTTTCAAAACTCTTATATGTAGTGGCTATCTACTTCTCATACACCAGAACTTGTATGTTGGCGCTTTTGGCCATGATTCCGTTTTATTTTGTGTTGAAATGGAATGTAATGAAGCCGGTATTGATAGGCGTAGTGGTGGTGGTGGTGCTTGTGGTGGCCAATTTGGTAAAAGATAACCACTACTTGAAGTTTGCGCCCGATTTTGCGCGAACGATTTATCACGATGATTTTAGTTCCCATTTAACGTCTACTTTTGCAGGGGAAGATGTGTCGAGTATGGAACGTGTGTATCGTTGGGTGGCCGCAAAGCGAATGGTGGAAGATCGTCCGTGGATGGGTGTAGGCAATGGCAATTTTTATGAGTATTACAAAAAATATGCAGTATCGTCATTCGAAACCTATATCTCAGATAATGAGGAACGCAGTACTGTACACAATTATTTTTTACTGATCATAGTAGAACAAGGCGCCATTGGGCTCGTTATTTTTGTGTTGTTAACGCTCTATATTTTTCTTGATGGGAATAAACGTTATCAAGCTACAAGTGATCGCGAAAAACGAACAATACTCATACTGCTCCAAAGTATGGTGGCTATTTATGTCAATTTGCTGCTGAGCGATATGTTGGAAAGCGATAAAGTGGGTACTATTTATTTTATGATCATTGGATTGTTAGTAGCACTCAATGCTGATCTCATTAGCTTTCCCAAAGATGGCATTGTAAATGCATCAGAGGATGCGAATGGTGAGTAACGACAGGTCATCATCAAACACATCTTTTTTAGAGAAGTTGACAATTTCGTCAATCAGTTTCAAGTTGAAAATGGAAGGTGATTCTTCAAAGTTTTTTTCGATGAATGGAACAAGACGTTCTTCACCATAGTATTCTTCTTCTGCATTGGAAGATTCAGTAATTCCATCGGTATAGCTTACAATCAATGAAGAAGGCGTTAATGCAATTTTTTCGGAATGGATGAATGGTAGCTTATCGAATGCGCCTAAAATCGTACATCCGGTTTTTAGGGGCACAATTTTTTTGTCTACCATGGCATAGGATGGATTGTGACCGGCATTGATGTACTCCAGCTCCATGGTTTTCGTATTAATCAAACCAATGAAAACCGTAATAAAAGACTCCCCTTTTGTGAGGTCTAAGACGCTTTTGTTGAGCGTGGCTACAATTTCTTTTAGCGATAAATTTTGTTTAACAATAATGCGGAGGTTAGCTTGGAAGTTCGCCATCAGCATGGCTGCGGCAATACCTTTCCCGGAAATATCGCACATGCAGAAAATGTATTCGTAAAAACTTACCGGAATAAAATCGTAATAGTCTCCTCCAATACCTCGGAAAGGCTTGTAAAATGCTGCAATATCAAAGGTGTCGTTCTTAGGGAATTTCCGCGGAATCAATAAGCGCTGGATTTCCGAAGCCAGTTCCAAATCTTTTTGAATCAATTTTTGATTCACTTCCAAATCCGTTAGCCGCTTGTTCTCGTTGGCAACGCAAATAATATTGGAAATGATTTGAATGAATTTTATCTTCTCTTCTTTGGTGTTGAGTTTATCTTCCGGAATATCGCCTACCAACATGTAGGCAATCGATTCACCTTTCAACGTAATTGGAATAACAAATTCAAATTCGGGTTCATCGTATGAATTCAACGCAGTGATGTATTGTACATCTTTGTATCGTTGAACATAATCTTTGAAGTTTTCTTTTAGGAAAGATTCGTTTTCACCATGATACGAAATGCACTCCCATTCCGAACTGTTTTTTTTGATGATAAGCGCATTGCGTTTGATCTCGAATTGCGCTAGAATAATGCCTTCCAATATCCTCACCAATGCACTGATAGGTAAGTTGTAATTCACGGCCTGTGTGATTTCCAGCAATTGGTTGAACTGTAATTGTTTTAACGAAAACAACGGTTCAATCACGCTTAATCGATCTTTGTAATATTCTATCTTATCAAAGGGCATATGTTCTGCTTATGAAGTTTTTCCTTTTACATCTAACGCATCGCGCAGTCCGTTGCCAACCAAATTAAAGGCTAACACCAAGATCATGATGGCCAATCCGGGTGCCAATGCCAAAAAGGCTTTTGATGAATCGATAAAGTCGCGATATTCATTCAACATACCTCCCCACGATGGGGCAGGAGGTTGTATACCTAGTCCTATAAAGCTAAGCCCCGATTCTACCAGAATAGCATTGGCGAAATTTGAACAAGCCACAACAATAATGGGTCCCATGGCATTGGGTAAAATATGAATAAAGATAGTGCGCATGTGGCTGTATCCCAAGCTAGAAGAGGCCGTTACAAATTCCATTTCGCGCAATAAAATAAATTGACCCCGCACTAAGCGCGCCACATCTACCCACATCGTTAAACCTACTGCAATAAAGATGAGCAGGAGTTTCGATTCAATTAATCCGCCAACACCAACATATAATCCCATGGCTAAAAGTAGTGTTGGGATTGCCCAGAACACATTGATTAGCCACATAATGCCTTCATCTACCCATCCTCTGAAATAACCGGCCAATGCTCCTAAGAACACTCCAATTACGAGCGAAATAAGTACGGCAATCAATCCAACAAAAAGGGAAACACGAACGCCAATAATTAATCGACTGAGAATATCCCTTCCAAATCGGTCGGTTCCCAGAGCGTATTTCTTGGAGATTATAAGTCCATTTTCGTTATCTAAATTGGCTTTGGCAAAGGTTTTTTCTTCGTTTTGGAAATGGAGTCCTTTGTACAGCGTGCAATGCACAGAATCTCCATTTTCAGTAGCTTTTACTATGGGCACTAACGAATAATTTACCGGTGTGCCAAAAAAGAAATGGTTCAAGAAGCCTTGTTGTTCTTGTGCTGAGTTCGGTCGTTTTACTTTTACGAAATCCGTTTTGAAACCCGGTGGATGTGTTTCCAATTCCAATACTTGTTCATTGGCATCGGGTGTGCCATCGGGTGCAATTGGGTAAGCAAATATAGCCAATACTAACGACAGTCCAATAATTACTAAACCAACCATGGCAGAGCCATTGCGTTTGAAACGCTTCCATGTTTTTTGATTTAATGAATCGGAACTGCTCATCTTACTATTTTATCTGTCTTCCTTTCCAAATGTAGGATTTCTTTAAAGATAAAAAACCAATGGAAACAACATATAAAATGTGCATACATTCAAAAATAGGCATACCCCAAAGTAATGCGCTTCGATTGAAGAATACTAGGGTTGGGTAAATAATACTTGCATCGGCCAGCAATTTTAGGGTGAATGTTGTTGGAAGAAGCCAAAAAGGGACAATGTCGAATATCGTCAGAGGCAATAACAGCAATACCCACAAGTTGAAGCAGTAGATAAGCAGCAGGACTAGTTTTACGGTGCTGTTTTCGTAGCTGGTGCTTTTCCCTGCCCAGCGAATGCGTTGTTGAATAAATCCGGATAAGGTACGTTCGGGATAGGTTGAAACAATACATGCTGCATCATCAATATACCCCACCGATTTACCCGCTGCTATAAATTGCTGCAACAAAAAGATATCATCGCCCGAAGGGAGGTGAATATTATTGGCATACCCGTTTACGGCTAGGAATGTTGATTTGTCGAATATCATATTTGCCGCATTGCCCAACATCGGTATCTTATGTTGAATGGTCCATTTTGTAGAAGCCATCATTGCCATTAAGTCTATTTCTTGAAAGCTTGTTAACAGCGAATTCCCTCTTGTAAAGCGAACCGGACCAAACCCTAATGCCAATTCTTGCTTTCGAAACCCGGCCAGCATACGTTCTATCCATCCGGGTTCCATAGTGCAGTCTGCATCAGTGAGTAAAATGGTGTTGGCCCTACTCATAGCGAGCGCCAAGGCGATACCTCTTTTTTTGTTGGATGTGTTTCTGAAATCCTCTCCCAGGTGTTCTTTTAGGTCGATACATACAGTAGAAATACTACTGCTTTTGAGGATGGATGTTGCTATTTCAGCACTCCCATCTTCGCTAAAATCATCTACTACGAGCAGCTCAAACGATAGGTATGTTTGGCGAAGTAATGCCTGAAGCAATGCAGGAATGCGGGTCGCTTCGTTTCGAAAACAAATAATAAGACTGATTTCCGGTGGCATGGTAAATTTCTCTGTCAATAGTAACAAGGAATTCCAATATTTCATACCTAAGGCAAATGCTTTTGCTTTTCGATGCAAACTATCGGCTGTTTGTTTTGTTTCTTTTCTTTTTTAACACGAATCGTTTAAATTAGGCATTATTCCCTCAAACTTAACTATGCGCTTACTTATAACCCTTTTGCTATTCATTTTTGCACAACAATCGTTTGCCCAAGCCGTAATGCTCGATACTGCCAAAAGCAATTATATCCGTGTAGGCGATGTGAAAATACATTACAAAATATGGGGTAAAGGCGAGCCAGTAGTGTTATTGCACGGGGCCATGGAGTATTGGAAAGAATGGAAAAATCAGATTCCTGAATTAGCCAAAAAGTACAGAGTGATTGCCGTAGATACCCGCGGACATGGCGAATCCAGCTTCACCGATGTGCCCTTGAGTTACGATTTGTTTGCCGAAGATATTATAGCGGTAATGAATAAAACACAAATAGATAGCGCCAATCTTATTGGGTATGGCGATGGCGGAATTATTGCCATGAAAATTGCCATGAAGTATCCTCTCCGCGTGCGCAAAATAATTGCTATCGGTTCCAATAGCCGACCCGATTCTACGGCCGTATATCCTGAAGTTATTCAAAAAGTAAAGGCTTGGGATATCGACAAAATGGCCTTTTACCTACAAATGAAATTCAAAGAAAATCCAAATCCAAAGCTGTTGAACGTATTTGCGAAACGCATGCAAACATTACTGCTCACAGAACCCAATTTAAGTGCCGATGATTTAGATGCGATTAAATGTCCGGTGTTGTTTATGGTTGGCGATCACGATTTGATCAAAATCTCGCATACCGAGTTTATGTACGAGAATGTTCCGAAAGGATTTTTAAGTGTTATTGCCGGAGCAACACATTACTGTATTAAAGAGAAACCTGCCGTGGTCAATGCTGTGATTCGCGATTTCATTCAGTGGCCGGCAACGAAACCGAAACGGTTTTAAAAAAAATGTATATTCATTCAATAAATTTTAAACGTTGAAAGGATTACTACTTGCATTTTCATTCTTTTTTCTCGCAGATACGTTTGCGACAAAGGTCTGCTTGCTTAAAACTTTCAAGATTGATTCTACAACTGCTAAGGAAGTAGTTGTAACCGGTTCCTTGAAAGAGATGCGTAAAGATGAATTGGCTATTCCCATACAAATTTATGATGCAGCCTATTTTCAACGCCAAAACATTTCGAATTTGCAAGATGCCATGCGCATGATTAGTGGCATACAATCGAATATTGATGGGAGTTTAGACGGTGCAGGCGATATTGAAATTAACGGACAAGAAGGGGTGTATACTTTGGTGTTGTTGGATGGTGTACCTGTTTCCGGAGGGAATGCAACCGTTTATGGCATGAGTGGAATTCCGCTGAGCCTGATCGAACGTATTGAAGTAATGCAAGGTCCTTCTTCCACTGTTTACGGTTCCGATGCTGTAGCAGGCGTAATTAACGTAATCACTAAGAATGTGGAGAAAGCGAATAAATTATCGGTGGAAGGTACTTTGAATTCATACTTGGAAAGTATGGCTGAATTGAGTTTTAAAGTGAATGCCGGTAAGCTTCAAGGGTTATTTGCCTTCAGTAATTTTAACCAACCCCAGGCCTGGGACCTGAATAAAGACAAGTATTTGGATGTTCCATTGCAAAATCGTTTTACTTTTTTTAGTAAGTGGAGCATCCGCAATCGTTTTCAAAAGCCTTCTAATGTTTGGTTTCGTTATGCCAACGACCGAAGAGATGGTGGCGAGTCCGATTTTAGCGCAAAGTACAGAGGCTCAGATTATATTTATGGGGAAAGTATTCGCATGAATCGATACGAAGCTGTAGGTAATTTTGCCCTACCCTTTGCCAACGAAAATGTATCGCTCATTACCTCTTTCACTGCACAAGACCTGAATTCTTTTTACGGCACAAAAGCATTTGTGAGTAATGAGCAAAATGCCCAAGTCCAATTGATATACGACAAAAAAATAGCCCGTATCAGCGATTTAATGGTAGGCGCTGCTTATCGTTTTTATCGGTTCAACGATAACCAACCCGGCACCTTCGATACTACCGATGGGGCTAATAAAGATAAGGCATTCATCAGTCATTCCCCGGCTATTTTTTTACAAGATATGATACACGTGAATGCCCAAAACGAAATACTTGCAGGTATTCGTGTAGAGTACAATACCGCCAACAAAGGGTATGCTATTTGTCCGCGTTTCGATTATAAATGGATGTCTGTAAACAAAGCCTCAAGTATCCGTTTAGGTCTTGGTTCAGGCTTTCGTTCCCCCAATCTATTTGCCGATGACCGCATAGGCTACACCCAAGGCAAAAAAATGGAATTTTCCGATGATTTAAAAAACGAATTAGCGTATGGCATTCATTTGCACTACGAGTTGAAGAAGCCTGTAAATAATCAACGTATACGTTTTGAAGCACGCACTTTTTTTAATACCATTGTCAATAAAATTGAAGCAGAATTGGAAGAGGATAACGAAACCGTTCTTTTCTCCAACGATAGTACCCATGTGCTTTATTTCGGGATACAAACCAGCTTCGAAGCTCGCTTTTCTATACCCCTCTATTTGCGTGTTGCTGCTACCTTCCAACAATCGCACTTGTTGCTGAAAACGGCCCACGAAACGAGTTTTGAACAGCAGATCAATGCACCGGCTTTGAATGCTAATTTTGATTTTGGCTACGACAACGAAGCAAAAGGCATACTTCTGAGTTTGAACGGTGTGGTGAATTCACCCATGTATTTAAATGTGCAAGACAACGATTCACGGGCTGCCGTATCGCCTTGGTTTTGTATTATGAATGTGTTGTTGGAAAAGCGCTTTAAAATGGGACTAAGTGTGCGTGTAGGCGCTAACAATATCCTCAATTTTGTGCCCAAAAATATATTTCTTCGTCCGAATGATCCGTTTAACTACACAGCCGATAATCCTGTTACCAATCCCGAAGGGCATCGTTTCGATTCGTCTTACACCTACTCGCCCATGAAAGGGGCTTATGGGTTTATTTCGTTAAAGTATATTTTGCGGTAGGTTGCTTTCGCGTTAAATCGAGGAAAGAATAAGCGTAAGCATGCTTTTCGTCTTGTTCGAAACGCTGCTCATTACTAATGACCCATTCGTTCCAATCAATGGTGGGGAAAAAAGCATCGGCATCAAAGGTGTGATGCACAATCGTCAAATAAATTTTATCGGTACGCTCGAAGAGTTGCTTGTAAATCTCGCTTCCGCCAATAATCATCAATTCGCGCTCATTGCAATCAGCAGCAAAAGAAACCGCTTCATCAATAGTGGCAACCGATTTACATCCTTCAAACTGTTGGGTTCTCGATACCACAATATTAGCTCTGCCGGGCAGCGGACGAAATCTTGCCGGAATCGATGCATACGTTTTTCTACCCATCAACACATGATGCCCATAGGTAATGTCCTTAAAGCGTTTCATGTCGTTCGGTAAGTTCCAAAGTAAATGGCCATCCTTGCCAATGGCAAAATGTTCGTCAACCGCAACAACCATCGCTAGGCGCATGTTTAATATTTGTCTTTTGACGGGTTGTACAATTGATAGAGTAAATCTTTAGCACGGAAAAGTTGTGCTTTTACAGTACCAATAGGAAGGTCTGTTTTTTCGGCAATCTCGTCATACGACAACTCCTCAAAGTAGCGTAGTTCAATCAATTGACGGTATTTCGGATTTAATTTCTCCACAATAGCGCGGAGTTTCAATGCTTTCTGTTCTTTAATAATAGACTCTTCCGGGTCTTCACTTTTATCCGGCAAATGCAATGGAGTTGAATTTTCATCTTCATCGCGTGGAGCACCGTCTAACGAGGTAATTTGCAGCTTTTTCTTGCGAATAAAATCAATACAATTATTCGAAGCAATTTTAAAAATCCAAGTACTAAAGGCAAAATCTTCACTGTAGGCTTGAATGTTGTTGAACGCCTTCGAAAAGGTAATCATCAGAATGTCATCCGCATCGTCACGGTTATGTATCATTTTCAGAATCATGAAGTACACCGACTGGCGGTATTGTTCCATTAATTTTGAAAACGACACCTGATCGCCATCCTTCGCTTTGCGAATCAACTCGAAGTCCGTGTTCGATTTTGGTTTCTTTATTTCCATTCCTTATTCGGTGAAGTTAATGATTTGAAAAATAAAAATGGAAGATTTATCACAAAAATAAAGTCAAGTATCATCAGATACGGAATGAGATCATGATTGTTTAGTTTTCCACAGATTCTTGCATGGAAAACGAACTTTACCAATACTGTGCCAAATATGGCAATTAATCCGAATATGTACTGTTCAGGGTAAAAAATAAACAACAAAGGCGTTAAATAGAAGGCAAAGTTGAGGAATGCAAACAAAAAGAGCAATAACCGATGGTGAAATTTATAGTGGTAGCTCGTTTTCGCGTGACGGCTTTTTTGCGTCATCCATTCGCTGTAAGTAGCTTTAGGCTGCGAATAAATAAACGAATCTTTGTTCAATGCAATTTCCGTTGAACTGGTTTTCGCATTGGCATTTACAAAAAGATCGTCATCGCCCGAAATCACATTTTTGTATTTTTCAAATCCGTCCCACGCTTGAAACACCGATTTTTTAAAGGCCATATTTCGTCCCACGCCCATGTACGGCATACCCATCAACGCATACGATAAATATTGCATGGCCGTTATCACATTATCGAAACGGATCAACTTATTGATAAACCCCGATGCTTTATTAAAAGGAGCGTAGCCCAATACAAATTTCGTTTCGTGTAAGAAATCGGCAATCAAATGCTGTAACCACAGGGTGTTTGACGGCTTACAGTCGGCATCGGTAACGGCAATGGTTTCGTAAATCGCAGCTTCAATGCCCACTTTCAGCGGAAATTTTTTGCCCAACATCGGTTTTTCGATGTCTTTTTTGATGTTAATCAGGCGGAGATTCGGATTGCGCTCGATGTATTTTTCTACCACCTTGGCCGTTGCGTCAGTAGATTGGTCGTTCACCACAATTACCTCAAACTTCGGGTAGTTTTGAATTAGCACTACTTTTAGGTTTTTCTCTAGGTTCTCCGCTTCGTTTTTCGCGCAAATTACAATAGAAACAGGCGGTAACTTTTCGGGCGCGTACTGTTTAGGTTTGAAAAAAAGGAGTTTTCGGAAAAAAACAAGGTAGTAGAGAAGAAGCGCCCCGCATATACCCAAATAAAGTTCAAGTACCCAATTCATAGCACAAACCTAAATAAAAAAGTGATTTTGTCCTTTTTTCGGTCGTTGATAACATGTTGTTTTTGTTCGCAATGTCTAAAATAGATAACACCCTTAGCTTTCTGTTGGCTGTTGGGGCGTTTTAACGGGCTTTCTGTTGCAATCTTTTGCTCGTTCCTCACAAAAGGATTTCCACGTCAATCCCTAACGCAGCAAGAAAAAAAATGGTTTAACTAAAGGTTCCACACAAATCCCAATTTCCCAAGTATGCTTCGGAATAGTTCACCTGTTGCATAACTAATCTATTTCTCCATTGCAATGCAAATTCAATGTATGAAACAATTTTACCCCTTCCTAAACGTTTACAAATATTGATTATTTTTGCATTTTCGTTATTTAAGCGCTGTGTCAACTATGAAAACCCCAATTCGAATATTACTCACAAGTCTTCTTGCCGTTTGGTCTTTTTACGCATTCAGTCAAGATTCAAAAGCGATTCCAAAACATGCGATTGGTTTTCATATCGGAACAAACCTCGATATCCCTTTTTATATCTATAGTACCGGAAGCACTTTCCGAGTACCCATTCGTTCTTACCCTACACTCGATATCGAAACAGGCGTGTCGTTTAAAAGTAGTTTAGCAAAACGTTTGAAAATAAATTATGGATTTTCATTTCGGTATTATTCCTTTTTTGAACAATATACAGGGGACATTGTAGTAGGTAGTAATATCGATCAAGTTTTTGTGAAAACAGTTGGCGTTTTCAGCGGAATTGGTGCATTTAATTTTCCTTTGCGATTCAATGTGTATGGAAAGAAGTTGAAGCGCTATTTTCTAATTGGATTAGATCTATCGATTCCCTTTTTTCGATACCATTCCGGACGTAAAGTAACTAACGAAAGTAATGTGTATATAACACCGGCAAAGTATCTTCGGTTCGACATTAATGCTCCAATTATAATAGGAATGGGATTCGACATACAGAAAAAGAAAATTGCATTAGCAATAGAGCCCAATGTTCAGTTAACAAATTTCATTGGTCACTATCCCGATGGGGTGCTTGGCAGGAAGGTGATGATTTCGTTTGGTGTAAACATTATGGGACTGAATACAATTCCCACTTTCCAACAGAAGCAAAAGGGGAAGGAGTAGGAATTGCAACAAAAGAATACGGCTTCCAATGCAACTTTTGTGCGCTTGATTCTTTTATTGCTTTAGCGCTCATCTAACGCCAGTGTTTTTCATTCGTGCTATTACAAATGTATGTTACAGCAAATCAAACGCAAATTACAATTTAACTATACTATTCATTCAAACCACAATTTCGCGTGAGGTGGTGCAGTGGAAATCCTTTGCCGATTTCAAGAGGCAAAGATTGGAACGCAACAACCGGTGCCGCTTCTTAGTGGCACACGCCCAAAAATCTTCACCTAAATTTAACGTAGTTACTACTCGCCAATTTTGCGATTTTATGCGTTGCAATAGTGCCGATTCATCGTCATTTTGTATCATTACACAAATCTTTCAAAGCCATGTCAACCCTTTTTACCCTGAACAAATCGCTCTATACCCGCAGAATTACCGATGCTGTAGACCTTTTGGTGTTGTTGTTAGCTCCTTTGTCGGGGCTCTTGCATCCTAATCCGAAAGTGTATTACGAAAGCGTAGTCTACCTTTTTTTTATACTCGCTGTGCCATTGGTTTTATTAAGTTTTTTATTCTACCGCTTTTCCGAAAGTAATGGCGAACGCATTCAAGGCGAGCGCAAAAAAACGCCACCGCTATTGTATGAAGCCTTTGGTTCGGTGCGCGCCATGTTTGTTGTGGCCTGTATGGCGGGTTGGCCGTTAGGTATGTATAGAATAGGTATGCCCACCGGTTTGGTGTGGACATTACAAGAAATGGGCCTCACTTGGTGGATGGTAATTCTCGAAATGTATGCCGGTATTATGTTGGTAGATGCCATGACGTATTGGAAACATCGCTTGTTGCATACCCGTTTATTTTTTGCGTTTCATAAACATCATCATACGTTCCGCGACCCTACACCTTTCTCGGGCTTTGCCGTTGGTCCGGTAGAAACCCTATTAACCTTTTGGCCCTTGTTGTTGATTTGCTTTCCGGTGGCGAAACACTTTGCCCCCTTGTATTTTACGGCCATTGGCGGTTTTGTAATTCTCAATTTGTATTTGCATTGCGGAGTAACCTTCGCATGGTTAGAGAAATTCTTATCGCGCGTTGGGTTGAACAGTTCGGCATGGCACAATGTGCACCACTGCGATGTGAACGCCAACTTTGGCGAAGTATCGTTTATTTGGGATAAAATCTGTAAAACAACGAAAGAAGATTTTGCGAAGAAAAAAGCAGCAAAAGCTTAATTCAACAACTTCATATGTACCGTTGCAATGGGGAGATGCACTTCCATTTCAGCAATTTTTCCGTTCGCGAAACGGTAAATGGTTTTACTGCCATTGGCAATTTTCATTTCTACCGTTCCATCTTTTCGGTACACTAAATTCACATATTCGCTTTCTGCTTCGTGAAATACTTTTGCGCGATTTTGCAAAGGTTTAAAATACATCTGTAACACCGAAAAATCGGGCGATCCGGTAAAACTCTTTTTCCCTTTATACGAATCTACATGTAAGGTTTTTCCGTCAAACAACATCTTCGTCCATTGACTCGTAACCCCACTTTCCATTTGTTTATGTGTAGACGAAAGTAATTTGCCATTGCGGAAACGCACTTGATAAATCGTTTCATCTTCGCGCTTCATCCACAAAAAATTGGTTTTGCCTTTTGCATTCAACGTGTATAATTCAGTACTGTCGTTTTCTATAGTGCGGGTAACTACCATTTTACCAAAAGTAAAACCCAACACACTCATATCGTACACCACTTGCTGGGCAGAAACACAAACGCTAAAAAAGAAGAAAAAAACAAAGCAATACTTTTGCATAGCAAGGGCGATTTATTGGATTGGTAACTAGTTAAATATAGAAAAAGTTTCTACCGAATAACACCATCATCCGCAAAATTGTTTACGACTTAATGCTCGCTTATTGCATTTGCCCAAAGCGCAGCATGCGTTTTCAACCCTAACCCGTTAAAATGGCAATTATCGGAACGGAATTCATTGCCTAAAATATCGGTGTTAGGTCCGTTGAAAATACCCAATGCATCGTTCGCTAAGTCGCGTTGTGCGGCAATCAATGTTGTATCGCTAGGCGTGGCTCCGCAGCGCGAAGTCATAGCCGGAAAAACAGGCGCATCCACACCCAGCGCGCGCAATTGCTGCACGAGTAGAAGAAAGTTTTGCTGATACAATTGTGCGTTTTGAGTAGGTGTAAGTAATGCATTCAATGCTGTGTGATTCGACTCGCCCTGATGCCACAACACATGCGTTACCTTCAAGTGTTTCGATTGCAAACTAGTTATGGCTTCCACAATCAAATGATGGAGGTCGCCACCTTGTATCCATTGTTCTATGCGGGTTCCGCCCACTGCAGCCGGAGCCACTATAACATGCCCGGCAAAATTATTCTCCACTAATTGCTGACCTAATCTGCTCCATACCGAGCCCCCATCACCATTACTGCCAAGGAGCGGATCGGATAAAGGTACAAGTTGTCCGTTGTAAAAATTTTGTGTTTGCGCACAAGGCGATGTATACTTTTCAGAACCCGCATTCGCTGCATTCGATTGCCCTAAAACGAGCAGCACTACCGTATCGTGTTTGGGCGAAGCGGAATTGCAAGTGGAATCTGTTGTGTTGATTTTTGGGTCTTTCGTACACGAAGAAAAAGAAAGCACAAGCAAGCTAACCAAAAAGACAAATGCATTATTGTTGGAAGTACTTTTCATATCCTGAATTTATGGAATTGAAAGATATTTTATTTTAGTTGTAAAACAGCATACAGCCATACCCCTTATATCAAAATAGCTTGGGCGTTTTAACGGGCTTTCTGTTCCAATCTTTTGCTCGTGCCTCGCAAAAGGATTTCCACGCCAATCCCTAACGCGGCATTTGCGTTCCATCAAAAATTAGCACTTAAAAATAACTATCAAATGAAGCCAACTGCTCCCTGTCCTCCGCTGGCGGAGGTGGCTCCGCGCTTTGGCGGAGACGGAGGTGGTATTCCAATTGCCTATGTACACCCCTTGTTACATTCAATAATTAGCACTAGTTTCAATACCTAAACACAACAGCTCGCAACAAACATTAAACACCATACATGAAATTTATATCCACTTGCATACTCTTACTGGCATTCCATTCCACTTTTGCGCAAATAACCGAAGAGATAAACGTGCCCAAAGGTATTGTCTATAATTATTGCGATCCCAAAGTATTAGAAAAGGCCAAAGACTTAGTTTACGAAAGTATAACCGACAGCACAAAGTACCTCGTGTCCGATAAGATACTTATTGTTGGTCCGCAACTGTGGACGCGCTTTAAAGACATTCCCCGCCTCAGCGAAATTGAAGGGGGCAGAACCGTTTTCCATGTTGGTAAAGAAGATAAAATCGGCAAAGTAACCCAGCGTTTAGAAGATGCTAAAAAAGTGTGGGACGAATTCCGCAAAGAGATAAAAGGCAAGTTCACCATCCGCAAAGCCAACGAAGACGAATTGAAATATTATTGGTCGGTGATTTCATTCGATATCGATGAGCCTCTATTGATTGTTGAAACCAAAGAACACAACTACATTTTAAACTTGATTAAAAAAGATTTGAAATTAATGTGGTTAGATGAAGCACCTGTGAAGAAGAAATAGTTCGAAAGAAGATTGAAATCTTCTTTTTTATAGCGCCTATAAGTGTATGGACTTATGGAACGGAGTTAGAAGCTAAACACTTCGCCAATTTTGGGATTTTTCTTCGTTTTCGCTAAATAACATTTATAATTTCTACTGCTTACACTGCCTACAAAACCCAGTTTTTCAGCATAAAATAAATGATACACTTGGCTTTTATTTTTATCTCTTCCAGTAAGTTGAGTACATAAAACTTCCACTAAATTTTTGTACGTTTTTGCCGGGGTTTTATAGGTTTTGTTGATGTCTAAAATTTCGTAAGACCAGCTACTATCAGCTTCAAACCATTTTTGTCCAACAGTTACCTGCTTAGGCAGCAAAATAGTTTCTTTATTCAATTGCAAATCCATACTGTAATAATTAAGTGCATCTTCTCTCAAGTAGGCCGTATCTTTTTTTCCTGAATAATACGATCGAACACTTGCCTCATATTCAAAGGTTCCAATTTTAAAAGTGTTTGGCAGAAAGTAGTCAACAAATGCACCATTTTCGGTTGCAAAAAATTTAGCCGTATTATTAGGGTCTCGCAGTGGTGAATAGTTGCTGGTGTTTTTTGTTTGCGCAAATCCAGCACTTGTAAGTAGGCTAAAAAGGAATAGGAGAGCTGTTGATTTCATGGATTGATTTTGTTTGAAAATACAAGTAGAAAAGAAGATTAAAAATTTTGTAATCATAATAATAGAAAACAAAAACCTCATTAGCAAAGCTTATCTTTTTTGGTGCTTTGACCACCCCCTGTCTCCCGCTTTGCGGGACAGGCTCCGCCAGCGGGGGACAAGGATTAGCACCTACCATCCCTTAAACGAAATTTAGAAACGAAGCCAAATGCTCCCTGTCCTCCGCAGGCGGAGGTGGCTCCGCGCTTTGGCGGAGACGGAGGTGGTGCCCCTCCACCCCAAACCCCTCCATTTTGCCCCTCTCAACTACCTATGCCACAGAACACCCACTCCACATGCCCTCCAGCGCTTTTGCGTATAAATACGGAATAAAATTTCCCGTATTTATACGGAGTATTTTGCGTAGAAATACGGTTGGTATTGTGGGGGGAAATGGGGATGTTTGGACTTTTAGTTTATGATGGCAATTAAAATTTAGTTGCGAATCTGTTTCAGGATATTAAACGTAAATAAACTCAAAACCTACAATGTTAAATTTAGAACAAGGTATAACTGCTTTGAAAAAAGAACTTAATGAGCGAAGACTAATTGTATTTGTTGGCTCTGGAATGTCAATCTCTCCACCATCAAATCTCCCAGATTGGGATGGTTTTATAAGTGGATTTATAGAACATTGTCAGCATATTATTGAACTTTTACCACATAAAGCCAAAAATCAATATGAAACTTTAATAAGGGATGCTGAAAATAGAAAAGCTAAAGACCCTATCAAGGTAGCATCTGTATTAAAAGATTTTCTAAGAAGGCTTGATCAGAACAATACTTTGAATATAAACATTGAAGATAGTTTTAAAACATGGTTTATAGAGACATTCGCTGGAAAAAGCTATAATCAAAATCATAAGTTAATCTCGCAAATTAATTTTCCTTACATATTGACATCGAACTACGATATGCTTATTGAAAAAGCGTTGAGTGATTCGGATTTTAAAACATTAGCATTACAAACTTACACTTTCACAGAGGCAGACAGCATAGCTGCATCGCTCTTCTCTAAAGAATTTGCAATTATACATATGCATGGAAAATATCAGAATGTAGCTCTTGATAATATTGTTTTTACTAGTGAAGATTATACAAAAATGTTAAGGCGCAGTTATCCAGGATTTACTATGTCAATGCAAAACTTATTTTCAAACTATTCTACATTGTTTATTGGTTATGGAGGAAGCGATCCGCATTTAGAAGATCTTTTGGAAGAGCATGCCTTTTATCTTAATTACAGCAATAGTAAAAAACTCCCTCAAAACTATTTAGTGACATTAAAAAGTAAAACGGACACAATTTATGACATATATCAGCATAAAAGAAGAACAGAAATAATATCAATTGATAGTTTTGATGAATATAATCAACTACTACAAAAGCTCTATGAAAGTTATCCAAGACAAATACCATTAATAAATATGAACGATCAAAACTTAATTCTATAAATAAAACAAAATGAAATTAAAACATAATATTAAGAGTATTAGAGATATAAGGAAAAACTCTAGAGTTATTCTCGAAAAATTAAGAGATCTATCATTTCCTTCAAAGTTTGAAGCAGTTATTGAAAAGAAACATATTTCTTTAAAATTAGGGAAATCTGCTGATGTGATTTTGTGTGTAAATTATATCATTGAGAGCTATGAGTGCTTTCTTAGTGTCCAGTTTGATAGACCTGAGCATCCAGCAAAAAAGTACCGAAGCCTAGTTAAAAGCATTAATATATTATGCGAAAAAATTGAAGAATCAATTAAATATCGACACCCAATTAAACGTAAGTTTATTGCAAACGTTTTAAGAGCACACACCAAATACTTTAACAGTATTGAGTTAAAAAGTTTTAATAACAATTGCACAAGTCTACATGAAAAAACAATTCTATCATCTATAAGTGTTTGGAATAATCAATGGAAGTAAAAATATTCGCTATAATTAGTTAGATGTAATTACTGAAAGTTTGTTTTTATTGAGATTTTGCTTAATATATTTGCAACTCGGTAAGATAATAATAGCGGATTTTTAAAAAACTAAAACTAGAAGTACACAAATAATACGAATGACATTGATAAAAGAAGAGATAATTGAAAAAATAGAAGTCTTCTTTCTGAATTTCGGAAAGACCCTCAAAAAGTCCGCTATTTGGTTGGCTATATCATATATAATTCCACTGTTGAATATTTTTATTCTTTGGAGTATTAGACGTGAGAATTTTGCAATAGATATTAATATTGTTTCAATTATCATTGCTACCAATAGCTGTATAATTACTTCGTTATTACATTTGTTTTACCAAAATGACAATAAAAGGGAAATGGCTTATGTAGTAAGTGTTCTTACGATTCTTTTTTCCGTAGCTTTATACGTATTGTGCCTTCTGCAAGTAGAGTTGAAAAACGACTTTATAAAAATTGACATTTATAAGTATGGGTCATACACAACTCTTGTTATTTCAATTTTACTTCTTCTAATTTCTAAGTATGACGAAGTTGAGGCATTTAGTACATATAGAGCTGACAAAGGAAAAGGAACAACAACAACTGAGATTGACGGTAAACAAATTAAGCTATGAGTTCAACAACATTAAATATAATAAGAATAACTCAACCTATAGGTGTATTTTATATAGCTAAAATTTCACCTTCGGTTTTGCTAGAGATGTCATTCGTTGATAGACGTAGGATTGAAAATGATGATGAGTTTTTAGGTATTCAGAGAGAATTGAAGCAGACTAAAATTAGCCAAATAAAATCCTATTTAAAATCAATTGATGCTACATTTCCGAATTCTATTATTCTAAATACAACAGATGCATTTATCGTTCATGAAACTGAGAATACTTTAGAATTACGAATTGATCCCAGTACATTCACAATTATTGATGGACAACACAGGCTTGAAGGCTTTAGAGACAATCCTATTGAGAATTTCGAGCTAATTGTTTCTATTTTTAAAAATCTTGAGTTACACGAACAAGCAAATATCTTTTCGACAATCAACTCACAACAGACAAAAGTTGACCCTTCATTAAATCTAAACCTTGAATTAAACAGCAAAGTTTATACACCTAAAAAGATGCTGATTGAAGTTGCTCAGTCATTTAATTATGATAAGGACTCACCTTGGTTTAATAGCATCAAATTTGGCGGTAGTGGTTTTAATGGTTTTATTTCGCTCAGTGCTTTTGTTTCACCTCTTTTAGACTTAACATTTCCCGAAAGCGAATATTATCAGATTAGAAATGCATTAATGGTAAATGAGAATGTTTCTGAATTGCCTGATTTTGGCATTAATAGCGACAAATATATATTTTGGTCACTCTATAAAAGGAAAGAATCTCATGTTGTCTTTAAAATACTTTACAATTTTTTTAATGCAATAAAAAATTTGTTACCTGATGATTGGCTCAATGATAGTTCGATTTTAAATAAAACAACAGGGTATAACGCACTAATAAAATTGTTTAAAGATATTTCATCAGAAGGAATTAGGGATAACAATTTATCCTATGATTTTTTTTATAATCGTTTGACCTATATTCATAGGCTGAATGGTCAAATTAATACAGAGAATTTTGGTGCTTCTGGTCTTCAGGCATCGAATGAACTCTATAAAGAATTTAAAAAGGACAATTAGAGTCGCGCTCCTGAAAGCGTTTTCCTTTGGTTGGTGTTCCGCCACCAACCAACCCATTAGCTCAAACACAGACTGCTTCTCCGCCAAAGGCGGATTGCAGTTACGAATATGCTTTGCGTAACTTTGCGAATCCTTTGCGTTTTTGGTGTTACAGTAAAAGTATATAATTGCAAAGGCACAAGTTAGCCTGCCACAGTCCACGCACAAAACTTGCGCCAGTAGGAGACTTAAGGGAATGGCGAAGAGAAGTCCCATCTATTCTTGCTGAGATTTCTCCTCGAAGACTCGTTCGAAATGACGGATTAAAAATGAACCGTCACTTCGATCCGCCAGAGGTGGAGAGAAGTCTCATCTTCCATTGTTGAGATTTCTCCTCGAAGACTCGTTCGAAATGACGGTTAAGGAGTAGACTCGTTCGAAATGACGGGAAAAATGTCTTCCGAACACCTGAGGTGTTACAGTAAAAGTGTTTAGTTGCAATGGCACAAGTTAGCCTGCCACAGTCTACGCACAAAACTTGCGCCAGTAGGAGACTTAAGGGAATGGCGAAGAGAAGTCCCATCTATTCTTGCTGAGATTTCTCCTCGAAGACTCGTTCGAAATGACGGATTAAAAATGAACCGTCACTTCGATCCGCCAGAGGTGGAGAGAAGTCTCATCTGCTTCGAGGCAAAGATTGAAGCGGATAGCGCGTTAACACGCCCAAAACATTTGGCTGTTTTTGATTTAAGATTTGTGAATAAAGATTTGGAATGGGGATTTTAATTTTTGATTGCTACTTTTCCGCTTTGGTGGGTGTTTTGTGACTCACCAACATATACTCGAAGAAATATAGATTCACAACAAATAAACAAAGAGATGAGTTTTAGCGCATCGTTTTGCGACCCACTTAAGCCTGATGTTATTGAGCTTGGAAGCATCAACACAAGCAGTATAATGGAGACTTTTAGGAAAGTTCCTTGGTCGGATTATTTGGAAAAAATGGAAAATGCAAGGGAGTGCGATATTCATTACTCGCCTACCTTAGAGATTGAGAACAACGACAATAAACACGGGCTTTCCATTTCAGCTATTGGCGAAAAAGACAATGTTGCTTTTTTTATTTTTTATAAGCGACCAAAACATGTACGGAAGTACTTTGGGTTAATACAAAAATTTGACAACCACTATTCAACAGAGATTTCGGGGCAAACATCTGCAACTGTTATTGAATGTTTACAAGCACTGATAGATAACCAACTTGACTTTCTGGACAACAAAATAAAATAGAATTCTTGTTCTCGCATTTTACGGTAGAATGCTCACTAAACTATCGGTGTTTATTTGTACATTGTTTACGTTATTTCCGGTACTCCATTCGTGTAGATTGCTACAAGAGAGACGTTTGCGGGGAGCTTTAGAAATTTTAGTAAATAGTATATAGTGACTAGAAAACACATACTTACAATTTTTGCAACTGCTGTTTGTATGCTTGCTACGGCTCAAGATGATTTAAAACTCAAATTGGATGCTATTGCAAAGATTGGATTAGCGCAAGGAATACCCGGAATACAAGTTATAGTTTCGGATAATGAGGGCTACACTATTTACAATTATGGGCATCAAGATATTGAAAGAACCACGGAAGTAAATGATTCTACACATTGGCGTTATGGTAGCATTACCAAATTATTTACGGCCGTTATCATACTTCAATTGGAATCGGAAGGGAAATTATCAATAGATGATTCGGTAGCTAAATACATTAATCTAAAGCAACACAATGCTGCCGGTATTACGATACAACAGCTTTTAAACCATACATCCGGTTTAGCGAATTACACTTCTTCCAATCAATTAAAATGGGAAGACTCCATGAACCAATGTCTTGAATACAGTTTAAAACGGAAATTGAATTTTACGCCCGGAACGAAATATAGTTATTGCAACACAGGGTATGTATTATTGGGTTTGATTATCGAAAAAGTAACTGCACGATCGTATCAACAGAATATTACGGAAAGAATATTTAAGCCATGTGGATTGAAAAGTATGTTGTATTGTAGTGATGAGAAAATTCCTTCCAATACCGCAAGAGGCTATAAAATACAAAGCAAAAAATACAAAGATTTTACGCAGATTAACCATAGTTGGGCTAACGCTGCAGGTGCAGTTTTAGGCAACTTAACCGATTTGAAAAAGTTTGTCGATTGTTTGTTTACGGGGAATTTAATAGATAGTCTACAATTGAAAAAGATGATTAGTCCGACCAAAATTTACCGCGATTTGAATGCCGATGGAATGGAATGGTTCTATCACGCAGTAGGGCTTTGCTGGGATTTAAATCTTGACAAATCAGGAAAGACAATTTATGTTTCACATGGGGGGAACACGCATGGCTATAATTGCGACATCCATTATAATACACGCAGTAACGTAACAATAGTTATTGGAATGAATTTATTCCCAAGTGGAAAATATGAACCTGTATTTAGCACTCAGAATAACATGATAAATGCAATTCATGAATATTATAAGCGGAAAAAATAATGTTTTTCTTTTGGTTGATTTCCGCCACCGGCTAGCGTATTTGTATTAATGCAGGCTGCTTCTCCGCATACGGTGGACTGTAGTGCCGGTTATTCTTTGTGTAGCTTTGCGAATCCTTTGCGTTTTTAGTGTTACCGTAAAAGTGTATAGTTGCAAAGGCACAAGTTAGTCGGCCACAGTCCACGCACAAAACTGGCGCCAACATAGGAGAAATTTGTTTACAATTTTTTGATAGTGTTGATTTGGATAATGGGCAACTTATTTGCCCAGCCACAAATAAAGGTATCCGGGGTGAAGTTGTAGTTTACAATAATTTTTTGGCCACTGATTTGGTAGTCGGTGCCAAGTGATAAGGGGTGATAGTTATTACCATCGGCTAATTGAATGACCCAATCGCAGCCATCGGTTTGCAAGGGGCCGCTGTAGTAGATTGTACCGAATGTTTGAAGGCCATTCGGATTGCTTTTTTTGCAACCTACAGAGGTCAAGAGAAGCAGAAGCGTGAATAGCGTTAGGGTTTGCTTTGTCATAGTCGTATTTTCGGTCTTAATATACTGAAAATAGGGCACTTGTGCAAGTTTTTTTTGGGTTGTATTTGTAGTTTATTTTGAGGAAGTTTGTTGCGTAACTCCAAAAAGGTTATTTAAAAAATTCGATAGTTAGGTAAGTATATCATACCTTCTCAAATTACATTCAATAAAATAAAGTGATGAAAAATATATTGAACTTACATATTGGCGAAGAAGACAAGAACAAAGTTTTAGAAAATGTAAAAAGCAACATTTCGTTTACGGGTTCGAATCTTTGGATTTTAGCTTGTGCTATTATGGTTGCTTCGGTTGGACTTAATGTAAACTCAACCGCTGTTATTATTGGCGCAATGCTAATATCACCCTTAATGGGACCTATTGTTGGTGCAGGATTCGCAATGGGAACATTAGATTTTTCGCTGCTAAAAAAGTCGTTAGTGAATTTACTTATTGCTACAGTTGCAAGTTTGTTGGTTGCGACCATATATTTTACGTTAAGTCCATTCAAAGATGCCCAATCGGAATTATTAGCAAGAACATCTCCTAATATATATGATGTGTTGATTGCTTTTTTTGGTGGACTTGTGGGTGTTATTGCCATTACTAGAGTAGAGAAAGGCAATCCAATTCCGGGGGTGGCCATTGCCACAGCATTAATGCCACCGCTTTGCACAGCAGGTTTTGGATTAGCAACAGGACATTGGGACTTCTTTTTTGGTGCTCTGTTTTTATACAGTATCAACTGTGTTTTTATATGTATTGCGACTTTTATAATTGTTAAGTATTTGAACTATCCATCAGTAAAACAAATTGATGAAAAACTGAAGACGAGAGTCAATTACTTGGTCTATGGCCTAGTATTTTTGATGCTTTTACCAAGTACATATTTCGCTTATTGTTCATTGCAAGAACAAAAATTTCGGAAAAATGCTGAACTGTTTATTGAGAAAGAGTTCGTAGAAAAAGGCAATATTTTAATTTTTAAGAAGCTAAGTTTTACCTCAAGCAATCAAAAAATTGAGGTGGGTTTTTTAAAAAAGCAGTATACAAAAAGTGAAGTACAGCAATTGGTGGAGAAACTAAAGGATTATTATTTAGAACAATCAACGCTAGTGATAAAAGAGAGTGCAAACAATTTTGATCAATTTAAAAACGATATTTTAAATGAAGTAAGTAAAAAGGAACAGCAAATGGCTACTGCTCAAAATAGTATAAAGGAAAGTGCATTTGACAATAAGCAAATTTTTCTTGAAGCCAACGCCTTATTTCCAGCCATAAAAGCGATATCGGTTTCGGAACAAACCTTTGCATACAGAGATAGCATTAAAGCCACCCACATTGTGATTTATGAAATAGAGAAAGCGTTAACAGCGAATGAAGAAGAGACATTTACAAACTGGTTAAAACAGAAACTAAACACGGAAACAATTGACGTTTTCTCAAAAAAATAAGATGAATATATATATAGCAATTACAATTTTAATAACACTCTCGGCAACGTTTGCCTATATTAATCACCGCGTTTTAAAACTCCCTTTTGTTATAGGGTTGTTTTTAATTTCTACTATTCTGTCACTGATTATATTAAGCACCAAAGTTTGGTTTCATTTACCCATCAACCAAATTACACAGCATGTCAAATCAATTCAAATCGATAAGGTTATTCTTGACTACCTACTTGGGTTTCTATTGTTTGCCGGTGCACTACATACCAATTTTAAGAAGGTGAAAAACAACTTAAAAGCAATTTCTATTTTCGCCATATTTGGTGTTTTAGCTTCCACATTTATAATTGCGGGATTGTTATATGTTGTTGCTAACTTAATGTCGGTTGAATTAGAATTTATATACTGCTTGTTGTTTGGAGCACTTATTTCGCCAACCGATCCCATAGCAGTAATGGGAATTTTAACTAAAGCTAATGTTCCCGAAAACATAGAAAGCACAATAGTAGGCGAAAGTTTATTTAATGATGGCATTGGAGTAGTTGTGTTTTTGGCATTATTACAAACGTTAAATACAGGGCATTTTAGTATCGGTGATTTTTCGTTCTTATTTATCCAAGAAGCAGTAGGTGGTATTCTGAGTGGTTTATTATTAGGTTATTTCTTACATGTTCTTTTAAAATCGATAGATCATTACGAAACTGAAATACTACTCACATTGGCATTTGTAATGGGGGGCTATCTTTTGTGTAATTATTTTCATATTTCAGGAGCATTGGCCATGGTTGTAATGGGGCTTGTAACCGGTAATTTCAAACACGACATTGCTATGAGCGATACTACCCAAGAGTATGTACACAAATTTTGGGAGTTAATAGATGTAATATTAAACGCGATTTTATTTATAATAATTGCATTTGTATTGTTACTTATTGAATTGAAAACAGAATATATATTGCTTGGAATCATTAGTATAGCAATAGTGTTGTTATCGAGAGTAGTTGTGATTTACATTCCAATTTTGACCGCTTCTAAATTTTTTAAGCTTACAGTAAAGGATGCAAAACTATTGACTTGGGGAGGTTTAAGAGGTGGGCTTTCATTAGCATTAGTATTATCGTTACCGGACAACGAAACAAAAAGTATTTTACTAATTATCACCTATTGCTGTGTCTTGTTCAGTATCATCGTACAAGGTTTAACTATTGAATCAATGGCAAAAAAACAGAAGGTCTAACATACACCTCGGTTGAGTGTTATCTGGGCAGTTGACCTCCTAAGCTCCAATAAACATACGTTTGTATTTGTAATTTATTTTGAAGAAGTTTGTTGCGTTACATTTGTACGATTCATCTTTAAATGAAATGTTAACTGTGGTATAAGGTAACACGCGGTAAACATACAACTGTAAGCAAATCGCTTGAGCATAAAACACAACAACAAAAATAAACCTATGGCATCTATCCATCCTCACATCAACTTCAACGGCAATGCAGAGGAAGCATTCCATTTTTATAAATCGGTATTTGGCGGTGAGTTCGCTAAAGTGATGCGGTTTAAAGATATGGCAAGCGCGGAGTTTCCGGTAGCCGACCACGAAGCGAATAAAATAATGCATATCGCTTTACCTATTGGCAAAAATTTTTTGATGGCGAATGATGTTCCCGAAATTTTGGGGAAGACCAACGAAAATGAGAACAGAAGTAAAATTGTAATCAATGCCGAAAGCAAAGCAGAAGCCGATAAATTGTTTAACGGACTTTCTGCGGGTGGACAAATTGAAATGCCTATTAGCGATAGCCCATGGGGTTCCTACTTCGGTATGTTTAGAGATAAATATGGGATTGAATGGATGGTAGATTATGACCCTAATTATAAAGGGTAAATTGAATTGAAGAAAACAAAGAAGGTTCTCACTCCATATTCGCAATACAAATAGCACGTATACGAGATTGAAATCTCTTTTTTATATCGCCCTTAAGTCGGAAGACTTAAGGGAACGGAGCATTTTAACTTGAAATCGAATGTTGCGTGAACGATAGGAGCGGAAATCCTTTGGCCATTCTTATGGCCGAAGATTGAAGCGGATAGCGCGTTAACACGCCCGAAACATTTGCTTCTATTCAAGATTTAGGGATTTAAGATTTGGAATTGGGATTTTGATTTTTGATTGCTAATTTGCAGGTAAGCCTTTGAGGGGCACACTAAATTTATTGTGAACGATGAGGACGCTTTCGATTGTTTTACTTTTTCTGTTTGGTACTTTGAGCCACAGCGCTATGGCTATTACCGGCAATCGTATTGTTTCAGTTGAACTTTGGAAAACGGTGCATAAGGATGAACTGCTGAAGCGCATGAAGGATCGAAAAATACCTAAGGCGCTTCTCCTGCCTAAGTATGACGTAAATATTTATGACGTTAAGTATCTTTCGGAATGGCATGATGGAACAGCGGTGCTTGTTTCGGGATTGTATTTTGTGCCTCAAGGGGTGAACGAGGCTATGCCGCAATTGGTATATCATCACGGCACTAAGTTTACAAAAGGTAGAGAATCCGAGATTACCCGCGAAACTAATTTTGCTTTGGGCTATGCTGTTGATGGCTATGTTGTGCTTATGCCTGATTACTTTGGGATTGGGCATGGAGAGAAGTTTCATATTTATCAGCAGTATAAAGCGCTTGGACAGACCACTGTTGATTTTTTGTTTGCTGCGCAAGAACTCAAGGATTCATTTAAAGTGCAGGTGAACAGCCAATTGTTTTTGACGGGATATAGCGAAGGTGGCTATGCTGCATTAGGAGCCAATAAATTGATTGGCGAAAAATATGCTAACTCCTTTAAGATTACGGCAACATCTGCCAATGCCGGGGCTTATGATATGGCCGGAGTGCAAAGTAAAGCAATGTTTACAGCGTATAAACGTCCGCAGTTTTTACCTTATCTTTTGCAGGGTTTAAATGAGGTGTATAAAATGGTGCCCGACATTAATGCAATGTATCGTGAACCCTACGATACGGTTGTTCGCACCTATTTTGATGGGAACCATTCTCACGAAGGGTTGGAAGGTTTGCTGCCGCTAGTTCCAAAAGATATGTTGAAAGATTCGTTTGTGGAGCGCTATTTGAACGACAAAGATTTTAGCATGCGCAAAGCTTTGGAAGAAAACACAATTTGTGATTGGAAACCTGAGAACCCGGTTCAATTATGTCATTGCAAGGGTGACGAAATTGTGTTTTATCAAAACTCGGTTGTGGCCTATAATGGCATGCTTGCAAAGGGAGCGCAAGATGTTACGTTGAGGAATCCCGGCAGTAAATACGGGCACAGAGGTTGCGGAATTTTTGCTACCATGTATAGTAAAATGTATTTCGATAGTTTTCGTGCGAACAGTAAGTACGGAAGAAATGGCAGCTTTGCCCAAAGGTTCTATTTAGGGTTGGCAAAATTGAAAAAGCCGATAACGCGGTAAGTAGATGGATACTTTATTGATTTAAGATTTAAGCGTTACTTTTTTAGAAAATCGAGTACTGTGCTGCAGAATTGTTGCGGGTTATCGGCATGTACCCAGTGGCCGGCATTGGTGATTTCAGCAATGTCGTGTTGTGGGAAGTAGCGAATAATATCGGGGTAGTTGGAGGCGTTGATGTAATCGGAGTTTTCACCTTTTACAAATAGCGTTCTACCGCTGAAGTTGTTGCTGTGTTCGGGGAAATCGGAGATGTCGATATAATGCGCATCGAGTGCCGGCACATTAAAGCGCCACTGAAATTGATTGTTGGCATCGCGATACAAGCCTTTCATTAAAAACAAAACGGTGCTTTGTTCATCGATGAATTGTTCGATAACATGTTGTACTTCTTCGCGTGTTGTAGCGGTGGCGAGGTCTACAGCCTTAAGTGCTTTAAATACGATGTTGTGTCGGTCTTCATAAACCGAAGGACTGATATCAGACACGATCAATTTATTGACGCGCTCGGGATGCAATAACGCAAAATGCATGGCGGCTTTTCCTCCCATAGAATGCCCGATAATAGAGGCTTTCGCGATGTGTTGTTGATCCATGAAGTCGAGTAAGTCGGCTGCCAAAAGGTCGTAACTAAACACATCGGAGTGAGGCGATTTGCCGTGGTTGCGTTGATCGAGCGTGTACACGGTGTAAAACTCCGACAGCACTTTCACCACCGACTGCCAATTATCGAGCGAGCCCATTAAGCCATGCAGAATGATGAGCGCTTCGCCTTGTCCGGATTGTTTGAAATTGAGTTGCACCGTGGTGTTTGGTTTTGAGGCGAGTTACATTTTATTGCGTTTCAACAAAAACGGAAGGAGGACTTGTCCGAAGGTTTCGTTAATGTCGGCTTCTACGAATTGCACTTTGTATTGCGCGCATTTTAATTTTAATTCTTGCTTGAAAGTATCCATCTGTGTGGTATAAAATTCGCGCACTTCGGCAGTATGTACTTTTATTTTTTCGCCTGTTTCCATATCGATAAATTGATAGGGGCGATTTTCAAAGGCAAAATCTTCTTCCAGTTTTTTATCGACTACATGAAACAGAATGACTTCGTGCTTATTGAATTTCAAGTGTTGCAGCGCAGAGAATAATTTGTCTTTGCCTTCGGGCGTTAGGTCGTCAAACATATCGCTGAACACAATCACTAGGCTGCGCACGTGCGCAGTGTCGGCAATGAGGTGTAAACATTCACCGGCATTGGTGGTCTCGTTTACAAACGGTTGCGCAATAAGTTTTTCTAAATCGGCAAATAAACGCTCGGTATGTTGTTGTGTGCCTTTGGCGGGTGTGTTGATGATGAGGTGATTGGTGAACACACTTAAGCCTGCTGCATCGCGTTGCTTTTTGAGCAAGTTGACGAGCGCGGCAGCGCAACAAACAGAGAATTTCATTTTGTTGCCTTTGCCTTTTTCGTCTTTAGGGAAATACATAGACGAAGACGCATCAATCACAATTTGGCAACGCAGATTGGTTTCTTCCTCGTAGCGTTTTACAAACATTTTATCGGTGCGGCCGAAGACTTTCCAATCGATATTTTTGGTGGATTCTCCGGGGTTGTAAAGGCGGTGTTCGGCAAATTCCACAGAGAAACCGTGGAAAGGCGATTTGTGCAGGCCTATCAAAAAACCTTCCACCACTTGCCGAGCAAGCAGTTCAATATTGTCGAATTCTTTGATTTCAGCTAATCGTTGCACCTTGTAAATGTATTCACCGAAGATAAATTTCTTTATTAAAGTTTGCTAAAACTTTTTTGAACGTTTATGAAAGAAATCTGTTATTATCGTTTATAAATCTTTTTATGCGCAGTAAATTTACTTTGTTTTTAGCTTGTTTTCTTTTGCAATATGCGGCTGTTTGGGCCGGTAACGGCTTTTGTCATTTTCAATCGGATGTGCGGGGTGCTGCACAGGCATTGAATTCAGTAGGGCATCAAGCATTGGAAGCGCAATATGATGTAAAGTTTCATCATTTGAATTTGAATGTAGAGCGCACGTCAAAAGCTATTAGCGGGAATGTACGCACGGTAGCCAAGGTGTTGTTGCCGGCCTTAGATTCGTTTGCGTTCGAGTTACATCAAAATTTAACGATTGACAGTGTAGTACAAAACGGGCAAAAGTTGGCTGTGAAGAGCAATGCCACAGGCGAACGCATTGCGGTGTTGGCTTCCACACTTACACAAGGTGCTACGATTGATGTTACCATTTACTATCGTGGCACTCCTCCTAATGCACAAAGCGCAGCCATTGGTGAGGGGTTTAGCAATCAGGCTTCACCAAGTTGGGGCAATAGAGCTACATGGTCGTTAAGTCAGCCGTTTTCAGCCTTCGAGTGGTGGCCATGTAAACAGGCTTTGGGAGATAAAATTGATTCGACATGGTTTTTTATTACGACCGATTCAACCAACAAAGCGGGTTCAAACGGAGTGTTGGAAAATGTGGTGAACGCAGGCAACGGGAAAGCGCGTTACGAATGGAAATCGCGCACACCCATTGATTATTATTTAGTATCGGTGGCGGTGGCGCAATATGTGGAGTATAGATCGTATGCACATCCTAAGGGTTATGCCGATTCGATTTTGATTCAGAATTACATTTATAATAATCCACAAACCTTGCCAAGTGTGAAACCTGAGCTGGATGAGATACCGGCTATGGTTGAATTGTTTTCAGATTTGTTTGGTTTGTATCCCTTTGCCAAGGAAAAATACGGGCATTGTATGGCTCCTATACGTGGAGGAATGGAACATCAAACCATGACCTCGTTGGGTTTTTTCGACTTCGAAATTGATGCACATGAGTTACTGCATCAGTGGTTTGGCGATAATGTAACGTGTTCGACTTGGAAAGATATTTTTGTGAATGAAGGGTTTGCTTCGTATGGTGAATATTTAGCCGATTACTATTTGAAAACCCCTGCGGTTGGGGCTCAGAAAATGGTAGACGTTCATGCCAGAGTTATGGCTCAACCCGGTGGCGCTCTTTGGTTTACTGATTCTACTAATGTTACACGAATATTTGATTCCAGACTTTCGTACGACAAAGGTTCGGCTATAGTGCACAGTATGCGCTATTTAGTCAATAATGATTCGCTGTTTTTTCTGGCGATGCGTAATTATCAGCAACAGTTCAAAGATAATGTGGCTACTGCACAAGATTTGAAAGATGTGCTGGAAAGTACAACCGGTGTGGATTTTACACAGTTTTATGCGCAATGGTTTTATGGACAAGGTTATCCTACGTTTAAAGTAAAGTGGAATCAGGTAAACGATATGTTGAAGTTGAAAGTAACCGAAACAACCTCTTTCCCATCGGCAACACCTTTGTTTATAACTCCGGTTGATTACAAAATTAGAAGAACTGCTTTGCCGGATACCATTGTGCGATTAACGATTTCCCAAAACATACAATACTACACACTTCCATTAACCGGAACAGTAACTAATATTTTTGTAGATCCCGATAATTGGATTCTGAATAAACTGGATAGTGTAGCTAAAGATGTTTCGTTGGATGAGTTTACACGTGTTGCTGATGCATCTAGTTCATTTTCTATCTATCCAAACCCGGTAAAAGATGTGTTGATGATTGACGTTGATGCTACTGATGTAAGTGCTGAACTCTATGCCATGGATGGACGTATAGTTGCTCATCATGCGCATTTGAACGGTAATGCTCTATCCGTTGCGGATCTTGTGCCGGGTGTTTACATGGTTCGTGTTTCGCAAAAAGGCGAAGCGATTGGCCGAAAAGTATTTATTAAAGAGTAAGCTTTTTGGTTTTTTCGTAACGGTCGGAAATCGTTTGCAGTAGCTTTCTTAAAATCTCTGTCATAGTTGTGGCAGCAGTAAATGGAATCTCGAAAAAATCGCTGATTTCTTTATCCAATTGATTGATTTTATCGAGCGGTGCCAATGGCTCTTCCTTGAGGGAGACTAACAAATCGCGCAATTGTTTTTCGGAAGCTTTGATACGTGTGGCAATAAGTGTGCGCTCTTCGCTTTGATATTGCTTGATAACTTCTTTGTTGAACAACGCTTGCACTAAGGTTACCAATGGTTTATTCTCTTTGAAAAACTGCGGTAAATAAAGATTCTTGCGGCCTTCATAACTTTGTTGATCGAAGTCGATAGGACGAATGCGATATTGTGCTTCTTCAAAATCGGGGGTGATATCAAATACAAAATTGTAGGCGCGCATATCACCTAGCAAACGCACTAAGCAACGTTCATTGAATTTTACAAACTCTTTGGCGATGCGCTTTTGATCGTGATCGGGTTTGAGTAAGTAATTTGCCATAAACATATCGCCCGGTATACCGGCAATGTGTTCTTCTACAATGGTATCTTGATTGCTGAAATAGTTAATTCGGCTAGGGGAGAGGATGTGTTCCAGTTCGAGGCCCAGAATCCTTGATGCATCGGGTTTCTTGATGTAGAAGTAGTCGTACACATCGTTATAGTTGTTCACGATTTTAATGCGAAACGGATTCGAATTGCCGAAAGTGCAATAGTCAACACGTTCAATGTTCAAGTGTTCGTGAACACTTTGGTCGCCACCACTTTTTAAGATGGAATAGATTTTTTTCAGTCCATCGAATAAGGTTTGTGTTTCGTATTGCGGATAAAGAGCAGTAACCCACAGCGAATCGTTTTTGTGTTTATCGTAGAGGGTAATGGTATTGTCGAAACGCTTTAAATCGTTGTAAGAAATGGGCATATCAATAGCTCTGCCGTATTTAGCAAGGTATTCTAAAAAAGGCTGACTAACCGGATAGGTTTCTTTCTTACGCGATATGTGAAGCGATGATGGCATAACTAAAAATAAGAAAAGCCGGGAATACTCCCAGCTTTTGATGGCAAAACCCCCGATTTGCCGTTTAGATATGTTGATCGATAATACCTTTTAGGAAATTGGCTTGTACAACACCTGATTGTCGCCATAACACTTGCCCGTTTTTAAACAAGGCTAGTGTTGGAACACCTTGAATTTTATAAGCTGTGGCCAACTGCGGATTTTTGTCGACATCAATTTTGATGATACGAGCGGTGTCGCCAATTTTAGATTTCAAATCTTCTAAAATGGGTTTCATGGCTTTACAAGGGCCACACCATTCGGCTGAAAAGTCGACCAGCACAGGAATTTCACTATTGATTAAATCATCGAATTTTGCGTTCATGTTTTATTATTTTATTTCTTCGTAAGTAATGTCTTTGGTATCGTCAAATCGCGATTTAGTTGGATAGGTAGGACCACAAGCACTCGTGCCACAACAGCCTACATTAAATAAAGCTTGTGTAAGAAAAATACCGCCAAATAATCCGGTGATTGTATCGTGTTGCATGAAGCCCGATATAATGAACCCAACTCCTGCGATTAAGCGAATCCACCGCATCACATCCCAATGCGAATGGATAATTTGTTTCAACATTATAATTTACTGTTTAAGCTTGCCCATCCGCCACCATTGTGTACAGACGTGTAGCCTTTTGATTGTAAAATACTTTTTGCAGAAGCACTGCGCATGCCTGAAGCACAGCAAGTGATAATGGTTTTATTTTTGTCTTTCAACTGTCCTAAGTTAGCGCTCAACGCATCTACCGGAATATTTACAGCGCCTTTGATATGTCCGCCTGCAAATTCGCCTTTGCTTCTTACATCTAATATAATAGCACCTTCTTTTACAAGTTGTGCGTAGTCTACTGCCGGTCCGAATCCGAGCATGTTCTTAATAGTATCTAACATGGTTTATGCTTTTTTAGATTGATAATAATTGACGTCTAACCACGAACCTGCATTGCAGCATTCGATACCTTGGTTAGAAAGATAATGAGTAGCTTGTCCGCTTCTTCCGCCTGATGCGCAACACAATACTAAAGGTGCTTTCAAACTTTTTAGTTCTTCGATTCGGTTAGGTACTTCTTGTAGCGGAATATTGATTGAGCCTGCTACGTGGCCTCCACGAAATTCTTCCGGTGTTCTTACATCAACAATAGTTCCTTCATTGTTGAGAATGATTTTTTCTACGTTCATTGTTTTAATTTTGTTTATCGTTTTGAAAAATGTTGGCGAATAATGCGCCCATTAATGCTCCGTAGAGCGATGAGTTAACAGGACTAGAAGTGATAGCACAGGTGCCCGATGCGCAACCTACTTGTTGCCAATACAAAAAGCCGGCAACTGCACCAATTAAGGCGCCAATAATGGTAAGGCTATATTTTTTGAGTAGTGTCATTTTATAATAATGTTGTTGGACATACATAATCGGTTACCGAAACACCCGCATTTTTGATAGCTGTAAAACCACCTCTAACATCGGTGAAATTGCTCCATCCTCTTTGTTTTAACATCGAAGAGGCAATCATACTTCTGTAGCCTCCGGCACAGTGGAGAACGAAATAATTGTCTTTTGGAATTTCAGACAGATGTTGGTTCAATACATTTAATGGAATGTTGATAGCGCCTTCCACATGTTCGGAATCAAATTCGCTCTTTTTTCGAACGTCAATAACCATAGGTTTTTCGCTCGTAAGTTGCTGTGCAAATTCTTCTGCATTCAATCGATTAACCGATTCAACTTCTTTGTTTGCAGCTGTCCATGATGCGAAGCCACCCGCTAAATATCCAATGGTAAAATCGTAGCCCACGCGCGATAGTCTGGAAATTGTTTCTTCTTCTTTTCCTAATTCCGTAATCAGAAGAATTTCTTGTTTTAAATCGGGAATTAATTCGCCTACCCACATGGCAAAACTTCCGTCTAATCCAATGTTCACACTATTCGGCACAAAGCCTTTTGCAAATTCTTCCGGATTTCTGGTGTCGAGGACTAATGCTCTTGTAGCTTCTGCCGCTGCTTCAAATTCCGCTACCGTAAAGGCATTCATGCCACGGTTCATCACTGTTGCTCTATCGTCATATCCTTGAATATTCATCAACACATTTTTCGGGAAATAAGCCGGTGGCGGTGTAAGTCCTGTAAGCAGTGCTTTGATAAAATCTTCACGCGACATAGGTTGCAAAGCATAATTCGTTCGCTTTTGATTACCAAGGGTATCTGTAGTTTCTTTGCTCATCATTTTACCGCATGCGCTTCCGGCTCCATGATTTGGATATACAATAATGTTATCGTTCAGCGGCATAATTTTGTTGTGCAACGAATCATATAAATGGGAGGCCAATTTAGTTTCCGTTAAGTCTTCAATAACATGT
The DNA here is from genome assembly GCA_964398475.1 of uncultured Chitinophagaceae bacterium. Lineage (GTDB taxonomy): Bacteria > Bacteroidota > Bacteroidia > Chitinophagales > LD1 > CALAYL01. The sequence continues at coordinate 143,322 of CAYNMP010000006.1, read as the reverse complement.
TGCGCTAAATCCGGACGGCCTACATCACCAATGAATAAAGTATCGCCTGTAATAATTCCTTTTTCTACACCTTGTTCATCGATAATCAAATAGCAAGTGCTTTCCATTGTATGACCCGGTGTGTGAATAGCTTTCACACGACATTCACCTACAGTAAATACCTGATTGTCTTCCGCTATTACGGCATCGAAACTTGGTTTTGCTGTTGGCCCATATACAATAGATGCTCCGGTTTGTTTTGCTAAATCTAGATGCCCTGAAACAAAGTCGGCATGAAAGTGTGTTTCAAACACGTACTTTATTTTTGCTTTGTCGGCTTCTGCACGATTGATATATGGTTGAACTTCGCGCAGCGGATCGAAGATAGCTGCTTCTCCATTACTCTCTAAATAGTAAGCTGCGTGTGCTAAGCAGCCGGTGTATATCTGTTCTATTTTCATTTTGGTTATAATTTTATGACACAAAGATGAAGTACTTTGTGATGATGTTATGTGACAAATGTTACGCTACAGATTTCTTTTTCTTAAAAATTGTAAAGAGTTCTGCGTTGGCTCTTTTGAAATAAGAGTTATAACTATTCGATAACGTAACAATGTCAAATGTTTCAGAAAATAATTGACGATACTCTTCCTCACAACCCCCAAATGGTGGGCCTGCTGTTTCGAATTCGCGATTGAAAAGTAATCCAACAAGTTTGCCGCTGTTACTCAGTAATGCATTCATTTTATCGCAATACAATTGTCGAAGCGAGCGATCAAGTGCGCAGAAAAATGTTTGTTCAATAATCAAATCAAATACTCCTTCTAGGGCAAAAAAATCACCTAATACAATTGTTATGTTCGTGTTGTTCTTGAATTTTGTTTTCAAGTTGTCTATTAATGTTGGCGATATATCAATGACTGTGATATTCGTAAACCCTTTATTTAATAGATATTCAGCTTCATACGTATTGCCGCAACCCGGAATAAGTATTCGCAAATTTTTATCGGTGAGTTGATCTATGTATGCTTTTATCGGAGGCGATACTTCACCTAAATCCCAGCCTGTTTCCTTTAATACATATCTGTTTTCCCAAAATGTCTGATCTAATGTTTGCTTAGCTTCATTTTCAGGAGAATTCTTTTTGTTATCCGACATGTTAATTTGTTTTGATTGGGTATGAAATAGCAGGCACTATATAACGAACATAAATGCACTTACTAAGGCAATTTGAATAGCAAAAATGAGTAAACCAAAGAGCACCCCTTTTTGTCCTGATTGCCATAAGACCTTGAAACTCACTTTTAAGCCAATAGCGGCCATAGCAACGGTAAGAATAAACTTACCCATGGTTTCCATACCGTCTATTATTTCTTTTGGGAGCGAAACCAATGAAGTGAAAATGGTAATGGCCACAAAGCTCCATAAATACCAAGGAAGCTTGAAATGCTCTTTCCAGTGACTTACATTATTTTTGTTGATGAGATAATTGAAGAAAATAATGGCAGGCGATAACAAAGCAACACGCGCTAGTTTTATGGTAATGGCGGCTTCACCAATTTCACTGCCCATGGAATACCCGGCACCTGCAACATTTCCAACGGAATGCAATGTGCCGCCTAAAAGCAAACCAATTTGTGCAACAGAGAAATGTGTCGATTTTAAAAAGAAGGGTAACGCAATCATTCCTATACTTCCAAATAGGTTAATGACCGCCATCGAAATACCTACATCTTCTTTATCCTTTGCAATGCTTGGTGCAACTGCGGCAATAGCAGATGATCCACAAATGGTTGTACCAAAGCCAATCAATAATCCTGTTGACCCCGGGCAGTTCAATTTTTTTGAAAGGTAAATGGTAAGGAGTAAAATAGCAATCACTACAATAGCAATAGCCGTAAAGCTTTTCCAACCCAAAGCTGCGATATGTGTATAATTAATACTAAAGGCTAAAAACAAAATGGAGAGTTCCAACAGTTTACTACTGGTAAATGAAATGCCGGATTGAAACTCGGTTGAAATTTTTACCAAATTGCCAACCAGCATACCGAGCACCAAGCCCATTAAAATACTGTTAAACGAAGGAATCATAGGGCCTGTGAAATAGGCAATGATACCAATGGTAAAGGCTAACAGTATTCCTTTGTATTCTTTTTGAAAATCTATCACGGTGTTGTAGAATCGAATGTGTTGAAATTATTTTACAATCGCTCCCGAGTACCCCGAAATTCCGCCATCTAAGTTGAACACATTAGCGAAGCCATTTTCTATTAACACTGTGCTCGCCATCATGCTTCTTTTTCCGCTTCGGCAGTACACTAAGTAAGTTTTAGATTTGTCCAGTTTTTTGATTTGTGCATCGAAGTCGCCTCCATTTACATCAATAAATAAGGTGGTCCCTTTAATATAGCCTTCGCTCACTTCATCTTTTGTGCGTACATCTAAAACCACAGTATTCTTTTCTGTCATTTTGGATTGAAATTGTTTGTCGTCTACATGCTGAATGGTAGGTCCTTTGGCTGTTGTGTTCGATGCTTGTCCGCATCCGATAAAGTTTAACATTAAAATGAAAAGCATTGTTGTATTCATATAGTTCATTTTTTATGATTATTTATTTTTGAAAAAACATTTTTATAGCAATTAAAATAAGGGCCACAGAGAAAATTTTTCGCATTAAACTGGTGTCAATAGTGGTGGCCATCTTCCCTCCGAAATAACCGGCAATGAAAAAGGTAACAGCCATTATAGCAACTGCTTTAATATCGATGTTTCCGGCCTGGTAGTAGGACCAAGCCGCTAAAAAACCAATGGGTAAAACCATTAAGCCGAGGGTAGTGCCTTGCGCTTGTTGTTGTGTGTACCCTAGGAAAAATACAAGTGCAGGAATAATAATTACTGCACCGCCCAAGCCCATCAATCCGCTTAAAAAACCTGCTGTTGCACCAATTACGGCAAGCAACAACAGGTTCTGAATATTCATTTCCATTTAGTCTTTTTTACAAGTGCTGATGCCGAATGGCGCATATAAAGGGCAGAAGCTAATTACACTGGTGAGTGTGAATACAGCAGCAAGCACTAAAAGTCCGATACCAATTGTTCCGGTTACTGTTCCTGTAAAATAAAGTCCTGCAAATACGGCCGCAACAACTAATCTAATAAGTCTGTCGGCTGATCCCATGTTCTTTTTCATAAGCTTATATTTTAATTTGAGTCAAATGTAATGCATTGATTGTATGAACTATGGAACAAATGTTACATGGCTATTCTTTTCGGAGTAAACGGATTTCGTTTCTGCCGGTTTCAAGGTATCCAAGGTCCTTTAGTTTCTTAATTAAGCGGGTTGCGGCTTCGCGTTGCATATTCAATTCGTTAGCTATTTCTTCGTGACTGATATTAAGGGTATCACTTTCTTTAGCATTTGCACGCGCGAGCAAATACCGCCAAAGTTGTTCATCCATTTTTTCAAAGGCAATGGCATCAACGGTTTTCAATAATCGGTCAAATCGTGTTTGATAGGTAAGGGCTACAAATTCGCGCCATTCTTTAAACTGTTGCCAAAGCTCCAATTGTTGAATGGGTATAGCCCAGAGGGTGGTATCTTCCTCTGCAATAGCTTTAATTTCGCTTGGTTTTTGCATAGAACAACAAGTTAACGACAGGGCGCAAGTTTCTCCGGGCATGATGTGATATAGAAATGTTTCTTCGCCTTGCTTATTTTGTCGGAGTACACGAATACACCCTTTTTCAACGATGGGAATAATCTTTATATACTGCCCCGGCAACATAATTACATCCCCTTCTTTTACGTTCATTATATTGGCGTGAAGGGCAAAAGCGTCTTGGAGATTTTTATCAGAAAACATGTTTTTGTTTTTTTTGCTTTTCAATAAGCAATTTAGCAATGAATAGATTAGGTACCCAACACAACCAAGCTACAATTTTATAGGCAATAAAGAAGTCGTTGAATACAATTGTTAAAATAGGCAGCCATACTCTTAAGGTTACTGCCGCAAAGCAGGCCGCATAGCTATAGATCATCCAACGTTCGTGGGCTATTACATTTCCCTTTTTTATTTGGAGGAATGCTTGAACGGTTGTATAAAACCAAAGGATAGCTAATAGCCCAAAGCCAATAACAGCAATAATTCCACCGGTAGCAAAAAACGCAATGTAAAATCCAAATATGGCGCTACCTAAAGCTGCAATCACATATGTTTTTCCAATTCGTCTATGGAGTTGCAATCGCTCTTGGCGAAATTTAGGGTAGAATTGTATCCATCCAATCAATAAGGCTATGCCTCCTAAAAAAATATGTCCATAAAAGCCAATGTTCCAATATATATTGTTCAACGTTGTATCGGCTTTTGTTTGCAATAAGCCAAATGTTCTGTCAATGATTAAATAAAGCAATGGGTAGAGCCCTATCACCACTGCAAAAAAAGGGAACACCGTTTTTAGAATTTTCTTTCGCATCGTAGTTAAACTAATACTGCACAATATACAATCTGCGGTTCATAATAGCTGAAATAAAAAAAGGCTCCCTGATTGCGCAGGAAGCCTATAGAATAGTAGTATTAAATTAGAGTTTGAACGTAAGTCCTCCGTTCACCCATGTTTTACCATACCCAACCTCAAGGTTTGCCGCCAATTTCGGGGTGAAGAAATAGCGTGCGCCTATTTGTGGACCAACAAAAAATAATGCGGATACTTGTAGTGGGTCAGTGCCAGGAAACATTGCTACACCAGATCCTAGATTTAATCCCGCATACACATCTAATTTGTCGGAATGAATATCCTTACCCACTTTATCCGCTATCAACTGATAGAAGTGGAAATTGGCAATTATGCCAACGGGTATGTTAAATTCAGAAGAGTATCCTGACCCCCAGCCATATCTATAGATGCCTGTACCTGCAGCTCGTCCTCCAATACCGGTAGTGAATCCAACGCCAACATATTTATGTACGCCAAATTCGCCTTGAACGCTTAACTGACCTGTAATTGGCGTGTAACCAAAATTCCCGTAAGAGCCAAAATATCCGTTTGACGAAATGTGCCAAAAATTTGCGCCACCTAAGCCTAAACTGATATATTTTCCGCCTTTTTCAAACGCTTGTGCATTCGATGCTAAACTGATACTTAAAATAGCGATAACGCTGAGTGCTAACTTTTTCATTTTTAGTTATTTAAAGGGTTGAAATAATGCTGCAAACCTATAAAAAGTTAACTTTCTCGCAAATGATTTATGTTAGTTAAAGAGTTAAAATTTCTAGTAAAATATTCTGTAAACTTGAACAGTTAAAGGAAAAATATAATATCATGGATTATCACTTAAAACAGGTAAACCTTGTCAATGAAGGAAAAATCAGCACTGTTGATGTGTTGATTCGCAACGAGCGCATTGAACGCATCGACCCTAGTTTCGATGTGCCTTTCAAAACTGTTGAAATTAGTGGTGAAGGAAAACATTTGTTTCCGGGTGTTATAGACGATCAGGTGCATTTTCGTGAACCGGGATTAACGCACAAAGCCAATATTTATACCGAAGCAAGAGCGGCTGTTGCAGGTGGTGTAACTTCATTTATGGAAATGCCCAATACAATTCCTGCATCACTTACTGAAGAATTGTTGGAGCAAAAATATGCCATTGCAGCACAACATGCGCTGAGTAATTATTCTTTCTTCATGGGTGTGTCGAATGATAATGCCAATGAAGCTATTCGCGTATCGCAAACAAGAAAGAACGATGTATGTGGCTTGAAAATTTTTATGGGTAGCAGTACCGGCAATATGTTAGTTGATAATCGTGATGTGTTGAGTAAAGTATTTTCGGAATCGGAATTATTGATTGCAACGCATTGTGAAGATGAAGCTCGTATTCGTGCCCGTGTAGCGCAATACACCGAAGAGTTTGGCGACAAACTTACTGCAGCCTATCATCCTATTATCCGCGATGAAGAGGCTTGTTATTTATCGTCTTCTTTGGCTACAGAGTTAGCGAAAAAGTATAACACCCGTTTGCATATTCTGCATATCAGCACGGCTGAAGAATTAGCCTTGTTTCGCAACGATATTCCGTTGCAAGATAAACGAATTACTGCTGAAGTGTGTGTGCATCACTTGTGGTTTGATGCCGATGATTATGAAACGTTAGGCAACAAAATCAAATGCAATCCGGCCATTAAAGACAAGCGCCATAAACCCGCACTTCTTGCCGCATTGCTCGATGATCGGTTAGATATTATCGCTACAGATCACGCCCCACATACCATGGAAGAAAAGGAAAAGCCTTATGCATCAGCACCGGCAGGACTTCCATTGGTGCAGCATCCCTTATTGATGCTATTAGAATTCTATCGCCAGGGAAAAATTTCGTTAGAAAAGATTGCGCAGAAAATGGCGCATCATCCGGCTATTTGTTTTCAAATTAAAGATAGGGGGTATCTGCGCGAAGGCTATTTTGCCGATGCCGCACTTGTGAATTTGAATTCACCTTATACCGTAGCGCAAGAAAACATTTATTATAAATGTGGTTGGTCGCCATTATTAGGAACACGCTTTTCATCAACCGTTGAGAAAACCTTTGTGAGCGGGCATTTGGCCTACGATAATGGTGTTTTCTTTGAAGGTATTAAAGGAAAGCGATTGGCCTTTGATCGCTAATACAAGTTGTATTAATCCACTTTGATATGTCCCCAATTCTCTCCTGATTTGATTCGGTAGAGGGCCATTTCGGAAACTTTAAACTGCTTGGCTAAAACCTTTATACGTGTTTTGCGATTAGGGTCGAGTAATCTCTTTTTCAAAAAGATAACTTCTGTTTCAGTTAGTTTCGGGCCATTTGAGCGGATTTTGTGTTCTACCAATTTTTTCTTTGCTTCAATCACAAAAGGACTTTTCTTGATATGCTCTTGTCGCTCTGCTAATGTGGCCCACTTCAAGTTGCTATAATGATCGTTCGATCTATTTCTATCTAAATGCAAAACAAATTCGTGTTCAGCAGAAGGCTTAGGAATAAAATATTTAGCCACTAACTTATACACTGAAATACAAGTAACTTTGCCCTTCCCTGATGCTTGAGGTGTTGTATATTTTAAATTTTTATAACCATCCCCTATGGTGCCTTTTACAATTCTGCCATTTTCGATAGTGTCTGTAAAGCTTAAAATTCGACCAAAATTAGAAACGGCATATCTCAGTTTTGGCTGTATTTCAAATTCAATTTCTTTGAATTCTTCATTCGGGAAAATACGTAACATATGTACAATTTAAGTCAAGTTTCAACAACAATACAATATGTATTATCTGCATTTTAGGAGTGTAACAGCTTCAACGCTATTATTATGCAATCATAGTTAGGTGAACAAATTTAGTGAATTATTTTTAATACACAAATCATTTTAATCGCTCTAAAACGCCTTTGCGTTTAATCAAGTTTTTATAATCCCATTGTATGTCTTTCCCCTTCATCACCCAACGTGCTAAATCTGCTGTGTTGATTTGTTCTACAGCTGTGAAGCGTATTTCAGCGGCTTTGAAACTGCCTTCGTTTTTGAGTTGTGGTTCATCGAAAGATTGTCCGCTCCAGAAAAGTAAGCGCACACAATTTTTTAATTTACCGTAGCCAACAATGGGATTCCCATCTAAAAACCAAACCGGAACAGCATGCCAGATTTTATTCTCAGCTTCCGGAAAATTTTTGTCAATCACTTCCGCTAATAAGTTGCAGATGCGTTGATCTTCTTCCGTTTGTTTTTTGTTGTAATCTTGAACGTCCTTTTGCATAGCATATCTAATTTAATGCAAGAATTATTCAATGTCTTGCATTTTTAATCGTTTAAAGATACTAATATGCAGAAAAATAATGGTTGCAGGAGCAAATGCGGGTATTAAACAGAATGGAAATTTTGTCATTTCTTGTACTCCAATGGTACCGGTTTCAATACTTTGTTTTGTGATGTATAGTGCTGCTGCTATAACATGCACAATATCCCAAAATCCAACGATGTTCCAGATAAGCGTAATCTTTTTATAGTGTTGATTTTTCTTGTCGATGAGCTTGGCCACTAGCAATGCAGTAACTGCAGCAAAAATATCTCCAATCCCTGCAGCAAAAGCAAAGTAGGTGGGGAGCGCATCATAGCTCCAAAATATAATGAAAAAGATACCAACGAGTCTAAAGGCATGTAACCGAACAAGTGTAGAAAGTGGGATTTGCGCTAAAATTGTCCAGTAGATTTTTGTTCGAAAAATGAACAAGAAATAAAATACGAGCAATGGAAGCATAGTAAACAGAATTGCCCTAGGCGGGAATGTGTTTACCTGAAATACTCCGGAAAAGCTCAATAAGGCTGTATAGGCAAAAAAGAGGAAATAGAATAAAATGCTTCCATAGAAAAGTTGTGATACTTTGTTTGTGTCTAAACTAGCATTCAGTCCTCCTCGTTTTATGGCTTGCGCTATTTGGAATACAGGAATGGAAATGCATATAAAAAAGAGTGCTGAAATCCACAGTGGGACAATGTTGGTTGTAGTTTGCATGATAAATGAAATTGGTGATTAAATGCTGCAAATGTTGAAACTCTTGAAGGATTTCTTCTTGTCAAATGGCAAGAAATCGATTAACTGCAACATTAAATATCTGGATGAGTTCAGTTTATTTTTGAGCAACTTCTTTTCGAATTCGGCTTAATGATGTATCGGTAATGCCTAAATACGAAGCAATAATTTTCAATGGCACATTTTGAAAAATAGCAGGATGCTTTTCGAGTAACTTGGAATAGCGTTGTTCTGCTGTGTTCTTAATCATGCCTAGCATTCGTTCGTGTAGAATAGCATAATTGGTAACTAACATTAATCTGCCAAACTCCCTGAATTCAAGGTGTGAATGAAAATTGTTTTGCACCGTTTCAAAATCCATTCGCCATATCTTGCAATTGGTTAGTGCTTGAAAGTTTTCATTTGCAGGAGCTTGCTTAAAAAAGGCTAAAAAATCATTGACAAAACAATCGGAAGAAAAAATGTTTGTTGTAACTTCATTGCCCATGCTGTCAGCGGTGAGCGAACGAATATATCCCTCTTCCAAATAAAATGTGTATTTACATTTTTTGTTTTCCTGAATTAAAAATGCGTCCTTGTCAAGTTCAACATATTCAAATTGTTCTGCAAAAAACTTGGCCTTGTCTGGCGACATAGGCAAAATGGTCATGATGTATTGTTGAAGATGTTGGATATTCATGTGATTCATTGAAAGGTCCACTTTTTTAGTTGTAAAGATATGGTGCTTCGTTCTTTATTAAAGTTCTAATATTCTCCAACACATGCTGCATATAATTTCGCCAAATGATTTTGGTGAATAGCCATTGAAAAGGATATAATAGCGGACTGTTCGAAAACATAGTGTATTTGTAAACGATTTCGATATTGCCTTCTTCTATTTGTTTCGTAAACCATTCGCCTTGGAATTTTTCAAAGCCAAACGACCACATCTTGAAATCGCAAATTTCGATTTTCCAATATTGGTTTTCGATGCGTTCCAATACTTTGTCGGTAGACGATGCACCCCCTTTGAAAAACAAACTTTTCTCCATATGCACAATTTTACTGCCACCCGGCTGTCCCCAAGTGTCGTCTTCAGTACAATGCGTAACCTTTGGTGTTACCCCATATCCGGTGTGAACTAATGCAACATCACAGAGCATAGGGCTTTTAAAGGCACGCTCTAAAGTGCAATTGAAAACAGTAGTGATTGAAGTTGTAATTTGCATAGTTGTTTTAATTCTGTAATGTAAATCGTGATGCTGCTTTTAGTGTATTCTATACCTACATTAGAAATTGCGCATATCAAATCATTAAGTTTTCCAATTGCTCAATAGTATCAAGGTGTAGTGATTTATTTTAATGTTTTAATAGGTGTAAAATGATCCTTATTATGGTTTAATCCCTAACCTGGCAAAAGCAAGGAGCATTCGTTTGCCTGCGTTACCTCTTCTGCCATATTTACTTCCGTTTCGAAAACTATCAAAATAGAGTTGCGCATACATAGATGCGAACAATGCACATTTATTATGTCCATATTTTTTCCCGGCTTCAGTAAGGGTGATATGTTTTGCGCCTAATTTTTTCATTCCGTTTCGAGCTACAATTGAGTTTTTGTAACTGACTTGTTCATCATTTTGACAAAAGCAAAGTTGTATAGGGTTTTCAGGTTTCCAGTGACAAAGGGAATTATCTGCAAGTGCTTTATGGAGTATGAAATTAGAATCGTTGAGATACAATTGAACAAATGTGTCGCGGAGCATATCTTTTGGAACAAGAGGGAGAATTGCATCTATTTCTTTATAACTTTTTCCTTTTTCAAACATATCAGGAATAATAGAATCGAACGGTGGATTATAAATAGCACGAATGTCGGGAACGATATGATACACTTCGTTTAATCCACTCAATAAAAAAGGCAAATAGTGTGGTCGCTCATATTTTTTGAACATAACTTCACTTTGCACGCCTTCCATATCGTAAGCGCCACTATTCCCGGCAGTTGCAGTAACTTTCAAATCAGGATAACTTTCTTGAATCAATTTATTGGTCGCCACTGCAGCATATCCACCTTCCGAATATCCCGTAAGGAATAATTGCTGATTGAGTTTTATATTAAAGGTATCGTTGAATTCACGAACGGCATAAATCATGTCTACACTTGCTTGTCCAAGCGATTTGTATTGCTGATATAAGTGAAATTTATCGCCATGACCTAATCCAATGTAATCGGGTTGAATTACGAGATAGCCGTCAACCGCCAATCCTAAACAAACATTATCAACGCCACTTATGTTTTTCTTTCTTCCTTTTTCAACACGTGTGCCATGGTGGTATACCACTTCTGCCATGGGTTTGTTCACTCCTTTGGGCATAAACACTAGTCCGGATGCCAATATACTTGTACCATCGTGCCAAAAGCTTTTATAAGTAATGTCGTAGATATCTACATCATACTTTGGGTTAAGTAATGCTTTCGGAACATGATTTTTTTTCATTTTTTCACGCAATTCTTCTTTCGTTACTGTATTCCACAGGGAATAGGAAACGAGTTTGTTGCCAGTTGGACCAATGGCAAAGGTTGAAATGGCGAGCAATGCTAAAAGGAAAGAATAAATTAGTTTCATGTGTGAAAGATAATGGAAAAGCGTAGAAATACAGTCATTATTGAAATGCCATGGCAAAACAATTTTATACGTCTAAAAAACTAAAGTCTAATGATCTCAGCGATGTTAGATAACGTTACGTTTTAAGCTATCGCTTTTACAAAAACTGCCCAATCGATCGCAAATACCGAATAATTAAATCTACAACGGCATGCACTTTTTCCTTCGAGAGAAATACCACAAACTCTGATCTACAACTATCAAATACTAAATTACGGAGGTCTTCTTCTTTGATAAATTGACCTTGCAATGAATCCCATTTCTCCACAAACAAACTTGTAATTACGCGCGCCTCATCTTCCGAAATGGCGAAGTCGATGTACTGGAAAACATAACGTATCGTCTGATTGAAATCAGGTGTTCCCGTTTCTTTTTCCGGATTGTAAATTTGATGTGGTTGGATACTTGTTTGCATCACTGCCAAGATAAAACTATTTTCAAAATACAGGAAAGGAAAACGTTTATTTCCTTAGATTAGAGTAGGTCAATTAATGCTTCTTCTTCCTTCTTATGAAATGGCATCATTATTTATTCTTTTCTTTTATAATTATCCTCGCAGGATGTCCATACATATCCAATAAGGAATTTGATGCAGGAAGAAGGATTGCAGATCAACGCATTGTAGGGAATTGGACGTTAGTGAAGTTGTCATGGAAAGACTCTGTATACAGTAATGCAATAGCTGCGCTTCAAATTGCCAATATTGCGAATAAACAGTATTGTTTACATGCCATAGATTCAAATAGTAATGTGTTACCTGATTTTGGGTTTGCAACCATTTGGCGATACAAGGATGCTAACTTTATCTCTATTCAAGTTAAATCGACATTCAATAAACAAGATTCATTGTATGCCTATTATAGCTATATTTTTAGCGAAGATACATTAGTCGTAAAGGAAGTCAGTCAGAATAGAATGCCAAAGGATAAAGCTTCATTCAAACACTTTAATGCATCAAAAAAGGAAGTTCAAAGCGCTAACTTCTTTGGAGAAGCATTCTACTTTCTAAAAAAGTAATAAACTTCAATTAGCAAAGTCAGAAAATGAAATACTTACGGAAACTTTGGAAATTTACTCCAATCTGGTTTGCGTTTTTCGATGTAGGCATTGCGACCTTCTTTGGCTTCATCGCTCAAGTAGTACAATAATGTTGCATTACCCGCCAATTCTTGAATACCGGCTTGTCCGTCTAACTCTGCATTGAACGAAGATTTGAGCATACGAATCGATAATGGCGATTTCTCTTGAATCTTCAAACACCATTCTACAGTGGTGTCTTCCAATACTTCTAAAGGCACTACTTTATTCACTAAGCCCATTTCTAAAGCGTCTTGTGCATTGTATTGGTCGCACAAGAACCAAATTTCGCGTGCTTTTTTCTGCCCTACACAACGGGCTAAGTACGATGCACCAAAGCCTCCGTCAAACGAACCTACACGCGGACCTGTTTGTCCGAAAATGGCATTCTCCGATGCAATGGACAAATCACAAACTACATGCAATACATGGCCGCCTCCAATGGCAAAGCCGTTCACCATAGCAATTACGGCTTTCGGTATAGATCGAATCAATTTTTGCAAATCCAACACATTCAAACGAGGAACAGTGTCTTTGCCAACATAACCGCCATGTCCACGCACATTCTGGTCACCACCCGAGCAGAAAGCCATATCGCCTTCACCGGTTAAAATAATGCTTTGAATATCGAGGTTATCTCTACAGATATACATCGCATCAATCATTTCCCGCACCGTTAATGGCGTAAACGCATTGCGGTATCGCGGACGGTTAATCGTGATTTTCGCAATCCCTTGAAAGAATTCAAATTTAATTTCTTCGTACTCCTTAAGCGTGGTCCAGTTTCTGTTGCTCATGTGTATTATCGTTTAAAGTAATTTTTATATGTGTCAACGCTACTTGTGGCGTCTGTTTTCAGTTCAAGAATACAGCAATTATTATAACCAAAAAAGCGTTCAATTGTTTTTTCGAGTTCTTCATTTTTCTCGCAACTAAAATAGTGCATCGAAAACTGCTCAGCCAAAGCTTTTGCGCTGTGTTTGTGCTGTACTTCAAAATAGTTCTGCATTAGTGTTTCTTCTTTTTGTCCTTCAATCAATCTAAAGATATTGCCACCTGAGTTGTTCACAATGACGATTCTTAGATTAGCAGGGAAAGGACTGTAGAACAAAGCATTTGAATCGTAGAAGAACGAAAGGTCACCAACAAACAAGAATACCTGTTTATCAGGATTGGCTATAGCACAGCCCACAGCTGTACTCACACAGCCGTCAATACCACTGGTGCCACGGTTGGCAAAATGTTCAATAGATGCATCGAAATGCAATAGACCGCTGTAACGGATAGGTGCGCTGTTACCCCATTGAATAATACAATCGTTTGGAACGGCTTTAGCTAATGCTTGATATACTGAAAAGTCGGTTAGCGTTGTATTGTCGAATACAGTAGCATTGGGCTGAATGCTCAACCATTGCTTTTTCCAATCACTCGTTTCGGTTTTCACCGCAGCAATTACTTTCAAAAATTCGCTATCCGTACAATTCCACACTTTTTGCAAACAGTTGAAACTGTCCCATTGTTCGTTTTCAATGCTGATATGCCAATGTGTAACACTTGTATTCGTTTTGATGAAATTGCGCAAACGTTTCGAAGTAAATTGTCGGCCAATTGTAATCACTACATCGGGCTGATAGGTTTCAATCTCTTTTATTGAAGCTATTGTACCGTCTATGTTGTAGATGGAGTCCGGTAAAGCAACATTGGCAATAGGTTCATGCAAAAGAATCACATCTTCCTGCGCTTGAATTAATTTTAACCAACTCAATTTTGCTGTTTGAAAATGGTCCATCCCGCAAACAATCATTTTGCGGTTTGCATTTTTCCAAGCAGATGAAATTTCAGCTTTATCGTCTTTCGATAGGGTAGGGCTGGTTGGTATTTCAACAATAGGAAGTTCGAAAATGCTTGCTGTTGCTGTGTTGTAAAGCGGCTCACGCAATGGAATGTTAATATGCACCGGACCAAAATGTAGCGATATACTATTTACAATCGTTTGAACAAGTTGCTCTTGTTGAAGTGCTTCCCCTTCTGCTAAATTGTAGAATGCCTTAATGTAGTTTTTGTAAATGTCGATTTGGTTAATGGTTTGATTTTCGCCTTTACCCATAGCTTCTGAAGGGCGATCGGCTGTAAGAATAACCAACGGAATCTTTTGGTGATAGGCTTCGCAAATAGCAGGTGCTAAATTTAAAACAGCAGTCCCCGATGTACAAAATACAGCTACCGGTTTACGAATTTGTTGCGCTAATCCTAAAGCGAAGTAACCTGCACATCGTTCATCGAATAACACGTGTTTTTTTATTTCAGGATAACAAGCAAACTCTTGTACTAGAGGCGCAGAGCGTGATCCTGGCGATAGTACCACATGGTCTAAGCCCAATTGCTTCAACACAAAAACGAGATATTGGATATGAAGTTTATCGCTGTGATTCATATGAAAAGGAGCTATGCAAAGAGCGTCTTTACTTCTTGAAGAAATTTAGTTTCTGTGTCAGCTAATGAGAGCAACGATTTTCCACCGGCTGCATTCACATGTCCGCCTCCTTCAAAATGCTTTCTGGAAAAGGCATTCACATCTATCTTCCCTTTTGAGCGGAACGATATTTTTACTTTATCTTGTTCTTCCGTAAATAAAACTGAAACCATTACACCTTCCACTTTGAATGGAAAATTGACTAAGCTCTCATTATCTCCGGGCTGCAAATGAAAGCGTTTGGCTTCTTCACGGGTTACCGACATATACGCCACCTTTCCATCGTTACAGACATGTAGTTTATTCAAAAAGCAATAGCCGTAATAGCGCAAACGTTCTTCTCGGAAAATATTAAACACTTTATCCTGAATGTATTCCGGTGAAACACCTTTGTTTAAAAGGCCTCCGGCTACTTTATGTACATTGGCTGTGGTATTGCTGAATGCAAAAAATCCGGTGTCGGTAGTCAATCCCGTGTACAAATTTTGTGCAATGGCTTCGTCTATTTTAGCTTCTTCGCCTAAGCCACCAATAATGTCGTAAATTAATTCGCAGGTAGCTGCATAGCTCGTATTAGAGAAGGTAATAGCCGCAAAATCCTCCGGACTTTGATGATGGTCAATCATCACTTTAATAGCTTTGGCTTGTTGTATAGCCGGACTTAATTTATCTAAACGTGTAATGGCATTAAAATCTAAGCAGTAGATCACTTCTGCGGCCGCTATATGTTTTTCTGCAATGGCGCGTTGCGATTCATCTTCAAAAGATAGTATCGAATCGTAAGCCGGTAACCATTTGAAATTTTTAGTGTAGTTGGTTGGAGAAACTATACAAGCATACGTGCCCATTTTCTCCAGAAATAATTTCCATGCTAAGGTTGAACCAAAAGCATCACCATCCGGATTTGGGTGGGTAACAATCACCGTTTTCTTTGACGTAGTTAGGATTTCTTTCAATTGTTGTAAAGACTCATTCATTGTTGCGAATGTATGCTTTTTTGCCGTGGAATACGAAGCTTAGGCTATTGTGCGTTCAGTAGGTCTAAATGCACTTTACTCACTTGGGGAACCAATTCCATAATGAGGTTATTATCGATTACATAATCAGCCAGTTTCACTTTCTCTGCGTCCGGGAGTTGGGCATCAATGCGAGCTTTTACTTGTTCCTCAGAAACGTTATCGCGAGCCATCACACGCTTAATACGATCCTCCAATGGCGCTGAAACCACAATTAATTTGTCTAAGTCTTTATAGGAACCGCTTTCCACAAGCAATGCCGCTTCTTTGAGACTATAAGGGTATTCTTTGCGCTCTAAAATGGAATTCCATGAATCGTAATCGGCTTTAACTGCAGGGTGCACAAGCGCATTTAAGGCTAACAGCTTTTCTTCATCTTTAAACACAATACCGGCAATAAAGGCACGGTTAAGATTATTTTCAGAATCAAAGGCCTCATCACCGAATAACTGGCGAATCGCTTCGCGCAATTTTTTATCGGTTTCCATTAAGTATTTCGCTTGTTTATCGGCATAATACACCGGAACGCCTAATCGCTCAAATATCTCACAAACGGTGGTTTTCCCACTGCCTATACCTCCTGTTATACCTACTTTAATCATGGTTGAAAATTAAAAAAGTCTGATCGAATGACCAGACTTTTTCGTTATAAATATTCTAAAGTATTAAGCTTTTGTGTCGGTTCCTTGAGCCGCTTTAGTTAACTCGGCAGAGATAGCTGATTTCTCTATTTTCATGCGAATGTGATCCACACGTAATAAGAAAGTAGTTTCTTCCACTACATCGATAATTCCGTGAATTCCACCGGTGGTAACCACTTTGTCTCCCTTTTGAACTTCGTCAATAAATTTCTTTCCTTCTTTAATCTTCTGCGATTGCGGACGAATAAAGAAGAAATAAATAACTGCGAAAATAGCTCCGTAGAAGAGCAACATAATAGATGCGTTCATAATTTTATTTTTCTTTTTTTGGCACTCTTACGAAGCCGGTAAGCAATAGTTGTTCAGAGTGGCTGATAGTATTTACTTGAAGGGTTACAGCTTTATTTTGTTCGCCTTCTTTACCTGCACTGTTAAATTTTACGCGAATAGATGCTTCAGCACCGGGTGCTACAGGTTCTTTAGGCCATTCAGGCACCGTACATCCGCACGATCCAAAGGCATTTCCAATAATCAAATTTTTAGCGCCTGTGTTTTTCACCTTAAAGATATGAACTACAGTATCATCTTGATTGATAGTATCGAAATTGAACGTACGCTCAAGTATTTCAACAGTAGTAGTATCTTTTAAAACAGATGAAGGTATTCCTGCATATGGATTTCCTTTCTTTCTACATGACTGAAACGTTGCTCCCAAAAGCACTATACAAGCGAAAACAACAATTTTTTTCATATATCCGATTTTTTCAGTTCAAATTATTTTGCAACCTCTGCAGTATTGGTGCTTTTGGTTCTTCTCAAAAGCATGTCCACCATAATAGGTGCAGCAATACAGATAGATGAATACGTACCAATTGCAATACCAATTACCATCGCAAACGAGAACTGTTTAATCGCATCTCCACCGAAGATGAACAATACTAATACCACTAACTCGGCTGCTACGGATGTCATAATGGTTCGACTTAAGGTAGTATTGATGGCATCGTTTACATTCTCGATTAATGGTTTTGTAGGATACAATTTCAAGTGCTCACGGATTCGGTCGAATACAATAACCGTATCGTTCACCGAGTAACCGATAAGCGTAAGGATGGCCGCAACTACGTTCTGGTCGATCTCTAAAGAGAACGGACTGATATGACGCAATAACGAGAACAATCCCAAAACGATAATTGGATCGTGGATCAAGGCGGCAATAGTACCTGTAGCATACTCTACTTTTTTGAAACGGAAGTAGATATAAACAAATATACCAATCATCGCAATCAAGCCCGATAAGAAGGCACTCTTACGAATGTCATCAGCAATTGTAGCTTCAATTCTCGTAATCGATTTAATGTTTTTCGTTCTGAACGATTCAAATGTTCCTTTTTGCGCAAACGAAGCACCTAGTCCTTCAAACAATTTACTTTCAATAATACTGTCAACTTGAGGGGTGTTTTGATCAATCAAGTAAGCAGTAGTAATTTGAATTTGGCTATTGCTTCCGTATGTTTTAACCAATGGTTTTGAGCCTAATGGTTTTTCCAAAGCCGAAGCAATGTCAGATGTTTTAACATCCTGATCTAATTTAATTACATAACTTCTTCCTCCTTTAAAGTCAACGCCTAAATCGAAACCGATAGTGAACATAGAGATGAACGAGATGGCAAAAACTATGGCTGAAATGGTATAGAATGTTTTACGTTTTTCCATGAATTTGAAATGGAAACCACGCAACAAGTTCAACGTAAATTCTGTACCGAATTTCAATTCTTTACCACGACTAGAGAACCAATCAAAAATGATTTGAGAGAATCCTACCGCTGTAAACAATGACGTTAAAATACCGATTACCAATGTAACTGCGAATCCTTTTACCGGACCATAACCGAAGAATAACAATACCACACCAATCAATAAGGTAGTGATGTTTCCGTCAAAGATAGCCGAGTATGAATGTTTGTAACCATCGGCAATGGCAACTTTCATGGCTTTCCCTTTCGCTAATTCCTCACGAATACGCTCGTTGATGATTACGTTCGCATCGATGGCAATAGCCAAGGTAAGCACGATACCTGCCATACCCGGTAGTGTAAGCGCTGCACCGAAGTTAGCCAACACTCCAATAATGAAGAACAAGTTCAACATTACCGCGATAACAGCTACAATACCCGAGGTTGAGTAGTAGGCCAACATGAATAAACATACAATAATGAAACCAAACAACATGGATAAGACACCAGAACGGATAGCTTCTTTACCTAAAGATGGTCCAATTACTTGCTCCTCGATGATTCGCGTTTTAGCTTCTAGTTTACCTGATTTTAGGATGTTGGCTAAGTCGTCTGCTTCAGCGATATCGTTAATACCTGTGATTTGTGTTCTTCCTCCTGAAATTTTGTTTTGTACACGTGGAGAAGAGAATACTTGGTTATCCAAAACAATAGCTACACATTTTTTCACTGAACGACCGTTCACTGTTGCGTTTACCGCATCTTCAGTCATTTTCTCCCATTTAGAAGCGCCTAATGCATTCATCGTAAGGGAAACTGCAGGTAAACCGTTTTCAAATTCTTTAGATGCGTTGGTGATAACATCTCCGGTAAGCGGAGCTTCTTGAGAAGAAGGATTCGCTTTAATGGCAATCAAGGCAAATACATTGCTTTTGGCGTTCATTGGTTTAGCTGTCCACAACAATCTCAAATCGCGAGGTAAAGCCGTTTTCATGATATCATCAGCAAGATATTTATTGATAATGGACGTATCGTTTCCTCTTGCATAACCGATAGTAGCTCCTTCACCGTATTTGTTGTTTTCACGGTCGTAGTTAGGCTCTAAATATTTGAAGATAGGACGTAAGTTAGACGAGTCTTTTTTCGATGGAACATCCGCTTTAGCTGATGATTGGGTAGTATCTGTAGCTTTTTTAGCGGTATCAGCATTAGCAGTAAGGTCATTCAATGAAATTCCACCTGTTGTATCCGTTGCTGCAACCGAAGTATCAACACCGTTTGCTTTATTTTCGTTAAAGATTTTTGTGCCTAAAGCGATATCGCCTTGTGCTAAAGCATCAATTACTTCTTCGTTTTCGTATGTATCCCAGAATTCTAATTGTGCGGTTTGTTGTAAGATTTTACGAACACGGCTCGGGTCATCCAATCCTGGCAATTCTAAGATAATTCTACCTGTGTTAGCTTGAAGTGTAATAGTAGGAGAGGCAACACCAAATTGATCGATACGCGTTTTCAAAACGTTGAACGTTTCACTAACGGCAGAATTCATATCTTTTGTGATAGCCTTAATTACATCGCTGTTAGACGAGTTGAAGTTAATGGTTCCTTTGTAAGATTCTACAGCTGCAAAAATATTGGCTAGTTTTCCGTTAGGTACGTTTTTTTCGTATTGCTCTTTGAACAAGGCTAAGAAGTTGCCTCCTTCTTTGGTATGAATTTTACCGGCTTCGTCAACAGCTTTGTTGAACGCTGCATCCGGGTTATTGTTCGCCAATTTCTTCAAAACATCTTCCTCAGAAATTTCTAACACAAGGCTCATACCGCCTTTCAAATCCAGCCCTAAGTTCAATTGACGATCGCGACAGTCTTTGTACGAATACTTCATCAACCAAAAGAAGTTGTACGCGGTTTCGTTTTGAACAGAATCCAAGAAGTATCGTTTCTTGAACTTAAAGATATTGCTTACTGAATCTTCGTATAAAATTTTCGAAGCACCGCTCAATGCGGAAGGAGGATCAAGCGTTAATCCTTTCGAAGCGAAGCTTTCCGCTTTGTTTTCAACTATTTTTGTTGCTACCGTGAAAGAAAGTTGATAGATAGAAACAAGAATAAAAATAATTGTAAATACCTTAATAAGTCCTTTTAATTGCATTGCAGTGTTTTTATTTCAAAAAATGAGTGGCAAATATAAAATTAATTGTGAAATGTGGAAGCTTGACGGGGTATTGTCCTCGTTTTGACGTCCTTAGGTTGGGGCAGGCTTTCAAAATTCTGATTTTTTAGTAGTTTTAGCTAAAATACCAGACAAAAATGAATAAAAACCTATTTAACATTTCAATAGCCCTTGTGGCTTTGGTGCTTTTTTTAGCACAATGTAGTACCACTTCGAAGTTTTATACGCCATCAGACGTAAACGTATCTTCCACAGCCACTTTAGACGAACTTAACCAAGGACGAGCACTGTTGATGGAGAAATGCGGTCAGTGTCATGGCATTCCGGCACCACGCAAGCATGATGCTGAAGGTTGGAAGCCTACAATGGCATCAATGCAAGTGAAAGCGCAGATTTCTGACGCACAACGCGAGTTAATTTACAAATACTTAACATCGGAAAAAAACTAAAGTAGTTCCTTTTCTCAACTACTTTCCTAGTTTTGCGCCCCTAAACAAACAATAAAATGGCATCTAATATTACATTAACAATGATTAAGCCTGATGCAGTTGCAGCAGGACATTCAGGAAAGATTATCGACATGATTATTCAAGCTGGATTTAAAGTTCAAGCTATGAAATTAACTCGCTTATCTACTGAAAAAGCACAAGAATTCTATGCGGTACACAGTGCTCGTCCGTTTTTCGGAGATTTAGTGAAATTCATGACCGAAGGTCCGATTATCGCTGCCGTTTTGGAAAAAGATAACGCGGTAGAAGATTTCAGAAAATTAATCGGTGCAACAAATCCGGCTAATGCTGAAGAAGGAACCATCCGTAAAGCTTTTGCTACAGATATCGAAAGAAATGCCGTGCACGGATCTGACAGTAATGAAAATGCAGCTATTGAAGCTTCATTCCACTTTGCAGGAGTAGAGCGTTTCTAAAATAATTTCAATATTTTTAGAGCCGATAATCACTTTTTGTGGTTATCGGCTTTTTATTTTTAATTGATATCTAACAGCTAGGGGCTAAAGGCTAGCAGCTAATGTAAATTATGTTACTGAACTCACTCTATATATCCAAATCGAAAGGCAAAGGTCGCGGTGTGTTTACCGATCAATTTATTGAAGCCGATTCGATTGTAGAAATTGCCCCGGTCATTATTTTAAATGAAAAGGATTCGAAAATTCTGGCTGAAACGGAGTTGTTCTACTACAATTTCCAGTGGGGAAAGCAAAAGACCGCCATGGCTTTGGGCTATGGTTCTGTTTATAACCATTCGTATACGCCAAACTGCCGCTATGAAGCCTTTCACAAAGATGGATTTTTGCATTTTATTACCCTACGCGATATCGAAGCCGGTGAGGAATTAACCATCAACTATAATTTCGACCCGAAAGACCAAAGTCCACTTTGGTTTAAGACAAAGAAATAGATTTTACTTTATTGGAAATTAGTACTAACTTCACCTCCATTGTTTCACCAAACTCATTTAAACACAAACATGAAAAAGATTTTACTTGCATTTGCGACATCTGCTTTAGCTATGTCGTATTCATTTGCGCAAGTATTGAACCCTAGCTTTGAAAACTGGGGTGCCGATACTTCGTACTTAGACCTTACATCGTTAGGTGGTCCGAAAGACACCGCTATTTTTCAAGACCCAAATGGTTGGACATCCGTTAACGCAGTTATTGGAGGGAAAGCCTTTGGCGTTAAGCAATTTGTGACGCCAACAACACAAGCTAATTTAGGTGCTAACGCAGTTCGTTGCGTAACCGATACAGTAACAGTTCCGGTATTGTTAAGTCAATTGACTTTACCCGGTTTTGTAATCAGTGGCGACTTCAAAATTTCATTAACTAGTTTTGTGGGTAATAACTTCAGCCCAACTAACATTCCGGGAGCAGGTATCGCACTTACTCCTCCGCGCAGAATTGGTAAATTAGAAGGATACTATCAATATGCTCCGGTTGCAGGAAAAGTAGGACAAGATTCTTGTGCTGCAATTGCAGTTTTGAAAAAAGGGAATTTAGTAGTAGCGCAAGCCAACTTCTTTGCCGTAAATGCACAATCTACTTATGCTAAATTTAGCGCTGATTTTGTGTACTCGTCATGCTTAATTCCTGATAGTGCAGTCATTATTTTATCGTCAAGTAATCCATACTCATTGGAATCTTTGTTGGGCGGAGGAACAGCTACATTGCCAATTGGAGGAGCTGCTTTGTTTGATGACATCGCCTTGGTAGATACAACTGGAACATTTTCAATTCCGCCAATCGCTAATGTTGATACTTCATCTACAATGAAAAATACACCGAAAAATATTTCGGTATTAACGAACGATGAGTCATGCTACGGAGGTACTCTTTCT
This sequence comes from uncultured Chitinophagaceae bacterium, assembly GCA_964398475.1. Taxonomy (GTDB): domain Bacteria; phylum Bacteroidota; class Bacteroidia; order Chitinophagales; family LD1; genus CALAYL01. The sequence goes on along the minus strand of CAYNMP010000006.1, from coordinate 120,668 downwards.
GCTGCATTAATAGGCACTAGTTCACCTCACGGAACATTGTCTATTGCTGGAGGTGTTGTAACGTATACACCAACAACAAATTATGTAGGAGGTGATACATTCTATTATACATTGTCATCAACCGGAACAGCTCAAACCGCAAAAGGAATGGTAACTGTTACTGTAAAAAACAATGTAGGTATAAATGCAGTTGATGCTATTCAAGCAAACGTTTATCCTAATCCGGTTCAAACGCGTTTAACTATTGAAGCAGATGCTAAATTAGTAGCTAAAGCAGTAGTTACTGATGTGGTTGGAAAGGTAGTTGCTGTTGAAACGATTACTTCTGATAAAACAATTATCAATACTACTGAATTCCAAAACGGATTGTATGTTGTTTCTTTAGTGGATGCAACAGGAAGAACAAGATTTATGTCGAAAATTGCGGTAGAGAAATAAGCTACAGCTTTTTGAAAATTATAAGTGGTCTGCCAAAAGGTAGGCCACTTTTTTTTGCTCCAATTCATTTTTTAAAATGTTGGTTTAAGGATGTACCGCCATCTTCACCACTTCCAAGTAATTCGGTTTCAAACTTCCTTCCTTAAAGAAGCCTCGTTCTAAAAGTAGTTTGTGCATAGCCGGTAAGTTGTAAGGCGGAATACCCATGCATAAATGATGTTCGGCATGGTAGTTTACATGATGTGGCGCGAATAACATGCGCTCAATAAAATTCGCGTAAGTAGTTCTAGAGTTTTTGTGCGGATTGGTCTGTTCGCCTACAACACTGTGTTCTGAAATCGAACGAACACGCAAACAAAAATTGTATGTTGTGAGCTGCGCTCCAATCCACAACAGCATCAACCAAGGTTTTCCTAGAGCAAAAAGGATGGCAAACAAAATCAAGTGAAAAGCCAATGGTCCGGCTAAATTTTTAATGGAAGTTATGAAGCGTTCTTTCGTCCAGGGTAAAAAAAGTCGTTTCACTACACCCCCCAAATTATAACTCAAAATTTGCAAATGCATCGCAATCACAGCAATATTGGATTTGATACCTGTAGCTCCGGATAAATCGCGCAAAAATTTACGGAACATGCTGATTTTAGATGTAGGGTAACCTTTCACTAAATTCAAATCTGGATCGTTATCTAAGCCTGTGTAGGTATGGTGTTCGCGGTGATAGGGTCTATACTGTTCAAGATTATTCAAGACGGCATAACCACCTAACCAATTCCCCACAAAAGCATTTAGTTTTCTGCTTGTAAACACTGAATCGTGCGAGCAATCGTGCATAATAATCGCACAGGCCAATTGCTTTCCACCAAGAATAAATAGGGATACAATTACCGTCAATACATTCGGGTAAAAAGCAGGAAGTGCAAAGGCAAAGGCAATCCAAAACCAGGTATCGGCAATTTCTAAAATGGCTTTCCAATCCGATTTTTGCATCAATGTCTTCAACTCCTCGTTGCTGATATACTCGCGAAGTGTTTTGTTATACCATTGCAGTTGATTCTCCATAGCCGAACATTTGTGTTTCAATATTACACTTACAAATCGACCTAAGTAAATAAATAATAGCAGAATACTACTTCTTTCTGCGCCTGATTTGTGAAAAATGAGCCAAAAATGCTCCAATTTCAAAGAATGTGTCGGTAAATAAGGGTGTTAAAAGCCTTTTGGTTTTTTAATCCCTATTATCTTTAAATTGTGAAAACCATTTTGTTTAGTTTCAGTTTTGCATTGCTTGTTTCATTAGCAATGAAGAGTAACGGACCTATTGCTGTTGACTGTTCCGGCTTAAACGAGGTAATACGTTGTGCAAGTTTAGACACCGTTTGGGCTTCCGATGGTGTGTTGAAAGAAACTGTTTTTAATCGAGAAGTATATCAATTACAATATCAAGTTCTTGGCACAAAAAACATCAGCGAAATTGTGACCAGTAAGTCAAACGCAAAGGTTTATCATTTGGAAGCTATTCATCAAATCAAAACCTCAGCACAATCAATTGCGCTGAGCAACGCTTTGCTAAGTCAGTTACGCGTCTGTTTAGATAGTTGGGAACTAGACTCCACTCTAAAACAAGCAGCAGGCAGTCAAAAAATTAAAGATTATTTATTTACAAATAGTGAAGATGAAACAACGGTAAGGCTTTCGGTAAGTAAACAATTATCAAAGACGTATACCGTAGCGCTTGAAATTTATTAATTGTCAAACATGAAGCCATTTATACTTCCCTTTATATGCTGCGTTTTTGCACTGCCAATGCTAGCCCAAAATCATTATTGGAATCAGCAATATGGAGCAACCAATACCTTGTGCGGAGGTGCGGAAATAGCCGGTGTACGCGATAACTCCGCTTTGTTCTATAACCCGGGTGCCATGGGTTTCATTACCACCAACAAAATTAGTTTGAGTGCGAATATTTATGAAGCGAATATTGTAAAATTAAAAAACGTAGCCGGTGAAGGTCGAGATGCACAATCGTTTCGCGCTTTGATTTATCCGCAATTTATTGGAGGATCGTATGTTTTTAAAAAAGTACCGAAACTGAAAATTATTTATGCTACCATGATGCGCAACAGAGCTAGTGTGCGTTTCAGTGTGCAGAACGAAACGAATTATGATGTGATTAAAGGTTCTCCCGGTTTGGAATATTACAAATCGCGTTTGGATTTCGATTACAGCAGTGTTGAAACATGGGGTGGTATAGGATTTGGCTATAAAATTAACGAGCACTTTTCTACAGGTGTAAGTTTGTTTGCATCCTATACCAATCTTGAGAATATCACAACGGTGGCATTAAGTGCTGATGCTACCTTCGCTACAGTGCCCTATATTGCTACAGTTGATCAATATGCTTCGTTGCGTATGGACCATGTGAATTTTATTGGAAAAATTGGCTTTGCGGCCGATTTTAAACCTTTCTTGTTCGGTTTAACCATTACGTTACCATCTGCGAAAATATTTGGTACCGGTACAATGACAAAATCACTCGAAGGCCACAACTTAAATTTACATTCCGCTGATACGGTTTCTCCTTTCTTTCAATATCCATCTTTCTTGGTTTCCGATCAACAAAAAAACTTAAGCACACAATACAAACAACCTGCCAGTTTTGCCATTGGAGCCGAGTACAAATGGAAACGAGTAAAATTGAAATTTGCTTGTGAGTATTTTTTGAGTTTGCCTAGTTACGAAGTGGTTCATGGTAAAGAAGAATCCTATATACGTCCAACGTCTGCCTATGGTGGGAAAACATTAAAAGGTTTTATGGTGGTGAAAACAAATGCCGTTCAAGTGTTTAATGTGTCAATTGGCGGGGCATTTCGTTTCGTGAAAAACTTCAAAGTGCTTACAGGTTTTCGAACCGATTTCAATAATCGAATGAGTTTCTCGCCCACACAATTGAATGTGGGTGTTAATTCATTTAATCCTTCTTATTGGCATTTAATGCATGTTGGCTTAGGTGTTTCTTACAATAAAGGCGCAAGCGATATTACAGTAGGTTTTAACTATGCATTCGGTATTGCAGCCGACAGAAGAAATGGAATCAATTTAAATGAGCCAACACAAGAAGGTTTTTTGCGTGGCGAAACAGAAAAAAACCTTCGAACAAACGTGAATAATATTGGGTTGATTATTGGCTACACGTATTACTTCCGCTCGAATTTAAGAGGTAATGAAGATACAAAGCAACAGCAAGTAATTGAGTGGTAATTAACAACGTGTCTTTTTTCTGCGTGCTAACTCGGTAAGAATTAGTTTCAGTTCGCGGCCCATTTGTCCTTGCACCGAAGTGTTCTCTTGTGCTCTGCGAATCAAGTAGGGGATAACTTCTTTCACCGGACCATACGGTAGATACTTGCACACATTAAATCCGGCTTTGGCCATATTGAAGGTGATATTATCGCCCATGCCTAACAATTGCGCAAATAAAATATTTGGGTGGTTGCGCGGTATGTTCATCTCATCAATAAGTGAAATGGCCAACAAATTGCTTTCTTCCGATTGCGAAGCCACGCAAACCGTTACGTTATCCAAATGCTTAAAACACAATTGCATACCGGCATTGAAATCCTTGTCTGTTGTAGGTTTGTCGATATGAATAGGACTTGGATAGCCCATTTCAATTGCCCGTTCGCGTTCCTTTTCCATATAAGCACCACGCACAATTTTTACACCGTAGAAGTAGCCTTTGCTTTTTGCAGTAATAATGGATTGTTCCAAGAAGGCTAAACGGTCGTTTCTGTATAGTTGAACGGTGTTGAATACTACAGGTTTTTGTTGATTGTATTTCTCCATCATCTCTTCCACCAAACCATCCAACGCATCTTGAATCCATGATTCTTCCGCATCTACATAAAGTACAACATCATATTCTTTAGCTGCTGCGCATAATCTTTCAAATCGATTTTTAATGCCTTGTAATTCTTGTTCTTCAGTGTTCGAGAGCAATTCTTTTCGGTCCATTTTTTCAAAAAGTCCAAAACGGCCAAAGCCTGTAAGTTTGATGCAAATCGATTTTACGTGTTTGTTTTTTCCAGCAAATGAAATGGATTCAAGCGTTTGAAGAATTGTTTTTTCGAAGTCTGCTTCTGTTTCTTTTAATTCTACCCCGTAATTCAACATAGAACCCACATTGAACGTGCTCAGAAACTGAATCGTTTTTGTGCATTCGACAAAATTTTCGCCACCGCAAAAGTGATTGAAAACGGTGATTTTAAAAAGCGAAGAAATGGGCAAATGCAACGATAATGCAATGTTGGTAGCCGATGTACCCAAGCTAACGAGAGTATTGTTCCCAAATAATTGAAATAGAAATTTTGCTTTTTGGAGTGCCGGAGTCGATTGATATTCAAATGCGGTTTCTGTATTTTCGAACAAAGAAGTTGTCATTGTTTGGTAGTTTCAGGTGTGAAATAAAAAATAATTTTGCAACAATGCTTATTTTGCATACGATATGGGAACATTATATGTATTACTGGCTTTTATTATAGGTGCTGTTATAGGCGGTGCAATGCTTTATTTTTTGTTGAAATCGAAAAGTGAAGGCGCTATTGCCGGTGCCTTAGAGCGCAATGCAGGGTTAGAACGAAGCAATGCAGAGCTTAAGTCTGAAATAAATGCATTACGCAATAAAACAGAAGAAGCCAATGCTGCCTTATCCGCTTCAGGGAACGAGATCAAGAATTTAAATCACCGGTTACAAGAACAAAAAGCTGAAGTAGAGCAATTACACGCTAAAATGCAAAAGGATTTTGAATTATTGGCGAATCGTATCCTCGAAGAAAAATCAGAAAAGTTTGTACAGAAAAATGATGAACAATTAAAAGTGATTTTGGATCCGTTGAAAGAGCGTTTGTTGCAGTATGAGAAGCGTGTGAATGAAACGCATCTCGATACCGAGCGTGAACGCAGTGCTTTGCGCGAACAATTAAAGCAATTGACGGATATCAATAAACGAATGAGTGATGAAACCCTTAATCTCACAAAAGCATTGAAGGGAGATAATAAAATGCAAGGGAATTGGGGCGAGATGATTTTAGAGAAAATTTTGGAGAAGTCGGGTTTGCAAAAAGGGCAAGAGTATACTGTGCAACAAAGTTTCACGAATGAAGATGGAAGTCGTTCACAACCCGATGTATTGATTAAATTACCTGAAGGGAAAACCTTGGTTGTCGATTCGAAAGTAAGCTTAGTGGCTTATGAGCGCTGTGTTTCAGCTGAAGATGAAGTACAAAAGGCGCAATTTTTAAAAGAACATATTGCTTCGTTGCGCAATCATGTGAAATTGTTGAGTGCTAAATCGTATCATCAATTGTACAATATCAAGTCACCAGATTTTGTGTTGCTGTTTATTCCAATCGAATCGGCATTTGCTTTAGCGGTTACAGCTGATAACGAATTGTATAATGATGCTTTCGATAAAAATATTATTATTGTGTCCACCTCAACGCTTTTGGCTACGCTTCGAACCGTTGCAAACGTTTGGAAACAAGAGTATCAAAGTCAAAATGCAATTGAAATAGCCCGACAAGGGGCCGATTTATACGAGAAGTTTGTTTCGTTTACCGAAGATTTAATCAAGGTAGGCAAACAAATGGACGATAGTAAAAAAACATATGCTGATGCCATGAATAAATTATATGACGGCAAAGGCAATTTAATAAAGCGAGCAGAAAATATGCGAAAGCTGGGATTGAAAGTGGCAAAACAACTGCCACAAGGGTTGATTGATCGCTCGGAAAACGAAGAATAAACATGCTTACATTATTTACTTATATCATCATAGCATTAATAGGTATTATGATGGGTACAGTCTACAAGCGCTCTGTGTCCAATATTATATTCTTACAATTTAATCCTGCAAAGATTATTCGGGTTTTTTGGATAAGTGCAGGAATTGGTCTTGTGATATGCGCCTTTCTGAGCTTTATGTCCATTCGTGCCTTTCAAAGTGCCGGTGAAGCGGAAGATAAAATGTTGCTGTTTCAAGATTATGAATCATCCTTGATTTACTTTTTGAATTTAGGTTTGATTGTGTTGATCGTGTTAAGCAATCTATGTTCTATGTCGTCAAAGAAAGTGCTGTATTACCTATATGCAGTATCGTTTGCGATATATGCTCTTTTCGCTATTGTCGATAATTTCTTTTTGGAAGATGTGTTTTTCCAATTCAAAAAGTTAAATCAATTGTGGCAAGGCGATTTTAATTTCGCTTCTGTTAAAGGTTATTTGAGTTTAATTTTTTGTGCAGGGTTATGTGCATTTAATGCGGTGATGACGGGCTGGGGGTTAAAGAAATAATTAACTGTTCCAGATTTCCCAACTTTTTTCTGCTTGCGCATAAAGCATCTTCAATCCATTTATACAATGCACACCAACGGTTTCTAATTGCAATGCAGTAGCTGTTTTAGCCGGGTTGTAGATTAAGTCTATGAAGAAGTGTTGTTCGCTGAACAAATGAAACGGTAAAGGCAAAATAACATCAGTGTTTGGGTACATACCCACAGGAGTGCAATTCACAACCAATGTGTTTTTTCCTATTGTAGATGTATTGATGTCCTGATAATTGATTGTTGTTTGAGTAGTAACCCGAGAAACTTTCGTTATCTCAAACTCATATTTTTGGAGTACATATTCTACCGCTTTAGCCGATCCACCTGTACCAAGTATTAATGCGGTTCGGTCTTTTGCTAAAGGAAAGTGCTGCAATAAAGTTTGTTCAAACCCAAAACAATCGGTGTTGTATCCTTTTGTTTTCCCATTGTTTAAAGCAATGGTGTTAACTGCTCCAATTGTTTTTGCTATTTCGTCTACTTCATCTAAATACGGTATGATGGCAGTTTTATAAGGAATGGTTACGTTCAATCCTTTTAACAATGGATGTTGTTGAAGCAAAGCCGGAAATACCTCAATAGAAGACAATTCAAACAAATCGTAGTGCCCCGAAATGCCGAGTGTGTTAAGCTTTTTGGTAAAATACTCTTTCGAAAAAGAATGGGTAAGTGTTTTGCCAATCAATCCGAAATGCATGTTGTTGTGGATTTACTTTTTAGTGTAGTTTTTGAAGGCTCCAATTACAATTGGCAATACCGAAATGCCAATGATACCGAATACAACCAATTCAAAATTCTTTTTCACTATTTCAAAGTTACCAAAGAAATAGCCAAGTAGGGTAATGCTTACTACCCATAAAATTGCGCCTAGAATGCAGTTTATAATGTATTTGGAGTAAGTCATACTTCCCGCTCCGGCCACAAATGGAGCTACTGTTCTAACAATGGGTACAAAGCGCGCCATAATTACCGTTTTTCCGCCATGCTTCTCGTAAAATTCATGTGTTTGCTCAATGTACTCTCGCTTAAAAAAGAGAATACGCTCTTTCGATTTTACCCAATCGCCTAAGAATTTTCCTACAAAGTAATTGACATTATCGCCCAACAAAGCCGCCACAATCAAAAGCGGGATAATAATCCAAACGTTTAATGCGCCTGTGGCTGCAGCCAATGCACCTGCTGCAAATAATAACGAATCACCGGGTAAAAGAGGCATAACAATAAGCCCTGTTTCCACAAACACAATTAAGAAAAGTATCACATACGTGAGTGTGCCATATTGGTTAACAATATCCGTAAGATGTCTGTCTAAGTGAAGAATAAAATCTATGAGAAAGTGTATGAATTCCATGTGTTGAATTTATAGCGAATGTATGATTTATAATAAAATGAAGAGGGGTTATTTAACAGCCACCCATTGCTATAACTTTTAAACCAATAATAATAGCCCATATGATCCACTTAAAATTGCTGTAGTCAAAGCCGGATGAATTTTCTGCGCTACTGTTGTTGCCAGTGTAAATGTTATGATTGTTTGTAATGGTTTCCTTTAAATGGGAAGAAATTTCTTCAATCTGATTTAACTGTGAACTTACCGCTTTACAATCGTGAAAATGAGTGCGCTGAATAGAAACCGTAAGATTGATAAGCGGGATCATTAAATCTTCTTTCGTTTCGTAAAAATCGTCAGGAAGGTTATTGATAAAAATACTCCAGTCGGAGCTAATCCAGTGGATAATTTTCGGACGCATAGTCATGAAATTATCTTTGCTGGTGTTTTTCAAATAGCGAATATTTTCATCCAAAAAAATTCGAATGGAACGAAAGGCTTCTTCTCGATCAGCGCCTATGATAAAGTCTTCAAAGGACAGTAAATAGCCCAAATTGTCGAATTGCAGTGCATTAATGTAATTCCGAGCAACTACGTTGAAAGACACTGCAAAGAATGGCGAAATAAACGCATCGAACGCAGGACTATTCAAAAAAGCATGTATCTCTTTGTTGAAATTCGGATAGGAAAATTGATTGTCTTCCAAAAAGGCTAATAGGTGTTTGCTTTCCCAAATTCCTTTATGAAATACTAGTCGTTCTGCGAAATTTGGACTATCCAATTCTTCAAAAACGTCAGCTTTATTGTAACTGTAATTATCGATTTCAATAATAGCACTTGGCGAAAAGTTGAACTCAGCGGTGAGTTGCTTCTTCACACGCTGTACATTCAATTCTCCTTCTACATCAATCTCGGAATGTTGCAGTAAACGTACAATGGATATGTATTGTTTGTTAGCCAATGCCGGTACCTTTAAAATCGTTATTGAAATTGAATCTTACGCGCTTCAAGAGCGATGAAAGATGAAAGACATGTCTTCTGAATTCAGGATACTTTTCACTTTCAAGAGCGGTATCTGCCAATCGCATAATCGATTTTGCTGCACTATAATCTTTGTATTCACCGGCATCCGCATTTTTATATTCAATATAGATGCTGATTAAAAAGCTGGTTGTATTACTCATCGCTTTCCAATACAAATCATGCAATTGTTGCAGTTTATTTTCAATCACGGAAACGTTTTTCGATTTAATAAACGAAGGTTCCGATTGTTCTATTTTCTTGTATTGCGAAAGCATTTCATCTTTAATGAAATCGGCACCACTAATCAATGCGAATACTTCCTCTTTTCTTGTCATGTAGGTTTCAATTAACATGGCAATTCGTTCGTTTCCGCCTAATTTGTCGGCATCTTGTGATATCCGTAGTACCTTTTGTGCAATCACGTATTTGTCGTCAGACTTATCATTATCCTTCAACTTAAAAAGCGCTTTCTTAACTTCATGTAATTCGCTGAGTAGGGCAGAGGCTCTGATTTCCCAAATATCATCTTCGTTATATTGAAACTGGCGAACGGTTTCCGTTAAATCAATTTCCAATTGGATAAACTGCTCTTTCAAACGACCAATATTCACTTGCTTTTCCGCAATCGAAAATACATTTTTGAATTCTTGTTGTGTCATTACCAAAAACACGGAAGTGTTCAGAACTCTCGAGTCGGTGAGGTGAAGTTGGATTTCAATATCTGAACCTTTAATCAAATCGGCTTGCAAATCTTTACCCGAAATTTCGATGCAGCCTATAGTTAGATTAGAAGAAGCCCTCGAATTTTTATCGCCCTCTAAAATGTTGATGATAATAGATTCCGGAGAGCCTTTGGTAATAGTTTTAGATATTTCGCGATACAAAGTTCGTTTTTGCGGCAATAAACTATTGCGTTCAAAAATCACTTCCAATTTAGTGGTTTTATTTTCCATATCATCCACTTCAATGCAAATGTCGTGGGGAAGCGGTTGCCCATCAATATTATACACTCCTTGCGCTATCGAAAGTTCTTTGGCGAAATCTTTTAACTCTGTTTTATGTTCATCAAAAACATGCAATGTAAACGAATTGTTGTGTGATGATATTAACGGTAAGAACTCCGTTTTCTTTGCCTTCAATGGAATTAAACCTGTATCGAAACCGCCATCAGCTCGGGTAATACGATAATATTTATTCTCATACCCCCCGCTGCAGGCAATCAATAAAACCTCCTCTGAATCTCTACTTGAACGATTGTAGGATACATCAACCGATAAGTCAATTGGATTAAAATCAATCGAAGAGAGAATGTCTTCTATTACTTTGTCTGTCTCTATTTCTGATGCAACTTTCACCGAAGGTTCATAAAATTTATTAGCCGCATAATAAGCCGCACCAATGGCAATTGAATTTGTTGGGTCGATGGAGAAGTTAACCGGAATTCTTGTTTGTTCCATTAATTCATGGCGTACTTGTGGCATAAAAGTGCTTCCTCCAACTAAAATAATTTGATGAATATCTTGTGCAGTTAGTTGATTATTGTCCAATATTTTCTTGAGCAATAAAATCGTTTCGTTGATGATAGGTAGAAAGATTCTATCTAACTGTTCTTTCGTAATAGTGATGTAGAAATCGTATTTGGTGTTGTCGATCTCTGCACTGAATTCTATAACTGTAGAAGGCGATTGTGATAATTCTTTTTTCGCTTCTTCAGCATAATACATGATTTGATAATACAGCATCTCATACTTGCCATACTTCACGCGAAATTCATCTTCGAAGTTTTCAATTTTCGTTTGACGGATAATCTCAGGTACAATCAGTTGATCAACAATGGCCGTGTCGAAATTCATTCCACCTAAAAAGTTGTTCCCTTCGTGGTCGAGTACTTTGAGTTCCGCTTCAGTAGATTTTACTAATGCAACATCAAAGGTTCCGCCTCCTAAATCGTACACCAACCAATAGCCTTCACTCTTTTGTGTTTCGCCATCGTTAGTGTTGAAGAACGCTAAACTAGCTGCAATAGGTTCTTGCAGTAAGAACACATCTTTGAATCCTGCTTCTTTTCCGGCTTTCAATGTGGCGTTACTTTGCATACTATCAAAGGAAGCAGGAATAGTTATAACACAGGCTTCCGGCACTTCTTCACCTTGCACAAAGTTTTTGAGCTCTTTGAGGATTAAGGTAGACAACGCTATTGGAGTAACATTATCATCGATGTTAACTACATAAAATTTTTCATCTGTTCCCATTTTTCGTTTAAATCCACCGAAAACATTTACAGCATCTTTGGTTAAATATTCACGCGCCTTATCACCAATGAGTATACGGTCTTTTCTGAACGCTACTACAGAAGCCAGTGTCTCTTTTTGTCCAAACGGATTCTTAAATACACGCACTTTATTGTTCTCGTATTTTGCAATCAAAGAATTTGTTGTGCCAAGATCTATGCCAAAATTTACCGCTTTCATTTGTCTCGTTTATAATTACTCCACTATTACTATTGCTTTCTGCACCAATTGCATTTGCGCTCCTGTTTTTTGATAGATAATAGGTTTCAACACTTTTGTGATTTTCATTTTAGCGTTGATATTTCCTACAATACTGGCTTCACAATCGGTTCTCGATTCTTGGTAAGGCTCATGCATCGGATTTTTCACAACGTAGCCTTCCTCTTCAAAAATTGCAAACAGTCGATTTAAATTCCTTTCGAAAGGGGTTGTATCGGTTAGGTCGTTGAGTTTAGTTTGAATTTCAAAAACTTGATTTATTATAGGAATGGAGTTTTGCATTTCATTGATTTATGGAATGCTAAATATAAATGCTTTATCTTTTTTCTGTAATAAAATTGTCCGAATGGCTGTTAAAACACCCTTTTTATTGCTTTTTTGGCATAAAGCCCACAATTTTTCTCGATAAATTTTTAAAACTCGTAAAATGTTTAATTTTGAATAGGTCTACAAATTATATCTGCTATGCAATTGCCCGAAATAGAAATAGAAGAAGTTGTTGAATTGGATCTCGACAACGCATTAGAAAACAAGCTCATTGTTCATAACGATTCAGTAAACACCTTTGATTGGGTGGCTGAAGCGTTAGTTGATATTTGTAAACATACCCAAGAACAAGCGGAGCAATGTTCTTACATCATTCATCACAAAGGGAAATATGCGGTGAAACACGGTCCACTTTCACGACTTCGTACAATGCGAAATGCCATTGTAGAACGTGGAATTAATGCAACAATCGAATAACATGGCACACCAATACTTTTCCGAAGAACATGATTTGTTTCGCCAATCGGTAAAACAGTTCATTCAGCAAGATGTAGTTCCTAACATCAAACAATGGGAAAATGATCAAAAAATCCCGCGGGAAGTATTCCGGAAAATGGGTGAATTGGGTTTTCTGGGAATCAATTTTCCCGAGGCTTATGGGGGAACGAATAACGATTTTTGGACTACAGTTGTTTATCTCGAGGAATTGGCAAAAGCAGGTTTTGCAGGACTTTCAGCCGCTGTTTCTGTGCATCAGTTTATGGCCACCAATCATATTTTGCAAGCAGGGAGCGAGGAATTGAAACAACGCTATTTGCCGAAATCTATTTCAGGTGAATATGTTGGAAGTATTGCTATTACTGAGCCCGGAGCAGGTTCGGATGTGGCCAATATTCGTACTACGGCTGTTCGTGATGGGGATTTCTATGTTATCAATGGAAGCAAAACCTTTATCACCAATGGTGTTTACGGTAATTTTGTAACCGTTGCTTGTAAAACCGATCCTACTGCCGGAGCAGCCGGAATCAGTTTAATTGTTGTAGATGCCGGAACACCGGGCTATACCTCCAATAAGCTTGATAAAATGGGCTGGAAATCTTCCGATACAGGGGAGTTGTTTTTTGATAATGTTCGCGTGCCGGTAGCGAACCGTGTTGGACAAGAGGGCCAAGGTTTTTTCTACATCATGGAGAGCTTTCAGTTAGAGCGTTTGGTGACAGGTATTTTAGGCGTTGCCGGAAGCGAAAGTGCAATCGCTATTACATTGAATTATTTGGATGAGCGTTCTGCATTCAATAAACCGCTTTCGAAATTTCAAGTACTACGCCATAAAATGGTGGATTTGATTACTGAATTGGAAGTCACTAAACAGTTTGTCTATCACTGTTGTTGGAAACATGCTAATGGACAGTTTGCCGTTAAAGAATGCAGTATGGCTAAGTTGAAGGCATCTGAATTAAGCAAAACTATTGTCGATGAATGCTTGCAGGTGTTTGGCGGTTATGGTTATATGACGGAGTATCCTATCGAGCGCGCCTATCGAGATGCCCGTGTGGGTACTATCGTGGCCGGCACAACAGAAATCATGAAAGAGATTATTGCCAAAACATTAATCGATAAAGTAAGTTATGAATCGGTGTATGAAAATTTACGGCAAGGTGCTGAAGCAGCAGCTGAGGTTGAAAAAGCCGAAATGCCACTATCTGCTACTTTAAATACTCCGCAAGACTCAATAAAGCAATCAACTCCGGAAACAGCGCGAGAAATTTTGTATTCGCTCCCTAATCGTTTAAAGTTAGATAAAGTGGATGCCCATACAGCAGGCATTTTTCATTTTAAAATGGATGGCGAAGGCGATTTTACTATCACAATAAAAGACAAAAAGGTAACAGTGGAGGAAGGTCTTATTGGTGAACCTACTTGCGAAGTAAAAGCCAAAGCTGCTGATTATGCAGCTATAGAGTTAGGAAAAACTAATCCGCAAATGGCTTTCATGATGGGCAAAATCAAAATTTCCAACCTTGGCGAGATGACGAAATTCATGGGCTTATTTGCCAAAGTCAAGTAATTCCAAAACAATGAAATAAGTAGTGGTCGACAATTTTGTCGGCCATTTTTTTTAGAAAAGCACTTTGAAAGTTCTATTGCCACGATTGGTTTCTACCTGAACAAAATATAATCCTTGGCTATAGTTTTGCTTCTTATCAAAGAAAGAAGAACGCTCTTTATAAACTGTGTTGCCAATCGCATCTATAATAGTATATCCGTTGATGTTTACATCGTTTTCTATTGATTCGATTGAAAAGCCTCCCGGCATATGGAGCAGTTGAATAGGCAAACTTTGAACGTTTTGTAAGCCTGTGATACCGCATGGATTAGCAGTTAACGGTAAATAGCCTCTTAGAAATAGATACTTGTATAACACACAAAAGTTTTTGCCACCGGTAAGCATCGTATCTGCTGTAAGTAAAGCTTGTGCGGCTTGCGGATAAGTCATATTCGATGCAAAAAGATACATGGTTTGCAACACGAGGCTATCGGTAGTGGCTTTACCCAATTCATCGTGAATCTGCATGAGCGTTGACGACCACATTTCGCCATCTTTATAGATATTGTTTGAAATGTTTTGCGGGTAACGTTTGGTGGTATTCACAACACGACCATTCCAAAATGGTGGGTTTCCATCCCAATTAAAAACTTTCGTCCAATTATAAGCACTTATCGATTTTGAGTAGGATGCGGCAAAATAGTCGCAGGTGCCTTCATCAATACTATTTCTATCTTGCCCCGAATTGGTTGAAGGTGCAGCATTATAGGAAACAAAATGCGTGTATTCATGAATCACCACATCGGCATCCTCTGCATCATCTACCCCACCTGTTCCAAAGTAGATAGTATTGGGTTCATTAAAGAAAGAATTATCGCCCGTTCCTCCATGCGGATCGGGATATACTAATTGGCTGGTTGCATTAAAGCCAAGTGAACGAATATAGTCACTTTGTTTAGTCAAATGATAATAGGCATTCACATCCTCAAAACCCGACTGATGGCGGGTATAGTCAAAAAGAGGCGATGAGCTTGTAACCGGTAAAATACCATCTCCATTATTATCGCGCAATTCAATATACTGATTTTTTAAGTTGAAGCTTGAGCCATCGAAATGAGCTTTGAATGTTTTGGTTTGTCGCTGATTGTTCAAAACAACAACATCAGAATCGTTGAAATCTTGATAGGCTCCTCCATACCCAACATTAGCGGATGTTAGCGGATCAGGGTTAAATACTTTGCCTGTTACCAAAGAATCTTGTGCAAGAAAAGAAGATGTTATTCGCGTTTGGAGACTTTCGTTTTGATTAATAACGACTTCGTGCGCAATTTTATTATTGTCGTTATACACAATTTTTACAGCCGGTACAAGAGCAGTTGCAGATGCAATAAAGCAATATGATTGGCGTGCTTGTTGATTGGTAACGTTTGCATTTAGCCAACTTTCTGAAAGTGCATCCATTATCGCTGCAGGAAAAACAGTGGGCTTTTGTAATGCATTTACATCAATTAAATTGGAATAAACACTTACAATTTTGCCTTGCTTTGAAACATTTACTTTTATATCGGCATGATAAATGGGTATTATCAAATACTCCTGCTGAAATAGATAATGAAACGCTGTAGGACTCTCGGTTTTAGCAATTAACGCAAATGTAGATGCCCCTATTTCATTCGCATAGTTGGAGTTGATGAAATTTAAAATTTCCTTTTCGTCCGATGCATTTCTTATCAAAACTGGCGAGTAGGATATCTTACACGCTTGTTCTTGCGCATACCCATAAACAAAAACAAACATTAAAGTCAATAAGCAATAAATACTTTTCATAACTACAAGATAAAACGATTTCGTTTGAAATGCTAATCAAGGAAATAATATTGCAAAATCATTACAGTCAACTTTTCATTATCATTTATTTGGTAATCAAAATATTGTAGTAATTTAGTCATTCACCAAAACCAAAAATTATGTTATTTATCAACTATTTAGTTATAGCTGCAGCCGCATTAGTTCCAACCTTTGTTGGATTTATCTGGTATAATCCGAAAGTCTTCGGAACAATCTGGATGAAGGAAACAGGTGTTTCTCCTGAAAGCGGAAAAGGGATGAATATGGTACTCGTTATGGTATTGTGTTATGTATTAAGCTTCATGGCCGGTATTAGTATGACTATGATTGTTATACACCAAAATGGCTTAATTTCTATGTTGCAAGGAGTGCCTGATGCTTCAAACGCAACATCTGAATTAGCACAACACGTGAAATATTTAATCGATAATCATGGTAGCAATTTCAGAAGCTTTAAACACGGGGCACTTCACGGCACACTTACAGGTTTCTTTTTAGCATTGCCAATCGTAGCTACAGGAGCCATGTTCGAGCAACGCAGTTGGAAGTATATCGCTATATCTGCCGGTTATTGGATTATCACCTTTATGTTAATGGGAGGTTTAATTTGTCAGTTTACCTAAATAATAAAATTCCATTTTTTGAAATGCTCTGTTATCCCAATAGCAGAGCATTTTTTTATCCTACGAACATTAATCCAATACCTACAACTGCTAATCCTAGTCCAAGCCAATTGAGTTTCGATAAGATTTCTTTGAAGTAGAGCAGTGAAAAAAAGGTAGTTAAGAGCACTGTACCAATGTTAATGGTAGGAAACAACACTGAACTTTGATATCCTGAATTGTTTAACGCACTCACTAAAAAGTACATTGAAAAATAATTCGGTATGCCTAATGCAATGCCTCCAATAATTTCTTTTAAGCCAATACTCACTTTTTTACGAAGTAATTGAACTAACAAAAGAATACTTCCACAAAAAAGAGCTGCAAAAAATAACGCAAAATTGAACACTGCACTTTCAGCCTGTTTCACGTAGTTTTTTTGCATGAATTGCACAATACTATCACATGCGCCACTTCCAATAAATGCAATTAAAGGCAGCAAAAATAAATAAGCATGGCGCTGATGATGTTCTTCTGCCGGTTTGTACGAACATAAGATTACTGCAACTAATGCTGCAATTGTCCCAATAATTTTAAGAGAAGAAAAGGGTTCGTGGTAAAGAATGGCTGAAAATATTATCGGGAAAACTAATCCCAGTTTCATTGCTACAGAAGCGGTGCTTGCCCCAAAGTGCTTGGCTGTTTCGTTGATAATTAAGAAAATGCAAATAAAGAGTAAGCCAAGAAATAGCGCATATTTCAGCCATTCGGTTTGATGTATGATAGAAATGTTTTTGTTCTCTAAAAACAGAAATCCGCAAACCGTACAGGTTAAGTAGTTAATCACAATGGCAGGGAAAGACTGCACCCCTTTCACATCGAAAAGCTTCAAACCTATTACCAATAATGCACAGCAAATGATGCAAAGAATAATATCAATCATGATTTAAATTGTAGTAGGTAACAAGTTTGTCGGTATCAATACCTTCTTCGTGTGATGGTGGGAATAAAAGGGTAGGGGCTTCAATTCCATTTTGAAGTTCTACTTGGGTTCTAAACACTCTGGCTTCATCCCACACATTCGCTTCGATAAACAGATTTAAAATTTTTTGTCCACCTTCAACAATAACAGATTGAATGCCTTTCTTGTGAAGTGTTTGTAATACTTGCGGAATAATCGATTGAGTGAAATCAATTTTACAATAGCTAACGTTTTCAACCCGCTCTTCGTGTAAAGCATTAAATAGCAGCAACTCGCCATCTGTACTAAAAATTTGTTGTGTTTTCGGTAAGGTACAATGTTGGTCTACTACTATCCGAATTGGATTTTTGCCTTTCCATAAGCGAGCAGTAAGTTGTGGATTGTCCGCCATCACTGTATTGTAGCCCACCATAATCGCAGGCTCCTCAGTTCGCCAACGATGTACTAATTGTTTCGAGAAATCATTGGTTAGCCAATATTTCGTATTGCCAATAGGAGCAATAAATCCATCTTGACTTTCGGCCCATTTTAAAATTATATACGGACGGTTTTGCTGTTGAAAAGTATTGAATCTTCTATTCTGCCATTTGCATTCCTTTTCCAAAACACCCACTATCACTTCTCTTCCTGCATTACGCAATTGTTCAATACCTTTGCCATTTACCTTTTCGAAAGAATCCTTGGCTCCAATCACAATCTTCGGAATATTGTTTTCTAGAATCAACAACGAACAAGGTGGCGTTTTACCATAATGCGAACAAGGCTCTAACGAAACATAAAGCGTAGAAGATGAAATTAAATGTCGGTCTTCCGCTTTTACTGATTGCAAACAATTCACTTCCGCATGAGCTTCGCCATACTTTTCATGAAAGCCTTCGCCAATAATTCTTCCTTCTTGCACCAACACCGCACCCACCATAGGATTAGGTGCTGCCGAGCCCAAACCTTTTTCGGCCAGCTCAATACATCGTTGCATAAACATTTCGTGCTGTTGCATGTCGCTAAAATAATATTCTATATGGGATAGTTAAGTTTGATAATTTCCTCTTTCGCTTAAGAATCCATTACTTGCAGAAAATTCAACCATTGACTTTAGGTGAAATCAGAAAATTGTATGTAGATACGTTGAGCGAAATTTACGAGCGCTCCGAGGCTACAACTATTGCCCGCTTTATGTTTGAAGAGGTCATGCAATTGAACTCGCTATATCAATCGCTGCAAACACATCTTATTTTAACGGTGGAACAAGAACGCGTTTTGCTCGAATATCTTACTCGGTTGAAAAAGAAAGAACCCTTCCAACATGTGTTAGGCTTCGAACTGTTTTACGGCTGTAAGTTTAATGTGAATCCCGATGTGCTTATTCCTCGTCCGGAAACGGAAGAGCTCGTGCAATGGATTATCGAAAATGAACAACAGGTTAAAAGCATTATAGATATTGGCACCGGAAGCGGATGTATTGCAGTATCCTTAGCGAAAAATCTTCCGAATGCAGAAGTAGATGCAGTTGATGTTTCAGAAAATGCAGTGGAGATGGCAAAAGCAAATGCAGCGCTCAATAATACTACGGTTAACTTTAGCGTGTTAGATATTCTTCATTCAACGCCTTCTCGCCCATACGATGTAATTGTTAGCAACCCTCCATACATTGGTGACGATGAAAAAAAACTCATGGATGATAATGTGTTGCTCTACGAACCACATCTGGCGCTATTTCCGGAAAACCAACCGTTATTGTTCTATCAACGTATCAGTGAGATCGGACAACAATTTCTTCCACCCGGAGGACGATTATATTTCGAAATGAATGAATTCTATGCCAACGAAATTGCAGCAATTGCTGAGCAATTAGGCTATAAAGATGTAACCATCAAAAAAGATATTAACGGAAAAGATCGAATGCTGCGAGCCCTGAAATCTTAAATCAAAAAATCTCAAATCTTAAATATCCTCAAAATTTCCTTTCCCCTCTCTCACCAAAACAGGTTCAGATCCGGTATAATCTATAATCGTTGATGGCTCATTGCCACCTGCACCACCGTCAATCACAATATTTACAATGTTTTCGTATTGCTCATACAATTCTAACGGGTCGGTGATGTATTCTAAAACTGTATCATCGTGCTTGATTGATGCCGAAATAATTGGCGCCCCCAATGCATCCACAATTGCTCGGCAAATGTTATTGTCCGGCACACGAATACCAATCGTTTTTTTGTTATAACCGAAAATTTTCGATACAGAATTGTTCGCATTCAAGATGAATGTATAAGGACCTGGAAGCGCACGCTTCATCATTTTAAAACATGCATTGCCCACATTTAATGTGAAATCGGAAATATGACTCAAATCGTAACATACAATAGAGAAGTTGGCCTTGTTAGGTTTTATCTGTTTCAGTTTGCAGATTTTCTCATATGCATCAGGGTGCGTGAGGTCGCAACCCAAAGTGTACACCGTATCGGTAGGGTAGATGATGATTCCCCCTTTCTTTAACGTCAACACAATCTGATTAATCAGTCGGTCATCAATATTATCCGGATTGATACGAATCAACATAGTGGTCAAAAGGTTTTTTGTTCATAAGCGTTCAACTTTGCACGAATTTCTGCCGGGACCGCTACCGATTGATTGCTCTTGTAGTCAAACATCACTAATACAGTTGTGCCTTTGGCAATCAAATCTTTTTTATCACCGTTTTCTACCACTACAATATATTCAAGCTCTAAACTTTTAGAACCTATGCGAATAGTGCGTGCATAAACAAAAGCATTTTCAGGATAAAACAACGGACGGATATAATTCACATTGGCATTGGCCAAAATTACCCCATCCTTTTTCCAGTCCCATTGCACCGATTCGTTGAAATAAACCACTCTCGTTTCTTCGAAATAGGTTAGGTATACCGCATTGTTTACATGCCCGGCTTCATCTACATCGCTCCATCGGAGCGCCAACTTCATTTTAAATTTAAAATCGCCTAAAGCCGCTTGCCAATCTGTTTGCATTGTTAAATAGTTAGGCTGCGAAAGTACTGCATAAAAAGATATCACAAAATGAATTATTTTGCACCCAACATGAACGATTTAGCCAAATACTTACAATCCACCCGTTTTATTGATTTTAACGACCCTGCCATTCAGGCGTTTACCCAAAAGCATACGGAAGGGCTCACAACTGATCGCGAAAAAGCCATTGCGTTGTACTATGCCGTTCGCGATGAAATTGTTTATTCGCCTTGGCATTTGGTAATGAATCCGGATGTGATTTCAGCTAGTATTACGCTTAAGCGAGGGGTAGGGTATTGTATCGAAAAGTCTTTGGTCTTGGCGGCTTGCACTCGTTTTGCGGGTATTCCGTCACGCTTAGGATTTTCAATAGTACGTAATCACCTATCTACGAAAAAGTTTGTGGAGATGCTGAAAACCGACAAATTCGTATTTCACGGCTATAACGAGTTTCTATTGGATGGCGAATGGGTGAAATGTACTCCGGCTTTTAACAAATCGTTATGCGAAAAATTTAACACCAAACCCCTTGATTTTGATGGGCATAGCGACTCTATTTTCCAGGAATTCTCTCCTGATGGATGTAAATACATGGAATATTTGCACGAATATGGCACTTTCGATGATTTTCCCTACGAACTATTTTATGCAGAAACAAAAAAGCACTACGGACATCTCTTCGAATCCAAAGGGGAAGCGGTTTTCGCCAAGGAAGAGGACTTCTAATGCCTTGTTTTTTTACCCCCGAAATGAAATTGTTTATAAAAAGGGTTGTAAAATATAGATTGCCTTTTATTTTTGTTCAAATTTAAGTCATGCAAGAAACTCCGATAAATTACCTTCCGATACTGATTCAATGTGTTTTTGCTGCGGCATTTGTTGCTTTGATGCTCTTTTTGTCGGCCATTGTGGGACCGAAACGTCACTCCGGTATTAAAGACGCCAATTTCGAGTGCGGAATTCAATCGTACGGCAATGCACGTATTCCCTTTTCAGTTAAGTATTTCATTGTAGCCATTTTGTTCGTTTTGTTTGATGTGGAGGTGATCTTCCTTTACCCATGGGCAGTGAATTTCAGAGAGTTAGGTTTTATTGGCTTATGGAAAATGTTGCTTTTTATGGGTACGCTTTTGATTGGATTCTTCTACATCATCAAGAAGAAAGCCTTGGATTGGGAGTAATAACATTGAACATTGCCTATAAGTAATTTGTTAGCGTGATAGTTGAAGTTTGATAATCGTAATTTGAAAATTAGTTCGTGTATGAGTGATATAAAAATGGTTGAAGCTCCGAAAGGATTGACCGGTGAAGGTTTCTTCGCTACCACACTTGACCAAGTAGTTGGTTTGGCGCGTTCAAAATCCATGTGGCCCTTGCCTTTTGCTACTTCATGTTGTGGTATCGAGTTCATGGCTACCATGGCCTCTACCTACGATTTGGGCCGTTTTGGTTCAGAGCGATTGAGCTTTTCGCCTCGTCAAGCCGATATGTTAATGGTAATGGGCACCATCAGTAAAAAAATGGGACCCATTCTTCGTCAGGTTTACGAGCAAATGGCTGAACCGCGTTGGGTAATTGCCGTTGGCGCTTGTGCTTCATCGGGTGGTGTGTTCGATACATATTCGGTTTTGCAGGGTATCGATAAAGTAATTCCGGTGGATGTATATGTGCCGGGTTGTCCGCCTCGTCCCGAGCAAATTTTAGAGGGCATCATGCACCTACAAAAATTAGTAGAAACCGAATCTTTTAATCGTAGAGATACGCCTGAATACAAAGCGTTGATGGCCTCTTACGGAATTAATATAAATTGATCTCATGGCTTTAGATAATACAGTAATTCAAACCATCTTGACCGAAAAATTCGGAGAGCAGGTTAATGCTTTCGAAGAAAATTTCGGCTTGCTTGTTTTTGAAGTGAATGCTGCTGTTTCGCACGAACTCGTTGCTTTTTTGCGCGATGATGCTACACTTCGCTTCAACTTTTTGACCGATGTGTGTGGAGCACATTTCCCGGATAACGATGCTAGTAGACAGTTTGCAGTTATTTATCACATGCACAATTGGTTAGACAACAAGAGAGTGCGCATTAAAGTGTATTTAGATGGTGCACAACCTACTGTAGCTTCAATAGCCGATTTGTTTGAATCAGCGAATTGGCAAGAGCGCGAAACGTATGATTTTTACGGAATCAATTTTGAAAACCATCCTGATTTGAAGCGTATTTTGAATATGGATGAAATGGTTTCTTTCCCGATGCGCAAAGAGTTTCCTATGGAAGATCAAGGAAGAACTGATAAAGATGACCGCTATTTTGGAAGAGAAAAGAAAGCTATTAGCTGATAGCTTTTAGCCATTAGAGAAGAAATGGATTGAAGGGAGATGAAAGAATATAAGAAATTGATTGTTTGGCAAAAGTCAATAAACTTAGTAAAGTTAGTCTATGAATTGAGTAAAGATTTGCCAAAGAGTGAGGAATATGGATTGGTTTCACAGATAAAAAGAGCAGTAGTTTCCATTCCTGCTAATATTGCTGAAGCCAACGGCAGAAATAGTGAAGGAGAGCGAAAGCAGTTTTTAGGAATAGCACAAGGCTCGGCATTTGAATTAGAGACAGAATTAATAATATTGGTTGAATTAAAATTGATAAACGAAATTAAAATAAATGATGCTCTGTTGCTTTTAGATGAAATACAAAGAATGCTCGCTTCCCTAATCAATAAGGTAAGCCGTTCGAGTAAATCTCCCCATTCTAATAGCTAATAGCTAGTGGCTTATAACAAAAAAAAACGAACTAAATGTCCGCACCAATTTCAACAAAAATAGAGAAACGTTACGCTGATCTCATTCGCCAAAAAGAGAATGAAGATGGAAGCGAATTGTCGATTCTGAATTTAGGACCTTCTCACCCGGCAACACACGGAATTTTCCAAAATGTGTTGCTCATGGATGGCGAAAAAATTGTGGATGCCGAACAAACGCTAGGCTATATCCACCGTGCCTTTGAGAAGATTGCCGAGAATCGTCCTTTCTATCAAATCACACCACTTACCGATCGTTTAAATTATTGTTCATCGCCTATAAACAATATGGGTTGGTGGATTACTATAGAGAAATTCTTAGGCATCGAAGTGCCAAAACGCGTTCAATACATGCGAGTTATCATCATGGAATTGGCGCGCATTGTCGATCACTTGATTTGCAACTCGGTGTTAGGTGTGGATTCAGGTGCGTTAACCGGTTTCTTGTATGTTTTCCAATATCGAGAAAAAGTATACGAAATCTACGAAGAAATTTGTGGTGCTCGTTTAACTACCAACATGGGCCGAATCGGAGGCTGGGAGCGCGATTGGTCTCCGGGCACGTGGGCGAAAATCAATGCTTTCATGGAAGAATTTCCAAAGGCTTGGGAAGAGTTCAATCAGTTGCTTACGCGCAATACGATTTTCATGCACCGTTGTATTAACTGCGGACCAATTTCTGCAGAACGTGCTATCAGCTATGGTTTCACCGGACCAAACTTACGTGCAGCCGGTGTAGATTACGATGTGCGCAAAATGAATCCATATTCTTCATACGAAGATTTTGAATTTGATGTGCCGGTTGGAAAAACGGGCGACACTTACGATCGTTACATGGTGCGCAACGAAGAGGTAATGCAGAGTTTACGTATCATTCGTCAGGCGTTGGATAAAATGCCGGAAGGTCCATATCATGCTGATGTACCGGATTATTATTTGCCTCCGAAACACGAAGTGTACAACAACATGGAAGCCTTAATCTATCACTTCAAAATTGTGATGGGTGAAATTCCGGTGCCGAAAGGAGAAATTTACAATGCAGTAGAAGGTGGAAATGGGGAGCTTGGTTTTTATTTGATTAGCGATGGAAGCCGTGTTCCATTCCGTTTGCATTTCCGCAGACCATGCTTTATCTACTATCAAGGATACACCGAAATGATTAAAGGTGGTTTATTAAGTGATGCCATTTTGACCATGAGTTCGATGAACGTGATTGCAGGCGAGTTGGATGCATAAAATATAGAATTAGAAAAAAGAAGCAAGATGTCAGAAGTAGTATTAAGCGAACGATTACAGGAAAGAATTAAAACCCTCATCAGCCGTTATCCGGAAGGGAAACAGAAGTCGGCTCTCATTACCATTCTGCACGAAGTGCAAAATGAAAATGACGATTATCTGACAACAGATTTAATGGATAAGATTGCTGAAATATTGAGCATCAAGCCCATTGAAGTATATGAGGTGGCTACATTCTACTCCATGTACAACCATAAGCCGGTAGGGAAATATATGTTGGAGTTCTGTCGTACGTCTTGCTGTGCAACGCGCAAAGCGGAGGATATGATGGAATACACTTGTCAGAAGCTAGGGGTGAAAGAAGGTGAAGTTACTCCTGATGGTTTGTTCAGTGTGCGCGGAGTGGAATGCTTAGGGGCTTGCGGATACGCACCGATGTTGCAATTGGGCGATTTCTATCACGAGTTTTTAACGAAAGAAAAAATCGATCAATTGATTGAAGATTGTAGAGCAGGGAAAGTTGAATTAATAAGTAAAGTATAGAGCATTATCTTTTTGTCTGACCCGTTCAGCAAAATCAAATATAAGTTATGAGTAAAAAAATACTATTAGAGCACATCAATGTACCGGGCATCCAAGGCTACGAAGCGTATCGCAAAGTAGGTGGTTATGCATCGGTGGAAAAAGCATTGAAAATGGCTCCTTTGGATATTGTGGAGGAGGTGAAAAAATCAGGTCTTCGCGGTAGAGGTGGAGCGGGTTTCCCAACCGGTATGAAATGGAGTTTTATCGATAAAAAAAGCGGTAAACCTGCCCATTTAGTGTGTAATGCCGATGAATCGGAACCGGGTACTTTCAAAGATCGTTACTTAATGGAGAAGTTACCTCACTTGTTGATTGAAGGAATGATTACCGGCAGTATTGCTTTGGAGGCGCATTTGAGCTATATCTACATCCGTGGCGAATACATGTGGGTGTATCGTATTTTGGAAAGAGCCATCAACGAAGCCTATGCCAATGGCTGGTTAGGTAAAAATATTAAAGGCAGTGGCTACGATTTAGATGTGCATGTTACTTGCGGTGCCGGAGCTTATATCTGTGGAGAAGAAACAGCATTGATTGAATCGTTGGAAGGGAAACGCGGGAACCCAAGAATTAAACCTCCATTCCCTGCGGTGAGTGGGTTGTGGGGAAATCCAACCGTGGTCAATAACGTAGAAAGTATTGCTGCAATTCCATATATCGTGAATAATGGTGGCGAGGAATATGCAAAAATTGGTGTTGGAAAAAGTACAGGAACAAAATTGATTTCTGCATCAGGGCACATTAAGAATCCGGGCGTGTATGAAATTGAATTGGGCTTACCGGTAGACGAATTCATAAACAGTGATGAGTATCTGGGCGGTATGTACAGCGATCGTCCGTTGAAGGCTGTTGTGCCGGGCGGATCGAGTGTACCTATTTTACCTGCTGAATTATTCTATAAAAATGCCAAAGGCGAACCGCGTTTGATGACTTACGAATCGCTTTCCGATGGAGGCTTCGCCAGTGCATCAATGATGGGTTCAGGCGGTTTTATTGTGTATGACGATACTACTTGTGTAGTGCGCAACACATGGAATTTCTCGCGTTTCTATCATCACGAAAGTTGCGGACAATGTTCGCCTTGCCGTGAAGGAACAGGCTGGATGGAAAAAATCTTATGGAGAATCGAGCACGGCTATGGCAACATGGAAGACATTGATTTGCTTTGGGAAATTCAACGCAAAATTGAAGGAAATACGATTTGTCCGCTGGGTGATGCCGCTGCATGGCCTGTGGCTGCTGCTATTCGTCACTTCCGCGATGAATTTGAATTCCATGTGAAATATCCTGAGAAGATAAAAGACAGAAATCACTTTGTGGCTGAGCCATGGGAAAAGGTGAAACATTTAGTGAAGAAAGAAGAAGTATTAGTTTAATAAGAAATTACGACCGAGATGAAAGTAACGATTGACGGACAAAGCGTAGAGGTAGAACCGGGAACAACCATCCTGAATGCAGCGCGTATGATTGGTGGAGATGTAGTTCCACCGGCTATGTGTTATTACAGCAAACTCAAAGGTAGCGGGGGCAAATGCCGTTGCTGCTTAGTGGAAGTATCGAAAGGTTCGGATGCGAATCCAACGCCAATGCCTAAGTTAGTAGCTTCTTGCTGCACCACAGTAATGGATGGCATGGAAGTGAAAAGTGGTTCTTCTGAGCGTGTGAGTGAAGCGCGTAAATCGGTAACTGAATTCTTGCTGATCAATCACCCGCTCGATTGCCCTATTTGCGACCAAGCCGGAGAGTGCGATTTGCAAAATTTAGGTTTCAATCACGGGAAAGAAGCAACACGATATCAAGAAGGAAGAAGAACATTTGAAAAAATCGATATTGGCGATAAGATTCAATTGCACATGAATCGTTGTATCCTTTGCTACCGTTGTACTTTCGTGGGCGATCAATTAACACCGGAGCGTTGTCATGGGGTGATGAATCGTGGCGATCATGCCGAGATTTCTACTTTCATTCAAAAGAATATTGATAACGAATGGAGCGGTAATATGATAGATGTTTGTCCGGTAGGCGCATTAACAGATAAAACCTTCCGTTTCAAATCGCGTGTATGGTTCACAAAACCAATGGATGCGCATAGAGATTGCGATAAATGTTGCGGTAAAGTTACTTTGTACAATTTCGGAGAAGAAATTCTTCGTGTTAGCGCTCGAAAAAATGAGTACAACGAGGTGGAAGATTTTATCTGTAATACCTGTCGTTTCGAAAAGAAAAATATGAGCGATTGGACAATTGACGGACCACGAAAATTTGCAAAGTATTCTGTGATTAATCAGAATAATTATTCCGGCAAAATGGAAACGGTAGAGTTTGATACGCCTGACCAAACAGTGCTAACAGGGCGTGCGGAAGATCGCAAGGCCATTAGCATGATTAATGTGAAATAAACGAAGTAGAACAACGAATAAACAAGAAATGGAAACAGCACTGATTATAAAACTCGTATTGATTTTGGTGATTTTCGGAATTACCATGTTCATCGCACTTTATTCAACGTTTGCGGAACGTATTATTGCCGCTTATTTTCAAGATCGTGTGGGTCCCAACCGTGCCGGTCCGTTAGGATTGTTGCAACCATTGGCCGATGGCGTGAAAATGTTCACCAAAGAAGATTTCATTCCGAATACACCGAACAAATGGTTGTTTATTGTAGGTCCGGGTATCGCTATGAGTACTGCATTAATGACGAGTGCTGTTATTCCTTGGGGGAAATCCTTAAACCTTTTCGGACTACATATCGATTTGCAAGTGGCGGATGTGAACATTGCCATGTTATATGTGTTTGGTGTTGTTTCGATTGGTGTGTATGGAATTATGATTGGCGGTTGGGCTTCTAACAATAAGTATTCATTATTAGGCGCTGTGCGTGCTTCATCGCAAATGATATCGTATGAGGTGGCCATGGGATTGTCGATTATAGCCGTGTTGATGTTGGTGGGTTCATTAAGTTTAAGAGATATTGCAGAAAAGCAAAGCAATTTTATCGATTGGACAGGCAAATTCCCTTATTTCTCATGGATCGTGTTCAAGCAACCATTAGCCTTTTTAGTCTTTTTGATTTGCTCGTTTGCTGAAACTAACCGTACACCCTTCGACTTACCCGAGTGTGAGGCCGAATTGATTGGCGGTTACCACACCGAGTATTCATCGATGAAACTAGGATTCTTTCTTTTCGCTGAATATGTGAACATGTTTATTTCATCTACGATTATTGCTACCCTGTTCTTCGGAGGTTATAACTATCCGTTTTATGATACTGTAGCTACTGCTGTAGGTTTAAACGCAGCAGCTATCTTAGGTGTAGTGGTATTGTTCGCCAAAATATTCTTCTTCATATTCTTTTTCATGTGGGTAAGATGGACCTTGCCGCGTTTCCGTTACGACCAATTGATGAACTTAGGTTGGAAAATATTGATTCCATTGTCTATTCTAAATATTATCATTACAGGGGTAGTAATACTATTAACGAACTAAAAGTGGATAATTGATTACGAAAATTGTTTTGAATCATTAATTCAAAAAATACATTTGCAGAACTATTGATGACAGATTTTACTTCCATATCGCTCAGCGGAAAAAAAGTAGATGTTTCTCGTAAAGAGATGACACTCTCCGAGCAATTGTATTTGCCAGGCATCATTAAGGGCATGGGAATTACAATGAAACACTTTTTCAGTCGCAAAAAAACGATTCAGTATCCTGAACAAAAGCGTGAGTTTTCTCCGGTATATCGTGGTCGTCACGTATTAATGCGCGATGAAAACGGTGCTGAACGTTGCACGGCTTGTGGGTTATGTGCGTTGGCTTGTCCGGCTGAAGCCATTACCATGAAAGCAGCAGAGCGCGAGAAAGGAGAGGAACATTTGTATCGCGAAGAAAAATACGCCAGTACGTATGAGATTAATATGTTGCGTTGTATTTTCTGCGGATTGTGCGAAGAAGCCTGTCCGAAAGAAGCGATTTTCTTAACAGAAGAATTAGTAAATCCGGAGTATACACGTGAAGGATTTATTTACGGAAAGGATAAATTAGTGATGAATCAGCAACAACAAGTATTGTAATGAGTTTAGTAGAAATAACTTTTTTGATTTTATCTGTTATTGCCATCGGTAGTGCATTGATGACGGTTTTATCTAAAAACCCGATTCACAGTGCCATTTATCTTTTGATTTGTTTCTCTTCTATAGCAGGGCATTATTTGCTTTTGAATGCTCAATTTTTATTCATCGTACATATTATCGTTTATTCAGGGGCAATTATGGTGTTGTTCTTAACTACGCTCATGTTGCTTAACTTGAACGAAGAAACCGAGCAACATAAACCGGCAATGGCGCGATTAGGCGCTTTAGTAGCAGCCATTATTTTAGGATTGGTGTTAGTAGCGGCAGTGAGCAAAACGGCAACGTTGATGCCGATGAGTAATAACACAGTAGATATTGGTTCGATTAAAGCCTTAGGAAAAGTATTGATGGATGAATATTTCTATCCGTTCGAGTTTATTTCCATTTTGCTGTTATCGGCCATGGTAGGGGTTGTTTTATTAACGAAGAAAGAGAAAACCACTGTTGCATAATGACACCGATGTTAGCCATATTAGACGTAGTTTCGATTAAATATTATTTAATACTCAGTGCATTCTTATTCACCATTGGTGTGTTTGGCGTGTTGTTCCGCAGAAATGCCATCACCATTTTTATGTGTGTGGAGTTGATGTTGAACTCAGTGAATTTATTGTTAGTAGCGTTCTCTACGTATCATCATGATGCGAGCGGACAAGTATTTGTGTTTTTTGTGATGGCAGTCGCTGCAGCGGAGGTGGCTGTGGGCTTAGCCATTTTGGTAACGATATTTAGAAATATTCACTCGGTGGATATTGACGATTTGAAAGCATTGAAAAATTAATAAAAGCCGCAGGGCAAAAAGGATTTAAAGTGGTGAATTTATACGTTTTAATACTTGCTCCTCTCGTGGGATTCCTCATCAACGGATTGATGGGAAAATCCTTGCCGAAAAGTGTATCCGGAATAATCAGTTCTCTCGCTGTTTTCGTTTCTTTCGTTATTTCAAGTATTTATTTCTTTGGCTTTGTTGGTGGTACGCAAGCACCTATCGATGCTAATGTATTCGATTGGATTACGGCAGGCGAAACAAAAATTTCATTCGGTTTATTGTTGGATCAATTATCGGGTTTGTGGTTGATGATTATCACAGGCATCGGATTTTTGATTCATGTTTATTCTATTGGCTACATGCACGATGACGAGAACTTTTCTCGCTTCTTTGCTTACTTGAACTTGTTTATCTTCTTCATGTTGTTACTTGTTTTAGGCAACAACTTCTTAGTGATGTTCATTGGTTGGGAAGGGGTAGGATTGTGTTCTTATTTATTGATTGGATTCTGGTTCAAAAATCAGCCTTATAATGATGCGGCTAAGAAAGCCTTCATCATGAACCGTATTGGCGACTTAGGCTTTTTGATTGGTATGTTTTTGATTTTGTTCTATTTCAAAACATTAAACTACGGACAATTGAAAGAAGCATTGGCGTCTACTCAAGCTTCTCATGGTTTATTGATTGCCATTACCATGTGTTTGTTTGTAGGAGCTATGGGTAAATCGGCTCAATTACCATTGTACACTTGGTTGCCGGATGCGATGGCCGGACCAACACCTGTATCAGCATTGATTCACGCAGCTACGATGGTAACAGCGGGTATTTTCTTGATTGCTCGGGCAAACTTCTTGTTCTCTATGGCTCCTGAAACACTTTCGTTTATTGCAGGTGTGGGTGCCGTTACAGCGCTATTTGCAGCAACCATTGGTGTTTTGCAGAATGATATTAAGAAAGTATTGGCTTATTCAACTGTATCGCAATTAGGATTGATGTTCTTAGCGATGGGCGTTGGAGCGTATACTTCAGGTGTATTTCATGTAACTACTCACGCATTCTTTAAAGCTTGTTTATTCTTGGGTTCAGGTTCAGTGATTCACGCTATGGGTGGCGAACAAGATATTCGTAACATGGGTGGTTTGAAAAAATGGATGTCGATTACTTTCATCACATTTTTATTGTCTTCCATTGCTATTGCAGGAGTTCCACCGTTCTCCGGTTTCTTCTCAAAGGATGAAATTTTAGCGCATGTATTTGAAGCGAATAAAGTACTTTGGGTAATTGGTTCATTAGCATCTTTTCTAACAGCATTTTATATGTTCCGTTTGGTGTTCTTGACATTCTTCGGATCGTTTAGAGGAACACACGAGCAAGAGCATCATTTGCACGAATCACCGGCCACGATTACTATTCCTTTAGTGATTCTTGCTGTTTTGGCTGTTATGGGAGGATTAATGGGGATACCCGAAATTCCGGAATTATACTCATTTCCCCATTGGTTGAACCATTATTTAGCTCCAATTTTCCCACATGCAGAAGGTCATGAGCACATAGCTATTTCTACTGAATTTGCCTTAATGGGATTGGCTACAACGTTAGCGCTAATTGGAATTGGAATCGCTTACAGTCTGTACATCGCTAAAAAGCAATTACCGGCTAAAGAAGGCGAATTGAAAGGTTTTGCTGCTTTAGTATACGACAAATACCGAGTGGATGAATTGTACAATGCCATTTTCGTTAAACCGATTGCAGCACTGTCGTCTACTTTATTTGCTATTGTTGACAAGGCCTTGATTGATGGTCAGTTGGTAGAAGGTTCTGCCGGCTTATCGATGAATTTAGGAAAGCGCATTAGAAGTTTACAAAGTGGGAATATTGGATTTTACTTGTTGGTGATGGTTGTGGCGATTAGTTTAATTCTGGCGTACGTTTTTATTTAAGTTGAATAAGGGATAGAAGAAATGAGTTTACTATTAATAACATTCATATTACCTCTAATTGCATCGGTGGCCACCTTTGCACTTGGAAATAAAATGGCGAAAGTATTGGCGTTGCTATTCTCTGCTGCTACCTTTGTTCTATCTATTGGCGTTTACCTCTCAGTAGCGCACAGCGAAACTGGTTCTCTTCAATTCACAGCGAATTGGATTCCTGAAATGAATATCCATTTTTCATTGTTAGTAGATGGCTTAAGTATTTGGTTGTTATTACTGACTAACTTTCTTGTTCCTGTTATTGTATTGGCATCGTATCAGAAATCATTCAAGAACGAAGCTGCACTTTATGCTTTAGTATTATTAATGCAATTCGGATTAGTAGGTGTGTTCACAGCAGCTGATGGATTCTTATTCTACATTTTCTGGGAGTTAGCGTTGTTGCCTATCTACTTCATTGTTTGGTTGTGGAGCGAAAATCCGGATGAGCAAGTACGTACTAGAACAGCATTTAAGTTTTTCATTTATACCATTGCAGGTTCATTGTTTATGTTGCTTGGCTTTATGTATTTATATGTGAAGTTAGGTTCGTTGGATTTAGCAACGTTATACTCTTCGTCTTTAGATAGCAAAGATCAGATTATCTTGTTTGCCTTTTTCTTTGCGGCATTTGCCATCAAGATTCCGATTTTCCCTTTTCACACTTGGCAGGCAGATACGTATCGTGAATCGCCAACCATAGGAACGATGTTACTTTCCGGTATCATGTTGAAAATGGGTATCTATGGATTAATTCGTTGGTTAATTCCTGTATTCCCTTTAGGTACTGCGTTTTGGACACCATATGTAATCGCCTTGTGTGTGATTGGGGTGATTTATGGAGCCATCATTGCTATTCGTCAAGATAACTTGAAAAGCTTGTTGGCTTATTCTTCACTTTCTCACGTTGGATTGATTGCAGCAGGAACTTTAGTGTTGACGAATGAAGGTTTTCAAGGCGCATCCATTCAAATGTTAGCACATGGTGTGAACGTGGTTGGTGCCTTCTTCATTGCAGAAATTATTTTACAACGAACAGGTACATTGTCTATTAGTCAGTTAGGAGGAATTAGAACAGTGGCACCAAAGTTCTTCACTTGTGCTGTGATTATGGTATTGGCCTCTGTAGCCCTTCCGCTCACAAATGGTTTTGTAGGTGAATTCTTATTGTTGTTTTCTATGTTTCAATATAACACATGGTTGGCTGTATTAGCAGGAACAACAATTGTTTTAGGCGCAGTATATATGTTGTGGATGACTCAACGCGTATTTTTAGGCAATGTAAATTCTCGAACCGAGAAGTTTGAAGATTTGAAAACAACGGAGTTGTTGGTGTTTGTGGTATTAATTGCTTGTGTATTTATTTTCGGTGTTTATCCGAAATTGGTATTTGATCTTTTGCAAACAGCAAGTGGAACTATTTTAGGGGCTTCTTTGCGATAAACGAAATTTAAAGAGAACGTGAAAACATTAACATATACATCTTTACTGGGCATTTTCTGTATGCTGGCCGAGATATTGAATCTTCGAAAATTCATTATTCCGATTGCGTTGGTGGCGTTGTGTGTGATAGGAGGATTAACGTATTGCGATTTAAATGTTCACTTCGAACCATTCTTCAGCGATATGTTACGCGTAGATAATTTTTCTACTTCATTTTCGTTGTTATTGATTGTTATAGCCATACTGCTTATTGCTTTATCGTATGATTTTTATACTACACAGAAGGATAAGATTTCAGATTACATCTCTATTATCATCTTTACACTTTGTGGTGCATTAGCATTGGTTTCTTTTTCCAATATGACCATGTTCTTCATTGGCTTGGAAGTAATGTCTATTTCATTTTATATCCTTGCTGGAACAAACAAGCGCGAGGTGCGATCGAACGAGGCCGCCATGAAGTATTTCCTTATGGGATCATTTGCTTCTGGTATTTTATTAATGGGGATTACCTTGATTTATGGTGCATCGGGAAGTTTTAATTTAGCCACTATTGCTGTCTATGCAAGTGGTCAGAATCCGGATATTACTTTCTATATTGGAATTATCTTAGTGTTAGTTGCATTATTGTTCAAAGTATCGGCTGTTCCTTTCCATTTTTGGGCGCCTGATGTTTATGAAGGTTCTCCAATGCTCATTACAGCATTAATGGCAACATTAGGAAAAGTAGCATCCTTTGCTGCATTTTACAAATTGTTCGCAGTATGTTTTGTGGATGCAGGTAGTCATTTCAAGCTTGTCATTGCTATAGTTGTTGCCCTTACCATTTTGGTAGGTAACTTATCCGCTATTCGTCAAGATTCGTTTAAACGTATGCTGGCATTTTCAGGTGTTACCAATGCAGGGTTCATGTTGTTTGCCATCCTTTTGCCAAATGAAAATGGGGGTTCTGCTTTGTTTTTCTATGCTGTAGCCTATGCATTATCATCGGTAGCCGCTTTTGCTATTGCCATTGCGGTGAGCAAATATTCAGGTTCGGAGAAATTTGATGCGTTTAAAGGATTGGCACATAAGCATCCTGTAGCTGCTCTTTTGCTCACATTTGCAATGTTATCGATTGCAGGAATTCCTCCTTTTGCAGGATTCTTTGCGAAATATTTACTGCTGTCGAGTGCCATTAAAGGAGGTTATTTTTGGTTGTCAGTTTTTGCCATTATCAATTCAGTCGTAGCCTTTTATTACTATTTCAAAGTCATCATCATGATGTTTAGTAAGCCTGACAATGAGGATTCGTTTTCTCCCAATTTTGTTTACATCACTGTTGCTTCAATAGCTGTGTTGATAACAATTATTGCTGGTTTCGCTCCTGGGTTATTTTTTATCCACTAAGTCGTTTCTGTTAACTTTTTTTTGTACTTTCATAACATAAACTGTGTTATGAAGAAACATGTACTACTGTCTTTCGTATACGTATTTTGCTTTGGTTCAATGGTGAACGCCCAAAACAATGTGGGTATTGGTACTCCAACACCGCATCCTAGTTCAATTCTAGACTTATCGTCTCCCGACAAAGGATTCCTTGTTCCCCGTATGACAAACGTGCAGATGAATGCAATTGCTGCTCCGGCTAGCGGGTTGTTGGTCTATAACACCACTTTTAATTGCTTGTATTATTTTGACGGATCGGTATCAATCTTCAAAAGTTTATGCACAAGCGGAAGTGGAGGAGCCACAGGCGCAACGGGTACAAATGGAGTTGGTATAACAACAATAGTTGATAATGGGAATGGAACAGCAACCATTAATTTATCGAACAGTACTTCCTATAATGTGAACTTACCTATTGGCGCAACAGGTGCCACAGGTGCTGCCGGATTAAATGGAGTAGGTGTGCAAAGTATTATTGATAACGGAAACGGCACTATGACGATTAATTTGAGTAATGGCACGTCAACTAATGTGACATTACCTGTTGGTCCGACCGGAGCAACAGGTGTGCCTGGTGCTGCAGGAAACAACGGTGCTACCGGACCTCAAGGGCCGGCAGGTTCACCGGGAGCTGCAGGGCCAATCGGGCCTACAGGACCAACTGGTGCAACTGGTCCCACTGGTGTTGGTTTAGCGTGTTGGGATATAAATGGGAATGGAACGTTTGATGTTGCTACGGAAGATTTAGATGGAAACGGAATACCAAGTTTAGGTGATTGTTCCGGAGTAGGACCAATTGGCGCTACCGGAGTAACCGGAAGTACAGGAACTGCTGGTGTAACCGGCTCAACGGGAGCTACCGGATCAACGGGTGATATCGGAGCAACCGGAGCAGCAGGAACTACAGGAGTAACAGGTGCTACCGGAAGTACAGGAGTTGCCGGAGTTACAGGGGCAACCGGAGATACCGGAGCAACAGGGGCTGCTGGATCCACAGGTAATACGGGAGCAACAGGAGCCACCGGAGCAACGGGAGTTGGTTTAGCGTGTTGGGATTTAAATGGAAACGGCACGTTTGATGTTGCTACGGAAGATTTAGATGGAAACGGAATACCAAGTTTAGGAGATTGTTCCGGAGTAGGACCAATTGGCGCTACCGGAGTAACCGGAAGTACAGGAACTGCTGGTGTAACCGGCTCAACGGGAGCTACCGGATCAACGGGTGATATCGGAGCAACCGGAGCAGCAGGAACTACAGGAGTAACAGGTGCTACCGGAAGTACAGGAGTTGCCGGAGTTACAGGGGCAACCGGAGATACCGGAGCAACAGGGGCTGCTGGATCCACAGGTAATACGGGAGCAACAGGAGCCACCGGAGCAACGGGAGTTGGTTTAGCGTGTTGGGATTTAAATGGAAACGGCAC